>JANXBW010000004.1 GCA_025060325.1 Thermoguttaceae bacterium
AGAGATCCCCCGGCCGGATTTTCACTTGGAAGTTGGTTCGGGTACCCACGGGCAACAAACCGCCCGAGTGATGGAGCGTCTGGAAGAGGTCCTTATACAGCTTGCCGACAAAGGCCGCCCCGTGGACCGGGTCGTTGTTGTGGGCGATGTCAACTCAACTTTGGGAGCGGCGTTGGCGGCCGCGAAGCTTCAGATCCCCGTGGCCCACGTGGAAGCGGGACTGCGAAGCTTCGATCGGACGATGCCAGAGGAAATCAACCGGGTGCTCACCGATGCCATCTCCGATCTTCTTTTTGTCTCCGAGCCAGCAGGCGTGGACAATCTCTTGCGCGAAGGTAAACCGAAGGACCAAATCCACCTTGTCGGTAACGTAATGATTGACACTTTGTTTCAGCTGCTGCCTCGCGCAAAGGAGCTAAAAACACTGGATCGGCTTGGGCTGGTGCCAAAGGAGTTCGGCGTTGTTACCCTGCATCGTCCCAGTAATGTCGACAAACCGGAGACTTTGGGTCCGCTAATGGAGGTGCTCATCGAAGTAGGGCAAGATCTACCGATGGTCTTTCCCGTGCACCCTCGGACACAAAAGCGTCTTGAAAGCTTCGGGCTTATTTCGGGTGCGAGCGGTTCGAATGGGCGCGGCCTTCGCTTGCTTCCGCCCCTGGGCTATCTGGAGTTCTTGTCCCTTACCTCGCAAGCAAAAGTGATTGTGACCGACTCCGGCGGGTTGCAGGAAGAGGCGACGGCTCTTGGGATTCCTTGTCTTACTGCACGATGGAATACAGAGCGCCCGATAACCGTAGAACAAGGGACCAGTACACTTGTGGGAAATGATCCAAAACTACTTCGCGAGAAATTATGTGAAGTTGTTGAAGGTCGCTACAAACAGGGAAAATGTCCTGAACTTTGGGACGGTAAGGCGGCGCACAGAATTGCGGAGATCTTGCTGCGGACCTAAGTCCCGGTTGTTACCGAACGAATCGGTTTTCGCGTTCCTTCTTAGCGAATATTTGCTTGCGCTTAAGCCAAACCTGCAGGGAGCTAAACGGTACGAGGGCTGAAACAGCCGAATGACTTGAGGACATATGCCAGAAGCACCGGCTAGGGAAAAACGCGGACCGTGGGCAAGGCTTGCCATCGTTGCGGCCGTGTGTGTTGTCTTTGCTTTGGCGGTGCTGGGAGCACGCCCTATCTTGGTGGCGGTTGCCCGAGGTGTCATTTGGGAAGACGCGATAACGCAGGACCTCAGCCGGCCGGTCTGGGTTGTGTTGACGGCTGGCCATCGGCGAGTTCCAGAAACCTATGATTTTGTGGCGGATCTGGCGGGACGGTTCGGAGCAAAGCGGATCATTGTGTTCTCACGACCGCTAACGCGTGTAGAGGAACTGGGAGTCTTGCCGCCGGCTGGCTTGCTTGCCTGTAATGAACTGAGAAAACGGATAGATCTTTCACTGCACATTGAGGCGTACCCAGGGTTTCACGTTGATTTTTGGGATGAAGCGAGGACTATTGCCTCGATAAAGGCAGAAAGCGGTAAAAGTGTGGTAGTCTGTGTACCGCGGTTTGGCAGCAGAGTGGCAAAAACTGTGTTGACAAAGGTTTTGTCACCGGTCGGAGGCGAGGGCATAGTTGTCCAACCGGTGCCAGATCCGCGTTATGATGAGAACACCTGGTGGAAAACGCGCGCCGGTTGGAAGGCTTTATTTTGGGCGTATAACGAGCTACTGGCCACATGGCTTTTTGGGGAGCCGGAGAAATTCCTGCCATTGTCGGTCGAAAGTTATGAAAGTTGGGCAGAGGCCTACGTTTTTCGCTCATGCGATCATTGCGGAGAAAAGACCAGAACGAAGTTAACTGCCGACCGGATCCACTGAGCTCGAGTTAGACAGCCTTGAGGTACGCATCGTTAACAAAAAGCCGGGTATTACGCTGGGTTGCGAAACTTGCAGCTTTCTTCATTTTGTTGGGAGCGGTGACGGTCTTTCTAGGGCAAGCGGCAGACTGGCTTGATGTCAGCGGTTGTCCTGTCCCAGCGGAATATGCTTTTGTAGTACCTGGGGAGGAAAATACCCGGCCGTTGGTCGCGGCAATCCTTTATCGGCGGGGGATTGTGAAAAAAATCCTCGTTGCGGAAAATGTTGCCGGATCATCGCAAACGGCAGGCCTTTTACGAACCACAAGTCAGCTGATAGTTGAGATTTTGCGGCGCCGCGGCGTTCGGGACGCGGACATCATCCCCATTGGTGGGGCCACAGCAAACTCATGGGATGATTTGGCGATACTTTCCGATTTTTTGCGGCGGCACCCAAGCAGCACAGTCTCGCTGGTCACCAGCAGTTTTCACACCCGACGGTGTCGGTGGATCTTGCGTCAGCAGCTAGGCGGGGAGGCCAAGCGAGTAACCTTTGTGGCCGCCCCGCTTGAATGGTACGACGGCATTCCTTGGTGGACTCGGCGGGAGGTGGCAGCCACGGTGGCCAGTGAATATCTTAAGCTTGGCTTCTATTGGGTGCGGTATGGCTATGGCAGTATGTGGATTGCCTTTTTCGTCGGTATAGTTTTTGGCGGTTTCGTGGTGCTTCGATTCGCGAGGAGATCCTCGAGAGTTAGTGTTGATGTAAGGAGTGGAGAGCCCGATGGTTCGTCACCTTAGGCTGGCCGGACTTGCTGTCGGACTTCTGCTTATTACTAGCGGCCTCGGGGCGGAAGTCCGGGTGATGAGTTACAACATTCGCTACGGAACAGCCTTAGATGGGCAAAACCATTGGCAGCGGCGGAAAGAGTTCCTGGTGGAAACAATCCGGCAGTTCAATCCGGATTTGCTTGGAACACAAGAAACGCTCGTTTTTCAACGGGATTATCTGGCGGAAAAGCTTCCGGAATACGCCGTAATCGGGGTGGGACGTGATGATGGGAAAGACCGTGGGGAGATGATGGCCATCTATTGGCGAAAGGAGCGTTTCCAGCTCCTGGACTCGGGGCATTTCTGGCTAAGTCAGACGCCTGAGGTGCCGGGCAGCAAAAGTTGGGATGCTGCGTTTCCGCGGATGGTAACATGGGCAAAGCTGCAAGATCTTAAGGATCCCGAAAAACCGCCAATCCTGTGGATGAACACGCATTTTGACCATCGTGGTGAACGCGCGCGGGAAGAATCGGCCCGAATTCTGCGGCAAAAGATTGAGGAAATGGGGCAGGGATGCTCACTCGTTGTCACGGGAGATTTTAACGCGGCTGAAGGAAGTCCACCCTATCGAATTCTTTTTAGTAACGTCAATGGGAAAGACTCGCTCCTTGTGGACACATACCGAGTAGTCAATCCGGAACGCGGGCCAAACGAAGGGACTTTTTCCGGTTTCAGCGCGGATCGGACCTCCGGACCGCGAATCGATTGGATCGGTTGTTCGAAAGATTGGATAGTGGTTGCGGCGGGTATCGACCGAACGGCCCGTGATGGCCGAACGCCCTCGGACCATTTTGCCGTCTTCGCGGTGCTCCGCAGGTAGGAAACCTAAGAGCGAAATTTCGTAATTAAACGCGAGCTAGCGGGCGCTTGTGACCAAGGCGGCCTTGCTCAAACGCAGGGTCGCCTTTTTATTTTCTTAAATATGGTGCAACTTTGCCGGTGCAAGTTGCGTCTGGGGGACGACCTAGCAGATCGTTCTCACGGGGTGTCCAAGGTTGGATTTGACCCAAAAAGCTTTTGGGCAGGTGTTGATAGCGGCTCTTTGAGTTAGTGGGTTGTTTTTTTCCGGAGGACGTCAATGGACTGGAACGGTATTCCCCGGGAGGAGCTTATCCGCTGGGACCGCACGATCTATTGGCACCCTTTCACCCAGATGGCGGAATACGAGCCTCTCATTTTCGTGGCAGCCGAGGGCTGTGAACTTATCGATATCGACGGCAATCGTTACATCGACGGCGTAAGTAGCCTGTGGTGCAACATCCACGGTCATCGGCATCCGCGGATTGATCAAGCTATCCGCGAGCAACTGGACCGCGTGGCGCATGTGACCGCTCTGGGGTGCTCGAACCCTACGAGTATTGTCCTGGCGAAGCGGCTTGTGGAAATTGCTCCCTCGGGGCTCACCCGAGTTTTCTTCTCCGACAATGGTGCTACGGCGGTCGAGGTGGCATTGAAGATGGCCTTTCAGTATTGGAGGCAGTGCCGGCCACCACGTCCGGAGAAAAATCTGTATGTCGCTTTGGAAGGAGCTTATCACGGCGATACGCTAGGAGCTGTAAGTGTCGGCGGCGTGGAGCGTTTTCATGCGATGTTCCGGCCGCTGCTTTTTCCGTGCATAAGGCTGCCGGCGCCCGATACTTACCGAACTCCGGCGGGTGTGCCTGCGGACAGGTTGGCGGAGTATCATCTTGGGCTTCTTGAGCAGGTTCTTCGGGAGCGTCATCAGGAGATTGTGGCCGTTGTCGTTGAACCCTTGATCCAAGCGGCAGCCGGCATGATCTTTCACCCACCGGGGTATCTTCGGGGGGTTAGAGAACTCACCCAGAAATACGACGTGTTTCTGATTGCTGACGAGGTTGCGGTCGGGATGGGCCGGACCGGCCGAATGTTCGCCTGTGAACATGAGAGCGTGAGCCCGGATTTCTTGTGCTTGGCGAAGGGTTTAACAGGCGGGTATCTTCCGCTGGCAGCAACGTTGACAACAGACCGTGTTTGGGAAGCGTTTCTCGGACGGTATGAGGAGTCGCGCACATTTTTCCACGGACATACATACACAGGTAACCCGTTGGGAGCTGCTGCGGCCTTAGCCACCTTAGCCATCTTTGAAGAAGAACAAACATTAGCCAAGCTGCCGCCAAAGGTACAGCATCTGGCGGAACGGCTTGCCCCTTTGCGTGATCATCCACATGTGGGAGATGTGCGACAGCGTGGCCTGATCGCCGCCGTGGAATTGGTGCGAGATAAGACCACAAAGGAGCCCTATCCGTGGGGCGAGAAGCGGGGTTTCCGGGTCTGCCAGGTCGCACGGCGTCATGGGGTCTGGCTCCGGCCGTTGGGAAATGTTATCGTGATCATGCCGCCACTTGCGATTTCGCTTCAGCAGATCGAGCGCATTGTCGAGGCGATCGCCGACGGCATCGATTGGGCCACGAGCGACTGTTAGCGACTGGAGGGTTGGCTCGTAGGGGCCAAGTGTTTCGGGTATTTTCGCGAGGCGATTATTCATCTACAAACCGGGAGGTTGGTCCATGATCGAGCTAGGACTTCACACCGACAATTGGCGGACGTTGAGCGGCAGTTTTCGTCAGGCTGCGGAGACGGCAGCACGTCTGGGCCTTAAGCATATCGAATTTGCTGTCATCCACGGGCAGTACTTCATTCAAGCCATGGGTTACGAGCCGAGCGTGTCCCTCCAGACGAACCCCCGTCGCCTCCGGCGGTATCTCGAACAGTTGGGACTTGAGGTCTCACAGATCGACGCCTCCTACCCCATGATGGGCCCCGATGGTGCTGTCTTTGGTGTGCAGTACGTGCAGCAGGCAATTCGGTTTGCAGCTGAGATCGGCTGTCCGATGGTGGATACCGTTGATGGTGGGGTAGAAATCGAGGGGTATTCCCGGGAAGAAATCTTCCAAATTACTTGCTTCAATTATCGCCAAATCCTGGAGTGGGCGGAGGACTACAAAATTATCATCAACGTGGAGCCCCACGGCCCATACACTACCGACGGCGATTTCCTGGAGCGGCTTTTCCGCCATTTTGACTCGGAGTATTTGCGATTCAACATGGACACCGGCAACACCTATATTGCCGGATTGGACCCTGTGGAGTACTTAAAGCGATTCCGGCCGTATCTAACGCACGCGCACATCAAGGACGTCAGTCCTCAACTGGCGGCAGCTGCGAGAGGTGAGGAAACTGGGATTGCCTGTAGCGAGGTACCCGTGGGTGGCGGCGTCAACGCGGATAATATCCGCCGGTGTTTGGAGTTCTTGCGCGAAACAAGCTGGTCCGGCGTCATATCAATCGAGTGCTATGGAACCGAAGAAAATATCCGCCGAAGCATTGAGTTTTTGCGGCCTTTGGTGAGCTGATCAGGCCGCTAGCATACCGACTTTTGTTTTTGAAATGTTCTTTTCGTACCCAAGGTGGTGGGCCAAATTGTGGGCAAACAAGAAAGGATCCGCGGTGAGTTCGCTTTGCTTGTTTAAGTTTACATCTTGGCGCATTCAAATACGCTTGAGGGCAGATTAGAATTTGGGTGGGGAGGCGTACCCGGCCCGAAGGTGTCCAGCAGTTTAGGTCCAAGGTTACTGGGCGCCGCCTTTCGAAGGTTTGACCCTCAGTCCCCTTGAGGAGCCGACCCTCTGAGGGCTGCGATCCATGTGGTTTTATCGTTGACAACCCAGTAATGCTGCTGTTCGCGAAAGGAGGGTAGAGCGATGGCTTGCCGTATGCTCCCGTGGGCGTTAGGAATGGTTGTCCTTATTTTCCTCGGGCTAGTCCTCCCATGCAATGCCGACTCATCGGATTGGCCCATGCTTGCGCATGACCCTGGGCGGTCGGGGGCCACTTCGGTGGAAATTCGTCCGCCCTTTGTCCGCAAGTGGTATCGCCTTTTTATTGACGAAGGTCTTATGGCAGGAGTGCAGCCGGTAGTGGCTGGCGGCGCCGTATATATTGGCACGCTTCGGGGAAAACTGTATGCCATCGAGGACTCCACCGGGCAGGACCGATGGATCTTCCAAGCAGGCGGAGCCATCCTGCATTCCTGCGCTGTGGCCGAAGGCAAAGTTTTCTTTGGCGCTGCCGACGGTAAGATCTACGCTGTGGATTGTTCAGACGGCCGGCTCTTGTGGACAGTCCCGACGGGTGCGGCCATCTGGAATGCCCCGCTTGTTCATGAAAATACAGTGGTTATCGGAAGTCGAGATGGGAAAGTCTACGCGGTTGAAGCACAGTCTGGTCGCGTTCGCTGGACTGCCACTACGGGTGGGCCCATCTTGGCCAGCCCGGCGCTGGATACGAGTCGCAGGCGTGTTTACGTGGCAAGCGAAGACATGAGGGTGTATGCCATCGATTTTGGCGAGGGCAAAATCCTTTGGCAAAGCGAAAAACTCCCCGGTGCCACTTTTCGTGGTTACCACCCCGTTGTGGCTCCCGATGGAGCGGTGATGGTTACTGTGGCGCCTGTCATGTCGCAGGATTCGATCAATCCTATTCTTTGGGACATGGTGAAGGAAATTTTCGGGGATATCGCAAGTTGGCGCCACACGCCGGAGGAAAATGCCCGACTTCGAGAGCTCAATTTTCGTCAACTTGCCCAGCCGGAGACCTATCCCCGCCAGCTTGAATACTTGCGAAAGCGCCTGGCTGCCGAGCCGGCGTACCAGACATTTTTTGTCCTCGACCCTGCCGACGGTCGGCAACGATTTGTCGCACCGATTGTTTATGCCGAAAGTATGAATGCCACCGGTGCGCCGCCCGTAGTCGCCCCGGACGGCCGGGTCATCATAAAATATCAAGTGCTTTTACGAAGCCGATACGAGCACTATTCGCCTTTTCTCAACGTGGGATATCTGGACACACGGACCGGGTGGATTACCCCAATCATGGACCAGAGCCGGACCTACGGTTGGCATGATAGTCTCCTTCTTGTACATGATGAGCAAAGCCAGCTTGTGGTTGCCGGACGTGTGCTTATCAATACCCACCAGGACAACGTCAATGCCATGGACTTGGACACTTTAAAGGGTTATGAGTTTCCATTTTGTACGAACATTCACGAGCCTGCCCCCGGGGAGGCGACAGCGATTTGGGCATGTTTACTTCGAAATGAGCCTCTGCCGCCGGGAAAAGAATGGCTTATCCGTGGCACCGCGGTCTATGGGGGTGGGTCATCCATTGATGTGCCGGTGGTTGTCGCCGGCGATAGCTTTTACTACATCCCGAGCCACGAGCTTAATTCAAGCTGCGCACTGATCGCCTATCGGATGGATCGTACGCCTGGCCCCAACACTCCGACGCAGGCTGCCCTCCCTCGGGCCACGCCGTCTGAGCTTGAAAAGATGCGAAGTTTGCCCTGGGATTGGGACATCCTTCAGTCGCCCCGAGATTGGCAATTCGTAAAGGAGCTTGGTTCGCCCAAGGGAACGCGGCTTTCGCCCGACCAAGAGGCCGCAGCAAAGGCGGCAGAAATCCCGGATGCCGAACTTGATCGGATCATCTGGAACACTGCACCACCAAGTTCACCGGTACCGGCAGGGGGCGCCGGCAGTTCCGCACTTCGGCAACGGCTTGCTTCGGCTGTAGAGGAACTGGTGGGTGATCGATGGCAGCCGCTAGTTTTCCCGGCCGGAAAACACCCGATGGAGGGCTACCGCATCTTCTGCGACCCAACGGAGACTCTCCTCACTTTGGCGCGGGCTTATCCGTTTGTCCCGAAAGAGCTTCAGGCACGCATCCGCCGCTATGTTGATCAAATGCGGGATCCTGGGCAAGCGCTTTCAGGCCCAACGGGAGCGGCTTTTGTTGACCCGCACGCTGGCAAAGTCCGATCCCTTTATGACGTGCCTGCGGATCGTCTCTGGCGTGTAGAGAATGATATCGTCCGCACGCCCTTGGCACGCTTATATCCGTTATGGTTGTGGTCAACAGTCACCGGTGACTGGTCGCATGTGGAAAAGCATTGGCCTACTCTGCGGGAATTAGTGGGGCAATCGCCCAATCCTCTTGAGGAAGACTGCCGGAACGGCTATGTGGCGGGTTTGATCGCGTACTGTCGGCTTGCAAGGCGGATCGGAGATCGCGAGGCGGAAGTCCGTGGCTTGGCGACCGCCCGGCGGGCCATGCGCGAACGAATAGCGCTCGAATTTGCCCATCATTTGGGCGGCGTCCTTCATTTAGTACCGGTGCAGCGGCAAGTTTTTGCCCGATGGCGCCACTTGACCCCGGAAGTTGCAGAATTGTGTAGACGATTCGCCGGGGATATCAACAGGCGGCTTATCGAGCGGTATGTGGATTACCATCGGCCCACGTGGTGGCTTGCGTGGAACGTGGAATTAGCATGGCGTAATGAGAGCCCATTCTCCCTGCCCACCATGGCGCACGAGGTTTTCGCCGCCAAAGCGATGATTGCTCAGGAACCGGCGGAGAAGCTTCAAACCTATCTCGATATTCCGTGGTGCAAGGCCGACCTTTATTTCATCCAGAAGCTTGTGTGGTGTATTGAAGCCGAAGAAACGGCTACCGGTAAGTAGGCTTGAGCTATCCGGCAATTCGCGTCGGTTCGGTCAGGACCGCCTAGTCGAAGCGAGGAAACTTTGTCAACACCTTGGGCAAGTGGGCGCGCAGTGCAGAAGGTAGAGAGCAAGGACGGTCAGGCCCTTCGCCACTGGAGGAGAAGGCTGTTCCCCACTACGCACACGTCACTTGCTGCCATGGCCGCAGCGGCAAGTGCCGGTGGCACCGCGATCCCCCAAATTGGCCGGAGAATCCCAGCTGCTAGCGGGATCAAAGTAGCATTGTAGACAACTGCCCAAAACAAATTCTCCCGAATTGTCGCTAAGGTCGCCCTCGCAAGCCGGAGGGCATGAACCGCAGTAAGAAGCTCCGGGCGCAGCAAAACAATATCGGCCGATTCGATGGCAACGTCGGCGCCGGCACCAATGGCGATTCCGACGTCGGCGGCCATGAGAGCGGGCGCATCGTTTATGCCGTCGCCGATCATCGCAACAACGTGGCCCTGCTGCTGAAGGTCCCGCACAAAATCGAGCTTTTTGCTTGGTAAGACTTCCGCCTGGATTTCATCAATTCCCACTTGTTGAGCCACGGTTCGAACAGCCAGTTCCTGATCACCGGAGACAAGGTAGACTTTCAGCCCCAAGCGTTTCATTTCTGTGACTGCCGCCTCGCTAGTCGGTGCGATGGGATCCGCCAGGGCGATCACTCCCAGTCGCCGACCCCCGTAAGCCACCCAAAGCGGCGTTTTTCCTTCCCGACGCATTTGGCGGACCGTCTCCCGCTGTGGATCAAGGTCAATAAAGGTTCCAGCGAAAAGTCTTTCGTTGCCGACCAAGATGGCCTTACCGTCCAACGTGGCCCGGATGCCTCGTCCTTCGAGGATTTCCAGATCTTCAACGAGGGGGAGTTCAAGCCCTCGCTCTTCCGCAGCGGAGACAATCGCCTGGGCGAACGGATGGGTGCTTAACCTCTCGGCCGCTGCCGCCACCTGCAGAAGCTGATCTTCGGAGACCCCCGGGGCAGGGGCCAGGGCAACAACGCGGGGCTTACCCATCGTTACCGTGCCGGTTTTGTCCAAGACAACGGCCGTAACTTTGGCGGCCCGTTCAATGACCTCGCCACTTTTGTAGACGATTCCCATTCGGGTGCCGCGACCGATCCCAACCATCACTGCCATTGGGGCAGCAATTCCAATGGCACACGGACAGGCTACGACCAGCACCGCAATGGCCGTGGCCAAAGCCGTCCCCAAGCCCGCAAATCCCCACCAGACGACAAAGCTTACACCGGCCACGGCCACGACCACCGGAATTAAGTATTCCATCAATCGGTCGGCCGTCCTAGCCAGTTGTGGTTTTTGCCGTTGAGCCTCCTGAGCGAGCTGGACAATCTGTGCAAGAAGCGTTGACCCGGCGTCACGGCTGACCTCGATGCGCAAAACGTTGGTCCCAACATTAGTCGAGCCAGCGTAGACGAAATTTCCCGGCTCAACCTCTTTGGGAACAGGTTCACCCGTCAGCCAACTTTCGTCGACCACGCTTCGGCCTGCTACGACCTTTCCGTCAAGGCCGACCCGTTCCCCTGGACGGACGAGGACCTGTTCGCCCACACGGACATCCTGCGGATGTACCTCCTGAATTTGTTGGCCGCGGACAACTGCTATACTGCGAGGTGCGAGAGTCAACAAGCCGATGATGGCATTCCCCGCGCGACTGCGGGCAGCTGCCTCGAGATACTTACCAAGACTCACCACGGCCAGGATGACTAGCGCCTCGGCAAAATACGAATGGTGATGTCCAAGGAGTTCAAGCACTGTGGCAGAATCGACAATCCAAGCGGGCTGCAGCAGCTGAATGATGCCACCCAGCGTAGCTGCCGAGGTACCCATCGTGATAAGGCTGTCCATGTCAACAGATGCCGCCCGCAACCGCCGGAAAGCGTTAACGAAGTAAGGCCAGGCCGCCGCCACGATCGCCGGAAAAGCCAACAAGGCCTGAGTTATGTTGGCGGCGTTGCCGAGGGGAAGGAGGCCACGCTCCATTACCAGTACAACCACAAGCCCCACAAGAGCAATTCCAGATCGGATAAGCCAGCGGCGCTTCTCAGCCCGAGCGGAAGCTAGAAACTCCGCGATTGCCGTGGTCTCTTTCTGTTCGATTGGCTGGGCCTTGTACCCGGCCGCAGCCACGGCCTGGCAGAGCTTGTCTTGGAGCTGCCCCGCTTGATCTCCGACCTGCACGAACGCTCTGCCACTTAGAAGGTCGACTTCTACACGAAGGACACCGGGCACTTGCTCCAGTGCTCGCTGTACCCGGGCGACACAACTTGCACAGGTGATGCCCTGGACTTCTAAGCAGATGTTTTGAGCATGAGTCGAAGAACCCTCAGGTTGCGACCTGATTGCCGAGTGACGGGTTTCGGGTTGCAAGTTGGAAGTGAATCGATCATTCATGGGTTACCGATTTTTATCCGTTGCCGACAGGCTAGGGATCCCAAGCTTGGCCTTCGTTAGCAAAACGAAAATATCACCTCCCCACTTAACTCTTTTCACAGACTGAGCCCCTGCCCAATTCTTACCGCGATTAAGCCTTGGAGCCAGGGGGCACTATGTGCAGCTTGCCACGCTAGATTTAAACCCAATCGGGTTTAGAATAGCAAATGCTCCACCTACAGCGACTAGCTCAATGTGCCGCAATCAAACTTTTTGGCCGATTCAGGCACGCAAGTGCTCGTTTTTCCAAGCAAAACGTTGGCAAGGTGCAAACAGAATTGTTGTTAGAACAAACTGAGTGGCGTAGATCGCTTAGAACGTCTTTCCGGCAAGGACGGGTGTTTGAATAAGCCGGCGCGGCGTTTCTAGGGAGATGGAGATCTTTCTAGCTCAGTGGGAATCCATTGTAGCTTAAGCGCGAAAGGCTTGAGTCGGCAACGCGGAGGAAGGGGCAATGCGCGTGCAATTCTGGGTTGTCATACGAGTGGTTATTCCATCGTGCTTTGTTGGCCTTTTTGTTTCGGGATGCCAGCAGACTTCATTGGACATCGTGCCGGTGAGGGGCCAGGTTCTTGTCGACGGGAAGCCGGCCGCGATGGTTCAGGTCATTTGTCATACTTTGGGCGACCACGGAAAACTCATCCCGCCGGTAATAACGGACGACCAGGGTTTCTTCCGTCTGTCGACCTATGAGCAGGGAGACGGTGTTCCGGCCGGCGCTGAGTATTGTTTGACCTTTCACTGGGCCGACTTTGAACCGATCAGTATGAGCTTCCGCGGCGAAGATAAACTTAAGGGTCGATATAGCGATCCTGCTAAGTCAACTATCAAATTTCGCACTGAGAGAGGTAAGCCAGTTGACCTAGGCCAAATCAACCTCACCTCCGCCCAGTAAGTCTTAGCCTCCCCGTCGCGAATAATCCTCGTCCCAAAGTTTCCCATCTTGGAGCACCAGACGAGCATGGGCCACCGAGTCAAGAAGATCTTCGTCATGCGAGACGATTATCATCGCCTGCGGCAGTTGGGCGATGATTTGAGTCACCCTTTTACGTGTTTTCTCGTCAAGTTCTGCGGTGGGTTCATCAAGAAGAAGAACGTCTGGCTTCATAGTAAAAACGCTTGCCAGCGCAATGAGGCGTTTCTCTCCTGCAGAAAGGTGGTAGGGACACCGCCAGCGGTAGCCTTCGAGTTCTAATTCCGTGAGCACCTCATTTGCAATGGCCCAGGCTTCTTCCTGAGATTTGCCTAAATTGAGCGGCCCAAATGCAAGCTCCTCGATGACGGTGGGGCAGAAAAGTTGATCGTCCACCTGCTGAAAGAGGAGTCCCACCCGGCGCCGAACCTCGTAAAAATCGCTTTCTTTAACCCTTTCCTTGCCAAAAGCAATTATGGTTCCACTTCTCGGCCGAAGAAGGCCCACAATAACCCACAGGAGTGTGGTCTTGCCGCTTCCAATAGGCCCGGTGACGCCGAGCTTCTGCTTTTCAAATAAGGCAAGCGAGCAGCCGGAAAGAATCTCGTCCTGCTGCCCATAAGCGAAGTGCACATCACAAAGCTCGATCAAGGGGTGCCTTCCGGTTCCCACTTCAGCCATTTTTGACGGCAAGATTTTGCATCTGGTGTGATTGGGGACAATTACGGCTCGAAAGCGACTCCTCTGCCGCCGCTCGGTTGTTACCCTCACTTTAGCCAAATCTGGCGGGGTCCAACCGGTTCAACTTTCGGTTTAGTGTTGTAACACGTATTAGACAAATCTCAAATGGTAGCTAGCCACGCGGGGCGACCTGTTGACTCCGCCAAGAAACATCCGGGGTGGCACCACCAGGCTCCGTCCGCCACTAGGGTAAGCCGGCGAATGCCCCTAACAAGGCAAGGAGGGCAAGAACGGCTACCAAGCCGGAAACAAAGAGACGATCTTCCGGGCCAATTTGGGAGGGGAAAAGTTTCGGGAACTTTCCGGAGAAACCACGACATTTCATCGCGGCCTGAATACGCTGAGAGCGCTCGGCGCTTTTGACCACAAGCCAAGCCACCACCCGTCCCAATGTCCGTAGGCTGTGACGATTAAGCCTTGGGCGAAATCCCCGGACCTTTAGCACCCGGCGCATTCGTTGATATTCATCGTACACGAGATAAAGGTATCGGCTGACAAGTATCACCAGAAGAGCAAGTTTGGGTGAGATTCTCAACTCGACAAGTGCATGCCCCAACCGAAATTGGTCCAGGCCGCCCAGGCAAGCGGTGGTAAAGAGCACAAGCGTGTTAACCTTTAAAAAGGTCTGCCCCGCAAGTGTCATTCCCTCCACAGTTACGCGGAGTGGACCTGCCGACCAAAAGACTTCGCCCGGGGTGCTCCACGGCAAGGTAAGTAAGAGGGGCGAGATGGCGGCGCTCACCCGAAGTAACTGAAGCAAAATCTTTCGGGGGTGCCAGTCCGCTGCGATTGCTAGGCCAATTGTCCCGCCAAGGGCAAGCCCGAGGGTTAACCAGCCGCCAAGAAAAGCGAGAACGCAGCAAAAAAAGAAGACACCCAGCAGGCGGGTACGCGGATCGACCCTCTCTAACCAGGGAGCTTCAGTGTCCTTGCCGAGGAGATGCCACGGTACGTCTTGGCTAGCTTCCAAGCACTTTCTCCTCCTGATCCGTGAGGGCCAAATCACCTGGTTCTGTGTTGATCTCCTGAGGATCAGAAGGTACCGGTTGCCCTTCAGGATCCCCTTCGGCAGCTGCCCGCGAGTTTATATCCACTGCAGCTGCCCGCTCGGAGGGGCGCTCCTGAGATTCCGGGCGAATCCCAGGCTCCCGAATTTCCGCAGGCGGTTCCCGATTTAAAAGCTCTTCTTCTAACTGTTGTAGGAGATCGAGAACTTCGTTGGAAACGCCAAGGGCTCCAGTCGGCCGATTAAGCCAACCCGTTGGTCCGGCAAAGACACTTCGGCCTGACTCTGTGCCAGGGCCTCCCGTGTTAGCAACCAGGCGTGCGGGGGCCGGCAGTACAGAGTGAGAGGCGTACAAATTTTCAGGTCGCTGGAGTATTTCTCCGTTTGTTTGCACGTTTTCCCTTTCGGCTTCGGCTAGGCCCCAGGAGGCCAGGGCTAACAACCAGGGATCCATCACTTCGATCTGGATCGAAGCTGCCGTCTTGTACTCGGGGCCGGTGCCTGCCGGCGCTTTGTAAGCCTCGATGCGGGCGATCACGCGACTTGGCATCCCCATGGCCTGCCAAGCTTGCCGGCTGACATTCCAATGGATTTCTCCCGTGCGTGAATCAACAGTCAAGCCGGGCGGACCCTCGAGCAGCCGGTAGCGCACCTCTCCTGCCGGCCAGTCTGGATCGACTGCCCTCACTCGGGCCACCAGTCGGTCTCCCACCACAGCTTGGAACGGTCCAAGCTCCTCCCACACGGGCGGCTGATACACTTCGTCAACTCTAATGGAGATCTCTTTTTCGTCCCAAGCTCCGTAGCCATCGGTCACGCGTAGTCGAAGCTGATATACTCCCGGCCCGGCCGCCTCCCCAGGCTGCCATCTTATTATCCCGGTCTGGTCATCAAAAATGACACCGGCCGGATATTGGCCCTCTAAAGCAAAGACGAGATCCTGCGTTGGTAAATCGTTATCCGCCGCTACTGGCACGATTTCAACAAGGTCAAACTCCCGGGCAAATACTTCGTTGATAACAGCAAGTTGTGGGGGCTGGTTGTCCTCCGCCACAGTAAGCTGCAAGGTTGTCTCGCGATCAATTCCCGCGGAATCCACAGCCCGCAGCTTGATCTGATAGGTTCCGGGCCCTTGGGCTTCCGAGGGGGTCCAGCGGAGACGAGGTTCGCTTGGTTCAAAGGTCATCCCGTCCGGGAGTTGGCCGATAACTTCTATCGTGACCGGAGGGTAATCTGCCACCGCTGCGACCACAAGTTCCCACGTTTGCAACTCGGTCAGTTGGTATTCTTGAGCGAGGAGGAAGTCGGGCGCATTGGCCACGGAAATAGAAAAGCTTTGCTCCGATTCATTGCCCGCCACATCCACAGCGCGGATGATGACCGGGTGGACCCCAGCTTGAGTGAAATTGGGAATCCACTGCACAACCCCTGTCGTTCTGTCGACAGTGATGCC
Organism: Thermoguttaceae bacterium; assembly: GCA_025060325.1. Taxonomy (GTDB): domain Bacteria; phylum Planctomycetota; class Planctomycetia; order Pirellulales; family Thermoguttaceae; genus DTLM01. The sequence continues at coordinate 15,807 of JANXBW010000004.1, forward strand.
GGATGGCCCAGAAACTAGTTCAAACGTGACGGGGCCGTTGACTTCCGGAACGATCTCTGGCTGGTATCGATACAGTCGCCCCTCGACGGCTTCCCCACTTGGACGGGAGGTAAATAGCGGAGCCACAGTGTCAACAATAAATGACACTGGGTCGGCGTCATCACTCCAGAGAGTGACGGTGTCGCGAAAATTACCCACCGCCACCGGCACGTTGCGGAGCACTTGCACAGCCGAAAGGGTGTGAGGACCATCGGCAAAGGGAAATTCGCCGGTTGACTCCAATTCTAGCGAACTCCCTGTAGCAACGCCGGCTGCCACCTGGATGCCATCGATCAAAACATACACTTCCGCCCCTGCCACAAGACCCGTAAGGGAAAACTTAAGTCGGGCATTTTGAGAGTTGTTAAGTCGGGTGATGTTGTCGGACGCATTCGCGCCGGTATCCGAATCCTGCCCAAGCTTGACGGTAGGTTTACCCGGTCTAATGTACACTGGCACCAACTGTGAATCTTGACGGTAAACGCCGAGATTTTCATTGTCGGTGACGGCTATTCGTATACTATGGACACCGACAGCCCCCGGACCGGGTGTTACCGTCAACAGGACCGTGGGCGCAGCGCTGTCGTAAACCCGAACCGATATCCCGCTGGTTGTAGCCGTGGCTGTGAATTTAAGCCGATCGTTTTCTCGATCATAAGCTTCCACAATGGCGTTGACGGGCAAGCCGGCCTGGGTCCAAATGGGAGCGATAGGCTTAAGATAGGGCCCGGTGTTTGTCGTATCGGGACTGACGGTGACGCGAAAGGTTTGCGTCGCAGTATTCCCCTCGGAGTCGGTGACAGATACTTCGATTACCCCCGAGCCAGTAGTTCCCCAAGGAGCCACCAGCACCAAGGTCCTGTGGCTGGGGTCGGAAAAAACAGTGGCCGACTGAATAACCACCGGTGTCTGAGGGCGGCTATTCTGCCCCACATTGACCGCGGCAATTTGTTGCAGTACATCCCAGCCTTCGACAAGAAAACCAAAGACGCTGTGGTTGAAATCCAAATGGCGGGCCGGTCCAAGCGTAATAAAGAACTGCGAATCGTTGGTGTCGTCGCTACTCTTTGCCATCGAAAGGACCCCATCCCTTGTATGCATGAGGTTGGGGTGGAATTCGTCATCAAATCTCACGCCAGACCCGCCAGCTCCTGTTCCTGTGGGATCTCCGCCCTGAATGACAAAGTTAGGCTCAATTCGGTGGAATGTCAGCCCGTTGTAAAAGCCTTCATTGACAAGTTGGATTATCCGCCCAGTAGTGCGTGGTGCCCAATTCTCAAATAACTCGAACACAAGCGCTCCGTAACCCTGGACGTTTAGGCGGAGGTTGCGGTTGTTGTGTGCAATAACTGGCGAGAGGACCGGCTGGCTGAGATTGGGATGAGACAGAGAACTCTCGACCACTCGCGCAGAGAAGGTAAGTGCGTCCCCATCGGGGTCGATGGCGGTTAAGGGCACATACAGCGGGGCCCCGGAATGCAAGATTTGGTTAGGAATAGGCGACAGCTCAGGGGCCGCCATGAGACTGCGGTCCTCAAGTTGTTGAATCGTTAGTTGTCGCGCAAGGGCGCTCCTTTTTTCTTGGGGTACCGTCTTTCGGCGTTGCCGGCTTGACCCACCCTTGTTCTTTTGGCGGTAACTCCCTTTAAATGCTCGAGCACTCATCGCTGTTCCGACCCGTAGCTCAAGGCCTCAACCGTCGACCCGGCAAGCTTGAATTTGGGAGCGAAAAGTGTCGGATGGGACATCTCTTTAAAGCATCATGCTTTGCTCGTGGCTAATTTCCAACTTCTCGCCAAGGCTTTCCAAATATCTGTCTGCCCTCCGTGAATAGAGCCTTGCACGCAAACCAAAACTGGTGATCACTTGCATCGCTTCGTAAAGCCCTGTGTTTTGCCGCTACAGCGTACCTCCCCGAAAGATCGGCTAATCGGTTTAGGCGCCCGCTGGTGCCCCCGGATTTCTGCCCCGGCCTATGGAGGGTGAGATTGCAAACCTCATGCCTTAAAAATGATTGGGGCGGGAGGTAACAAAGGGGTAACGGCGAGTTCCCCACGATTTTCTTACCGGGTAACTTAGGCAAGAGTTTCGCGCCGACGGAGTATAGCCACCGTAGTCCGCTCTTGCCGGTAAGCTTTTTTGCTTTCATAAGGTTTCAGGGGCTCTCTCCGAACGAACGATGCAGCGGTTCGACCAGGGCTTATCGCTAGCTAAGTCGTCGCGCCCTAATGCCCCAAAAACCGGGAAATCTGGGCCAGCCTTTCCGTCATGCTCTTTTTAGATATTTCCGGATGCTTTCTTTTTGGATATTTACGCGAGACCTTCCTGGGGGAATTTGCCCGCCTTACCGACGACGCTCGAGCCGGGGTGGCCCCCTCCTTGCGCATCGACTCCATCCCTTTGGGGGGTATCCCCCTCTTTAGGAGGTACTGGGGCCAGGTGGTAGCGTGCTAAACAGCTTTGGGCCTTGTCATCCCTCAAAAGTCGCACAATTATCGTTCCCGGCTGGGAAGATTTTTGCCCGAGCCGCGAAATAATTGGGTGGCGGGTCAAACCGCGCCTGCTTGGCTGCCTTTCTCGAGCAAGCTTGGCCGGCGCTAGTCTCGTGGAGATGTTCGCTGGTCGAAATTGGTCCACGAGGGTCGCCTGTCCACGAGGGGGCCGACCCAGGGCTAGCAACAGATGGAGTAAGTTTTTGGAAATTTGGGAGTAAGTTTTTGGAGATTTGAGGGATGAAAGAGAATCGCCTTAACAAGGTGGTGTTGACGGCCGTTTTGGCCTGGGGCCTTTGTTCGGCATGGGCACTTGGGCAGATTCGTCCCCAAACTCCGCAGCTTTTGCCGGCCAACACCGTCGCTTTGCTAACTGTTCCGGACATCCAAAGGGTTTTGCCCCAACTTCGCGAGACAAACCTCGGCCGCATGCTTCAGGATCCCGCCCTGGGGCCGTGGGCTGAAGAACTGTATGGTTGGCTAAGCCAGGCTTTAGAGCAGGTTCAAAAGCGGACCGGGGTTGGGGCGCCAGATTTGGCCTTGTTGTTTCGGGGTGAGCTCAGTGTGGCCCTGATTGATCGGCCGGAACAACCTGGGTTGGCCATTCTTATCGACTTTGCGGAAGACAAGACTCGCGTTGAGGAAATTTTGGCAACACTCGAAAAGAGCGCTACCTCACAAGGTGCCCGCCTTAGCACTACTCAAGTAGCCGGCGTCCCTGTGCGGGTCTTGGAAAGGGAAGCAGCCCGCACGGAGAGGCTGTACTACTTGACACTGGAAAGAACACTCCTTGCGGCAAGTCATCAGGATGTGCTGGAGAACTTACTAGTCGCGTGGTTGAAGCGGCACCAAAACGCTAAGGGCCAAAACTCCGCGCCAGGGGCGCCGAAGGTGGGTACTTCGGGGGCCGGCGAAACCTTTAGCTCCCTAGGTGATTCGGCTTCGTTTAACTCATTGCTTGCGGAGTGTCAGAAACTTCAAAAAGAGCGCCCCCTAGCTTTCTGGTATGTCGATCCAATCAACCTTCTCCGTTCTGTCGGTCAAGATAATCCCAACATCCAATTTGCCTTGGTGATGGCCCCGATTTTGGGTCTGGACGGGATTTCCGCCTTAGGGGGCGCCGTCTCGGCGGCTATTGGTCCGCTGGATTGGTTCACGCAGACTCACTTGCTGATTTCCGGACCGCGAGGTGGGGCACTCGGCTTATTGAGCTTCGGTGCTGGGGATTATTCGCCCCCACGATGGGTGCCTGACTCCAGTGCGGAGTACCTCAGTTTGAACTGGAGGTTGCCTGACGTGCTGGAGGCGGTGCGGACGATATTGGACGGGTTCCGTGGATCTGGCGCTTTGGCCGCGGAGCTCAAACGGGTTTCCAGCCGCATTGGCATTGACATCGAAACGGAGCTTGTGCCCACCCTGACTGGTCGGATCGTGCTGGCTACCGTGATCCAATATCCCGCTCGGCGGGACAGCCGGACCCAAATCCTGGGGCTTGAAGTTCGCGACGAGGGAAAGGCCAAGGAGTTGCTCCGCCGAGTGGTCGAGCGTCTAGGCGAGCGGGTGAGTACGGAAAACTTTGGTCAGTTCGAATATTACCACATGGAGCGCCCGCGGGGAAACGAACAGGTTTATTTTGGCGTGGTGGGAAGCTGGGTTTTAGCCACAAACCAAAAAACCGTGTATCAGCTTGCGGTGAGCGCATGGGAAGGCACGGTGGGGACACTTGCCCAGACCAAAGAATTCCAGGCGATCGCTGCCCGGATTGACGAACGCGTTGACCCGCTCAGCTTGGGTATGGTTCGTTTTGAGAACTCCCGGGAGAACATGCGCTTTTTGTTTGAGCTTGCCCAGTCAGAGGAGGGTCGGAAGCTCCTCGAGGAAGCTGCAGGTCGGGATCGAGGTGCTCGAGCAATTCGAAACCTGATCAACCGCCGCGGACTGCCGCCTTTTTCTGTGGTGGAGCCTTACCTAGTGCCCCAGGGAAGCGTACTTATCAGCGATGAGAGCGGGCTCCACTTCTTGACATTCTCTTTCCGGGAAAATCCTCCCTCGGAGGGGCAGAAGGCCGACAAGTAAGAAACACCTGTCAGAGGGTTAATGCCCCTCTTTCAGCCCCCGTTCTCCTGGGCGCAAGCGGTCAGGTATAATCGTCTTTTTCCAAAAGACGACCGCAAAGCGCTCGGAAGCGGGGGTATTTGTCACTAATTAACTGATCTTTTGATTGACCGAGGAGCTCAGGATGGCCCAGACGATTGACTCTTTTATCAGCCGGCTTCGCGCGGAGGGAGTGGATGCCGCTAAGAAAGAGGCCGAGGAAATCAAGCGGCAAGCTCAGCAGGAAGCTGAGGAAATCCTCCGCAGCGCAAGGGCCGAGGCTGAACGCATCCTGGCCGAAACGGAGCGGCAGCGGAAAATCACGCTCGAAAGGACAAGGACCGACTTGGAGCTAGCGGCTCGGGATGTGGTGGGCTATTTGCGGGCCACTTTGAATAAGGCACTTACGGCGCTTTTGGCCAAGGCGGTGGAGGCCGCCTTTAGCGACCCGGAGTTTTTGCGTCAGCTGATTTTGCAGGTTGTTCGGGAATATGCGGCTGCCGATTTACGACAGCAAGCTCCCCTGACCATCCGAATCCCCGCAGATGCGCAGGAAAAGCTTCGCGATTGGCTACTGGTGCAATTTCACCAACTGGCAGGGACCTCGAAATCGGCTGATTTTGCCCCCGAAGTAGTGGCGACTCTTAACAAAGCCGGCTTTGAGTACAAAGTTTCCGCCGGGACAGTCGAGGTGACTTCCGACTCTGTAGTCCAACTCCTAAAAGAGATTCTCACACCCGAACTTCAAGGGATTATTGACAAGGCAATAACCTCCGAAAGCCCGCCCCAGGCCGCCAGTGCTTAGGGATTTAACGAGTCGGAGTCCCAAAAAGCGGAAGTTAACGTCTCACTGACAAGGAAATAGTCAACAGGACGTTTCTTATCAATGCTTGGCCGATTGCGATATTTCATTACGGCTTTGCCGGGGCTTGGAACTCTCGGCACGGTCCCACCTATCGGCCTTGCGGAATTGCTAGAGCATCTGTCCGGAGCACCACGCCCCCGACATCTGGTGGAAACGATTGCCTTATTGGATGACCTTGAACAACGCGAAGCGTACCTTGCGGGAGAACTCAAGCAGGTCGAACCCACTGTGCTCACCGTGGAGCAAGTAAAGGGAGAGTCTCCCCTCCCGGGCTTCCTAAGTCCGGAGGCAAGTCCTCACTCGTATACCATCGAATTGGACAGGCTCTGGGCCAGCTATTTCCATCATGTCTATCAACTGGCGGGAGAGGAAGATTGCGAGTTTCTTCGGCGATGGGTGGGTTTCGAGGTTGCGTTGCGGAACGCGCTGGCCGTGGCCCGGGCGCGGAAGCTGGAGCTAGATGAATCGGGGTTCGTGGTGGCGCCGGAACTGGCCGATCCCACTTTGGACTTCGCCAATGTGATTTCGGAGTGGTCAGTCGCTAAGACGCCGCTAGCTGGGTTGCAGGTTGTCATCCGCGCCCGGTGGGATTGGTGCGATGCTCACGAGGCTTGGTTCAGCTTTACAGAGGACGAGATCCTCGTTTACGCTTTGAGGCTTATGCTTTTGGAACAGTGGCGGCGGACCTCTGGCGAAGGAAAACCAGCGGAGGGTTGACGCGGCAGACATATAGGCGGCAATTGAGGAAAGAGTGCAATGGCAACCACATTGGCCGAGCAAACGCAGCGTCAAAGCGATGGCTTCGTCCGTGGCAAGGTCATCGGGGTTTTCGGTAATTTGGTTACCGCGGAAACCTCCGGCCGGGTTGTGCAGAACTCCGTCGGCTATTGCATCCGCTCCGACGGCGTTCGGTTGATGAGCGAGGTCATCCGTGTTCGGGGCACAGAGGTAGATCTGCAGGTCTTTGAGGAGACGGCCGGGCTTCGCGTTGGCGATGATGTTGAGTTTCGCGATGAGATGCTGTCGGCTGTTCTCGCGCCTGGGCTTTTGGGACGCATTTACGACGGTCTTCAGAATCCGCTTCCGGAATTGGCGGATTTGGTGGGGTATTTCCTTCGGCCGGGGGTCTACCTCCATGCCGTGTCCCTAACGCAGCCGTGGCAATTCACACCCGTTGCTAAGCCGGGCGATACAGTTGAAGCGGGTGATGTGCTGGGAACTGTTCCGGAAGGCATTTTCACCCACCAAATCATGGTGCCGTTCCTATGGGAGGGGCAGTTCATCGTAAAAAAGATCGCTCCTCCCGGAGAATACACTGTCAACCAGGAGATTGCTGTTCTCCTTGGTCCTGACGGGGTCGAACGGTCGGTGACGATGCAACAGCGCTGGCCGGTGAAAAGGCCGCTTAATATCTCCCGTCGACGTCTTCTGCCAAGCGACCCCCTGGTGACGCGAGTGCGCATCATCGACACGCTTTTTCCCATTTTGCGAGGGGGCACTTATTGCATCCCTGGGCCATTCGGGGCAGGCAAGACAGTGCTCCAGCAGATTACGTCCCGCCATGCCGAAATCGATATTGTGATAATTGCCGCTTGCGGCGAGCGGGCCGGCGAAGTAGTGGAAACCCTCCGCGAGTTTCCCGAGTTGATCGACCCGCGCACCGGCCGGAGTCTCATGGAACGGACGATCATCATTTGCAATACCTCGGCTATGCCGGTGGCCGCTCGAGAAGCTTCGGTTTACACGGCGGCTACGCTGGGCGAATATTATCGACAAATGGGCCTAGATGTCCTCTTGCTTGTTGACTCGACCTCCCGGTGGGCGCAGGCGATGAGGGAAATTTCCGGCCGGTTGGAAGAAATTCCAGGCGAAGAAGCCTTCCCGGCCTATTTGGAGAGCCGAATCGCAGCCTTTTACGAGCGGGCTGGTGTCATCGAGCTAAAAGACGGCCGAAAAGGATCACTGACAATTGGCGGAACGGTAAGTCCGGCGGGAGGCAACTTCGAGGAGCCGGTGACGCAAGCTACCTTGAAAGTCGTCGGCGCATTCCACGGGTTGTCGCGTGCTCGGGCGGAAGCTCGGCGGTTCCCCTCTATCGACCCTCTGGATTCCTGGAGCCAATACCATGGCATCATCGACCCGAAGGTGGTAGCGCGCATTCGGCGCTTGCTGCATCAGGGGCACGAAGTGCGACAGATGATGACTGTAGTGGGGGAGGAGGGGATTTCCGTCCAGGACTTCACGATCATGCTGAAGGCGGACTTTGTCGACAATTGCTACCTCCAGCAAAATGCGTTCGATCCGGTGGACGCGGCGACCCCTGCGGAACGGCAGAAGTTCGTCTTTGCCAAGGTGGTGCAAGTGGTGGACACGGACTTCAACTTTGCCGACAAGGCTGAAGCCCGACGGAAAATGGTGGAAATTACCGATTTGTTCCGCAATTGGAACTACGCACCGTGGCGCTCGGAGGAGTTCCAGGATTACTTAAAGCGGATTGATCACTTCATCGCGACAAAAGGCCGAGGCTAGAAAGCGATGAGAAAGTATTTTGACGAAATCGAGCGAATCGTCGGCAACGTCGTCACTGTTCGCGCAAGCGGTGTAGGTTATGGCGAGCTTGCTTTGATCCACACGGCTCACGGGGTGTCCTACGCGCAAGTGATCCGCCTCGATGGTCCCCGGGTTAGTTTGCAAATCTTTGCCGGCTCCCAGGGCGTGTCGAACCGGGACCGAATCGAATTCCTCCATCGGCCAATGCAGATTCCGTTTTCCGAAGCACTCCTGGGTCGGGTGCTGGATGGATCGGGGCGGCCTCGTGACGGGCGAGTGGAACTGACGGGTAAGCCTATCGCCATCGGTACTCCTCCGGTCAACCCGGTCCGCCGTCGACTGCCGGACAAAATGATCCACACCGGCATTCCCATGATCGATGTGTTTAACTCGCTGGTGGAGTCGCAGAAGCTGCCTATCTTCTCTGTACCTGGGGAACCCTATAACGAGCTCCTAGCTCGGATCGGACTGCAGGCAGATGCCGACATTATCATCCTGGGCGGCATGGGGCTTCGGCATGATGACTATCTGAAGTTCCGCCGCACTTTTGAAGAGGGTGGCGTTTTAGGGCGGACGATTATGTTTATCCACACGGCCGCCGATCCTGTCGTCGAATGTCTCATGGTGCCCGATTTGTGCTTAGCGGTGGGCGAGCAATTTGCCCTTCAGGGCAAGCGCGTTCTGTGCTTGCTAACTGACATGACAGCCTTTTCTGACGCGTTGAAAGAAATCTCCATCATCATGGAGCAAATCCCATCTAACCGGGGATATCCGGGCGATTTGTACACGCAGCTGGCTCGGCGATATGAAAAGGCTGTGGACTTAGAGGGTGCTGGCTCGCTCACCGTTTTGGCGGTAGTAACCATGCCGGGGGATGACGTGACGCATCCCGTGCCGGACAACACTGGTTATATCACCGAGGGCCAGTTCTACCTGCGCAATGGCCGAATCGAGCCTTTTGGATCCCTTTCCCGGTTGAAGCAGCGTGTCAACGGGAAGACACGTGATGACCATCGGGCGATCATGGATGCCTGCATCCAACTTTATGCTCTGTGTCGTGAAAGCCGGGAAAAAAGGGACATGGGATTTGAAATGTCCGAATGGGACCGGAAGCTTCTTAAGTACGGCGAGCTTTTCGAACAGCGGATCATGGACTTGGCCGTCAACATTCCGCTCTTTGAGGCGCTTGATCGATGCTGGCGGATTCTGGCGGAATGCTTTGAGCCGGCCGAGACCGGAATCCGTCGTACTTTGATCGACAAGTATTGGCCTAAGCCTCGTCTGACCACCGAGGTAAAGCAGCCAGCGGTGGCCGCAGCCGGTGGAAGCTGATCTGGCATCCACTAAACGCCGAAAAGCTGGGATAGACCTTCAAGTGGGAGTGAGGCATAGGTTTGTGCTTTTTGCGGGACGTACACCGTGCCGGAAAAGAAGATCAAGCTAACTCGGCCTGAACTGAAGCGGTATCGGGATGCGCTGGCCCGCTACCAGCGCTACTTACCGATGCTTAAGCTCAAACAGCAACGCTTGCAGCTTGCGGTGCGGGACATCGTTAGGCAAAGGCGAGCGGCCGAACAGGCAGCCGAGGAAATGGACACGCATATTCGGCGGTATCACACGGTTTTCGGTGACCGGCTGATTATTCCTCTCCATCGGTGGGCCAAGCCCTCTCGGCTAGTGTTAGGGCGGAAAAACATCGCCGGCGTAGAGATTCCGGTCTTACATCAGGTGCTTTTTCCGGAGGTGCGATACAGCTTGTTTGCCACGCCTCCCTGGGTGGACCAAGCGCTCTTGGACCTAAGGGAGAAAAGTCGCCGGGAGGCGTTAGTGGACGTTCTCCGGGAACAGGAACGGTTGCTGCAAAAGGAATTGTCGCGGATCATCCAGCGGGTGAACCTCTTCGAAAAGGTCATGATCCCGCATGCAAAGGAGGCTATTCGCCGCATCCGAATCAAGCTCGGCGACGAAATGCGTGACGCGGTCGGCCGGGCCAAGATCGCAAAGAAAAAGCTGGCGGCTGCTTTGGCTGAGGACGTGGCCCAGGGACAGTCTCTGCCGGCTCGGGAGGAAGCCGTATGATCGTCCCGATGAAAAAAGTTTACGTAGCGGGGCGGACGTCGGATCGGGAGAGGATCCTCGATCGACTGGCCGAGCTGGGTGTCATTCATTTGGTGCCGGTTGACCCGAGCAAGGCTGTGCCTGACGAGGTGATGGTCCGTCGGGTGGAAATGCTTCGCCAGGCCATCCAATTCCTGTCACATCTGAAGCCGGAAGGGATTCGGCCGCAGCTTCCGCCCACAGATGCGGCCCAAGAGGTGACCGACATTCAGCGACGAGCCGCCGAAGGTCGGAATCGATTAGCCGCCCTTTATCATCAACTTGAGCAAGTCACTAGTGTTTGGGGTGAACTGGCGCTAACGGACTTAGCTCGGCTTGGTGAAGTGGGGGTGTCTGTTCAGTTTTTCGAGGTGCCACCACGATTGGTCCGGGAGGTGGAGGGGGATTGCGTTTACGTGGCCGGCGACCTCCCCAGTGGCAGGACTTTAGTCGCGGTGGTTTGTCGGGACCGAGAGCCCAGGTTGCCAGAGGGTGCTCAGCCGATGCCGCTGCCGGCCCGCGATGCCCCCACGATTCGGGCGGAAGCCAAGCAGATCGAGGAGGCTCTTCGTCAGGATAATCGTCGGTTGGCGGAGTTAGCCTATCTAGTCCCGGAAATGGAACGGGAGCTGGCAGAACTTGAGGAGCAATTGGCTGAGACAGTAGCTATTCGGGGTGGCGTGGGCGACGAGGATCTCTTTGCCCTCCAAGGTTGGGTGCCGGCGGAAAAAGTCCCCGCCCTTGAAAGGGGATTGGCACAAGTACCTTATCCGATCGGCTATCAAATCCTTGACCCCGCTCCCGAGGACAATCCCCCGACATTAATCCGGCCACCGCGATGGGCACGGCCGATCGAAGGTCTCTTCCAGATGCTGGGGACGACTCCCGGCTACCGGGAGTTCGACGTCTCCGTGCCGTTTATGATCGCTTTACCGTTGTTTACGGCTTTGCTAATTAGCGACGGCGGTTATGGGGCCATTCTTTTGCTTGGACCTGCCCTTGCGTACCGAAAAGTCGCGCGCGCTCTGGGGGCACCGTTTACGCATCTGTTGATGATTGTCGGAGCGGTGTCCACCGTCTGGGGAATTGTTACGAATACATTTTTCGGAACGGCGCTTCCGTTTTACGAACCGCTTATTTCGGTCTCGCTGGCTGAGGAATCGCGAATCTTTATGATGCGCTTGAGCTTCACGATTGGAGCAATTCATCTTAGTCTGGCTCAGTTCTGGCAAGGAGTGCGTTATTGGCCCGATCTTGAGGCGCTAGCCAAGTTCGGCTGGGGCATTTTCATCTGGGGGATGTACGGAGTCGTCAACTTTTTTGTGGTCAAAGGTCGGTTTGATTGGTACACCCCGTGGCCTTACTTGCTATGCCTGGGGGCCTTCCTGGCAATTACTTTTGCCCATCCCAGCCGAAACATTCTGAAGACCCTGCTTTATGGCTTGGCCAGCTTTCCATTGTCGATGCTTTCCGCGTTTTCCGATGTGATCAGTTATGTGCGGCTAATGGCGGTGGGGCTGGCAAGCAGCGTCCTTGGGGCCAGTTTCAACGACATGGCCATGCAATTCGGCAACATCTGGCTGGCAGCGATTGTGTTGACCTTGGCCCATGGGCTGAACTTAGGACTTTGTTTGATTGCGATGTTTGCTCATGGGGTACGACTGAATATGCTGGAGTTTTCGAACAACCTGGGCATGCAATGGACCGGTTATCCGTACCGGCCCTTCGCCCGCCGAACGGTACCGCGCGGTATGGCGGCGTAAGTTATTGACGAGGAATCTGCCCTGCGGTAACGGGCTTTTTCTGCACTTAACGGCAGCTTTGGCTAAGTAAACGAACGAGGTTCGCGGTAGAACGAAAGGAGAAAAGGCATAGGAGTATTGCCGATGACGAACCTTTTCTGGTTGGCCAGTGCCATCGGACTAGGAACGCTTATCGGGCAGGTAATCGACCCTGCCGCCGGGGGCAATCTTTTTTGGCGGTTCTTAGGGGAGGGGGCAAGTGTCATCTGTCTGGGACTTGCCGCTTTGGGAAGTTCTTTAGGCATTGGCTATGCCGGCCAGGCCGCCGCCGGAGCCTGGGCTAAGGAAGCCCGCGCGGGGCGGAATCTGAGTTTCACTTACATCATTCTTGTGGGCATGCCTATTAGCCAGACCCTTTATGCCATGATCGTGATGAACAACATGCGGGGAGTTTTTAACAACGTGCAGGTTTCCGTGGCAGACGCCGGACTCCTTTTCGGCGTGGGCGTGGCGGCGGGGCTGGCGGAAATGCTCTCCGCCTGGATGCAAGGCCTCATTGGCGCTGCTGGTATCCGTGCCTTAAGCGAAGGCGAGGGCAAGGGCTTGGCGTTCATTATCATCGCGATGGGAATTGTGGAGACGGTGGGTATTTTCGGGATGGTCTTCCTGCTCGGCATGATCCCCACCGCGAGCTAATCGGCATAATCGTGCTGCATCGCCGGCGATTGTCCCGTTACATTTCCGGCCAAGCAGCCGCCGCGAGGACTTTCCCTTAGCGGACTGGCACCAGGCCGAGTGAAAGCCGACGTACGGCTGCCATCGGCTGGCCGAACGACACGCTTGTCCTCGGACAACAAAGCTGCAATGGTCGGGGGCCTCTTTGCCGGGTAGACCGGCTAACGCAGGCGGGAGTTAATCCGTTGGCTGCGTCGATTCCCGGTGAGTCCGGGTAAGCTTGGCCTCGAATAACTGAGCGGTCTGGGAACCGGAGAGACCGGCAAGAATTGTGTAAGTTTTCGAGCCCAAAGGGGGGTAATTAGGTCTCCCGTTGGCGACGTTCAGAAAGCGGAGAACTACCGTCGCTCTGACAGCTCTCCCGCCCAGCAGACCTTGCCACTACCCGCCGCAATCCGGCCTATAATCCAGCTTTCTATTCCGAATTCTTCGATCTGATGGCGAATGCTATCGGCGTAATAGGCGCTCACCACCAAGATCATCCCAATTCCCATGTTGAAGACGCGAAACATCTCAGCTTCTTCGATATCGCCGAGCGATTGCAGCCACCGAAACACTGGTGGTACTGGCCAACTATGGGGCTCCACGATCGCATCTACATGCGGGGGGAGGATCCGCCTGAGATTGTCGAAAATACCGCCCCCGGTAACATGAGCGATCCCGTGGACGACCGTCTTCACGCGATAATAACGAAGGACGCTACGAATAGCCGGGACGTAAATCGTGGTTGGCCGGAGCAGAACCTCGCCAACCGTTTGCCCCAGCGACGGGATGTAGTCGTTGACTTTTAACCCCGCATGCTGAAAAACCACTTTCCGGGCAAGGCTATAACCGTTGGAGTGCAATCCTGAAGAGGCTAGTCCGACCAGCAAATCCCCGGGCACAATCGTTTTGCCGGTAATAAGCTCGTCCCGATCCACCACGGCTACGCAAAAGCCGGCAAGATCATAATCCCCGGGTTGATAAGTGTCCGGAAGGATGGCAGTTTCTCCGCCGATGAGAGCGCAGTTGGCCATCTGGCAGCCGGTGGCGATCCCCGAAAGGATCTCTTCTAAGAGGGGAGGATCGTCTTTGGGAAGGGCCACGTAATCCAGGAAGAACAGCGGTTCGGCTCCGCAGCATAGGGCGTCGTTAACGTTCATCGCCACCAGATCGATCCCCACGGTGTTATGCCTGCCCATCATGCTTGCCACTTTAAGCTTGGTTCCCACCCCGTCGGAGCAGGCGACAAGGACCGGATTGCGGTAGCGGCGAGCGAAAATCGGGCAATCAAAATCCAGCTGGAATAGCCCAGCAAACCCACCGGGAAGTGGTATCACCCGCGGTGTGAATGTCCGGGCAAGGAGTCTGGGGAGTCTTTCCATCGCTTGGTTATAAATGTCCAGATCTACGCCGGCGTCTTTATAAGTGAGCTTGGCCATTTTTGGCAGATCTCCTTATAGGTGCCCTACCACGTCCGATAGCGGCCCGCGTTTCCCCGGCCCCGATTGCCCTCAGTTGCATATTCCCGACGGTCTACCCCGGTTGAGGCAACTATGCAAAAGTTAGGTTTAGCCGGCGATTTAGGCCCGGCAAATTCTTCGGCCTGCGCGATTAGGCAGTTACCTGGCACGTTAGCTATGGGTCGCCCGCTCTGTCCCCGTGAGATCGTTCCCGGTGTCACCCCTTAGTGTGGATCCAGATCAAAGCTCAACCTATGTCAACTATTTTGCCTAATCTACTAAATTAGTTGACCCCTTGAGGCGCATCTGGCAAACTAGGGAAAGATGTAGCCGAACGGCGACGAATCGGAAAGGTGTCGGCGGCTCACGGCCCGGCTGGGCGCATGAGGTGCCGTCGATAGGTCCGCTTCTGTGGTGTCCGAGTCTCTGCTTGGTGTAGGAGTAGCATTATGGGTCAGCGGCTTTTGTGGAAGGGTGTTTTGATCGGGCTAACCGTGTGTGCCGCAGGTGCAGCGTGGCATATGTCCGCAGCGCCCCCGCCGGCTCCGAACGTGTCCACATTTGCGCCGGCGGAGGATTTGGTCGCGCAGTTCGATTATTACCTCAAACGCCTAGATGCCGACCTGGCGCAAGAAGCCGATTACAAGGATGTGGCCGATCGCGTCTACAAGGACGCAAACACGATTGTGCTGATTGCCCTGGCCCTGGGGCTGCATGATCAGCCGAACAAATACAAGCAGAATGCGGCAGGGCTTGTGGCGGCCTCCCAAAAATTGATCGCCGCTAAGGACTATGCGTCGGCCAAGGCGGCCTTAGAACAACTGAAGGCGGCAGCTGCCAAACCGCAGGGGGATCCATCCACGCTGGCGTGGAAAAAGATGGCTTCCATGCCGCCGCTAATGCAGCAGGTACCACTCGTCCACAGCCGAATTAAACGCTCCATGCGGCGATTTGAGCGGATGGCAAGCTCCATCGCCGGCGATGCCGCAACTATCGCCGTGATTGGGCAGGGAAGTATCTACAACGCTGACGAAACCAAGAAGCCGGACGAAGCGGAAAAGTGGTACCAATATTGCATCCAGATGCGCGATGCAGCGGCCCAATTGAACAAAGCAGCGCGGGCCAAGGACCAAAAAGCTGCCGAGGAGGTCCTCAAGGCCTTGGCCAAGAGTTGCGATGATTGCCACTTGGTCTTCCACCCCGAGGCCATCGGAAAGGAAGTTACCGAAGAATAACCACGTCCGGCCTCACCGGCTTTAGTGGGATTCCCAGGGCGGGGTAAGTCCACAGTTAAGGCGGTTGGCAAGAACCACCGCTACTGAAACACGGCCCAGGTGCGACTTGCGCCTGGGCTTCTTTTTTTGCAACCTTTGCACAACATCCGCTTTCGCGGACCGTAAAGCTATTCTTAGTTGCTTTTCCTTGCTTCGCTCATTAGGCTCTCTGCGGCCGGCTTGAATTCTTCGTCGAAGAAGCGCGTGATGAGCTCGGGCGGGACAATCTCATCCCAGACCGCCACCCCGTAAAGGAGGACCAGGTCTTCGCCCTCTTGAAGTTCTAGTGGCTCCTGGTGGAGCGCAAGCGTCGCCGACATATACGCGAATGGATTGACCATTGTGAACCAGGTCGCTGGATGCCGAGGATTGCCCGGCCAGTCGAGCATGGCCACAGTGACAGGATGATTACCGGCCGTTACCTGGTACGCACACCAAAGTGCTCGCGATCCGTTTGTGCCCTCCACACCACGCTGCCCGTTAGCGTTAATAAATTCGCCCGTCTTATCCATTGCTTCGATGAACCTCACCCCTAATCCGAAATAAGGCCGGCCCCAAAGGCGGACTGCCTTGGCGCTCTCTGGGGGTGAAAGCCTAGACTTCCACAATATCATCCGGAAAGGCCGCCCATCGGCCTGAGTTTTCCCGTCCACCCACTGGAGCTCCCGTACCTCCCGCAAGAAAAGCTTCTGCCCATCAGGGCCGAGCCAGTTAAGATGATGGCTCACGGTTGCAGTGCGACGTGGGGCTTCCCCGGCTTTTGCCTCAACATGTGTGGCTGAGCGAATAAGACCGCCATCACGCTGGAATCCACTCTTGGGATCTTCTGCCCAAAATTCAATATCATTTACTCCAATGGCAAACATCAGTCCATGGTGATGCAGATGGTCGGCGGGTGCGTCGCGTAAGATATTAAGTCCCCGAGGTGTTGTCCAATAGCGGACGTAAGCCTTCCGCGGATTGGGCGCCCGCTGGTACTCCCACAGTAGCTCCGAGGGCAACGGGTACTCGCTAACCGTTTCGGGCGGGACCGTCGTTTGCCGGAGTGAGACCAACCGATCGTTTGCGGACAAGACAAGTCGCGGTAATTCCTCCCCGAGCGCACCCCTTGACAACATGCTGGGCGCGGCGGCCAAAAAGCCAAGTAGTAAAACCGTGGCAATAAAGCACTTTTTTGAAACAAAGCTTTGCGTGAATGGCCGGAAGGGATGAACAGTGTAAGTCTTCATCTTTCTACCTCCTGTGGAGCTGTGAGACTTGGTTTCGCGGGGCGGCTTGGGAGTTCCGCTTCGCGGTAACCGTTAGCCCGTGGTTTGGCCGGGAAGCCGCCACATAATCTCCAGGCCAGCTTTGTATTATGGTTATTGTTCTACGGAAAACCACCCGGCGTGGGCTTTTGCGGGTATTTGCGGCGTTGGATAAGGGGTTTTGTCCGCAAAGAAGCTTAGCGTTCCTAATTCGGCTTGCAGACTTTGCGCCGTTACAAGTTAGGGTTCCTGTCGGTGCGAATGCTGGCGAAGAGCTGTAAGACAGCTGACCCAGCAGTAGCCCGGCGGCACTGTTACTTAATCATGCGGGATGCTACTTGACCATGCTTGTGGTCGAACATCTATCTAAGCACTATGCCTCGCCGGCCGGCCCGCTCGTGGTGTTAAGTGATGTCAACTTAACGGTCCAGCCTGGTCAATCGGTGGCCATTATGGGGCCAAGTGGTTCGGGGAAAAGTACGCTTCTGAACTTGATCGGTGCATTGGATCGGCCCACCGGTGGCCGAGTCCAATTAGACGGGCAGGATTACTCGCTCCTGCCGGAAGGCGACCTGGCGCGACTGCGGAATCAACGCATTGGTTTTCTATTCCAGGATCACCATCTTCTTCCCCAATGCACAGTTTTGGAAAATGTGCTGGTACCTTTTTTAGCTTTCGGCCGACCAACGGCTCATGACCTCAAGCGGGCTGAGGAATTGCTTTCCGCAGTCGGTCTTGCCGCCAGGATGGACCATTTACCGGGCGAACTTTCCGGGGGTGAACGTCAACGGGCGGCTCTCGTTCGCGCCATGGTTACCCAGCCGCGGATGCTTCTAGCCGATGAGCCCACCGGTAACTTGGACGCGGATACTGCCGAGCAAATTGTTCAGTTGATGCTTGAACTTCACCGCCAAAGCCAGAATCTCCTGATTGTCGTTACCCATAGCCCGGGCGTAGCAAGCAAGATGGACGTGGTCTTCCAATTATCGAAAGGCATTTTAAAACGCGTGGGGCAGGAAAGTGCCGCAAGTTAATGGCGCTACTGTGTACATGCGTCCAAAGATCGGGGCTGGCGGTAACTGTCAGCATTGGCCGCATTTTTCAGTAAATAAAGCGGTTCGCCCTGGAAGATGCTACCCACCTTGAGGCACGTTAAGGATCGCAATAGCCCGCTCCCCCTGAGTACGTTGGCGTGGAAGTCATTTCGCTTTTGGTGGCGCGCACATCTTGCGGTCAGTATTGGTCTTGTCACTAGTGTGGCCGTGCTTGTAGGCGCCTTGGTTTTGGGAGATAGCCTACAAGCAAGCCTCACGGAGCTGGCTCTCCGCCGGCTAGGCCCAGTAGGCATCGTGATCCGTGGCGAGCGGTTCCTCCCCGTTGACCTAGTAGAAAAGCTCACAACGATTCCAGGTTTTGCTGCGAGCTTTCGGGCGGTTGTGCCGGTCCTGATACTGGAAGGTGGGCTTCGTTTCCAAAAACAGGGCATGTCGGGGCAATCGGTAGTTGCCGGCCAGGTGCAAGTCATTGTGTGCGACCACCGGTTTTGGAAGTTGGATAGCGAGGTTCCTCGGCCCACAATTACCCCCTCCCAAGCACTAATCAACGTAGCGCTGGCACGTCGGCTGGCAGAACTATCCGCAGGACTGGCACCGGAACCGGGTGACAGACTCTTCCTTCGCGTTGATAAACCAGAGGCAATCCCGGCCGAAAGTCTACTCGGCAATCGCCGGGATACTCCCGTAACTTTGAGTCTGGTACTGGGCGGGATAGTTCCCTCGGGCGGAATGGGTGACTTTACTTTGCAGACTCGCCAGCTTTCACCGCTGACGGTGTTTATTCCGTTTGAAGCGCTTCTGGCCGACGGCTGGGAGGGTAAGTGTAATGCCATTCTTTTGGTGGAAAACGCCGGGCAATCTCCCTCCGAAATTGATGCGGCTAGTTGGCTTGAGAATCATCTGCAAGTTGATCCGGAGGTGGTGGGGCTACGGATCGAAGAGGCTCCGAAGGGTTACTATCTTATCACTTATGACGGCTACATATTCCCGCCGTGGCTAGAACGAATAATCGAGCGTCGACTTGTAGGGCTTACTTACCAGCCGGTGTTGACTTATCTAGCCAACAAGATCGCCTTTGGTGATCGATTCATTCCTTACTCGCTCGTTTCGGGGGTTAAGCTGGGTAAAGACCCACCCTTTGGGCCGCTTGTTGATATTTCTGGCGATCCTGTAGCGGAAATTTCACCGGGCACAATCGTGCTTAACGACTGGGCCGCGGAGGACCTGGGCGTAAAGGTGGGGGAGATCGTTCGGCTGGAATTCTTCTTGCCAGAGTCGGGGGGAACTAAGCTGCAGGAGTCGGCGGTCGACCTGCGGGTGGCCGGGATAGTCAAGTTGGACGGACTGGCAGCAGATCCGCTGTGGACGCCACAAATCCCCGGCGTTACCGAAAAGGAGTCGATCCGGGATTGGGACGTCCCCTTTGAGCCTTTTCATCCTGAATGGATTCGCACAAGTGGCCCGCCCGGACCGGGAAACGACGAGGATTATTGGCACCGGTATGGAACGACACCAAAGGCATTTATCGCACTGGAAACAGCACGGCAGCTCTGGGCTAGCCGATTTGGGCAAACAACTGGCTTCCGTGTGGCACCGGGGCCAAATGTTTCCTCTGTTGACGATTTAAGGCAGCTTCTTCGCCTATCTCCGTCGGAAGCGGGCCTCCGCATCGAAACGGTGCGGGCAGCGGCTCTCCAGGCCGCCCGAGGGGGCTGGACCTTCGTTTTCCTCTTCCTAGCCTTTAGCGGATTTGTTTTGGCGGCCGGTATAATCCTGGCCATTCTTTTTGTTTATCTAGCGATCAGTCAACGGGCTGGCGAACTTGGGACACTCATGGCCTTAGGATTCACCACTGCTCGGCTACGTCAGCTCATTACCGGCGAGCTTGCGATGACGGTTACCCTCGCCACGGTGGCCGGGATCGCAGTAGGCGCCTTGTACGCGGCAGGGATCATCCACGGCCTTCATGCGTGGTGGCTACCGGTGGTGGGTGAGCCACTAGTTAGCTTGAGGCTTCGCCTTCTCACCTTGGCTTTGGGCGGCGGCTTGGGTTTTGTGACGGCTGGGATGACAGTGGCAAAGTGTGTGCGGGATTTTCGGGCGGAGGCACCAGCCCAGCTTCTCCGGGCATTTGGTCCAGAGCTCCTCACGCAGCCTGATCGTAGGACAGGGCGAGCAAAAGCGGCTTTCATCGCAGCTGGTATATTTTTGCTTAGTGCCACGATGTTTGTTGTGGGCAGTTGGACAGAAGGATCCGCCCAGCAGAAAGCGGTATGGTTTTTCGGATCTGCCATCTGTTTACTAGTGGCCGGGGCGCTAATTTTTGCCAGATGCTTGCGCCGGAAGCGCGGACAGGGTCGGTGGCTGCTTTTGTCTCCGCTATGGGGCCTAGCTTGGGTCAACATAGGCCGAAGCCCACGCCGAAGCCTCGCCACCAGCGTTATTGTAGCGCTAGCTGTTTTTCTTTTGGTGGCCGTGAGTGTTTTTCGCCTCGAGCCTTCACGATTCCTCCCAGGCCAGCATCCTGGTAGCGGTGGTTTTGCTTTCCTTGTTCAATGTGCTTTGCCGGTCGTTGAAGATTTAAGCGACCCCCAGCGCAAAGCCGATTGGTTTGCCCCTGTAGTTGCCGGTCGCGGCAGTCAATCGCGTGCTATTGTAGACGCAATGAGAGTATCCTCCTTTCGCGTTCGGACAGGTGAGGATGCAAGTTGCCTCAATCTCTATCGGCCCCGTCAGCCGACTTTGCTTGGTGTGCCGAAGCCATTCATTGATCGCGGCGGGTTTCGCCTAAGGCCTTGGGTAAGCTGCACTGCCGAGGAGAAGCAAAATCCTTGGCGCCTCCTGTCGCGAAGTGGGGCGGGCGGTCTCAGGGCTAGTAGCACCATCCCCGCCATTGTCGACGAAACCACGGCACTTTATGCCCTGGGGTTGTCGCCTTGGGGGGATCGGCTACTCGCTTATGTCGACTCGTCCGGACGGCAGGTCACATTGGAAGTCGTCGCCGTTCTTCAAGAAAGTATCTTCCAGGGCTGTGTACTTGTGGCCGAGAAGGAACTCCTTCGGCTCTATCCCTATCTGGTAGGTTATCAACTATTCCTGGTCGAGCTTAGTGGGCCAACTGATGCGGCGGCTACCTCCCCACCGTGGCCTTGGGGAGAGGTGCGTGCCCTCCTTGAAGAGGCCTTTGTCGATTACGGTGCCCAAGTCGAGAGCACATCGGAGCGATTAGCCCGCTATGCTCAGGTTCAAAATACTTACCTTGCGATTTTTCAAAGCCTTGGCAGTCTGGGGCTTCTGCTCGGAGCGTTAGGTCTGGGAGCAGTTCAGCTGCGCAACGTGTTTGAAAGGCGGCGGGAATTTGCCCTTTTGCAAGCCCTTGGGTTTCCGAGGCGACGATTGGTCGCGCTCTTGCTGGCCGAAAGCCTCGTTCTTGCCTTGGCGGGATTAGTGCTTGGAATCATCCCCGCAGGCGTGGCGGTGTTACCAAGCTTGCTGGCCGGTGAAGGTAGTCTACCTTGGCAGTGGTTAGGCTTATCGGTCGCATTGACTCTTTTTGCGGGCCTAGTGGCCAGCGTGGCGGCTGTCGGTGCCCTTTTCCGGATTCCTTTCCTTCAGGTGCTGCGTCGTGAATAATGCACCGTGGCTTGCACGATCAGTTTGCAAACAATGTCCACAGGATGGTCAGCCATACAGTTTACGAATTAACCATGCCATATTGCGGGCCAAAGTGCGGATCGTTTCCAACCCTTCTTGGTCATTGAGCACTTCTCCTTTCGTGCGACCGAAGGCGAGGTTCCAGTAAGTTGACCCGGGGACGATCATTTCGCTAATTAAGAAAAAGTAGTTGATCTGCGCAAAGGTGAAATTGTGTCCGGCCCGGCGAGCCACCACGATGGCTGCCCCTACCTTCCGTCGTAAAAAGTTTCCCGCAAACCTGTTGACATAACCCACTCGGTCCAGCATAGCCATCGTTTGTGGCGTGGCCGAACCGAAATACACCGGAGAACCGACAATGATTCCTTGGGCCTCGATAAATTTTTCGATGATGCCTTCAAAGGCTGGGTCTTCCTGCATACAACGGGGCGGATTCGTCCCGCGACATCGTTCACAAGCCTGGCAGGGTTTAATCGGTCGATCGGCCAGCGAAAGGAATTCGGTCTCAAGGCCTTCCTGGGCGATGGTTTCCAAAGCAAGCCGGACCAAGGTCTCCGTATTGCCACCCGCCCGCGGACTTCCCGAAATACCGAGGACCTTCATCGTCTCAGCATCTCCTCCGAAAACTTGACGAGCAAATAGGACATGTAGGTTGGTTTCGAATGCGATAGGGGGCAGCTGCCAGATGCTTTAATCAGCCCCGCAAAACGTAGCCAACTGCCGAAAATCTTCGCTCCCCAATAAGCTCGGCTATGCTTGCCTTTTGGAGGTGGTTTGTCGCAAGCACTTGAACTCATTCGGCCAAATCGGCTGTCCAACTACGACGTCGTTCTACATGTAGCCCTCGGCTCGTTGGAAGCGGGATGGCACCAATGGCGCGAAAAAGCTGCCGCATCGGCCGATCGGGCGGCATGTACGCCCTCCATTTTGTCACTGCCGATCCTAAACCGGGCAAACGCATCGACCTGTGAACATCTCATGGTAAGCCACACCGCCGGGATGAATCAACCGATTGACTGGGCGGATTGGCAATCCCCAGATTTTTTCGATTTCGGCAGAAAATCCGCTTAAAGGTTCCTCTCCGGCATGAAGCGCGCTTCTGCAGGATAAAGCCAGCGGAAAATTTGCTAAATTTGGGCCTCCTTGCCTGGTTCCATGACCTACTGATTTCTTGGTGGGCCAGGGTCAACTACATCTCACGCAATTCTCACCCCGGACCCCACCACTCCGCCGCGCCTTGGCGGCGAACAAACGCAGAGCCTTTCACCGCCAGCCCTGAATCGTTGGTTTTAAGTCAGGTAGCAGGAGGGGTCCGATGCTCAAATTATCTCAACTAAGCATCAAGACAAAGGTGGTTGGTGGTTTCCTGGTTGTGGCGGTAATTGCTGGAGCGGTGGGTCTTGTTGGGTTTTATGGTCTCGTACGCGCGGAACGTGCGATCGATAGGTTGGACGGGGCGGCCCTGCCGAGCGTACGAACAGCGGCAAGAATGGAGAACACCTTCTTAGTGATTAAAGCAGCGCAGCGGACGCTTCTCAACATTGACTTACCGATTGAGGATCGCAAGCGCCAGTATCAGCTGGTCGAAAAAGCGAGTGAGGAATTCGCGGAGGCACAGAAGGAGTACAACACTCTACCGAAACTGGAGGAGGAATCCCGGATATGGAAGGAATTCGTAGCTGATTACCCAAGGACTAAAGCTGAAAATGATAAGTTTTTCGAACTTTGTAAGCGCATTGACGAAAAGATCGAGCGTTGCCAGCCAGACGAGAATGGGAAGCGCCAGCAGTTCGGCGTGCACCTCTACCGTTGCCGATTCCTGGTGACTACGGGGCGTTCTTACCTTAACGACTCAGCGGTCTACGCGAAAAATGTGGTCCTTAGGGCCCGAAACGATTCTGATTTCGAAAGGGAACTAACTGATTTTCGCAAAGCTTACCAGCAGGCCAAGTCCCATTTGGAGCAGTTGCGGGCCCTGTTACCGCGAGTGGGATTGGCCTCGAACCTAGCTGATTCAGCGCTGGCGGCCGCCGACAAGTATTATCAAGCCTACGAAAGTGCGTTTGCGAAGTACGATCGCAAAGACCCGGAGTACGCAAGCAAGGTCGACGCAGAAGTGAAGGGCCTCCGCCGTGCGTTAGATGCCGAAATGGAGTCCCTTCAGCAGGCCGTTATAAGTTCAGTTCAGGAAGTTGAGACGCTTCTTCAGGAAATGCGCCAACAGGCGTTAGGGATTTGCCGGGATCTCATGGATACGCAAACAGCGCGGCTCCGCAATATTGTAGACTTGTGGGACAAACAGAGCATGGCGGAGGCCCGCGCCGCCGAGAACCTTGCTGCAACTCTACGCAACCTGAGTCTCGGGGCGGTATTCCTCGGCGTAGGCGTCGCGGTGGTACTCGGCTTGACATTGGCCCGGGGAATCGTTCGGCCCGTGCAGCGGGTCGTTCAATTGGTTAAAGACGTCGCTGAGGGCGAAGGCGATCTTACTAGACGCCTTGAGGTTGTTTCCCGCGACGAGATGAGTGAGCTGGCTAAGAACTTCAATACATTCTGCGACAAACTAGAGGTGATTGTTCAGGAAGTCAAAGCCAGTGCAGAGCAATTTACGGAAGGTGCCCGGGTAGTAGCGGAGGCGTCCCAATCGCTTGCTTCAAGTACGCAGGAACAAAGTGCCAGTGTGGAGCAGATATCCCGCTCCGCACAGCAACTGCGGCAGATGTCCGAGCAAGTCCGCGAAGCGGCGCAGGCCGCCAATGAACTCGGCCGCCAGGCGATGGCCGTTGCCCAAGAGGGTGGCCAGATCGTGGGTCGTTCCGTCGAGCACATGCAGATGATCCGGGCAAGTGCTCAGCAGATCGCCGAGATTATTCAGGTGATCTCGGAGATTGCCAGCCAGACGAATCTTCTGGCCCTCAACGCGGCTATCGAGGCTGCTCGGGCCGGCGAACACGGAATGGGATTCGCTGTCGTAGCCGACGAAGTCCGCAAGTTGGCAGAGCGGGCAAACCAAGCTGCCGGCGAAATTGGCAAGCTCATCAAGGAGTCAACAGCTCGGGTGGAAGAGGGTGTGCAATTGTCCGAGCGGACCGGCGAAGCCTTCCGCCGCATTATGGAGAATGTGGATTCAGTGGCCCGCCGCATCTCCGAAATCGCCGATTCCTCCACAGTGGCGGCAAGTAGCGCAGAAGAGGTGGCTCGGGCTGTCCAGACCATTAGCCAGGCGGTGGAACAAGCTGCAGCCGGCAGCGAAGAGCTGGCCTCAAGCAGCGAGGAGCTCGGTGCCCAGGCGGCCACACTTAAGCAGCTCGTGGCTCGCTTCAAGACGCGCAGCGCCATCGGTGTTTAACAAAGCTTTCCGCCCACTGTAGCCTCGCCGCGGCGACATGGCAGCAGATTTCTGACTTAATACCCCCTGGCGGTCCACGGAAGGTCGCTCATAGGCCCACGGTGGGGCCTGGATATTATTCTTCTCCCTGGTGCTTATCGATGGGCTCGGCCTAAGGAGGGCCAAGGGGGCGATCTCTCCCCCGGATCGCCCCCTAGTTTTTTGGATCTCACGCTCGATATCTTCTCCGCACGATACCGCCCAAGGTGGTCATCTTCTTAGAATAGGGGAATCTGACCTGGTGGCCCTTGCTTTGGACCCGCGGGATTGACAACGTGTCTTGCACGGCCGACCCAGGCCTGAGGCTTTTAGTTTGCACCTGGTAACGGTTTGGATTGCAAAAGGTTGGTCCCCCGATGGGAGAACGGTAGCATGCCGCGAGGATTCCCCAAGCTTTTCCGCCGTAGAACCCTTCTGGTCGTTATCAGCCTTTGCCTGTTCACGAACACTTCGGATCTTGCGCCGGTTTACGCCGAGGAAGATAAGCCCAACATTGTCATCATCTTGGCTGATGATCTTGGTTACGGGGACCTTTCGTGTCTTAATCCGGAGTCGAAGATTCCCACCCCTCGGATAGACGAGCTGGCGGCCGCCGGAATGGTCTTCACCGATGCCCATACGCCCTCTTCGGTGTGCACGCCGACGCGATACGGCCTTCTGACTGGTCGGTACTGTTGGCGAACGCGACTTAAACAATCAGTGCTTTTGGGATTCGATCGGCCATTGATCGAGCCTGGCCGGGCGACAATCGCTTCCTTCTTGCGTGCCCACGGTTATGCCACCTGCGCGATTGGCAAGTGGCACTTAGGGCTTGGGTGGCAAAATGCCGAGGGCAAGCCGGTAACCGATAAAGATGGCACAACAAATGACCCCGGTGTGGACTACACCAAGCCAATTACCGAAGGCCCGTTGACGGTGGGTTTCGACTACTTCTTCGGTATTGCCGCTTCGTTAGATATGGCTCCCTACTGTTACATCGAAAATGACCGCGTGACAGCAATTCCTACGGAGCCAACCGAGGGGCAGGGATTCCCGGCCAGTTGGCGGGCGGGCATGCGGGCGAAGGACTTCCGCCATGAGGAAGTGGTGGATCGGCTTGCGGAAGCGGCCGAACGCTGGCTTCGTCAACATAAGGCGACCAGACCGCACCAGCCGTTTTTCCTGTATTATTCGTTGACAGCTCCGCATACACCGGTGCTTCCACTCCCGGCATTTCGGGGCAAAAGTCAAGCTGGTCTTTACGGCGACTTTGTCGTGCAAGTGGACGCCACAGTGGGCCGATTGGTTGACCTTTTGCGAGAGCTGGGCTACTGGGAAAACACAATCCTTATTCTGACAAGCGATAACGGCTCGACGATGACAATTCGCTCGGAGTTTCAAAAATATGGGCATGCCACCAATTATATTTTCCGCGGGCAAAAGTCGGACATTTGGGAGGGCGGCCACCGCGTGCCGTTTATCGTCACTTGGCCCGGAGGGATCCCGCCAGGCACCCGCTGCGACCGTGCCATCTGCCTTGTCGACATTTTGCCCACCGTGGCGGAAATTCTCGGTCGGCCCCTACCACCGGGGGCAGCCGAGGACGGCGTGAGTTTCGCTCCACTCCTTCGTGATCCGGATGTCAACTGGCGGCGGCCACCTTTTGTCATGCATTCAATCCAAGGCTACTTCGCCATTCGCGACGGGGAGTGGAAACTGATCGAGTGCCGAGGCTCGGGCGGCTGGTCGCTTCCGGAAAACAAAGTACCCAAAGATGCCCCAGCTATGCAGCTCTATCATCTGGGCAGGGATATCCGAGAAACGACCAATCTCTACCCTGCCGAACACAAACGGGCAGCCGAGCTGCTTGCGAAACTCCGCAACATTCGGGGTGACCAACCAGTAAACAAGCAGTCAAACGAATAAACAACCCCGTGACTTAAACTTTAAACCCGCCGACTTACCCCCAAGTAGTGCTCCGTGAACTAATTTGGTCTATTGCTGAGTCTGCCGAAGAAATTCGTCCACATTGATTTTGACCCGAAAAGTTACCGGCTCCTTCCATCCCTGGCGGAAGGCAAATCCGGCAAGGACCCACAGCTCGCCTGGTCGACGCTCAAAAACATATGGATAGCTTAGCTGACCCCCGGGAAGCCGACCAATTACCACCGGCTTTGTCCAGCTGCGGCCGTCATCCGGACTAAAGGCGATCGACAGCTCTTCGCGGTGCCAAGAGGATGGGAACTCAGTGCCATCGGGCCAGTGCTTCTTAGGATATTCCTTGCCTTCCGGGTTGAGCCGGTTCCACACCAGGACCAGTTTTCCGTCGGAAAGCCGGAGCAAATAGCCCGGCGAATTGCTGGCGTCGATAGCACTGGGCCGAAGAATTCGCCAGTATCGGCCACCGTCTTCGGAGATGGCCTCCCAGAAGCGGTCCAGACTAGTGCGGATCAACATCAACAATCGGCCGTCGGAAAGCTCGGCCAGGGTCGGCTCGAAGGCGCCATCGTGATGACCTCGCCCACCCAGGTCAATCCAGTTACTGCGCCGCCAAGTCAGGCCTTCGTCATCAGACCAGAAGGAACAACAGATGAGTCGGCCCGGGTCCTTCGCCAGGTGCTGAAGCGGTACGACGATACGGCCCCGGCTTGTTTGAATCAACGCAAAAAAGTTTGGATTATATCCCCCAAGCAACCGTTGGTTATCCTGCCAGGTTTTTCCGCCGTCAAGGCTGCGAATGGTCCACACCTCAAGGGCAGTATCATCGGTGGCCTCTCCGCGGGCAGCGTCCCAAGCAAACTTGTAGGTGGCGAAATTAAGGTAAACAAGGACCAAGGTCCCTTTCCGGGTCCGGAGCAAATAGTACGAGGCCGGCTCCTGCGGGTTTATCCCCGGGCAAACGGGCAGGGCCTCTGACCAACTTTGGCCGTCGTCGGCCGAGGTGCGAAAGCCGTCTTTATAAACCGTGGCCAACCGACCGTCCTCGAGAATGACAAACGGGCCGTGACGGTCGAGGTTCAAAGGTGTACATAAAGGATGAATCCACAGCGAATTTGTCTCCTGAAAGGTGCACACAAGAAGAATAGTCGCGACCACGCTCAGGTGAATCATCGGCAAGCTCCTAAATGGTCCAAACCAACTTGTCTCCCTCGGATCACCGACTCTTTGCTTGGCCTACAGGCAACGGGCCCTATAATCATACATCAACTACCAGCTTTTGGTGATGACGCAAGCCAGGGTAACCTCGGGTTACGCTTTCGGCAATAAACCTAACGAGGAAGGATTCGCCCGATGCTGAGACGATCAATTTTCCGGTGCTTTTTTGGCGGAGCGCTTGGGACATATCTTGCCACGGGACTAGCTCATGCCGAGGAGGCGTCGGTTCAAACCCGCCGGCCGCTGTTGACCGATGTTCCTCCTGTCCCAAGCTCGTGGGATGATGTTTTGGAAGGAGTAAACAGTAAGGAGGATTGGGAAAAGCGGCGAGTGGCCCTTCGGCAGCGGTATCTTGAGCTGATTCGCGATCAGTATAAGCCATCAAAGCCGACGCTTGCCGTCCAGGTTCACGAGGATGTTGTTGTCGACGGTGTTTATCGTCGACTTTATATTTCCTATAACGTCGAGGAGGACGAGCGTGCCCATGCTTACCTGGGCATACCCTTAGGACTTAAGGACAAAGCACCGGGTGTCGTTGCTTTGCATGGGACGTTTCCGCAAGGCACCAAGCAAGCAGCCGGTCTTGTTGATAATCCCGATAAGGCTTACCTTGATCATTTATGCCGGCGGGGATTTGTGGTGATTGCGCCCGAACATTTTGTCTCCGGCGAGCGAATTCCGCCCGAAGGACCGTATGATACGACGCGCTTCTACCAGAAACATCCGGAATGGACAGCTGTCGGGAAGTTCACCTACGAGCATTCGATCGCCGTCGACGTTTTACAAACTCGGCCGGAGGTCGACCCGGAGCGGATCGGGGCGATGGGACACTCTCTGGGCGGCCACGGAACGATTTTCCTTGCCGCGTATGACGAGCGGATCAAGGCCGCGGTGTGTAATTGCGGGGGGAGTTCCTTCCGACATAACCCCCAGGTCATGGAATGGGCTCGCGACCGCTGGTATGTGTACTTTAAACATCTTCGGCCGATTCTTCTCCAGAAGGAGGCACCCGCGATTGACTTTCACGAAATCATTGCTCTTATCGCCCCACGAGCATTTCTTGATGTCTCCGGAATAAACGACGGTAACCCTGCCGTCCAGCGCCAACGGGTGTTGATGCTTCTAAAGGTGGCCGAGGTGTATCAGCTCGTGGGTGTTCCGCAGAATTTCGCCTTTTTTGTCCACGGTAGAGGGCATGCTGTCCCTTATGAGTCACGACAACTGATCTACGGATTCCTAGAGGTTCATTTAAAGCCCCGGGAGGCAACCCAGGCCCGTTTGGTGACAGGTTAGGTTTCCGCGGGAATAAGTCGACAAGAGAGGACTTATGTTTAGGAGGCGTTTAAGGAGCCTCACATTGGAGAGCGGATTTTTGGCCGGAATAGCCGCGGAAAATTTCGTTTACGAATACTGTTGATCGTGTCGCAAGCGCATATCGGCAAGGAGGATGAATATGTCGGGCTTTCTAAGGGGAAAAGTTGAAGCATTCGGTTGGGGAACCTTGCTGTGGGTAGCGCTAGCTTTGGTCTGGGGGACGCTAAAGGCAGAGACGGATCTGGCAGGGGAAGGTGGGCGGTCCGTAGGCCAAGAGGCTTCTGCCCAGCAGCCAGTGGTGGCCACCTTCTATGTCAGCACTAGCGGTGTGGATGACGCTCCGGGTACAAAAGCCAAACCGTTTGCCACCATCCCTCGGGCACAACAAGCTGTCCGCCAGTGGAAACGTACCCGCGGCTTAAAAGGACATATCCTCGTGCTCATCGGTCGAGGTGTTTACGAGCTAAATGAACCTCTTGCTTTCGGCCCGGAAGATGGAGGGGAAGGAGCATTCCGCATTATTTATCAGGCGGAGGCTCCCAACGAGGTGGTGATAAGTGGCGGAAGGAAAATTGTCGATTGGCGAGAAGGTGAAAACGGTGTGTGGGAAGCGGTGTGGCGGGGAAAGCCCTTTCGTCAACTTTACGTTGCTGGCAAGCGAGCGGTCCGTGCACGCAGTGGGGTGCTCGACGCCGGTTACGATCCTAGTCGCTGGGAGTCACTCCATGATTTTTCTCGGGGCGGAGCGCTACCCGATGCTGACTTTTTGTTCTTCGAAGGTTTTCAGTCTTCGGCGCTGGACATGGCCGATTGGCGAAATCAGACAGATATTGAGCTTGTCTTCGTCAACGTCTGGGCACACATGCGCTATTTAGTGCGGGAGCTTCGTCGCGAGGGTGACCTGCTTGTTGTGCTTATGAAGCAACCGCAGTTTCTCCACGGGCGGGCCAAAGAGGGCGTAAACGTAAATCTACCGGCATGGGTAGAGAATGCCCGGGAACTGCTCGATGAGCCTGGCGAATGGTATCTGGATCGGTGGGAGGAAAAGATCTTTTACCGTCCGCGGCCCGGTGAGGATCTTACCCAAGCAGAGGTCGTTGCGCCGCAACTTGAAAGACTTGTGCAAATTGAGGGGCAGCTTGGCCGACCGGTTGCAAACATCGAGTTTCGTGGCATCGTATTTTCGCACGCCAATTGGTTTTACCCGAGCGAGGTCGGACATGCTGATGTCCAAGCTAATTTCACGCTGGACTCATTTAGCGATCGACTGATGGTCCGCCGCATGGGATATTCCTCAGTGCACAACGAGCATCGCAAGAGTCCCGGAGCGGTGCGCCTGCGATATGCCGAGGGCATCCGCTTCCACCGATGTACATTTACGCAATGTGGCAGTGCCGCGTTAGATATCGAACAAGGAAGTCGTGGGAACCAGATAGTCGGTTGCCACTTCTATGATTTGTCGGGAAGCGCTATCCAAATCGGCGATGTGCTCCGGGATGACCACCATCCGGATGATGAGCGAAAAATCGTGAGCGACAATTCCGTTGAAAATTGTCTCATCCACGACTGTGCGTTAGATTACATGGGCGGTGTTGGTATTTTTGTGGGTTATACGACTCGGACGCGGATTGTGCACAACGAAATCTGCCGGCTGCCTTACTCCGGCATCTCTGTGGGCTGGGGGTGGGGGGAAGAGGACGCAGGAGGCGGTCCGGAGCATTATTGGCAACCGTTCCGCTACCAAACGCCAACCCCTAGCCGTGAAAACTTTATTGCGTTCAATCACATTCACCATGTCATGTGCCCCATGCAAGATGGGGGCGGGATTTATACGTTAGGAAACCAACCTGGGACGGTAATCACGGGGAATTACATTCACGATAATGTCGGGGCGCCGGGTGGCATTTATCTGGACGAAGGCAGCGGTTTTATCGAGGTGCGGGGCAATCTAATCCACAATGTGGTGACTGCCTTAAACTTCAACAACCATGCCCAAGACCGAATCGCCACCTGTCGCGTGGAGGGAAATTTTGTGTTCGAGGAAAGGCCGGAGCGATTTCCCCCGGAAGCTGACGCGATCCTAAGCCAAGCTGGACTGGAAAAGCCCTACCGGGTGCTCCTTGAGAAGCTACCAGAAGCCGCCACACCCTAGCTCGGGCAAGCCGTCTTGCAAAGGTGGCGGGATACTTCCCGAATGGTAATCCTCCGGGAAGGACCGACACCCAAATAGCTTCTAGGGGTGGTGCAGTTTCCGCAGGGGCCGCCCTGATGTGACTTCCCGTGGACTTTTGCGAAAAGGTTATTATTTGCGGACCTGAGGACCGGGGCGTTCGGCGACCGTCTCGCGAGGGCCTTGTCGAGTACTGCTTGAACGCTCAGCCACCTGGGCCAAGAGTCGAGCAAACTCCTCACGCACGGGAGGTTGGACACCTTTGAGCCGAGCAGCTAGTCGCTGCATCCCGTCAGGCTTTTGGGCGGCTGTTTCGTGAAGCATAGCTACGAATTGGGCCGTTTGGGCAAAATTGGTATCGGCAATTCGACCCACAAGGGGATGGAGGGTTTTTGTCAACACCTCCCAGGCGGCTTTGTCAACACTAACAAAGGCATCCAGCCGGCATGTGATGTAGTAATGACCATCTGTTTCCAGTGTGTATCCGCTCTTAAGCAAGATGACTGCCCGGGAGTGCACTGTACGGTTAAGTAGGGGCCCCTCGTAAACGGTTTCGGCATAGATGAGCTCAGTATCATGGGTTGAATAAATGTACTCGACAACTCCTCGGGTCCCCTCGCTGTCGCGGTAACGGAATTTACCGGGGGAAATCTCTTCAAGCTGGATTTCTGTAATTCCCATCGCCTGCCAGATGGCGACTATGACATCTGGGTGGCGCACCACGAAAAGATAAAGCTCCGGGTCGCAGCGGATGATACAAATCGGGAGTCTTCGGAAAAAGGAAGTGTCCTGAACCACAGAAAGGACCTTCTGCCGGTTAACTTCACTAAGCTTGTCAAGAGGAATCGCCTTGAGGGCATCTTGTCGAGAGGCGGAACTGCCGCTTCCGCCCTGAGCTGCAAAACCCGCGGCTTCGAGAGGACCGAGCGCTGTAACAAGTACCCAAACGAGCAATGCTCTGGTGGTCACTTTTTCCAACCAAGCTGCCATGCGCATAGAAGTCCCGCTCATTTTGGGGATAAGCAAGGTCAAAGTATCCCCCGGGTAGACTGGGGAATTTTGAAGCGACTTTCTCTTTCCAGGGCCCACTGCGGTATTTCCGGCGTCAAGCGGCTGCCCGGCTAACTTCTGAGTGAACTTGCTTGAGGTCCCGGCGCCACTTGAAAAAGCTCCGCCGAGCTAATTGGGCTAGGGCGTAGCGGGCAAATCATCAGTTCTTTAGGAAACAAAGATTGCTTCTGACGAGCGCTTCCCCTTGCGGTTTATGCTGTTTCTGATTGTTTGGGCGTCTCAGATTGGTTCGAGAGCGCTTAGCGCCCCTAAAAACCCCCCCTGCTTAAAAGCCCTTTCCCGACTGTCCTGCCAAGAAAAGCGCTCCGGCTTAGGAAACGGCAAATAACTTATCGGTCAAGCGTCTTGTAAGTAGTGAAGAAAACCAGCGGGCTAAACGGAAACTCTCCAATCCTCGAGGGAATGTCTACCCCAGGAGCGAAACAGAATTCTTGACACGGATTTGCAATCGTGGTGAGTATTAATAGTATGGTGACAAATTTTATAAAGAAACAGCCTGCGGGGTTGATAGAGCACGAAAAACGCGTTGCTTGGGGCGCGGGAATGTGGGCCGGAGCTCCATCCCAAAAATCTCACCGGGGGGCTTCCCCAAAACTCCCATGGGGTGTTCGGGGAGAAAAAGTAGGTGCTTGTACGGCGTGGTTCTCCACAGTTGGCCCCGGCCTAATACGGACGACGCTTGGCCGATGTGACTGAGCTTTTTCCAGCACATCCTTCTGCGCTGCCTCAGGGGTGCTAGCTTTGGCCGGTGAGCTTCCGGGTTGGCAGGATGACAGGTCCACGGTGGCCTTTGGCGCGCCAATTGTTGGCAAGAAACTTCCGCGAATAATTGGTTAACTGTTTTCTTGGTTACATTTTCCACGGGTGGCGCGGCATGCTAGTTGAGTTGAGGCCGCTTTCTAGTGGGGGGAGCACTCGTGAGCGAAGTTGAAACTCTCGTCACGACTCTCGTTCAATCGGGCCTTTGCACGCAAGCGGAGGTAGAAGTTTCGCTGCGGGCACTTCAAACCCGCTCCGGGTCGCCGACTGCGGACAGCTTGCTGTCGCAACTGGTTGTGGATCGGAAACTCACTCCCTTTCAAGTGCGAGCCATTTCCCAGGGCAAGATCGACTCGCTTGTGCTGGGGAATTACGTGATCTTAGACAAATTGGGCGAAGGAGGTATGGGGCAGGTGTACAAGGCCCGGCATCGGCGGATGGGACGAATTGTCGCTTTGAAGGTCCTGCCCCCTTGGGCCACCGATAGCCCTGCCGCTGTCCAGCGATTCCAGCGGGAGGTAGAAGCCGCCGCTAAGCTCGTCCATCCCAATGTGGTCACCGCCTATGATGCCAACGAAGCAAACAACGTTCACTTCCTTGTCATGGAATTTGTGGACGGCCAGGACCTTGCGTCGCTTGTTGATAAGTCGGGCCCTCTCTCGGTGGCCCAAGCAGTAGATTTTATTTTGCAGGCGGCCAGGGGCCTCCAGTATGCACACGCCCAGGGTATCGTCCACCGAGACATTAAACCCTCCAATTTGCTGCTAAGCCGCGAAGGTGTGGTAAAAATCCTCGATCTCGGGCTAGTCCGCTTCGAACATGCCCCGAGCGAAGGAGAAACCTCTCCGCCCGATGGTCTTACGAAAACGGGTCAAATCATGGGCACTGTTGACTTTATGGCGCCCGAGCAATCCATCGATGCCAAGCGAGCGGACCATCGGGCCGATATCTACAGCCTCGGGTGTACCCTCTACTACTTGTTGACAGGAAAGCCCGTGTATCCCGGCGAGACACTTGTGGAAAAAATTCTCGCCCACCGACAAAAGCCCGTGCCATCGCTTCAGTCCGAACGGCCCGATGTGCCACCTGCGCTTGATGCAATTTTTAAGAAGATGGTAGCTAAGAGGCCGGAAAGCCGATATCAGTCGATGGCCGAGGTGATTCGCGACCTTGAGCGGCTTGCCGGGGGCGCATCCATGCGGGCTGGCCAACCGCAGGCGGTTCTCCCCAGCCGAGCGCCCACAACAGGAGAAGAGGAGACGATCATTGGTTCAGCGCCGTCAACTGTTGGACAAAAGGCTCCCTCACTAGCCCAGACTGTTTCCCTGCCACCAAGCTCATCGCAAGTAACTGGGTCTACGCGACTGGCCCACCCGAGGACGACCCCAACTCTACCGCCCGGGGGAGGCAAGAGTCGACTGGCGGTCTCCGGAGAGATGCAGCACAAGTGGCAGGAGACAGTTAAAGCGGTCGATGCCGACTATCGCCGTCGCCACGGAATCGGGTTCTTCAACGCTCTTCGAAAGTCCCTAGGCAAGGCAGTCAACTGGGTGGGAGTACTTGTCGTTTTGGGCATCCTTGGCGGATTTGGCTACGTAGGCTGGCTGGGTTTCCAAAACGCCTCCACTATTGAGCGAAACCGAACGCAAATTCTCCAGGCTCTTAACGAGTTCCTGGGGAAGTTTAAAATGAATGTGCGGTCAGTAGAGTTTGACAACGCGTCCTATTTTCAGCCAGCACCAACGATTATTGACTTTTCCGCTCGCGTGTATCGGGGTGCTGACGCCAAGGCACCGGCAGGAACAGTGACGGGCAAATTGGATCGACACATTGGTCAGCTCACCTTTGATATCGAGTTGGTCTCCGGCGAACGACTTCCGGGCATAAAGGTCTCGGTCACTAATAAGTAGCTTCCAGGTGGGTTGCGCTTTGCCAGAATCTTAGGTGCCTGCTTCGGACGTGGGACAGTTTCCGCGGGGGTAAGCGGGGGGAAGTTTCGGAGCAAGAGGCGTGCCCGTATTTCCCGGCCGACACCGGGGACCCATGGTTATTGCAGCTTTTCACCGAAGGCCGGGGTCGCAATCATTTCGACATTTGTTGACGGACCAGTTCCTTAAGTTGACCAAAAGCGACTTTGCCGCTTCCCGTGATGGGTATTTCTGGAACTTGACAAAAGCTATCGGGGGAGGGCATCCACAAGGCGGGAAGACCTTCCTGGGCAAGCCTCCGACAAATTTCCTCTGGTGGTTGGGCAAGGCCCGTATGCGCCACGACGATGCGCTCGCCTTTCTTTTCGTCAGGAATTCCAAGCACCGCCAGCATTGGCCTTTCTTCGTCCTGAATGCCAAGCGCGACGCGAATTTTCTCCTCGATAAACTCATGCGGCACCATTTCGCCGGCAATTTTTGAAAATCGGCTAATCCGACCGACAATGTAGATGAAACCATCCTCGTCGATTTTGGCCAAATCCCCTGTTGCATACCACCCATGGCGAAGCACCGCCGCGGTTTTCTCCGGCTCGTCCAAGTAGCCAAGCATGACGTTGGGGCCCTTGACGTGAAGCTCGCCCACTTGGTTTGCGCCCAGGTCCTGGCCTGTTTCCGGATCAACAACTTTGGCTACGACACCTGGAAGTGGCCGGCCCACCGATCCCTCCCGGAGCCCAGGCTGAAACTTTGTCACCTGGCGGCTGGGGGGAATATTCGTGCACACCACCGGGGAAAGCTCCGTTGTGCCGTAACCTTCCACCGGCTTGACACCGAACTTTTGGGCAAACTGCTGGGCAAGCTCGGGCGGAAGTTTCTCTGCCCCTGTAATGAGGACGTCCACTGTGGCAAAGTCCTCCGGTTCACAACGCCGAACATAAGACCGAAGAAAAGTGGGCGTGCTTAGGAAGATAGTGGCCCGGTGCTTCCGGCACATTTCCCCCACCACGCGAGGCTCAAGGGGGTTGGGATGGTAGACCACCTTGGGCAAAAGCATGAGTGCGGTCCACATCGTCACCGTATAGCCAAACGAGTGAAAGAATGGCAGGACCCCCAGCATGACATCCTCACGACGAATCTGTAGCACATCACAGAAGCTAAGCACATTGGACCCGATGTTCCGATGGCTGAGCATCACCCCCTTAGGCTGTCCCGTTGACCCCGATGTAAAGATGATCGTCAGAACATCATCGGGCCTTATTTTTGTTAACCCGAGCCACCTTTCTACTACCCAAATGGGTAGCACCTGTGCATAAAGAAAAGCAAGCAATTTGTCCACGAGGCGAATTTGACCCGGGATGTCCTCCAGAATCACGTAGGGAGCATCAAGCTTGAAAGGAAATCGCTCTAAGAAGCGACGACTTGTGATGACATGACCAATTTTCGCTTTGCGTATGCAGAGATTTAGGATCGACTCCGACAAGGTGTAATTGAGGTTGACAGCAATCCGCCGGTCTAGGGCAAGGGCAGCGTTGGAAACAACAGACGCCACCGACGGCGGAAGCATCACGGCCACCGCTTTTTCGTCCGCGCCAAGAATGCGGCGGAGATATCGGCGAAGGAGAAAGGCTCGGAGAAGGACACCATATCCGCTGAGTTCGGCACCGAGCGAGTCGGCACATTTCTGCCCTTTGCCTACTTGCCGAAGGGCACGAAGCATTCGCCGCGCGGGAATAAGTTGACGAAGATCTGGCTCGAGCATAGTCTGCAGTCCTAATTCCTCCACAGCCCGACGCAGAAGAAGCGGCTCCACAGAATAAGGTAGCGGCTTGCCGAAGCGGACGACGACCTCTCGCCGCTGACGCAAGTTCGGCCATTTCCAGAAGAATCGTCCCCCCGCATAACTAAAGATACTCCCCCACAGCCCACCGAGAAACACCGGGACAATAGGCACACCGGCTCCTTTAGCGAGGGCCTGGTAACCGCGCTGAAAGCCCTGGATTTGGCCCGTGCGACTGAGACCGCCTTCCGGAAAAACGCACACTACTTCACCATCGCGAAGGGCTTTTTGCGCCGCCCGCACGGCCCGGAGCACACTGTTACTGCCCGGCTCGATTTGGATGACGCCAAACTCCTTGGCTAGCCGGGTAAAGATTCCTCCGGGGATAAATCGCGGATCGGCGACGAACCGTATCGGCCGCGGGCACGCAAGGCTCAAAAAGATCCAGTCCACCCAGGTCACGTGATTCGGTGTCAGAAGCACGCCTCCACTCCGAGGAACCCACTGTGCCCCCTCCACGCGAAGGCGATACCTCAAGAAGACAAGGAAACGAGCCAATACCCGGAGGAAAGGTATTGGCAAAGCGACAACAAGCGTCCCGAAAACTGGCAGCATCACCAGCGCCATAAAACCAAACACTTGTCGAGCGGAAAGGCCAAGGCCTGCTGTGAGCAGCCCGTAAACCGCCGACATCGAGATCATGAATGAATACGAAACGAAATTGTTGGCCGCCATAACTCGTCCACGGGAGTCGGCTGGGCTCTGGGCTTGGAGAAAAGCCATCAAAGGAATGTCGTACAAAGCGGCGGTCACGCCCAGGAGGAAAAGTCCCACACTTGCCCACACATAAGCAACGGAAAGAGGATGCCCGATCCCCTGGGGCACCACCGAAACACCGAGTGCCATGAGGATAATCCCTAAAGCCCCCCAGGGGACCAGTCCCAACTCAATCTTGCCCGGTGACCACAGCCCGGCAAAAAGCGCTCCTGTGGCAATGCCCACGTTCAAAGCGGCAAGCAGATAGCCCACAAAATGTTGCTCGGTGACAAGCTCCGGTCGCGCAAGTTTGTCGATCGCCGGTTGGCTCATTGCCCCTAGGCCCCAGAAAAGTCCACTCGCCAAAGCTGCCGCAAGAAGCGCGCGACTTCGCCAAAGGAAAACTAAGTCTTTTCCCACTTGATAGAAAGGATTAATAGGGAAGCGAGCGTGGGGATTGGCCGGCCGCAAGGGCCCGAGGAATAGCGAGCTTATGAGTCCCACGCTGGCCACCCCCAGCAAGGCAGCCGCGGAGATCCACAGGTTCAACTGCCCCGGCAAAAGGTTCTCCCACCCCGGCACCACCCGTTTGGCTGCCTCGGAAGTGATGTGCTGCTCCAGCTGCTCCCGATCCCTAGGCCAAAAGTAAACAGCTACGACCGACGGGACCTGCGTCAAAAGCGACGGGGCACGTTGGATCTCGGAAGCCACATGGGGTAGTTCGTTTACGGGGGCAGGAGTTTGGGTGCCATCCGGCCCAAACGTGCTTCTTGCCACCAGGATAACAGGAACACCGCCAGCCACGGAGAAGAGAGATTTCAGGTCCTGGACCAAATTTCGGCCGGAGGCGGCTTCATCCCAAATAACAAGCTCGGGTGCTCCCCTTCGTACCTGGTCAATGGCCTCGGCGATATTCTCTGCCTGCTTTAGCCGGAAACCTTGTCTACGAATTTCTCCTGCCAAGAGGCCGGGAGAAAGCAAGTTACTTTTGTCCTCGCTTGAGCCCGTTGTCACCAGAAGCAGGCTCGGCGGGGTGGTGGCGGAATATAGGTAGCCGCCAAGGGCAGCCCCTAAAATGCAGGCCACCATGGTGGTCATTCCAATCCACCCGTTGGCCGTGGCGATGTGCGCGGACGGAACAATTTCCGGAATGCTTCCATACTTCGATGGGCTGAAAAACGCTGTCTGGGCGCCCATGAGAAAGAGGACCACGAACATCATCCACACCTGCCCCATCCAAATGGTAACGATGCCCATCGCCATAATGAGAAGTTCCGCCGCCTTACACCAAATGATTACGCCCCGTTTACTGTGTTTATCCGTGATAAAGCCGGCCCAACCGGCTAAGAGCAAAAAGGGTGCAAGAAAACAAACCGCGCCTAACCACAGGGCGGTATCCTGCCCGATAAGCTCTTTGCCAATGGGCACGATGAGCCAGCGAAACATGTTGTCATTTAGAGCGACCGTAAACTGCGTGACAAGTAAAGCGATAAAGCTGCGGTTCCAAAGCGATTGGGAAGGGACGGAAGAACTTGGGCTGTGAGGGACGGGCGCAGTGGCCTGGCTCATCCAGAGGGATCCTAACGACCGGTCGTAAACACCAAAAGCATGCCAATTTCTGCTTGTCACTCATCGAGCGCGGCGGAAGCTTCGGGCCAGCTTCCTACCATGCGCCAGACGTAACCCCGCGGATTTTCAGCCGTTAAGGCGAAAATTGCGGCAACACCGCAGTTTCTTCGACAATAATCCTCGGCCCAATCTGGCCCTTGGATGAAGAAAGCTGTAGACAGCACATCAGCCCACGTCGCCGTTGGAGCCAACACGGTGACAGCGAGAACAGGATCGCCGACCGGGTGACCTGTTCGGGGGTCGATAATGTGGCTCAGTCGCTTGCCCTCGTGGCGGAAAAACTGAAGTGCCGATCCGGAGGTTCCAATCGCGCCGGATTTGAGGCGAAGTACTCCTACACGAATTTCCGGCCGAAGGGGGTCACGTATACCCACCTCCCAAATCCAGGAAGTTAAAGCTCCGCGCATTGGGCAAGGATCGCTGGGATTGCGTATGGCCTTCTGGTCCGATTGGGATTCTCCGGACCCGCAAGGCGGCGGCTCCTCCGGGACTGACATCAGGACGCTGCTATAGCCCCCGCTCACCAGGACACACTCGATCCCGAAACTCCGCAGAACACGAAGGGCCCGATCAAGGGCAAAGCCTTTGCCTATCCCACCCAAATTAAGTTCGGCGCCCACCTGCGAAAGGTAGACCGATCGGGACTGAGGCTCCAGAACTACTTTGTCTGATCCAACGGCCGAGAGGGCCTCGCGAATCTCATCGGGGGAGGGGATCTGCCTTGTTTTACGGGCAAAACCCCAAAGTCGCCAAAGCGGCCCGGAAGTGATATCAAATGCCCCGTCGGTCTCTCGGAAGGCCCGGAGTGATTCCGAAATAACCTCCCAAACCTCTTCCGAAACGGATACCGGTTGCACGCCCGCTTGCTGGTTAATGCAACTCACTTCGCTATCAGGCAGAAAATAGCTCAACTTCTTCTCTAAGTCCTGAACGACATCGAAGGCCGAAAGGACGGCATCTAAAGCCTGGGGATATATGCCTGCAGGAAGAATCACCTCGAATTGGGATCCCATAGCGGGCCGCGAATAGCGGAGGACAAATTTCGCAGAACCCTCCGCGGCTCTTCCGGGTTGTGAAACCGAAGCGGAGCTCGACTCGGGTATTAACCTGGCCTTTAAAAAATCGCGGCGGCTCTGCATCATCACATTCTGAGCGTATTACCTCCAACGCTAGCGATTCTTATTCCCGCAAAGGCCTACTACCGCTATTGCCCTGGAGACCCCGGTTTGACCTTATCGGGCGCTAGCGGAGCTAAGCGCGAGTAGCTGAGCCGACAGAAGTCGAGTCCCAACCGGCAAGTGATCGCCGAAACAAACCTCCGGTCGAAAAAACAGTCAACCTTTCAGGCAGTTAGCGCGGAAGCCCAAACATCCCAATCTTCCAGGATACTTGGCTAGCTTTCCGGCCAAGCCTTACGGATTTTACGAACAAACTCATCGAACGAACAACCGAAGGGCAAGGGCATTACCTTCAGGCGTTGCGGCAAAAGAATGATCACATATCTGCTCTTGTCACCCTGCCCGACCCGCCGGCTGGTGGGCCCTTCCACGAGGGATTTGCGGTGGCGCAAGCTTAATCTCCAACTGCGGGAATCCGGTTCGGTGGGTGCAGCACCGAGTACGGGGGCATTTCCAGACTTCGAGTTGGTATTTCGGGTGTTGATCTCTCTACGGCCGGGAATAGTGGGACAAATTAGGGTTATTTTTCCGGGCACGGCTCTTTTTTCTGGCTTCCGCCGGACCTGTCCAATTTCCCAGGTTTTGAGGCCCAAAACTTCCGCCGAGAAGAGCTTCGGAATTCGGGCGTCAGGATATGCCAGAACGCCGAACGACGCGAAAAGAGTTTGCTAAACGACGAGAACTTCACTTTGATGGGATAAACCTGAACCGCAAACGCCCTTCGCAACGGTAAAATTTACTCAAGCGATAAACATTATACTCAATGCAGGACCAGAGTTCTTGGACAGGCCCCGTGCGGAAACTTCGGTGAAGAACATCCCACCGAGTAAAGGAAGATTAGCTCTAGGAGTTTGTGCCCCCTCGAATCTCCCAGACCGCCTTCAGGCAGCCAGGCCAAGAGAGATCGCTGATTGGGCATGATTAACGGATCGTGACCGAGCCAGAAAGAGACTCCGTGACCCGCCAAGATTCCCCTCGCGGGCCGTAAATCCATCCGCCCCCCACGATGGAAGGGGCAAAGCGATAAGTAACCCCTCCGGGTCCTGAGATCCATGCGCTTCCGGACAGCCCAAACGACACACGCCAGGACTCACCCCGGGGGCCGGAAATGTAAAGCCCAGTCAAGCCTTCACTTACCCGATAGGACCTTCCACCCGGGCCGGTAATCCAAGCCCCCGTTAAGCCCGGCGAAATACGCCAGGTTTCCCCACTAGGGCCAAAAACGTACCTCGATAATGGAAGACGCTCCGAGAAATCGGAAGATGGACGGGTCACCGAGCCGATGCGCAAGTCTCTGCTACGATCGCTCAAAAGCGCGGTTATCCCGAATGGAAACTGAACATTTTGCTGCGGCTCCGCGGCAGCCAAAGGAGAAGCGGAAATAACAAGAAGAAAGACGGCAAGCCCCGCAACCACACCGTCGGCATAAATACTCCCGCAACCGTACTTCAGCACCAACCCTAAACGTGCCCGCCTTTTCCTCATGACTTTTCTCCTCATATCCGAAGCCCCGGCTCCTAACCGACCGAACGGTTAAAAAGCACCTAAGGGGCGGCAACCCCTTCCGCGCAGTCGAAAACAGCTCGCTTTTGCGGGTGTCAAAGCTCCGCCCATATGATTGGCTGCGCTTATCCTACTAACCCCGGCCAACCACTCAATTGTAACGCGTGCGTGCTTTGTGGCCCAAAAAATCATGCCCCGAACACTTAAGCATTTGCTACCATGAGGCGTTTTCGGTTCCTCCCTCGGGCGCTTCGGGGGCAGCTTTCCCTAAAGGAGAAGACCGCATAATCGGCAGGGAAGGTCAGGTTTAAAGCACCTTTGGGACGAGTGAAGCTTGATGGCATTGGTGGTGAGGCAACTCTTTCCGCCGCAATGCCATTCAAGCAGGAGGCTAAGTGATTAGATAAGCTTCTATTTCAAAACGTGGAGCAGCGGAGTTTCCCACCGTGACTGCTGCCTTTGACCTGGATCGTTTGCCGATAGCCCAGGCCCCGTCTAACGACCGCGCCGTTGCTCCGGCGCAAGAGGCAGCGCGGCTTTTCCGGGCGATCTTTGGGCATAACCCGCCTGATGCGTTTACGAAGTGGTTTGTCTCCACGCCGACCTCGGTATTTCCGCCCTTTTCCGAAGAAATGTGGAGAAACTACTTCTGGGTGCTAACGCGGGTCAAGGATTTGGAGGCACTTGAATTTGCTTCCCGACTTTTCGGGAGAAACCAGGTCCTTACGTACAAGTTGCGCCTAGCCATTTATTTGGCAGAATGCTGCCCTGGGTTCCGGCGATGGTTTGTCAATCGCGCCGACCTCCCGTTTTTGGTTGCCCTTGCCAAATTGGGTTTGGCCAAGTTGTACACGCTGTGGAAGTTGTTAAAAGGCCTCGTTTTACTCCTCCGTTACCATGGGCCTTAACCGGGACACTGGGCATGTTTGGTGCCGAAGACCGACTCTCACCGAAAGGAATCACTATACATTTTTCTGTGAATTAGTTATTCCCCGCGGGATTCCGCCAGAGCGGCGGCGCCCCCGACCCTTGGTCTTGAACCCTTTTTCAAAAGAAAGCGACAGTTCGTTGATGAATTGTCCACCGCGCAAGTTGCGAGCGCTCGACAGTCACGCCGAGCCCCGGACCTTTTAACGCCGGTGCCCAGCCGCCCCAA
Source organism: Thermoguttaceae bacterium (assembly GCA_025060325.1). GTDB lineage: Bacteria > Planctomycetota > Planctomycetia > Pirellulales > Thermoguttaceae > DTLM01. The sequence goes on from JANXBW010000004.1 coordinate 58,857, forward strand.
CCAAAGGTCAAGTTCTCGCGGGTAACCAATCGCCGAAAGAGAAATCGGTCGTAGGAGCCTTCTACATACCGTGTTTGGCCAACTAGCGTGGCGAAATGCCTCCCCGCGGCTGACAGGATGCCGCTCTCCCCAGGGTGACATCCTAGCTGAAAGCCAATCCCATTGGAGTGGGCGTAGGCAGCCATTTCCAAACTGCGAAGTAGCCCTCCGCACTTAGATAGTCGAATGTTGATTAAGTCGCAGTAACCGCTGCTAATCGCCTGATGAAGATCTTCTTTTGTCACAATTGGCTCATCGAGCATGAGGGGGATGGCAAGTCGCGGCCGAATGTCCTTTAGCCGAGGCAGTTCCTCCACGGGAACTGGATCCTCAATGCAACTAATCCCGAGCGGTTTAAGCTTTTCGATAAATTCGGGCAATTCGTCCGCATGCCAGGCACCGTTGGCATCTAGGCGGATATCGACCCTTCTGCCCAGCCATTGGCGGAGCCGTCGCAGACGCCGTAACTCGCGCGCCTTGTCCTTTAGGAGCCCGACTTTGATCTTGCAGTGACGAAAGCCCCAAACACGGATAAACAAGGCTCTGATTGCCTCCGTAACTGGGTGGGCGCCCATGATTGTGGCTGAGTACTGCGCGGCCGAGCGCGGGTGGATGATACTTTGGGCTGGCGTAAACGCAGAGAGCCCTTGGGACACGGACTGGCCCCAAGAGCGCCCAAACGCATCGAGGATCGCTAGCTCAACTGCGCACCGCAGGGGATGATCAAACCCCTGGTTCTCCGTCCGCTCTGTCGGCAGCAACTTTAGGTTCTGGCAAAGGCTAAATACATCCGCCCAGCTACCGCACGGCTTTGGCAGCCACTCCCCAACAGGTAGCGACCAAAAAAGTTGCCACAGCTGCTCCGCGGACGACCCCAATAGTCTTTTCCGCGGCACGCCCTCGCCCCAGCCTTCACTTCCGTCGGTAAGTTGACATCGGACAAAAATATTGTCCGAATACCGGTAGGACGCCGCTGCATGGCGAATACCATGCCTTAAAGGAAGGCGTGCCACGATTAGCGTTAATGTCACGATGCGTTGTGCGGTCGGCATGTGTAGTTAGGAATAATTTTCCCAATCATCAACACTCTCTCGATGATTGTGCCTCTTTGCTTCAACGGCCGAATTACAGCTTGGCACCGGCCGGGATCTATTCTCCCTTAATGAGGGGTTAATGCTGGTGAAAGACCAACACTGCCCAGCGGGTTTCGATCAGTAGTTAAAATCGGATCTTAGGTCCCCGGGGCGGATCACCGCACGGCGGCTTGTTTTTTGCGGAGTGCCTCTTGGGCTATCGGCAGATGCTTGGCTGCCCACTCGAGAGTTTCACGAATCCCTTCCTGAAAATCCACACGCGGCTGATAGCCGAGGACACTTTTTGCCTTTTGGATGGAAAAGTCGAGGTTGAGGGCCATAAATTTGATACGCGCACGAGTTAGTAGCGGTGGGGTTTTTCTCCTTACCAATCGTGCCCACCATTCCATCGGAACGACGGCGACCTTGGCTAGCCAAAGAGGTACCATCCCTGGGTGAGGGCAGCCGAAGAAATCGGCTATGGTGTTGATGTATTCTCGTCGCGTTACCAAACGTTCATCGCGAATATTGAATGTCTCGCCCACTGCCTGAGGGTGGTCTATGGCAAGGAAAATTGCATCCACCAGATTACCAACGTAAGTGTTGTTGAGAACTTTCGAGCCGTCGCCAATGAATTTCAGTCGCCCACTCAAAAGGTTTTCGATAACCCGGGGGATAGAGTGGCGCTCCCATGGCCCGTAGACAAAACCGGGGCGAAGGATCACGGCCGGAAAGCGGTAATGCTCCATATAGTGGCGAAGCAACATTTCCGCCTCGGCTTTGGTACGAGTGTAGCCATCAAGGCCTTGGAGGTCTGGCGGTACCGATTCGTCTGTACCGTAGTGATCGCGCCCCGGATAAACACCGAGGGTGCTTATATGGATAAAACGGCGCAGCGACGGCTCGCGAGCGCATGCAGAAATTAGATGTTCAAGCCCGACCACATTGATTCGGCGATATTCCTCGAGGGGCCCCCAGTCACCGATATGGGCGGCCGCGTGAACAACAACCTGCACATTCGCCACCGCAGGGGGTAATGTTCCTGGCTGAGCTAGATCGGCCGTGATCACCTCCACCGGAAGGCCCTGGAGAAGAGAGCGATCGCTCGTGGGGCGAACCATGGCCCGGATTCGGTAACCCTCGGCCAACCCACGCACAACCGTATGGTAACCAATCATGCCACTTGCGCCGGTTACAAGCATAAGCTCGCCGCGCACCGGTCGGGCTCCTTCTTGTCAAGACTCAGATTGTGTGTGTTCGGCACTAGTTCGGATTTGCGGCCGGAAGGTTCCGCAAGTCGCAACCGGGAAGAAAGCCGGCGAATCTGTGCGGGGATTTAACCGATTTTCCTCGTGGTGGGTTCTTCACCGGCACCATTTTGGGCGCGCAAACACCGTCAAGCCCAAGGGGCTACCAACTTATCGCCACCCCTCCGCTTGCAGGTTCAGCTGCGAGAGAACCAGATGATCCTCCAAATGATGATGAAGCTTCGTCTGACAGCCTTCTTGTCCGGCGGCGATCGTCGACTTAGTGACTCGGTCGATGAAGTCAAGATCGGCTACGAGGCAAGGGTGTTTATATTCCTCGAAGTTTCCCCGCTCCTGGGTGTGAAGTTGCCGCAGCCTGGCCCACGTACCCGGAGGCACATACTGGACCGTTATCGGGTCAAGCCGATGGGTCTCCAGGCGATTTGCATACTCACAATTAAGCCGAGCCAATTGGGCGTTAACTGCTGCCGCTAGCTCAGCTTCTCTTCGCTCGGTCTGACCCGGCTCAAGCAAAAGCACATAGCGTGGACGATCGGCTATCGCCGGCGCTAAAGTGAAGGGCTGCGGGGGAATCCCTAACTGGCGGAAGGCCGTCTCTACTGCTTCGACCACTTGGCTCTCGCTAAGTTTTTCGCCAGTGAAATTTGCAAAGTGGGCGCCTTTGTTGAGAAATTCGATCAACGGGACATCGTCAAGGTACCCTGTGCAGCGGACCACGTCGCGAATGTCATAGCGGTAGAATCCAGAGGAGGTTGTTAGCAGGATGTAGTAATCGCGGCCCACCTCCAACTCGTGAGCAAGAAGAACCGTGGGCTGCAGGGAAGTTCTTTCTTCGACGGGAATAAATTCGAAGAAATGATGGCAGTACTCCAAGATGCCGCTGCTTGAATGATCCTCATAAGGAACGGTCATATGACCTTCGCTAGCAGAAAGTCCGTGGTCGCGGATAGCCTGCTTGCCGTAGTATTTTTCAACAAGCGGCAAGAAGATTCGTACTGGGCCCCCGGTCCAGACGGCAATCACCGACAGCTCTGGCCAAGCGCGCGAAAGATCAAGCCGACCAATTTGCTCAACAATTCTCTCCAATTGACGGGCACGCGCCGGGTCGCGTCGACGGAAATATGGGCGGAGTTTCTGCCGAATATTCCACGGGATGCTCAAATCTGCGCGAAGTGAACCGTTGTAAATGTCGCGGATAAGATGCTCAGCCTCTCTCTGGGCCAACCGAGCAAACTCGACAAGCGTGCTCGGATTGGCAGTGCCAATTAACCCGATTCTCGGGCACGCTAGACCCAACCTCAAAGCGACGTAGTGTTTGGCATCGGCGGAGTGAATCTCCGTAACACATTGAGGAAGAGCGAACCGAAGGCGCGCAAGAAACGGAGCCGTGTGGCCCACGAGCCCACTGATAGCGCCGCAGGGAGTTCCCCCGGGGGTATAAAATTGCCGCCAATCACTCGCAAGCTTAAGAGTTTTCTTGTAAACTAAATCTTTGTGATCCCAGTAAAGCTTTACCCCCCACAGCTGCCAACCACGGCAATACTCTCGGAAAAAATGGTTGGTGATGGGGATGTACTTTGGCTGACCAGTGGTCCCGGATGTGAGCGCAAACATAAGTACTTTCGTCCCGGGACCGTACATAGCGTCCCACTTGCCAGCTTTTAACTTTTCGATCCAAGGCCGATAGTATTCGTAGTCGGTAATCGGCACCTGTTTGCGAAAATCACTCACGGTGCGAATGTGGGCAAATCCATGCGCTCGGCCAAATTCGCTACTTGCGTGCCGACGAACTTTGCGCAAAAGTACTTGTTCTTGATACCATCGCCCTCGACGAGCGTTGTTGACAAAAGCCCGAAAAGCTTGGTACTTCCAAAAAAGGTAGGCGTAGCGCTCCACCATGGCCTTAACTCCTTTCCACGCCGATGGTGGTTGGTTCGAATCGCCTAACCTGCAAACGTTCCTTGAAGCGGTGAATTACTTCATCCCGGGCTAAAAAGGTGCGGGGGTTTTTTTGTTCCAACTCGTGCGTTAACTCCAGGACAAGCTCGTTAAGCGGGCACGGGGTTTGGTGTTCGCTACCTAATCTAACGATTTCTCCGTTTATAAAGTCGACCTCGGTCTTCTTCCCGGAGACCAAGTCCTGATAGAGCGAAAACACGATGGGCCGGCGGTTGAAACCAAAACGCATTAGGCCCCCGAGCAGCTGCCCGACTATGGGGAAGCCAAGAAGATGACAGATGGTACGAAAATGGCGGATTCCTGGTCGGCCCGGGATGGCACGATGGTGAATGCCCGCCGCCCGATAAACACGCTCGATTTCCCTAAAAAGCGGAATCGCCACCCAGCGCCGCCACGGATGATGAAGTAGACATTCGGTAATAAAGTTGGAGGCCGACAGGCACGATACGTAGCCCACCGCGTTGATGCCTAATTTAGTGTAACGTAATCCCTGAATTTCCCGTGTGTATTTAATGGGCATCCCCGTTTTACTGAGGATGGCGGCTGCTTTCCTAGCAGCGGCTTCGGCATCCGGGAACATGGGGCCCACTGCGGTCAGACCACCTAACTGGAGAGAGATATGTCCCGGAGCGGTGACGGCCACGTTTATTGTTGTTACAGCGGCCACGAGCTGCGAAGGAGGCAACCACCGCTGGAAGATTTGATCGCAAATCCCATTTTGAATAACCACAACCGTTGCCTGGCGGATAAACGGAGCGGCTTGGCTTAGTGCCTCCTCGGTTCCGTGTGATTTGACGCAGAAAAGCACAAACTCGCTACCTGCAAGTGCTGCTGGCTCAAGTTCCATGCGGGCCGGCACTTCGGCCCGATAACGCTGGCTAGCGACAGCAAGCCGCCCGGTGCGACGGACAAACTCGGCGTGAGGCCCCCGTCCCACGAGCACGATGCGATCAGGGCCAAGCTCGCGGGCAAGTAATGCTCCGAAAAAGGATCCAATTGCCCCCGCGCCTAAGACACCGATCGTGGCCACTGTCGATCTCTTGTTTGGGCCTTTTTGGGCATTTCTCTGTTTAAGCCCCGCGGACAGCGAAGCAACCTCTCCCCGAAACGGTAAATCGCCCGATGTCAATGGCGGGAAACCGGTGTGTTTTTCGGAACCCGCGGAATTTGGCGCCCCTCTTTCGGCAACCAGCTCCTGAGGATAAACATTTGTGTTGACAGCGGCGGGCAGGGGTCCCGCCCAGAACCCCCAGGGTTACTTCGGCGTCTACGTTACCGAGCTTACTTTCTCCGCCACTTGCGAAGCTTTCTCAAGTTCGGCCAACAAGGCCGTGGCCAGGGCAGAAACATGCGGCGGTTCAAGCATTGAGAAATGATCGCCCGGCACTTCAATGATCCGGAACTTTTGCCCTTCGACAGTGCTCCAGCCTAAATCCGGCCGAAGTTCCTGCCCAGACATTTCCGAAAGCCGACCACGCTCTGCGGGCAAAAACATGGCGATTTCCAAGTCAATCGGCCGCAGGCGATAGTTCTTGATAAAAGTGACATTGTTTCGACCGACGTCGCACAATCGGCGAATAAATTGCGGCGAGGCCTCTGGCGGCACGGCCCCTTGCCGTTTGGCCTCCTGAAGGGCGGCTTCGAAGACCTTTTCACGGGGCAGGTGTCTCAGGGCCTCATAAGACAACTGAATGGGAGCCGCAGAAAAATGACTTGTAAACTCTACAAGATCGCAGAGGAATTTGGCTTCATCACTTAGATCCACGCTGTCGTAAATCGAGGGCAAAGGCGTGTCTATGAAAGCAAGCAGGCCCACAGAGTTGCCGCTATCGCGAAGACGCCGGGCTAGCTCCAACGCGATGATCCCGCCGGCGGACCACCCTGCCAACAAATAGGGTCCGGATGGATTCACACGGCGGATCGCCGCTAAGTAATCCTGAAGCATTTCCTCGCCGTCGGAGTACGGATCCCGCCGTCCGTCAGCCCCTCGAGCCTCCAAAGCATAAATTGGCCAACGACCGTTTAGCTCGCGGGCAAGGTGCAGATAACACCGAGAGTCACCTGCCAAGGGATGTAGGCAAAAAAGCGGGGGGCGCTCCGGCCCACGGCAAAGAGTGACAATCGGCGTCCACGACTCGGCTCTACCCGGCTCTGCGTGCTCCGGCGTAACTTGCTTTTCCGAAAGAACTGCCGCCGCTGCCACTGCCAACGAGCGGATGCTTGGATTCTCCACAAAGCTTGCCATGGGCAAGCTGAAGTTCAGTCGCGCCTCCAGGTTGTTTTTGAGCTCCATTGCCATGAGGGAGTCAAGTCCCAAGGCGCTTAATGGCAACTCCGGATCTACGTTGCCTGCCTCCAAGCCCATGATGCGGGCAAGCTCCCGGGCAAAGTATTGCTCAAGAAGCCGAACCCGTTCGGTCTCATCGTGCTCACGTAAGGTGGCCAGGAACTCCCGGTCAACTTCTTCCTTTGTCGCAGGATGGGGTTGGGCGGTTTTGGCGACCACCTCTTGGAGAATTGGCAGTCGACGCCCACCCAACGCTTGCTGTAACCGGTCCCAGTCAAAATCGCCCACAATGGCTTGGGTAGCTTGAGAAGTTAGCAGCCTATCAAGGGCCTCAAGCGCGATAGCCGGGAAAAGCAGCCGGAGGCCGCGTGCCTCGAGGCTTCGAGCCATAGCATCTCCGGCGGCCATACCCCCATCCGCCCATGGACCCCAGTTGACAACAAGTGCCGGGATGCCCTTTTCAACCAACCAGTGGGCCAAGCCATCGAGGAACGCATTGCCCGCTGCATAGTTAGTCTGACCAGGCGAACCCAGAACACTCGCAACGGAAGAGAAAAAGATCCAAAAGTCAACGCGGTCACCTAGGCATTCCCAAAGGTTCCACGCGCCATCGACCTTCGGCGCAAGTGGCCGGGCCAGTGAATCCTCGTTTAGATCCCGTAGCCAGCAATCCTCAAGGACTCCTGCGGCATGAATCACTCCGGCAATCGGCGGGAAATCTTTTGGCAAGGCCGCAAGGGCAGCCTCCAGCGACTGTCGATCGGTAACATCACCCTGCAATACTGCCACCCGGGTGCCACGGGCCTCCAGTTGATGAATCTGCTGGCGGGCTTCCGGTGAGGGTGACCGCCGCGCAAGGAGAGCCAAAAAGGTTGCTCCCCGGTCAGCCAGGAACTGTGCCACCTGCAGTCCCAACGCCCCTAAACCGCCGGTGATGAGGTACGTGGCATCACCCCGGATACGCGGCCGGGCACACGTTGACTCCGAGATTGCCTCTGCCGCCAATTCTTGTTCTGGCCCACGTTTGCCCGAGGGCGTCGGGGTAGTGTCAACAGAGTGCTTGCTTTCGGGGGAAGTAAGGCCGATTTGTTGCCAGTCGGACGGGGAGGCCGTTTGGCCTTCCGACTCGCTTTTCATGCGGATGACGATTTTGCCGATATTCTTCCGCTGGGCCATAAAGCGGAAGGCATTTGGCAACTCTTCTGCCGGAAATTCGGTAATCGGCAGTGGTCGATAGTGGCCAGCTTGGAAATGCTCTAACACCTCGGCCAAAAGTTTACGCACAAGTTCCGGCCGTTGACGAAGAAGCCGGTCAAGATCAATAGCGAAATAGGAGAGGTTATCTTTAAACGGAGCAAGACCGATCATCCGATTTTGGTAAATGTCGATCTTGCCAATCTCCAAGAACCGTCCATACGCCCGTAGCACTCCGAGGCTGGCCGTCATCATTTCGCCCGGCAGCGAATTGAGCACTACATCCACGCCTTCAAACCCGGTGAGCCGGCGGATTTCGTCGGCGAAGGCCGTGCTCCGCGAATCGAGCACATGCCGCACACCAAGCTCCCGGAGGAACTGGCGTTTACGCTCGCTACCGGCCGTGGCAAAGATTTCGGCGCCAATGTGCTGGGCGATTTGAATGGCGGCCAAACCTACACCACCAGCTCCAGCATGAATTAGCACTCGTTCGCCAGGTTGAAGTCGCGCTAAATAGACAAGTGCATAGTAAGCAGTAAGGAAGGTTATAGGAATCGTCGCCGCTTCCACGTGGCTTAGATGTTTGGGCTTGTGAGCAAGGGCATATTCGGCGGAAAGCGCGTGAGAAGCAAAACTAAACGGTGCGACGCCGAAAACTTCGTCTCCCTCGGAGAAGCGTTCCACACCTTCGCCGACGGCGGTGACCACCCCGGAGCACTCGATACCAAGGGGCACCACGGGGTCGCTAATTCCGGGATAAAGCCCCAGCGCTTTGAGCACGTCGCTGAAATTAAGCCCGGCGGCATGAACCTCGATTTCAACTTGTCCCGGACCAGGGGACTGCCGAGAGAAGGTCTCCCACCGCAAGCCGTCAAAGGTGCCCGTTTTTTGCAGCCGAATTCGGAACGGACCACGCCTCGGCGGAACAATTCCGTCACCTGTTATTTTTTTACCCCATTCCGGCGCAGGTACAATCCGCGGAACAAGTCCCTTATCCCCACGAATGACCAATTGAGGTTCCTCGCCAAAGGCGAGCCTTTGGAGGAAGATATCCGATGCCTCGCCAGGCACAACCGCCGGATCGATGTCGACAATGGTGCAGTTGAGGTTTGGATACTCAAGGGAGGCTGACCGCACAAATCCCCAAACTGCCGCATGAAGCAATTTCTGAACGTCTGCACCGGATTGCTGACAAGCTGTTTGACGGGTGGACACCCCTTGAGTAGTAGAAGATTGGAATGATCCCCGTGGACCGGCCGTGGCTTCAACCGGACACTCCGTAACGCCAGTATGGCCGTCCCCTTCTGCCGCTCCCGTTGCCACCCAGGGGACACCGGTAGTGACAATCGCAAGTTGGTCGATTCGTATCTCGCTTGAGGTAGCCGCTTGGAAGAGTGCCAAGATTTGTTCTGAGATCTTCTTTCGCGCCTTTGCGATGCTTGAAGGGGCGGGCGCCCCTAGAGTGTCAACGAGCCGCGGCGGTAAATAGAGGACGCGAACCTGTTTCCCTCCCGACGTCTCGGCCGCCTTCCGCAGAAGAGTGGTTAACTCGGATCGATTACCTGCCCAGACGTGCTTGCTTAGTGTTTCGGGGGACAAGCGCGCATCCGCGACGTCCTTACCCATGCGGGTGGTTTGGGTCGCTTCGGCCTCCTCCCTGGTCTCGGCGATTGGGATGAAGAACCAATTGGCTTCCTGCCGACTTAGGCTATCGATCAACGCCGAGGCAAGGGGCGATCTTTCGGCTATGAGTACCCAAAAGCTATCCTGGAACGAAGGCAGCGCCCGTTCTTTTCTCGCCTGCGATCGATCCGGCTCCTCGACCGGTTTCCACTCGAGCCGATAAATGAATTCGCTGGGATCGCGCTCTTTGGCGACCTTGTCAACCCGGCCCAAACGCTCGACTCGGAAGCCCTCGATTTGAACCACCACCCGGCCCGACTGATCAAGCCAGTAAACGTCCGCTTCCACTACCGGCGGCGAGGGGTGAGTGTCGGTCGATCGGCGAATTGCGTAGGTATAAACGGCCTGTGACGGGTCTCCAAGAATCCGCAGTGCTCGCACGAAGGTCGGCAAGTATGTATGGGGGGAATAAGAGCCGTCTGGCTCCGGTGGTACAACACCACTGACAATGTGGAACGAAGCGTCCAACCAGGCAGGATGAAGAATATAGGCCGAATTGTCCCGGCGAACCTCTTCGGTCGGGGCAAGCACTGCTAACGCGTCTTGCTCACGTCGCCGGACGTGGTCGATTCCCTGAAAGGCCGGACCGTACTGCAGCTTCCGCGCAGCAATTAGTTGATAAAATTCTTCCCGCGACTTGCGATCAATGACACCTTGCTCAAGGCGAGCCAAGTCCACGGGGGGAGGTTCATTGAGTAAACTGGCCTTGGCTTCGGCAACAACTTTTCCGCTTGCGTGCAGTACCCATTCAAACTTCCCGTCGTTACCTGCCGGCGTGCCGCCGTAGACTTCGAAGAAGGCTTCGGCACCTGCGTCGGCTGAGACGGTCACCTGGAGTGTCCTTTTCGTCCCCTCCGGAAGACCCAAAGCCTGATGCAAAGCTAGGTTCTCAACGGCGTGACGGCCTGGGCCAAATAATTCGCGGGCCACTGCCAAGCCAATCTCGAGGAATCCGGCCGCCGGAAACACCACCGTACCTTCAACTTTGTGATCACCGAGATAGGCGGGCTGACGGGAGCTAATCTGAACCTCATAGATGCGCTGGCTTAACGGGGTAGGAACCCGGCTCCCCAAGAGTGGATGTACCGTCGGGCCGAGGGACCGCCCAGCAGATAGCCGCGCCGGGCTTTTGGCTTCAAACCAATATCGTCCACGGTCGAAGGGGTAGGAGGGCGCCTCCAGTCGCCGTCGCGGCCAATCTCGGTCGAATGCTCGCCAGTCGATTTGGGCACCGGCGATATAAAGCTCAGCAATGGTGCCGAGAAGAACTTCCCAATCATCATGTCCACGCCGGAGTGATGGACCCGCCACCCCTCGCCAGTTGGCTACGCAGCGGCGTGCCATGCCGAGAAGAACAGGAGCCGGCCCCACCTCAAGCCAGATGTCAGGTTTTTCTTCAGCCAGTGTTGCTATTTGTCGGGCAAATAGAACGGGCCGACGAATGTGCTCTCGCCAATATCCGGCATCCGGAATGGTGTCCAAAATCTTCCCGGTAACGTTGGACACAAGCGGTATATTTGGCGGGTGGTACTGAATCTCTCGGGCGACCGCTTCAAAGCGATCGAGGATGGGTTCCATCAACGGGCTATGAAACGCATGCGAAACCGCAAGGGGATGAACACCAATCCCCTTTCCTTGGAATTGGCGGACCAATTCTTCGACAACACTGGCCCGACCGGAGAGGACTGTGTTTTCCGGCCCGTTGACCGCCGCGATTGCCACCTCTGCTTCAAGTCCCCGAGTCGCTTCGCGGACATTTGCTTCGTTTGTAAAAAGGACTGCCATCATGCCATCGCGCGGTAGCTCCGCCATCAGGCGCGCCCGATGAGCGATGAGCTTCAGCCCATCCTCAAGCGGAAAGACCCCAGCTACGCAAGCAGCTACATATTCGCCCACGCTATGGCCTAGCACGTAGTCCGGTTCGATGCCCCACGACATCCACAGGCGGGCCAAGGCGTATTCGAGCGCAAAAAGCGCTGGTTGCGTGTATAAAGTCTCATCAATCAGCGAGGGATCGGTCTTACCTCCGTCACCAAATTTTTGAGGATAAATAACACTTAAAAGCCGGCGGGGTAGAAATTCACGGAGGATTTCATCACACTTGTCAAGCGCTTCTCTGAAGGTGGGGCTTGTCTCATAAAGCTGAAGCCCCATGTCTACATATTGGGAACCTTGACCAGTGAACAGGAAAACGATCTTGGGCCGGCCAAGTAACCGAACCTGCGCGGAACGAATGGAGGGATTCCTCCGCCCCGCCAAAAAATCGTCTAGCCTCTGAGCTAGTTGATCGACACTGCTTGCGACGATCGCCAGGCGATGGTTAAAGTGGGACCGGCCCGCCGTCACCGTATGGCAAAGGTCTGCGAGAGACGAGTCCTGTTGCGACTTTAGGTAGTCCTTGAAGCGTCCTGCTAGCTTTTGTAAACTGGCACTACTTTTGGCCGAAAGTGTAAACACATGTGTGGGGCGATCGGGAGTCGCTTGCGCCCGGCTAGGGGCGACGTAATCTTGCATGACGATGTGGACATTTGTCCCCCCAAAACCGTAGGAGCTAACTCCTGCGACCCGGCTGCCTGGCGGAGCCGACCACCGTGAAGGCTCGCGGGGAATCACCAGCCGCGTGCCATCCAATCGAATGTTAGGATTCAGCTCCCGCAGATGGAGTTGTCCCGGAATCATCCCATGGCGCATCATGAGCGCCACTTTGATCACGCCGGCAATTCCCGAGGCAGTTTCCGTGTGACCGATATTTGCTTTAACCGAAGTAAGGTAACAAGGTGGGTCCGAATCGTTCTGCCGGCGAAAGATCGGCGAAAGCCCTTGGATTTCGATGGGATCGCCAAGCGGCGTGCCTGTGCCGTGGGCTTCGATATAAGTGACATCCCGGGGGCTGATCCCCGCATTGGCTAAAGCGGCCCGAATGACCTCCTGCTGCGAGCGGGCGTTCGGAGCGGTGATCCCTGAGGTCCGTCCGTCTTGATTCGTGGCACTTCCTTTAAGAACTGCCCAGATGTTGTCGCCGTCTCGCAATGCGTCGCTCAGCCGTTTGAGGACGATAATCCCACAACCCTCGCCGCGGACATAACCGTCGGCCGCCGCGTCAAAAGGCCGACACTTCCCCGTGGGCGAAAGCATGCGGGCTTTGGAAAAGGCGATCATCACCTCCGGAGAGAGAATAAGGTTCACTCCGCCGGCAAGCGCTAGATGGCACTCTCGCAGCCGCAGGCTTTGGATAGCCAAGTGGACCGCAAGCAGCGCCGAAGAGCACGCCGTGTCGACGATAAAGCTGGGGCCACGTAGATCCAGGACATAAGAAATGCGGTTAGCCGCAATGCTTAGTGCATTACCCGTTCCGACATGGGCGTCAATGTAGTCGAAGTGATTCTCGAAGTGGGTAGGGATTTTCGAATAGTCGGTCCCGCCAATTCCGACAAAAACGCCGGTTAAGCTCCCTGCTAAACGATCGGCGGCAATTCCGGCATTTTCTAGTGCCTCCCAAGCAACTTCCAAAAGAACGCGTTGCTGCGGATCCATTCGGGAGGCTTCCCGCGGGGCGATACCAAAGAAGAGCGGATCGAATTGGTCCACGCCGTCAATAAACCCGCCCCATCGGGTGTACATTTTCCCCGGTGCCTCGGGGTCGGGGTCGTAAAAAGCCTCTACATCCCACCGCTCAGGCGGAATCTCCCCCGTTGCGTCAACGCCATCGATGATGATCCGCCAATAATCGTCTAACGTGGGAGCTTTGGGAAATCGACAAGCCATCCCCACAATGGCAATTGGCTCCGCCACGTCGGCCACTTTGGCAAGCCGCTCTTCCAGCAAACGGCGCTGGGCGGGCGTCAGCCGGGCCAGTCTTTCCGAAATATCCCGCATGAGAGATCCGTTCCCTCATCCATCCTTAAGCCGTGCTATCTTGCTGGCGGCCGTTTTCCAAAGCGGCGGAGGTCTCTCCCTCCGCTAGACTTTCCACGTCTCGGAGGAGTTTCTCAAGTTCGTCGTTAAACAGATCACTTTCGGCCCCGCCGAGCTCCTCTTGGTCTGTTCTTCCCCCGATTAGATTGGCCAAATATTCAGCGAGGCTGGCTGGAGTCGGATAATTCCAGGCGATTGTCGGCGTCAGCCGGACGTTAAGCATTTGTTCAAGACGCTCGGTCAGTTCAACAGCGGTGAGCGAGTCTAGGCCATATTCAGCAAATGGTCGGCTCCGATCGATCTCTGCTGCGTCCACACCGCCCTTCTCCACAAGCCATCCTAAGAGCGTTTCTTCAATTTGCCGGGCCAAGCGCCGCACTTCAGGGTCACTCATTACCCGCTTGTGAGGTAAAGGGAGCTTCAGTTTGCCGTTCCCGTCGCCGTCGCCTTCGCGGAGTGGCTCTTCCCGTCTTGACGCCAGGGCCGTTTCTCCGCCAGAGGTCCGGGAAACCGCATCCTCCACAACCCAGGGCAATTCCGGGTCGTGACCGTCACTTCGTCCGCCGGGGGTAGCAAACTCAGAACGGGAAGCAACCCGACCACGCACCGAACCAGTAACCGAAAGCTCTTTCCGCCGCCATTCGAAAACGACTTTTAGTTGACCGGTGAGGAACTTTTCCCGGCAAAGAAGCCTTTGGATCTTGCCACTAGTGGTACGCGGAAGGCTGGCCGGCCGGATCAATACCACCGCATAAACATCCAGGTCATGTTCCTCCGCCACCGACCGGCGGATCTGCCGAACAACCTCCCGTAAATCAACGTCGCGGTAAGTTCGATCGACCTCCTGGACGACAACCAACCGCTCTTCCCCGTCGACGTCGATCGAAAATGCAGCACCCCCACCAGAAACCAAAACGGGACTAGCATGCTGCACGGTAAGCTCGATGTCTTGGGGGTAATAATTTCGCCCGCGAATGATAATCACCTCTTTCAACCGGCCGGTCACATACAACTCTCCCCCGTGGAGAAAGCCGAGGTCACCTGTTCGCAAGAATGGCCCTTCACCCGTTGGCTGTAGACGGGCCTGAAAGACTCGGCGGTTGGTCTCGGCTTTGTTCCAGTAGCCGGCCGCCACATTTGGACCTTTTATCCAGATTTCGCCGATTGTCCCTGGCGGAACCTCTCGGCAAGTGTGAGGATCAACGATGCGGATTTCTTCCCGAAGCAGGGTGTGCCCACAGCCGACAAGAGGCTGCGCATGTTCGGTCTCACTCTCCCCAACAGGCACGGCAACGCCCTCGGCGAGCTTTTCGCGATTAACGTGCAGGATGCGCGGCTCGCGGGGACCGATCGAGCCGGTCGCAAGAAGCGTCGCTTCCGCTAGTCCATAGCAGGGGTAAAACGCGGAAGGCCGGAAGCCAAACGGCCCAAACGTCTCGGCAAATCGGGCTAGGGTTTCCGCCCTGATTGGCTCGGCACCGCAAAAAGCCAGTTGCCAGCAGCTCAGATCCAGCCCCTCTTTCTCGGCCGGGGAAATCTTCCGACAGCAAAGCTCATAACCGAAATTCGGTCCCCCGCTGACCAAGGCCCGGTACCGAGAGATGGCTCGAAGCCACCGAACCGGCCGCTGGAGAAAGCTGGTGGGGGCCATCAAAACACTGTGCCCTCCAGTGTACAAGGGGCTCAAAATGCCGCCGATAAGGCCCATATCGTGATAGGCGGGGAGCCAAAAAACGCCAATTCCTGGTTGAGCAGGGGGATCCACCCACGGGATGGCGAATCCCTCGCGAATCATTTCCAGGTTAAATAGCAGATTGCGATGGGTGACAACTACCCCTTTCGGCTGGCTTGTGGACCCAGATGTGTATTGCAAGAAAAGGGGACTTTCCGCGGTGATGTCAGGCCTTTTCCAGAGGGTGGCTTCGCCGGGATCGACAGCATCAACGCAAATCCACGTAAGTGAGGCCAGCTCCGGGGCCACCCGGGGTAGATCTAAGGTGGAAAGGGTTTGCGAACTGGTTAGGGCAACTCGCGCTCCACAATCTGCGGCAATCGCCGTCAACCGAGGCATGGGGCGCTTAGGCTTCGGATACGTAGCGGGAACCCCAAGGGCCCCCGCGGCCACACACCCGAAAAACCCGACCACGAAGTCCAACCCGGGCGGGAATACCAAAAGAACTCGATCAAAAGGGGAGACCAATGCCTGGAGTCGGGCCGCTGTAGCTTTGGCGCGCCGTGCCAGCTCCGCAAACGTTAGCGACTGGCCCGTTCCATCCTCCAGTTCAAATGTGAACACGGGCAAGTCGGAGCGAACATCGGCCTGCCACTCGAGGATGTCGAGAAGTGTGGAGAACTGCGGTCGTTGCCGATCGTTACCTTTGCTATCCGACATGTTGCCTCTATCCTCGTTCGCCCTTTCGAAGGAGTTCCGGGCACACGGTGAGGGCGACTTTTTCAAAATTCCTGGTTCGCTGCTTGTCCGGAACGAGTTGGTCGACTTTCATTCCGGACGACGTCCATGGGTTCGCCTGGTGCCGGCACTCCGGAAAACGCGCAGCATCAGTGTAGGAACCTCGGCCCAACAACATAAAGATTAATTCGGGTCTGGTAAGCTCTGAATTCCTTTCCCCTTTCGCGGCCACCTAGCTGGTTACGCCATTTTCTCTAAACTGCCAGGGGAAAAACGTAAACGAAAAATCAGAACAATGTCGGGACCCGTCCAATCGGGCAAGTCGGCTCAGCCAGCAATCCTTAGCTCCGAGTCCAAGTCTGATACCGGGGTCCTCCGGAATTCGGATTTCGGCACCCTGAACCTGCCAAAATTAAGTGATCGCTCTTTCTCTTCGCCTAAGGGTTAATCAACCGCAGGTTTTGGGGTCCGTCGGGGTTATTCTTTGCGGACTTGCAAATCTAGGCATTATAAGGTGAGTAGGGGATCCAGTTAGGTCAAATGGACGAACTTAAATTTTCTGGGGAATCAGGTCATTCTACGGTTGCCGTGAGAAACTCGCAAAGCTAACTTTGCGCCCCAACTTAGAAAAGATCACTCCTTAGACTAGGAATGGAGGTTACGCGCCGAAATCTGCAGGCGACAAAACGAGAAGATCGGGAGGATAGCATGTTCGCCTCGGGATTTAACGCCCGAGCGCTAGCTTTTTTGTTCGGGTCTTCCGCTGACCGTTAGCCGGGATTTGAAGACGGACGGTGCCGGGGGTCGGGAATCGAGAGGTTTCCCTGGGACGTGGAATTGGCACGTAGTTTCGACGTACGGCCCCCAAGAATGAGTGGTAGATGCTAGGGGCGAATCCCTCCGAGATCCGACCACGAGGGAATCTCGGCACCGCTCTGGGCAGTGTCGCTGGTTCAAACCGCCCTATACCCCTTTTGTCGCCACAAAGCGGGGCTATTGGTGCCTCGTGGCTGGCCGCAACGCAGGCGGTAGGAAGCCCTTTCAGACCAAAGCTTTAGCGACGCTTCGCTTCCCCCCAGGGGTAGGGTAAACCCGACGAAGGCATTTGGGTTGTCTACTTTAAAATTAGGGGCTTGGCACTAGCGCGCGTTGGCCTCTCCAGGGTTTCCCGGTCAGTAAACCTCCTAAACCCGAAAAAGGACCACACCAGCCGTGCCTTGTAAGCCGGAAGACTGGCTCCCATGGCTCCGTCAGCCTTTAACCCCGGATAAGCCCCGGTTGCTATGCTTTCCGTACGCCGGGGGTGGGAGCTGGATTTTCGGGCGCTGGCCCAGCTTTTTGGATGGGGAGATCCAGGTGCTACCGGTCGTTCCCCCAGGCCGTGAGCACCGGCTCAAGGAGCCGCCTCTTGAGTGTGTCCAGGAAATGGCCCGCCAGATGATGCAAAGTGTCAAAGGTATTTTGGGCGGCGCGCCGTACGCTTTATTCGGGCATAGTTTAGGGGCCCTGGTGGCGTTCGAACTTTGTCGCGAAATTGAGCGATCGGATTGCCCTCTGCCCCAGCTTTTGGTGGTTAGTGGGTGTCGGGCGCCTCACCTTCCGCGCACTTGGGTACCCATTCACTCACTGCCGCCGCGTGAGTTCGAAAAAGCTGTGGAGGATCGCTTTGGACCTTTGCCCCTCCCGTTGCGGCGCGACAAGCGAACGCTGGAGGTCTATCTCCGAATTTTGCGAGCCGACATGAAAGCCGTGGAGACGTACGGTTTTGAGCGCTCCACACCGCTTCGAACACCCGTGTTGGTATGCGGAGGGCGGGAGGATCCCTTTGTCCCTGTGGGTGACCTTTTCCCCTGGGTGGATCTGTGCGGGAGCCGGTTTGTTATCGAGCTATTTCCCGGGGGACACTTTTTCTTGCGGGAAAACCCCCGCGACTTCTTAAAAGCCTTAAAGCAGCATTTGCTAAAAATGGGGTCTTGAATACCGCGATACCACCAGTGGGGAAAGCGCCCGGCAGGAAAGGCGAGGCTATTTTCCCAACGGATCTTGCTGCGGATACGGTTGCCTTTCAAGATTCCCCTCCGGATCCCAAAGGTCTTCACCCTAATGAGAACATCGCAATATAGATTGGCCCCCGAAGAGCTCCACATATGGCTATGGGAGACAGAAAACCCTGTCTTGGCAGAGAAGGCCTGGGGGGTCATTTCCGGTGAAGAATCAGAGCGTGCCCGGCGGTTCAGGCACCAAGCGCATCGTATACGATTCTTATGTACACGGGTTGGGTTGCGAAGCATTCTCTCCGAATATCTACGCTGTGCACCGGCTGAGATCCGTTTTGCTGCTAGGCGCGGGGGCAAGCCAGTCTTGGAACCAGAGACTCATTCGCATTCGCTTCGGTTCAACCTGGCACATTCTGCCGGTCTGGCGGCGTTAGCTCTCCGCGTTGACGCAGAGGTCGGAATAGACCTGGAAGCAATCCGCCCGATGCCTAATGCCTTGGCCTTGGCTGAACGATTTTTCAGCCCGGCTGAGGCCGCCGCGCTTCGGTCAAGGCCAAATGGAGAGCAGGAGGAGCTTTTCTTTCGTTTGTGGACTTGCAAGGAAGCTGTGCTCAAGGGCCTTGGTTTTGGCCTGACGTACCCTCTTGACCAGGTCGAAATCCCTTGGCTTATCGGTGACCCGGTGCCGCCAGTAAATGGTCCGGTCGTCGAGAGTACATTGTGCGTTGACATAAAGGGCATTCATGATTTTAAACTAACACCCAATGCCGAAAGTGGAGGTGTCGAACCGCAGGATATACCGAAAAAATGGTGGGTTTGGGAATTCAAGCCGCACGTTGATTTTTTTGCCGCGGTTGCCTCTTCAAGCTCTTGGAATTCTGTCTCAATCCGCCATTTGGGGGTCTAGCGGGCTATCGGCGAATAAGCAGCTGATTCCCCTCCGGGCGCACTGACAAGTTGAAAGCTTGCGGCAAGCCGGCCGAATCAAGAGCCCCAACGGCCGTTAACAAAACCGGTGCAAGCTGCCGGCTGCCAGCTTATGACAAAACGGCAGCCAGCAAATCTTTCAGCGAGGGGCCCCAACGAGCACAAAAGGTGCCCAGAAGTAGGGACGTTGCCATTCGGATCTTTTCATAAGATGAAGCTGGGCTTTTCGTAAAGCCACATGAGCCCCCAGGGAGCTGCCTGTGGGAGAGTGCGTTGAGTTTCCGGTTTGTCCAGGCAGATTAAGCTCGCTGGCCAAGTGCCCCATTAGCTCCCGGGTGGCCTGACTTTCGACGGACCACAGAGTCGCCACGGTCTGACGCGCACCGGCGGCCAAGAAACCACGAGCCACGGCCCAAATTCCTTCCCCCTCCAGCTCGACCCCGGAATAAGTAAGGCAGGCCGAGAGTAGAACAAGCTCCGTTGACTCAAGCGGCAGCCGGTAGATTTCCGGCAAGGTGAGGATCCCAGTGTACGGATCATCACCTTCGGACGCGGAAAAAAGCAAACAGCCTCCCCACTCGCCGTGCTCTTCCCCTCCCAGACCGTGGGTAACAAGATGAACAAGCTGCGCCCCTGCAACAAGCTGCTGGAGAGCCGCCTTAGTGACCTGCCGCTGCTCGCGGGATTCATCCACGACACGAATCACTTTAAGTCCCTTCTCCTCTAAAGCTCGGCTGACCCACGCGCATTCGTACACGGCATCCGGGAGGGGAGGGAGGCGGTTGCCGAAAATGGGTTGATATTCCGTAAAGGCTGCCTTACCTAGGCATAAAGCCGCGCGGACTTCTGGCCGCGTTGAAGTATCCAACCGGTAACCCACCGTAAGGGAGGGAGCGTAAACAATCGGGTTGGCTACTTCGACAACAAATTTGTCCTCTACACCGTAGGGGATTATGAGCGCCTGGAAGGGAAACCGCGCCAGGGGGCCATCGGCTATCACGAGCAGTGTTTCGTAAGCTCTCGTGTCCAGGAGTCTTTCTTGAGCTGGTGAGGGGATCAAGATCTCCCCGAGGGATTGCAAGACTCTTTGGGGTACGGTGGCTTGGGCATCGGAAAGGACCGCCAATAATCCGCTTAATGGATTAAGCAGGATCTGGAAGACGTGCCGAGGTAAGGCCCCAGCAGACAATTTTGTGAAAGCCACCGAGATCGCCGGTTGATTTGGCTTGGTCTGCGCGGCCCAGGCGGTTAGGGCAGCATTAAGGATGTCGGCATGATCTTGCGTCATCTGAAGTTCCAGGAGCTTCCAATTGGTCCGCGCTTCGTGCGGCGGGATAATTAAGAGGAAACTCCGGTCGCGGTCAACAAGATAGTAAAGAACAAGCAGCTTCCTGTCCTCAATCCACCGAAGAATGTCGTCAACGCGTTGGGAATTCATTTCTTCAAGCAGTTCCCCCGCAAATCGCGGCCCCCCGGTCTCGGTCCACATTCGCCGCAGCAGGTCCTGGTAGCGTGCCTCCCACGCGCGGAGTTCCTGTGCGAGGGCTTCGGCATTCTTGCCTTGTACAGAGCGGAGCTTAAATGAGACCTCGGCCAACTTAGGCTGAGCGTTTTGAAGCTCTTCAAGTAAACCAGCAAGCGCTCCCGCCCGATTGGAGCCTTCCCGAGTCGCCCGGACCATGGCCATTTCCTCAAGAAGGGACTGGGCCCGAGAAAGTTCGAAAACGCTCAGCACGTCGGCCAGCTGGACCTCTTCGCCACTGGCCAAAAGAGCTTCGTACCAGGAGACCAGAGTACCCTCAATTCGCCCCCAAAGGGTCTGTCGAGCACGACCGCGCCGGAAAGGATCCCCGATAACTTGACGCAGTTGCTGCCGCACACACTCTAGGGCTTGGGTGGCAAAGGTAATAGCTTCTTTCCTCCGCATCGGATCCCCCCCGGCCAACTCCCATGTAGCGCGGGCGCGAAGTAGAAGAGCGTTTCGCCGCAATTCGTAATTGGCAGATATTTCCGCAAGCGATCGAAGCTGCTCAAGCGCCATGCTTGCCATGCGATCTGCTTCTTCAGGTCGACCAGTCTCCAGGAAGAGTAAACCGAGCGAATTGTAGGTGTGAGCCAAATCCTGAGGAGCCGGAGCAGTCATTTGTAAACATATTTTTTCTGCCTGCCGAAGTTCACTTTCTGCCTTCGCAAGCGATTCTCGATCCGGCGGTGCGGAAAGCTTTGCCCACTCGTGGTAACAAATGCCTAAATTCCGGCGGCACGAGGCCTGAAGCGCCATGCTTAATTGCGACTTGTTTGTGCCAAAAGAGGCTAAGGCCTCTTCGTAGTAACTTTTGGCTCTTGCGTAGTCCTCCTTTGCCGTTTGTGGGTTAACTTGGGCCAAGTCGTAATGGCAGAGGGCCAGGCCGACCGTAACAGTACTTTCAATCGCTTGCAATTCCGCAATGAGACCCTCGTTTCCGGTCGTTTTCCGCAACAGGCTAATCGATTTCTTAACAAGAGCTTTAGCTTCTTGGCATGCCTTTAATGCCCTGTCCAGGTCGGCCTCAATGCGACTCAACTCTCCATCAAGATAGAGTGCGGCTATACGCGGTGCCCAAAACAAGGGTGTCACCTGTTCCCAAGCGGTGGCGGGGCTGGTTTCCGCGGTTATCGCGTCCAGAAGCCCCCAGTAAGTTCGCGCCCGGCCAGGCTGATTTAGCTCCCGGTAGAACTCCGTAGCGTCAACAAGGGCATCACAGTAGGTTCTCGTTAAGTCCCGCTCCATCGAAGTCAACTGGAAGGGGATTCTTCTTCGGAACCTTTCAACCACCTGTTGGGCTTCGGGAATAAGCGACTTATAGGTCGCTTCCGCCTCGGTGAACGAACCTAACCTTCGTTGGAGGCGAGCAATTTTGATCCGGGTCGTCAGCTTAAGTAGGCGGGCCAGCTCGCGGTTTTGTGGATCAGGTGGGACTTTTTCCGAAAGGTCCACTGCGCTTTCATACTCGGCTAAGGCCTCCTTGAGGCGACCCTCAAATTCGAGTTTTTCCCCCGTTCGTCGATTTTGAATAGCCCGTTGGAGGATGGTCTGCTGGAAAGCAATCGGGCGAAACGACCCTAGCCAGAAATCACCAGGTCGAACTTCGGCCCGCTTGTCAGCGCCGATAGACAACTTGGCATCCGGCCCTGTTACTGGGAGTAGCGGAAATATGACCAAAGCTCCGCCGATAGCGAGCCAAAATGGTCTTTTGCGGCGGAAAGCCGATTGGTCAACACGAGAGGCAGAGTCAAGGACGAGACCAGCTAAGGAGCGAAAACGCATTCCCCCCATCGCCTACCCTCCTGACCTTTCACCTTTCCTCCGGTTAGCCGTTAAGAGCGGTATGCACTTAACGATGCCCGACGCCGGCTAGCTCTCCGCGGCAAGGTTTTCACCTCTTAGATTGAAAAGCGCCTGCACCACCGCTAGTTTACGAGGGGGCCGGCCAAGCTCCAAGCGGGGGATTTTTACGCATGAGCAAGCTGCTCTTGGGCAGGGTAGCTTTACCTAATGGCGGAGCTTACAGCTCTAAGCGTCGATGACTTTAGAAAGAGGGCAAACTTCTGCGAGTGATAACGCGATACTGTTTATTTTCGGTGGGGACGCTTAACTAATAGTTGTTCAATCGATTCGTGGTTGAGATAAGCCGGGGTTGAACAAAAAAGGCGGCCCGAAGAAAGGCCGCCTCACAGCAGCTTCTTGCACGCAACCGGTGCGTGCACTCGGGTTCCCGGGTAAGGAAGGCTTTGTCTTAAAGCCCTGGTTATCGCGTTGAAAGGCAGGGTTAGACAACAGTTTTCAGTAGCGGTTAGTATCTGCCCGTCCGCCGCCCACGGACACCCCCGCAAGCAGGCTTGTGGGGTTGTCGGCCCCGTCGGCCCCACCGACTTTGCCGTCAGTGAACACGGCGATATTCTCGGTAAGCCATGCCCTAGCCCCAAGGCCTAGGACGCCCGCATCGGACTGTCCGGAGAAACCAAGCATGGCGGTCAAGTCGAAGATGCCGATGGGATACCGCACATAAGGACCGACCACACTGCCACCCGTGGACAAAAATGTGGGACCTCCAACCGGTATCAGGAAGTAATCTCCAGGCTCATCTAGGGAAACACTAAAAGCCAACCCGGCCTCGCCCCCGCCTGGACCAACTAGACCAATATTGAACCGAAGTTGCTGGAAATGCGTTTCGTCGCCGTCCAAGGTGTCGGCACAATTGTCCCAAAACATCCAGAACGAGACTCGATCAACCAAGCTCGCTCCTACCGGGTTTCCAAACCGCTGAATTCCCACTGTGCCCAGAAAAGCGGTTAATTCCTCGTCGTGGAGGAACGCAATTGAGCCATAAACCCCTAAATTGTGCGTGAGGCGATATCCGCTAACGATACCCTCGGCTACACCGAAGCGAGAGTCATCGACGCCGGTTATCGCTCCGGAGGCGTACATCGGAGCTACCCACAACCAGGTGCTGCCGCGGGCTGAGGGATCGACCCAGCCTGTTCGCCCGGGGAAAAGTACCCGCGGACCAATCGCGGCTTCTTGGGCCCACGCCCAAGACGGATCCGGCGGAAGCGGACCAAGCAAGCCACCCTGTCCAATTCCCCCGCCGAATAAACCAGTGGTGCCGTTTCCTGCGCATGGGTCGCAAGCCGAGCCGGCCGATGTTCCCATTTCGTCCTCGCTAATATCCGAAACACGCGCAACCTGGCCGGCGGAAGTGGCGGACTGAGAATAGCTACAAAGCGTGATATCAGACCAGCATCCGTTAGTGTCTACAAGGCTTGCCAACCCCTGCCACACTTCCGCCGACTGAAGTGGGCAGGCAGTAGCTGCGACGATCAGTAAAGCAGTTGCCAGAGGTGCCTTCCGTAGCATATCTATCTCCTTAGCGTTGATATTTACCTGCTGGAACCGAAAACTTTTCGGGGAAAATCGTGTAACGGTGGGGGCGAACAACGATTTCAGGGGTACGGGCATGGGGCGAAGAAGTCCCGCTTAGTTGTTGCTTCGGTGAGGTTTGGAGCAAATGATTAAAATTTCCCTCTCTTAGGTGGGGACACACCCAAACCACGGAGGACCGCCGCGATAACCAGGGCTACCCCATAGGACGCTAAAACGAACCGAACGTTTGGGTAGTTTCCTCGGGATTCGCACTGCGCGGCGGGGTTGGAGGTCTTAAGTTGCAGGGTTTTTCGTCGATGTGGCGGAGAATCGCTAGTCCCCACAATCCGCGAGTCAAAGCGGTTCAGAAACTCCTTGAGCGTTCAGGCCGAAGCCAGGCTCATGCGACGGTGGCTCAGGGTGTCACCGAGATTGCGAGGGCTGGGGACGGCCAATTTCAAGGAGACCAGTTGTTCTTTTGCCCTGAGTGGTGCAGCCGGGAACTTGCCGAAGAATGCGCCCGGCGGCTAAGGGTTCCCCCGTCCGGAGTGTTTGAAGTAACACCGGAGGTCTATGAGAGGTTAGCGTTCGGCGACAGAAGAGACGGAATCCTGGCAGTTATCCAGACGAGGCAGCTTCCACTCGCCGAGTTGGAACCGAGGGGAGACCAACTTTTCCTTGTGGTGGAGGGAATCGAAAAGCCCGGAAATTTAGGTGCGATTTTTCGCTCGGCCGATGCGGCAGGCGCCGACGGGATAATCATCGCAAGCGGACGATGTGATCCCTGGGGACCTAATGTAATACGCGCTAGCTTGGGAACTATCTTTACGGTCCCTTTTTACCTCGTTGACACCGCGGAGGCGGTCCAGTGGGTAAGACGAGCCGCGATACGAGTTGTCGCTGCTGAGCCGGAAGCCACAGCGCTTTTCTGGGATGTCGACTTGTCGCCGCCGGTGGCCATCGTATTGGGGGCCGAACATGAGGGATTGACGGAGGTGTGGCGGACCGTGGCCACCACCTCCGCGCGGATACCAATGCTTGGCCGTGCCGACAGTCTCAACGTGTCCGTTGCAGCCGCGTTGTTCTTGTACGAGGCCGTTCGGCAAAAATTGGCGTCGGGCAAATGCCGCTGAATGTAGCCCTTCGCAGGACTGGCGGATTGGTTCTCGGCGACTCTCTTTACGATTGGCCGAAGAAGAATCTTGAACGATTACCCCTGAGGGGTCTCTGCGCAGCTCGCTTATTCAGCCTAAGGCACGGGCAAGCTCAACTCGGGAGGTCCCTTTTCTTAAATTCTTGAAAAAGGGGAGTAGTCACGGACGGTGCCAAAAAAGAAAAAGGGCTCACGAACGGAGCCCAGAAGGATTGATAGCGGTTTAAAAGGGCTTGCGAATCTCCCCAAATTTACCCGGTTGCCTAGGGTCGAGTTGGGGGCTATGGATTGGTAGGGCTATTAAGGCGAGGTGAGGGGTAAAGGGTTCCCAATGCTAACCTTGCTCACGGAGTAGCCGGGGCCTCTTCCTCCTCCTCGGAGACAGCAATTGCAACCGGGATTGCGATCGCAGCTGCCACGACACCGGCCACCACAAGAGGCCGGCTGAGAAACATTCCCAGACAACCTCCGATCTGCCCGCGTGTCAGGTCTTGATTGGCAACGACCAAAGCTCCCTGGCCCGCGCCCGGCGGAGCTAAGTTCGGCTGCCAAACCCGATAGCTAGCAACTCCGTTGGCTGCCGCTACTTGGTAAACGCCTCCTTTCAGTCCCTTGAAGGCAAAATATCCTTGCTCGTTGGTTTTGGCATTGCCGACTACCCGTCCGTTGTGCATTAGGGTTACCGGGACCTCACGCTGCGGTACCCCTTGAGCGTCGACGACTTGGCCTAGAAGAATTCCGTCCTTGGTCAGCGCTACGTCACGGGGAGCCAGCTGATTGGCGGTTCCGGCAGCCAGAATTGGGGATTTTGGAAGGCAAAAACCCAGCACCAGGAGGATTACGAGCACACGCGAAACGCAGGAGTTAGCTCTCATTTTTTCGTCCTCGCCGTCCGTGGAAAAAAACGACCTTTTTGGTTTATTTCCGTCAACACGGGACTTTCCGCCCCCTGGGACATTCAGGCTGCTATTGCCGATATCGTCCGATCCATCGACAGACTTTACGCGCAATGAAAGGGATCGGCACAAATGATTGCGAATTCAAGCTGCTAGGTTGACTGAGCACGTCAGAATGGCGAATATAAGGGAGTCAGATAAAGCTTGAACCCGCGTTTGGTTTAACTGGGGAGCGGAGGGAAGGGAAAGCTATAAACGAGTGAAACTTATTAAGCTTTGTTAGATCCACTAAAGCTTAGGTGGGCGTGCGGGAGTCACTGAATTGGGGTCGAGGCTTTACTGCAAGAAATGGATCGGACGCGGAGGGTTTGTGGAACTCGTGGGCCATTGAAAATGCCCCAGGCTATGCGCTAGGGCTACGCTGCGGGATGGCCTGGCGATTAACCGGAGCGGCTAAAGCCGCCGGGTAATAAAAAAGGCGGTTCGGATAATTGGTGGGGATCCGTAGTCCATGAAGCTTGTCGTGGCGATTATTCCTCCTGATCGTCTCGAGGCCGTCAAGGCTGCCTTGGCCGAGGCGGAAGTGTTTCGCCTTACCGTGATGGACGTCCAGGGATCTGGGCGTGATCAATTGGCTGCCGCATCGCGCGCCGGGGATGTGGGAGCCGGCCTCTTCCGTAAGGTGCAGCTGATGATAGGGGTCAATGACGATTTTTTGGAACCGACGGTGGATGCGATCATGCGGGCATGCCGACCCACCGGCCCCGGCCAGACGGGGAATGGAAAGATCTTTATTTTGCCGCTTGAGGATTGCATCCGGATTCGCACGGGAGAGCGTGGCCCTGCCGCCATCTAGTGCCAGTCCAACTATGATCGCTCATTTGTAACGGGCACCAGTTTTTTTCGATTCCGGCGCCGGTCCTGAGGAGAGCTCCGTCGTACGCGGCTTACTTGCGGGTGGGTCACTCACATGCCGTCCAACCGTGATTAAAGGCGCAAGCTCCTGCCTTTGCGCTCAACCTTCTCCTCTTGCATAGTGTGCGCCCGCCAGAATTGACGGAGCGCCGCATGGCGTACGGCGTTAAGAGCCACTGAACAAGCAAAGCTCATCAGGTTTGCGTCGTCAATTTTTTCGGTAGGGTCTTGCCGCATCCCTTTCTTACTCCGAGAGGAGGCAGGCGGCCGACAGCCGCGTACCCCCCGCGGGGACTTTGGTGGATTTGCGATTTCCTCGACAAAAACTAAGCGGCGGAGGCGTTCGGCCGCTTTGATGGAGGAAACGTCGGCCGGCGAGACATGGGTGGCGCTAATCGTGGCGAAGGCATGTGGGCAAGCCCCGACCGATTCAGTGGAGCCACCCCCGGGATTTTACGGGCCAGACCGTGGGCACTCGCGTCTCCAAACGAGCCAAACGGCGCTTCGGCCCTATCGGGCCAGGGCGTGGCCGGCCCTTCATACCCTGGCCCTACGCGGTTAAACTCAACTGGTAGGAGAGCCGGCTCAAATAAAGCGATGAGGCAGCGGAGTATCCTGAAATGAAGGATCGAATGATTTCCTAGGATGCCTGGGGGTTCCGGGAACCGTCGGTCAGGTCGGGGATGTCCGAGGTTTCTCACTATGATGAGTGACGAGCTAAAGGTTTTTTGGGGGCGGGCTAATGAGCCCCTTGCGCGAAAGGTTTGTCAGTTCCTGGATGAGGATCTCAACAGGGGGTGTTTGCACCGCAAGACGTGCGTAGGTCGGGTCATCATTACGGACTTTCCCGACGGCGAGGTCCACTGCAAGATCGAAAACAACGTGCGTGGCCGCGACGTTTTTATTATTCAGCCTACCTGTCCGCCGGTGAATCAGAACTTGATGGAACTCCTCATCATGATTGACTCGTTTCGGCGGGCAAGTGCGGGCCGGATCACAGCCGTTATTCCGTATTTTGGCTACGCCCGCCAAGACCGAAAAGACGCCGGTCGGGTGCCGATTACAGCAAAGCTCGTTGCCAATTTGATTAGTCAAGCTGGCGCTGACCGGATTCTAACGATGGATTTGCACAGCCCACAAATTCAGGGGTTTTTCGACATCCCTGTGGATCATCTGTATGCCGCTCCCGTCTTTCATCGGTACTTTCAGGAAATGGGGCTTCAGGCAAGCGACATAGTTGTTGTCAGTCCTGACGAAGGCAGCATTAAACGGGCGTTGATGCATGCCACCTACCTGGGAGCGCCTTTGGCGGTAATCGATAAGCGTCGACACGGCGACAATGTGACCCAGGCCAACCTTATCGGCGGTCCCATTGCCGGGAAGGTAGCCCTTCTTTTCGACGACATGATCAGCACGGCAAAATCCATCTGCGGGGCCGCAGAGGTTGTTCACGCAGCCGGTGCCCGCGAAATTTACCTAGCAGCTACCCATGGGGTTCTCTGCAAGGGTGCGGCGGAAAGGCTTAGGCAGTCGCCAGCACGAAAAGTGCTTATCACCGATACCATTCCGCTTACGCCGGACCGCCAAACACCGCATATGGAGGTTCTAAGCGTAGCCCGACTTTTGGCGGAGGCAATTAAGCGCATTCACCATAATGAATCGGTCAGTCATCTGTTTGAGACTTCCTTCGCGTAGCAAAGACGCCCGGCTAAGCGGGCGCAAGGCGGCAGTAGAACCGCCGGCACTCACGCCCGCTGGGATGGCCCTTATAGTTGATGGAGGCTAATTAATCGCTCGCGGAGGGACTGTCAGCCCGTTCCAACCTTTTTGCGCCATCGGCGTTGCTATTTCGAGGTTAGATGAGAGACGTTTAGCCCTCCTCGATCACGTTAAACTTCATTAAGTGGGCCAGATGCCGCACGCTTTGTGCATGGTCGCCGAAGAAGACCACGCGGTGCAAAAGTGTCATCATATCTCCTTCAAGAACGCCGCCACCCCAGTTGAACATCATCTTGGCTGCGTCTTTCACCCGGGTGACGATTTGACTCCGGCATGCACGAACTGACTTTTCTGGTACTTCGATAATCTCGGCCGTCGACAGCAAGATGGTGTCGAGATTAATCAGCTTCATTCGCGTCACGGACTGTCCCACGGGGTATTGAACCTCCGGTACACAGCCGCTTCCGCCAACCTCCGAGTGGCCACGGAGGAGGTACGGATACTCCGGCCCATTGGCCCCGTTCATCTTCAGC
Source organism: Thermoguttaceae bacterium (assembly GCA_025060325.1). Taxonomy (GTDB): domain Bacteria; phylum Planctomycetota; class Planctomycetia; order Pirellulales; family Thermoguttaceae; genus DTLM01. The sequence continues at coordinate 87,728 of JANXBW010000004.1, forward strand.
GGTGCCGTGCAGTGGGCGGTCCACACAGCATTCTTTGCCGTGTCAAAGGTGGCATTCCCCTGAAAGCCCGGCAAATCAAAGGCATATTGCATGATGACCATTGTCAGCAGGGAGTCCATGTCGCCCTCGCAAGCAGCGGGCAAACCTTTATCACGAAGCCGCGTAAATCCCAGGCACGGGAATCCTCGCGACAACCAGCCCATGCAAGTTCCTACGGCCAAAGCGTCGGCTTGCTCTTCCTCCATGAGTTGCTGGAGGGCGATGCTCACCCGAGCGGCTTTGAGGATATCCTCCTGAGTCGGCTCGATGATGGCCTTGGCATTCTTTGTCCACCGCTCAGCTTCCGCCTGAACAAGCCCTTCGTCTACTTTAGTTAACATCTCGTCGAAGCGCTCGTGCTGTACGGCGACAACTTCAGCACCCAGCCGGGCTTTGACTTGCTCCGGCGAGCAAGCAGGAGGCGTCCCCCGAGCAGGTGGGAACAGAAGGATGCGGGTTTGCTGGAGCAGCGGAATTACGCGCAGCAGGCGAATGGCCCGCTCGAGTTCGCTCCAGTCGCTGCTTGCCAGGAGGGTCATCGGATGGCCTTCTCGCTGCCAACGAGGCGGATACATCCAGTCATGGCCACTTGCAGGCAGAGAGAACACAACCGTCGGGTGTCCGCCCTTTAACACAGGTTCGATCATCCGCAAAAGTGCCCCGATATGCATGTTGAGGATAAGCACGGGGCACCCAGGTCCCGTTCGTTCAAGAAGGGCGGTGGTTTCCTCCGGTCCCCGGGATTGCCCGATGACCAGTTCCACATTGCCTAAGCGCTGCTGGATCTCCTCTAAGCAAGAGCGAGCTGTTTCCATCTGCTGGGCGTCCATGTTCCAGCCTCTGTCAGCCGGCCCCGGATTCCCGGCGAAAATCACGCAAATCTTAGCTTTTTCCCGTTTTCGGGGAGGGCTTTCCTGCGCCCAGACGTAGGAGCCCGTAAACGAAGTCAAGAGAAGACTTCCCAAACCGCTCACTTCCAAGAATTCACGCCGATTGCAATGTTCACACATCGGACCAGCCTCCTAAACGTTTGGGCCTATTTTTGCCGCGTCAACACATTCCGCCGAATTACCAGTTTGTCATTCTCTTAATGGGTCGCCACCTGCACTCGAAGGACGAAAACGTTTACACCGCGGCCCATTCTCAACGGAGCGGTGTGGTACCCGGCATGGCCACGGGATAGCGGCCGTCTGGCCCAGGGACTGTGGGCGGCTTGCCCTCCCACGAGTATTCGGAAGGCACAAGCGCTTCCTGCGAGTTAATCGCCTCTTCCCAAGAGATTAGCTTGCCGGTGTATGTAGCCATGCGACCCATAATCGCTAGCATGGTACTAAGCGCCATATACCACCCGTTGTTGATAGGCTCACCTTTGCGGATCGATTGAAAGAGGGCTTTGTGTTCCTCTTCGTACATGTTGCAAGATGGTCCTTCATACCGCCAGTTGACTTTCCCTGTGATGCGGAAGCCATTCAGCACGTTACAAGTTCCCTCCGTGCCGAAGAACCAATCTTCCGTGTTATTCCAGCACCCAGGCATCTGCCGGCAATAAGAGTAGAGCCGAGTCCCGTCTTCGTATTCGTAGACGACAGCATGGTGATCGTAAATGTCGCCAAACTTCGGATCAGTTCGGACTTGCCGGCCCCCCATCCCCCAAGCCCGAACAGGCGGCTTGTCCCCCATAGCCCAAGAAGCTTTGTCCAAACTGTGGACATGCTGTTCGACATTGTGGTCGCCGGACAGCCAGGTAAAGAAATACCAGTTGCGAATCTGGTATTCCATTTCCGACCAGCCCGGCTGTCGCGGCACCGAGCGTCCAGTGGGGCCTGTGTTATATGTTTCCTGCATAGCAACAATCTTGCCGATAGCCCCGTCCAGCACGCGCTTCATCGTTTCCTGCACGGCAAAGTGGTAGCGCCAACACAGGCCAGAGACAATGCTTAGCCCCTTCTTTTTTGCCAGCTCGGTCGATTCCAACACAGAGCGAATTCCAGGAGCGTCAACGGCTACCGGCTTTTCGCAAAACACATGCTTTCCCGCTTCAATGCAGGCCCGCAGGTGTTTTGGCCGGAAGTGCGGCACCTCACAGAGTAGGACGACATCAACCCCGCTGTCGATGAGCTTTTGGTAACAATCGAAACCGGAGAAACAATGATCCCTGTCGACCAACACGCGCTGGGGATCGAGCTTCTTTACCCGTTCCCAGCAGCTTAGCACATGATCCTCGAAGATATCCGCCAAGGCGGTGATCTGAATATTGGGATCGGCAGCCAGGGCATTCGCTACCGCCCCCGTTCCCCGTCCCCCGCATCCAATCAAGCCCACTTTCAAAATTTCACTCCCGCCGGCATGAACGGCCCTCGCCAACGGCAATGTTGTGGTGGCAGTGACCGTTCCGGCAACTAGCGACACACCGCGCCCCAGGAAGAGGCGCCGATTGTGGGCTTGTGGGGGTTTGCGGTTCTCACGAAGGTGGGCTTTCTCAGGCTGCAGATGGCGCATCGAGTGCTCTCCTCCGAGTTGTTTACGCACCTTAACCACCTTTCCCTGAAGCCTCTTTGCGGGGGAAATCCGGCGGGGAAGCCACGTGGCTTCTTTCCAGACTCGATAGCGGCGCGGCCGACGACGGGACACGCTGGCAGCACCACCGGTCTCCTTCGCAAGCACCAAATGAACCGGCGGGCACAGCTGCCCGTGGTAACCAACTCCTCCACGCGAAACGGTTTTCAATCTACCGGCGGGTGGGGAGAATTTCCAGCTTTTTGCTAAAAAATTTCCCGAAGATGGATGCCGGCCCCATCGCCGGGTGGCGGTCTGCTACTTCCAAGGCTAGGCTAACCAACACAAGGTGGCGCCACCGTAACAAGACGCTGTGCTCACTAAACAGCTCATCTGGCCAAGCAGCCACAGGCTTTCCAAATCGTATGCTGCCCACTCCTCGCCGGTAGAATTAGACAAAGTGTTTTGCCGGCGAATATCGCTTTGTGAGGCGCTGATTCGTTTATTAGGCACCTGCAGACTGGAGCGGAAGGAACCTCGTGACTACTCCCAGGCATACATTCCAAGCTCGAACAAGAGGTGGATCTCAATGAAGCATGCAAGCCCGCTTGCCCCGCGTGGACTAGCTTTACGGCTCCGGTGGGTACTTCGGTTTCTAACGTGCGGTTTGTTAATAATTCTCCTTGTCGGGGAGTGCAAGCTAATGGCGCAAGGTGTTCCTTTTCGGCAGCGGGTACGGGTGCCACCACTTCCGAGCGGCTTGGAATGGTTAAACACTGGGGGACCGATATCTTTAGAGAGTTTGCGGGGAAAATTTGTCCTGCTTGACTTTTGGACCTACTGTTGCATCAACTGCATGCATATCCTGCCAGAACTTGAAAAGCTCGAGCGGGCTTACCCGCGCGAACTTGTCGTGATTGGTGTACACACTGCGAAGTTCGACGCAGAGCGAGAGGCGGAAAGAATTGCGGAGGCAATCCGCCGGTACGGGATTCGACATCCGGTCGTCAACGACAAGGACCGAATCTTGTGGAATATTTTCGGTGTCAATGCCTGGCCAACCCTTATCCTTATCGATCCAGAGGGCTATGTGGTCTGGGGCACAAGTGGCGAGACGCCGTTTGAAGTGCTGGACGATATCTTGCGAAGAGCTTTACCATACTACCGCCAGCGGGGTCTTGTTGACGAAACTCCGCTAGCGTTCGCTTTGGAGCTACGGCGACCGCGGGAATCACCGCTCTACTATCCTGGGAAGGTTTTGGCGGACCCCTCTAGCGAGCGACTTTTCATTGCCGATAGTGGGCATAATCGGATCGTAGTGACGAACTTTGCCGGGAAAGTGCTCGATGTCATTGGAAGTGGTGGACGGGGGCTAATAGACGGCCCGTTTGCCGAGGCACAATTCAACGATCCGCAAGGGATGGCGCTTCGTGGATCTATTCTGTACGTCGCGGACACAAAAAATCACGCAATCCGCAAAGTGGATTTGGAAAGCAAAACGGTAATCACAATTGCAGGAACGGGGAGACAACTCCAACGGCCTGGCCCGGTAAGAACCTCACAGCCCAGGGCCCAACGCTTAGCAAGCCCTTGGGACCTATGTATCCACGGCGAATACCTTTATATTGCAATGGCCGGCACACACCAGATCTGGCGGTTATCGCTGAACGAAGATATCCTTGAGCTTTTTGCCGGCAATGGCCGGGAGGATATTGTCGACGGTCCGGTGCGGCCCAATCGTCCATTTGAGCTTGGCTACGCCTCCTTTGCCCAACCTAGTGGTCTTGCAAGCGACGGAACTTGGCTCTTCGTGGCGGATAGCGAGGGAAGTTCCATACGGGCAGTGCCTCTCAGCGGCCGAGGGGAGGTGCGGACAGTGGCCGGTACTGCCCACTTGCCATATGCCCGGCTGTTTACCTTCGGCGATGTGGACGGATCGGGGCGAGAGGCTCGCTTCCAGCACCCTCTGGGGCTTGCGCTCTGGGAGGGAACCCTTTTTGTGGCAGACACTTACAACAACAAGATCCGGAGGGTGGACCCGCAGACTGGCATGACCCAAAGCTTTGTGGGTGGGCCAGGGCGAGGATTTTCTGATAATCCGCCCTTATTCTTTGAGCCAGGCGGCATTAGTGCGGCCGCCGGCAAGCTGTTTGTCGCCGACACAAACAATCATGCCATTCGTGTAATTGATCTACAAACAAGGGCGGTCCAGACTTTAGAGCTAGTGGGCCTCAGTCCGGTTGAACCGGCGAGCTATGTGGAAGAAAACGAGGTGGCCAACCGCCGCGAAATTTCGTTGACCCAAACGATTCGGCGGTCCGCGCCGGAGGGCACTTTAACGTTGCAGATCGACCTGCCCATTCGGCCGGGCTGGAAACTCAATCCACAAGCCCCCATTAGCTACCTCGTTGAAGAGCAACCTAGTAGCCAATCGCTTTTCGATAAGGCAGCTGTGGGACGCGAACGGGTGATAAAAGACGCCAAGGACCCGTTGGAGGTTAAGCTGGCTCTGAGTGAGGGACAGGGGAAATCCACGGTCAAAATCACGGTGAATTACTTCGTCTGCACCGAAGGAAAAGAAGGGCTTTGCCGAATTGAGTCGGCCACCTGGATCGCACCCATTGAAATTGCTCCCGACGCAGAGGCCGTGCCCATAACACTGGCAGCTGAGTGATTCGCTTATCCAGAATTGTTGTTCGTTAAAATCAGCCAGGCCCAGGCGCTTGGATTAAGCGCGAACATAGTCAGCGACACACTCAATGTTGCCGTCGATGCTTTTACGGTGGGTGTCGCGGGCAATCTTATTGTTTGTGGAGCTTTGAGGAGTCCCTTTGCAGTTGTGGACTTCCTTCGCCATTATCGATGCGTTCACAAAGGAGCAGGCGGCTCAGTAACCACACAAAGCAAGCTTTGTCACCAGACGACTGGCCAACATCTTGAGCGGATTGATGTTGAGAAGGGACCTGCGTGCGGGAAAGGGGGAGCAGCTGTTAGCCAACGCGATTCCCATCTCCCAGGGTCGATTTCTAGCCAACGAACGCTCGGATTGCCCCTAATGCACACAAGGCGCAACCGAGGGCGATCGCCGTCCAAAGGAGGCGCCGCTTTTTTCCACCTAGCCGCCGTTCGCTCCGCACACCCACATAGCAAAGCGCGAAGGTTCCAGTAAGAGCCGCCATAACTTGAGCCAATCGCGCCACACGGTCCCGGACTTTAAGCTGCCGGAGAAAATCGGCGAGGGCGTTTCGCGCCTCCCGGTCGAACCCTAGCAGAACATGCACACGAAACCGCACCGGCTCACCCTCCAGGGCGAGGCCCGCCCCGGCTGCTTCCGCAGGGTCCAGCACTACAGGCCGGGAAGTCCCAGTCGGTTGCAAGACTTCCCAATACATGTCGCGAACGAGGTTTTCGGCAATCCAGTTAGGATCCGGTAAATGGGTCAGGGATTTGCCAAACTCTTCTTTCGCGTACCGGGCGATAGCTTCCTGGCTAGCTTTGACTAGGTCTTCCCAAAGTTCTGGGGGGAACCAGCGGATTCTGCGTTCCCAAGGCCGTTCCTTGCCGGTTTCTTTCGGCCAGGAAAAGAGGGTCGGACCTAGGTCTGGGGAGGTCCGTTTCGGGGCCTCTTCGACAAGCCAGTAGAACCAAGCCCCGGACAGCTTCCGCCGCAACTCCCCGATCGATACAGGGTCCGTTGACTCGATATAAGGGCCAAGCACAAGTGGCCAGGCAAGGGCCTGCCCGTCTTCCAGGTAAAATGGGCGTTTTTCCATCCAATCGGCCCGCTGAAATTTATCCCATTGGGTGGCTTGGGATTTCTCCTTCCTTTTCCCGTCTGACTCCGCAACCACCGCGGTAGCGGTGCCGGTGGCCGCGGCCGACTCCCTCGAAGCGGCCTGCACCAAGTGCCGAGGACCAACCTCGGCGACCTGTGGCTGGCTACTTTCTTCCCGCAGGCTTGCCGGGCCAGTCGTACGGGTCTCGGTTGCTATGGAGGCATCAGGCTGGAAATCTCCGGTGCGGTTGGGCTCGGTCTGTCCGCTGGGGTTTGCGGCAGCCAAGAGATCGGCCCCAGGCTTAACGCTTTCGGCGGACCTTGGTCCCCTAATTCCGCCGGGTGCCATCAACGGCTGTAGACCTTCGATCTTTTCTTGGGCTTCGGTCCCGATAGATGACACAGAGCGCGTCGTCGATGAGGTCGTAAGCGCTACTTCAGCCTCTTGAGATCCGGGCGGGATTAATACGACGCGCGGTACGGTGGCGGACAAGACAAGCAGCACAACCACCGTCACCGTCACGGCAAAAATGTCACTTCGGGCCAGTAGGCGCGCTAGCCGGATGATGCCCAGTACTGTGTAAGCAACCACCGTGCTTAGCAAAACCCCGAGGGCTAAGGCGAAAATGAATCGCATCGTTCACGTCCTCGACGGTGACGCTATCGGTTGGTCGGTTGGCTTCCACGGGCTTGCAAGTTGCACCGTAACGGCCGTGGAGCAAGCGATAATCAGTGGCCATGGCTGGGGAAAAGCCCAAAGCGCAGCTACCACCCAGCCCACAAGCCCACTTAAGGCCGTGGTAAGAACACTAAGCCGACTCGGCCTATCTGGACGGGTGTACCTCCACCAGCGCAGCACCAAAAACAAAGAGCCAAAGACCGCCAGGAAAGCAGGAGCCCTGGGTTGTCCCTCCGCGTCGTAAAAGCTTGGGGGCAGCTGATAAGCCGGCAGCTCTGTAAACTGCGGGTCCAAAGGCAGGCGCAATTCGAGGAATCGGGCAAGGCCGAATGCCGTTAGTCCAAGAGCTAAACCCACCACCATGAAAAGAAATCGCGTCAAAACGGCATCCAGTCGCGCACATCGGCAAAATGTGCTGGTGGCCAGTACCGTCCAAGCCGAGAGGATACTCACCGTAACAAGCCAAGTGGCAACTTCTAAAGGCAACACACTTTGTTGACGGAACCCAAGAGGCAGGAGCATCACCAAATTCATCACCAGCGTGATGGCGACGGCTTTCAAGAGGTTGGCCAAGAGCGACTCCACCTCCTGCCGAACCGACACAGCAGCTGACAACCCCGGCTCTTCCCCGCGCCTAGCCCAGGGGGGAAGGCCCACTCCGAATCTCCCCGCTGCCTTCGGGCGGCCTTCACCTCCTTGGAGCTGTGTTCCGAAGCCGGAGCTGCCTGGGCCCTGCTCAAGGAGCCGGTGGGTTGAAGGCAAGGGCGGCGGTTTTAGGCCCCTATCCTCCCCCTTGCGCCACCCCGGAATGAATAGCGCTAGTGCCCGGTGCCAAACACCCCGGACCACCGCAAGAAGACCGTAAGCAATGGCAAGCACTATCAGAAGCGGAATCCACCCGTAGGCCGTCGTGAACAAAAAGATCAGGGCACCAGCGACCAACAGAAACTTGGTGGGCGTGTCGAGGTTAGCTCGTCGCCAGGCAAGGCGGAGTTGCTGCCATAAGTCTTTGAGGCTGCCATGCCCGGTCGGTTCTTCGGGCGGACGGCCTGGCACTGGCGGCGGAGACAAACGGTGGGACTGGGCACTGCCGGAAGTCAACAAATCGCCCACTCGGGCCACCTCGGCAGCCATCTCTCGAACGCTTTGATATCGCTTTTCCGGATCTTTATCCAGAGCGCGAGCCACAATCGGGCGAAATTCTGGAAGCACGGGGCCAAGATCCGGCTGAGCCACCATATGCTTCATGAGAATTTCGCCAACACTTTCGCCATCAAAGGGCACCCGGCCCGTCAGCATTTCGTAAAGGATCACACCGAGGGCATAAATGTCGACTTGCTTGCCGTAGCGTCCGTTGGCAATCTCGGGCGCCATGTAGTGCACGGTGCCAACGCTTTCCGTCTGGCCGCTTCGCTTTCCGGCGGAAATGAATTTGCACAGTCCGTAATCGCCAATTTTTACAATGCCTTGTTCTCGAAAGATATTGCTCGGTTTTAAGTCTCTGTGGACGATGCCCTGGTCATGAAGGTAGGCCAAGCCGCTAGCGATCCCCTGAAACCAACTGACGATTTCCTCAACGGGGAGACCTCCGGGAGAGGCGGCAAGACGGTCGGCCAGCTTTTCACCCGCCACGTACTCCATGATGATCCACCAGTCCCCCTTGTTGTCCTGGCGGATATCGTATATCGAGAGGAGATGAGGATGTTTAAGATTTAAACACTGAGCGACACCCCGCAACTCCACGTCGAGATTTCTTCGCAGCAGCTTGAGGGCCACCTCCTTGCCAGCATCGCTCACAGCATAATAGACCTCGCCGAAGCCGCCATGGTCGATGGCGAACTTGATCGTGTAGCCGTCCAGTGGCCGGTCGCCTGTGGTATAGTGAAATCCCTTAGGTCCTCCAGTACCTGCACCAGCTGGAGAATGACCGGATAAGTCGGCAGGGCTTGGATTGCTCTTTGAGAGCTCAAGCGGCGCAGTGGGCATTTGGCCCATCGTGGCGCTCCTTATCGAAACCTACCTTCAGTTCCAACTGCATCCCGAGGCTTTACACAAGAGGCTCCGCGAAAAACGAAAAACCAGGGCCCTCCACCCGACAAGGCGGATTAAGCGGCCTATCCTCAGCCCACACTTGCCCATTGACAGCAAATTTCCTCGGGAAGCGTAAACGCAATCCATTGGGGAACCGGAGCAAGACTACCTCTGCCGTCCACATTGGCACCACAACGTGCGCACAACCGCGAGGCCCCAGCATGCACCACCGATCCATTAACACTACTGCGTGTGAGCGTGGCCAAGTCGTGCTGCCGCCAAAAGGCTCTATCCTCAGAGAATGACTCAACGGATGTGGACAGCGGAAGCGAAGGCGGACCGTCTCCCCTAGTTGAACCTCATCCCCCTCCGCCAGGACCTGAGGGGTGTGGACAGGCTTCCGGTTAAGACGTACTGGTCCAGAGGGAGCCAGCACATACCAGTCACTGTCGCGACGGATACGCGCGTGCTCTGGCAGAAGATCGCCCATGAACGGGATGTAATTCGCCGCGGCGTGGCCCCCGCTACCCAGAATGACCTCATCGGAAAAACTCAGCCAAATTCCCCCAACACCATCAATCCACAGCATCCAAGGGTATTGAGGCGTTTCATCCATGGGCCAACTCTCGAGCTGCGAGGTGCCACACACCCACCGCCGTTGCGTTCCAGCCCACGGCCATTTTCATTATTTGGTCAGCGATTTTCTGGAGATAGGCAGGCACTTCAAATTGCCACCTCCCTGGGGTTGACAGGCTTACTGGCCAGGTCTCCACTTCGGCCGGGGCCCGCACCGAAAACCCAGGGGCACTACCTTAACGAACCCTCGCTGTTGGCAGCGGGGGATAGCTCCCTGGTCCGAGCCTTCTGCGACCGCCACGGCAAACATTACTAACCGAATGGCGAATCTTTTCCGCCTTCGGCACTAAGACTCCTTTCTCGTGACCCAAAACCCTTGAGATATTCGAATCCCGCGTCTGCGGATTGGAAATCCGGAATTCGCCTACCGAGCGAGACAACCCGCCGATGGCCACTTAGCCTTTGATGGCCGATGGGTTTGCCGCCACGTGTCGGATGACCCAGCTACAGGGGAGACCTCCTTTCACAAAGCAGCGATTTGCGCGCAACCGGCTTGAGAAGAGAGCACAATAAGCAGGCAGAGGGATTTCACAAACCTTTACCGGCAGCCGAGGTGGGAAGCCCATAGGCACGATGGGCGAGGAGATCAGCAGAGCATTGCTCAGCAAGCAGGGCCAAAAGAGTCAACTTTTTAGCGGAGGACGCCTACGGCAAGCCCGCGCGAATAGCGCCCAGTTCAAAACAAGAAGTGGCGTTAAAGATCCCTCCCTCGGTCTTCCGGAGGTTGAGGATCCCAGTTCATTGCCCGGGCAGCCCAAAAAGCGAACCGACGCAGGAATATCCCCCTTACGACTGCTCCACTGTGCCTACCCGGAGACTTCGGATCCGCGCTTCGACACCGACGCGGAAAAACATCGCCTAACTCTTGACAAGCCAGTTCAAATAAAAGCCCCGCACCCGCCAAGAGGCACCGCTCAGACCTCTCGCTCCCAGACAACACAACGGTTGGTGGGGGAAACGCCCCGAGTAGGACCCGCAATCGGCTCCAAGAAAGACTCAAGCTAAAGCTTCGTCAGGGAGTTCCGGCCTTGGAAGGGATTGATCAATAACCGGGGACAGGAGCGGGTTCCCGAACCTCCGCGTGCTAACTGGAGTTCCAGCTATCCTTTTTCAATTGTGGGATCTTTGGGAAGCATCCCCTACCGTCAACGGTACGAAACACCGGGGGTTCGGGAGTAACTGGCCGGCCTTTGCTACGGTTGCGCTGAGGCCATCTGCTGAATACGCGCTTCGACGGCCCGAATAGCCTCGGCCTGGATCCGGGCCAATTCGCCCGCCATCCGCCTATTTTCCGCAAGGATCCTCTGGATTTCGGCCCGATCTTGATTGAGCCGGTCCTCAACGCTCTGCCTGAAGCTGGCCACCAGGTCCCGCTCGGCAGTTTCCCGAGCTTTTTCCTGGCGGAAATAATCAACATCGCGTTGCCGGAACTGTTGCTGCAAAGTAGCATCCGCCGTTACACGCTTTAGGTAGTTACCCGTTCTTTGGGCTACGGCCAATCGGTCACGCCACTCCGCCCGCTGCCGGTGGTACCACCCAATAAGCGATTCGTAAGCTCGCAATTGCCGAACAAAAATACCCTTCCCGCTGTCAAGCGGTTTGGGCAGGCCCTCTTCCAGCACGATGTTACCCCGTTCGTCGGTGGCGGCCACGATCCCCCGCAATCCTTTTAGTCGTGCTTCCTCCACCGTCAACGGCTTGCCGTCAAATTCGTACTCGCTGATGATCCGCTGCCGTTCTTCCGGCCGGGGGAAGGCAGTTGCAGGGAACAGTTGTTCCAATTCGGCCGTGCTCAAACCTGCGAAAATCTGCGGCTGATCTGGCGGTAAGAGTTGCCGCAAGGTCCACATAGTGGGGGCGGCGGCGCTTTGTTGCAGCCGCTGAATTTCACCCGGTTCCATGGATAAAAGCGGTGTCAACTGTAGTTCTCGGTTTTCTTCTCCTCCAATGCCGGCGACTTCAAAAACGCCCAAGAAAGCACCACCTTGGTTCAAAGGACGCTCGTCAAAGACCCAAAAGACATTGCGAGGCTGAATCTGGTGGTTCGGCACCGGCACTACCACCCGGACGGCTCCGTTTGCGGGGTCCACCCCTCGAGGTTGGCAGCCGTACCAAACCGGTCCCCGGCGAAGCATGATGTCGTGAACGGCCGTTTCAATTTCGGGCAGAGTATACGTGATAAGACCTTTTTCCCGGGCCTGTTGAATTTCTTCGAGAGGAGCAAGCCCCAGCAAAATCCGCCGTAACCGCTGCTGCTCTTTAAGCTCTTGTTCCAGGCGTAGGGCAATCTGCCGCCAATATTGGTGAGTCTTTAACGCCCTGGCGCCCAAAATCAACATCACTAGCGACAGGAGACCAACAACACCTAAGAGAACCCGATTCCAAATATACATGTCTGCTCTGCCGTCCGGTTGAATTTTCCCTACGGCTTAGCCAACACCGTTGATTATTTCACCCACGGCACCAGTCGCCCCACGAGTCGCGCCCGCACCGTGTGAGCGGTGACGATAAGATTTGATCGCAAAGAACACTTTGTGCAAACGATATACCTACCTCGGCCAGATCATCTAAGCCGAATGAAGAACTCACCTTTCACAAAGCCGGGTTAAAGCCGCGGGAATGTTAAGTAAGCAACTTCCCTATATTGATCACCAAGCTTCGATGGTATTTGCCGGAAGAGGGGTTGTCAAGCAGCGGCACCCGCAAACTCCCTGTGGCTGATAAAGCCGGCGTCATTTAGCCCAGCTCGGTGGGATCCGCCTAAGAAAGGGTGAGAAGCTCAGAACACCATTGGCAGCTGGCTAAGGGCTTGATAACAAATTCGCCCGGTCCAACAACCGCGGCATCCAGCGCGGGAATGCCGAGGCCATCGAGAGGGATAAGGGTGACACGCGTCTCACGTCAGCTGCCGCCGGCGGAGAGCACTTGCTCCCGGTGATGTGAGGAGAACCATTCTTGCGCGCCGCCCAGCATGGTGTGATAAGGCAGTTTTTCAGTCCTCAAGCTCGCTTGCGTCCAGCCGGGCGGCTAGCCGTGGGTTCTAACGCTAGCCTTGGGTTCTAACGTGACTTCCTCGGTTTGCGTTGGGCCCGCCGTTGGTGTGGGCCTCTCACGCTTACAGTCGGGCCAACCCTCCGGCGCAAAGAGCCTTGCTGCAGGACCCCTCCTGCTAGGGTAAATTGCTGGCCAACTCGGTGGGTAAGGAATGGGTGGAATTGTTTTGGCTGGCCGCTTTGTCGACCTGTTCCCGGCCTGGGAAAAGGTAAGTAAGGTCCAACCAAAGGATGTGGCTGCCTGCCGCCTTAGAGGGGTCAGATACTTTTCGGAAAGAGGGGACGTGAAGACTAAAAGCCGGAGAAGTTACCGCCACCGGACCCGTACCGTGGGGCCGCTGGGCGAGTCTTGATCTAAAGCTAGGTCTCCCAAACTCTGACCAGTTCTTCGTTTGGGGGCGGGAGAAAACTTTTCTGCATGCGGCCACTATGAGGGAGGGAACCGCAGCCGCGACACGCCAAACGGGGCCACACCGGACATTTTGAGACGTGGAACAGAAAAACGAGCAAGCGTCCTCCCTTCTCCGTGGGCCACGTAGATAGCTACGTTGCTGGCTTGGCCTAAACCGCCTCAGGGGGTGGCCGTTTCCTGTTTGTTAACGCCCACGGCTTGCGAAGGGATGACGCTTTGCGTTGAGTGTACAAACAGAGCAGCTCTCGGCTGCAGACCACAGCGTCGGATTGTTGGAACGACTCGACTCTTCGCGCCTCCTGTCAAAAGGGACTACAGCTACCACTTCAACCAGCCTAGCGCCGGCTAGCCGGATCGATTCCTCCGTTGGTTAGAGATCACCTCACGTTGTTAAAGCCTTGGGCGGGTTTCCGAACGTAACCCCGGGTATTTCCGCACCGATACTAAATTTGCGCCTTTACGACGGCGGTCTCCCCCGAAGCGGATACGGGGGGCATGCCAGATAGTCTCTTGCCCCAGCCTGCAAACGAATTTGCTGAGCCTCCAGTTTGTGTCGCCGAATGACCGCCTCCCACATTCCATCCCGGTCAATCAAGAAAGGCACGTCTCGGGCCAGTTGGGCATAGGAGCGGATCCACAGCGGTCTCGGTGCTACTGAAATTTCGTTCATAACTGGCCTCTCAAGGGACGATGCAATTTAAGGACAGATCAACAACAATTTGCAGGCCGGCACGACAGTGGGGACAAGGCTCCTTGGTCAAGTCCACGCCCTGTAATGGCCGGGGAGGCCTTTGTCCCCGCATTACGTAAATGCCCCACGATTAGGCAAAGTCAAAGAAAAAACTGGTCCGCCGCGGAGTTTTTGCCGAAAAAAGAACCATATCTCAGGTAAACAAGGATCAGCTTCTGAGACACTCACGGTTTGGCTCTGCGGATTAGTTGACTAAGCCGGAACAGCTTCGCTGGCCCATACTGCAGGGGCTAATTTGCTTGCCCAAAACACGTAAGCCTTCTCTTCCGGTTAATCAATAAGTGCTTTTCACGAAACCTTCTTGAGTTTTCTGCAGGTTCAGAGTGGAGACCCGGTGTAAAATCCCTTCTACCCCCCAGGGCAAGCAGTCCAAGGTCTGCGGTCGGTAGAAAGCTGCATGATGAAGCGAATTCCGGAAATTCGGGACGCAAGCGCCCGTACCGCTCGGAGAAAATGTTGTGAAATGGTAAACGATAGTGGACTAATCGACTCGGACCAGTCGGCTTAGTCCTCCGAGCGTGTGCGGGCAATTGAGAATCGAAGACCGCGGAAAAGTTAAATCACAAACGAATACCAATCCTTACGCGCCTACCAAGGCCCCTCAACTCGTGCAGATGAGCAAAATTGTTTTTAAAACCCGGGATACGAGGTCGGCTATCCCACTTTCGGCGTGGAGTTCGGGAGCATTTGCCGTCTGCGAAATTTATTCCGCAGGGGCAAACCTTCCGGATGCTGCCTTGGAAAGAACTAATCCGACGGCCGTGGGGGCGACAACATTTAGGCCACTGGGGCCAGTAACCGGCAGTTCGAAAGAGGGGCGCTCGGCTAGCGCCCCCTGTTTCGCTTAGGTTTGAGCGGGCGGTTCCGGCTTGTGTCCACGCGCGGAAAATCATCCTCCTCATCAGGCGGGCTTGATTCGAAGTCCGGCGGCGGCAGCGTGCTTGCCAAGTTTTTCGCTTCCTCGTCAGATAAGTCTGTTCGCGCGTAGCCGTATCCGCGGAAAATGGGCAAACCTTTCCGCTGAGCGTAAATTTCCCGACGCGTTCGCCCTTCGGGCATGTCCGGCCAGGGGCCAATCTGTTCCTCGAATTCAAAAAACACCGGCAGTACACGGACGAGGTACCGCCAGTACGCTTCATTGTCCGTTTGAATGACAAATAGTCCCCGGGGAAGAAGCGATCGATGCACTAGGGCGATGAACTCCGGCGTAAGCAAACGCCGATGTCGCTCCGCGGGATCGTGATAGGGCTGGGGATGGTAAACATGGATTTCCGCTACCGAGTGAGGGGGCACGTACTTCTCGAGAAATTCGTGGCCCCCGCAGACGGCAAAGCGAACATTTTTTAGCCCACGTTGGTTCGCCCGGCGAGTTGCGTAGCGGATCACAACCGGCAAAATGTCGATCCCCAGGTGGTTGAGCTCCGGCCGGCGCAGTGCGCTCCCCAAGATGAACCGGCCGTTCCCACACCCAATGTCCAAAACCAGGGGCGCCTCCCGGCCGAATATGCTGGCAAAGTCAAGCGGTCCCTCCGGCGGCAATTTTTTTAAACCAGTCTTCGTCCACAGGTGAGGGGGCAAAATTCGGCCGGGGATGGGGACTCCGAACTCAAATTCTCGGTCGCCACGCCGTTCGTTTATGGCCATAGGCCCGTGGAACTACTGACTTCAAAATAATTCGTCAACATAACAAGGAAACGAAACTTCCTTTTTAAGCACCAGAGTATACTTTTCGTGGCTTTTGGACAATCAGGTCAAAAGCGCTGCGCCCCGACAACGTTCGGCCGACGCCCCTCCGGGATGGCGGATCGCTTCGTACGATTAAACAGCAGAGCCGACTTGCCTTGCGACCCAAAGGTAGCCTCGCCGGCGGCGAAAGTCGCCTAACCAAGCTAACCGATGCACTCGAGTTTGGCCGCGCGATCCAGGCGCTTAGGCGCCGCTGCCAGCACGTCCGCTCAAAGTTCGCGGTCATCCGTTTCCTCGGGTTTCCTCCTGAGCTGGTTTCCAACAAGCCGATTTGCTGACCACCTGTCGAAGGTCCATAATGAAAGGTACCCCTGCTTAATATTATCCGCCCGCGGCTTACCGGATCGAAAGTACCAACGAAGAAGGATGGCCGAAGCCAAACTCGTTGGCCAAAGCTTTCAGGCCATGTTGACAGCTCAACCGTGGTCTCTTGCAACTAATTGACGGGGATCCTCATGCGAGTCCTAACCTGCCTAATCGTGTGTAGCTTCCTCGTTTGCGAGGTTTTATGCGGACGAGCCGTAGGGCTCGAGGAGCATCGCGCACTTCCGCGATTGCGGGTGAACGGCAATAGGCTAATCGCTCCCGATGGCAAGGTGGTCGTTTTATGGGGAGTCAACTACTTTCGGCCGGGCACAGGTTGGGCCCCACAGCTGTGGCGGCAATTTGATCCGGCGGCTACGGCGAAAGATCTTCAACTTCTTCGCTCGTATGGCGTAAACTGTGTTCGTGTCTTTCTCACTTTTGGGTCCTTCTTCCAGGAACCGGACCGCTTAGCAGAGGATGGCCTTCGGAAGTGGGACGCCTTCCTCAAGCTGGCCGAGGAAGCAGGAATTTACGTGCATCCGACAGGTCCCGACCATTGGGAAGGAATACCTTCTTGGGCGCGGCGAGACCGTTTTGCCGATGAAGAAATGCTCGCCGCCCAGGAACGTTTTTGGCAGCTTTTCGCCGAGCATAACCGCGGGCGGGCAGTGGTGGTCGCTTATGACCTTTTGAATGAGCCGTCAGTTGGGTGGGACTCACCGGCCCTGAGGTTAAAATGGAATCGCTGGTTGAGGGAAAAATATGGATCAGCTCAAGCCGTTGCAGAAGCTTGGGGCCTGTCCGTAAACGAAATCCGGTGGGGCGACATCCCGCCCCCTCGCCTGGACGGTACTGCTTCCAGAAGCGCCCTGATTGATTACCAGGACTTTCGGGAAAGTGTGGCGGACGAGTGGGTTCGTCGGCAAGTGCGGGTAATTCGCCAAGCCGACCCAGAGGCTTTGGTGACAGTGGGCCTCATCCAGTGGAGTATTCCCGTCGTCTTGCCTGATCCGCGGCAATACTCCGCTTTCCGACCGGAGCGATTGGCGCAATGGCTGGACTTTCAAGAAGTGCATTTTTATCCCCTTGCGCGCGGATTCTTCGACTACAGACGCGCTGAGGATTGGGAAGCAAACCTGGCCTATGTACAAGCGGTCGTCCGCGAATGCGCCAAACCAGGTCAGCCGGTGGTTGTTGCGGAATTCGGCTGGTATGGGGGCGGGCAATTGACCTTTGGAAATCATCCACCAGCAGCGGAAGAGGATCAAGCCCGGTGGTGCTCCTCGCTAGTCAAGGCGACGGAGGGTCTTGCCAGCGGCTGGCTCAATTGGGGAGCTTTTGACCATCCCGAGGCAAAGGACGTTACGCAGCTTACCGGTTTATTCCGCGCGGACGGCAGGCCGAAGGCATGGGCGGAGCGATTTCGACAACTTGGACAGCAACTGGCCGAAGGCTTGCCGTCGGCAATGGATGTCCCCCAAATCGCTTTCGATTGGACGAATGCTCGTGTTGACCCGGGGGTTGGGCGGCGTTTTCTGACAAGTTATACAGAAGAGCTTCGCCGCCTGAATGTAATTCCGGTACGCGAGGATCCGTAGGAGTTTAGGGCAGGGGGGAATGCTGCCAGGTGCGTCTTGGTATGCCACTCGAATGGTCAGTCGGCTTCCTCCGCAGGCTAATTGTCGTCCCGGCGAATCATCACGTAGAAAGCTCCACACAGATCCTGCCCCTTTTCATCTTGAAACCAGCCGCGGAGTGTGGTTCTTCCGGGGTTAAGCCGCAAGGTGAAAACAGCTCCCTTTTCCTCCGGCGTGACAGAAGCGGAAATTGTCTCTCCCGCAACTTCAAGGATTGCCTTCCGTGCAGGGATAACTGTCCGCTTCGGGATCAAGCCGGTGCCAGCCCCCGGCTGTGTTACTTCACTTGCACTAAGGGGCCGGCCGGAGACTGTCCGCGTGGGACCTGCCGAGCCAATAGGTAAATCGGTGTGAAATGGCCAGCGGCGAAGCTCAATCGTATAAAGTCCCCCTCGGGTTACCTGGAGATGAAAGGTTCCTCCTCGGGGGCCCCCAGCGGCGACGGCTACGTTCCGATTGTTGTCGACATCTACCCCAGCCCAATAGTTAGAGGAGAGGATCACCGGGTTCTCGTGCTCCGTGCCCACCGGGATCGGTTGATATTCAAATACCCGAGGAGTCACACCTTCCCACCACTTCTCGTAATAGCTCCGTAACTTCGTAAGCATCCCACTGGCCTCGTCCGAGGGAGGGGCCAACTTGGCCAAGTCCCGTTCCTGGCTGGGGTCCTGGTCGATTCGATAAAGCTCAGTCCCGTTGACCAATCGCCAGGGGCCGGCAATCACGCAACCGTCGTATTTGACGGCACCCGTGCGCCGGCCATATTGCACGACAAGAATTCGCTCCGGCAACGAGGGCGACTCAGGGTATCGAAGTGCTTGAGCCAAACTAATTCCATCAAATTGACACCGAGCCGGTTTTGGAATTCCACACAGCTCAAGGAGCGTGGGAAACAAATCTTGGACCTGGGTCGGTTCCGCCAGTACTTTTCCGCCAGCTATTCCTCCGCGAGGCCAGCGGATAACACACGGAACCCGATGGCCCCCTTCATAATAACCTCCTTTTCGACCACGGAGACCGGCATTGTAAACGATTGTTCCCGCGGTGCCACCATTATCGGTGAGGAAGACTAAGATCGTGTCGTCTTTAAGACCAGTTGTCACTAGGAAATCCTCTAGCCGGCCGATGTTTTCGTCAATATTAGCAATCATCCCGAAGTATTGGGCCACCTCCGGCTTGGTCTTATCTTGGTAGGGCCTTGCGTCTTTTTCTTGAGCCCACCAGGGGTCGTGCGGAGCATTAGGGGCGATATAGCAGAAGAACGGTTGTCCTCTCCGCCGGCACTCATCCATCCACTCGATTGCTTTATCAAACCACAGATCCGTGCAATATCGCTGGGACTGACAAAGTTTGGTGCCATCCAAATAGCGGGTGTTGACTGTATCGTTGTCGAATTCCACGTCGGAAGCAATTCCCCATCCGCCCAGCCAAATTGCCTTATCAAATCCCCGATCCATGGGCCGGTTGGGATAGTGGTCGCCCAAATGCCATTTTCCGAAAAGACCGGTGGCGTAGCCGGCTTGCCGGAGGACTTCGGGCAACATGGGAATCTCGGGCCAGACCATATTCGATCCGGCAGGGACGGTCCGGGCACCGTTCCGCAGGGCATCCTGACCGGTCATAAGTTGGCCCCGAGTCGGTGTACAGACGGGCGTGACGTGAAAATCGCGCAGTAGTACGCCCTCGGCAAACAGCCGATCTAAGTGAGGGGTCCGAAGAATCGGGTTGCCAAAGTAGGAAAAATCTCCCGGCCCCTGATCGTCGGTAATAACGATCACGATATGCGGGCGGGTGGGCGACATTGATGGGGGCACCGAGCTTTGTGTACCAAGCTCCCTCCGCAGGTTTGCCTCCTTTGGCCATTGGCCCGCTGGCATGGGAACACCTTTAAGTTTTGCCGGGTCAAGAACGACGTGGGCAATCCGCTGGCGACGCCAAGTATACGTGATGTGCACAAGTCCGTCGGATTTTTGGATGATGGCAGGATAGCTAAATTCACCGGGCGCATCCTCGAGGAGGAGTGCTGCCTCCCAACGCCAGGCGTCCTGCGAGAACGCCACAGCCAACGGCGTCCGACCTTGAATGCTGGGATTAAAGACAAGGAGATGCCGCCCGTCTTTGAGCGTCACTCCGTCAACACCAGCGTTCGGATTGGGTAAAAGCGCCCTCTGCAACGGCGCCCATGTTTGGCCTTGGTCTGCAGAGAAGGTCCAAAAGAGGCGACCCTCCCGCGTTCGACCGACACTAATGAGTGTCCCACGGGAATCCACGAAGATCGTGGGCTGAATAGCGTTAATCGCGATCGCACCTGATGGGACGTCAACGCGGGTCCAGGTCTGCCCACGATCGCGGGTTAGTTCAAAATGGATCGACCAGCGACTGGGACGCTCCGGTGTCTCTGTGCTAGAGGGACAGACCCATGTGCCGTCGGAAAGTTCGATCGGCTTATTCTTAATGGGCCCCAGGATCCCATTAGGCAGCCGCGCCGGTTGGCTCCATGACCGCCCACCATCATCACTGGTTGTCACCATTCCCCACCACCTGCTGGGACTGGGCCCCACCTTGTAGAAAAGATAAAGCCTTTCGCTGTTTCTTGGCCGGAAAAGCACCGGATTCCAGCAGGGAAATCGGTGCCCCTCCGGTTGCTCCCCACTAGTCACCTCAACAGGAGGCGACCACCGGCCGTTCTCATGTCGACTAAGCCAGATTCCAACGTCCGAGGCCCCCTCCCGAGTGCCGCCGAACCACGCGCAAACAAGCCCACCGGGACCCTCAACGATGGTAGACGCATGACAACTGGCAAACGGAGCTTCGTTAAAAACAAATTCGCGTAGCACGATTGCCTCGGTGTTGCCCCGCCACCATGCCCCGTCGTTGGGTTCTTGGCCTTGCAGAAAGGCTTGCGGGTGTGTAAACAACAAAACAGCAAAGGAAATGCTCATCCAATGTTTGGTTCTTAATCGGGCAGGCATTCTTGAGGCTCCCAGTTTATGCGGTCGTTACAAGGCCCATCCCCTGGTACCGTTTCACAAGTGGGGAACACGCCCAAGTGTTATCAGCGCCACCCCGAGGTGGTCCAATCCCTCGGGGTGCTCCCTAGGCAAACATAGGCAAAGAGCCTAGCGCCTAGCTGGTATGACAGGGCAACAGGCCTTTCGTTCGGGCGTATCGCCATTCAGTTATGGAGAAGCAACCGGAGCAGATCAATAGCCTGGGAATCCGCTTGTCATCCGCCCACTGAGGTAAGCCGCCACATCCCGAATGATATCATCCAACTGGTAACGGGGCTGGAAGCCAATAAGTTGTTGGACCTTGCGGAGGTCAGGGACGCGACGCTGCATGTCCTCGAAGTCGGGGCCGAAAGCCTGATCAAACGGAATGTAAACGATTTTGGAGCTACTGCCCACAATGCGGATGACGCGTTCGGCCAACTCGCGAATACTGACTTCTTCCTGGCTCCCCACGTTGAAGATCTGCCCGCGAGCCCCGGGGTGATCCATCAGCTTGACAAGTGCCCCTACCGCATCTTTCACATGGCAGAAACATCGGGTCTGCGAGCCGTCGCCGTAAACGGTCAAAGGCTCGCCGGCCAAGGCTTGACGAACAAACCGGGGAACGACCATACCGTATTGCCCGGTCTGGCGTGGGCCTACTGTGTTGAATAGCCGCACGATTACCACCGGCAACCGGGAATGGTGCCAGTAAGCCATCGCTAGGAATTCATCAAGTGCCTTCGAACAGGCATACGCCCAGCGACGCCGGAAGGCGGGGCCGATGACAAGGTCGTCGTCTTCGCTGAAGGGGACTTTGTTCGCTTTCCCGTAAACTTCGGAAGTGGATGTAAGCAACACAGGCCGTCTGTACCGAGCACATGCCTGCAGCACGACCGAGGTGCCGTGCACTATCGTCTCGATTGTTTTCACCGGCTGCTCCACGATGAGGCGAACCCCTACCGCGGAGGCCAGGTGAAACACACGGTCCACCTGGGCTACGCATTCCCGCACAATTTGCTCATCGGTGATACTGGCGCAGACCAACGTGAACAAGGAATGGTTTTCAAGATGAGCGATGTTATCGTGGCGGCCTGTGGAGAAATCGTCGATTGCCAACACCCGTTGCCCCTGGGCCAGAAGCCATTCGCAAAGATGTGACCCAATGAACCCCGCACCGCCAGTGATCAGATTCCGCATGAATCTTGCTCCCTCGGTCGCGCTTTACTCAGTGGACCATTACCAAGGTAGGGAGAGACTGATAAACGCGGCCCACCCTTGGTCCTCTACCCCTTTATCGCCAATGGCCATTCCCGTTGCCAATACCTGGTGTTTTTAAGACAAGTTTACCTCCAGGCAAGATCCGGAGGCCTCTTTCCCGGGCGGAATTTTCCGAAGCCAAAAGGTGTGGGCTCATACGGGGTGACATAATCCACTTTGGCCCGTTCGGGGATGAGATCCTCCATACCGAGGCACCAATAGGCCGCGTTGACTACTAAGCGTCGCAGATCCTCGCAGGCAAAATCGACGGCCGAGCCCATGGTGGTGCAGAACACGCGGGCCTTCTTTCCACTGGCGCTCGGGTAGAAACGGATCCACGCGAGGGGCATCATCGGATCATTTTTCGGTCCTGCCACAGGCGGATCATCAGGGTTCATCCCGGAAAGCACTTGCCCATAAAGCAAAACTTGCGCGTCTTTAGGCAGATCCCTTACCGTGTAAACATCTGTTGGTCCCCAAACATCCTTTACCCCCCGAAGAATGGGATGCTGGGACATTCCCGGTGCAATCACACCGCGAGTGCTTTCCCTCCCATGGACGCCGTGGTGGGAAACCCAGGTTTCACCCAGGACCTGTCGGCCAAAACCCCCAGGCCACACCGTGCTTCGCCAATCATAATGAGCAAACCGGCTTTGCCGATTGCGCGTGTACGCAAAGGCGTGGGTTGCCGTTCGGATCCCAATGATCGGTTTGCCGGAATCAACATATTCGGCTATGTATTGCATCTGATCATCGGGTAACTCGCGAAAACGCGCGCCGATAATCATCAAATCGGCCGATCGCAGCTGATCCAATCCTGGGATGTTCGTCTGGCAATTGGGGTCGATTTCGCCCGTTTCAGGATTTATCGAAAACAGCACCGTGCAAGTAAACCCATGCCACTTGGCGAGAATCTGCCCCAGCATGGGCATGTATTCTTCCGAGCGATACTCCTCGTCACCAGCAATAAGGACGATTTGCTTCCCCGCGCCAGGGCCTTCCGTGCCACGATAAGTCACCCACAAGTCTTCTGCACCCCAGGCCGGAAGACCGAGCAGAATGGCCGGCAAAACCAGGGATATTGGAACCCAACGGTAGAAAACACACAATTCGCAAGGATTGCGGCGATGCGTGGGAACAAGCACAGCCGGCGCTCCTTTTGTTCCGAAATTAAAGATTAGGCTTTTGGCGTACGATCGGCACGTTACGGCCGGCCGGTCGAATTACTGACCGCATTTTTCCGATTGCGCCTACGCGAAGCGGGCCTTTCTAATGTTGGGCAAATCGAGCGTCTCTCCCCCGCGACGAGAGCCGTTGCTCCCTCCACCCTGCAGGGCTAACTCCGGCCGGTGCTTTGCCCCTTGTTTTGCGTTTTCAGAGTCAACAACTCGTTGAGCTTAACAGGCAACTATTTGGCTAAGTTGATCCATCGGCCGGCAGGACGTCAACGATCTCCAGATGGATCATGCCCATAGGTGCCTGAAAGCTTACCTGATCACCCTTCCGCTTACCTAGAATGGCCTGGGCCAAGGGACTTGACACCAAAATCTTGCCCTCGGCGTAGTTCTCCTCGCCTAAGCCCACCAGAGTGTAAGTTTCAAGCTCGTCGGTCTCAAGGTCCCGAAGGACCACTTTTCGGCCCATCGCCACCACATCGGGCGGACTTTCCTCAACCTCCACAATGTAGGCCCGTCGCAGTTTTTCGTAGAGCTGCGCCAACTTCTCCTGAATCAGCGCCAGGGATTCGCGAGCCGCATGATATTCGGCATTTTCCCTGAGGTCTCCCTCCGCACGGGCCTTGGCCACCCGTTTTTCCGCCTCGACCATTACCTCGTTTTGCAACCGATCAATCTCCGCCTTAAGCTTTTCGTAACCCTGCCGGGTCATCGGGATCCGACTAGCTTCCACGCTGCTCTTCCTCCACTTTTGTCAAGGATGAAGAAACCTAAACTCACTAACCGAAATGGCAAGCTTTCCGGGTAAATTGTTGCCTTCGCAAGTTATTACGTGAACGAGTCACAAGGGTAGCAATCGAATTTTACTTCACCTACCAACGTCGCGGCCGAGTTCGTTCCGCAACGGTTGGAGCGATTGCGCCGCAAATTCCCTGCGACCTTAACAGGCTCAGAATGTCGGCTTTTACGCCGTAATTGTTCCAGACTCCTTCCGAAGGCTCTCCGTTCCTCACGACTCTATTGGGAAACAAGCCGAGATATTGCTCCCGGCTATCAGCCCGGGAGAAATAACCGGCGCTCTCACTAACAGCCGGCGATAGGCACGGCTCGTTTTAGCATTACCCTCCGTTTGAGGTCGAGGGGGGAAAGTTTCGACCATTGCTTCCTGACCCTTAAAGACCACCCTCAGCGTCGGCGTTTTGTCCCCCGACCGGCCAGTGCGCCCTCCAATGGTTAGCTGGCGCTCCGGGCAGGTGCTTTGCTGCTTCTTAATGGAAGTAATTTGGGCCAGCTTTCCAGCGGAGTTTTTGACGTCAAGACGAATTACCCTTTATAGGCGGTATGATATCCTCCTTTCATCTCCGCGGCTCTGCCTGCGTGTCAAGCTACCTGATGAACCACAAACGGCCAATCCCCCGGGAATCGGTTAGCTGTCGGAGTTGTGATTCCGCCGCGAAACCCTAGGGGGTCGGTGAAATGCTAGCGAGACCAGTACCGGAGAGCCATCCAAGATTAAGGCGTTTAAGCCATCTCAACAATTTGGGAAATATAGATGATTCCGCAAAGACCTTTGGCCCCGGGGGTTGCCTCGCCGTCTGAGGCAACCTAGTGAGTTCGGTCTTGCCATAACTTCGAGAAGTTGCCCAGTTTGGGGGATCCGCCGCAGTTTGCTCACAGCTCCGTCAGATCCAGCACAATGCCCCCCTGGTTTGGCATCTGGCCGGCTTCCTCGAGCCACCGGAGAAGAACCTCTTTTTTGCGATCAGCAGCGGCCTCACCCGGTGTCTCCCGGCCCGGCGGATGACCCCAAAAGATTTGCCGCCCATCCGATGCGACAAGAAAGAGCGTGATTTCCTCTGGGTCAATTGGGTGGATAGTCACTTCCGCCCGGATAAGCCGAAATCCCGCCTCCACCACGTCCGCGCCAAGCAGCGAAGCCAGCCGGGCTGACTCGATGAGGCGACCGTCTCGCGCTCGGCCGCCACCAATGGAGGCAGCGACCGAATCTGGGGCGATTATTTCGAAAAGTCGGTCAAGCGCCTCGCCACATAGATCCGTGGATGGCAGCACATACCCTTCTTCGTCTAGAACGCAGATTCCGCTTGCTACCTTCCAGAAACAGACCGGCCACCGGTAGGTAAGATGCACCTCAATAGCAGCTGGGTAACGGGGCCGTGCGAACGTAACAGCCTTCACCCAGGGGTGACGTTCTAAGAGGATGGCGGCCCTTTGGGCAAGCTCCTCGTCGATCAAATCTGCTAGCCCTGCTTGGCTGAGGGCTATTGTGAAATCGTCGCGGAGCTCTCGGCAGAGCCACGGCGGGGCGGCCGGAAGAACAAGCGACTGTTCATCAAGCTGGTATTCCGGACGAGAACTAACCTCTTCACCGGGGAGGCTGCCGATAAGCCACACGGCTAACCCTGACATCCCGACCACGAGAGCCCAGGTCGGATCCAGCCGCCGGAAAGCCCTAAGCAAGTCCGTAATGAACACTATCTTTCTTGATTTCGTCACGGTTTCGTGTCCGTACGTTATGGCACTGAAATTACCCTTTTCGGTTTTCCCTCCCTTTTCAGCAAGGATCATCGAAAAACCTTTGTTTTCGGGCCAATCATCGAGCGTTCCCAGTAAAATTCTGCCGTATTGGATTTCTCGGTCTGCCGCCCCGCCTAAACCCACCGGCAGGTCGCCCCACGACAGCTGGCCGGCCGGCGTGCCTTAGGAGCCGGCAGCCTCGGCCGTCGTCCCCTCCGGCGGTGCCTCTGAACGCCAGTGGCTGCGTGAACCGAACTGCCTTGCTTTTTTGCCAGGGATAGTTGCCGGGCGGGGTAGCCGGGAGCCCTTGTTCAAAATAGGGCTACCGGTCATCGAAGGGAGGCCTCGGTATAAGGTAATAGGGCCGAAAATCGTTTACTTCGGCACGAGTTGTTGCACCAGGGAGTTCTAGGTCCTTCGCCATGTCTACAGCCCCGGATAGTACGCGGACAGAAGCGGCACGTTGGCCGATGCCGAATTTCGCCAAAGGTAATGGTGTTTTGCCTGCCATTGTGCAAGACGTGCGGACCAATGAGGTGTTGATGCTTGCCTACATGAACGAAGAGAGTTTCCGTCAGACTTTGGCTACGGGGCATGCTGTGTACTACAGTCGGAGTCGGGCACGGCTGTGGCGAAAGGGAGAAGAAAGCGGTCACGTGCAGATTGTGCGGGAGATATATTTCGACTGCGATGAGGACACAATTCTCCTTCGCGTCGAACAAGTTGGAGGGGCTGCTTGTCACTTGGGTTATCGTTCCTGTTTTTATCGCCGCGTGAGTGACCGAGGGCTGGAGACAGTCGGCGAAAAAGTCTTCGATCCAGAGGTTGTCTATAAACACAAACGGCAGGCAGAAAAGGCATAAACACGCGGGGCGCCTTTGGGAAGCCTTTCGGGGCACCCAATGGGTGGATTAAGTCCCGGCTGATTCGCGCATTGACGTTTTGATGGCATCGGGGCGCAGCTCCCCTTTTCCTGGAGAGCGCTAGTGGCCGGGAGACGGAGAGCCAGCGGTAGAAGCTCGTAGCCGTTTGGTGGCGATTTCCCTCCGCGAAATCCAAGTGCTTTACGCGGCGCGGGAAACGCTCTCGGGTCGAACATGCGCTGCAGCGGAAGCGGCATAGTCCTCCCGGCAGGAAAGTCCCGCGGGGGCATCCTCTGCCTGCTTTCCCGGGGCAAAAGCAGCCGCCGGACTCTGGCGAGAAAGAACGGGCTCAGTGGCAAGATACACGGCACGAGGCGCGGCCGGACAAAGTTGTTCCTCGAAGTTTATGAATTTCCGGATCGCAAAGCTTGATCGGGCCCCGGCGGCATAGTAAATGCGAATGCATAGTTCCCCTAAGACACCCAGGCTTATAAACTGCACGCCCACCATGGCGGAAAGGGCGGCAAGGAGGAGCAGGGGATTTCCGGTCATGTCCACGCCATCCAAGAGCTTCATGCCGACGGTGGCAAAAGCGGCCAGGATACCCACTGCAAAGCAAACAAGGGCGATTCGGCCAAAGAATCGCATCGGGCTTGAGAGGTAGTCAACAATGAACTTGACGGTCAACAAATCCAAGAGGACGCCGAGGGTGCGCTCAAGCCCGTATTTGCTACGGCCAAATCGACGTGGATGATGATGGGTGACGATTTCCGTACTTCTCGCCCCTTTCCAGTGGGCAAGGATTGGAATGAACCTATGCATCTGACCGTATAGCTCAAGCTCTTGAGCTATTTCCCGGCGCATCACCCGAAGGGCGCAGCCCAGGTCGTGGACGGGTACCCGAGTCACATGGGTGATAAGCCGGTTAGCGATCCGCGACGGGAGCTTACGCAATAGGGTCGGATCCTGCCGATTGCGCCGCCAACCGTGTACGATGTCGTACCCGCCGGAAAGTAATTCCGCCACCATTCGGGGAAGATCTGCCGGATCATTCTGGAGATCTCCGTCGAGAGTAGCAACGAGGTCTTTGCTTGCCGATTGGATTCCTGCTGCAAGTGCGGCCGTCTGTCCATAATTACGCCGGAACTGAATAACCTTTATTCGGGGCTCAAGTTGGGCGTAGCTTTCAAGAACTGCTTGCGTGCCATCGGCTGATCCGTCGTTGACGAAAATCACTTCCCAGTCGTCTGTCATGGAGGCCAAAACGAGGACGAGCCGCTCGGTGAGGGGCGCGATATTTTGTTCCTCGTTGTAAACAGGGATCACAACCGACAAACCCACATTTGCCAAGTTCATGGCTCAACGATCCGTTGCGAAGTTGATTTCTTCCGGTATATGGGGAGCCGACCTTCCCACACGGTGTTCGTCACGTGAGAATGACCGGGCGAAACTTGCCCAGGGCTTTTGCTCAAGTTGCTAGGATCACCCTGGCGGGTGCCCTAAAGAAAAGTCCTCCCAGCTGTTGGACTGCGTAGATGTTGCTAGCCTTTCCCCCAGAAGGTAGACGCGTAGATGTTGCTAGCGTTTCCTCCAGGAGGTAGACCAAACCCCGACAATAATCGGCCGTCAAATTCTGCAGGGATTTCTCTTTTCCCGCGGGAGGTCGGTCCGCCCGCGGAATAGCGAGCACAAACCATCCGCGGGGATGAGCCCAAACTAACCGGCCGGGCAACGGCAGCTTAGCCGCACAAACGACTCTGCTCCAAGGCTGTTTTGGCATTTGGCAAAATCTTGGCTCTGAAACCGGTAAACATGCATAGAAGATGGGTACTTTGCGTGGCTTGGCGAATCTGAGCTCAAGTTCCAGGATCTTTTAAGACCTGGAAGCGAACCCGTGCGATTGCCCCCCAGCGAGATGGGAGCAACCGCCAGGATCTGATTCCCAACGGAAATAGTCGCTGCGGATCCAGTGATGCCGCCATGCGGGTTGCCAAGTGCGATTTGATGTGGCGACTCCGGGTGGTCCAGCAAATGAGCCCGAATGGGTCGACAAGTTGCCCGGCAGGGGAGGGCAGGGGAGGGGAGCGGCTTCGGGATCAGTCGGTTCAAGGGGGCATGAGTCTTCCGCTCCTTCAAGCCGCCGTTGTTAGCTCCGCCGCTGTCGGGGGCGTTTGGCGTGCATTTTCCAGAACGCCTTTGCCCGGGTCAGGTGCGCGGCTGACGGGGGGACCCTCACAAGGTGATTGGGACAGGTCGCAATAAAGGGTAGAAGGTGGCAGTCGAGGGGCCAGCGTCCAAGTGCAAAGTTGTAAGCGTCCAAGAAGATCCTGGCTAGTGCGGCGAGATGGGAAAAAGTAAGACGTTGCAGGCACCAAGAAGCTCGATTGAGGAGAAATCGTTCACAAATGAATGTTGGCCTATTCAAGTCTTGGGAATTTTGCTTGCCCACTCAGATCCGGTTTGGTGCAGGACAATTCTCTGCCGCGCCCCAAGTTGTAAGTTCCTACGGCAGACGGGCTCTCCTCGTGGGTTATCGCCCCGGGTCGCCACTGGACGAACACTACTCCCAATTGGTTCGCGATCTACAAAAAAGCGGCGTAGAGGTTCTTGAGTGGTTTATGTCGGCCGGGGAGCCAGACGTGCCGGCAGCGGTACATGCGTATGAGGCAGCCGCCCAATTTCGCCCGGAAGTGGTTGTCGGGGTGGGGGGCGGGAGCGTCTTAGATCTGGCCAAGTTTGCCGCCTACCAGCTCCGCTTGGGAACGAGCTTGGACCCAGCTGTGCTTGCCGCCGGAAAGGGGGGTAAGGAACCCGCGCCAACGTTCTCTGCCGCGCTGCGAACCGCTC
Organism: Thermoguttaceae bacterium; assembly: GCA_025060325.1. Lineage (GTDB taxonomy): Bacteria > Planctomycetota > Planctomycetia > Pirellulales > Thermoguttaceae > DTLM01. Next base: position 116,959 of record JANXBW010000004.1, read on the forward strand.
ACGGCGGAAAGACGCCTTTTCTCATTCTCGTCCCTACGACGCCCGGCACGGGAAGCGAGGTGACGGGAGTGGCGGTCATCCGGGTCGAGATGCCCGTTTCCGCCGCAAGCCAAACCGTGCCTGTCAAGCTGGCTGTAAACTCGCCGTATTGTCGGGCGGATTTAGCGATTGTTGACCCTTCTCTCTCTCAAAGCTGCCCCCCGGCGGTGCTTGCTGCCTCGTTAATGGATGCACTAGGTCACTCGGTGGAGGCTGTGATTAGTCGCTCGGCCAATCCGGTAGGGCTTCTTTTCGCCGGTGGGGCAATTGGCATCCTGTCGCGGCATTTGCCCCGCCTTTGCTCCGAAGGTGAAGACGGAGATGCCTGGCATGATTTATGTTTGGCGGGCCTCCTAGGCGGCCTTGCCGTTCAAGCCCGCGGCGTTGCTGTCGGTCATGCTTTGGCCCACGCGCTTGGGGCGGTACTGGGCATGCCCCATGGTCTGGCGGTGGGCCTAACCCTCCGTCCGTGCCTGGAATTTAATTTGCCTGAGACGGAAGACCGGTTCCGACACCTGTGGACGGATAACCGGTGGCTTTTCGCGGCTTTTGGCGAAGACTGGAATTTTGACATTGCGGCCGCGGTTGACCATTGGACCTCCGCGGCGCGCCGACTTGCCTTGGAATATTTACCGAAAAGTTTTGATCAACACCTTGTGAGCACGCTTGTCGCAAGTGCTGAGGCAGGTGGCCGCCTCCTGCTCCGCCTTAACCCGCGTCGAGTAAATTCCGAGGACCTGCGGGAGCTTTTCCTCCGGATTCTTTCTCAACCCAGCAGAGGTTGATGCTGGGCCGTATTACCCACTGGCCGGTACACCCCGGAGAGAAGACAATACCGTCGCCGGTGAGCTTGCGGTGGTGCCAAAAGGCATTTTTTTCTCGGCCCTCGCCGATTCCGTTCCCCTCGGCGGAGTTACGCAAGATTCGTACGTAGGGAGGCGGGGTGGAAGTCAATCCGGTGCTCCGGTAGTATGTGCCGAGGACTTAGTGAGACTGAGCTCTGCGGTAGATCACCTTACGACTATTAGGATTGGGCACAACGCGAAAGCCGGGCGCGCTCTCTTGGCGCCGAGAGAAACTTTGGCTCGGTCAATTTTGCTCCAACGCGTAAAGCTCGTTATGGGACTTGAGAGGGTTTGTTCTATGATCCAATCGCAGCTTCTCCCCAAGATCAGTGCTGGCTTGGCGGTCGCAATGTGGACGTTTACTGAGGCGGCCTTTATTTGTCATTTGGCAGCGGGGCAGGAAAGTTTGCGAACTTTCGAGGTTTTACTTGAAGCCCCGGACGAAGTGGGGGTCTACGCCAAGGCGGATCGAGAACAAGCAGTCCTGGGCAATGCCTGGCTTGAACTACGAGTGGTGGCTCAACCTGATGGGATTCGGATAACCCGGCTGTCCGGGCGCCGCGGGGGAGGGGAGTACTCACTTGTTGACAGCTCGCCTTTAGCTATTTTGCTTAGCGGGGAAGGGCAGGGGAGGGGGCTCTTGCCCCTGCGGCCTGCCGGGGATCTGCGGGTGGAATCATTTGCCGGCACATCAAACGCTTTGCGTAAGGCGGAACGACGTGGGGGTAAGTGCCTCACTTTACCGATTGTTCTTGCTGACGTGGGTGTGGAGGGAGAGGTGCGATTTCAATTGCGGGAAGGCGTCCACTACGTCCGCACGGAAATCGAATTGACTCCCGCTTCACGCGTGCCCCTTCCGGCCGATGTCGTTTGGTGGGAGCTTCCCGAAGAACAAGCCAAACCGGCCGGGGTTGTGGATGGATCGCCTCTTGTGGCTGACGGGTTTTTCTTTTTCTGCGAACACCCGATGGCCCAGATTGTGAGCCAAGGCGGAAAAATTCGGCAAATAAGTCCGCTTTTCCCCCTTCCGGAAGAAGCCTCCGCTCTTGTGAGAAGTGCCGTGATCGGCGTTCTCATCCCAGGGCAAAAACGGCGGTCTTTCCAGGCTTACCTGGAGCAGGAACGGCCCCGGCCCTATCGAACTTTTGTCAACTATAACTCCTGGTGGGATATCGCTTGGGGCGATCGGAAGATGAACGAAGGCCAATGCCTCGAGGTGATTCGGGCCTTTGGGGAGGAACTTATTCGCAAGAGGGGTACTGCCGTTGACGCATTTGTCTTCGACGATGGTTGGGATGACAACCGAACGTTGTGGGGATTTCACACTGGGTTCCCACGAGGGTTTTCTCCGCTCCGGGAATTGGCGCAGAAGTATAGCTCCGGTGTCGGTACGTGGCTATCGCCGTTTGGCGGCTATGGGCAAGCCCGAGAAGAAAGGTTGGCTTACGGGAAAAAGGAGGGATTTGAGACCAACGAGCGCGGATTTTCTCTGGCTGGTCCACGTTATTACACCCGGTTCCGGGATGTGTGTCTGCGGATGCTAAAAGAGTATGACATCCGATATTTTAAGTTCGACGGAATTGCCGAAGGCAGCGAAGTGAAAGGGGCATCCCGGAGGTTTGGGCCGGATATCGAAGCACTTCTCCACTTGGCCCGGCAACTTCGTGAAGCGAAGCCTGACATATTCCTGAGCATCACGACCGGAACTTGGCCTTCGCCGGCATGGTTGCTTTTTGGGGATTCGGTGTGGCGGGGTGGTCATGACTGGGCAGCCCATGGCGAGGGACCTGTTCGTCAACAATGGATTACCTATCGAGACATGGAGGTATACCGAAGGATCGTGCGCCGGGCGCCCTTTTATCCGCTTAATTCGCTCATGACTGTTACTATTTGCTTCGGCCAATTGGGAACCGCCCTTAAGATGGGTCGGGAAGCCGAAGATGTCATCGACGAGATTTGGATGGCGGCGGCCTCCGGGACACAGAACTTCGAGCTTTACCTCACTCCGGGGCTTATGAGCGACAGGACCTGGCAAGCATTGGCGGAGGCGCTCGGTTGGATCCGTGCCAATCAACCGGTACTCCTTGATGTGCATTGGTACGGTGGGGATCCAGGTTCGGGAGAAGTTTACGCCTATGCCGCCTGGAGCCCTGATAAAGCGATTTTGGCTTTGCGGAACCCGGCTACTAAGCCCCAGGAATTTACCGTACGGTTTGAAGAAGCATGGCAACTGCCCGCGGAGTGGACTCGTCGTTCATGGCGTGTCAACGCCCGGTACTGTTCTCGGCCTATGGAGGTACCCTCGATATGGCGTGCCGACCAAACTTTGACGATAACGGTACCTCCGTTGACGGCCGTGGTGCTCGAAGCTTGCCCGATTTCCGACGAATAGAAGCAGATTACCAGGCTTATTCGCACCGGGAATTATTCGATCGGATCGCCGCCGCGATCGACATTTTCTGGCGTATAAAGCCGGGAGCCAAGCACGATCTTTTTTGGGACTTGCTCGCCGCGGAAAATTTTCATTGCCACTTCGATCGCCTCGGCTCCACCGGTGGGATAAAGAAATGTGGCGCTGAGAATCCCCTGGCGAACATAGGCGATGCCCTCGTGCGGAAGGGCATCGATCCCCACGAAGAGCATTTCCTTTTCGCGCCCCGCTGCCTTGGCGGCCAAGTACGCCCCGTGGGCACCCGGGTCATTATGCGCGTAAACGGCATCGATCTTGTCAAACCGGGCCAAAGCCGACTCCATCTCCCGACGGGCATTTGGCTCAAGCCACTTCATGTCAGCCTCAAAGATCACCTTGATCTCAGTGCCGGCGATCGCCTCGCGGAAACCCGAGTGCCGATCTTGCCCGGGCGTGGAGGTCATTAAGCCCATTAGCTCCACAACGTTACCCTTACCGCCGAGTTTTTCCACAAGCCATCGGCCTGCCGCGTAGCCTATCTTTTTATTGTCGGCGCCAATGAAGCAGGTATATTCTTCTCCAAGAACCGCCCGATCAAGCACGATAACTGGAATTCCCGCGCGATAAGCCTTGGCCACGGGTTCAGTCAACGGCTGGGCCTCCTTAGGGCTGACGATGATAAGATCGACTTTAGCGCCGATAAATTCTTCCAGATGTGCCCGCTGACGCAGCGTGTCGTTTTGCGCATCTTTGAAGATAACACGTATATTGGGATGCTTCTTAGCAGCAGCCTCGATGTCAGCGTTCATCTGGACACGCCACGGCTCCCCGAGATTGCACTGACTCATTCCGATAGTGAAAATCCGCTCATGCGATGCCTCCGAGGCGGAAGGTGTGTGCCCAGTGGCAGCGCCCGAGGGCCCAGCTGCAGCGGGAGGGGCCGGTCCAGTTGTTTCCGCTTCGGGGCGATAGCATCCGCTTAACGCCGTGACCATTAAGCCTACAAGTACGCTTACGTGACTTGTCCGCAGCATCATGTAACGCCAATTGGCGACACTTGGGCAATCGTAAACAAACATGCTTGAACTCTCCTTGAAAGACTCATACGTCCAGGACTCGACCTAATTCGTCATCAGGATTACTTTAAGTTGTCCTTCGCCGCTGCATAAGCACAGCCGTAATGATGATAACGCCGGTAAGCATCAGACGCTGCGCCTCAGGCACGGCGTTGATACTGAGGATCTTCTCCAAGTAGCCAATAGTCAAAGTTCCGATGAGGGTCAGCCCGATCCCCCCTCGGCCCCCGGCAAGGCTGGTACCACCGATCACCACCATGGCAATGGCAGTCAGTTCGTATCCGGCACCGGCCTCAGGGTCACCTTGCTTTTCTTGTGCGGCGTGACAAATGCCGGCCACCGCGGCAAGCAGCCCACTTGCGACATAGGCCAAGACTTTTGCCCGCCCCACCGAGATACCCGACAGTCGGGCTGCCTCCTCGTTGCCCCCGATTGCGTATAGTTCACGCCCCCACCGATGCCAAGCTAACAGTATCCCGGTAATAAGTGCACAGACGAGAAAGATCACCGATACCATGCTGAGGTTGTCCCACAAGATCCGCGAGTCAATCGCCTCGAAGATCTTAGGGATGGGGACGTAGCGATACGTGCCATCGGGGTTACGGACGGCTGTGGAGATCTTCATACCTCCGCTAATCGTTTTAGCCAAACCCCGCGCGAACACCATCATGGCTAGTGTGGCGATGAAAGGCTGGATTCGAAGCCAAGCAGTGAGCACTCCAGATACGCCGCCGCAGCTTGCTCCCACCGCCACGCAAATTAAGAGGGCAACGGCCGCCGGCCAGTTCCAGTGGATGGTCAAGATCGCAAAAAGCACGGCGGACAACGCAAGGACACTGCCAACCGAAAGGTCGATTCCACCGGCGATAATGACTAGTGTCAGTCCGCAAGCGAGGATGCCAAACTCCGAGGCTTGCCGTAAACCGTCGCGGTGGGTGGCCAACTTATAAAAGGCCCCGTCGGCGTCAAAAAGGACGCCAAGAAGAAGAACCAAGGCAAGCGCGACCATCGCCCGGGCAAATGGCCCGGTAATGACAGTCTCCCAAGCCTTCCTCTCCGGTTTCTCGCCCGTGCGCACAAGCCAAAGGTAAACGCCGAAGAACCCAAGCCCATACCACAGCAGTACGAGCAGGTGGAACGCCACCTTGGCTGAAAAGGCAAGGCCTAGGGAATTGCCAATCCCACGAATAGCGGTAATCAGGGGAAGGGGGGCGCCGATAAACCGCGTCAACAAGGCCAGGACCAGCCCAAAGATGCCCAACACGCCGAAAACCGCTTCCCTTGTTAGCTTTATTCTCTTCATGAAGCTGGCTGCGTAAGTCAAAAGCGATAGGGTGAAGACGGCGTGATTACCGACCGACCCGATTCGAAACCGGCGGAATATCGGCCAAGCTCTTTTGGCCTAATAAACCGATTTCTGTGGCGAACTTGATTCTCCGTAGGAGTCCAATCTTGCCGGGCAACGGCATTAATACATGACGGCTGCGGTTCCATCCAGGATTGGCCGAGTTTATTGGCCCAAGGTGGCCGGGGTTTGCCCCATTGCCGCCGCGATCACTCTTTCCGGAGTTGCTTCCTCCGCCGGGAATTCCGCGACCTTTTGACCCCGGTGGAGAACTAATATGCGATGGCTCAGGGCTAATAATTCCGGAAGTTCCGAAGTAGTCAGAACCACGGCCATTCCTTCGTCGGTCCACTGGCGAATAAGCTCGTAAACATCGTGTTTTGCGCCGACATCGATCCCACGTGTTGGCTCATCCAGTAGCAGCACCCGGGGCGCAGTTCCTAACCATTTAGCCAGCACCACCTTTTGCTGATTGCCGCCGGAGAGGTGGGCGACTTCGTTTTCTAGGGAAGGGGCTTTGACGCGCAACGCCTCCGCAAGTTGGCCTGTCCACCATCGCTCGAACCCCGGTCGGCGGAATCCCCACCGGCTTAGCCGCGCCCAGGAAGCCATTGTGACATTGTCCAACACGGACATGGGCAATACCAATCCGGAACCTTTCCGGTCCCCGGTCGCTAGCGCAATACCGTTCCGGATCGCATCAGCAGGTCCACGAAGACTGACTGGTCGGCCGTCGATCCAGACTTCTCCACTGGCTTGACAATAACCGGGGTCGAAAATTCCGCGGAGTACCCAGCTCGTTCCAGACCCCTGAACCCCCGCCAGACCGAGGACCTCACCTGCCCGCACATTGAAACTAAGTTGATTAACAGCCGGCCGCCCGCCCACCCCACCGCGCCGCACCGTGAGGTTACCTACCCGAAGTCGCTCCGTGTTTTTCGGTGTCCCGCGAGGCGGAAATTGTTGATCTATTTGCCGCCCCACCATCCACCGAACTATGGTATTGGCGTCAAACTCCCCTCGCAGAAGCGTCCCCACCACCCGGCCGTCGCGTAGAACCGTAATTCGATCGCCAATTTGTTCCATCTCTTCTAGCCGATGAGTGATGTAAACGATCACAAGGCCTCTCGTTTTTAACTTTTCGACCAGTCGGAAGAGCCGGCGACATTCTACCTCCGCCAAGGCGCTTGTCGGCTCGTCCATAATCAGCACCTGGGCTTGCCGGGACACCGCCTTGGCGATTTCCACCATTTGCTGAATAGCGATGGGATATTCGCCAACGGGCCGGTTAAGATCAATTGCCAGATCGAACTCGGCGAGAATTGAGCGGGCTTCGGTTGCCAGGCGGGTGCGGTCTACAAAGTCGAACAACCCAGTGGGGAACCGCCCCAAGAAAAGGTTATCTCGCACACTCATCGAAGGAACAAGGGACAGTTCCTGGTAGATCATAGCGATGCCAAGGGCCGCCGCGTCTCGTGGATGCGTAGGCCGGACAACTTTCCCTCCCAGCTCGATCTGGCCGCGGTAATCGTCGTAACTGCCAGCCAGAATCCGCACGAGGGTACTTTTGCCAGCGCCATTCTCCCCCGCCAGGATGTGCACTTCGCCCGGGTGGAGGTCCAAATCCACATCGAAAAGAACTTGCACCGGCCCAAACCACTTGGAAATCTTTCTCAGACGGACAAGGGGTTCGACTGAGGAAGCCATATGATCGTCGCTTTCTTGAGCGATGTGTTCGCGGGGACCTCGAAGCTTTTTCGATAACGCACACGGCTTAATAGGGTCGGATTTCCGCGGTTTCTCGATCAAGCCGTTATGAGAACAAAACTGCTCGCACAGGTCAAATTCGCAAACTTTCCCCCCTGGAAGAGGCTCGCTACCAAGGCGAGGGTGCTGCCTGGGCCACTTGGATGTATTTCACTTCAAGCTTGCCAATCAAAACCGAGCCTGCAATCGCAAGCGCAGCAGGAAGAGTACGGCGCCAGAACTTGGGGGCCGCTTTTCTCACCGGTGCCTACAGAAGTCTCTAGAAGTGACCAAATCATTCATCCTTCACCCCAAGCCGCCTCCAAACCGGGGGGACCGGGGCAGAGATTACTATCCGCTTACCTGTGCGTGGATGACTGAATTGAAGCCTCCGCGCATGGAGGGCGATTCCCACCGGAAAATCGACTTGGGAGCCGTATTTGCGGTCTCCAAGTACCGGGTGCCCATGGAGGGAGAGCTGCCAGCGAAGTTGGTGCTTTCTCCCGGTGAGTGGACTAAGTTCGACCAAATACCAGCGACCCACAGGGCCAAGCGATTCGTACCGCGTGATAGCTTCCACGGCTACCGGGTCATCCGGGCTTCCACGCTTGACCTTCCGGTGCCGCCGGTCCAGGACGAGCCAGTCGCGCCAAGTTCCGAAGGATGGCTCTGGCTTTCGCTCAATGATCGCCCAGTACCGTTTGTCGACCTTTCTTTCGCGAAACTGCTTGCAAAGACTAGCTGCGGCTTGCCGACTTTTGGCAAAGACCAAAAGACCCGTTACCGGGGTATCCAGGCGGCTCACCACCCCCAAAAAAGGCGACGCTTGCGCCTTCTCGCGCTGTTCTAAAAACAAGCGCAATAGTCCGATCACCGTCCGGCGGTCATCTCCCACCCCCATCGTGGGCATCCCGGCCGGCTTATTAACGGCGATGAGGTCTTGGTCTTCGTATAGGATCTCGAATGGCGGAACATCCATGCTATTGTGTAAGCACCTCAAAGGGCCCAAAGCCCCATTTGGGCTCGCTGGCGCGGGTGGCATCTCCAGCCGGCCTGCAGTAGCTCCGCTGTGTGGATACCATACGGGCTTACCGTTCACAGTTCGTCGGGCTAGGCATCCCGCGAACTGTATCCCCGCGGCTGACCAGGGATTTAGTAGTCCCGCGATGAAAGCCGAAGTTAATTAACCAACCATCGGAGCGGTTTCGCAGATTCCAAACGTTTAAGCAGATGAACCCAGGCAACGACTCCCAAAAGTTTCCCAAAAAACTAATATTAGCCAGCCGATCTCCCCGGCGAAAACAACTTTTGACGGAAGCCGGCTACGAGTTTGAGGTGCACCCGTCCGGTATCGAAGAACAGCCGGCCCGTCCGGGGGAAAGTGCGGCAGCTTATGCCATGCGGCTTGCCTACGAGAAAGCTGCTTCTGTGGTATCCGGAGGGATTGGAGGGTTGGTTTTGGGATGCGATACGGTGGTGGAATGTGATGGGCAGATTTTCGGTACGCCGGTAGACGAAAGGGATGCCGAGCGGATCTTAAAGGCGCTTCGGGGCAAGCGCCACCGAGTTGTAACCGGCGTTTGCCTGTGGGATACGGAGGTGGGTCGGGCGCAGATTCAGGCCGCCACGACGACCGTGGAAATGGACCACTTGTCGGACGCAGAAATCACGGAATACCTCAATTCGGGTCAATGGCGAGGGAAGGCGGGGGCATTTGGCTATCAAGACCGCTTAGGTTGGGTGCGTATCGTCGAAGGGAGCGAGTCTAACGTTGTGGGTTTGCCACTTGAATTGCTGGCCGAAATGCTTCGGTTCTTTTTTCTGGAAAAAACCGAGGGTGCCTCGCTAAGCCAAACCGGGCAGGTAACCGAAAAATGATCGATATTTGCGGCAGGGCAACTTGGCGCGTGAGAGCTCTTTCGAAACCCGCGGCTAGTCCCGCCGCAAGGCCCGGGAATGATCGTGTGAAAGCTAGAGAATCTAAGAGCCAGAGAGTGTAAAGGGTTGCCGAAATAGATGGTTTTGAATTCGGGTCTGGAGGTTTGACGGAAGAACCAGCAGGCTTAAGGAAAGGGGCGATCGTAAACTGCATGCCCGCGCCACCGGCTGCCAAGGAGTTTCGTGGGGGCCGTTCTCAAGTGCCAGGAAAAGGAATTACCCGAATCCCGGCTTGGGCTTAACCGATTCTCCCTTAGTAGCGCCATCAGTTGCCGGCTCTCAGATTCTTTCTATGCACGTGTTTCCCACCGGTAACCGAGCGATCGTTTTGGGCACTGCGCTCGGGGTGACCGTCTGTTCCAACACGGCTTAGGGCAGCGGGGTGGGAAAAGGCGCCTTAGCGACTTCGGTTAGCAAATTGCCTTGGGATCGCGGCGGGCTGTCGCACTCAACAGGACATTCATAGATCTCGGTAAGAGGCTCGCCCCCAATAGATGCTTACCGGCTTTCGGAATAAGGGCGGCCTAGCGACCAAGTCATCCCCGGGACCAATGCAAATCTGAACCGCATAAGTGCCGGGGGACTAGACAAAACGTCAACCGTTTAGTAAGCTTTTTCCAAATTACGGGAGGGTCCCGCCCTAAACACTATTCGAAGGCCCAGTTTGCGGGCATTGACCGGTTACTGTGGATTTGGCTCTTTAGGCGGCTATGCAAGCTCAAGATGCATTTGAATTCGGTTGTAAGTTCTTAGAGAAGCAGGACCTCGAGAAGGCCGAGCAGGCGTTTAAGCTGGCCTTACAGTTTGACCCCGGTTTTGCCGAGGCCCACAACGGTTTAGGGGTAGTGTACGCTTTGCGCGGCAAATGCCCGCAAGCCCTGCTTCATTGCGCCAAGGCAATTGAGCTTGATCCTAACGAGCCGGAATTTTATCGCTCCCGGGCCTATATCTATTTGCGGATGAATGACGTCCGGGCGGCCCAAATGGATCTGTATAAGGCGAAAAAACTAGAGGAGTCGCGGGCGGCAGCAGAACCCGCCGCAGCAACTTGAGTTTTTGCTTGACCCTCCCCGGTGGATCACTGGCCGACCGGCAGGATTTATGCTCCTCGCCCACTGACGCTCGGTTCCCTTCCCCCAGTTTGCCCCCGCACGGTTCAGGAGTCTGCCGGCCGGTAGATGTGGCTTTGGTTCCGTACACCCTCGCTTGTACTAAAGCCAGGGCAGGGTAGGGGAGACCTGGCTGGCCAAGGCGGAAAACTGGGAGCTTCAGCCCTGCCCTCGGGTAAAGAGGACGATTGCCCCCTTAAAATTGACCCAGCTGACGGCTGACAAGTACCCACAGCCTCAATTTTCCGAAGACCCTTGCAATATTCCCCGCCCCTACCTAATCTGAAAAGCGTTCGGATGCTAAACAGCACCCAAGCCCCGGTATACTTGGGCCTTAAAGCAGTTGGGACCTCAGGTGCTGTTCGGGGAAGGATCCGCTTCCGTCCTGATTAGGTAAGAGCTGTAAGGAGTAGCTGCGTACGGGGAAAGACGCTAGTGTGAATGCTTCGGCCAGTCTCCCCGGGCCGCCGTGTCGACTGCCTCTTTATCCACAGGAAGGGAAAACGGCAAGGTATCGGGTTGAACAGCGTGGTGGTTCAGCGTTGGCAAGCTTGGAGGAACTGACGATGGAACTCGCAGGTGACAAGAACCCGGTCCGGAAATGGTGGCGAAGTGCTGGCCTTGCACTCTTAGGCTTGCTGATAGCTTGTGGGGTGGGTGTCGGCACATGGTGTGTGCTCTCGGCACCCCCGAGCTACTCGCCGCCCCAAAATCGACCAATTCCCGACGTTCCTTTCGTACCCACACCGCATGACATCGTGATGGAGATGCTTAAGCTCGCGGAAGTCGGGCCAAACGATGTTGTTTACGATTTGGGATGCGGTGACGGCCGAATAGTTGTTGCCGCGGCAAAACACTTCGGAGCAAAGGCGGTCGGTGTGGACAAGAATCCGCAGCGGGTGGCCGAGAGCTTGGAAAATGTCAAGAAAAACGGGGTTCAGGATAAGGTGACCATCATTCAGGACGATCTCTTTAACATCGATTTGTCTCCGGCCACCGTTATTACCATGTACCTCCTTCCATCGGTCAATAACGCTCTGTTGCCTAAGCTCGAAAAGCTCAAACCCGGCACGCGGATCGTTTCGCACGATTTCGACATCGACGGTGTGCGACCGAAGAAGGTCCTCCGGGTGCAATCAAGCGAAAGTCATCGCGAGCACACGATCTATTTCTGGGTAGTGCCTTTCGAAAAGGAGAGCACGCGATAGTATCGGCGTTGACCTGAAGCGTCGAGGCTCACCGCTTGAACGGTAACGCTACACCGTTAGCCGCGCGACTATCTAGGCAGTCCTCATAATTTGCACAAACGGCCGCGGTTCCCGTGGAGGGAGGCCCCTAGTCGGGTTTGTGGGACTGTTTGGATGGTTGCGCGGCTAATTTCTTGCGCTGGTTTCTTAGCTAAGCCACGCCGTTTCCCGGGGCAGAAGTGGCGATGAGAAACGTGGCGGTTCCTTCGCCCCCAGCTGCGAAAGAACGGGAGAGGAATGTCAGAGGACTATCGAACCTTGCACTGGAAGCGGATGATTCCCCCTTGGTTTGGTGGAAGGGGCTGGGTAAGCTCCCAACGAAGGATGGTCGAGCCTGCTTCCCCTGACTGGGTATTGAACTGGTGAGGCAGCGAGCACTCGGCCGACCCGTCCAGATACTCCAGTCGCGGGCTGAGATTGTCAACAATTGTTACGTTTCCGATGATTTCCGTCCCCACATTATCAAACCGGATGGTAAATGCCACGGTCTCGCCTGGCGCAGCATGTCCGCGAGAGGCAAGCTTGATTATCCGCAGTTTGGGGAAGGTCGGCGGTTCGTCTAGCCCGTAAATGACATCCACGCGAGTAACCCCCGGCAAAGCAACCGCCGCCTTTCGATCTATGAATACTTGAAGGACCGCTGCGTGCGACCAGGCTTGAGCCGCCTGAGCTGCCGCAGTGAGGAGAGCAAACTCGCCGGTGTCAAACGTACCGGTCTTGACAACGGTAAGATTTTCGTGGGGCAGGAAACCGTCATGAAACCCGCGGGGGCCAAAGGCTGCCGAAAGGGCTCCGTCACCCTCTTGGGTTTGCAGTTGATTGAGTCTTCTCTCGGTTGCTCGCTCTTGAAGTTGATAATGCTGCTTACTAGATAAAGGTCCCAAGTGCTCGTGACTTTGGGCAAGCCCCGTCGTGTTGACGGTCGAGGCGAGAAATTCCAGTTGCTCTTCGCTGCGGAAACCTACTACCTGCCGGACCGCACCAAACCGGGGGCTATAAATGAATACGGAGTTAGCGGGCTCCACCACCTGGCGCCCAGCCAAGGTGCTGTAACAGGCCACGGTATCGCCGACGTTCACTCCGCTTATTACCCCGTCTGGGGCCATCCGAACTTGAGGGACATTGTCACCGCCATCCACGAGGTACTCGTCGCTCGGCCATGGCTTCCTTGCCCCTGGCGGTTGATAGGGATAAACCAGGCCTCCTTCCCGAGGGATAAGAGGCGCCGATTCAATCCGCCATTCCCCCTGGGAGGGCGCCGCAGAAGCGGGAGACGTCGAAGTCATCTCCTGGTGTGCAGCCGGCAGAACCTGTTGATCAGCTGGAAGCGGATCGCCGAGGTGAATCGCTCGGTATTCAGAAGCCCAAGTACCGGTGCGCGGAACCGGAAGACCTAGTCCGCCCGCGGCACCATCTTTTGTTGCCACTTTGGGCGATATCCCTTCCGTTGAAAGGGGCTGGATACAACTATGGTCACTGCAGGCACCCGCAGGCAGGGTAGGTGGGCGACGGTGCTGAGATTCGGGCAAGAGTCGACAAGAGCTCAGGACGAGTACACAGCCGGCGATTGTGAGTCGAATCCACCAGCGTGTCGCGGGAGGGATGGACTTTTTCCCGTGAATTGCATCCATGCTAAACACTCTTAGCGACTCTGCCGCACAGAGTTTCCCAGCAACGCCCGAGAGGGCTCGTAGACATTTCCCTTCCGGCGGCCACAGTGCCTATAACTCTTAGTAGCTTACGGGTGTAGGTACCTTCCAGGGAATAACGGCTCGATTCGCCGTGCACGCCTGATTCAAAAAACGCGTCGGGGCATGCTCGCCTGTTTCGTCGGTACCTGAGGTCCCTCTGGCGGGGCTTTTGTTTCCGCCGCTTGTGCTGGGGACCGCATCACCGGTGGACACCCGTACAAAAACTGCTCGTCAGGAACAGGGAATGTCGCCGGAACCCGACCCCCTAGCCGGACAATCGCAACCGGCCGTCCCAGTTGGTCAGCGATAGTCAACGGGTCGGTGCCGGGGGGAGCTTCGAACCAATTCTGTCCCGTGTTTTCCGTCGCAATCGGCAGCGCTCGCTGGGGGTCTTCTAAGTAAACGACCCGGGTTACAAAAAACCCCTGCAGCGCAAGCCGAAGGTCCTCAAGCGTCAGTTCGATCACAACCGGGTATTGCCACTCCAAGCCCAGGGGCGGATAAATCCGGTCGATGATCTCCACTGTGGGGTACACTTCCTTGCCAGGGAAGAAGGGAATGTCTGTAATGCGAAAACGATACACCGGGCCAATAAGAAGGCCCACGGTCAACGGAGCCGGGGCAGGTTCCCCAAATGTCCCCCCCTCAGCCACTGAGATGGACACACCGCTCGGAGCGCGGATCTGGACAGGCTGAAAATATCCGACGACCGGGCCACCGCCCTGTAACCGAGTGGCCCCCACAGTTCCCGGCTGCAGATTTCCTTGATGAAAATAGTGGACGGATGGTTGTTGAGCAAAGCAGGCGCTTGGGGCCCCAACGGTGAGGGTCCATCCTGCCAGCCCAGCAAAAAAAGCGAGCCAGACCACCGGATCCTTGGCTCGCGTGAGGGACACTTTTCGCTTCTTAGAAGGAACACCCATCAGATGTCCCTGGCTCATTCGTTAGCGCGGCTTCTGCGGCCGAAGAATTCTCGCCTCGCTCATTCTTAGGAAATGTTCTTACCCGCCAAACCGCACCCGAGGGTTGTTTGTGACTCCCGAAAGGTGGCGTTATCGCCTCTTGCAAACGCTGAGGGACGTTACCGTTACGTCGGTTGTTTGCCTTCAGATAGCTCCCCGATTCCGAACAAAAAGTGCCCTTAATTTCTCCGGGCACTTATTGGGTTCCGCCTAGGGTTTTCAAGGGATATTCGCCGCGAATAGCCGGGCTCACTAGTTTTGGGAGCCTCTAAGACCCGCCCAGCCGAGGAAAGTCTTAGGGCGTAATGCACTCGAATTGATTGCCCAGCGGCTGCCCGCCACCCCCGAATAGAGGACCAGTCTTTTCGACGATATATGCCTTACTAGCCGGTCGTGGGTACCAGAAGCCCGGGTCCTGGCGCACATGAATTCGCACGGCCCGCGGCTGGCGTGGGATAAACATCGCCGTGTGGTTACGCATCACGTGGCGCTGGAGGGAGGCCGGGGCACCAAGCGGCACGTGGGGTGGTCCAGGGAGGCCAATCGGCGTGCCGCACATGGGCATCCCGTATTCCGGCCCGGTCACGCCGGAGATGTAGTTAATTGGCACCGTTCCGGTGCTCACAGGTACGGGCATCGGCTGGGGGCCACCCGGAACGTATTGAGCAGGGGCCACATCGCCGTCAATAGGCGCGGGCATTTGGAGGTCCTTGTTGCCCAATCGAACAATTGCCAGGATGGAGCCGCGCCGGTCAGCCTCTTGAATTGGATCCACGCCCGGATCAAGCCGCGTGCTCACTAGCGTTTCCACCCCGGCAAGAGCTAGCTCCTGGAACTCCGGATCCGGGAGGTAAATGACTTTGGTGACGAAGTTACCAGCAAGCACCTGATCAAAATCTTCCGGAGTAAAAACAACGGGAATGGCGTTATGAGCCAGGAAGGCTTCGGTCCGCGGCATTGCCGGAGCGACTTCTAATGTGGGATAAAGTTCCACACCGGGTCGCCCAGGAATGTTACTTAACTTCAGTCGGTAGATCGCACCTTGCGGGAAGTCAAACCGGCCAGGACAGACAAGTGGTTCCGAATCGAACGCCCCTGGTGCCGTCACATCCCACTGAACATGCATTCCCTCCGGGCCGACAAACGCAATTTGCGAGGTCACCGTCGGCACGGGGGCCACTGCGGGGAAACCAATGACGCCGGGGCCGGGACCTCCCACGCCAGGACCTGGCTCGAGGATCCGTTGCGCCGGGGGGATTTGACATCCGATGGCCAGTAGGGCGATCAGAGCGAAAGCCACCTTCATCAAGCGTCCATGCTCTTTCAGCTTCATTCCTTCGACCCCCAAAGTGCAAAGCATGTTTATGTGCCCAGGTGGGGTATGGCCACTTTCTGGGAAGGGTTCCCCAGAAAGTCAGGGGACGGGCGTGCTCATCCATGGCACGGTTTTCGGCATATGCACCCTATCTTGAGATATCGTCTTACGCTTTTAATCGGCATGACCATAATGGGCGGATTCACTCGTTCGGAGGAAAAAAACCTGCGTGGGCCACTCAGTTCGGAAGGTGAAGCAGGCCCGGGGGCTTCGGCTCATCCCGGTCAAAAGATCTGGACTAGCAGGGTAGGCAAGACGAGGAAACCAGGATAAAGACGAAACGGGGGGAAACCCTAGACTTAAGCTCCAAAGTTCCGCCGACTACTTGAAGGGCGGCGCACCCAAAAGCTGACAAACAAGCTGCGTAGCGGAAATCATCCGCCCTACTAAAGGGATAAATCCCCGGCAGACATCGGGTCAGAAATTCCGCGGCGGAGATGGGGTTAGAAATCGGGGAGAAGTGAACAAAGTAGGCATACGCTTCCACTCTACGGGGAACTGGCCGGCTTGGCCGGGTTGTTCTCTACCAACGGGCGACTTCTAAACCGGCCCCGCGAGCTCCACTCGTCCCTCGTGGCCCTGTCGTACTCGGGCCAGCTGCGCCGCAAGCCTAATAGCCTCGATCATGCTGTCCGGACTGGCTCTGCCTTGCCATGCAATATCGAAAGCGGTCCCGTGGGCAACGCTGGTTCGAATAATCGGTAGCCCCACAGTCACATTGACCGCGCGGTCCATCCCCAAAAGCTTGATGGGAATGTGCCCCTGGTCGTGGTACATCGCCACGACGCCGTCAAAATTCCCCTGGGCCGCCTGGACGAAAAGCGTATCGGCGGGCAGAGGGCCGAAAACATTGATCCCCGCCCGACGAGCATCCTCAATGGCAGGTCTTAGGATCTCTTCTTCCTCGGCGCCGAAAATTCCATGCTCGCTCGCATGGGGATTAAGGGCTGCTACTGCGATCCGGGGGGAGGGCGCTTTGAGCTGAGTGAGGAAATCGTGAAGGAAGAGAATCTTATCAAAGACGCTTTCTCTAGTAATCTTTCCAAAGATCTCCCGCATTGCCGTGTGCAGTGTCACATGCGCAACCGCAAGCCCGGACTTCTCCCCGGACTCTTCAGGGGGTGCAAGGTAGAGAAGCATGGCGAATTTCTCAACCCCGCAAATTTCTGCCAATAACTCCGTATGCCCGGGGTAACGAAAGCCCCCAAGGTGCATCGCCTCCTTACTAAGGGGAGCTGTTGCCAGCGCGGCGCATTCGCCGGCGAGGGTAGCCTTGGTAGCGGCGATAACGGCCTCGGCGGCAATCCGCCCGGCTTCCGGCTGAACAACGCCCGCTGCTATCTCCCGATCGGTCATTCCACAAGGGATTACAAATATTCGCGAGGGCGAAGGTCTTGCATCGGCAGGGGAAGGGACTACATGAATCTCTGCTCCCGAGGGGAGAAACTGGCAAACAGCCCGCCGGATAATCTTCGGATCCCCGAAAACGATAGGCCGACACACCTCCGAAACGCGGCGGGAAGCGCAAGCTCGGACCACAATTTCAGGTCCTACCCCGGCTGGGTCCCCCATGGTGACAGCCACTAGTGGAAGTCGGCTCAAGTTGGATTCTCCGCTTGCCTTAAAGCAGATTCCCCGGTGGCACCGATATCTGCCAGTTTGTTAATCAATTTGACGATGAATCTCGCGAGTTGATCGCTTGCCATCAATCGCCTTTCGAATAGTCGCCAGGTGGCCTTGAAACCCCCTTTTCGCAGAATGGATCCGATAATCGCCCCGGCTCGGCCTGCCCAACTCTTTTGCGACTCGATCCAATTTGCCTCCGGAGAAGGGACCTCATCGAATGCCTCGCTCACCACCCGGACGACAAGAGTGCTACCTAAATTGCTGCGGCAAAACTGAACGAGGTCTGGCCCAGTGCAATCATAAATCGCCGCGCCTGTCCTCTCTCCGACGTGCCGTTTTTCCTCCAGACCCACAGGAGGTTGGGAAAGACAAGCGAGCCGGACACTTGGCAATTTCGACTCTCGAAACCACTCCCTAAGCTCCGCAGGGATCTCAAGCCGGGTTACCTCCTCCGGCAAGCTGACGCCGGCGCCGCACAGGGAGCTTACAGCCACGACTTCTCCGACCCCCAGCTCGCTATCAAGCGCTCCTGCGAAACCTGCCGAGATCATCCACCGCGGAGCGTACCCGTGGCTTAATGCTTCCGCCGCATTTGAGAATGGTAGAGCCCCTATCCGAGGGTAACAAATGATGAGAGGGAAGGCTCCTAATCTTCCCAGGCAAACTCGGAACGATTGCCCCTCGAAAACGGTCCGCTCCGCAAGCGCATCCTCAAGTCCCCCCGCCTCGTAGGCCCGCGAAAACAAAACCCCCGCGATGTAACCAGGCTCCAATGCGGGTTGCGACCGGTTTGCAGCCGGCATGTTGGAAAGATGGCTAAGCGGGCTTTTGTTCGCCGGGAGATTTGGCCGCGCCGGGGTTTCGTTGGAACCTTCAGCGTCCATGGAGCACTGAGTTAATGGCGTTTTGATGCCTTGCGAGTTTTCGCGGATTGCCTCACCAAGTTGGCATGAGCTTCAGCCGACTGGCGGCGTCGGGGGGATTAATCTTAAAAGCGCAGAAACTTGCGGAACCTCCCTGGGCATTCTAAACTTTAGGTTTACACATCTCAACGCTTCGCCGCTCCTTGCCGGACGTGCGAGAAGCCTCCAGTTTGGCCATTTTTAGAGGCGGGGATTGCTCCATGAGAAAAGCAGTCGCGCTTGTCGTCGGTATCGGCTTAGGTTTGGCGCTTGCGATCGGGCCGGCCGAAGAGGGCCGAGCCTTCTGGGGCTGGGGCGGTTGTGGCGGATGGTGGTGTGGTCCCCGGTGGGACGGTGGTTGTTGGTACCTTGGCATCAGACCGGGGCCAATCCGTAGGTTGCTTTTTGGGCCTTACCGCTGGTATTGGGTACCCACGCACTGTCTGTGGACAATAAGCTCATGTTGCCTGGCGGATTGTTGTTGCGGAGGGGAGTGCCCGGTCGTTCATGAGCATCCGAAGCCACCAGCCCCGCGTCAACAGCCGACAGCGGCGCCCGTGGATCAACCACCGAAAGAAGGGGAGGTTCCAACCCCACAAGCACCTCCCGGTGCTCAGCAGGAAAGTGCCCCGGCCGGAATAATGCCGCTTCCCATGCCGGCAACACCGCAAGCAAATGCGCGGGGAGGGCAGGGGAGGGGAGGTGTGGCAAGCCGTGTGAACACTCGGACGGGTACAGCGGAAATCCGGCTGGTTGTCCCGTGGGAGGCTCGTGTCATCATTAACGGGCATCGCACGCGAAGTGCCGGTCCCGTGAGGCGCTATGTTTCTTTAGGCCTCGAGCCGGGGAAAGTTTATCGCTATACAATTCGCGTTGAGCTTTCCGATAAAGATCGGTCAGTTTTTCAAGAGCAAGATGTTTGGCTTGCCGCAGGTCAGGCCGTCGAACTTGCCGTGAGATTAACGCCGTCTGACAAGGGGCTTTTGGCATCTATGCGCCAGTGACTAGGAGGGTTGCCTTTGGGAGATAGGGGGGCTTTGCCTGAGTGACTTGGAGCGAGTGGAGAGAGGACGGGGCTGGGACTGAATAGTTGGGAGCTTGGCCAGCCTCGGCCTGAAAAGTGGGAGTGCTCAGCGGTTGTCATCGGCATTCCGCCGGAGTGAGGTCGGCGGCTAGACGGCTGGTAAATGCCGGACGACCTTTGGTGATGAGGTGTAGGTAAGCAGTCCGTTATACCTATTTAAAAGGAGGCATGCGGTTGTTCGACAACATTGCGGTCGTTGGGGCCACTGGAGCGGTTGGCCGGCTGATTTGTCGACTTTTGGAAGAGCGGCAGTTCCCCTTCCGAAATATTCGCTTTTTTGCGTCCGCGCGCTCTGCGGGTAAGACGATCACATTTAAAGGGAGGGAATACCCCGTTGAGGAATTGCGGCCGGAAGCCTTTGACGGAATACAACTTGTCATCAGTAGCACGCCGGATGAGGTGGCCGGCTGGTTTATTCCTGAAGTGGTGAAACGTGGCTGCATTGTTGTCGACGAAAGTGCTTACTGGCGGATGAACCCGGACGTCCCGCTGGTTATCCCGGAGGTCAATCCGCACGCAATTCGCTCTCACAAAGGCATCATTGCCAGTCCCAATTGCTCCACCACGCAAATGGTGATGGCCATTAAACCGCTGCATGATGCCGCCCGCGTGCGCCGGGTGATTGTCAGCACTTATCAAGCCACCAGTGGCGCTGGGGTGGCCGGTACTCGCGATTTGATCAACGGAACGAAGGCTTATTTTGACGGGCAAGATTACAAGTACGAATGCTTCGCCTACCCGATCGCATTCAATTGCATCCCGCAAATCGGAAGCCCGAAGCACAAGGGTTATACTTCCGAGGAAATGAAGATGGTGCTTGAAACGCGCAAGATTCTGGAGGATGAGTCGATCCAGATCTGCGCCACTTGTGTACGTATTCCTGTGCGGAATTGCCACAGCGAAAGTATTGTGGTCGAAACTGAGCGAAAGGTGACCGTGGAAGAAGCCCGGGAACTTTTCGCGAAAATGCCGGGCGTCGTTGTTGTGGACGATTTAGACAAAAAGCTTTACCCGATGCCGATCAATTGCGATGATCGCGATGAGGTATTCATTGGCCGGATCCGGGAGGACTTGTCGCATCCCAACGGCCTTGCATTTTGGTGCGTAAGCGACAACCTGCGCAAGGGCGCGGCGACCAACGCTGTTCAAATTGCCGAGCTGTTGCTGCGGGAAATGACTTGAGCTTTCCTGGGGTTGGTAGCCGTCGGAGCTAACGCATTGCCAAC
Source organism: Thermoguttaceae bacterium (assembly GCA_025060325.1). GTDB lineage: Bacteria > Planctomycetota > Planctomycetia > Pirellulales > Thermoguttaceae > DTLM01. The sequence goes on from JANXBW010000004.1 coordinate 137,580, forward strand.
TTCTCGTACCGGTCACCGGGCCTGGCATGCGGCGCGATGAAATGGTTTCGGTGCGTGCTGGCCTACGATGGTAGCGGCTTTGCGGGTTGGCAGCGTCAACCGGGCCAGAGGACTGTTGAAGGAGCGGTGGCCGAAGCGTTGGAAAAGATTTTCGGCCATCCTGTTGACATTTCCGCCGCAAGTCGCACGGACGCAGGAGTCCATGCCCTGGGGCAGGTCATTGGCTTTGGGGTGGAGACGCGGTTAGCTCCGGAGCTCGTGCTAAGAGCCCTGAACTCCCGACTGCCGGAAGACGTCTGCGCGACGGTTGTTGAAGAGACTTTTCCTGGTTTTGATCCCCGCCGACACTCTTACGGAAAGCGCTATCGCTACTGGATCGGCGATGGGCCGGGGTGGAGTCCATTCCTCCGCCACTACCAATGGCAGTGGAAGCGAGGAAGACTCGATTGCCATGCCATGCAGGAGGCAGCAAGATTGCTCCTGGGTACTCACGACTTTGCTTGTTTTCAAAACACGGGTTCGCCGCGGAGTTCCACCACGCGAACGCTTTACCAAGTCATCGTCGAACGGGTAGAACCGTCACGTTTTAGCGAGAACGTGCCACCTCAGAAGGGTAGGGTAGGGGAGGGGTTCTGGAGCTGGAACCGTGCGGAAGGACGTGAGGACTTAGGAGCGGAGGCTTTCCTTTCGCAGTTATGGTGTCGGGGTGGGGTGTTTATTTTGGTGGAGGGGGATGGCTTCCTTTATAACATGGTGCGATCAATCGTGGGCACCCTGGTGGAGGTCGGTCGCGGTGCTCGGCGACCGGAGTGGGTCGGGCAAGTCCTTGCTTCGCGTGATCGTCGCCAAGCAGGGCCTACTGCCCCTCCGTGGGGACTCTACTTAGAAAAAGTCTTTTGTTGCGATTCGATCGACGGTGGAATCACAGTGCCGGCCAGCGGTACCACCCAGTTGCCGCCGCTTTCCACGGAATGACGCTTAACAATCGCAGCCCATCCCTGAGCGCAACCCGACGCGCCCGCCTCTGCGCGGTACTCCATGTTGTGAGAGCCCCACTTCCCCGATTACGCTCGGAATCCGGGTAGGTGGTCAGTTCCTCTTGCTGGGAAACAAGCACGATCAGCCTATGCTGTCATGCGAATCGCCCACATCATAACCCGGCTTATTATCGGCGGGGCACAGGAGAACACCCTCCTTTGCTGCGAAGATCTCATCAACCTTTTTGGCGAAGATGTGTTGCTTATCACTGGCCCGCCCCTGGGACCTGAAGGAAGTCTCGTTGACCGCGCCATCCGCAATCGTGTGCCGCTAAAGATCATCCCCTGGCTCCGGCGGGAGATTCATCCCTGGCGCGATCTCCGGAGCTACTGGGCAATTCGACGAGTGCTCCAGGTTTTTCGGCCAGATGTTGTTCACACACATAGCGCCAAGGGGGGAATTTTGGGGCGCTTGGCGGCTTACCGCCTGCGAGTTCCTGTGATCGTCCACACAGTTCATGGGGCCCCTTTTCATCCGTATCAACACTTTGTCGCGCGGGAATTTTGTCGGCTGGCTGAAGTTTGGGCCGCGCGGTATTGCGATATCTTTATCACCGTTGCAAACGCAATGAGGACCCTCTTGGTTCAGGGGTCAATTGCGCCTCCTGAAAAATGCATAACCATCTATAGCGGTATGGAAATTGAACCCTTTGTCAACTGTGGGACATACCGGCAGGAGACCCGTCGGAAGCTGGGATTTTCGGCGGACGAGGTAGTGGTGGGCAAAGTTGCCCGGCTTTTCCCGCTTAAAGGTCATGACGATGTGATCGAGGCGGCCGGCCCGGTTATAGCACAAAACCCTAAAGTCCGCTTTTTGTTCGTGGGGGGTGGGATCCTCGAAAATGATTTAAAGAAAAAAATCCAGGACAAAGGGTTGGCAGATTATTTCGCGTTTACGGGCTTGATTCCCCCGGAGAAACTCCCTGCGGTGATAAGCGCGATGGATATTCTTGTGCATACCAGTTTGCGGGAAGGGCTGGCCCGGGTACTCCCCCAAGCTTTGCTGGCGGGAATACCCGTTATTAGTTACGACGTTGACGGGGCTCGCGAGGTGGTTATCCCGGAAAAGACAGGGATACTTCTTCCTGCTCGTGATGTCGCCGGGTTAGCCTCCGCAATCTTAAGATTGGCACAAGACCCTGCGATTCGTCGGCAATTTGGTGAGGCAGGCCGACTTTTGTGTCAGGAAATCTTTCCCCATGAGAAAATGACTCGCGAAATCCACGCTCTTTACTGTAAACTCCTCCGGAGTAAAGGGTACCGTGTGGACATGGTGGGGTAGGGTAGGGGAGTGGAAAAGCGCAGGTCTTCCCTTGGAGAACTGCTCGTTTGGTTATAGCCGATGTTGCCGGGGGGAGAGGACGTCGGAGGGTGTTTTCCGAGCTGACCATTCTCTGGTGCCGCTGTTGTTGGTTAGTGATCGAGCGAGTTGCGGACTAAACTGAAGGGAGGCTTTCCAAGAAGGCTCCGCCGATGTGTCCCCGGCGAGCGGACATTCCTCGGTGAGTTTGGCTTCCATTTTGGATTTAGGCAAAGATTGAGCCAGGAGTGAGTCAGGCACTTACCCGCAGGCTAGGACCTTATCGGCTTATTAGCCTCGTGTACACAGGCGCCACTACGCAGCTGTGGCAGGCTGTTCACGAAGGCGAGCACAAATACTACGCCGTGAAGGTGCTTCTGGATCAATTTCGTGAGAGCCGGGAGCATCTTCGTTTCCTTCGTCGCGAGTATGAGGTTGGCCGGCAGCTCCTCCATCCGCGGATCATTCGCGTCCACAAGCTGGAATTGGGGCCGAACGCTGCTTATTTAGTGATGGAGTGGTTTCCGGCACCCAGCATGCGCTCCTGGATCCAGCGGGGTTTAGGCGATTTGGCTTCGCAAATTGAGAAGATCATCCTGCAGGCTACCGAGGCGCTTGCCTTCATGCATACGCAGGGATGGATCCACCGCGATGTGAAACCCGACAACTTTCTTGTCTCTCCCCAAGGGGAGGTAAAGCTTATCGACTTCGCTCTTGCCCGCCGGCAAGCCGGAATATTGGAGCGGCTCCTTCCATTTCGGAGAAGAATCCAGGGGACGCAAAGTTACATGTCGCCGGAGCAAATCCGCGGGCAGCTGCTGGAGGCAGCCTCGGACGTCTACAGTCTTGGGTGTACTTTTTTCCACCTTCTGGCCGGCCAACCACCGTTTTCGGGGACGACCACGACTGAGCTTCTGCACAAGCACTTGCGGGCAGTACCGCCACCGCTTGAACGTTACCAGCCCAAGGTGAACCCCGCCTTTGCGGACTTGGTCCGCCGAATGCTCTCAAAGTCGCCCAAGGAGCGGCCGCGATCTGCACAGGAAGTTCTCGAGGAGTTAAACCGGATCCCGGTCTTCCGGTAAGAAAGCTTTTCCGCTTGCCTTGGCGTTGGGAGATTTAGGCTGGCAGAAAGGCAATCATCACCCGGCTCAGTGAAAATCTTACAGTTTAAGCAGATTATCCAGATTATCAGGAAATTCTCACGGCTAGCAGCTCAAAGCCGCACCCTGTGCGACGAAAGAGTCGGAAAGCCAGTTCGGCGGTCGCCGCCTCCGGAAAAGCTTGCGTGGGCCTAAGACCCGGGCGGGTTTGAGTCGTTTCTGAGTCCTCGAGTTTTAGGCCTCGCCGCGTGGAGCTAACCGTGGATCGCGCCCCGGAGTACCTCCAATCGCCTCAACATCCCGAAGCGGCGCCTGGCCGCAAGTGCTCGGCAGGCCTAACGGGCCACGGGGTTGGAATGGTTCACCCTGCGGCGTGTGCGGGCCGATACATTTCAATTTGGCAGCTGGATATGCCAATTGCTTAAAATTCGAACCGTCGATACATTAGCCAAATCCCATAAACTTTGCAAACTTGCGCAGAAATGGGCTTTGCTTTTATGGGACTTTAGCGGCAGAAATATTGCCAGCAGCGGGGGCTACCGGCTAGCATTTGGCTCGCCCGACCGGGGTTTGCTTCCATGCTCCGGTGTGTCCGACCGATTTTCGCGGCGTATGAGCGAGGGCAGTTCAGTTGACTGAATGACTGGCCTGAACAAGGTTTGGGGCGCCCCTCCCCCACTGGTAGGACTGCAGTACGCTCAGACGGCAAAACAAGCTCACCCACTGTCTTAAGGACAGCGCAGCATGGCGGTAGGTGAAAGGCGACTTTCGTTCGAGCGGCCGATCGAGGAACTTCAAGCTCGTATTGCCAAGCTAGAGCGGCTAGCCCAGGAAGATCCCGAGGTGCGACAAGAACTTCAGCACCTCCGCCGCGAGCTGATCGAGACATTAAGGCGGATCTATTCTTCGCTTACTCCGTGGGAGATTGTCGAGGTCGCTCGTCACCCCGATCGACCCATGACGAGTGATTATTTGGAACTAACTTTCGATGAATTCGTGGAACTGCACGGGGACAAACTTTTCGGGGATGATCGGGCCATTCGCACTGGTTGGGCCAAGTTAGAAACCTTCAAGGTAATGGTCGTCGGTCATCAAAAGGGGAAAACCACCCAGGAACGGATTCAGTGTAATCACGGTTGTGCCCATCCCGAGGGTTACCGCAAGGCCATCGCGAAGATGCGATTGGCGGCCAAGTTTCGTCTTCCGGTGATTTGTCTCATCGATACGCCTGGGGCTTACCCGGGGGTTGGCGCTGAGGAGCGGGGCCAGCATCAAGCTATCGCCGAGTCGATGTTTGTTATGTCGCGGTTGCCAACACCTATTATTTGCGTGGTAATTGGGGAGGGTGGGTCAGGAGGCGCCTTGGCCATTGGGGTGGGCGATCGCGTAGCGATCCTTGAGTACGCGTATTATTCCGTTATTAGCCCCGAAGGGTGCGCGGGCATCCTGTGGAAAAGCGAGGACTACAAGCAACAGGCTGCCAACGTTCTCCGAATGACGGCAAAGGATTTGCTTCGGCTAGGTGTTGTGGATGACGTATTGCCGGAGCCGCTTGGAGGTGCGCATCGCGACCCGCATCAGATGGCTACTACTTTGAAGCTGTATCTGCGATCGCAACTTCGTGAACTAACGGCGATCCCGATCGAGGAACTTCTGGAGCGGCGGTATCAAAGATTCCGGAAAATGGGGACGTACTTCGAGAAGGGGATGCTCGTCGGGCCGTGCCTTGAGCCTCAGGTTGCTCGCGAACAAGTGCCGGCCGCGCCCATCAGTACCGTTGACGAAGTCTAACTTTCCGAAGAAAAACTCGGCTGAAATCTCCGAGGCCAAACCGCAGGAAAACGGGGGCAGCAACAGTCGAGCCGAGGGCAGGGGTGGTTTACCCGCAGGTAGGTGGTGCGCGAGCTTAATCTGTGCTTAAGACCCACGGGCGGTCTCGCTTGGCGACACTTAGGTTGCACGGCGAATTTGTGGGCCTCTCCAACGTCCGATAATGTTTCTTATGTTCGGTCAGATCCCGAGTTTTCCCCGGGATTTGCCGGCCTTGCTAGTCGGCCTTGTCTTCGGGCTCGGCCAAACCAGTACGTGCGATCTTTCGTTCGCTTGTCGGTGCCGAAAAGAGTTTTCCCGGCAGCCTGTGTTTTCCCTTCACAAGAGGCTGGGGCGGCCATCAACGAAGCCAGCGAAAGCACCGAACCGAGATCACGCGGCTAACCGCCTGTGCCCGCCCCGGCAAGCGCTTGCCGCCCGTCGCAAACGGCGCCAACCAGTCCTTGAGGGACGGGAGGTTTTGCTTACAGATCAACAAGCGTCGTTAACGAGAAGCTGAGCCGCGGCTTTGATGCCAAACGCGGTAGGCAACCGAAGCGTGTTTCTTACACCCAACTCGCGTCCGTTCGTCACAACGAAGCCCGAGCGGGCAGGTCAGCTTTCGGGAAGTTGTGAAGACGCTTCTTCGCTGCTGGTGTGAAAATCGAGTTCGGCCTCAAACTCGTCGAGGTAGCTTTTTAACGCACTGTGCACTTCTGGCGGAAGTGAAGACCTCGCCCAAACTATGCCTTTAGCCAACAGGCGTCCGCTTGTCGAGCGGAGCACCCACTCTCGGGTTGTCTCGGTTAGGGTTACACCGAAAAAAGTCAGCACCACACAAATCGCAAGTCCCTTAAGTAGCCCGAAGAGTGCCCCCAATTGCCTATCGAATTCTTGAAGCTTTAAGCGGTCGATAAATTCGCGGATGGCACGGAAAACAAGCCAGATTCCAAGCGAGGTCAAAAGAAATATCACAAACATCGCAAAAAACTGGTTCCAAGGCGCCGTGCTCCCAAACAGAGGAGCCAGGTAGTTGCCCCAACGTATGGCTGCTACGGCGCTTCCCACCAAAGCAACTAGCCAAGCTAATTGCCAAACAAAACCACGCACGGCGCCCATTAGTAATCCGCCAAGGAGCAGCACAAGAACGACAACGTCAAACACTTCCAGTTGCTGACCCATGGAAGCTCTCCGTTGTTGACAGGGGATATCCCCAAGTCGCCCACTTGAGAACATTCACAACTGGATACTCCCCGAAAGGCAAGCCACCGCAACTTGGGTACAGCTAAAGTTCTTTGCTATCAAGCCAGATGGTCACAGGTCCGTCGTTTACGAGTTCCACCAGCATATGTTCACGGAAGCGGCCGGTCGCTACCGGTATTCCCTTAGTCTTGATATAGTTGACGAAATATTCGTAAAGGGCTTGGGCTTTCTCAGGAGCAGCGGCACCGACAAAGCTCGGACGACGACCCTTCCGACAGTCGGCAAAAAGTGTAAACTGACTTACCACCAAAACTGACCCGCCAACGTCGGCCAGCGCTAGATTCATTTTGCCCGCACTATCTTCGAAGATCCGCAGGCCGATTGTCTTCTCAGCCAATTTCACGGCATCTTCCTCAGTATCATCCTGTCCGACGCCAAGCAGCACAACAAATCCACGGCCGATCGTGCCCACGATTTGTCCATCCACAGTTACCGTGGCCCGCGAAACGCGTTGGATACAGGCACGCATGGCGAGTAGGTTACTCCTTCGTTCGGGTGTAGTAGCTGCTACAGCGTTTGTTCGATTAAAAAAAGACGAGTGACACCGTCAGCTTTTCCCACGGGCTTGTTCATAACGATCCTCCGCGCAGCAAGCCCGGCGTATCTTGCCTTTCTTCAGGACGGTTGACCTTTGCTTGCCGAGAGTGCTATCTTCTTCCGCAGCCAAATCTCCGGGTTCCATTTTTTCTTACTGAGCGGACAAATTTTTAGTATGCGGAGGAACTGGTTTTCCAAAAAATAGGTTTTGCTTTAACGGCTTTTTAACCAGTCGGAAGGGTCCCATGGAAGCCAAATCTACTGTCGAGAAAATCATCGATTGTGGAATTGTGGCCGTGGTTCGTTCGCCGGAGGGTTCCGTGCTCGTCGATGTGGCGCAGGCTTTGTTCGAAGGTGGGGTGGAGGTGGTGGAAATCACCTTCACGGTGCCGGCGGCTCATCGAGTACTGGAAGCGGTCCGCTCGGCCCTTGGCGATAAAATCCTACTGGGAGCCGGAACAGTCCTCGATCCGGAAACTGCTCGTGTGGCTCTCCTGAGTGGGGCGGAATTTATCGTCGCACCCACCCTTAATTTGAAAGTGATCGAGCTTTGCAAGCGATACGGAAAGCCCGTTATTCCCGGGGCCTATACCCCGACAGAGATCCTAACCGCCTGGGAAGCGGGGGCCGACATTGTGAAGGTGTTCCCCGCCGACGTCGGAGGGCCTACCTACCTGAGGGCCATTCGCGCCCCTCTTCCTCAAGTGCGATTATTGCCGACCGGAGGTGTTAACCTCCAAACTGCAGCCGATTTTCTTCGCGCGGGGGCTTGCGCTCTTGGCGTGGGAGCCTCGCTGGTCGAGCCAAAAGCAATTGCCGAGCGGGATTTCAATCGGATAACCAGTTTGGCCCGGGAATACGTAAGAATTGTCCGGCAAACCCGTCAGGAACTAGCAGGTCGCTAGGTCGCCATTGACCCTGCTTTTTTCCATGTTCTCACCAAGTTCACCTAAGTAGAGGGCATTAACAGACCCCGAAGCCCCACCATGCCGCGAATTCGAGCCACCGAGCTTTGGACAAAGAAGGTCCGTCCGGAAGCACGCGTTGTTGTCTTGACCGGTGAGGATCCGTTTTGGAAGGCAGAAGTCCTTCGTGAACTTCGCAAGTTGTTGGGATCAAGCGAAGGCGAATTGCAAGCTAATGTTCGACGTTTCGACGGAACGGCTATCAGCTGGCATGATTTCCGGGAGGAAATTGAGACCCCTTCGCTTTTTGCGGCGAACCTTCTCCTCGTTGTTGACGATGCAGATAGCTTTGTCGCAGCTTATCAAAAAGAACTTGTCCGCTTCGTTGATTCTTCTTGCCCGGCCACGATCATTTTGGTGTTGAGACAGCTTCACTTCGGTTCCAAATTGGCCAAGGCTGTTGTGGAAAAAGGCCTTTGGATCGACTGCGCTCCGGCACAGACCTCCGAACTCCTGCAATGGCTTCCGGTTTGGGCTTCGTGGAGATACCAGCTTCGTGTTTCAGCCGCCGCTGCTCGAACCCTGATTGAATTCGTCGGCGAAGACCCCGGGGTTTTGGACCAGGAACTTGCGAAACTGTCACTGCTGGTTGGTCCCGCGAAACCTCTTACGCCTCAGGCAGTGCAGGAACATTGCCTTGGCGGGCGGGTAAAGACGGTGTGGTTCCTGCTTGACCTTGCCCTGGAGGGGAAGCTCGGGGAAGCGCTAGCGGAGCTCCATCGCCTCTTGGGGAGTGGAGCACATCCGTTGAGCCTACTTGCACAGATCACTGGTTCTTTGCGCCGCCTCTCTCTTGCGGCAGAGCTTGCACTTGCCGAGCACGCCGGACCCAGCGGACTGCGGCGCGTGCTCCAAGCCAGCGGCGTACCTCCCTCGGTAATCCCAAAGGTGGAGGGTCAGCTTTCTCGCCTGGGGATGGGTTTTGCCCGACGACTTGCGGATATTCTGGTTGCCGTCGACGGCCAGCTAAAAGGGGGGAGCCTCCTTCCTGAGCGGATCGTGCTAGAAAGACTGTTAACTTGGCTGGCTTATCCCGGGGCGCGCACTGGTCTAGGCCCAGCAGGAGAAGAGGCCGCGGACGTCACAGCTACCTGAGCTGGCCGGATTATTTCGGAGGGCCGTACCCAGCTGAGGGCCGCGCCCTGGCCGCCGAGAATGAGGGACCCTGCCACCTTTGCAAGCCCGCCCGAGCTCTCCGTCTCACAAGTGAATTTTGAAAAACAGCTTATATTACTAATGTTTGTGTCGGCCGAAATAGCCTCGGGCCCGGCTTGGGTTAGCCGTCGCCGCTTGCGGTTGCCTTGTGTCATCGCTCATTGGTACCATCCCCGCTGCAAAAATAAATGCAAGGTCTTGTTCCAGCCATCTTTTCCTGGTGAACACCGGTTATGGGTCGGTGCCGGCGTAGGGCAACTGATTTTTGGCGGCGTTTTCCGAAACAAGGCACTCTAAGTTTTGGTAGTTGGCTTTTCTTTCGCGTTTAGAAGTCATAATTCGGGCCGGCAGATTGGCAGATGGCTCGAACCTGTTCTCACATCGCCATAGTTGTTCTCATCGGGATCCCCTTGGGGTTCGGAGCTTTAGGGCTTTCGGGATGCTCCATGCTCGCGCCGACCCGGAGGCTCGAACCCCGACAAACAGGGGGCGCAACCACACCGGGAAATGAGCCATCGGAAACTCTGAATCCTTCCTCGGTTTCTGGCCACCAGAGCCTTCCACAGATCGCAGTTCCTCAAGACCCCGGGTACTCAGCCAGGGTCACGCTCTCGGGTGAGAATCGTTGGCCGGAGGGTCGCAGCGACCTCCGTACCCCTGCCGGGGTAGCAAACCTTTCGGGAATCGGGGGAAATAGGGCTGGGGAGGTAGGCGGCAGCCTGCAGTCCGCAGGGGATATCCAAGGCATCGAATCGGAACTGAGCGCCCTTCCCCTGCCGGAAAATGTTCGCTCCCGGTTGCTTGAGGTGTTTGCCCAAACGGACCCCGCGATCCGGCCACTCTTACTAGCTCAGACTTATTTGTTCTGCCAGCTCACTGGAGGCGTTCCCCCTCCCCTGCCCTGCCCTTCCCTACCGGCGCAAGCTGAGTCAATAGCGACTGAATCCTCGCCACAACTCCGTTTGGATAGGCCTTCAAACCGGCAGGGCGTGACGAGCATTGCGGATTCGAGGTCCCCCAGCTTGCCTTCGCAAATGCCCGGCACCGGCTCAGGGCGTTCTAACGGTACTGGGCGCGGTGACCTCATTCCGGCGGGAAACTGCAACGGGACGCATGAGGTTCAGGAAGCAATTCCGAGAGCTCTGGATCCTCAGGGTGCCGAGTCGAGCGTCATCCCCGCAGAGTATTTGCCCGATGGGAGGAGTCCTCCGCTTGCCACCCCGTCTGTCGTCGCCTCGCCGGTGGCCGGTCGCGAGCCTATCACGGATAACCTGCCCAGCCGAATTCCCCCACCCCCATCGTCAGAGCGTCAGCCGGAATCGCCAGGTCCGCATTCCGATTGGCGAGACCACCTTCTTGAGGCCGTTACTGCTTTGGAAAAACAAGTAGGAGAAGCCCAAGAACCTGAGGATGTGGAAGCTCTAGCCGCCAAATTAAGACTTCTGAAATTGGCGGCCGGACTCAGGGATGACGCTCTCGAGACCCCTCGGGGCCGCAGCGACCCCCTAGCCGATTACTGGGCCAAACAGGTTTTCGCCCTCTGGCTCCTGACCGACGCAAGAATGGTTAGCAACCGGGAAGCTAGACTCAGAGAGGCGGCCGAGCGCCTAGACGAGGCTGTGAGTGCTCTCCGGGAACAGTGTCCGCTTATTGTCCGCAATCTTGCCTTCGTCACCGACGTTCAGAGTTACGGAGTCTTCACGCCATTTGAACGGTACGAATTCGTTCCTGGGCAGCGTCTCCTGCTATATGCGGAGGTCGAAAATCTTCAGAGTCTGCCCACCCCGAAGGGTTACCACAGCAAATCCCGGGCTCACATCGAGATTACGGAGTATCAGGGCAAGTGCGTAGGGGAAAGGTCTTTCGCCCCGACCGAGGAGTATTGTCGCAACCGGCGGCGAGACTTCTTTCTGGGTTTCGAATTCGACCTCCCCAGCGACCTGACACCGGGCCGATACTACCTTGAACTGAAAATCACCGACCTCCACTCAGGAAAGGTTGGCCGCTCAACAGTGGAATTTACCGTAATCCTCCCAAAATCCTCACAGTAATCGGCGCGAGGTCTCACCCCCAGGGTAACGGTTGAACCCCGCTTTGTAGCTTTTCCAGAGGATGCCCGGTGCCCCGGTTCATCGAAGGGCTTAATACTCTCACGAGTTTTTTGGGTTGCTGACTAAAATCTCGGCAATTTGTCAGGCACCCGGCGCTCTTTCGAGCTGAGGTGTCCGAAGGTAGGCGCCGACCATGCTCTGCGCGCAAAGCTTATAATCGATAGCCAATGCCTTTGCGGCCGCGTACCGGGGGCTTGGATAATTCGGGATCGGCAAGCCGTTGGCCCTAAACTGGAAGTCACGGGAGGTGCGCACGCGGGTTTCCTATTGCGTTCACAACGGCCATGTTTCTTGGCATAGAGATCGGTGGAACAAAACTTCAGATAGCAGTGGGTGACGGCTCTGGACCGCCTCTTACCAAACTGGAGAGGCTCTCCGTGCCGGGTGGGGCGGACGCGGCGTGGATTCGAAGCTCAATCGTGCCCTTGGCCTCCCGCTTCGTGGCCGAGTTTGATGTTCGAGCAATCGGGGTGGGATTCGGAGGCCCGGTTGACCCCGTCTCTGGCCGAGTTGTTCGCAGTCACCAGGTAGTGGGATGGGAAGATTTTCCGCTTGCGGATTGGTTGGCTGGTCAATTAGCTCGGCCAGTTGCTGTGGGCAATGACGCCGACTGTGCCGGGCTGGCAGAGGCCCTTTTAGGCGGAGGCAAGGAGCACCGCTACGTGTTTTACACAAATGTCGGCAGCGGGATAGGCGGGGCGATCGTTATCGATGGCAAAGTTTACACGGGAAGTAGAGGAATTGCCGCGGAAATTGGTCATCTTCGGCCGAATTGGCAGGTGACAGATCCGGCGGTGGACGTGGAGACGCTTGCGAGCGGGTGGGCAATCGCCCGAGCTGCCCGGGAAGTGCTCTCGCGGCATGGGCCTCACGATTTAGCAGTCATAGACTTGTGGGAGGCCTGCGGCGGGAACCCGCAGAACCTAACCGCTAGGGAAGTGGCCGAGGCCGCCTCCCGCGGCTGCCCACAGGCCCAGAGAATATTGGAGGAAGCCATTCGCGTTTACGGCTGGGCGATTGCACAAGCTGTTACCCTGCTTGCTCCGGAGGTCGTAGTGGTCGGTGGTGGTGTATCGCTGATCGGCGAGGAGCTATTCTTTCGGCCACTTCGCAAGTATGTGGACGAGTATGTATTTCCGCCTTTGCGCGGGTCATTCGTTATTAAGCCGGCCGCATTGGGGGAAGAAGTGGTGGTCCACGGCGCGATCCTGCTGGCCCAGCAAAAGGCGCAAGGACTGATGTAAAGCTGGTGCTTAACTTTTGGCATACTGGCCAGATAGTTCGGCAACTGCGAACAACCGTTGAAAGAAGGACGACGAGGCGGAGCAACGATGGACCTGAGTCACTTTGGCAAATGGGTTTTTTGGGTCGGCGTTTTGATTGCGGGAATTGGGCTTTTTGTTTGGTGGGGGCCTCGGATCGGTCTTCCGCTGGGACGGTTGCCCGGGGACATCCACATCTCAGGCGAACGGTGGTCGTTTTATTTCCCCATTATGAGTTGCATTGTTCTGAGTATTGTGCTGACGGTGGTGCTGAACATTTTCTTCCGATTCTTCCGCTGAAGGGGACCACATAAGAGGTTGCCACGAAGGAGGGCTTGCAACACTTCTGAGGCTGAAAAGGCACAACTTCGGTTGTGCTTTTTGGAGCGGGTCGGTCGGGAGCTGGGTCAGCATTGGTGGCGCGAAAGTTCCGGTTGAAAGTTGCGCCAATCTTGACTTCCGGCTGATAAATAGCGATTTCTGCGGCCTTGCAATAAAGTCGGCGCCCGACAGAGTTCGCCCGAAAAAGAAGACAAGCGAAGTTAGGCAGCCTTTCGCTTCGTGGCATGGCACTCTGTATAGAGGTCGAGGATCTGAGAAACTTTGTCCTCGAACCGATGTCGCAAGGCTGTGGCCCTAGCCGCTTCGCCCATCTCCCGTCTTAGAGCTTCTTCCGAAAGCTGCTCCATGCGATCGGCAAGTTCCGCAATATCCCCTGGATCGTCCAGCACAAAGCCATCTTTGCCATCTTCCATGAGTTCGCTCGCTCCGTTTTGGGCCGTCGTAATGACGGGCAGACCACAAGCGAGGGCTTCCAGCACGGCCAGGCTACAACTGTCATACCATGTAGGATGTACATACACGTCGGCCGCAGCGTAATAAGGCCTGGGATCGTCAACACTTCCCACAAATGTCAGCCAAGCCTTCTCCTTTCCGAGCCAATTGTGTAGCCAGCGGCGTCTGAGGTGGCCACCCAAAACGATTATGCGGAATTTCCTACCTTTTCGGGCGAGTATCTCCCCTGCCCTTTTCAGCGCGGACAGTCCTTTTAGCCGGAAATTGAAGGCGGCCAGCAGGTAGACCGTTGTCGCCTCGTCAACTTTTAACGCCTTCCGCATTGGCTTGCGGTACTCTGCTCGAAGCCAAGGGCAGAAACTTTCAACATCGACGCCGTTGTACACGATGCGGATGCGCTCATCCGGGAGGTTGTATAATCGCCGGATGCCATCTGCCTGCCGACGCGACAGCGGGACAATAATTCCATGATGTCGCCGAATTTGTTCCGCGGCAAAGCTGTAACGTAATCGGTAGGAGGGCAAGCAGCGAAGGAGAAGTTTCTTTCCGACTCGAGCTGCGGGAGGCAGTGCTGCTAGCTTGTGCTCAGCAATCAGTGGATAGGGACCGCCGTGGTAATGTAGGAGGTCTCCACCCCAACCGTCTCCCATGTCGTGGACAATATCACAGGCAAGTTGCCTTGCCACCTGCTGGGCGGCATCGGCAAAAGCAAACGGGCTTCGACTTTTTACCCCAACTTGATGCAGCGTGATGGGCAGGTGCTCCCAACTGCCTCGCAGTTTTTTCACAATCACATGCACCTGATGTCTCCGGGCGACGAGGGACTGAACGAAGGCAAAGGTCCACCGCTCCTGCCCCCCGCCGGTTGGGCCAAATACCTGCGTGATGATGGCAATTCGCATAGGTGGGCAATCCACGCCAAGAGGAAGTGAAAATTGTTTCGCCTTTTTTTCCGCGGAAGCAAGCTCCCCAAGTCTAGTGGCCTGCATCAACAGCCCGGAAGGTTGCCCATTGACAAGGGAAGCCTTCGGCAACCTGTTGGAACGCCCCGAAAACTAGCGAGGGTTTTAATTCGCGCATACACTTGTGGTGACCAAGCGGACAAACCGCTTCCAGACATCCTAGGCAGGGAAGCTCGACAAACAAATCAATGGTTCGGACAGTGGGATTTGCTCCCCAAATCGGGTCGGTTGGACCGTAAAGGGTTATCACCGGCTTACCCAAGGCCGCCGCAATGTGCCGAGGCCCACTGTCGGGCGAAATAACCACTTGGCAAGCCTCCAAGCAAGCCTTTGCCAAGCCCAGTCCGAGGGATGGCAGGTCGGCAACGGATCGGACGCGTGGATGACTGACTTCAGCTTCGATTTGGCGGCCAATGCTGCGTTCGTCGGGGCCGACGATGATGAGTACTTGCCAAGTTGTTGCCCGCACAACCATTCGAGCAAGTTCGAGGTAATATTCCACTGGCCAGCGTCTGGCGGGTCCTTGGGCGCCAGCGTAGACAAGTCCTAGGATGGGCCCATTTCCCAAAAAACCAAGTTTGGCAAGCACCTCTGCAGCCAGCCGCTTTTCTTGGGGTGTTACTGCCAGTTCGAGGTGCGGCGACTCCGGTGGGCAGCCGATGGCCTCGGCCAGCGCAAGGTATGTCCACACCATCGGCTCTGGGACGATTCTCCCGGCTTCCGTACGCGGATAAATCTTGTCTGTTAACAAAAGGCTACGGGCGTCGCGAGCATAACCGACTCTTCTCCGGGCGCGCCCGAGAAAAGCTAAGAGAGCCGTCCGGAGCGAATTCGTAAACAGAACCAAGATTTCAAGTTGTCGGCCCCGGAGCTTTTGGACGAGCTTCGTCTGGGAGTGAGGACCTGTCAAAAGGGTTGGCTCCCAAGGCCAGATTTCGTCAAACCACTCCGTGCCGGCGAAAAGTTCAACCATCTTGGGTCGCATGATCCCAACCAGGGTGGTTGGCCGGGGAAAACGGCGCCGAATCGCTCGGATAGCCGGAGTGGCCATTACTGCATCACCCACCCAGTTAGGCAAGAAAAGCCCTACTGTCTTCACCGCTTGTGTAGTTGTCATCAGTTTGGCATAACTCGATGTGCCGCGTGATTATTGTCCAAATTTTTCCGAATTGGCGTGAGCGTCTACTTCGCGCTTGTGGCATCCGGCCACGTCTTATGCTGCCGCAGGGAATGGGAGAATCGTCGGTTCGTTCTCCGGTGGCATTTCGGTGGCTGGTGCTTTGGGCGACTTTTCTACGTAATTCCTACCCAAGCGAATAACTGGCCGACAGGCCAAAATTGGGGCGGTCATTATTCGTCCGCCGTAGAGTTCGACGACCTGCCAGCCAATTGTTGCATCCCAGGCGGCCTCGATTCCTTTGACAACCACTTGTGGACGAAGTAGATTGAGCACGTCGCTGAAACCTAAGTCCTCCGCAAGCACCACTAAGTCGACACAATCCAAAGCAGCCACCATTGCCGCCCTTTCCGCTTGGCAAACAAGCCCCCCTGCCCTGCCCCGAGCGTCCCGTAAGCACCGATCGCTCCTTACGCCGACGATGAGACAGTCACCCAAGCTTTTTGCCCATTCCAGTGCAGAGACCTGGCCAGGTTGGAGGACCTCGAAGTTGCCGCCGGCAAACACAACTCGCTTACCTTGAAGCAGCCCCTGGGCCAGGTACTGCGAAAGCTCCGACAGGCTGAGCACTTTTCCATGGCAGGGGGACTGGGCGTCGCGCAGAATGGACTGGAGGTCCCGCCGTGTTATTTGCCAACGAGTGCCCGGTGGCAAAAGTTCATGCTGCCTGCTCTTGATGGCGCGAGTAAGCTGGTAAAGCTCCCAGGCAAGACGCCACTCACCCCCTAGGGCGTAAACAAAAGCTGAGAGCGCCAAGACTTCCGGCAAACAGTCATCGGTGATAATGGTCCCCGACGGATCCGCCGCGCTTTGAGCACCGTCTTTCTCGGGAGTAACGCACACAGCTCCTTGCGGATAATCCCAAATCACTAAAGCCTGGATTCCGTTTTGCTGCGCTAGTTTAGCGGCAGTTGACAAATCGACTTGCGGGTGGGCGCTAGGTTGGCCGGCAGACGCACCAAAGGCCGCACATTCCACAAACACACAGTGCGAGCCACTATAAAGCGACCAATCCGAATTTTTTGGAATGGCCGCGACCACGTGGCCACCCCGAGTAAGAGTTTCGTTGACAAGTTGTCGCAGATGTTCAGGCAGCAGGAGTTGTTGATGGCCGGGTAGAAGCAGGATGGTCGCCCTCTCCTCAAGAAACGACCACACTTTGCGGACAGCAGCCAGGGAGGTCGCGGGGCGAGCCTGGGCGGAGTATCCCTGCCAGTCAGCCCGGAGAAGTTGGGCAAAGTTCGCAGAGGCGGCCCGACCCAAGAACCGCATGACCACCCGTGTCTGGTACTCCGCATCGGTAATTAAGCCTGCCGTGCTAATGTCCTGAGAGTCAAGCAACCGCCGCACAAAGCGTGCCTCCTCGGTTTGCCCCAACAGTGCGACGGGCAGTCCCCAAGCACCAAGGGCGGTCAAAGAGGCGGCTACCTCCCCTGCCCCGCCGAGTTGGATTTCCTCGCTGACAACCTCGAGCACCGGCACCGGGGCTTCCGGGGCAATTTGGCGGACAAGCCCCAGGACCTCGTGCCGGAGGAATAGTTCCCCAAAAACCAAGATCTTAGGGCACAATCCCTGTGCCAAGAGTTGACGAAGAGCTTCCCGATGCATCCATGCATCTCCCTCTGGACTTGCTAGCCGCCGGTACACTAGAGGGCCAAGATAAGAAGCACTCTCCTTAATAAGTCTTAAGCGAGCGAACCGTAGCGACCCTGCCGGTGGATGCGAGCAAAAAGATCGTCCACGACCCAGTGGAGGACGCAACTATGGATGGCCTCCACCATCCCCATATCCGCTAAGGGAACATGGAGCCCCATTTGCTGGATTTTCTTGAGTCGCCCGCCATCGAACCCTGTGAGGCCGAAAGTAATCAGCCCGTTGGCGTTTGCCCACTCCACAGCCTTAATGACATTAGGGCTATTACCCGAGCCGCTGATGGCCACTGCGAGGTCGCCGGGCTCGGCCAGGTTGACAAGCTGCTGAAGAAAGATTTCCTCATAAGCCAAATCATTGGCCAAGGCAGTAATCCAACCCACGTTGTCCGCCAAGCTGACGACTTTCAGCCGTGGCCGGCGCTGCTGCCATAAATCCTCGTTGCTTAATGTGCCCTTGGCCAGGTCCTCGGCAAAATGGCTTGCCGTAAGCGCCGAGCCACCATTCCCAAATACAAAAACCGTCCTACCCTGCGAGTAGGAGTGGTAGATGATTTCCGATAAGCGGTGGACGTCTTGGAAATTGAGTGAGCGGAGAATCTCCCCCAACTTCACCAGGTAGGATTCTGCGTCGTGGGTAATTCCGAGCATATCCGGCGGTGTTAACTTTTCACGTCGGCTGGAATCGTGCGTCCCCCCCGGGATTAACAAGAGCTTACCTTGGCCGGGCCACCGCAACTACCAGTTTCAGGGCCCCAAATTCGCCGGGCCCTCCCCTGCCCTACCTCTTGCGATCAAACGCAGGGAAAACTGCGTTACTGCAAAAGAGGCCATCCACACCACAAACCTCTGGGCTCCTTGACGCTGCCCCCGGGCGATCGTCGTCTCCGTCCTCCCTGGCCTAACTGACCGCACCCGCCGCCTGCCGAATGAAATCCTCACGTATCTTTTGAAGCGAAGGCCCCGGAACGAGCTCTAAGTGCAACACCCTGCGACCCCAGTAGGCCGATCCGACCCCTGCGGTTTCCTCGTTCAACAATCGCCGGGGCAGAACACTGCTCTGGTAGATCGGTCCCAGTTTTTTGGCAGCTCACCCTGCGGCAAATGTTTATTCCCCCATTATTCCTTATCTGAGGCAAGAAGCTACCGGCCCCCGAGGCGAGCGTCAATATAGGAACCGACCGCCCGTCCCTCCCACGCGGGGGTTAAGATCCTGGGTTTTATAGGGGGATTTCGAAACGACCAGTACGGCAGTCCTGAATCGGCGGGCAACCAAAGATCGCTATGGTGATTTATTTGATGACAAATCCGACAGGTATTTGGCCCAGGCAGTCCAAATCCCGGTTATCCCGGCTCATGTCGATTTCGAACCCTCCTTCACGTTGGATCGCGCCGAATATGGCCGGCCAATTGGCGGCGAATAAACCGACCAGACTTTACCCGGAACTGGCCCCGGAGTTGGGGTAATTTAGCTCAAAGCCTCTGAGCAAAGACGACTGCCTCTGATCGCTTAAACTCTATGCGTGGCTTGCCAACGCCGCGCGGGGTCCCCTCCCCTGCCCCGGCTAGAGCATATCAAGGGGGTCAATGTCGTGCGTCACCGTCACATCCTCGGGACATTTAAGCTGCTCACTCACCTTCCTGGCCGCTTGTTGACAAAGCCCCGGCTCGGAGGAAAGGAGCACGACATGATAACGATGCCGCCTGGCCATTCTGCTTAAAAAACACGGCGCCGGACCCAAAAGACGGTATTCAGCTTCGGATGGTGAAAAGTTTCGCTTGATGACATCGGCAACACTTTCGGCGACCAATCGGACCAGATCTTGCTTCTTTCCGCGGATCACGAATCGAACGGCCCTCGAGAACGGCGGATATCCGAATCTTTGCCGGATCGGGATTTCCGCCGCCGCAAATTTTTGGTAATCGTGTGCGGCGGCAGCTTGGATGACCAGGTGCTCCGGACAGTAAGTTTGGATTATTACTCGGCCCGGCCGATCGCCTCGGCCTGTACGACCAGCTACTTGGGTCAGAAGCTGGAATGTTCGCTCACTTGCTCGAAAATCTGGGAAATGGATGGCCAGATCGGCGTACACCACACCGACTAAGACTACATTTGGAAAATCAAGCCCCTTGGCAATTATCTGTGTTCCCAGAAGGATCTGAAGCTCGCCCCGCTGGAAAGCTGCTAGTGTTTTCTCATAGGCCCCTTTGGCTCGCATCGCATCGGCATCGACCCGGGCAATTTTCGCATCGGGAAATCGCCGTTTTAACTCAGCTTCAAGCCGCTGTGTACCAAAGCCAAGTAAACAAAACGGGTGGGCAGAGCAAGAGGGACAGGACTGGGGAATAAATTGCTCATAACCACAGTAGTGGCAAATAGCCTTAGATTCCAACTTGTGGAACGTAAGCGCGATGTCGCAGCCTGGGCATCGAAGCACTTGTCCACATACCGGACAAAGAACGGCTCCTGCAAATCCCCTTCTATTTAACAGAAGAAGCACCTGCCCGCCTTCGCCCAAAGTATCATGAATCGCTTGATGCAGCGGCGGGGAGATAATCGACCGCGTCTTTGCCCGCCAATTGGGATCGCGCAAATCAACAATTTCCACTTGTGGCAGGGGCCGGCCATGAACTCGCTGCCGCAGCTCAAGGCATTGACAAATTCCCGAGTGAGCAGCCCAAAATGTCTCAAGCGCCGGGGTAGCCGATCCCAAAATCACAGGAATGCCCAGAATTCTCCCCCGAGCTATTGCCACTTCGCGGGCGTGGTATCGCGGCGCGGTCTCCTGCTTAAAGGACCACTCATGCTCTTCGTCTACAATAATCAGCCCTAGCCGTGGCGTGGGAGCAAAAACCGCGCTTCTCGCACCAACAACCACCGAAATGTCGCCCCGGGAGATCTCGGTCCAAAACCGCCGTCGTTCCCCTTTAGATAGTTGACTGTGGAGCACCGCCACTCGATCGAACCGTGATTGGAATCGCTCCACCATCTGCGGCGTGAGACTGATCTCCGGGACCAAAACAATTGCTTGTTTACCAAGGCGGAGCGTTTCCCCTATGGCCCGAAGGTATAGCTCGGTCTTGCCACTGCCCGTCACCCCATGGAGCAAAAGCACTTCATGTCCGCCGCGCTCGAGCGCTTGGCAAATGGCGTGATAGGCTGCCGTTTGCTCGGCGGTAAGCTGTGGCGGAGCTGTGGCCAACACTGTCCCGGAGGGCCTGTATTCCGGTGCCGCGCTTATGTGAGAAATTGTCACAAGCCCCCTTTTACGCAGAGCGGTGATTGGCACTGTGCTGCAGGCTACCTCTTTCGTCAACGACCGCACCAGGACCGGGCCATGCGCCGCGAGAAATCGAAGTATTTGCCACTGTTTACGGGAAATTTCCGAGGGCCGCTCCCCGCTACGAAGAAGCTCGTAGCCCTGCTCTGTAAGCTGAGCACACGGCCGAGTGGGGACCTTGCCCTCCCGAATTGCAGTGGGAAGGAGAGTCTGCAGCACCTCCGACCAGTCCGCCACATAGTAGTCCACCATCCAGCTTGCCAGTTCGAGGAGGTCTAGGGGAAGGGGCGGCAATTGGTCGGCAACCCCTTGAACGGGTTTGAGCTTTCGCTGACCAAGAGTTTGTGGCCCCAGCTGAACACAGTAACCAAAGTGGATCCGTCCTCCTTTCCCGAGCGGCACACGGAGGGGAGTTCCGGGTCCTATCTGGCCGGATAAGTTTTCCGGAACCAAATAATCGAACAAACCGCGAGGTGCCCGCGGAAAAGCTACTCGGGCCACATAGATCTCCCGAGTTGACAGGGGGGCCCCCCCTCCAAAGTCAAACAACCATTGGTTCTTGGGCTCACCCACCGGGTTTGCCATCTCCCAATGAGAGCGTTCGTTCCCGAAAGCCTCGAAGCATTGTTTCCCGAAGTTCAAACGCGAATTGGCCCAACGCCGCTTGACCCCCGGTCAGACGGCGTGGTTGGCCCCAAGGGAAAGGGACCTTTTTAGGTCGGATCCGAGGTCCGAACGATACTTACGGTTCTCCCGCTTCAGCACGGGGCAGGCGTGCCGCACCGATTCTTTCCGCTCAGGTAATCCGAAGAAAGGCTCTGTCCATGTTGGTCCCACGATAATTCCGGCCATTGTTGAAAAGGAACCGCTGCCCCCGCAAGCCAGCTAAAATTTCACCTCGCGAGATGTTTTCCGAGGTTGTCCAATGGCTTGATGCTCCCCGCAGGAGATCGGGGACCTCTGGAGTCCTTGCCAGCCCGGAATATTGGTGGCTGTGCCAAAATTTGGCGGAAAAAAAGCAAGGTCACTCACACATGCGTCTGGGAGTCTTTGGAGGGACATTTGATCCCGTGCATTGGGGCCATCTGCTTCTGGCGGAATGTTGCCGCGAGCAAGCAAACCTCGATGAGGTGTGGTTCATTCCGGCAAGTACCCCCCCTCATAAGAGGCAGCGGCGGCTGACTGATGCGCGCTTTCGGGTGGAAATGTTGGAGCTAGCGGTGGCAGGCCATCCCAAGTTCCGAGTCTCCAAGATGGAAATCGAACGAGGCGGGGTCAGTTACACCATCGACACACTTCGGGCACTTCGGCAAGATTACCCAGATGCTCAGCTTTTCCTTATCTTGGGGGCCGACTCGATCGAGGAACTGCATACCTGGCGGGACGCGAAAGAAATCTGTCAGGTGGCTTTACCGCTAGTCGCTCGACGGCCGGGGCATGAGATTCGGGCCGCCCCTGAATTCGTCGAACAAATTGGAGGTGAGCGCTGGCAGGCGATTTTGGCCGCCGCGGTCGAAATGCCATTGGTAGAGATTAGCAGTTCGGATATTCGGCGGCGGGTATCAGCGGGGAAAAGTATCCGTTATCGAGTACCCCGTTCGGTGGAGGAATACATTTATGCTCATGGCCTGTACAAGGAGACCTCATAGCCTCGGCCGGCAGGTCGCCTCGTTGTTCACCATTTGGGCTGAGAACGCAGGGCAGCCGAATCGAAGAGCGTTGGTGCCACACGGCTCCGGAGAAGGTCGCTGAGGTGAAAGCGCGGCGGAAGCCAGCGGTAATCAGGAGTGAGAACAACAACTAAAGCGGAACGAATGCTCCCGCTACCTCCCATGTGGGGGGCCGAAGGGCGCGGCGCTCCCGGAGCTAGCGGCGAATATCTGGGATAGCAGCCGCCTTTTAGGGTGCCCAACCGGCAAATGTGCAAATCCAGCAGGGAGAAGTTTAAAGTTGAGGAACCTCATCATTATCTGAAGAAGGAGTGGGCGGCCCGTTCTGCGGCTTCTCCTCCAAGATATGCCGGAGAAACTCGACCCGCTCCTGACGAGTAGTAGCGGGGTCAAGGAAAACGATCGGTTTCCCCCGGAAGACGCAAAGGGTGCCGGGCTTTCCCCCTAGCCATGAAAACCGGATCTCATACCCGGACGCCCGCAACCGGGAGATAAGTTTTTGTTCTAGCTCCTTTTGCGAATTGCTCCCGTCGACCGGAATCGCTGATCGGCTTAGCCCGTCCCTGGAAGATGCCATCTGCTTTCCTCCATAGAACCGATCCTGGGTCACCCATAGCGCCTGAAGCCGGCCCCGCAGGCTCTGCGCTCGAAGGGCTCCATCAATTTGGCGGTTAAATTCCGGCAGATCGGAATCCGCGGAATGATATTCAGGTCGCCGCGGTTGACGACGATACCAATTCTTGACAAACGAGGGAGATCTATTCCTGCTGCCTGTAAAGATGGGCGCTTTAGGTAATATCGGATGGCAGAGAAGGATTGCTTGCCTGGAATTTTTTTGCGGAGTTGAACCGGCCTTTTAAACCGTACCGGACGCCTCAGGGTTCCTATGGGGAACGTCGGGGCCAAGGTGTCGGCGTTGTCCCATTCGCTGCGTCAATAGAGTTGCCGAGTTGGAAAGGCAGGCTATGGAAGACCAAAACCTTGCTCGCGAGGTTGCTGTGCTTCGAGAGCGGCTCATGCAGGCCCAGCGGATGGTTGCTTTGGGGGAACTGGTCAGCACGGTGACCCACGAGTTTAACAACGTCCTTACTACGATTATCAACTATGCGAAACTAGGCCTGCGGCATAACGATCCGGACACGCGGCAAAAGGCCTTCGAGAAAATCTTGGCCGCCGGAACGCGGGCGGCCCGAATAACAAACGGCGTTCTGGCGATGGCGAGGAATCGTTCCGTTGCCAAAGAGCCGGTCAATTTCGCCACTTTGATCGAAGACACTTTGCTTCTCCTGGAACGAGAGCTTAACAAGTATCGCATCGCCGTGGATTTGCAGCTGCGGCCGGTACCGCCTGTATTGGCCCATCCGGGCCAGATTCAGCAGCTCCTCCTTAATCTGATCATCAACGCCCGCCAGGCAATGCCTCGTGGGGGCCGGCTTGTGATCAAGCTCGGGTACGACTCTGACACACGGATGGTGGAGCTTGTTATCCGGGATTATGGGTGCGGAATCCCATCCGAACTTCTGCCCCGGATATTTGAACCGTTTTTCACAACTAAAGACGGGTCGGATGGCTCCGGCAAAGGTGGCACAGGGCTTGGCTTGGCCCTTTGCCGCGAAATTGTTGAGACGCACGGCGGGCGAATCCGCGTGGAGAGCACGGTGGGCGTTGGGACGGCTTTCATCATTCGCTTTCCCGCGGCTGAGGAGGCCTCGCTCAGCTCGGCCGTTTACTCCGGGCCGCAAGAAAGTCCAGCTACTTGTCCAGAGATTTCAACAACGACCGAGTAGGTTCTCCCTGCAAGCTTCGCCGTCGCCTTAGGCTCACCTGAGGCCCCCAAGCCTCGGCTGGACAGTCTCCCCTGCCCCGCGACGGAAATGCTCTGCCGCTTCACCGCTTAAGCTTTTCGCTCACTAGCCCCTCCCCCGTTTTTTCTTGTAAGTTTGATGCTTTTGTGCACAATGTTTTGGTTGTAAATGCGATCGGCAGCGGTCTTCCGGTTGAAGCGCTCTCCAAAAGCCGCTTGACAATTCTTTGCGGCAAGGATGCGCTTTTGCCGGCGTCCGGCGTTGTGAGGTGAAAAATAGGCCGTTCTTTAAAACATTGGAGGACACTCCATGCTGAGGAGGTCGAAAAAGTTCTCTTGGCCGCTCGAGGCGGTTATTCGACTAGCGATCGGAGTAGTTGTCATACTTCTGACGCTCTTTCCGAGGCCATTTGCCAACGATTCAGTGCTTGCCGAAACGACAGAACCGGTTGTGCCCGCAGCCGGAGCGGCAGCTGTCGAATTGCAAGCCGACGACACGATGGTCATCGCGGGTGGTATTCACCCCCGGTTCGTCCAGGGGCAAGAGGGACAGCTGCGGGCGACAGCCTTTGTGCTGGCAGGACCCCGCGGTCGAAAAGTCGCTTTTGTCTCGTGCGATGTGTTGATGATCACCAAGGACCTTCTCGAGCCATCGCTCGAGCGAATTAAGAAAGAAGTGGGTATCCCTCGGGAAGCAGTCCTTGTGGCACCCACGCACACTCATCACGCGCCAAGTACGGTTCGTGTTCACGGTTACGGGCCTGACGAAAAATTTTGCCGGCAACTTCAGGATGCCATTGCCGAAGCGGTGATCCAGGCGGCTCGGAACATGGAGCCTGTAAGCGTGTACTTTGCGATGGGGGCGGAAAAGACGATCGGGCAGAACAGCCGACTGCTCCTTGCCGACGGCACGATCTACTGGATCGGGCCCCGAAATGATGCGGTTCGGCCAACCGGCCCCGTTGACGTCGACTTACCCGTGCTTATCTTTCGGAGAACAGATGGTTCCATGAAAGGGTTTTTGTTTGCGCACGCCACTCATGCGATTGGAGCTGTAAGCGGAAATGTTCGCTCGCCAACCTTCTACGGTCTGGGCGCACAGGCACTCGAAAAAGAGTGGGGGGCGGTGGGAGCTTATTTCCCCGGACCATGCGGGTCAACCCATCGGCTCGATGTCCCGCCAAAGATAGCTCAGGACCGAATCATGGAAGCGATTCGTGAGGCAGTCGCCCAGGCCAAGCCATGGCAAATTGAGCCTTTGCGATATGAAAGACGCGAGTTTCGCTTTCGGGTCCGACATTTCAGCGAAGAGGCGGAGCAAAAGGCCGTCGAGGATTACTGCCGGAAACGGGCAGGCGAGTCGGCTGACGCTATCATCCAGGTCTTTCGTCAAATGCGCCGAGAACTGGCCCCGCTTCAGGGCCAAGAGCGGACCACGGAGATCCAGGCCATTCGGATGGGGGACCTGTGTTGGGTGGGGGTTCCGGCGGAGCTCTTCCCCAGCTTGGGTTTAGAAATGAAACGCCGCTCGCCATTTCCAGTGACTTATGTTATCGAGCTAGCAAACGACTGGATTGGGTACGTTCCGGACTTGGAGGGATTTGACCTGGGCGGATACCAGGTGTGGACCGGGTTTCATAGCTATGTGGAACGCGGCACGGGCGAGCGGCTTGTGGATGAGGTCGTGTCCCTGCTCAATCAGCTTGCGGCTGAAGCCGCTCCCGCGAAGTAGCAAGAGTCCCAGAGAAGCTACTCGCATTTCAACCAGGCGCAATTCCCGATTTCCTGCGGTCGTGAGCTTCTTGTTGATAAACACGGCCAAGGCCAGTGCCTTAAATCCGGCGCCAAAAGCGTAGGGAAAAGAGGACGAGGATCGGGTAGACCTCCAGTCGGCCAAGAAGCATCACGGCAACAAGCACGAGTTTACTCATCGGCTGAAGGTCGGCAAAGTTCCGCGCCGGCCCCACAAAACCAAGCCCTGGTCCAACGCCATTAAGGCAGGTGGCCACAGCACTGGCACAGTCAACAAGCTTCGCCCGAAGAAGCGCCACGGGGTCGGCATGCACTGTGCCCGGCGGTTCCGAAGAGGATTCAACGCTCTTTGGCAAAGCCGCTAGCCCAGTGGCCGAAGCCCACTGCCTATCAGGTTCAACCGCCACAAGCGCTAGCCAAGCCGCCAAGAAAATAATCGCGATGAGGCTAAAGTACACGAGAATCTGGACGCGGATCTCTGGCTCCTGGATGACCCGGGCACCGACACGAATATGGCGAACAACATTGGGGCGAAATGTCCGCTCAAGTTCCAACCGAAGAATCTTGGACAAAAGAAGATGGCGAATAACCTTTAGGCTGCCACTTGTGCTACACGAACAGCCGCCGACAAACATCAGGGTAAGAAGGATTGCCCGGGACAACGTATTCCACTGATCGAAATCGTCAATGGTAAAACCAGTTGTTGATATGATTGCCACCACCTGAAACGCGCTTTTCCGCAGGGCGGTCACTGGATCCGGAAAGTCACCAAGGGCAAAACCCATCCCCCCAACAACAAGGATCGCCAAAGCGATGACAAATAGATAGGTTCTAAATTCCGGGTCGACCAACAGGCGTTTTGGCTGCGAGTAGACAAGCCAGTAAAGAAGCACAAAGTTGGTCGATCCTAGGATCATAAAAAGCGTAATGAAGAGTTCAACGGCCCAATTGCCGAAAGCGGCGATACTGGCATTGCGCGTGCTAAATCCGCCGGTGGCTACTGTCCCAAAGGCATGGCACAAGGCTTCGAAAGGGCCGAGGCCGGCAACAACGAGGAGAATCACCAAAATAAAGGTTAGGCCGAGGTAAATGCCGCCGAACACCCAGGCGGTATGTTGACTTAAGGCATACGGCCGGGTTTGAGCCAATGCAGGGATTTCGCTCTGCATTAATGCCCTGCTGGCTGAGCCGACGCCTAAAATAGCCACAAACAGGACGATGATTCCCAACCCACCGATGAAGTGGCTTTCCGATCGCCAAAAAAGGACACTTCGGGGGACAAGCTGTGGATCTTCGACATCAGTGAGGATGCTTGCCCCAGTGTCAGTGAAGCCCGAGGCGGACTCGAAGATGGCATCCACTAAGCTTAACGGAACGGGCCTTCCTTCTGCGTCTCTTCGTCCACAAGTTCTGCTAAAAAGAAAAGGTAAGGCCCCCAAAACGGTGGCCAAGATCCACGCCAGGCCGACAACGGCCAAAGCCTCCTTGCGAAAGAGCGGGTCCTTTCGATGTTTGTAGCCCACTAATGCAAACAGGCTGCCGACAGCCGCAGTTGCCGCAGCCGCCCCCCCAATCCCCCAAAAGCCACGCGGGTCGAAGCTCTCAACAACACCAAAAATTGGTAACGACCAGGGCAGGCTGAATATCATAGCCCCGGCAAGCAGCCAACAGATTTGTCCCAATAGCCAAGCGACAACACCAAAATTCATAGCGTACCTTGTTGACCTACTTCCTGCCGCCGCTGTTCGCGTTGCTCGGTTGCGACTTCCCCCGTGAGAGGCGCTACTCCATAACTTCTTCCAAAACCTGAACTACGCTGTCTGTCGACACATTGTCGACTACTTCCACTTGGCCAATCCGTCGCGGCAGGATAAACCTAAGTTTACCGTGCACAGCCTTCTTGTCATGCTGCATCAGCCGAAGAAGAGACGGTATATCCACACGCGGGAGCCGGGTCGGAAGTCCTAAGGTGCCCAAAAGCGATTGTTGACGATCTGCTAACCCCGGTGGGGCAAGTCCGAGCCGTTCCGCCAATTTGGCCGCGCATATCATTCCCACAGCCACCGCCTCTCCGTGAAGCCACTCTTCATACCCGGTGAGCGATTCAATGGCGTGGCCAAAAGTATGGCCGTAGTTAAGGATCGCCCTTAGTCCCGTTTCTTCCCGCTCATCCTTTTCCACTACGTCCGCTTTTAGTCGACAGCACCGCTGGACGACGGATGGAAGCACCTTTTGGTCGCGAATCCTCAAGGCATCGCAATGCTTTTCCAAAAAAGCGAAGAATTCTTCGTCCAGAATAACGCCGTACTTCACGACCTCCGCAAGTCCGGAGCGATACTCCCGGTCGGGCAACGTGTCGAGAGTGGCGACATCAATTAAAACTCCGCGTGGCTGATAAAAAGCCCCCACCATGTTCTTTGCTTCGGGCAAGTTGACGGCTACCTTTCCGCCGACAGAGCTATCGACTTGGGCAAGGAGGCTAGTGGGTACCTGAAAAAAGGGGACACCGCGGGCATAAGTGGCCGCCACAAAACCCGCTAAATCACCGACCATGCCGCCGCCCACAGCGACAACAAAGGTCTTCCGATCGGCTCGGCGGCGCAGGAGCTCCCGCCACAGAGTTGTCGCAGTCTCCACCGACTTGGTTGTTTCGCCCGGCGGAACGACAACTAGTTCGGCCGCTACTCCTGCTTCCCGCAAACTGTCGCACGCCGTTTCCGCGTGCGGGGTAACCACATTCGCATCAGCTATGACTACCGCCAATGTTACCCGGCCAAGGCCAGCAACCACCGATCCCAACTGACGAAGAATGTCAACGCCGATCCAGATACGATACGAGCGCTCACCTAGATGGACGAATACCTCCGAGACGTTGGGAGAACTTAGCAAACTCATTGTGTACCCCCGGTGCTTTCTGGCAGCGAGCTTTCCACCGCTGTCCCTTGGCTCACTAAAGCAGCAAGTCGCTCCACATCCTCTGGTCGAAGCACAATCCGGCGAATAAATCCCGTAAACACCCGAATGTAAAAAAGTTCGCCGGCCAACCAGGGCTTCGCGTGCACCAATCTGTGGATCGCCAACCGCACTTCGGGCGCAAGCCGCTCACCGTCCGGCGACCAGACGGTTTCCTCTTCAATTACAAGGGCATCTCGATAGGGATCGTAAGCGTCGCCCATACGGACCACCGCGAACAAACGCCAGTTAATTCCATTACAAACACTGGAGGGCCTTCCGGGGGCGAGGCACATGGCTTGCTTGCCGAAGTTCAAGATTCAAAGCGAACACGCCGCCGGGAGAGACTTCCCGAACCGGGTCCACAGACCTTAATCCCAGACAGTGACGTCCGAGTAATTTAAAGCTGCCAAATCTCCTTCCGTAACTCCCCTCTTAGCGCCCAAAAACCCTATGCCCGCTCGAAAGGAAACGGTATCACTTCGTCTATGGAAGTTGCCCCAACGGCGAGCATCACCAGCCGGTCGAATCCCAAAGCGCATCCACAGCAATCTGGAAACCCGGCTTCCTCCAACGCCTGTGCAAGCCAACTTTCTTGGGGGAGCGAAAGCTTTCCGTCGCGCACCCGCCAACGGTTGTTTTCTTCGAAGCGGCGCCGAAGTTCTCCCGCATCGCTCAGTTCGTGGTACCCGTTGGCCAACTCGATTCCCCGGATAAAAAGTTCATAGCGTTCCGCTACGGGCGGATCGTCGGATCGAATCTTCGCGAGTCCTCCTTGCGTTGCCGGAAAGTCGTAAACAATGGTGGGGCGCTGCCATCCAAGATGAGGCTGAACAAGCTCCGCGAAAAGAAGCTCACGCCACGAGTCGGTATCCTCGTACGGGATGTCCGGAGTGGGAACACCGTGAAGATCGGCTACCGTGGCAAGCTGCGAACCGCTGGCCCTAAGGGGATCAACGCCCGTGTAAAGCTCGAAAACTTCTTTATAGCGAACAAACTCAGCGGGGGCAGTCGTCAAAACCACCTGAGCTAATTCCGCCAAAAGTCCCATGCCCGCCTCAAGGCCGTCTCCCACTCGGTACCATTCCACCATGGTGAACTCAGGATTGTGAAGCGGACCGCGCTCCGCCCAGCGAAATGCCTTGGTGATCTGAAAAATGGCGCTTGCCCCGGCGGCCAGCAGCCGCTTCATGCCGAATTCCGGGGAAGTTTGAAGCCACATTTGTCTCACAAATTGGTCGCGGTCCCAGCCGGCCACCCACGCCGGGGAGTCGTGATTGACCGTGGCAGCCTCATTTTCAAGCGCTGCCTTAGGAGTCGATCTCTTGACGCTCGGAGGTGGGATAGGGACCGCCAACGGGTCAATATGACGGTCCACGATAGTGTCCGCCGACAACAGCGGCGTCTCAACCTCCAAAAAGCCGCGCTGCCAAAAGAATGCGCGCACAGCCCCCAACAATTGAGCCCGGCGCTCTAGGATCTCAAGAGAGGCGGTCGGACGCCAATCGCCGCGATGGGATACCGAAGACAAAGGGGCCATCCCGAGAGGGTTTCAGGTAATGGGGAGACCTTGGGTATCACTCCTCTTTGACGCGTTCGATGTATTCCCCCGTGCGTGTATCCACCTTAATGAGGTCGTTGATTTCCACGAAAGCGGGGACCATTAACTCGGCACCAGTCTCCACCCTGGCAGGCTTAGTCACATTGGTGGCTGTATTCCCTCGGGCTGCCGGCTCGCAGTACTCTACTCGAAGAACCACATGGTACGGCGGGGTCACTCCAATAGGTGCCCCATTGAAGAGGAGCATCTTGCAAATCATGCCCTCTTTCAAGTATTTCCAAGCTTCGTCGACCTGGTCCAAGGTTAGGTCGTACTGCTCATAGGTTTCCGTGTTCATGAAAACAAAATGGTCACCCTGGCGATAAAGGAACTGAGCTTCGACCTCCTCGACGTCGGCCGCCTCCACCTGATCACCCGTTTTCCACGTTCGGTCAATCACGGTGTTCTTGATCAGGTTCTTTAACTTGCACTTGTATAGGGCCTGACCTTTCCCGGGTTTCACAAAAGTGAATTCCACGATCAAATAGGGTTCCCCATCGATTTGAATTTTCAGTCCCTTTCGCAGGTCGCCAACGTTGTACGTTGCCACGATTTAGTCCCCTCTCAGGTCCAACTTCCCGATTCATGACGCCGTCACGTTTGCGATACCAATTGAATTTCCGGCAGACCGTTCGGAATCTTCCCCTCCCAAGCTGCCGAGGATGAGGTACCCGAAGCAGAATAACTTCTCGAATTCGCCCAAGCTCCGAAACGCTGCCTAGCGCGCTCCAAACCAACCAGAGCCGACCCAATGCGGAGTCTTCCCCGCAAACACGGCTGAATTTCTTTTCACACAAAACCTACGACCCGTCGCCGCTAATGGGCACCCTCTTGCCAAAGAAGGAGCGAAATAGGCAACCAAGTTTGTTAGTATACTTAGATTGCCTTTGCCACGACTCTTTTTCCCGGCTTGCCGGATTGGGATTTAGCATAACGATCTGGAAATTAGTTGGCAAACGGGCGGGTTCCATTCACATATGCCGTAGCGGCTTACCAGACAGGGGGGGAGCATGCCGGGAGTTTGGCCGGGAACTCGGTAAGAAAGACCACCGGACCTGTCCGACCTTCGGATCGAAAGGTTTGCCGGATTTCGAGAGTCCTGACTTTCCCCACATCCTATCGGTATGGCGCCCTGGCACCGAAGTGGGTTTCACCCCAAGATTGAAAAAGCAAAAGCGGGGCAATAGTTAGAGATTGCCATTACCCCGCGGCAGAAGGGGCCCGGATTGATTTCCTGCGCGCTGAAGAAGGTTTCGGGGCCCTGAGAGTGATTTTCCAAGGTTTCAAGATTAAGCAACCCTTGGCTGCCTAAGCCAGTTGATAGTCGCCATCGGTGCACCATGCTGGGGACTGAAAGTTCCGTTCTCCTTAAGAGCGTAAAAGGGCCTTTGGGCCCCCTGCAGAATGCTCGCCAGGGCGCCGATTCAACGTCCTGGAAAAGGCTTTTAGACTCGTGTTACACTTCCCTTCCGCGGTTCTTAAAACGAGTAGGTTTGGACCATCTTGCCTGCTCGCCTCAGCTTCGTCCGGGCGAACCGGCTGATGCCTTTGGGCTCCTTGTGCCTGAACCTTTTGCCCAGCGGATCAAACCCGGGGATCCGTACGATCCCCTGCTGAGGCAGGTGCTACCAACAGAATTGGAAACGCGGTCGGTACCTGGCTTTTCTCATGATCCGTTGCAAGAAAGTGCTCAGGCCGCCACGGGTGCCATCTTACGCAAATACCCTGGCCGATGCCTTGTGTTAACCACAGCTCGATGTGCCATCCACTGTCGGTTTTGTTTTCGCCGTTGCCGGGATTACCGGGGTGTTTTAGAAGAGCCTGGTTTGCTGGCCCATGGGATCGACCTTATCGCAAAGGACTCGTCCATTCGCGAGGTTATCCTAAGCGGCGGGGATCCCTTGGTGCTGGACACCGCGGTGCTCACCGAGTTTTTGTCTGAGCTGGCAAGGATTGACCACATCAAACGTGTACGAATTCACTCGCGAGTACCTATCGTTTTGCCGCAGCGTGTTGACGAACAACTCGTAAATCTTTTCACTTCTTACCGGCTCCCGCTTTTCTTGGTTGTCCACACAAACCACCCACTTGAGCTTGATGACGAAGTGGCGCGAGCCATCCGGCAGCTAGTTTCGGGCGGAATACCGGTGCTCTCCCAAACCGTCCTTTTGCGTGGTGTCAACGATAAGGTGGAACCGCTGGTTGAACTTTTCGAAAGGCTACTCGACCTTCGAGTGGTGCCGTATTACCTCCACCAGCTCGATAGGGTTCAGGGGGCAGCCCATTTTGAAGTGAGTGTGGAGGAAGGCCTAAAACTTGTGGCCCGGTTGCGGGAAAGTCTCCCTGGCTACGCAGTGCCGCGCTATGTCCGCGAAGTGCCCGGTCTAAAGGCGAAGGAAATTCTCGGCTAAAACTCGGTGAAAAGGGGGCGAATAGAAAAGGGGGACGCTAACCACCCCGGTAAACTCATGCCTGTAGTTCCACTCCGCTCGTCATTTTCCAGAGCAAACCGGAAAAAAGCGAGGCGGCCGGGCCGACGGGAAGAACCCCAATAAACGACATAATCACACCCGCCGGTGCCCAGCCGCCTTTTTTAAGATCCTTGGGCGCCGCGATCAACCTTAACGGATCGAGCGCCCAACGCCAAGTCAAAGATCGATCAAGCTAAGCTTTCGCTAAAAGCTGCCCAACGGTTCGGCCCCCCGGGCGGTGCTGAGAGCCCGCCAAACCGCCAGATCAATCGAATTGGAAATAAACCGGGCTGACCCATCGCACAGAGCCACTTGCACACCACCCGGATGTCGGCTGCGCGAAGCAAAGTTGGTCGGCTCGGTGCTGGTGCTGACGTCGCACGGCGGGTTCGGTGGCCTATTCTGGCAATAAGTCGCCGTGTAAATCCTGTCAGGGAGTGGACTGTTAGGTGCCAAGTAAGTGGTGAACCCGGAGGCATCACCCCACCAACTGAACCCGCGCAAATCAGTACCCTGACCGATGATGACTTCGCCGATCAAAAGGGTGTTGCTCAGCCCGTCAGTGATGGCGGAGAAATTCCGGGAACGGTTGGGGTTAACCTCTAACCAGCTCCCCGACGCGCGGACATAGTCAAACGGGGCGCCCCTATGAACTAGGGTAGGATCCGCTGGATGTGCTGAGCCTTCGGTGTACCAAATGATGGTATTCCCGTAATTTGCCGCGTAATTGTGGGACTTGATTTGACCAATCGGGTTATTGGGCATATCGCTGGGGCACAAGAAGGTTGGGATCACAGCGGTCGTCACCGGCAAGTTGGCCGGATGGTTATAGCGGTTTCTCCATGGGCGAGGGTTAGGCGGGTCGGGAAAACCGTCCGAGCCTGTACCTTTCGGCCCGTGTTCATACTGCTGGAACAAATTGTTCAACTCAATAAACGGCAAGAGCGCCACCTTCCACGTACCCCAACAACAGGCATAGGCTCCCACCATCACGGCGTTGTGGACGTCATGATAATTGTGGATGCCAAGAGCAATCTGTTTGATGTTGTTAAGGCATTGGCTGCGGCGGGCCGCCTCCCGGGCCGCCTGAACAGCCGGCAAAAGCAAGGCTATCAAAATACCGATGATGGCAATGACGACAAGCAACTCGACAAGCGTAAACGCAGATCTTCTCTTCACCATGGCAAGACCTCCCCGGGCTAGAGATAACTAAACCCACCGCAAAACCTCGGACCTCAGCCGCCCCACTGAGGCTCCCATAGAAACCATTGGGATAAGGACATGCCCACTCGAGAAGACGACCCCAGACTGGTCACTCCGCGGTAGCCCAAGAACCAAACCCTAACCGCCGCCTCTACGACGACCGAACCTGAATGAAATCCCGGCCTACCTCCCCCTGAGCGCCCAGAATTTAATCGTGAAGCCCGTTAGACAACTTCCCTATGTAATTTTACGGGATGTTGAACTCAAACATGGCGCTTGACTGACCTGGTTTGATCTCCACCTCTTGAGTGCTCTGAGCGCCCCACTCGGGGGGAATCCGCTCCTCTGCGACCACCGACGAATCTCCGGGCGCCTCGCCCGGCGCTACCTGGGGGCCACCTGCCGGGGCTGAGAAACGCACTCGATAACGCCCCGGGGGCAATCCCTGGTCAGCCGGAATGCTAAACTTTCCGTTGGTAATCTGTGCCCCAGCCATGAGCTGCTTAGAAGGGTCCACAGATGTAAACGTAACCGTGCCGCGGTCCAACGGCTGACCTTTGAGAGTGACGGTTCCGGAAATGGCGACCTTGCCTCCCGCGCCGGCTCCTCCGCACCCACCGTTTAAAACTGCTAAGATTAGGCAGAACAGCAGACTACCGACGAGAATTCGATTCATGAGACTGTCTCCAGATTTACTAAGTCAACACCCGATCCCCAATCCCGGTAGCAAACCCAATATAGATGCCTCAATATTTTCAGCCTGCTGCAATGTTTGTCAAGTTGCCCCGAAAATTAATGCGTGACCCGTTTTTGCTACCCGTCAACCTTCCCCAGGCAATTCTCCCCCAAGTGCTTATCTAGACCAGCCGCCGAAACCGTTTTGAGGTGAACTTTCTTAGAGCATCGCGCAGCCAGTACCATGAAACTTCTACCCAGAACCATACTACAACCCTGCTTCTATGAAATTTTGAACAGGAATAAACCGCAAAAAAGTGAGCCTCGGGGCCTGGCGGTCACCTCCTCGGCTTGCTTGTTTCCTGCCTAGCCCTGGAGTACAACCCAAGATCGGGGCAAAGGGAGCGAGGATTGCGGATGGGTCGGCTGTGGTGGGGTCAATTCCTAGCTACGAGGGTAGACACATGTTGTGGAAACTTCTTGCAAGTGCTTGGACCAGAAGAAATGAGCCCCCCGGCGTAGTTTGGCTTATGGGGGTAGTTGTGGGAGCGATGTGGGCGGGACAATTTACCGTGGAAGCGCAGCCACCCCGCCGGCCGCCCGGCGATCAATTCCCCGCTCAGGAAGGCATGGGGCCGGTGCCGCGAGAATTTGGGCCGCGCGAGGGAGTCCCCAATTTTCCCGGTGCACCTCGCGAGGGCCCCGGAGGGCCTCCCGGAGAAATGCCGCTGCTTGAGGCCTCGGGAATCATTCAGGCAGTCGGCCCCGGGATGATTCGCATTGTGACTCCCGAGGGGCAGGCCTGGGTCCTGCAAGTTGCACCCGATGCCAAGGTGGAGGTGCTGGGGCCCGCAACCCGGGAAGTTCTCCGCCCGGGCCAGCTAGTGCGATTTGTTGCGGAAGTAGACCGGCGGAAGGGCACGGTTGAATCGCCAGTTGAGTCGATCTTGATATTCACCGTGAACTATTCAAAAGCGGAGACGCAGCCTGGGGTGTTCCCCGAGGCTACTGGACAAGAAGGGCCCCCTGGGGTTGCGGCGCCGGAAGGGGGCGCCCTAGTGCCGGATGGAGTGCGGCGGACCCCTCCCCCCGGCTCTGGCCGGTCGCGGATGGGGAGGAAGCCTAGTGGGGCTAACGGGGAAGCACTCCCGCCGATAGTGCGACTGGACATCCGCGGTCGTCTTTCTGGGATTACCCGCCAGGGGCGGCTGGTCGTTTCTCCGCCGCCAAACATTTATCTGCGGGGGCCCATCGAAATCAGCCTTGCTGACCAGGCCGACATTCGTGTCGACATCTCCCAGCCCCAGGCTTACACCATGGCCAGCCCGGGAGATCGGGTCCGGGCGAAAGGTTTTCAGGTCGGCCCCAATGCCGGAGTCGTGTCCGAAGTGGTGATCGAATTAGCAACGCCTCTTGGCAATAAGCCCGATTCAGGTGCTGACCGATCGCGCGAGGCTGGTAGTCGAGGTGGGGGTGCTCGGGAACCATCGGGACGAGCACGGCGCGCGGAGGATGGGGCAACAACTCCCAAATCGGGGGGCTCTTCGAGCGTTCGCGCCCGGGAAGAGGGTGCAAAGGAATCGGGGCCGAAGGAGTCTGACCGTACAGATTCTGAAAAGGAGAGAGGACCTGCCGGCGAGGGGACCGAAGCCCCGATGGGCGAGAGAGATGGGTAGGCCCGTCCCGATACCCCGACAGGACACCCCTACTGCATCCCCTGGGTGGTGCCTCGGGGTGCCGCGCTCAAGTTCCAAGGCCGCCGGCCACTTTGGTTCCGGTGCGTCGCCACCTTTTGAGAGGCACCCGAAAAGTCTTCACAGGGACTTTCCCGGGCGTGTTGTCAGGTCCAAGAAGGGTCGGTTGAAAACCGGGTAGGCGGTCTGGGTGCGAGCTTTTCTTTGAAAAGCCGCGAATGACGATTCGGCGGCACATTTGCCGGGGTAAGCCGAGGAAAAGCCTGTGTGGCGCGTTTTTCGGTGGTACCCGACCAGGTCCCCATGTTGCGCGGAGGCTACCCGTGCGTCGCCATGACCATGCCTACCCAGCTTATCTAAACCGGTTTGGCCTTGTGGGACAGCTTGAACTGGTCCCGCGGAGTCAGGGCCAATAGCTGTCAATTCTCCGGCAACTTTTCCTTGCTGATTCGACTCCACCCACTATTGATCTACCAGCTCGGCAGCCGCGAGGTGCTCTTACTTAAAACAAATCCGGGCTACGAAGCAAAGAGGCTGCCACCAAACCGATTCCTCGATTTAACGGGCCACAAATCGGCAGATTTTTGGGGGCCAAAAATCGGCCGACTCGAATGCACCATTTAGACATGCTCGCCGTACCTAACCCCAGGGGCGGCCCGGAACGAGTAAATTGCTAGCGACTCGAAAATGAATAGAATGGCGACTGATTCTGGGAAATCTCCGAGCTATCTAGACGGGTGAGAAGGGATAGTCTGAGCAGTCTATCGAGACCTTGTGGGAGAAGAAGTCTGGCGGATTAGCGTAACCTTGAGAACTGATTGCTGGCTCGATCGCGGGTGCTTGAAATGGGCGCCGATACTAAATCCGTAGCCGCTCCCGCCCGCTTCCGCTCTGACAGGATAGCCGACTGCTTTTGCGATCGGCGGGCTCCAGATTTGCCCTGTGAGATTCTGGTTTGATGACTAACCGTTCCTACATTCGTCGTGCTTCCTGGACTTTGGGAGGCATCCTGCTTTTCCTCCCGTTTTTGGTTTGGGGGGCGGCCGGCAGTATGATCCGCGTTCAAAACGCCCCCGCTTTTTGGCTCCCTGAGCATTTTCCCGAACGCCAAACTTTCTCAGATTTCTCCCGGCGGTTTGGAATCTTGGACTCTGTCCTGGTTAGCTGGGAGGATTGCACAGTTGACGATCAGCGCCTCGTCGCTTTTGCCGAGCGCGTCAGATCGCTGGGCCTGGGAGATGGCAGTGTCTCGGGACCCAGACTTT
This sequence comes from Thermoguttaceae bacterium, assembly GCA_025060325.1. Lineage (GTDB taxonomy): Bacteria > Planctomycetota > Planctomycetia > Pirellulales > Thermoguttaceae > DTLM01. Next base: position 175,072 of record JANXBW010000004.1, read on the forward strand.
TCCCGGAAGTTCTTACGGGGTACGAGGCGGTTCGCGACCTTATGCGCGAACCCCTTCGCCTCAGTCGGGAGGCGGCCTTACGGCGTCTTCGGGGTGTCCTTGTCGGGCAAGATGGCCTGGCGAGCTGTGCCTTGGTAATGCTGAGCCCTGAGGCAGGACGGGATCGGGAAAACACGATCGCGCTACTTCGCCAGGCCGCCCGCGAGGCAACCGGTCTAAGCGACGAGGACATCTACCTGGCCGGCTCAATTGTCGACGGGGCCGTCGTAGACCGGGAAAGCGTCCGGGTCATGACGGTTTACGGACTGCCTGCAGCAGTCCTGTCGCTTGTTGTCTGCTACCTCTGTCTTAGGTCGTGGATTCAAACCCTGGCAGTTGTCGCAGTCGCAACCATCGGTCAAGGTCTCGTCCTGGCTCTCGTTTGGTTTTCCGGCCTTACCATGAACGCCGTTTTGGCGGTCATGGCTCCGCTTGTCTTCGTGGTGACGATTTCTGGGGGAATTCACCTATCTAATTACTTTACTGAGGAATGGAACTCGAAAGGGAGCAAAGACCCCATAGCTGCCGCCATCGCAGCCGGGTGGGTGCCCTGTTTGATAGCTGCACTCACCACTGCCATCGGAACTTTTTCTTTGGTGGCAAGCCAAATTACCCCGGTTCGGCATTTTGGCATCATTGCCAGCATCGGTATTTTGGTTTGTCTCGTACTGCTTTTCTTGGTTCTGCCTGGGGCGATGGAAGCCCGACTTATTTGGTGTCAGAATCACGCCGACGCAGCTCGGCATCCTCCTCACCCTCTTCGCGCACCCCATGGTTGGGGACTTGGGCGACTTGGAGGCCAGCTGTTTTCTCTTGCGGGCTGGAAAGTCCGGGTCTGGGAGGTTTGGGGCCGGGTGGTTGTACGTTATTGGCCGTGGGTACTTGCCGGCTGCGCTTTTGCCACAGCGTACACGGCACTTGGCATCCCTCGGTTGCGGACTTCAGTGAACGTTCGCAACCTCTTGGTTCCGGAAAGTCCAGTCCTAGCTCAATACCGTTGGCTAGAGGAAAAGATCGGTCCCTTGGTGCCGGTCGAACTTGTGGTGCGATTCGACTCGGAGTGTTCCTTGGACATACTCCAGCGGGTGGAACTGATTCGGGAGATTGAGGCAGCAATGAGCCAGGTGCCGGAGGTTGGTGGCGTGATCTCCGCTGCCTCGTTTCTTCCTCCAGCACCGGCAAGTGGGGGTGCCCGAAGTACTCTGCGTCGCACTGTTTTTAAGAATCGGCTAGAGGCTAGACTCGAGCAGTTGGCCCGGGCGCACTGGTTCGCCCAGGACGATTTGGGGCAGTGGTGGCGAATAAGTGCTCGTCTCCCCGCCTTTTCGGATCGGGATTATGCCGTCCATTTGCACGAGATCGAAAAGCGCGTCCACGTGGTCTTGGCGTCGCATTCCTCGACTGGAGTCCACATCATCCCGACCGGCTTGACCGTGCTTGTTGAAAGGGCCCAGCAAGCGCTTCTCCAAGGAATGCTGCTTAGCTTCCTGAGCGCTTTCTTAATCGTGGCGGTCGTATTGGCCATTGTTCTTCGCGGAGTAGTGATCTCCGGGGTAGCCATGCTCCCCAACATTTTCCCCTCGGTGTTGGTTTTTGGCCTGCTAGGGCTGCAAGACATCAGGATCGATCTTGGCTCCGTCATGACCGCCAGTATCGCTCTTGGTATCGCTGTTGACGGAACGGTCCATTACCTCACCTGGTTCCAGCGAGAGCTAGACCGTGGTTCCTCGATATCGCAAGCGGTACGACGCGCTTTCCATCATTGCGCTTGGGCTATGGTCCAAGCCACGTTAGTGTGCGTAGTGGGATTCCTGTTGTTTGTGGGAAGCAGTTTCTTGCCGATGCGGCGCTTCGCGACGACTCTGGTGCAGTTGCTCATCGCAGCATTGGTGGGGGACTTAGTTCTGCTTCCCGCACTACTACTGAGTCCGCTCGGTCAATGGCTCTTTGCCCGAAAGTCGGCCCCTGCAGTTTTGCCTGTGGCTCCCTGTGTTAGTTTACCTGTGGAGACAGTAGGTAAATGACACCCTTGGCCCTTGGGCTAGCCCTCATTTTGGCATTGGTCTTCCTGGTGCAACTGCCACCGATTGTCGCATTTATCCGGACGCTCCGGCGGGGCATGGGGGTAACGTGCCAAGCCGGCCTGGATGCTCGGCCTATTGAGCGACACATTGAGGCAGCTGTCGAGGCCACTGCGGAGCGGAAGCAGGTCGCTCGCCGGCAAAGGGGTGGCTCGGCAGTCGCTGTGCTGGAAAGGCCGACCGTGGAGAGCACGAGCGCTGAACCAGCTCCTCGGGCAGTTTGTGTGCTTTGTTTACGTGGGCGCGATCCATTTCTTGCGGAGTGTCTTCGAGGGCTTCTGCTGCAGGAATATCCCGATTATGACGTGCTAATTGTTGTGGACTCTGAAACAGACCCAGCTTTGGGGACAGTCCGCGCTATCCTGCGGGAGATCCCCGCGGACGAACGGAAGGCACGCGATGTGTGGATCGAGACAATCGACCAGATCTACCCTTATTGTGCACTAAAGGGGAGCGCCCTTATTCATGCTGCCCGGGTTATTCGGCATCAGCCATACGAGGTAGTGGCCCTTCTTGATGCCGACACCGTTCCTCATCGGACTTGGTTGGCCGAACTGGTAGCGCCGTTTACCAACCCGAAGATCGGTGTCACCTCGGGAAACCGTTGGTACATGCCGAAGGATTCGGGGTGGGGAAGCCTCGTTCGCTACGTGTGGAACGTTGGGGCCGTGGTTCAGATGTTTTGGAACCATTTCACCTGGGGCGGAAGCGTCGCTTTACGGAAAGAGCTTTTCTGCGATCGTGAACTTTCCGCTCGGTGGCGCCGCTCTCTTTCTACAGATACGGTCATTTATCAAGTGGCAAAGCACCATGGCTGGGACACCTGCTTTGTACCGACGATCCTAATGGTCAACAGGGAAAGTTGCTCCTTAAGGCGGCTTTTCCCGTGGATAACGCGGCAAATCCTGGTAGGAAAACTATACCATCCCGGTTGGCCGTGGGTTCTGGGTCACGGCCTGGGAACAACATTTTTCCTTGCTGTCGCTATCCTTTTCGCGGTGTGGGCTTTAGTTCAGAGCAGTTGGCTCCCCTTCTTCATCGTCCTGGCATCTCTGCTCGGTTATTGGATCGGAAATATCGGCATCGTATACGCCATGGAAAAAGCCGTGGCGCAAATCGTTAAGCTGCAGGGTCAAGACCCCCGCTGGCTAACTCCTAAGGTGTGGGTGAAGCTTATCTTAGCAATGCCTGTCACGCAGTTTTTTAACGCGGTGGCGATTTTGGCAACCTTCTTCGTACGGAAGGTGAGCTGGCGGGGAATTGTTTACAGGCTTAAAGGTAGGCGGATCGAAATGGAAGCCTATCGCCCGTTCGCACCGGCCGTAGCCGGGGTAACAAGCGGTACTCAGTCCTTATAGCCCGTCATCCCGTCTTGGGGCGAAAGCCCTAGTGCCAGCCGTGCGCCCCGGGCCTCCTGCCCCTTGATGGGAAGGTACTTGAAAGACCGATGACCCCGCAGAGTCAAAGCTTCGGCGCCACCCCGGCTAACCTCCAAAACTTGCTCGCAAGTTCAGCCAGGTCTATTTCCCTTTGGCGAAGCGGTCTCTTGTCTCGTAGCGTTTTCCCCGAAACTGCTGCGCGCCTTGGCCAGCCTGCGGTATGCTTCTGCAGTACCAGGACCGCCTGATGCTCTCCAAGGTTGTGGCCGGGGCAATCCAAGGCTTCCCGTGAGCGACAAACCCGTCTTTCCATCACGTGCGGCAGTGACTGCAAAAAAAGCGGCCAAGCAGTGCACCCTCTGTTGCTTTCCCAGAACCGCCGGCGGCGAAGGTAGTGCCTCTAAGGCCGTTAGTGGAAGCGTCACGACTTACCCCGCCTTTACCGTGGTTGCGGGTTGCATCGAGTTATCAAGCGAATCAAAATCGGAACAACCCTCGCCGAGTGGTACTCCGGAGGGTTAGGGCCCTTCCTAAGGGACTAAAGTTGGAAAGACCGGACTTGCCTTCGGCGGAAATGGGCCGACGACCTTGGGTCAACCTGGCTCGTTGACCGGGGCGTTTTGCCGTCCCAGCCATATAAAGCTTCCCGCCTCGAACGACGTTATCTCCATCCTGTAAGAGGAGGATCGCGTCGCAATGACTCGCGCGCCTTTAGCTGCTTGCATAACCTTTGCTTTTATAGGAGCGTTTGCGGAAAGAAACGCGTTAGCTCAGGAACGGATGGTTCGCCTTAAGTTGACGCGACCTGATTCGTTCGTGGGGTGGGATCACGGCGGATCAACAACGGGCTGGCAAATTGACAACGGCAAATTTGTAGCGGAAGCGCCCGCCGCTTTGCTCCTTTCAGGATGGACTTTCGGCGATTTCGACCTGACTCTTTTCTGGTCGGTCGGACCGGGCGGCGCAGCTCAGCTTGTGCTGCCGGAAGCCCCTAAAGGAGACCAATTGCACCTAGTCCTCTCCGCTGGTGGACAATGTGGACGGCTTTCTTTTGCTGACAAAGAGCTTGCCCCGGGACGCGATCTGGGCATCAGGGCTAATCGATCAAACCGTCTCCACGTAGTGCGGAAAGGAAAGAAGCTTGAAGTGGGCATCAACGATCAGCGACTCTATGAAGCGGAACTTCCGACGGATAAGCGAGTTGGGTTAGGCATTCAGCCGCAGGCGGGGAAAGTCGCTTTCTGGGGAGTGGAAGTGGCGGAACCTGCCGGCTCCCCGATGTTTAATGGACAAGATTTCAGTGGTTGGTATACTCGGGGTGACATCCGACGGTGGCGGTATGAAGGGGGCGAAGTCGTCCTCGCCGGCCGTGCTGGCGACTACCTCCGCACGGAAAAAACTTATGGGAATTTCCTCTGGTGCTTGGAATTCAAGATGCAAAAAGGTGGTAATTCCGGGCTTGGTTTACGCACCCCTCATGAGGGTTGGCCCACGGCCGACGGAATGGAACTCCAGTTGCTTGATACGCCCTACGACGCCCAGATTGAAGACCAGCCGATGATGGCTGTTTACGGCCATGTGCCGCCCCTCGCCCGCGCCGATCGATCTGAACAGTGGAATCGTGTTGTTGTTAAAGCCGAAGGATACATGATTTCCGCCTGGGTGAACGGTCAGCTCGTTCAACACGTAAACACATTCCATCATCCGGAGCTGCGTCATCGCCCACTTGCAGGATGGCTTGGTTTTCAGGACCACGGGGCGTGGATCCGCCTTAGGCAGGTGACATTGGCCGAGCTGCCCGAGGGGCTGGGCTTGGAAGCCTGGTATCAGCCCCAACCTCTATCTCCGCTTGCCGAGGTGCTAGACCGGCTTATCAATCCGGAGCGGCTGGCTTTGCCCACTAAGCTCACAAGCGAGCGAGTGTTTGCAGCAGTGACGGCTCCCGTGGGATCGGCTCCTGGGGAGAAGCAGGGGGGCGATGACTCGGCAAGCAGCAACGGGAGCTCGGAGTCTGGTGGCATCAATTCGACAGTGCTAGCGGATTTTGCCGGTCCGGCTGCGCTCACCGGCTTGACTCACTTCGGAGGTCGCTGCCGGCTGCGACTATTTTTCGACGGGGAGTTGCAACCCCGGTTGGAAGTGACGCCGGATGATTGGCACATAAAGTTGCCGACCATCGGAAAGGATCGTAATCCGCTTCTGACGTGTTTACCCTTTGCGCGCCGTTTGCGGATCGAAGCGGTCGACGCTGAGCCTTGCCGATTTTACTTTGACCTGGTCCGCTTCCCAAGTCCCGAGGGTGTGACGACCTACCAGGATATCCGAACCACGTTCCCCCGAGGTTGGTTCGAAGCCGTCAACGCCATTCTCCGGTGGTTAGGCAGTGGGCGCTACCAGGAATTCTCGCCTTACGAACGGCAAGTTTCTGAGCCGTTGACACTAGGCCCGGGGGAGCGCAAAAAAACCCTCACCATTGAAGGTAGCGGTGTCGTTCGCTCCTGGAAGCTTCAGGCGCCGCGGCGTGTCCTCGAAAATAATGACCTCTGGGTACAGATCTTCACTGACGGTCAGAAACAACCGTCGGTTGAAGCGCCGGTACGCTTCATCTTCCCAGGAGTCACCCGAAACTACGAAAATTATGTCTTTGCCGACCAGCGGGGATTCACCCTTTTTCTGCCGATGCCGTTTGCCAAAGGATGGGAGATGTATCTTGTCAACAGAGGGGGACGCACTCTGTCCGGCATAATCGCCAGCGCAACTGTGGACCGTAAAGGACCAAACGCCCAAGTGGGGGAGGTAGGCAGGCTTGTGGGCCGATTCTTCCCGGCTGCCACGTCTGGGGAAATCATTCGCCTATCTGGTCAAGGCCGGATCGTGGGACTTGTTTACGAAGTTCCTATTCAGGGCGACGGCGGGATCTTTTCGGTCTTGGCTGATGGTCGCCCGATAGACGGCTGGGCCTGCGACAGTGTCGACGGTTGGGTCGGCCGGGCCGGCAACTTCCGCGCACTCCTGAGTGGGCGGGAAGGCCCCTTATGCTGGCGGTTCTTTCACCTGTCTCCCATTCAATTTCGCGAATCCCTATTAGTGACCTCCGGCAACGACCTGGTCGGTCCTAGGCTCGTGTTGTATTACTCGCTGAAGTGAACCGCGCAGGACTTCAGGGCAAGGGGCCCGATCAATTTGCAAGAAAGCTTAGTGAGCTGAGGGGCGTGATACCCCGGGGGATGCGGGGGATTTGTCTTTACTCGGCCAGCGGTCTAAAGCGTACTCCTCGCGGATTGAGCCCAGGGATTGCCGAGGCCTGCTCTCACCACCCCCGGAAGAAGGCCCGCACGTAACCCCCGCCACATTGGCCGGAAATTACTTTCGAAGCTTGGAAGAAGCCTCCCGAAAGACATTGTTTCCAAATCTACTAATCTTTAGGGGAGGCACCGGGCCTGGCTGGTGCTTGAGTCTTTAAACCGGTAGGGTTTCCGCTTGCTGAATATTTCCCTTGCTGAATATTTCCGAAGGGGGCTGATTCCCTGGCATCCACCCCTGAACGTATGGAAAAGACCCCCACAGGTGGGTAAAATTCTGCGACCTTGGCATCCGGGTTAATTGGGCGGATCCCATTGCCCGAGCAACACCTTAAGCGGGGCGACCCTCTGTGGCTGGAAATACGGACGGGCGATTACCCGGAGAATAATTGCCTGGTTGCGGTAATTGCCAGACGGAGCTTGTCGAAAGGTGAGCGTGGGACGGCTTCAACGGGAAAACCAGTTCCATAAATCTCTTCTCGAATTGGCGTTTGAGTTGCACGACGGGCCCACGCAAATCCTCTCGGCCGCTTTGATGGATCTAGAGGCGGCTCTGGGCACACGCGATCTGCCCGAGGACGCCGTCGTTAGAATCCGCGCCGCTCAGGCAAAACTCCGCTCGGGGCTGGCGGACCTCCGCCGGCTTATCCGCGCATTGGAAGGCGAGAACTTTCTCCCGCACCAAACCCGGAGTTTAGCTGAGCTCGTCCAGGAACTTGCCGATGACCTTCGGCTACGAGAGGTGACAGTCCGGGTGGCCATGCACGGTCGTCTTGAGGTGGTGCCCGGCACGACCACCAACCAGGCGTGGCGCATCATCCAGGAGGCAACAAGTAACGCGCTTCGCCACGGCAAAGCAAAAACGATCTGGCTCAGTGCCTTGGTGGTTGGGGAGACGCTTCAGATTTGCGTGCGCGACTTTGGGGTGGGTTTTGAGCCGGAGAAAACATGTGTTCACGGCATAGGGCTTCGCTCGATGGCGGAGCGGGCCGCCCGCCGAGGCGGGCAACTCTGGGTAGAAAGCTCGCCAGGGCGAGGCACTCGCGTCTTTGCCGAGCTACCGATTAGCTCGTGGTAAGACTTGGCCCTTCCAACCTGTTTACACACTGGGTACAAAAGGTGGCGATCTTACAAACGTACACGAACGGCCGCGTGACTATCACGCACGGAGGCTTGTGGCGGGTTTGGCGAGCTAACAAGTGTTCAGCCTTTAAAGTTTGCCGGGCTTTCACGCAGTATCAGAACTGAAAACTTGAACCGTAACCTGACACCGGGTAACTAGTTTTGCTCCGAGTGAGGAGGCACTTATGACTCAGCGGTCAAAGGAAAGCAAGATTCGACTCCTTATCGCCGATGACCACGAGATGGTGCGGATTGGGCTGCGGACCATGCTTGCCGACACCAATATCGAGGTGGTAGCCGAGGTTGCCACCGGTGAGGCGGCCGTCAACTATGTTTCCCAGCATCCTGTGGATGTTGTCCTTCTTGACCTGCGGATGCCAGACGGTGACGGCTTAAGCGCTTTGGCTCGCATGAAGTTGGCAAAACCGGAACTGCCGGTTGTGATCCTTTCTAATTACGACAATCCGAGCTTCATTGCCCGCGCCGTAGCTTTAGGGGCCAACGCATTCCTGCTGAAAGATTGCAGCCGCGAAAAGCTTATCGACACGATTCAGCGGGCCGCCAAAAAGGAAAGCTTGTGGACGCGGGAGGAGCTCCGTCGAATCACAGGCGCGCTAGCAGCTCCCCGACCGGCCTCCGATATTGACGTCCCACTGACTGAACGGGAATTCTTGGTATTGCGGCACGTGGCCAATGGCTTGACAAATAAGGAAATTGCCGAAGCGATGAAGATCAGCTACGAAACGGTCAAGGAGCACGTTCAGCACATATTGCGAAAGCTTGGTGTTTCCGACCGAACTCAAGCCGCCGTGTGGGCCGTCCGGAAGAACCTTGTCTAGCAGCGTTAACACCCAGGGTTGCGGGCCAAGTCGGCGGCGTTGAGCCAGGATTGATTCCGTCGCTTAAGCCCTGCGCCCCATGGCCATCCTTATGGGCCCGCCCTCTCGTCAAAATAATCCCCAATTTAAAGCTGGCAGAGGTGGAAATCGGTAGATCCCTCTGCTAAACCATCTATGTCTTCCGCTTGCCATGTTCGGATAACGCGATGACATTTACCAAATGAAGGCGAGGTGCTTCAAGATCGGCGTAAACGCTTGCTGGAACGAGGCGAAGGAACCGCTTTATGGCCAAACCCACGGACATTCGGATTGTGGACATATCCGCCAGCACCGCGCGGTATGCTTATCGAGCGCCTGTAAAATTCGGTGGCCGGGTGGTCACTGATGCCCTCATTTTCGATGTCGAGGTAGTGGTGGAAACTCGCTCGGGGAAGCGTGGCCGCGGTTTCGGCTCCATGCCGATGGGCAATATCTGGGCCTGGCCGTCGACCAAAGTGCCAACCGACCAGACCCTTCAGGCCATGGTTGCTTTAGCCAATCGTGTAGTGGCAGAGGCAGGTCGGTTTGTTGACGAAGGTCACCCTTTGGAAATCACCCATTCACTCGGCCAAAGTTACAATCGGCTGGCCGAGCAGGTAGCAAGGGAGCTCAATCTGCCGGAGCCAATCCCCCGGCTTGCGCAACTGGTGGCCGCCAGCCCCACCGAAGCTGCTATTTTTGACGCACAAGGAAAGGCAGTAGGGGAAAACTGCTATAACCTGCTCGGGCCCACATTCGTCAACTACGATTTGGCCCACTACCTCAGCGCAGAGTTTGCTGGCGAGTACCTGGATCAGTACACCTTGCGCCAGCCCAAGCCGCGAATGCCGCTTTATCATTTAATTGGGGCGCTTGACCCCCTCACGCCGGCCGAGGTCACCCAGCCCATTGGCGACGGGCTTCCCGAGACCTTAGGCGAGTGGATCCTTTACAATGGGCTTACCCATCTAAAAGTAAAACTTGCCGGCGATGACCTCCGCTGGGATATTGACCGAATGCTTTCCGTGGAGAAAGTAGCGGCCGAGGCCCAACGGAAGCGTGGGTGCCACCAGTGGTGGTATTCCGCAGACTTTAACGAGCGCTGCCCTAACGTCGACTATGTACTTGAGTTTCTGGCCAAGGTGAAGGAGTCTTCCCCGGAAGCGTTCGATCGCCTGCAATATATCGAACAACCCACTCACCGGGACCTCGCAGCCCATCCGGAAAACCGAATGCACCAAGCTGCGCGGATCAAGCCGGTCGTCATTGACGAGTCGCTTGTCGACTTTGAAAGCCTGCTTCTTGCTCGGCAGCTTGGTTATTCCGGAGTGGCCTTAAAAGCTTGTAAAGGCCATAGCGAAGCTTTGCTTGCTGCCGCTGCTGCACAAAAGTATAAGATGTTCCTCTGCGTTCAGGATCTGACGTGCCCCGGCTATTCCTTCTTGCACTCCGCTAGCTTATCCGCGCGTATTCCCGGCGTGGCGGCCATCGAAGGCAATGCCCGGCAATATTGTCCGGCGGCTAACCGGGGGTGGGAGGAGGCTTATCCCACGATGTTCCGTATCACAGACGGAACTGTGGGAACCGAGGTCCTGTGCGGACCGGGACTCGGCTTTCGCCATTTAAGAGAGCTGGGAATCTCAGCTTCCTAAGCGGCCAGGTTGGCCATCAGATGCTCGCTCGGGAGCCCTGTTTGATCATCCGTTCACGTGTGGCGGTAACTGCCCAGCTGCCTTCCTGGGAATTGCCGGTCACCCGGCGTACCACGACAAGTCGTTTAAACCTCCCACCCATGGACGTGTACTTCGCACTGCCGGGATACGGGCCAATCGGGCCACCGCCTCTAGTGCCACGGCGCAAAGCAAGTCTCACACAGGAGTTAGGCTTGCTTTCCTAGTGGTCTTGGCAACCGGGGACCTCCTTTCCCCGGAGAGCTGTCAAGAGCGCTTGCCCCGAATGGGGAATCTTTTACTCGATGACCGACTCGCCCTTTCCACGGGTGCTAAGGGACCTGTAGACGGCTAGATCTATAGTATCCCGAACGAAGCGCACTGACCCGTCCCCAAAAACGAAATTAGCCCCGCCCGGATGAAAACTCGAGAAGCCGTGGGCATGAGGTCCACGATAATTCAGTTTGACTTCGGTCGAGCCTAATATCATCCCGGGGAAGCACTCGTTGCCAGGCGGTGTGCCGACCCACGTGGCATAGCCCCGATCGGATGCCCGCTCGCCTGCCAGGAATGTTTGGCTCAGTCCGTCAGTAACCTGGGCCAAGTCAAGAAAGCTGTTATGGAATAACACGCCATCCCCGCGGCATTGGTTGCCAATGGGCAGATCGGCGCAAACGTGAAGATCGTCGGGGCCGAAGTTGCCCACATAGTTTGAGGTTGCAAACTCAAGATCCTCCCCCGGGTGGCTACCGTGATCCTCGTCAGCCAAGTCATGTAAATGAAATGTATCTTGGCCGGTGTCCGACGGGCACCGATAGATTGGCACTTTAAAAACTCTCGCCGTAGCATGCAAATCCTCGGTTACCCAACGGCGATAGTCGATCAAGTTCTTCTCGATATTGGCTTGTTCTAGAAACGGAAGTATAACCGCCGCCCACGCCCAGCCCGTTGGGCCGGAGGTATAGGGGCGCCACGGCATTGCGGGATCGACGCCCACCCAGGCGGCAGGCAATCGCCTATAAACATCATGATACATTTGCAAAGCTAAACCAATCTGCCTCAGGTTGTTGGAGCACTGTGCTCGCCTGGCTGCCTCTCGAGCCGCTTGAACCGCCGGTAATAGAAGACCAATAAGCAGCCCGATAATCGCGATCACAACCAGTAGTTCCACAAGCGTAAATCCGTGCCGGTGCAAATCGTGAGACCGCCGGTTCATCGTCTTCGCCTCCGCCGTCAATGTAGTATCAGCTGGTTTACCCGATTTCTTAGGTAGTCAACTGAGTGGTTGACAAAGCCTGGACAGAGGGGAACTTTGTTTTTGCCCAAGGACCCTGGGAGCAAACGGACTTAACTGATCGGATGGACAGGTTCCGTACTAGAAGGCTTGCGATGCAATCAGCTCTGCCAGGCCGAGCGTACCGCCGATCATGGTTTTGAACTAGACTCCGGGAAGTGGTAGCCCACTACCCGCCCATGAGATCACTGCGGCACGACTCATCCAGCGATGCCTTCAAGGGATTTTGGCCGGCCCAACTGACTTCGGTTCTTGCCGAACCGGGCAAAGCCGAAGACACGCATCAGACCAGCGTCTTTCGGGCGTGCTCGGGCGGCAAACCTAGCAAACTCCTACGTCCCTAGGCCGGCGAAAAGTCACGCAAACAAGACAAGCGGAGGCGCCCGGCTGAGGTATCCCCGGGGGAAGTCACCGGGAGAAACCGGGAGATCTACTGGCGAAAAAGACCATGCGCTAAATCGCTCACTTGGAAGGAGAGGTTTAAGCGAGCAAATCGACTTAAGTGCCAAGAACTGGCAACTGGGGCAGTCAAGCACAACCCACGCCAGATCTTTGCCGGCGGGTGCCTCGGCACGGATCGCGCAATCGGTCAAACAAAAAGAATAAGCGGGAGCTGGCCCCCTAAAACCTTCCGGCCGAAACACTCCGGAGCACCACCCAGGACATGCCGAAGAGGGATTCCGCGGGAAAACCGAATGCTGACTTAAATCCCCCGTGGAGCGCCGGGCGAATTTCCCAGAAAAATCGTGAAAATGGAAAACATTACTGACAAAGAGGGCGGCCACGTAGCCAAGCACTGCCAACCATCGTAGAGTCTTGCGGCTACTGGCTGCCATGATGCGATTTCCGCGAGGTGACAAATTCGCAGATTGCTTGTCGGCTCAAATGAGAATTAAAAAGCCCCGGAGAGATCACGAAACCACCGAAAAGGGGACAACGTTCCTACCGGTCCTTAGTTGCCCGACTTCGTTCTTGTGGCGGCGGCCCCGGTATCGGCTGCGACTTCGGTGACATTTTTTCGGCTAGACGACCGAGAGTCAAACGACTGCCAGCGCACGAGGTTGAGCACTTTCTTAAAGGCTTCCCCGGCGCACGGCCCCTGCGGGGAAACCTCGCGGGCGCCCTTGAAAGGGCAAGGGTAGGCTTGAAAAGAAAACCACGGGGGTAAAAAATGGTGGATTTCGCGTCCCAAACCGCCACCTGCACGAGCTTGCGGCTCAACTCCGGGCGGACTCGAAGCTCAGATTATACCTAAGTAAATTAGTGCAAGAAGTGAATTGACATCACCCACTCCGTTGGTCCGTGTAGTCTTCGGAGCAAACTGCGGTTTGGGACTTGGTGCCGAACAGGACATAAGTGAGGACCGCGAACGGTTTAGGGGCCTTAATTGCCGCCCCGGAAATGTGATTTGTCCAGAAATCGAAGCTCGATTGGGAGGCTGAAAGGAGCGGTAAGTTCTCGATGTTTGAACAGCTAAAGGTCCAAGTGCGATCCGATTTCGGAACCCAGCGGTGCACGCGACTCCGCCGCGCGGGATTGGTCCCGGCAGTGCTGTACGGCCAAAAAAAGCCAAATGTCCATCTAGCCGTCCCAGCCCATGAGCTTGAGGCGATTGTGCGTCACGGGGGGCGGATGGTTCGGCTCACCGGCGATATCGAAGAGGAAGCTCTCATCAAGGAAGTGCAGTGGGACACATGGGGCGTGCATATTCTGCATGTGGACTTCACCCGGGTATCCGCTAAGGACCGGGTTCGTGTAACCGTGCCGCTGCATCTTCGCGGTGAGGCCCCAGGCAGCAGGGAGGGGGGAGTGGTTGAGCATCTGCTCCACACATTGGAATTAGAGTGCGAAGCCGGCGAGGTGCCGGAAGAAATCCACGTCGTGATCAACGAACTGCACGTCGGGGGTGCTATTACCGTTGGACAGCTGCCCTTGCCGAAAAGTGCAGTGCCCCTTGTAGACAAAGATACGGTTGTCGCTCGGTGCGTCGTACCGGCTGAAGTTCCGGAGGCGGAGGAAGCCGTGGCAGCTCCGGCTGAGAAGGAGCCAGAGCTCATCCGCCGACGTGAGAAAGAGGAAGAAGAGGAAGAGTAAGAGGGGTTTGGTGCAATCGGGCAAGCTAGCCGCGTGGATGCCTCACGGTGGTTACGTTTTGTGGAAGATTGGTGGCGGCGGTGGCGCTCTGGTAAGCCGGGGCGGCAAGAGGATATGCCCAAGTTGATCGTGGGCCTCGGCAACCCAGGGACCCGTTATGAAGGTACCCGGCACAATGTTGGGTTTGAGGTAATCCGCCGGCTGGTGGGACTTCTTGACGCCGCCGGGCCGAGATCGCGATTCAAAGGAAACGTGTGGGAGGCCAATTCCGAGGGGACAAAGTTGCTCCTTTTGGCTCCCGAAACGTTCATGAATTTAAGTGGGCAGAGCGTCCGGGCGGCAGTTGATTTCTTCAAGGTGCCGCTCGAGCATTTGCTTGTAATTTGCGACGACTTCGCCCTCCCGCTTGGACGCGTGAGGTTTCGACCGGACGGTTCCTCGGGCGGTCACCGCGGACTGGCGAATATCATCGACGAGCTCGGGACGGAAAGTTTTCCCCGACTGCGAATTGGCATAGGGCCGCTTCCCCCAGGGGTAGACCCCGTGGAATTCGTCCTCGGGCGGTTTTCGGAGGACGAGCTCGGTCGGTTGAATGCCGTGATCGCCAAAGCTTGCCCGGCCATCCTTGACTGGGTGAAGCACGGCATAAGCTACTGCATGGACCGGTACAACGGTCCGCAATGGTTGGCCGATAGTCTCGCTAAGCCAACCGACCGCCCTTCAGAACCGAATACCTGGCGCGTAAGTGGTTAACGGATTTCCCGCCGAGGGCAGCCCATGATGCCCGGGGAGGGTCAGGACCATATCTACCAACAAAAGGATACTTAACCGAAGAACGCGGGAGAGTTTTAGGAACAATGAGCAATTAGGAGACTGGAGTTGGCACGACGGATTTACGAAGCACTGTTTCTGCTTGATCCGGTTCGCTATGCCCATGACCCCGTGGGCGTGTCTGGCGTTGTTAATCGGTTGATTGAGTCGGCCGGCGGCGAAATCTTGGTAAGCCGGCTGTGGGATGAGCGCCGCTTGGCCTATCCGATAAAGGGACATCGTAAAGGTGTTTACTGGCTCACGTACTTCCGTTTGGATGGGTCGAAACTAGCCGAGCTCCGGCGGCAGTGTTACCTTGACTCTAACATTCTCCGGGTGATGATCCTTCGAATTGACGAGCGAATTGCCGACCGGTTGGTCGAGCATGCCCGCAGCGGCCAAGCCGCCTGGAGGGAGGTTGAGCCGGAAGCTGTGCCTGTGCCCGCGGAGCTTGAGGAAGAAGGTTTTGATGAAGATTTAGCTGAGGAAAGCGAGGACCTGCCCGGACTTGACGAGGATATTCGTTAGGCTCGCTTGTGGCCGGGGGCCATTTTGCTGGGCTAGGGACTCAAGAAAGCGGCTGGCCGGCACCGGGTGACATAAACGAGTTTCAGCGAATCTTAAAGTCTCAGACGTATTCACTAAGTTGGACACCGTAACCGAGTTGTTGCGTTGGGGGAAAAGGCTCGCTTTTTATTTTGGGGACGAAGCTTGCTATGGACGAGGCCCGGGAGCGTTAGTCAGGGCCCTGTTGAGAAACGGGGCAGGTTCGGCGCAAGGGTTAGGGAGATGTGGTAATGGCCAGCTTCAACCGAGTCATTCTTTTGGGCAATTTGACTCGCGACCCTGAAATCCGGTACACGCCCAGTGGTACGCCGGTAATGGACATCGGCTTGGCTGTAAACGAGCGTCGCCGCAACGCAAGCGGCGAGTGGGTTGATGAACCGGTGTTTGTGGAAGTTACCCTCTGGGGCAGAACCGCAGAAGTGGCCAACGAGTATCTGAGCAAAGGTTCCCCCGTGCTAATTGAGGGTCGGCTAAGGCTCGACACGTGGGAAACTAGCGATGGTCAGCGGCGCTCCCGGCTCCGTGTGGTGGCCGAGCGAATGCAGATGTTAGGACGGGCAATGGGTGCTGATCAGGCCACTGCGGCCGGCGAGCGAGGAGAGCCGACGCCGTCGGCGGAGGAGACTCGGGATATTCCCGAAGAAGGTGCCCCTTTCGACGATCTACCCTTTTAAGCTCAGGGTAAAAGCTTACCACCCAGACCTTTGGCAGGATCGTTGTCAACAGGAAATCAGGTCTTGATCGATAAACTTCGGGACTTGGGACTATGGGAAAGACGAAGTCAACAGGGCGAAAGTTCCGGCGGTTACCTGTGGGACCTAATGGCGGTGTTCAAGTTTTGCTTGTTCACCCGGTAGAAAACTTGGGCAACCCAGGGGACATCGTGGAGGTCAAGCGGGGATTCGCCAACAATTACCTTTTGCCGCGCGGCCTGGCCACCATTGCTACAGAGTACCACCGGAAGATGGTGGAGAAGTACAAGCTCCGCCTATTGCAGGTGCAGGAAGCCAAGTTGTCTGTGCGGCGAGCGATGGCTCAACAGCTTTCGCAACAAAGCTTCACCGTGGAAGTCAACGCAACTGAGGAAGGCCACCTTTACGGCTCGGTGGGTCGCAACGAAATCGTCGCCGCTTTGAAGGCTGCCGGTGTCACACAGATCACGCCCGATCAGGTCATCATGGAGGGGGCCATCAAGGAATTGGGGTTGTATTCGATCAAACTTAACCTGGGAATGGGCGTGGAAACGGAAATCAAGGTGTGGGTAGTTCCGCGGACGATAACGGAGTCGCAGAAACCGGGTGCTAAAGAAAAAGGGAAGTAATGCGGGGGCGAGCCGCGGGAGAATTTCGGAAGCCCCGTGTGCAATTAGTGAACGGAAAGGGTTCCCCAAAATTTTCTGTCCACAAAAACAGCTATAATGACGGTCGTCGCAATTTTTTCAGGTCTTTTCAAATAGGCATGTTTTCGTCTTAATTCGTGGGGCTCTCCTCAGGTTGTCAGAAGGCCTGGAAGGTAGCTAGGGGCGAAACCCTAGTTTTTGCTCCGCATTCCGTTAGACCGAAGGACGGGAAACGCGCCGGCGGCAGCAACGAGGGAGTGTTGCAGGGGGCGCGTCACTGGCGGGCCAATTTTTTGGCTGCCTCTTGAGGTGCCAATTTAAACGGTTAAAATTGGCGGCAACATTTGAACTGTCATCGCCGGAGCACGCGGAGTAAGTCGACCGGGGTCTGATTCGCGGTTACCAACGTTCGCCGGAGGCCAGCCCATGCACCCAAATGATCCAAGCCAGATTTCGCGCCGGAAAGTTTTAACCGCAGGGGCATCCTTAGGCTGCGCCTGGGTGCTTTTGCGAGGCACGGGGGAAGCTGGTGGTGTCCTACTTCAAGCGAAAGGAGGTACGAAGATGCCGTTTACTCAACCGCCCTTGCCCTACGCCTTGAACGCCTTGGTGCCGTACCTATCCGAAGAGCAGATGCAATTCCACTATGGAAGGCACCATGCTGCTTATTTCCGCAACCTGAACGCTCTTGTGGAGGGCAAGCCGGAGGCCGAAATGACCCTCCGCGAAGTGGTCAAACGCAGCTCTGGCTCTGTGTTCAATAACGCTGGGCAGGCTTGGAATCACACCTTCTATTGGCACTGCATGTCGCCTTCTGGCGGCGGCGAACCGAAAGGCGAATTGGCCGCGGCTATTGAACGGGATTTTGGCAGCTTCCAGCAGTTCCGGAAGGCTTTTTCCGATGCCGCAGTGACGCTGTTTGGGAGCGGTTGGGCCTGGTTGGCGGCGGACGCGGACGGCCGCCTCTCCATCATGGCTCTTTCCAACGCAGACACCCCCTTGCGGTATGACAAGGAGCCAATCCTCACGATTGACGTTTGGGAACATGCCTATTACATCGACTACCGCAATGAGCGGGGCCGATTCGTTGAGGGCTTTTGGACCGTGGTGAACTGGGACTTTGCCCTGGCCCGTTACAAGCAGCGGAACCAGCCGGAGTGGTAGTCGGCCGCATACGGCCATGGCCTAGCTTGTTGCTTTCGGCTGCGACTTATACTAGATTGATGGTTTAGTACTCGCTCCGTCGGTTGGATACCGTCGGCCGACTGCAACGGGATCTTTTGCGGTCCGCAAGCAGAGATTTGCTTTCCATGCTGAGCCTTCCGTTCCGACAACCCCACTTAATCGGCCCGATTATTATCCGGTCCCGGCAGGCGGGATCGGAGCAGGTTAATATTTCCACCGTTTAAAAGCTCGGGCCTGGGGTTGGGGAATGCGAAAGGCGCTATTAATGGCGAAAAGATTGCCCCTCAGGCCCAACGGTTAGCCTGAGGGGTTTTTGTTTGGGTGCCGGCCAAACACCCTTCCTTAGACATCTGCGGACCTCGCTGCCGGGGATAAGGATTACCATGAGCTCCTTCGGGCCCGTCGTGGAGCACCCGGCACTTGTCCCCACCTTGGAGGAGATTGGGTGTACCGCTGCGAACGTGGCCCGTCAGATAGCGACAGGGTTGGGCGAGTTAACAAATCGATATGCTGAAGATTAGCAGGAGTGGGGCGATTCGAAGGAATCACTGACGCTTGAGAGGCATCCGATGGACGAAACACTGACCGGAAAACCTTCGTCGGACGCTGGGGAGCCGAGGAGTCTAAAAAGGCGAATCTACGTCTACGACACCACCCTCCGGGACGGAGCGCAAGGCGAGGGTGTTAGCTTTTCCGTCCAGGACAAAATTCTTCTGACAAAGCGGCTTATTCAGCTGGGGTTTGATTACGTCGAGGGAGGTTATCCTGCGTCCAACGAAAAAGATTATCAGTATTTTCGCCAAGTTAGAGATATTGACCACGGGCACACACAAATTTGCGCTTTCGGAATGACCCGGCGGAAAAACACTTTCGTGGAAGAAGATCCCGGTCTTAAAGTCCTGTTAAGCTGCCAGCTCGGTGTGGTCACAATTGTGGGGAAGGCTTCGGCCTTCCAAGTGCGTCGAGTCCTCCAAACCACTCTCGACGAAAACCTGAGGATGGTGGCTGACACCATCCGGTATTTGCGGGAGCACGGGTGCCGGGTATTTTTCGACGCAGAACATTTCTTCGACGGGTGGAAACAGGATCCGGACTATACCTGGACCGTTATCGCAACAGCAGCAGAGGCCGGCGCTGAGGTGGTCGCCCTCTGCGACACAAATGGGGGAAGCCTTCCGGAGGAAGTCGCGGCCATTACCGCCCAAGTCGTTGACCGCCTCCCGGTACCCGTGGGAATCCACTGCCATAACGACGGCGACCTAGCCGTGGCAAATACATTGGTCGCCGTGGATGCCGGGGCCGTTCAAGTTCAGGGAACAATTAACGGCATTGGCGAGCGCTGCGGTAACGCGGATCTAATTTCCGTGGTTGCCAACTTGGCATTTAAAAAAGGGAACCGTTACGAGGTTCTCTCGCCGCAAGCCATCCGCCAGTTTACGGACTTGTCCCGGTTCGTTTACGAACTGGCTAATTTGACTTTCCGCCCCCAGCAACCGTTTGTTGGTAAAAGCGCCTTCGCCCACAAAGGAGGGATGCACGTAAGCGGGGTGAACCGAGATGTCCGCGCTTACGAGCACATCGACCCAGCCTGGGTGGGAAATGAGCGGCGGATCTTAGTTAGCGAGCTGTCGGGGCGGTCAAACATCATAGCCCGCATTCGGAAATATAACCTTCAGAATGAAAATGAATTGGCGGAAAAAATTTTGGCCGCTGTGGTGGCTAAGGAGGCCGAGGGTTACCAATACGAGGCGGCAGATGGATCATTTGACCTTTTGGTTCGAAGATGCGCGGGACTGTTCCGGCCTCATTTCCGCCGTTTAAACTACCACGTGGACATTCGCCCGGATTTTGTGGAAGGACTCCGCACCGAGGCCACCGTAGAACTGGAAGTTGATGGCGAGGTCGAACACGTAGTGGCCAAGGGGGATGGTCCGGTCGACGCGCTAGACCGGGCTTTCCGTAAGGCGTTGTTGAAAAAGTATCCCAACCTGGCCCAGATGAATCTTGTGGATTACAAGGTCCGCGTGATCAACTTTGAGGCTCACACGGCGGCACGCGTTCGGGTGCTGATCGAAAGCCAAGATCAAGAGGAAGTTTGGGGGACGGTCGGGGTAAGCGAGAACATCATCGAAGCCAGTCTTCAGGCTTTGATGGAGAGCTACGAGTACAAGCTCTGCAAGGACGAAGATCGGGCGAAAAACGGGGAAAAGCAAGCCGTTGCATCAGTTGGTTTACAGGCCGACCAGGTTAGCACGAGCCAAGCCACTTCCGCCTTAAAGAGCACTTAAATCACGCGGCTCGACGACACGTATCAAGGGGATTTTGAAAGGACGCGTCCTCGGCCCATTAAAGGTGGGCCGATGGACGTCGGGCCTTATTGCGGATCGACAAGGATCCGGCGGGGCACCCCAGGGGGTGGTGACAATCGAGAGATCTTCGATGAGATCAATCGGGCGAGGTAGGCGCCGGTTTGGTCAACGGTTTTGAAGCGCAGTGGGTTGAGCCGAGTTATGATTCATGAACTTCCAAAGGTCTACGAGCACAAACCGGTAGAACAGCGCTGGTACCGGTTTTGGGAGGAAAAGGGATACTTCCACAGCGAACCCAATCCAAACAAAAAGCCGTATACAATCGTCATTCCTCCCCCCAATGTGACCGGAGCGCTCCACCTTGGGCATGCGTTGAATAACACGCTGCAGGATATCCTCATCCGCCGCAAACGGATGGAAGGCTACGAGACCCTTTGGGTTCCCGGCACAGATCACGCTGGGATTGCTACCCAGGCCGTGGTGGAGCGGCGGATTTGGCAGGAAGAGCGTAAAACACGTCACGATCTTGGGCGGACAGAGTTAGTCCGACGCATCTGGGCGTGGAAAGACGAGTACGAAAATCGCATCCTCTCGCAACTAAAGCAAATGGGCTGTAGTTGCGATTGGGCACGTACACGCTTCACCCTCGATCCCATCTGCACCCGAGCAGTTCGTCACACCTTTTTCCGCCTCTTTTGCGAGGGCTTGATCTACCGGGGCAAACGGCTTGTCAACTGGGATACCACGCTCCAGACAGTGGTAAGCGATGACGAAGTTTTCCACGAAACAGTCCCCGGACACTTCTGGTATTTTCGCTATCCGGTAATTGACCCCCGCCCCGGCGAACCGAAATATGTGACGATCGCCACCACTCGGCCGGAAACGATGCTCGGCGACACGGCCGTTGCCGTCCACCCGTTCCCTGCCCGGGCGTTAGAAGACGCTATTGTTGATGTTGAGAAAAAGCTGAGCAAGGCATCGGGGAAAGAGCGGGCAGAACTTGAGGCAGAGCTTGCCGACTTGCGACGCCGTCAACGCGAGCTTTTGCCTGAGCTGATCCGGTTGCGAGACATGGCAGCCGATGGTCGCCGCGTCCTGCTACCGCTTGTCAACCGCGAGATTCCGCTCATTCTTGATGAATGGGCCAAGCCGGAGATGGGAACCGGCTGTGTGAAGATCACGCCGGCTCATGACCCAAATGACTACGAAGTCGGCCGGCGGCATCAGCTGCCGATGGTCAACATCCTTAATCCGGACGGCACGCTAAACGAAAACGCTGGCCCCTACTGCGGTCAGACGATCCTGGAAGCCCGGCAAAATGTTGTTCGGGACATGGAGGGATTGGGCCTACTGGAAAAAGTGGAGGACCGGCTCATCGATCTGGCCCATTCTGACCGGTCCAAGACCCCTATTGAACCCATGCTCACTGATCAGTGGTTCATTGCCATGAAGGATCTTGCCCAAATGGCAATGGACGCGGTTATCGACGGCCGGGTGAAGATCATTCCCGCTCGGTATGCCAAAGGATATCTCGACTGGCTGGCCGAGAAGCGGGACTGGCCCATCAGCCGACAGTTGTGGTGGGGCCATCAAATACCAATCTGGTACTGCCAAACTGCAACAGAAGAGGAGATCAAACGGGCGTTTGCCGGCCGAGACGATGTGGCCTGGCGATGGGATTCGGAGGGTAACCAGTGGCTTATTTGCGTTCGCGAGGGAGAGCTGTCCGAGGATGCTATACCCGGTCATAAACTTCGGCGAGAAGAGGACGTACTGGACACATGGTTTAGCTCGGCGCTGTGGCCCCACTCGACGCTCGGCTGGCCCGATGATACTCCCGAAATGCGATATTACTACCCGACGAGCACTCTCGTCACAAGCCGGGATATTATCACGTTGTGGGTGGCGCGGATGGTCCTGGCCGGCTTGCACAACGTAGGCGAGGTCCCCTTCCGTGAAGTGTACATTCACCCGAAGATCTTGGACGCCTATGGAGAAGGCATGTCCAAATCCAAGGGAAATGGAGTCGACCCGGTCGATGTGATGGAGAAATTTGGTGCCGATGCCCTTCGGTTTGCGCTCGCTTATCTGACTACGGAAACTCAGGATATTCGCATGCCTGTGGACTTTGAATGTCCACACTGCCACAAGTTTATGGAGCAAACCCGGGAAAACCGGATTCTGCCGCGACTCCGGTGTCCCCACTGTGGACGAGACTTTGCCACGCAATGGGCAGAAAAGCCAGAAGACAAAGCCTTACCGCGGGCTTTGGTAGTCAGCGAGCGGTTTGAGGTGGCTCGCAACTTCTGCAACAAGCTGTGGAACGCTGCCCGGTTCGTGCTCATTAATCTCGAGGGCTATCAACCGGCCCGGGTTGAGGCAGATCAACTCCAGCTTGAAGATCGGTGGATCCTGAGCCGGCTTGCTTCGGTGACCGAGCAGGTCAATCAAGCGCTGGATGAATACCGCTTCGGAGACGCAGCACGGATTCTGTACGAATTTTCATGGGACGAGTTCTGCAGCTTCTATGTGGAAATGGTCAAGACGCGGCTACAGAATCCGGCGTTGCGCCCCGTGGCGCAGAGGGTGCTTGTTTGGGTCCTTGACAACCTGATGCGTCTTCTCCACCCAATGGTACCCTTCGTTACAGAGGAGGTTTGGCAACATCTTGCGCAGCTTGCTCCCGAAAGAGGCTTAGATGAGCCACGTCGGGCGGCCGAAAGCGTCATGATCGCGCCCTGGCCCACACCGGACAAACGCTTCTTTAGCCGCCAAGTCGAGTCGCAATTCCGCGTATTCCAAGAAGTGCTCCGTGCGGTGCGGGATATCCGCAGTCGCCAGAATATTCCCCCTCGGCAGGAGATCGAGTTCTGCGTTCGGTGTGACGAGGACACGGCAGCCCTCCTAAACCCGATGGGGATGTATTTTGCTGCGATGGCAAAAGCGAGGCTGAAGGCCGCCGGTCCGGAGGTCCAAGGTCCCCCGTTGGCGGCCCAGGCTAATCTTCCGGGTATCGAAGTATATGTTGATCTTGCCCAGCTTATCGATGCGGAAGCCGAGATTCGCCGAAAACGCCAGGAGCTTGCCCGGCTTGAACAGATGATTGACAAGAAGCGTCAAAAGCTGGCCGACCGGCAGTTCTTGGAAAAAGCGCCGGCCCATGTGATTGAACGGGAACAAGCCAGCCTTCGGCAGCTGGAGGAGCAGTATGCAGTCGCCCAAGCCGCACTCGGACGGCTATTGGTTCAGGTCCAAAATTCGTGATTTGCTTAGAAGCTGACCTGCCGTCCGGTTCCGACCAACCGCTTATCGCCGAGTAAACAATAACCTAACGGGACTGATGAGGCTGGTGGGCCGGCCGATTGTCGGCACTCCCGCCATTAACTCAACCGCGGGGCGGGTGTTGCAATTAACTTCAATAGAGTCCGGTTAGCAAATGCTCCCTTCCTGGCCCACCTTACGGATCAACAAGTTACATGGACGATAGCTGCTTTTCGAGCCGCGCAGTTGTTGTAGGCCTCGGCTAACTGACTCGTCGGGATCAGGTGGTAAGTGATTCCCTCACCGCGGAGATAATCCTCGCACCCTGGCCCGAGCACCACCTGACCCGAGTGGCCGATTCCGATGAACAGCACCTCTGGCTTGGGGTCACAGGCAAACCGCAGCTCTTCCACACAGACTAGATGGCTACTAACTCCGAATCGCCGCAGGAGTTTCTTCTTCCGCTTACATACCCGGCCATCGGCTAAGATGTAAACATCTCGGGCATAAGTCTTGTTGCCCACTCTCACGACACCAAATGCCGGGACTTCAATCGCCGCGTAAACAGGCCGATGACACCCCACACTACGGAACGGCTTAAAGCCCGCCTTTTGGGCCGCCAAGGCCACGGCTCCAAGCACTACGGCGTCATCTTCTAAAGTGGATAACGCCACGCGGCTGGTGCCGGAAGCACCCGGCAAGCGATCAGAGGCCCAAATCCGCTCGATGATCGGCATCATGAATTCATGGCACGCCTCCATCAGGCCCCCTCCCAGGACGATCACCTCCGGGTCAAAGAGATGCCGCACGGTAAGGCAAGCGGCCCCGATATATTCGGCCGCCTTGGTAAGTACCTCAGCCACCAATCCATCACCTTCCTGCACGGCATTTCGCAGCATCTTCGAACGGATGACCTCCGCACCCTGATTGACTGCCTCTGCCAGGACAGAGGAGCGTCCCTGAGAGATGGCCTCGCGAATTTGTCTTTCCACGGCTGACCGGCTGGCCAGCGCTTCTAAGCATCCGCGGTTTCCGCACCCACATAAGGGGCCATTCAACTCCATGACGATGTGTCCCACTTCTCCCGCAGCTTTCCGGGCGCCCCGCCAGATTTTCCGTTTGCGCACAAAACCCCCACCGATGCCGGTGCCCACAAAGATGCCAAAGACGCTCTCGGCCCCCTGCCCTGCCCCAAGCCAACACTCCCCGAACGTGCCAAGATTGCAGTCGTTTTCGACAACAACTGGTACCTTGAAGTAGTTCTCCAGATAAGGGCCCAGGGCAAACCGACCTAATCCCATGTTAGGAGTTACCACCACCTCGCCGCGGTTGAAGTCCGTCACCCCCGGCACGCCCACACCGATGGCGGCTATATCGCGGAGGGTCACACCCGCCGACCGGACAACTTCTTCCACAGCCTGTTTGATCGCCGTCAGGATCGGCTCGGATCCGCCTTCACGAGGTGTGGCGACCCGCTTCGACTCGCGAATTTCCCCCAACCCTGTTGCCAAAGTTGCCTGGATCTTGGTGCCGCCAATATCCACCCCGACAAATAGGGCTCGAGCATCCGAAGCCTTTTTCGCCACGGCTTTGCTCCTTTCGACCTCCGCGTACTAAGCCTGTCCAAGCCGGAAAGAGAATCCCGCGTGGCAACTAGACAAGGAGACATAAGCTCACCGCAAATGCCTTTCTGCTACCGCCATTATTCGCATGGCCCACTAAAGGTACCATACCTTGCGGCTCGGGCTCGGCAACGGATGGCAAAAAACACAATCCATCCCGCCCGATCGGCCACGAACTCACTCTTGACTGTTCAAAAGTGGTGAACGGCGGTGACCTTAACCGCGGAAACGGCCAAACCGCGGCCGGAGATTTGTTGAGGGACAGGAACAAGTAGGCAACGACTTAGATCGCCTCAGGGGACGGCCGAGGAAGGTCGAATGCAAGCTTCAAAGTTGATGTCGTCACCTTCGTTCCCTCAAACGGCGGTCCCTCTTTAGCCACGAAAAGGGGGAAAAGACCACTGTGGGGCGAAGGATTCGTGGACCTCCCCGCCTCCTTGGAAAAGAGCCTTCTTGGACGGAAAGTCGGGTCTTCGATAGCCGACCGGCACCCGGTCGGAAATCCCAAGCAAAATCACATTGCCCGGCCGGTTGGCCTGCGGCCTTCGGGGCGATATTGTCCACGGCCCCGCTTGGGATTAATTTACGGGCCAAGCTTTCACCCGCAAATCCTTATCGCCGCCAGCTCGGACGTCGACCCGCTGGCCGGCCCGAATCGAAAGGCATTATTCCGGCGGGAATCGGTCCGGTGCGATATAGTCCCCGAATTTCGCCCTGGCTTCTTCCAGCCGAGCTCGCTGTTCTGCTAAGACTTCGAACAACCGCGGGGGCGCGTCGGAGACATTTTCGCGGTGGAACTTCTCCACCCGATCTATCTTCGCCAAATTCTCTGGTATCCGCAGCGTAAACTGCCGCCGATAATCTTCTAGCGTGTACTCCTTGCCTCTTACTTCGCGGAAAAGAACCCGCAGATCCTCGAACGTGGGAATCAGGCCGGTGGGCGTGCGGAGCGCCGGCATCTCTCCATGGACTCGCCGCTCCATCCACTTTACCCACACATGCTTGTCGCGGACCTCGTTGACATACCCTTTCTCGTCGCAAAGGAAGTAGTTGACGCCGAAAATAATTGGCGGCCGGACTAGCTTCTTAGCGAAATTCAGGTTGTTAGCGATGTATCGGCCCAAGGGGATGGAAACAAAGTCTTGAATACTCATCAAATTGATTTCCATTTTCCCCTCGGTCTCAAGGATGGCGAAAGTTGTTTCCGTCTCCAAGGCGGCCCCGAACATAATGATCCCATGGTCCCAATCGAACGCTTGCTGCACGGGGACATAAGCCCGGCGATCGCGCCCACCGTACATAATTCCGGCTAGCACCACACCATGGGGATTGTCCAATTCGGGATCGCAATTCTCGAGCGCTTTTAGGGCGACTGCATACCTTGCATTCTTGTGGGCTGGTAGGATCTCTTCACCGTTTTCGTCGCGTTTTCCTTTGAACCACTGCCCGCTGTAATTGATCCCTTCGTTGGGGATTTCAATTCCCATCCCGAGCCAATAGGGTCTTCCGTCTTTTACCAGAACGTTTGAGAAGACTACCTCGCCAGGAGTGGTGAGGACTTTCCAGATCGCGGGGTCATCGCGCTCGTTGACGTTTTGAATGATACCGAAGATGCCTGCCTCAGCATTGGCCGCCCGACACTCCCCGTTAATCGCCCGGAAGTAGGCGATATCGTCACCCAAGATCGTCTCCCCGGGCAACATGGCGGTGCTCGTTTTACCGCACCCACTCGGGAAGGCCCCGGCAAAGTAGGTCTTGCGGCCCCCCGGCCCACGCACGCCCATCAGGAACATATGTTCAGCAAGCCAGCCCTCTCGGTCAGCTTTGCGAATGGTCAGCCGAAGGGCCAGCTTCTTCAGTCCCACACTGTTCCCCGCGTACTGGGTGTTGACAGAGTAAACAGTCTCCGTGATGTAGTCGATGTAAATCCGTTTTTTGTCCGGTTCAGCGCTAACCATCTCGTCGGTCAGCTTCCCGGCCGAATGGAGCACTTTGAAGAAATCTTTAACCCGGCCGAGACTCTTAAAGAATTCATAACCCGGCCGATACAACAGATCCAAACTGTGCGACACATACCACGAGTCGGTGCACTCCACACAAGGGATGCTGAAAACGGAGTTAGCAGGTCCCAAGGACATAAACCGGACGATCATCGTTCGGCCCTTCATCGATCCGCTGAGAAGGCCCCGAATTTCCGCGAGGCCTTCGTCGCGGTCGATCTGTCTCAAGGCCTTCGACAAGGTATCTCCCTTGGGGACGAGGTACTTAGTTACTTCGCGGTCGCGGCCTTGATCCTGCGGCCCGTCAAAGTGGTACGTATGGCCGGGCATGGCCAAGGGCCGTTCTTCCCGAGCCCGAAGCGCCATTTCGCGAGTGTGTTTTCGATCCTCTTCTGAATCATTCAAGACTTCCACGCGGTCCGGTTGGCACAGTTGAATACAGTCTGCCAAGAAGGCTTCCAGGTGAGGGTTGTCGATTGCCAACACCCGGCGCAGGTGCTCCTCGGACATCTTCTGGGCGAAGAGCCGATGCCACTCTTGACGGCGTGCTTCATCCACCCGAACAGTCGCGACAGTTTCCACCTGAGCTGACCCTCCTTTCTTCCTTACTTGTTTCGCTGCAACCCACGGCACTTATTTCGCTGCAACCCACGGCGTCTACCAGTGTGCGCTGGCCAGATGCCAAAAGCGTCGGGGCCACTGCGGGAACGCCCTAACCCAAGGGAAGCCATAACAAGGCCGGCCGCGTCACCGGGCCCCCGCGGCGAGGCGGTCTCAACTCCGAGAACCGCGACTTGCAGGCCTCGCCCGCATAGTCAATTCCGAAACCCGCATCAGCGTGCGGAGCGAGGATTGGGGCTGCGTAAGGAACCGTCCGGCTTTCGGCGACAGAAGGGGTTCGTGCGAAGACGAAATTCGTCCCGCAGCTATTCCCCCGTTCGCTACCCCATCCCGAGTCGGGTTAAATTCCCCTTTACCAACCAGGGCAGCGAACCGAGGAAAAGCTGCCATACTTCCTGCCCGGCTAGGAGGCTAGAGGCCCGAAAAACGATGTTTCAAACCTCGCGGCCGAGTATGCCAATGTCCCCCCGGCAGGGACAGCACTAATCTGAAAGTGCCCCCCGACGATTTAATTCCCCTACCTTGACATTATGCAATCTGGGTAGCGGCGAAGAATTCAAGCGGCTTATGGTAGGGCAGACGGTGGCCCTTGTCAATAACCCGGGGTGCGATTCAGCGGAATCGGAGCTGAATTTACGCCCGGAGAAGTGTGGCCAGCACACCCTTGACGTAGCCCACCGACTCGGCCAACCCCACCAGCGGTTGGTCGGGATCCTTCTCATGTTCGAAAGAGACCACCCCAGAAAAGTTAATCTCGAGCAAAGCGGTTAAGAACTCGGGGATATCGATCACTCCCCGCCCGATTTCGACCGTCCGACCTTTGGGCGCAGCTTCGCTCACATCTTTCACGTGCACGTCCAGCAACCGGTCTGCGAGCTCGCGGGCCGCTTTCGCCGGATTTACCCCCGCGCGGATCGTGTGTCCGACGTCAATGCAAAGCCCGAATCTCTTATCGCGGTTCCGGACCTTCTCGTATGCCTCGTACGGGGTCGGATAGAGCCGGTCCTCAGGGCCGTGGTTATGAATGGCCACCCCCACCCCGGTTTCCTGAATTTTCTTTTCGACCAGATCGAGCACCTCAGGGTGAGGGACACCGATTATTAGCTGCATCCCGGCTTTCTTAGCGTAGCTGAAAGCCTGCTCCACCTGATCAGGTCTCGACATGGTGATGACGCCCCCGGCATAAAGCTGCAAACCGAATTTAGCCACATCCTCCCGGGCCTGAGCGATTTCCTCGTCCGTAGCATCTAGCCGAAGATGGAAATCTTTGAAGCAGATGTATTCCAGGCCCACCTGGCGGGTCATCGCCAATGCCTCTTGCCGAGGGAATTTACGGAGCGTGTACGAGGCAAGTCCTAAGCGGAACGGAGGGGACTTCCGCTGGGCACTGCCGGATCCGGTCTGGGCTGCAACCACCTGATTGCCGCAAAGCACGGCCATCCCCAAGGTTGCCGGGGCTAACTGCAGCCAACTTCGTCGGGAAGTTTGTGTGCCAAACATGTGGGATGCTCCTCGGTGTCCAAGGCCACTCGTCATTTCGCCACTATTGTCCGGTACTAAGACCAACCTGCTACCGGGATTGTGCGAGGCCCATGGCAGCTGCCACGAAGGCCCGAAGGAAATTGAGGCTAGGCTCCGGAAGGCGCGATCAAGGTAGCAGCTTGCCGGCCTGGGAGCAAATGCATGCGGTTTTAGGAGGGCAGGTCAGAAGCGGGACAGGACCGACCCGGGTCCGACCGCAAACATCCGCAAACTGGTGAAGCCCGAACGGATTCTTGGGTGGGTTTGCTTCCGATTGCAAACTCGGCAACACTTGCGGGCCTTCCAATATGGCCCCGATCGCCCATTTTTGCAACCAGCTGGCTCCGCCGAGCGGGATTATTGCCAAACCACAAACAAAGTAGTCCCGAGACTGTGGCGGGAAGTGAGTCACGAATCGCGCTGGCGGCGTAAGCCTTAAGCGTCGAATAGGAAGGATCGGCACAAAGGGTCAAGTGCAGGCGTGCTAACGGAGGTATGCCCCAGAGCTGTCCGCTGGGTTTCCTTGGAGAAATGTTGCTTGCTGAACAGAATCTGCTGGTGAGACCTGGGGGAAAGCACGAGGGAGGCTCTTGGCCGCCACTTGGGCTTCGAACATCCGGGTTGGCAATTGGGCCAGAAATTGGTCATAAACGGGGTTCCCGGGGTCCGCGCGCTTTGCGGCCAGAGCGGCTTCGCTAGCTTCTGGAATTCGGCCCATTTCAGCGTACGCCTGGGCAAGTTCGAAGAGGATAGGTGCAGGGGTTTCACCGGGTAAGAAGCTGCTGCTAAGGGCTTGCAAAACGACAAGCGCCTTATGAGGCTCGCCTAAGCAGCGGTGGATCCGGGCCATTTCCACTCGCGCCTCCTGGTCATCGGGGGCAAGCGCCAAGGCCCTGGAATAAGCTGCCAGCGCGGTCCGATACTCGCCCCGTCTGGCCAATAATCTTCCCCGAACGACCCAAGCTTTTGGCAGGTTGGGCTGGAGCTCGATAGCCTCGGCCACCAAAGTTTGGGCAACAGAAAGATTGTTTAGTTCAATCGCAACCTCCGCAGCTTTGAGACGGACGTGGGGGTCGTCCACCGCTAACCGGGAGGCGGCGAGGTATTCCGCGAGGGCTTCCTGCGATCTTCCTTGGAATTTGAGAAAATCGCCGAATCGTTCATGGGATTGAGGGTCAAGAGGGCACTTCTTCAGGGCAGCCCGAAATGCTTTCTCGGCGTCCTCGAGCCGCCCCGCTTGAAAGGCCCTCAACCCCTGGGATGTAAGGCCGCGAGCTGAGGCGACGTCGGCGGCGCTAGCGCCTCGCCACCGCGGGAGCCGGCATCCGGCCGCCACCGCTGCGGCGAGAGCAATTAAGAGGACTAAAGCCAGTCGCTTCATCTTGGATGTTTTCTCTCACAAGTGGGGAGGGCAGGCTACACCGCCGACACCTGCCCTGAATCTAACCCCCCCGGACGGTGATAAAATCCCCCGCGATATAATACGATGGCGCTGTCGGCCGCAGCAACTGAGAGTCTCGGGCTGTCATGCAATTTCAGCCGGTGCCACACGCTATAGTGAATTAAGTTCAGAAACACACTTAATCACCTTTAAGCGTTTGGCACATCTGTTTGGTTGTCCTATGGACGGCTTTCTCCTGGTTGACAAACCGCGGGGGTGGACCTCACGGCAAGTGGTGGACTGCGCCGCGGAAGTGCTCAAAACGCGGCGGGTCGGGCATGCAGGGACCCTCGATCCGATCGCTACCGGGCTGGTTGTCGTCTGCGTGGGGAAGGCCACCCGGTTGACGCAATTCCTTCACCAGGGAGCCAAGGAATACCTGGCGCTTTTTCAGCTTGGGGTAACAAGCCCCACGGACGACGCCGATGGCCCTCTCTCCCCGGTGGGTGCCCCCGGGGAGCCTTCGCAAGCGGAGGTCGAGACGGTTCTTAGGAGCTTTATCGGCCGGATTATGCAACGTCCGCCCGCTTATTCGGCCATCAAACTGGGCGGCAAGCGTGCCTACGATCTGGCCCGGGCGGGAAAAGAAATTGAACTGCAGCCCCGTCCTGTGGAGATCCACGCCTTAGAGCTTGTCCGCTATCAATACCCGTGGTTGGAGATAGCCGTTCGGTGCGGACCCGGCACCTATATTAGGGCGCTAGGAAGAGACATTGCGGAAAGGCTGGGGACTGGAGCGGTGATGCACGGCCTGGTTCGCCTTCGGCTAGGACCTTTTCGTCTAGAGGGCGCGGTGCGGCCAGATAAGCTCACCCGAGAAACTGCTCCTCAATTACTGCACCCGATGGACTCGGCCGTTGCGGATTTGCCACGAGTGGTTCTTGAGCGGCCTGCGGCAATAGCACTTCTTCATGGCCAGCAGGTTTATTGCGGCGCTCAGTACTCCCATATCCCGGTCGGGAGCCATGTTGCCGTTTATGACATCGCTCAAAACCTGCTTGGCGTGTCACTGGTTACGAGCCTCGGTAGCATTCGGCCGGTGGTGAATCTACGATCCGCCTCAGCTCTTTAGATATCACCCTCGGCTCTGCAAAAGCTAATATCTTTGCGCTTAAGCAAAGAGCATCTTAGTATCATCACTTCGCTCGTGGCGAGCTGACAAAGAGTTTGCCTTTGCGATTTGGATAGAAGCAATAACTCCTTCAGATTCGGCGGATCTGCCCGCCCGAGATTCTCCCACAATCGGAGCTTAGCTCGCCGTCAAAACCTGATGCAGATAAGACCCACCTAAGCTGCTACTCCCTCACGAGGAGAGCGCCCCGCAACGCGGCATAGCGCAAAACCCGCAGAAACCCCAATTCGCACTGCCGCTTTTGTCGACGCATCGTTCGAACCGCGTTTGCCCAAAGGTGCACGACCGGGCAGATGGCAGGCGACCGATTACTGGCTTGGCGATAAGACCACAAGATCTACCCGCCACGCACATCGTAAGCATAAAGAACATCGCCATGGCGGATATACAGCGTGCCACCAATAACCACCGGGTGCGCCCAGGAAGGCCCACTGCCGTCCGGCGGCAAGCGAAATTGGCTCACAACGCGGTGCGCTTTTGGAGTGGCTTCAACTAACCCGACGACACCTCGTTCACTAAGCACGTAAAACATTCCGTCCGCGTAAGTCAGCGATCCCTTTCCCACTCCCGGGTGCTGATAAACGATCTCACCGGTGGCGAAATTCAAACACATCCAACGACCCTGGTGATTCGACCCATAAAGATAACCGTCCAAGAGAATCACCCCGCCGTGGTGATTGTCGAACCTTCTCTCGGCCCAAATGAGCTCAACATCGATTTTCCGCCCGGCCGGAACAAGGCGTAGTAGCTTCGCCCCCGTCCCATAGCCCGTGCTAACGAAAACGAACCCATCGCGGTAAATGGGCATCAACGCGTTGACATCATAGTCGGTAATATGCTCGTGCCGAAACAGAAGTTCGCCCCTGTCGGCATCAACGCCGATAATTGCCCTGGCATTCATAGTAAAAATGATCCGCCGGCGTGCGAAGGTGCCGAGACTGGGCGAGGCATACCCGGCAAGATCGCCAGTACTGGGAGCCGCCCACACAGTCTTTCCGGATAGCTTGTTTAGGGCCACGACGCTGACCTCTGGCCCACCTGGACAGCAGATCACGCGATCCCCATCGATCAAAACCGACTCGGCCAGCGCCCATGTGATATTGCGGGATCGAAAACGTTCCAGAATGTTGACACTCCACAACACTTTGCCGGTGGCTGCGTCGTAACAGGAGAGTTGTCCGAGCGGACTTTCGTGGTAAACCCTGGAACCGTCAATTGTGGGTGTGCCACGCGTGCCGGGATAACTCCCTGTCCAGGCAGGGCCATTTTCCGCCTGCCAAAGCACCCGGCCTTCAAGATCTAACGCCGTTACGACTGTTTTGCCGCCAATATTCCCGGCGGTAAAAATTCGGCCGTCCGCCAACGTCACGCTGGAAAACCCTTCGCCAATACCTGTCCTTTTCCAGCGGAGTGGGGGCCCTCCTTCCGGCCACTGCTTAAGAAGTCCCTTATCCGGCGAAATGTTGTCGAAATTGGGACCGTGAAAGCGAGGCCAAAACGGCTGCGGAGCTGAGGCACTACCGCTCGGTGCCAAAGCGGCATATGCATTCCCCGGGGCGGTAGCGACCACCCCGGCAGCCTCTTTCCCCAGCTGACCCTCATCAGCTCCCCCCTCAACCAGCCGCACCTCGGCCGAGCGCACAACCTCCGAAACTACCGGTGGCTCCGCATTAGCACAGGCACTCCCCCAGATTGTTAGGCCAGCCAGCAACATAAGGACTGGAAATATGCTTCCCAAAGACGAGACTTTTCGTTCAGGTGTCTTGCTCAGCGCTTGCATAGGCTCCCCCATGAGTTATCCAGTGGCAAGGCCGACAAAGGTGCTATTAAAACCTGTCTCGAATTGTTTGAGCATGCTTTCCCTGCCGTGTTTTTGGAAAGGGCTTTTCGGTTAAGGTGGCGGGTTGCCTCATTATCGCCACAGTGGAGGACCAGGGCAAGGACCGAAAAACAAAGACCAAATCGAGGCATGTTCTTCCTCAACAGCAACCTACTAATCGGCTTGCGGTTGCCCGAAGCTCATGGGTAATGCTCGGGCCCCATCGCCTGCCGTCTATCGGCTATTTGCGGAAAAGTCGCGCGGTCAGGTACACTATTTTGCGACTTGCAAACGAGCTGGCGCTTCAGGGAGGCTGCCTTCATTTCGGTCCCCCTTCTTTCCCAGGGTGGCGAAGAAGCCCACATCCTGATACGACGAAGCCCGAGCTTCCAGTAGCGCCTACGTTCTTACTTCGGCAGTCCGTTTTGAGCTTTAAGGAGCCATGCCGATGGCCGAGCGACCATGGAGGTGGATCACCCGCTGCGGTTGTTGGTATTATTCGTTTACATTCCTGAGCGTGTTATTAATTGGCACCTTGGGCTGTAAGAAGCCGGCCCTACAAACCAAGATGGAGCCGGCCGTGGCCCCGCAAGGTGCCAAGGCTCAAGGACCTCCCAGTGGCGCAGCGGAGCTTGGGGAGTCAGCAGCCACGCCTGGCGGCAAGTCTGAAGGTCAGGTAGGCCCGACGAAGAGTGCGGCAGAAGCGGCGGCCCAAATTCTGCCCGGCCCTTCCCTCAAGAAACCGGAACTCCTCCTAGCCTTACCTGAAGCCTTTTGCAACACCCCGGACGCCATGTGTTTACTCCCTGATGGTCACGTCCTTTTGTCGGTGCCTAATTTTAACAACCCAGCTCAACCGCCGGTGATAATGAAAATATTTCCGGACAACCGGGCGGAGGTTTTCCTTCAATTGCCCGACAATCCGTCAACGGGGAAACCTTTTGGACCCATGGGAATATGCGTCGCACCTAACGGAGATCTTTTCTTGGCGGACAATCAGCGGGAGCATCCGCGGAAATCGCGAGTGTGCCGCATCCGCATGAAAAATGGTTTGCCAGTGGAGATCGGCCCGGCTGTGGAAGGCTTCAACATTGCCAACGCAGTCTTGTGTCACAATGGGTATCTTTATGTGACCGACACGCAGATTGACGCTAACCGCTATCCGGCTTTAAGCGGTGTCTTTCGCTTTCCACTTGCCCAGCTGGACGAAGCAGTCACCGTTTTGGCGGAGGAACTGCTTCATGATCCACACCTTGTGGCGGTCATCGAAACCTTCGACAAGACCATGCCCTTAGGTGCAGATGGTCTTTGCGTGGATGAAGACGGGAATCTCTATGTGGGAAATGTTTATGACGGCACCGTCCACCGCATCCGCTTCGATGCCGAGGGAAAAGTCATCGCCAATGAAGTGTTTGCAAAATCGGAGAACATGAAAAGCGCGGACGGCCTCTTCTATGACGCCAAACGGAAAGTTATTTATGTAGCTGACCCACGCGCGAATGCCGTCCATTGCGTTCATTTGGACGGCCGGGTAGAGACCCTCGCTCAAAACGGTGATACTGACGGGCGCGATGGCAGCCTCGACATGCCGGTGGAGGTGCTCGTTCGAGGAAACGAGCTGATCATATCCAACATGGATTGGCCAATGACGGGGTGCCTAAACAGCACCTTCGATTTACCGGCTACGCTCTCGGTGATTCGTTTAGATTAGAAAGCCCGAAGCTTGTCGCAAGGCGGGCAAGTGGGTAGCCTAGTTTCTCTGGGGGGCCGCCTGCCAACTTAAGAACGTTCCTGCCCGGAGGTTGACACCGCAGCGTTCGTAAACGCCGTTTCCCTTGTAAGTTTGGTTCTCGCTCGCCGCTGGCTACATTAACGTCATCAGAAGCTTCTACCCCAGATGCTGAAGCCGGTTGCAATTTGCAGGGCCGGCCGATTTTAGCCCACCCAACTTCTTGGCGAGGACCAGCTTTTTGAGTTCAGGAGCTTCCGACCGTGACTAGGCCAGGCATCTTTCGGACGTGTGTACTGTGGCTATGCTTCTGCGTACATTTGTCAGCGATCTTATTTGTCCACGGCAATCCGGCCCGCGCCGATGAGGAGGCACAATTTTCCCGGCTATGGGGCAAAATGGGGGAAAACTGGCGACCCGACAGTCGATTGCCGGACCTTTCCCAGGCTGGTTACCGCCGCGGCATGGAGCCTTACCGAATCCCGACTGCCCGCGTGTCAATTAGGGATTTCGGCGCTCGCGGCGATGGTCAAACCGATGATTCCG
The DNA here is from genome assembly GCA_025060325.1 of Thermoguttaceae bacterium. Taxonomy (GTDB): domain Bacteria; phylum Planctomycetota; class Planctomycetia; order Pirellulales; family Thermoguttaceae; genus DTLM01. Next base: position 210,812 of record JANXBW010000004.1, read on the forward strand.
AAGCTTTTCGGCGTGCACTTGAGGCGGGAGCTGGAAAGCTCATCGAGCTACCGCCAGGCCGGTACGTTCTGAACGGGCTTTTTTCAATTCGGCGCTCAGGCACCGTTTTACGCGGAGCGGGACCCGATCGCACAATCATTGTCTTTCAAACCCCGGGCGACAAGCTTTCGCCGCAGCCTACGCTCACCGATGGCAACCAGCCGACTACCGGTTGGTCCTGGGCCAATGGCTTGATTTCCGTCGGTACCGGAAGGTATCCGCGACGCTCTGGGGTGAGGGTTGTCGAGGAGCAAAAGCGGGGCGACATGAAGCTGATTGTGGAAAAGAATAGTTTTCGGCCCGGCGATGAAATTCTTCTTCGTCTACAAGATGATGCCGAAAAGTCACTCCTCCGGTATCTCTATCGCGGTCACCCGGGGAATATCTCCGGACTAAACAACTGGCAGGTTGTCCAGGTCTTTCGGGTGACGGAGAGTCGTGACACCGAGATTAAGCTGGACCGGGCCCTGCGGTTTGATGTCCGATTGTCTTGGCGTCCACAAGTGGAGCCATTTGTTCCCACGGTCACGGATGTAGGAGTGGAGGGGCTTTGCTTCGAGTTCCCCTTAGAAAAATACCGTGGGGAATTTCAGGAGGTGGGGTGGAATCCAATTGAAATCAAGGCTGATGCGGCCCACTGCTGGCTTCGCGACGTGCTGATCCGCAATGCCGACAGCGGTCCTTACGTCCACGGCTTTTTCTGCACGGTGGAAAAAATTGTTTTCGAAGCGGATCCGGAACGACTCACATCGCGAGGTTATTGCGGCCATCACGGCATAACTGTTTCCGGACACGATTGCCTTGTCCGCGATTTCGACTTCCGTTGTCGGTTCGTTCACGATTTGACAGTCCAGTCGGCCATCGGGTGCGTCTTTGCCGAGGGGAAGGGCATCGATGTGAATTTCGATCACCACCGCTGGGCACCTTATGAAAACCTTTTTACAGCGATCGATGCCGGCCGCGGCAGCAGACTCTTCGCTTCAAGCGGTGGTGGTATGCGAGGTAATCACTCGGCAGCCGGTGCAACCTTTTGGGCAATTCGCACACAGGAGCCTGTACCTTGGCCAAAACATTTCGGTGTACCGTGCATCAATCTCGTCGGTGTCAATGTCTCCGGGGTTGAAAAGATCGCGGCGGACTTACCAGAGGTAACCGACTGCTCGCGGCCTTGGGCGGAATTAATCCCGCCTCATCTATTGCGTCCTACAAATCTTTATGAGGCCCAGAAGGCCTTGAAAAGCAAAGTGTCTGCCCAACGGTGACCGGGATATTACTCAACATAATCAACATTAAGTAGTCGACAATTAGCCGCTTCGGCTGAGAGAAAGCCGGTGGTGAGCTGGAGGGTTTTTACTCCGCGATCCTGCCCGGTATGGGCAAAGATGGCTCTGGTGGACGAAAAGCCTTCCCTCTTAATCCGCAGGTAGGGCGGAAACTCCTCGCTTTAAGCCACCGTGGCTACCAGCGCACACATATAGCCGTTTGTTCGCATGTCAAACCTGCGCAGCAAGTTGCTCAGCCTAAAAGATCCGTAGGAGACCGAGGAGCATCCGCGCTCATTTAAAGGCGGTCATATGGCCAAGCTAGGTAACCTCCCACCAAACGATGCCGCCAGGCGGGATTAAGGCGTCCACACTGGCCTCGGGAGTTTGCTGCCCCGCCGAGTCTCCCGGAGCGTTTGTTGACAAAAAGCTAAGCTCCGGCCCGGAAAGAAGGTTCCGAATCGGCCTGCGTCCAGCTAAAGCATCCGGCGACAGTTTTTCCGGATTTTTGCCGACATTGAGCACAACCACAATATGCTGCGATCCGTCTAAGCTCTCCCGCTTGAAGGAAACTAGGTTCGGATTCCCGGTGTCAATCGGCAGTTGGGGCGCCTCAGGATGGAAGGCAGGTTGATCGAGCCGGACCTCGGCCAGTCGTTTCATTGCGCCGAAAACCTGCGCCGCCTCGCTGGCTGAATCGGAGAGCATAGCATTTAATTCGCTTAACTCGAACTTACGCCGGTTGATCGTCCGATTTCGGCCGGTTTGCTTTACCCCTTCCAGGTAATTTGGCGTGGCAAAAAGACTGAGGATGTAAACAGCGGGTATTCCCCGAAGAGCCAGCAAGAATGCATGGGCGGCTACAAATCGTCGACGCACTACTTCTGCCTCCCTGCCCCCAGGCTCAGAGAGAGCGGAAAAATAGGTGATATTGAGCTCGCAGGGAACTTCAGCGCCGTTGGGCGCCAGCCGATGGCTCACGCAGCCTCCACGTTTGATTACTTCGTCCACAAGAGCGTTTAGCCGATCCGGTGGCAAAATGGCCTCTAAACCTCGCAGAGGAATTCCATCATGGGATGCTAAGAAATTGACGACCGTTGTTCCTAGCGGGGTTGAACTGTGGTGAGCGAGGAATCGGCTTAAAAACGCTCCGCCGCCATTCAAGAATGCATCCAGAACAAGGGCGGGAAGCGAAAACTGATAGACCAAGTGAGCCTCATCGCCAAAGCCAAAGTAGTTGGACCCCTCAATCTCCGGAATGTTCGTTTCTGTCAAAAGAAGAGTCCCCGGGGCCACAGCGTCGACGACACATCGGAGGACCTTCACTATTTCGTGGGTCTCCGGCAAGTTAATGCACGGAGTACCAAGGCGCTTCCAAAGGTAGGGGACCGCATCCAGGCGAAGGATACGCACGCCCTGCTCCAGGTAGAAAAGGAGCACATCCAGTATTTCGAGCAGCACAGCCGGCTCGGCATAGTTCAAATCCACTTGATCATCGCTAAATGTGGTCCACACGTAGCGCCGACCGGCCTTGGTCTCCACCGGAGTTAAAAGCGGCGTGTTGCGCGGGCGAACGACCTGTACCAAAAGGGGATCCGGCACAGCCTCGATGAAAAAGTTGGCAAATCGCGCCTCTCGAGCCAAGTACCCCTGGAAGTAAGCACTTTTGCGCGACACATGGTTGAGGACTAGGTCGATCATCAAATCAAAGTGAGAGGCCAACTCGCGGATGTGATCCCACGTTCCTAACCGCGCATCCACCTGGCGGTAATCCACCACTGAGAAGCCATCGTCAGACGAGGCTGGGAAAATCGGAAGGAGGTGGAGAATCCGGAATAGATTTACCAGACGATGATCGGATAAGAAATCGCGGAGGACCTCGAGCGTGGGCCGGCGGCCATCGGTGATCTGATCGCCGTAAGTAATCAGGATGATATCTTTCTCATCCCAGGAGGACTTCTGACGAGGCTTAATCCGCGGGGCGTGCAGTTCGATAAGGCGAATTACCTGGTCGGCTACAGCACTGGCCCGATGCCCGTAAAGAGTTGTCAGATGGGCACGGAGTCTATCTGCAAGCGCCGATCCAGTCCACATGGAACCATTTCTCCACCATTTGAAACGGCTTGCACCTGAGGGAAGAGGCTAGCCCGGTGTGACTCCCCCGCCCGTTTGAACTAAGAATTCACCGTGTAAACGAAAGGTGTAATCGAAATGTAAGACTAAGCCGAAGCACCCTCCCCGCAAGCTTGCCACCCCCATCGAACCGGCCGATTTATCGGGGTATGCACAACCAAGAGTGGGCGACAGCCTGCAGTTGCGGGAAGACATGTAACCGCGTTTTCATTCCCACCAAACTTTTCACCCCTACCGGTTTTCGGGCGGCGATCCGCCTGGGGGGTTTGGCGGGGTCTTCCCTTTGAACTCTGGACCTAACTGAGCCACGATGGCATCATGAATGTTGACAAATGCCAACCGTAGCTCATCAAGCATCCCTTGCAGCATTTCCGTTTCCTCAGGGGTCCGATTCCCCTGCGTTTTTTCCTCAAGTACTCCCAAAAGATCGATGAAAAGCTTCGCTTGAGCCAGGCTTAC
>JANXBW010000050.1 GCA_025060325.1 Thermoguttaceae bacterium
ATTGGGCTACGACCGGGCGAAGTATACCCTTGAGGATGTGCGACGACTCAATCAAATTTGCCGGAGCAAGGAACCAACCGTGGTGAAAGCCCTGACCCTTGCGGGTCTGACGTGGCCGGGGATTGTTTTCTGGGATGACATCCGCACTGTTGATTATCTGGTGACGCGACCGGAGGTGGATCCTAAACGGATAGGCTGTGTAGGTATCTCGATGGGTGGGTACCGGGCGGCATTCCTGGCAGGACTAGATGAACGGATTGCCGCGGCGTGTGTGGTGGGTTTTATGTCAACAGTCCGGCCGATGATCAAGGCCCACATCGACACCCATTCTTTTGTTCACTTTGTCCCCACCCTGCACCGCTATTTGGACCTGCCGGATGTGGTCGGCATGATGGCCCCCAAGCCGCTTTTGGTGCAACAGTGTGCGCAGGATCGACTCTTCCCGCCCGAGGGCATGAAAGAATCTGTGGAGAAAATCGCGGCTATTTACGAAAAGGCCGGTGCCCGAGGGCAGTTCGTAGGGCGGTTTTATGATATCCCGCACATCTTCAGCAAAACGATGCAAGAGGAAGCTTTCGACTGGTTCGACCACCATTTGAAGGCGAGTTGAGGGCGCACCGGTTAACGCACCAAATCAGCGTCGCCGGTGGGGAATTAGTACTGAGCTAAAGGGTGCGTAGCTTGTGAGCAACGGGGCTAGGAATCCCTTTAGGCCGGAAGGAATCCCTCAGAGTTGACCTGCTGGCAAGATCTCCCCTCTGGGTGCGGCAAAGGTGAAGGTGTTCAAAAGGCCATCTCGTCATTCTTTTTGCCTAAATTCATGTTCAAGATCAACGGCACAAGGATGGGTCGTCACGAAATCGCAGCAGGCCGAGGGAACTTCTGCCTCTCGTATTTTTCCCGAGGCGTGCAGGGAGGGAGCTTTCGAAGGCGAACCTCACTGTAAACGAGAATCCGCTTCGAACTAAAACCGAAAACTTCTTGTTGGTACGGGCACATAATTAGGGCCTGCCAGTCCCGTAGTAGGGCCCTCGAGGATTAGGCTCGTTCCGTGGAAGCCCCTGCCCCACTCATAGACGTTAGACTCGAGGTGCCCTTATTCGAAATTTTTGGCCAGGTCAAGGAATTTCGAGGAAGAAGAGGTGGGAAGCCTCCTAATCAGCCCGAGACAATCCCAGGAAGCGGTTCCCGCGGCAGCTTGAGCACGGTACACGACCCGCACCGTTGCAGGCCGTACAAGTCACCCGAACAGGCTGCATCACGACCACCGGTGCCTGGGTGCTAGGATCTTGTCCCAAAATGCGGGGCTGGGTTCTACTTACGGAACCGCGTCCACACGAAGGGTTGGGACAGTCCTCTACTCCGCGTCCGTTGCAGCGGATGCACCACGGGTCGGCCATTTCGAGGCCTTTCCAGCCCAGTCTGGCTAGCAACGCGCGGAAAGGCTCCCAAGCGTCATCAGGTGCTGGTTCCGCGAGACAAATGACCCAATAAACCGATTGTTCAATACCGGGAAGCATATTCTCCCAGTTGTCCCCAGCGGGTTGAGCCGTAGCGGGTGTCACAACAATGCCCACTTTTTGGAAAAGGGACACGGCGCGGGCACACGGAACGGCTCCCGTCAACTGCTCCACAAAGCTTAACGATCTTATTGCGAGGGTAAACACCCCAATGACATTGCCATTCCGGTCGATGACTGGCCCACCGCTGTTTCCCGATAGGTCTGCATTGCCCACCGAAAGGAAATAATAATCCCCGAGCTTCTCTGTAGGTTCAGCCACAACGCGGCCGAAAGTTCGTTTAACATCCGGGCCGCGGACGCCGGGCTGCGGGTACCCCACTACGGCAATCTGACTGCCTACTTTGGCATAGTCGAATCCTAACACTAAGCGAAGTGGCTTGCCGTTCAACTGGGGACAGGAAAGCAGCGCCAGGTCGATGTCATCGCGATCAGGTTCTGCTGCGACTTTGGCAATTCCTATGACCTTTTCCCCGCCCGATGTCAACAGCAGAAACTGATCGGCACCTTCCACTACGTGACGATTGGTCAAGGCGTAGCCGGGAGCGACAAGGAAAGCCGTCCCGGTTCCTATCACCTGTAAACTTGAAAGCCTTTTGAGCCCGCCGCCGGTTGGCTGCGGTCCCGTGCGGCGGTCTTGCCAACCATCCCGGCGAAGCATGGCTCGAGAGCACCTCATGTAAATGAAGCCCGGCACGTTAACGGATTCACTGGCCGCGGCTCCGTGCTGCATGACCGCTCGCGGGAGAATTTCGAGAAATCCCTTGCGGATGGCAGGCGGAAGTGGTCGATTTCCTGCTTTGTCCAATTTGAGGATCAAGTCGATATTGTGCGTGACCTCGGGACTTCCTCCCTCCCGCACGGCGGCGCTTTAGATAGTTGAGCGTTGTGCCTAACGCGCCTAGCCGATAGTGACAGATAGCAAGATTATTTAGCGTGGCGACCACACCGCTACTTCGCCTTAAGCAGCGCTCGAAAGCATTAGCAGCCTCAAGAAAATTTGCTTCCCCCAAGGCATAAATCATGCCCAGATAAAAGTGAGCCGAAATGAACTCGGTGTCCAACCGAGCAGCCCGATTGAGCTCGTGCATGCCTCCTTCGTACCCTTGGCTAATCAGGAGAAGGCCTCGGATGAACGCTTGCCGAGCCGCGTTTTTCCGTTTTAGCCAATCTTCGGGGGGCAACCATTCCACACCGAGCCGCACCAGCTTTGATTGGGCACGGTCTCTCCAGGTGTCGAGCAGGGTCTTTAACGACCGTTCCTCCTCCGCATTAAGTCGGTGAAGGCGTTTGAACACCTGAAGGAGCAAGTAATACTCGGAGGCATAACGCACCTTGACAGCTGCAGCCTGAAGCTGCGAAATCGATTTGATCCCCCATGTGTTTATCAATAGCTCGGCTACTCCTTCGTCCGAAACCTGGACCGGTGGCAAAAGCTCCTGCGCAAACTCGAAGGCCTGCTTGATCTGTTCAGCATTTGGCCCCGAGCCCGAAGGTACTTTATCGTCTTCAACAAGAGGAAATGATGTTGCCGGCTGCGGGGGTTCTTCCCGCAAGTCGCCCGGCGGCTTCGGCACAACAAACACCAAATCTTGGCGATATTCCAAACGAAGTCCTAACGGCTCAACCAATGCCGCCAAACCTTCCGACAAAGGAACGTCCTCCAGCACCAGCGTTACCGGCACATCGGTCAAGATCCCCACGGCGGCACACTTTTCTTGCTCTATCCGGATAGGAATCCCGTGTTCCGAGGAGATAACGCTCAGAACTTGATTTAATGGCGTATCGCGAAACGAAAAATTGACCCTCTGCCGGAGCTTGCTCAAAAGGGATGGGCTTGGCGCGTCGCTCGACGTGGTGCCCGACTCAGGAAGATCACCGGGCGATTGAGCCTGTGCCTGCAACCACGGGATCGGCCTTTCGGCAGGGCGTTCCGTTGGCACAAGAATGACGGAGTCTCCACGGAAAAGTGGTTGAAGAGCTAGTGGTTCTGCCAGTTTTCGAAGCGCATCTTCCAAGGTAATATCCCAAACAGCCAGCGTGACGGGCATGTCCCGGGAAATTCCCACTTGTTTACACGCTCCCTCGTCAAGGGAGATGACAATCCCGTGTTTTTCCCCAATAACCGCCAAGACATCGGCCAAAGGGGTGTCAACGAACTGGAGACTGGTCCTCTCTGCAAGTTTTTCCGAAAGCCCTGGACCAGGCCGGTGTTCAAAACCTCCGGCGGAGAGCTGCGATCCGGTCTCCGCGGGACTGTCGGCCAATGACGAAGACGGTAACTTGCCAGCTTTCGCTTCTGCTGGGGGCTCCTCTCTTCTGGATTGTCTTTGGTCCGACAGTATTGTCCCGCCCGATACTACAGACTCTTGCGTTTTCTCCCGCCCCGACGATACGGCTCCCGAATTTTTCTGAGGTTTCTCCACTCGGATCTCCCCTGAGGATGACGCCGGGCTTACATCCGAGTGGGCCGTTCCCCGGGCGGACTCGCTCCCTTCAGAGGCAGAGCTTTTCGTCCACGCTTCAAGAAGGGATGGAGGCAACGGCGATCGCGGTTTGGAAGCCCTTTGTCGTTCGCGAGAAGTGGACTGATTTAGAACAGGGTCCGACGGCTCCCCCGCGGTTCTGCCGGTTCGGGAAGCGGCGACAAGCCGTGCCTTTTCGGTCTGATCGCTGCCACTGATCACTGTCCAGTAAACAAGTAGCCCGATGAACGCCAAGCTTCCGATGCCTATGAGGGCAAAGATACCAAACTCAACGTATTCGCCCCAGCTGCCATAGTTGTCTTTATGAAGTTGCACCCGACGCATCTCAGAAGCCCCCATTTTGATACACACTATCGCCGCTAAACATACACTCTGACCACTACTGCTCCCGCCGACCGCAATCCGTGTGCGACTTACTCCGTTGTCGAAAGACGTGTCCCACTACGAATGAGGACACGGCGATTCCGCATCCTTGACAGCTTCACAACAGCATGGGTCAAAAAATGTTATGGCTGAGCCGACGAGTACGTTTCGGAGCAGGGGCACCGCCCTCAGAAGAACCTTTGGCGGGTCCGCTACTATCACCCGAATAGAAGGCTGGTAAATATCTGCCGGACAGACTAACCCCGATCGTCTTGCGAACCGGCTCCGCGTGAAGAAAAGTTTACGAAGCTGCCGGAACAGGTGCCAACATGTTGCCCCGATGATGCTCCGCATAGCATCACCTCCCCATTTATGCGTTTTCACCGCCTGCTAACGCAGCTTGCCCCACACGGCGAATCTAAAGCACCCCGGTAGTGCAGAAATCCCCACCGGCAAGGTCAATTCTAACTTCCGCGGCCTAGCGGAAGCAACGTCCCGATGCTGCCTACCGCCTCGATGCAACGTGATGCACCGGCCAGAATGACGGTCATCGACTAATTACCCACTTTTCTGGCCGGGGCGCACCGGCATATGATTGCCCGGCAAGGCGGAAAATCTCGCCGCGCATTACCCGATTCTGAGACCCGAAGTCTCGTACCAACGACGGCGATACATTTCTGTTCACATCCACGGAAGCACCTATCCGGTCGCGCTTTCCGCACGATCAGGAGCGCAGTGTACGTCCTAGACCTCGTTTGCAACTCCAGTTCAAATCAAAATCGGAAATGGCGCACACCTAGCCTATTTACCCAGCAACCAGCCGGCAAATCCCGAACCCTGCTGCCCTCCAAGCTCGAATCAGCATATCTCGGCGACCTCACCCCAGAAACAAAAATGGGGAGAAACTTAATTTGGGAATTTGTGCCAGGATTTGATTCGGGAATTTCTGCCAAAATTTCGTAACCTCAGCCCTGACCGCTGGTGGACACCGAGTCAAATAGTTCCACACGGGGGGTGGCGCAAATATCTGAACTCGATCTTACCAAATAAAAAGGCTCGGCCTTAAGGTCGCGAACAAATGTTTGGAAAATAAGCGAAGACTCGAAGGGCCGAGCCATGGAAGGCAGCACCATCATCCCGTTTTGCGCGGGGACCCCAAATCGTGAGCGTTGTCGAGAGCCGGACATATCCCATCAGCCGCCTTTTGCGCGAGGACCCCAAGATCCGTCTCGGCGTCGTCCGTCGCGACGGCCAGATGCAAACGGCCTTCGTGCTCCCTTTGCTGGAGATAAGATTCGGCAGCTGGAGGAACTTGACCGGTCATTACCCCCGGCAAACGCTGAAGAAGCTGGTGATGGATCAGCCGGTGATTTCGCGTAAGTCTCAACACCATTTCCCGGGTTAGGGAGGCGTAGTGCTAAGGGGCGGAGCATAAGCCTGGGAAATTCGGCCAAAAGGTGCGGGATTTTCTTTCCCCATCTAGGTGGCGTGGGGCTACCTATAGAGGCTTTGGAGCCAGCGACCGGCGCGGATTTTCCCCTTGGGAGCGGCATGAGTGGACGGCAGGTTGGTGGAGAAGACACCCCGCGATTTCGGGCTGGTCCGCTGGCGGTGGACCTGCGACCTGCTGACCCCAGTGCTGCGTGTGGAAAGAGGTGTCACGATTGCCGCACACGGGAAGGCTAGGGTAGGCACCCGAACTTGATCTTGCCAAAGAAGCTCGGCCCGCTCGATGACTTCTACGAGCAAGCCGACTGGCGCTAGACCACCGTTGTGGAGCTGTTACGGTGAGCGGCCAGACCCGCCCCGGCACCTCCATCGAGGCGAGTTTGTGTGGTGTCGGCCCCAACCGGCGCTGGCCCGAAGTGGTGCGACCAAGGAGGGAAAATTGCCCACCTAGAGGATCCTTTGCTCTTGCTTGCGCTCATGAAACGGTGACCTCCAAGGACTAAGTTCGGCAGGACCGGGATGGCCTACCACAAAGTGGAGTTGCGCCGGTGCCGAAATATCGGACCCGCTGAGGCCGAAAGGCCGTTGGACGCTCGTGCAAACCCGGAGTCAGGCCTTGAAGTCTCACCCGGCCGGAGATGATGCGGAAAAGGCGCCCTTCTTACCACCATCAGCACCTCGATCTACTCGAAGCGCGACGGCTGGTCGCAAATCCTCCTAAAAGAGGGTCTTCAAATTAGTTTTTCGCGCGATTTTGTGTCGGCGGGGCGGCGGGACATCGGGTCAATCATGGCAGTCAGGGACATCGCCTCGCTGCTGCCAGGGTTTCCCTCGTAGTCACATCGATGACGCCGTTAGTGCCTCAGCCAGGCAGAGGCCGATAGTGACTTAGCTGGGCAAAGGTCCGCTCTCCGATCCACCGTTTGGGCAGGACCTCAGACCGGCCCACACCCGCTGGTCGAAGGGTGGTCTGCAGCAACCAGTCAAAGGCCTGCCGCACTCGCTCTACGAGTTGCTCCCGCCGGTAGGCAGCAACGCCAAAGACTACCTCGTCCCCGGGACAGCTCCCCACTAGCCGAGCAAACACTTCCTCGGCTCCCACCTGATCCGGGTCGCTCGCCGCATCCACCACCACCGCCCGTACCAATCCCAGAGTGTCCAACACTAAATAGCTCGACAACGGAAGCGGAGCGCTAGGCGGCTTGCTAGTAGAAGTCATATAAACGGTCGAGTGTTTTTATTCGGCGAGAGCAAGTTCGGCTACTTGCACTATCTCTCCCGTGTGGAGTTATTTAGCTGACGCTTCCGACCTTTGACCTTCTTGGCGGCATTAAAGCCCCGTTCCCCCACCGCCCACAGTCGTCGTTTTGACCGATTGGCTGTCCACGATCACCGCTGTGGGCCGAGGGTCTTTGCCTGCCTCCCAGCGGCAGCATCTGCCGCGGGGCTGCCTGGATTGGCTCCCACACCCCCTGCTGCCGCTCCGCCAAGAGACCGTGTAGACCGTCTTCCGGGGGGAAACTCCTTGGGCAGGCTTCGCCATTGGCAACCCGTTAGCAGCACAGAGAAAATCTCAGCCAGGATCAACCGCCGGTTACTCTAGGGGCGACCCCGCTTGCTGGGTGCCGGCATCAACTGCTCCGGCACCGCGCATTGCTTTCCGGTCAAGAGGTCCTCCTACGAGTAATGCCTCATAGTGCTAACTTCGTCCTTGGAAGGTTTGTGGTTTCCCCGATCGTCACCCCCACCCCGGAGTCGCACTATTTTTGATCGATTCCCGTCAAAGCCGAAAGATGCCCCTTCCCGCCAAAAACCTTCCCAAAGGAATTTGAAGACAGTGTCTTGGTTCCCGGGTCCATCAGGACCCCGACGCGGTCAACTCCTCAAGCCGGGGAATAACCGCCCCCGCATGCCAGCTTGGTCCCGAGCTCCATTGACTTCTACTTCTGTGCTAAAGCGAGCAACTACGGCAAGGCTAGAAGTAAAGAATCCCTACCTGGCGAAATAAAGTCGGATATAATTGGCAAAAAGCTCGGTCAGGTTGATTCAAGTCCCATCCTATCAAGTTCTGGCAGCTGTCCTCTCCGAGCCCGTCGCTAGCAGGTTGGGTAGGGTTTTCCCCAGCTCCCTTAAGGAGATCTCCTATGACTCGGACCTCCCCCTTGTGCAGCCTAGTGCTAATGTTGATTTTCTCGGTGAGCATCCTGGCCCTGAATGCCGGCGTAAAAGCTCAGCCAAGGCAGCGCGGAATAGCTATCGGTGTGGAGTCTCTCCATGTTGTGGATGAGGATGATCCCATCGACAATGACGAGCCTTACCTTATTGTGACCCGATTCGAATTCCGGGTTAGGTCCGGAAGCGGCGGGGCTCTCGAGATTGTCCCAGGAAGTATTCGTGTTCAAAACCTTATGGCTGGCCACAACAACCTAGGTCGCGCGGAGGATAACTGGGCCGACGAAGGCCGCCGCGGTCAGACCTATCCTTTTAAAGCTCGTTACGCTCAGCTTCAGGTCCCTACCGGCGAAGTAGGGTGGGTGGTCGGGATATTTGTCATCTTGATGGAGGAGGACGGTTTCGGCGCGTCCACAGCTGCAACCTTAAGCGAAAGGCTTCGTGTTACCATCGAAGCAGGGCTAACATCCGGGAAGTTTGAACGCGGGGATCTGGCTGCTGTTGGGGAACATGTGGCCAGGAAGATCAACCGGGACCTCGGCCGATCTTTAAGTGCCCCAAATCTGGCGGGAATCATGCGGGCAATTGCTTCTATCGCTGATCCGGATGATGTAGGTGGTGCCCGGCTCATCGTGGCAGCGACGCTGCCCGGGAATCAGGTTGTGTACTACTCAGGTGACCCGACGACCGATCCGGCTATCCTCGTGGGGAGCGCCCGAACCTTGGGCACTACCCCGGTCGCTGTGCGTCTTGATTTCCCCACGGGCGCGGTGTCAGGGCTTCCCGGCAACATGAGGTATCAAGGCAGTTGCCGCGTAAACGCTACTATCCGCACGTGGGAATCGGAGCCACCGTATTAGGTTAACAGACAGCCAAACTCCACGGCCTTATCGCCTATAGACGCCGTCTACAAATTCGTGTTTGGACCTTTTTAATCGTGCGAGACGGTGGTACACCACTTCGATGGTGGCCATAAGCATCATTGCCCGGCTCTTGGGCATCTTTCGCTCCCCACCTCCATCGATAACACCCAAACTGACTCTGCCGGGGAACAAACGGTTGGATGCTGCATCTTTTCACCGGCAACCTCGAACCGGCCCAAACCCATTGGCCGAAGGCCGGTCTCGAGCACGCGGCGTGACACCTGGTTAAACCCCTGTTGCAGGACCGTACGCCGTAAGGAAGGATGCGCACAAAGGTCCACAAGCGAAAGACATTACCCTGGGGCCAACAGAATAGCCCCCGGCTACGAAGTGGCCGTAAACATCCATCACTCGTGCTGTTCCCCTGTGGATAAAAATTGGCCTATTGCCCACAGCCGCGCGGAGGCTTCATTCCCACCATACTTCCCAAATTTCTGGGAAGCCCCATCCTGTTAGTAGCTAGGAAGGTTTGGGCACAAGCTTTCGGCAATCCCAAAAACACCTTGGATCCAGGACATTCCTTCGGCCAATCTTCGGTCAGTTCGGAGTAAAGTGCAGCTACAAGCCCGCCTGAGGAGCCCCGAAACACCCCGTGCCGGCTGGCTTCCCTGCGGAGCGGAGGACAGCCCGCTTTCACAAGTGCCCATTCGCAGGAACCTAAAGTGGATAGGCGCGGTGTTTCAGATTGGCTCAAGGGTTAAGGATCGGGACAGTCAACGTTGTGTCCTTGGGCAATCCCGCGCTATTTATCTAGCAACATGCGGCGGGATGTACACTTGGCTGTGGATTATTAGCCTATGGAATTGGCAAATTTCGGTCTCTCGGTTGTCATCCCTGTTTATAACAAAGAGGCCAATATCGCACCGCTTGTCGAGCAGCTTATTCTCGTTTTAGCCTCCATGACAGACGATTGGGGAATCATCTTTGTCAACGACGGATCGCACGATTCTACCCGAACGGTTCTCGAGGGATTTGCGCGGATTGAACGCCGGATAAAAGTTATTGAATTCCGGCGGGACTATGGGCATACGGCTGCGCTAGCGGCGGGAATTCGATGGGGTAAATAGCTCCACACGGGAGAGATAGCGCAAGCACCTGAACTTGATCTTGCCAAATAAAAAGGCTCGGCCCTCTCTGCGAGTTTCCACCAATAAGCTGGCTAGCGCTACACTTCCGCTGTGGAGATTTTTAGGCTGAGGCAGACTAGCGGCGCTCGGCCGGCGCGGTAGGCCGCGCCCCCTGATTTTGAGAGCTTTGGCTAAGAAGCCGGGCGCACCTTTATCTGCGAAATTCCTTTGGTCGCAGGCCGGCATTTCCTCATTGGCAACCGCCGGCTCCGAACCCTACATCGAAGGGGGCAGCGTGACTCCGGGAATGATGCGAATAAAAGGCGCCACCAAACTTTTCACCCGGCACAACAGGTTAATCCAGTGAGTTGGGTGTTAGCGAATATCCCTTTGTGACGCGGGGCATCCAGCCTGTCTTGTCCACCCGGCCCAAAAGTCGCCAGACCAAAGGCGGTCGTCCAAAAAGTCTCTAAAGCCGTGCCCACCAGCACATCGAAATCCTTTTCCGGGACAAGAGCCGTGATCTTCCCGCACCCCTATGACCTTCAAACCGCCCAAGCTAAGCGGGGTTGCGAAGGATCATGGTGGGGCACTCTTTTGGTTCAAATTGGCCGGCCGATAACACGAACGCTCTTTGGGGGCATTGGATAGGCAGGTGCCAGTCAAAAAGGCGACGAGATCGCCGGGAGAGCTACGGAGCCGGCTCGACCCATTCGACGACCGAAATGACGGCGTTGGAGGCCGGGTTAAGGTTGACAATCCGAAGAAGAATCTGCCCATTTTGCGTCAACGATGCATCAACCGGGATTTCTAGCTGGCGACCATCTTCAAAGTCTTTTACTTGAGCCACAGATTTGTCGTTGACTAAGATTTCTTGATGCCGCCCTCCTTGGAACCGATCAGGATCAATCATAAACAGTCGCAAAATCCCGGAGCGTCCCGGCGGCAGCTTGATGGCAAGCTGGATCTCTTGTTGGTCGGCACGCGTGTGAAACATAGGGAAAGGCCAACCTATATAGGAAAACCCGCGAAGGATTGTTGCCGAATAGCCTGGCTGCGCGTAAATTAATTCCTGCTCCGGCCGACCGCACCGAAAATGAAGCTTGACGCCGGAGCGCTCTAACTCAGCCGGAGTGGGAAGCTGCTCCCGTTCCTTCCAACTGAAATGCGTTGGCTTTCGCTTTTCCGCCGGGGGAAGTTCAGGCAAAGCGGCATGCGGTTCCCTTTGGTACCAATAGACGGTTGCGGAAAGTTCAAGCTCGTTGCCGGGCTTGCCAAACTGCCTGCGAAACATGGGATCTTCCCGCTCGCCAAAGCCGATCGTTACCCGAAGCGATCGCTCAAAAGAAATAGCATCTCCTAGAAAGAAGCGATAGGCAGCCGCACCTTCCTTCTGAAACGGGAAGAAACCTGTCAACAAAAAGGTGTTTTCTTCCGAGGGAAAGCCCCAGCTAAACCCGAAAGCATCCTCAATTCCTTGTAGCTCGACAGTGGCAACCTCCTGGCCGTCGACAAAAAACTTGGCATTTTCATCTACCGGATACCCTGGGCGGCCCGGCAGTCGAATGGTCACATTCCAGCCAATAAATTTGCCTTGTCCCGTTGCTTCCAGCGCCACAAAGTCCTCCTTCCCCATGTTGACTAATGCCTGCCGCCAAGCGGCATGGAAATAGCCCCAATCGGCAGGAATCGGGATTCCCTGCCTCACTATCACGTAGCTGTAACATGGCATAAGTTCCCAAAGTTCCTGGCCAGGAGGCACTGGACCTTCGTAAACAAGCTCTACCCGGACCGATCGCCGGAAGGGCATCGGAAAATATGCATTCCAGCCACGCTTCTTGTTCACCAAGGCGGTCTCAAGTTTTTCCCGCTCGCCCGCCGGGTCGCAGAAAAAGTCCACAAGTGGGCAAAGCACACTGGGTGACTCCTCCCCGTCCCAAAATATCCGTAGCGTAAGCTCCCGCCCTAGGCGGTACTCCTCCGGCTTGGCGACCATGCGTTGGGGAAGGGCAAAATGGATCATCGTGATGATGCCCGGCCCATCCACTTCAGCCACCACCACTTGCTTAGCTTCCCGAAACTGGCGGTGTAGGGGATTTTCTATCCAAAGGGCGTTCTCGCTTATGGTCCGACCCGGCAAAAGGCGCGGTAGATCATCGAAAACATATTGGGCATCAGCCTGCCCAGCTATAAGTAAAGGCACTAAAGCAAGTACCAAGCTTGTCGTGCGGAGTGAATCGGGAAAGGCTCTCGCCATGGGCCATCCTCCTTGCTTAATCGGAAGACAGAGGGAACCGGGAGTGGGACACGAAGTCTCGATACAGATAGCTTCGCCAAAGGGTCGACCTTGTACACGACAACGCTCATTACTCAGATTACGGTGCGTGCTATGGCACAACGAAAGATTCTAAGCCCATCACAAATCCGATACAAGATAAAGTTACTCTCGCGGGGAATTTCGCCACAGGCTTTCCCACATCTTTATGAAAAACGGGAAGGCCACCAGATGCCGTCATGATTTCGCATGATAACTTAACCGTTCACGGGTTTCAGAAGGAGCTTGGAACCTAACGTCGACAAGCTAGGTGTTTCAACGTAAGTCAACGGTCGCGTAATTCAAGACAAGCCTGTGGGCTCATTGTTTTTTTCCGTTAAGGGCCGATGGCCGCAGGCAAAAGCTCCAGACAACTTCGCGAACAAAGCACGACAGGCGAATCCGCGACCGGCAAGGCCTCAAACACTGTCTCGGCACCTCGGTCCTTCATACAATCCACCCGGTAAACAAATCCGTCAAGAAGATCCAAAAGAACCGGGTCAGGAATCGGAGGGAGCGAAGCTCGTAGTCGAATGAGACCCAAGAAAGATTCAGCCTCTACGGGAACCGCAATCCAATAGGCGATAAGCGGCAACTGACACTGCCTATGTACGGCTGTGTATACGAAAATTTTCTTGTCTAACGAATTTGGGGTGTCACTTGCAGAGACAACCTCGATGGTTAAGGGAAGCGGTTGAGACTGCCATTTTTCATCAACAAGCGAGGCAAGGTGCTGGAAGGCGTAGGCACCCGGTTTAGGAGCCCCCGACGGGGCGACGTATAATCCCTTCCGGTTGTAAGCGCGTTTACCTTTGTCCGGTCCTGCCTCTAATACTCCCGGATAGTCTTCAAGAACGAAGTAGATAGAAACGGGCATTCCCAGGATCGCATCTGTCAACATGCGCCGCAAGATCCACTTCGCATGCTTCATTTCGTCCCACGGACCACCGAAGCCCCATCCGGCAGTATCAGGGCGTGAGGGCAATCCACATTTGGTCTGCCAAACCACAGGAGGCCGTCCGTGTCGGGTCAAAAGTTGCTGAAGCATGCGGATATCCCCGACGGAATCCTCCGGCGTGACACCGTAGGGATGAACACTGCAGAAGTCGAAGGTGGCTGCAGCTTCACTTTTCAATAGCCCATCAAAATAGTCCACCGGGACCATTGCCGTGGCCCCCGCAACAATTGTTGCCTGAGGATTTACGCGCCTTATTACCTCGCCTGCCGATCGGACCAGCCGGGCGTATTGGGCGACACTCGCCCGTCGCCCACTGGCCCAGAACCACTCGCTATTTGGCTCGTTCCAAATCTCCCATGTTTTTACAACCCGGCCGTAGCGGCGGACCAATTCCTCCACAAAACGAAGCCACGCCTCCCGCGCCGGCGGCTCCAGCAAGGTCTCCGCGTCGGCAGTCTGACGAAAGTTTGCGTCCAAAGCTTCGGGCATGTACAAACGATTACCACCGTAAATTTGCAGGATAGGTTTGATGCCGCGGGCAACGATCCCACGAAGGGCCTCGTCAAAGCGGTGAGTAGGTGCATCGAACTGATAACGACCCGGCTCGGTTTCTATCGCATTCCAGTCCGGCACAAGCAAAGCCCACTTGGCGCCAAGGCGAGCAAGCCGCTCTATGCGAGCGGGGATATCGGACACTGGTGCATCAGCTATCCAGTGACAAGCTACACCCCAAGGGGACTCGGAAATTTCCTCCGAGCGACGTACACGAATCCGGCCGATTGGCGTAAGGCCGCTTCGCCGCAGCGGTCCGGCCACAGGCTCGGCGGGGGACTCCTGGGTAGGAGCGTAGGTTAGCTTGCCGGCAAGTGCGTGGAGCCCAAACTGAAACCCGCACAACAAATCCAAAACAAAGATCATAAACATCGTCGGAAGTGAGGATAAACGACTTTTCAGCTCGAGCATAGTCAGGTTGAGGTTTCGCAAAATGAAGATATTGTTGCCTCCAAAAATCAACTTACGGGGTGATTCCGACTGCCGAATGCAAACGACTGTTGCCGCTACGATGCCGGATGTTCCGCGGGGCAGGTGACTTTGTCGAGCAAGTCGCCAGCTGCGCTGCGTAAACTTACTCGTGGCATCGGAAGCCGTTTTGATCTCAGATCTCTCGATTTTGCTGAGAACTGCCGCCGGGCAGCGGTAAGTTGTCAAGCGGTCGTGGATCTAGGACCTAGGCAAAAACAGAGATGCGATATGAAACGCGATGCTCCCTGAGCCTGCTTTGGGAGCGATAACCAAACCAGCTCGATCCCGCAGACGAGCGCCTCCTACCCGACAGGTTAGTCACTACCCGAGCGTAGGCCGACTGTGTTTCCATCAATCCCTTCGGCTGTCCAGAGCCAGTTGACCGGCGAAGACGTCTACAAGCAGCACCCCGCAAACGACCGACCCTCACGGCACCTTGGCAGCATGTCCTCCTAAGACTTTGTCCATGAACGGATAAGCCACTATCCCGTGCCATTCGTGGCCACCCGGCCAGGTGTCCTGGACCAAAGCATCTTCCGCCCCGAAAACCCGATATCCCGCCTTAATCCGCTCAAAACCTTCGCGCGAGTACCGGATAGGAAAACATCCGTCGTATTCGGCGCTTTCGAAAACTACAGGACGCGGAGCGATGAGCAGATGGACCTCGCAAATGTCCATCAGTTCGACCAAACCAGGCAATTGCCAACATTCGCAGTTGGGTACGGAAAACACACCCTCCGTCGTGCACATCCAACCACTGACCACGGCCGCCTTGATCCGCTCGTCGCAAGCGGCAATGTACATGGACCATTCTCCGCCCATAGAAAGCCCTGCCACGCCGATTCGCGAGCTGTCTACCTCTGGCAAAGAAGTCAAAATGTCAACACATCGCATCAGGTCCCATAAGAGATTAGCAGCGTACGGCTGATGGGAAAAGCTTGGGGCAAGCACAACATATCCGCCCCGGGCAAAACGATCGGCAAATCCGCGATAAATGTTACTCGGGTTAACGTCAAAAACTGCCTCGGCCGAGCCTCCATGACCGTGCAATGCCAAAATGGCGGGAAAAGGCCGTTGGCCGCGGGGAATCGCAAGCAGTCCATTCCAGCGGCGATCTTCCCTCGCATTGGCCCGAAAAGAGATCTGCTCGATTGTATACGAACCTTTATCTTGTGCCGATCCTCGCCGAAGATCGAGGGGCACCTGCTCTAGCGACATTCGGGGAACCTGCTGGGCAACAAGTTCCAAAAGCTTTGCCCGCGCTTGGTGCTGCCACTCAAAAGCTTCCTCGGGAGTTTTTGCGGTAAACGGCATAAGATATTGCTTTGGTGGGCCGGGGAGTACAACTTCCGGCATCGGTTGCCGGGTTTTGACAAAATCCTTCGGTTCCAGCGCGGATAAGGTGATCCGCACTTCGTCTAATTGTCCGCGCAGTGAGCGAACTTTGCCGGCATAGCGATCAGCACCCCCGAGCTTCAGGTTGGCCTTGGGCTGGGCGAAAATCCCCGGCACCGGCCGTTCTAGTGAAGCAAGTAGACGACCGTTGACAAATATGTAGCTTGTATTCCCGCAGCTTACTGCGGCAATGTGATACCAGTTACCAGGGCGAATCGCACCAGGTCGCGTTGTCAACTTATTTTGAGGATAGAATTTGCCGTCTGGCGAAATGTCAAATCGCACTGCCCCGCCGGGGAGGATCACAAGGGCCCAGGCCCGATTCTCGCCATCTTCATTCCAACAGGAGGCCACAACATCGTAATCAGGATCGCTCGCCAGTTTGACAAAAGCTTCCACTGTGAAATCCACGCTCTCGAGCGCTTTCGTGGCTCCATAGTTTATGCAAGAACCGGGCTGGCCATCCAGCCGAAGAGAGGCTCGATTGGGTAGCTCAAGCCCGCCGAAGCCCACTACGTCTTCGACTAAGTTGACACCCCCTTCGCACTTGCCCTCGGGGAGTGTCTCGAAGCGTTCGTACAATAAAACCTCACCCCCATGAATAAACTGACCAAAGGTGACAAAGCAGACGACAAGGGCCACAAATTCTTTTATCATGGCCTTCACCCCAGGAAATGAAACCACGCCGAGAACTGCCGCCTGCCAAATTTTCGGCCGTTTCGCGGACTGCAATCGATACTAGGTGGGGGCGTGATAAGCCCCATATCCTAGTGCCACCCAAATTAACACTAACAAACCGGAAAGCTTCTAGCGCCGAAGACACGCCTCTATTATTCAGCCGAAATCGGCACCAGTCAACAAGAAGGACGTTTTCTCTGCCCGAGCTTATTTATAGCCTGCCGCCGATATGCTTCCGGACAAAAGGTGACTTCTGGGTGCAATCAAGGATTAGTTGGGTAAGAGGAGTCCTGAATAGCCATCTCCCATGACCAGAGACACACTCTGCCGGGCTCGATACCTGTCAACGCAATCATTCTGTACGATCCTTCCCCGCTCCGCCGAACCCACCCTGCGGAAATGAAAGCA
>JANXBW010000051.1 GCA_025060325.1 Thermoguttaceae bacterium
CGAGATGGGGAGCTCCTAAAGCGGAGGCTCAGCAGATGGATGCGTGGGACGTCCTCAACGATCTCGAGATCCACGATGAAGCCGTCAAGGCGGCACAAAGTTTTGTGGAAGAACATTTGCATCAGATGGAATTTGCTAAAGATTCTGAGTGGCCAATCAAGCGCGCGCAACTGAATGGGCTGCGCGAACTGGCGGAGAAAGAGCCGAGCAAGATCGCGGACTTCGCTCGTCATCAAAAGGAGAAATCTGCTAAAAGTCAGGACAAGGACTGCGCTGAGGCTTTTTGGGATTGTGTAGAAAAGCTCCTGCAAGGTCGTCAACGCGACTGGTCACTTGCAAAGGCTCGGGAGGAGGCAAGACCAAAGGACTGGGTGAACGTCGCAAAGGCCGGCAAATTGACCCCAGAGGAGGAGCGGGCCCGGCGACAAAAGAATGAACAGTGGGACAAAGAGTGGAACCGCGAGGTTGTCCCAGCATTCTTTCGCACTTTTTGTATCGAGATCATCTACCAACTTCAGAAGCGAACTAAAGCCGAAAAGAAGAAACCCAATGGCTCGAAGGGGAAGGTCAAATGAGCACCGCTAGCCACTTTGTCAACAACCTCCGCTTCCGGTCAAAACTTCGCGTAGATGCCGAGCTTGTGTTTGATACCGCTTGGCGAATTGGAAGTGGGCGAGAAGGACCCACATCCGACTTGGGCGTCCTGGTGGATCCATTTGGTGTTCCCATCCTCCCCGGGTCCTCTATCAAAGGAAAGCTTCGGAGCACCTGCGAAGCCTTGGCTCCCGCGTTGGGTCTGACAGCCTGTCTGCTCAACGTGGCCGCCAGCGGGCGTGAATGTGCAAGCGACGTCAAGTGGTTTAGTCGGGCGCGCGAGAGTCACAAGGATGCAACCTCGCGAGGACCCGCTAGTTTACAGGAATGGGTGGACAAGTACACATGTGATGTCTGTAAGCTTTTCGGCTCCCCGGTCCGCGCTGCCAAGATCCGTTGCAGTGACGGCAAATTAGTCGATCCATCTGTTGCCATCATTCAGGTGCGCGATGGCGTCGTTATTGATCGAGACAGCCACACGGCGGCGGAGGGACTTAAGTACGATTTTGAAACCGTGGTAGCTGGCGTCCGTTATAAAGTCACCTTTGAGCTAGAGGATCCGACCCCTCGAGACGAAGCGCTTTTTGGGGCCGCTCTGTTCGAGTGGGCTGCCGGCTCAACACTTGGTGGCTTTACCAGTCGCGGACTGGGACGTTTTCATCTAGATGATATCGACCTTCGCGGTGTTGACTTTGCCAATCCAGAAGAGCAGCGTCGCTACCTCACTACGGTTGACCCAGAGAAGCGCTGGAGTCCGCGAGGCGACTGGCAGGAATACTTCCGGCAAAAAATTGAGGAGTGTTTACTTTCCCGTAGCAGTTGAAAACAGAACTTACCTTCTGAGGAGGAATAGGTAATGCTTCGCCGGTGGGTTTGCCAAGCCGATGTTGTGGTCCAGATTGAGCCACAGGATCCGATTCTTGTCAAAAGTGGCTACGCCACCCTGGATGGGCCCGATATGGTTCCGGTCAGCACCTTCCGTGATGGCAAGCAAGTTTACTATCTGCCCGGCACGAGCCTCAAAGGCGTGTTCCGAAGCCATTTTGAGCGAATTGCACGGACTCTGGCCCCGGGAAGCGTTTGCATTCCATACTACGATCCTAAGAAAAAGAAGGAGCAACAACCGCCCGTCCAGGCGGAGAAAACAAGTTTTGGATGTGGCTTCCGGGGACCAGCTAACGGCCGGCCAAACACTTCTGCCACGGCTTACCTTGAGTCATGTCCTGCCTGTCGTCTCTTTGGGTCGTTACGCTTTGCCGGCCGACTGTCGTTTAGCGATGCCTTCGCTCTTCGGGACAACCCGCCTACGCCCTCTACGCGTGCAGGTGTGGGCATTGACCGATTTACCGGGGGAGTGGTCCCAAAGGTACTGTTCGAGCTCCGCGCCCTTGAGGGCGGGGTCTACGAAACCAATATCCGATTAATCAACTTCGAGCAGTGGCAGCTAGCCGCCCTCAACTTTCTCCTTAGCGACTTAGCGGACGGGATGATTTACATCGGGTCGGGGAAGAGTCGCGGTCTGGGACGCGTACAGGGTAAGGTTACTGCCTACTTGCTGTATTATGCCAAGCCTCAAAACGAATTTGCCGCCCTTTATGAGTTCGCGACGGAGGACGAGCGGGCGGCTTACGGGCTTTTTGGGTGGTCGCCCTCGGCGCCGATTCCGCTGCCGGGGGGAAATCGCAAGGGAATCCGTTGGCAATACGATGTCTCCGAGGATTGGCAGGAGAAATTTGCCCCGTTGGGCGACAGCCTGATTGAGTTCCTGAAGCAACATAGACCCTTAGGGGATTATTCTGCCCGGCTTAAAGAGGAGGAAGAGGAGGAGGAATATGCCGAGTGGGAATAATGAACTGTCCCAACGCGGCGTTTACGTTCTTAGGGCGGCGGACCTCGACCCAGACGGATTTCAAAACATGGTTGCCGCTCTTCCGGCGGATCTCTGGCAGACTGCTTGGGTGTGGTTAGACGGTGTTGATGGGTTCAGTTTTGATTATTGGCCAAGCATTAAAGGCCAGGTGCTATGGTATCGTGCCGCGCGGTTGCCCTCGAAGCGGGTGGTCGAAGGCCTTCTTGGTCAGGTCATCGGTGGGCGGATCTTTCAACCGCAAGGGGAGCTTCGCTGGCGCGTTCTGCCATCGCTTGGACCGAACCGCATCCGCGCGGTGTTTTTGGGCCGCGATGAGCTTGGAAAAACGTTAGACCCGTTGGAACCGCGGCGGGAGCTTGAGACGCTCAAACCTATTCGGGCCGAATACCGACTTTGGGGTCAACAAACTAGCAACACACCCGGGGAATGGATCGACCTAAGGATCCCCCATCGATTTCGCTATCCGACGCCCGCCAATGCCTCCGGTGCTCGGATTCGTGCGTTCCTTGAGGTCGAGTTATGGCAAGACCCGTCAGGTCAAACCCACTTCGTCCGTTTTTGTCAAGTGATTGCAAAAGTCGTATAGAGCTCCTGACCATCAAAGCCGTGGAACTTGGTTCCGGGTTTTTTACGGAGAAAGCAGCATGCCGCAGGGCGAAGACTTCTGGAATCCCTACCGCTGGGTGAAAGTGAAACGAGAACGCCCAAGTCTTCAGGAGCCCTTTTATCATCACGATTTTCAAGGGCTCAAGGGCTTTGCCGAATGTGTTGTTGAAGCGTTGACACCACTTTTCATTTCCGAAGCAACAAAGACCGGAAGCGCATCCGGCCAACAGTCCACCCGGGCGATGGGGTTTATTAAGCACCCGCGGACCGGGAAGCCTTTCATCCCAGGTACCTCGCTGAAAGGCATGATCCGCTCGCTCTTCGAGCTGCTTAGTAATAGTGCTATCCCTTTCAGGCAGGGATATGCAGACGAAAACCATAAGGTCGATAAAGCGTGTCAAGGTGATATGGTACCGATCAAGCTGGATCCTGCGGCTAGGGTTTTCGGCTATCTCAATAGCGGACTCGTGTTCCGCGGACTAGCGAGGTTTTCCGATGCGCATCCGGTTCGCGAAACCAAAGAGATTGGCCCATTCAAAGTGGTCGTAGGACAGCCGCGGCCAGAGACTCACAAGCCGTTCTATTCTGACGAACTCCGCCGGAAGTTTTATCACCACCATCCCAATCGCAAGA
The DNA here is from genome assembly GCA_025060325.1 of Thermoguttaceae bacterium. Classification (GTDB taxonomy): domain Bacteria; phylum Planctomycetota; class Planctomycetia; order Pirellulales; family Thermoguttaceae; genus DTLM01. The sequence continues at coordinate 3,704 of JANXBW010000051.1, forward strand.
GCGCATTGGTAGAGGCCCCACAGAATATAACGCAGACGGCCAGTGTGCGCCCGCTAGCGCCGGGCTGCAAATTTTCCTTCCGCGTCGATTTCGAAAACCTTCGACAGGAAGAGCTTGACCTTTTAATCTACTGCCTTGAGCTTGAGGACAACGTAACGGTTACCCTTAGCCCTGAAGCCCTTGGGCCAAAATTTAAATCGCCCACGACTTTCTCTGGACCGATGTGTCACAAGTTAGGCGGCTGTAAACCTCACGGAGCCGGCTCAGCCCGCATCCAGATCACAAGGCTTGTTATCTATCGGGACATCAAAGCCCGGTACAGCAGCCAGCGGCTACAGCGCGAAGAGCTTACCGAAAAATCGTTGAAAGATTACTTGGGTGCGCGAAAGGAGGAGGCTTTGAAAAAAATTGACCCGGCGATTTTGAAAGAGCTCCGCGCGATGATGATTTTTTCTGAGCAGGATCCTCGCACGAATATTCACTATCCTGATTATTCCTGGTTCCGCTCTCCCTCGGGATCCAAAAAGGGGCTGAAACCGACTGTGTAAATCTCTTTGTTCGTCTGCCTCTCCGTTTATAAGGTCGTTCTGTCGGCCCAAGAGACCCGCAAGCCCATGTTGGTTAAGGAGCATCCCGGCGGCGATGGGTTCGCCCTCAGTAAAGAAACAGGCGATGGTAATTCTTAGTAGCGAGCAGCTTTGGCCGAACCTGGAGGGGATCGTTTACTGGCACGAGCGGGGCGGAGGGCTAACAGACCTTTTCATTTATCATACGGCGGACAAAGTTTCGGCTGAGCCGGCCCTGCGGCTGTATACACTTGTCTGCCAGCTTTATCCTCGCCAGGAGTCTTTCCCTCCACCCATCAACATTCACCTCCCGTCGAAGCCGGGAGGCACACTGCCTCACGAGGTTTTCTCCCAAATTAAGCGATGGCGGCAGCAACTTCCTGAGCATGTGTTCATTGTCAACATCACCGGTGGAACCAAATTAATGGCAGCCGGCGCCCTAGCCGCAATCCATGAGCCAAATACGCGGATTGTTTATCGCGAACTAGCCGGGCAGTGGTACGAGATCCGGCAAGTGGCTGCCGGTCAAAGTACCGAACCGTTAAATGTCCCGGCCGGCGTTTGCGACCATATTCCTGTGCAACTCTTGGTGGAATTGCAGCACTGCCCGCCCGGACACCGGTGGGAATCCGTCCAGGCGGAGGATCTGCCCATCGCCGATCTGGTCCGTGTTGGCCTCGAAACTAAGTGGAATTGGCCCGAAACTTTTCGCGCTTGTGGCTTGCCCACTGATCAAGCAGGAAAACTTTTTGAACAGTTTGTAGCAGCTTCGGTCCGGGCACTAGGCGTTGGACAAGTGTGTTTAAATCTCCAGCTAATCGGCCCGGGCGGCCGGCAAGCCCAAGAGGTCGACATAGCGGTAAGTTTTCGCAGCCGGCTTTATTTCCTTGATTGCAAACTGCGATCAGAAAAAGAAATGGGCGTTACCGTGGAGGGGATAACCTCCCAGATTCGCCAAGCCGCCGCCACCCGCCGCAATTTGGGCGGAGTGGCCGCGGGAATGATCCTGATTCGCCCCGGTTACGCCTTTCACGAAAACGAAAAGCTCCTTTTGGACGCCTACAACCTTGGCTACTTAGACCGAAATGACACCCTAAATTTCTTCCGCCGCCTGGCCAAATTTTTTGGCCTGCCCGGAGAGGAGCTACCTGAGCCGCTGGCCGAGGCCCAGGCTCTGCTTGACCAAGCTGCCCAAGAAGGGTGGACCGAGGCGTTTGCAGCCACCCGGGTCATACCGCATCTGCCCCCGGACGAGCCGATTCGACTGCCGCTTCACCTGACTCCGATCTTGCACAACGTCATGACGGACTTAAGCCAGGACTGGCTCGTTTACCAATGGGAAAATGATCTCTACTTGCTCGGCGCGGTGCCAGAGGGGACACCGGCTGGGGCCCCTGGCAAACCACCTGACGCCCTGCGCGAAGCACTGGAATGGCTTGAGAAAGCCGGATATCCCCTCGAGTGGCAAAACTACCGCTGTTCTGCCCAGGGCAACACCTTTTGGGTACCTTTTTCCGGCCAGCCCTTAAGCCGACTGAAGGGGCTGCGCCAGCTCCTGGCAAGTCACCGCGGCCAAAGACTGTTCGGAGGCCACAAAAGCCCAGCCGCCCAGTGCTAATTAGGGTAACCCCCGAAGCCAGTCATCACTCGTCGCGCAGCTTTTTTCACCGCCTCTTAGAATGTCGACACTTTACGTTAAGGCCAGTCAGCGTTGACGCGTTCCGAGGGAGCTTAAATCGAGCTTAACAATACACCTTTTGGAAGAACTCTTTACACGCCTCCGGATCGGGCTTGATAGTCGGGTCTCCTTCCTTCCAATTGGCGGGGCACACTTCCCCGTATTTTTCATAGAACTGCAGGGCCTTCACCATCCGCAAAGCCTCGTCTACGCTTCGCCCCAACGGCAGATCGTTTACAACTTGATGGCGAACGATCCCCTCCTTGTCGATCAAGAACAGCCCCCGAAGCGCCACACCCATCGGATGAAGCACGTCATAAGCCTCGGCGATCCGCTTATTTAGGTCAGAGATGAGCGGGTAACGGATTTCGCCTAGTCCGCCCTCATTCCGGGGCACCTTCCGCCACGCCAAATGGGTGAAGTGGCTGTCGACCGAGCAACCGAGGATCTGCACGTTGAGCGCCTCAAACTGGGGCGCCGCGTCCGAAAAGGCGATGATCTCAGTCGGGCAAACGAAGGTAAAGTCAAGCGGCCAGAAGAAAAGAATGACATACTTGCCGCGGTAATGGCTCAAAGCCACCTCGCCGAAAGATCCGTCGGGCATAACAGCTGTGGCCTTAAAGTCCGGAGCCGGTTTGCCGACTAATACCGCCATGGAAATAACCTCCTGTGGAACAAGTTGTTTAAATGGACGGACATCTCCCTCCGAAAGCCGACAAACTTACCCTCGTGAATCACATGCGTGCCTTTGCCAGCACCTGTATTGCAATTGCAACCGCTTTTCGCTTAGTACTTATACGCATCTGCACAATAAAGTCAACCAGGGCTAGCCAAATTTTTGCACGTGCCGCTTCGGCTGTTTATAGGCCAAGCCTTTTGGGAACGAGGGTCCGCTCCGATGACAGATATATCCCCGGGAGATAAAGCGATTGTCATTACGGGCGCATCCTCAGGAATAGGTCGGGCCACTGCCCTTGAACTTGACCGCCAAGGCTTCCGCGTGTTTGCGACGGTCCGCACTGAGGACGCCGCGGCCCAGCTTAGAAAAGACGCTTCCCCACGCCTGGAGGTCATCTTTCTTGATCTTGCCGAGCTCGCGAGGATTCAGGCCGTTGGAGCACAACTCCGGGAAAAACTCCAAGCCGAAGGCCTTTGGGGACTTGTGAACAATGCCGGCGTGGCTCTAACCGGGCCGGTTGAATTCCTCGACCCAGAAATTTGGCATTACCAGTTTGCCGTTAACTTTTTCGGGCATATTGAATTGACTCGTCAACTTCTGCCACTCCTCCGAGCACGCCGCGGCCGGATCATCAACATCACCTCCATTAGTGGACGAATCGCGCCGCCATATTTCGGGCCGTACACGTGCTCGAAATTCGCCTTAGAGGGACTCAGCGATGTACTCCGTGTGGAGCTTCGGCGCTTTGGCATCCAAGTTATTGTTGTTGAACCTGGAAATACCGCCACCCCGATTTGGGAGCGGGCGAGGAAGTTCTCCGATGACCAATTCCGCACCTGGGAAGATAAACTGCAAAGCTTGCCGGCCGATGTCCGTGCGCTCTATGAGGCTGACTTCGAGGCGATGCGCAAGGCAACCGAGGTAATGGGCCGCACGGGCCGGAATGTGGAGACTGTCGTGCGGACGATTATCCACGCCCTCACCGCTCGCCGGCCAAAGGCTCGCTACCCTGTGGGTTGGCAGGTGAAGGCGACCTTCCTACTTTTCCGTTTCCTCCCTGAGCGCTTGCGCGACCGAATCATCTGCTGGGCACTTCGTCTTCCCTGAACCGCGTAAAAGAGGAAGTGTGGCCCTGGGGCAGGGAGGAGGTGCCAAAAATGTGCTATTGGATCCCTCGGCTGGTTTTGCTAATTACTAAGGTCTGGGCAGACTGAGGCCACTTGGCCCACTCAGACCGGGGCTTGCGATGCACCTTCGACCAACCCCTCGAAATTGCCAGGTGCGCAAGGAGGCTCGGAGGAAATGGAAGCTCACGGGACTCAGGAGCGGCTTCAGGTACATATTCGCTGGCTCATCCGCCGAGACCTGCCCGAGGTCCTGGCGATCGAAAAGGAAAGTTTCGAATTCCCTTGGTCGGAGGCAGAATTCGCCGATTGTTTATCCCGGCGGAATTGCGTGGGAATGGTTGCCCAGCACGGTCAACGAATCGTTGGCTACATGATCTACGAACTGGGCAAAACGCGAATCCATTTGCTGAATTTGGCGGTGGCGCCTTCTTATCGACGAAGGGGCGTCGGCTCCCAAATGATCGCCAAACTGATCAGCAAACTTGCTCCAGAGCAACGCGAGAAGATTTTCCTGGAAGTCAGAGAAAGCAACCTTGTCGCTCAGCTATTCTTTCGCGCTAACGGCTTCCGAGCGACGTCGGTCCTCCGCAACTTCTATGAAGATTCGCCGGAAGACGCGTATCTCATGGAGTATGCCCTCTCCTCCGCTGCACCACCCGCCGTCATTACGGGCGTGAACCGGATTGCTCGCTATCTCAATCGCACGGAAGGAGCCTAAGACGCCAGTCCAAGCTAAGAGCCCCACGGAGCCTAGGAGTGGTAGGCACGTTAAGGATGCCGAACTCGAACTCCTAGGGGGTAATCCGCCGAAGACAAAGCCGCCGTCTGCCGGACGAGCCGGAGTTGGCCGAGACGCCCTAATATAGAAGGTCGCGAAGCCTCTCCGCGGTATTCCTGAGGGCTTCGGAGGCACCTGCTCTCTGGCGCCCGAAGACTCTCAGCCTGATGTGACGGCCCTCCCGTCCCCCCACGTTGCTCGGCACGGGCAGTGGCACCCTCGCGAAACACAGCTGAAACGCCTAATAAAAAAGCTCCGGGCCGGAAACCCGGAGCTAGCGCTTGCAGAATTTGATTTAACTCAAGTAACAGTCTAACACGGACACCGTCCTTGCCTTCCCCACAAGAAAACTTGTTAAGCCACACTTGCCAAAGGCCACCGCCAAACTTGCCACTAGCTTGAGCTGCCCCGGAAAAAACCGCCGCGAAACTATAGCGATGCGGGGTCAAATAATTGGGTGGCCAACAAGTTACCGAGATTACCGCTAATGATCCTCCCTGCTCGCTTGCTCCACGGCGTCATCAAGTGCGCAAAAACTCCCTGGTCAATATTTTCGCGCAAGAAGATCTGCCGGCCATCAGCAAACGATACCACCACGCCTCCCGGGTGATTCGAGCTGAACCTCGCCCCATAAGTGGGCGATTCAAAAACATCTTTTTCCGCATTTATCCCGGCTGGTTGCGAAGGCTCCAGAGTGTGCAACCAAAGCACCCCGACGTATTTCTTCTCCCCAGCGGTGGGCGGTACATAAATCCATCCCTGAAACGCTGCGCCGGACTGCGGAGGCCGATTGGTGGGGTCCATTCGCTCGCCCAAAAGGAGTGTATACGAAGTCCCGTCCTTTGACGTGATGTAATCCAAGCTCACAGGCGTAATCAATCCGGCCGGTCCCAAGTTAGGCAGAGTGTTATCCTGGTTGCTCGGATACAAATTGTGGAAGATTCCCGCCCAAGGACCGTTCCTATTGATCGAACGGTTTGGATTTTCGGGGTCCGGAACTTCTCCGTCCGCAACGCCCACATTGAACACGTAACTCGAGTCAGCCGTCCCTTGCTCTCTCCGCGCCGTGGTGTCACTTGGGCATATCAACACGGGCAAGTGGATTACCGCAGGTTGATTTGCCGACTCGCGCCACTGCGACGCCAAGTTTCCCAAGTCTAACTCTGAAAATATCTCCGGAATGACCCCGACCGCTCTACTAAATGTCTGTTTAGTGCTAAAGTCGGTACCAATCATCTCATTCCTGTAACCTGGGAAGCGGCCCCGGCGGCTTTCATACTGAAGCAAGGCAAGCGAAACCTGTTTCTGATTGTTCAAGCACACGGTTCGTCGGCCTGCTTCCCGCGAGCTTTGGACGGCCGGCAAAAGTAACGCGATAAGCATTCCAATGATGCTGATGACCACGAGAAGCTCGACGAGTGTAAACCCAGCTTGACGATTTCTTAGCATGGTTGCGACTCCTCCGTCATGTCCGCATCGGCCCGAACTTACATCCCAATTCGATCTGCGAGAAGCTCCGCCTCCCTAACACTAACTTAATCCTTTGACCCCGAATCTTCCACATATTGGGCCAAAAGTTTGTCAATATCGACTTCCTCCCGCGAGGGCCTTCTATCAACCGCGATCAAACCTTCCCCGGCCCCGGCTTTAGATCAAGACTAATTCTCAAGTTGGTAGCAGATTGTTTCGGGGCCAGCCGCCCTCGCCGCCCTGGAACTTGTTAAACCCGCCTGACCGCACGGTACGCCCCCAACTCCCCTCAGATTCATTGGGCGCCGAAGACAATCCGCAAAGAGGCAATAGTAACGGATCGTTTCACCTCCGCTTCCACCCAGTCCCCCCTCCGCCGCGGAAGGTACCTCCCTCGAACGGCTCGGCTTTCCGCATGAAGGTCCTCACTCGCTACCGGCGAGCAAAAGCACCCAAGCTGTTGTTCAATTACGCAACACCAAATCCGTTCCCGAAAGACTCCCGGAAATGCCTCGGCACGAAATAAGCCGCCGAACCGCTCGGTTGACCCTGCCAAAATCACCGCGGTGGCGAGCGGACACTCCCCCGGGATAACCTATAAAGAATCCCGAATGTCCTGAGGGCAGCAATATTTGTGCCAGAACTTACCTTTGGCCACTGATCCATTGGTGAGCGAAGTTTTTTCGTCTCACACAAATCACCACGCATTCTGAGCGGTTGAACAAGTGCAAATGAACCGTGATACGGCTTCCCGACAGGATAGTTCAGAAGATTGGGAAGTTTAATCAAGAAAATTTCTAAGTTCGGGTGTGATTTTAGCTCTGGGGGCGGTCACGACACGTGGCGCCGAATTTTTTCTGCGATGAGTCCTTGACTCCTGCGATCCACGAAAGGTCCATTTTTTGCGTTTTGAGTTAGCGGCCTCGCTAGAATGGTGACAGAAGCCCCGTTCCGACTCCAAGCAAGAAGGTCAAACCACTAGAGTCCGCCTTATCAACCAATCAGGGGGAATTTCCATGACACAGCGAAAAGGATTTACGCTTGTGGAAATGCTGGTGGTGGTCGTGATCATTGCGATGCTGGCGGGGATCCTCCTTCCCGCGGTACTCCGTGGTCGCGAAGCCGCTCGTCGGGCCGAATGCTTGAACAACCAAAAGCAACTGGCCTTGGCTACTCAACAGTTCGAAAACGCTCGCGGGCAATTGCCCGGCTACCTGAATAGCTTTGGGGGCGTCGATAATCTTACCTGGGTAATCATGCTTCTACCGCACCTCGGTGAGCAGGAGTTGTGGAAGTTATGGCGCGATCCGAATAGACCATTGGCGGCCAAGGCCCAAGCAGGCGGCACCACCCTACCGGTAGTGAAATGTCCCAGCGATACGAGCATCCCGGACCATGGGCTGAGCTTTGTGGTTAATTGCGGTCGGGCAGATTTGAATGAGGTCCCAGGCAACGCGAAGCTACTCAAAGCAAGTGGTCTTTTCTTCAATTTGTCAGACGACCAGCTAAAAAGTCGCTTGGCAATCCGCACTGAGGCTATCACGGATGGTGCCGATGCGACGATTATGCTTTCGGAGAATCTTCATGCTAGTTTTTGGGCTCCTCAGCCCGGGCCGAGCAATCAGGTGATCTTGTTGACAAGGACGGACGTGGGGATGCTTTGGACAGTTGACGGGGCGGGATGCTCTCGGATCAACCAGTGCCGGGATGAAGGGGATCCAAATGTCTTGGGGCCGCCGCCGGAGTTTGCCCGTCCGTCGAGTGCCCATCCCGGCGGAGTCAATGTCACTTTTGCAAGTGGGCGACAGCAGTTCTTAGATGAAGGCATTGACTATCGGGTGTACTGCGAAATGATGGCCCCTGACGATAAAATCGCTCTCCCCTAAAGGAGCGTCGTACGGGCAAACCGGCGAAAACGCCCTTTAACTGCCGATTTGACCAAAGCTACACTGGCGGCTTGAAGCCATGCTCGGAAGCTTGGCTCATTTTTTGATGGGCCCGGGCACGGTTGGGCAGGAGAATATACGTCACGGTCCGGCCCACGAGGGACCGTTAAAAGTTTCCCGAGCTCATTGACAAAGAATCCCATCCAACTTTGAAACCACACAGCGTTTAAAGACCAGGAGGGTCGGCTAGGTGCTTCCGTGGCTTGTCAACTTGTTTTATCTCTCCCTTCTTGGGGTCGCTTCCCCTTACCTTGCGTACCAGATGATAAGTCGGGGTAAATATCGTCACGGGTGGAGTGCCAAATTGCTGGGCTTTGTGCCTCTGCGAAGCTCCCGGCGGCCTTGTGTATGGATCCACGCGGTAAGTGTCGGGGAGGTTAACCTCCTTGCGCCTTTAGTTGACAGATTGTTGGCAGAGTTTCCTGACTTCGACTATGTGCTTTCGACCACCACAGCCACGGGAATGGCTGTGGCTAGGACCAAGTTCCCCGAGCTTTTGACTTTTTACTGCCCACTGGACTTTTCCTGGGCAACTCGCCGAGCCCTCAGGCGAATCCGTCCGAGCCTACTTATTTTGACGGAGCTTGAAATCTGGCCCAACCTAATCTGGGCTGCGAAGAAGGCGGGGGCTGGTGTCGCAATCATCAACGGCAGACTCAGCGAACGGAGCTTCCGGCGGTATTGCTGGATCCAGGTATTGATGGGAAGGGTTATTGGCCAGATTGACTGGATCTTCGCCCAATCTCCTGTTTACGCAGAGCGATTTATTGCCCTTGGGGCGGACCCGGGACGGGTGGTTGTCACAGGCTCGATGAAATTCGACGGGGCAGAAACCTGCCGGGATAATCCCCGCACGGCTCATCTTCGTCAACTTGCGGGCATTATTTCCGAGGACATTGTCTTCCTGGCGGGTAGCACCCAAGATCCGGAGGAACGTTACGCCTTGGAGGCCTTCCTCGCACTACGGGAAAGCTACCCTCGGCTTAGGCTGATTGTCGTTCCGCGGCACCCCCATCGCTTCGAGAGCGTGGCACGGTTGCTCGATGCCAGCGGGGTTGCTTGGCAGCGTCGCACAGAGCTAGAGGGTCGTGGCGCTGACCCATCCTGTCGCGTTTTGCTAGTCGACACAGTGGGGGAACTGAAAGCGTGGTGGGGCACAGCTCATATCGCCTTTGTCGGGGGCAGCTTGGGCAACCGGGGCGGACAAAACATGATTGAGCCAGCCGCCTTCGGAGCTGCTGTCTCATTCGGACCAAACACGCAGAACTTTCGCGACATTGTTGATACCCTTCTTACAGCGGAAGCTGCCCGGGTAGTTCGGAACCAGCGGGAACTTGCGGAATTTGTTCACTGGTGCCTTGCTCGCCCGGCAGAAGCATCTGCGATGGGCCGCCGGGCCCAACAAGTTGTGCTTGCCAACCAAGGGGCGACCGCCCGAACACTTGCCGGCCTCCGACCCCTCCTTGTTCGGCAGGCGGAAGCAATGAGATCCCGTTTCGCAGCTTAACGGTCTTACCCATCAAGAAATACCTGAGATCGGCCGACTAAACGGGAATGCGCCCTGGGGAGAAAAGCTGGTCCTCACCTGTACCTTTGGACCAGAGAAGCCAGTCGTGCATGGCGGACGGGGCGATGCCGCTTGGATGATAGCTTCGCAAAAAAGCCTGTGAATGAACCGGGGCCACCTTTGCCTTATTTGTCGGCATCCCCCTCACCGAGCAAGAGCGACGGCAAAAGCCGTGGCGTGGGTCCGACAGTGGGAAAGGCTTAGGAGAATATCGGAAACACCAAGCTTTTCGGCCACCTGTTTAATGTTTCCCGAAAGCATTACCCGATGCTGACCTGAACCGTCGGAACAAATTTCAATATCGGGCCAGCTTATGCCCCTCATCCTCGCCAGGCCTAGGGCCTTGATCACTGCCTGCTTTGCTGCCCAACGAGCAGCATAGTGCTGAACCCACTCCCCCTGCATTTGGCACCAGTGGATTTCCCGTGCCGTAAATGTCCTATGAAGGAATTGTTCCCCGTGTCGCTCGATAAGCCGAGCAATTCGAAGGCATTCGGTAATTTCGGTGCCAATCCCTACGACATTCATCGGGAAAAGACAGGAGCAAGACGTCAACTAACGGATAGTCAACAGACTGTCTACAGAACCGTCAACACACTTCGCCCCCTGCTCATGACGCCTCACTGAACGGATATCATCTTCAAAATTTACTGCGATCGGCCCGCAAGGCTATCCGAAGGCAGATGGCGAGCAAAAATCGTGTTTCTTAACCCCGACTGCCGAACGAACACTCCCATCTAAAGGCGAGCGGCACCGCGAGCACTCCGGGAGTTAGACGGAATGCCCGGCCAATCTTGCGCGTTAGTAAAAATTCCAGCCGGACCTAGTAAATCACACCACACGCCTCTTTGGCTCTGCGAAGGACCTCGGCAGCCTTTCGCCGGGCTTTAGCCGCCCCGTCACCCAATATCTCCCGAACTCGGGCCGGATGAGCTTCAAGCTCGCGCCGACGCTCCCGTGCTTCTGTGAAAAAGTTGACCGCCAGGTCCGCCAAGGCAGTTTTGACTTCGGCGTAACCGAACCCTCCCTGTCGGTAGCGGGCGGCCATTGCCTCCCTCTCGGCCGGGGGTGCAAAAAGTGAATAAAGCTGATATAAGGTGTCGGTGTCAGGATCCTTCGGCTCCTCCGGAGGCCGGCAGTCGGTCTTTATCCGCATCACCTTCTTTCGCACCACTTCGGGCGGATCGAAAATATCGATGGTGTTGTTGTAACTTTTCGACATCTTTTCGCCATCGATTCCTGGCACCCGAGCGGCATCCCGCATTACGCGGGCTTCGGGCAACACGAAAGTCGGTCCGAACCGGCTATTGAAGCTTTGGGCCACATCCCGACAGACCTCAATGTGCTGTACCTGATCCTCCCCGACAGGAACGGTGTCGGAATCGTAAGCCAAAATATCCGCCGCTTGGAGCACCGGGTAAGTAAACAGCCCTGCATCGGCCGGTAAGCCCTTTGCTTTCTTATCTTTATAAGCGTGGCAGCGTTCCAACAGACCCATGGGCGTTACCGTCATCAAAAGCCAGCAAAGTTCGCAGACCTGCGGAACATCCGACTGAACAAACAGCGTGGCCCGGTCCGGATCGATCCCCAGTGCTAAAAGATCAATCGCCGCATCCAAAGTGTACTGTTTCAGAAGCTCCCGGTCGCGGATTGTGGTAAGTGCATGGAGGTTGGCAATGAAATAGAACGCCTCCTCAGCCTGGTACTGCAGCTGCACGTATTGACGGATCGCCCCAAAGTAATTCCCCCAATGAAACCTCCCAGTAGGCTGAATCCCGGAAAGCACCCTCATGCTCGACCAACAACCTCCTCATCGACTGCCAAACTGCCAGACTCCGATGGACGGTAGATTCCGCGTCCGAAAAATGGTCCCATAAACCCCGCCGAAACTAACCTACTTCGTTTGCCGCTCCTCCGGAGCTGCGTGCCCCCTGTTAATAAGCTGGGGCGCCCTGCATTGCGGTAAACTAGTAAAACCAACATCCCGCCGCACCACCTCTTCCGGCCGGCCAAACCTCCCGGGCCATCCTCGCCGGCCAACAAAGCCAGACTACCAGACTACGAGGAACGTCGCCTCGGGAGTTCCCACCGGTTGTTAGCCGACCCCCGGACACCCCTCGGTTTGCCACCGGAGTTCTCGCAGTACGCTCAAAGAGCCCACCACCTCCCGCACTGAGACTGCCCCCAAGGAGCGGATAGCCGCAGGGAGCCCATCTAAAACGTCAGTAATCGCAGAAGGATAATAGAAGTTTACCGTGCCCAGTTGGACCGCTGAAGCCCCCGTTACGAGGAACTCCATGCAGTCATCGATGGTAGAAATGCCGCCTGCGGCGATGATCGGCACAGGCAAAGCTCGAGCAATTTGAAATACAGCTCGCAGAGCCACCGGCTTGATCGCGGGCCCGCTCAGACCGCCCATCACTCCCCCCAGCCGGGGCACCCGGCGACGCCAATCGACACTCATTCCCAGCAGGGTATTGGCCACTGTGACTGC
>JANXBW010000052.1 GCA_025060325.1 Thermoguttaceae bacterium
ATTCCTACAGTTTGTCCGTCGCGGTTGCGGAGTGGGAGCTTATAGCATGTAAACCATTCCGGTAATCCCTCCGGCGTGAACCACACCTCCAGCACACCTACTAGGGGTTTTCCTGTGCGCAGAACCATCTCATCTCGGCTTTGATAGAGGTCGGCCAGTGGGCCGGGCGTTAACTCGTGGTCGGTCAACCCTATCAGGTTTGCCTCGTCCTGTACATGCAAAGTGCGCAGCATGGCCCGGCTTAGAAACATGATCTCCCCAGGCCGGCGCTTGAGGAAAACACGGTATTCCGGCATGTATTCGAATAGCTCGTCAAAGGCCTGGAGGAGGTCCACATCCTTGAGCCAAAGCTGGCGGTCTTTTAGCCGCCGGGCCTTTTCGGCTGCCGAAAGTTGCGGAGGCGGGCTTATGAGGATGGAGGGAGCTCGTGTCGCTTTTGGCATAAAAGAAGTCGCCCTTTCTAAAGATTAAACCCCACCAGAGATCTTAGAAATACAGTTGAAGGAATCAGGCGATAAGTGTGTTCGTCAAGAAACCCGCGAACGTAGTGAGGTTCCGTCTTGTTCTTGAGTTTAGGTTCTTTGTATCGGTCGGGTGCTTGTTCGTCAAGATCCTGTTCGATGAGCTAAGGGAGTCAGCCTATGAATGGCCACCGTCATCAACGTGCTTTTACGCTTGTGGAACTACTTGTTGTGATAGCGATTATCGGGGTCTTGATCGCTCTGTTGTTGCCAGCGGTGCAAGGTGCCCGTGAGGCGGCCCGGCGAACCCAGTGCATCAACAATTTAAAACAAATAGCAATCGCGATTCACTCGTATCACGATTCTTTCCAGCGATTTCCGGCATTAGGGGTACGGACGATCGCAGCAAGCGGAAGGGAATTCCACTTTTATTCGTGGGCAATGATGGTTCTACCCTATTTAGAGCAAAAGAACTTGTTTGATGACGTGATGTCAGCGGCACGGGACGGAAGCCTGCCGGCTCCGTGGTCAAGTTGGGCGCGGTGGAACCGGGAGTTGCCGCCGTACATGTGCCCGTCGGATCTTCCGCCGCCTAACCGAACAAGATCAAACGCCCTTCTCAACTATAAGGCCTGTGTCGGGGACGATTATTTACAGAACCATCTCACGCCGAATGACCCAAAGGTGCCCGGCGTGCAAAACCGGGGGATCTTTCAGCCGGAGCGGTGGATTAACATTTCGTACATTTTGGACGGAACGTCCAACACGGTGATGCTGGGGGAAATGGTTCTGGGCGGCAGACCCGGCGAGATACCTGGCGGGGTCGCCCTCAACGTAACCGCGGCCAATCCAGCTGGGTGTCTTGCCCGTATCGACCCGACTAACCCAAAGATGTTGACGCCTCCGGTTCAGGACGAAACACGACCCGTGGGAGGCCGTGGCTGGTACGGGCTACCAAACTTTAGCGCCTTTAGCACGATGATTGCACCCAATGGTCCGAGTTGCTTGTATTGCGCCGATGGGTGTGAATTCATGGGTGCGGCTTCGAGTCGCCATCCCGGTGGGGCCAATGTAGCGATGGCCGATGGTTCGGTGCGATTCATCAGCCAGACCATCGACACAGGCAACCCCGCGGCCGATGATTTGGCCTCTCCCGGCTTCCGCGCCTCGCCATGGGGTGTTTGGGGAGCTTTAGGCAGCATTAGCGGGGGTGAGGCAGCCAGCCTGCCTTAAAGGTAGGAGCTCGATGAAGGACAAGGTCACTCGGGGTAACCCGAAGCTAGCGCTTTCAACACAGAAAACACAGGTCGGCTTTTTCTGCCTGAAAAGCTTTCCTTGCCGCTGAGGGGGATGCCTTTATGTATGCGAAGAATTTACTTCGCGGAGGGATACTCTGTGCCCTTGCAGTGATGCTTGGGTTGTGTATCGGGTGCGGTTCGGAGGCGCCCGAGCTTGCGCCAGTCACCGGCAAGGTGACACTTGATGGTCAACCTTTGCCGAGGGTTATCGTGACATTCGTGCCAGTTGCCGGTGGGGTATCATCATCGGGGGTGACAAACGAGGAAGGCGTTTACGAACTTGCCTGCCAATTGGGCAAGGGGGCTTTGGTGGGCCAGCATCGGGTCTACGTCCGATCGCAACCGCCCGGGGCCACCGGCACTGCGGATGTTCCCTCCGAAGATGATCCCTCTTACAAACCCGACCCGTATGCGAGTGTTCGCGCACAAGGATTTGTGGAAAAAATCCCGGCCCGGTATAACACAAAGTCGGAGCTTGTGTTCGAAGTAAAGAAAGGAAAGAATGTCATCGACCTTACGCTAAGTTCGAAGCCTTAGCTCGTCGGTATAACGCTTGTGCCGGATTAGACCGGGTGCGTGTAAGGTAGGGGTTCCGCGTTTATTCGGCTACCTCGACCCTAAACGAATGTGTGCGCTTCCCCCAAGCTTTTTCCAAAGCTTGGGGTTTTTGATTGGGGCCAGAAAGACGATAAGAGGGCGATCCTTCCGGCAGGAGTTGATAGAATTGGAGCTGCCCGAAACTTAGACTGGTGTCACCATAAGGACTAGTTTTCCCAAGGGTGGCTGACTCAAGTAGCTGGGCTTCTGATCGGGTTCTGGTTTTATGCCGGCAGATGGCCCCTGAGGGTGACCCCAGGGGATATATGCGCTCCTAGTAAGGTGACGAAATGGTCCTCTTTGTTGAATTTTTAGGCCATATTCTTGCGGTATCGGCTATTTCCTTTGGGCCCGATTGGCGAGGCCCGCGGCCAGGGGATGTCTATAAAGAATTTGTTATCCATAACGTCGGCGATCGCGCATGGCGCGTGACAAACCCCCGCGCTAGCCACCCAGGTGCGAAAAAATATTTGCCCAATCCGGTTTGGCAGCTTGAAATCGACGATCTGTCCGATGCGATTCGGGCAGAGGTAATCCTTGACCGTTGGGGCGGGCATCTTTACACGATAAATCCACGCATTCGCTTCAACGGGCACGACTGGATACCTGTTGATCCGCCGATCAAAGCCGATGGTGCAAAGCTTTCTTCGGACTACTATTTTCAGGATAACCCTTTGATAGTCGTCCCGTTGGAATATTTGAAGGTTGGTACCAATTTGGTGGAGGGCACTTGCGATCATTTAAAAGAGGACGGGTGGGGGCAATGGGGTTTGTATGCGCTTATGCTGCGGGTTTATTATGACCCGGCGAAGAAGCCCGCGGGAAAAGGGCGGATTGTTGCGCCCCGCTCTGGCCAAACCATTACCGAAAATCCACTAATTGTTGTCGAAACCGAGCACGAACAAGTCGACCGCGTTGACATATTTGCTTACTATTACGGGTACGATGAAAATGGTGATGGTCGCTTTCTTGATTGGCATGGAGGTTGGTTTAAGCCTTTTCGGGATGCGGCGCCCCAGTGGCAGGGTCATGTGGGGACGCTGACAGATCCACCTTTCCGAGTCGTTTGGGAAACCCGCTGGGTGCCCGATCAGCCGCCCGGCCAGATTGCCCTTGTGGCACGGATTCGAAGCAAAAACCAACTCTGGTCTGTGACGGAGGTCGTAAACGGACTTACGGTCGGGCGAGTGTCCGAAAGGGTGAGCCTTTATCCGGCTGTCGACTTTCCGCCGGAATTTGGCGTAAGGGCAGGCGAGCGAAGATTGTGCATCATCAAGTTACCAGCCGACTACCAGCCGCAGTCGGTGGTGGAAGCGTCGCTTCACTATCGCACCTGGCACGGATGGGATCAACATCATGCGCCGTATAGGTTAAACGAATATCAGCGAGCGCATGAGGGCAAGAATCACCACTATCATTACCACATTCACGAGATTCCCGCTTCAGCACTCCGGCCGGGGGAGAATAGCTTCGAAATCTTTTCACAAACAGAACACCACATGCTGGAGGTTCTTTGGCCCGGTCCCGCGCTGATTATCCGTTGGAAGCGGTAGTGAATCGTCAACAGGTCGGGAAATTTGGCCCGATCTCAGAGAGCGGAAATCCTTCTCCGGAACCAAGCGGTTCTCCTGTCGCGTTATCTTTTTGCGTTGTGAAAAGCCTCTTGGTGCTCGATGATCTTGCCAAGCCGATCGATAACGCGATGCCTGTCGCCCGGTGATAATCTCTGGAACTACCGCGTCTCTACGCTACGGTCTCTCCGGCCACGGGGTGGAGTGCCGTCAGGCATCGCCGGGTTGGCGGCCGGGGGGCACCACCTTGATGGCCAAGTGTTGACTTTTGGATCGTCGTCAGTGAGTGGGAAGATCGCCTATTCTCGAAATCTTTTCGACGATTCGTCGGCGCACTTCAGGGGAATGTCAAGCGCCGATCGATCGATGGCCAAGTCTAAGAGGCGCAAGCCTTTCGGCCACGCTTATGCCTTTGATAGCTTAACGGTGGTGCCTGAGCCCGCTTAATTTCGTTTGCGCGTCGGCGCCCAATACTTTGGCACGAGAGGGAGTTAAGACTTCTTGAGTGGATGGAGGGGTGCTTGCTTCGCGCGAAAAACCCGGGTCCAAGGTGCCTTATGAGAGCTTAGGCGCGCCAGTACCTTGATCACGCTTTTTAGGCTCGTGGTGCCCTCTTTGCAAGTTCGGCTTAAGAAAACGCAGGGGCCGGCTGTAGCTAATCATCGCTGCTTGAAGGTGCGGTTGCCCCTTCCGATTTGGATAAGGTTAGGTACAGGTTCCGCAATACCGATGGAGAGAGCCCGAAAAGAAGGTACCGCCTGCACAACCATTCTTAAGAACTGATTTGGCCAAAGACAAATACCTTTCGGCCAGTTTGAGGCGGTAGTTAACCCGCCCGGGGTGGAGCGAATTTGATTTTCTCCACAAGCTTTACAATTTGCCCGGTCTTTTCGTCAACATACCCGGAGACCGCCGTGATCGCCTCGATCACATACTCATACCGCAAGTGGTAATCACAGTCCAGTTCCACCTCGGTGCTTTCGATTACGCTTGGCCCAGGATCCGGTCCAAGCATTTCGATCATCCGCTCCCGAAGTTCCAGGAAATTCTTCAATTGGCGGTTGCCGAATTGGATGCCGGCCAAGCGGCCATCGCTTAAGGCTGTCAGCCGGATCGTAATCGGCGGCAGGGCATCAGGCTCGGGAATCCCTTCGCTTGGGGCGACAATAGGCATGCGGATGTTAAAATCGCCTTCGGGCGCGGCGATCTTAAAAGTCATCACGAAAAACACCAGAAGCTGGAAGACAATATCGATCATGGGCGTCATTTGCAATTCGACGCCACCTTCCTCTCTCGCCGGCTCTCCAATTCGCATCGATTTTACTCCCGGGTGCGTAATTTCCGTCGGCCATGAGGGAAAGCAAAGTGCCCCCCGGTTTTGCTGCTAGCTCCCCACAGCCAGCTCGGCTAAAGAGGCAAATTCTTGTCGGGCACGGAGCACGAATCGTTCAAATCCCACCTGTTGACAAACTCGGATAAGTTCTTGCACCTGTCCTGTTCGGGCGGAGCGGTCACCGCGGATCACCACGGTCGCCTGCCGGGGATCATCTCCGCGAGACTTCAGAAAACGCACTTCCCGCTCCAGCAGGTGGCGGACCCCGGCAATACTCACCTCATCCGGCCCAAAAATAACGGTGCCCGCGTCCGTGAGGTGTAAAGTGATGGGACTTTTTAGCGGGGCATCCGGGGGCTTTGCTAGCTCGCTAATTGGTAAACGGATTCGCTCGTTCCTCTCCCCTTCACTAAAGTTGACGATAACCATAAAAAATGCGATTAGTTGGAAGGTCATATCGATCATCGGCGTCATGTCGGCTTTGGCCTCGGGCATTCCCCGGCGTGTAGCAAATCGCATAGCTCAACACCCGTTGGTTAGATCGCTTGCTCCGTTTAAAACTGGTTCGGAACCTGGCCTCTGCTGGCCCAAGTGTGCTTTCAAGGGCAACACCAAACGGCTGCTTGCTCGGTAATTAGCCCACCTTAGTGCGGGCGGTGGCTGCAGCCGATGGGGAGAACCGGCTCATCAAGCCTTCGCTTACCGTTCCCACTTCTAGCACAAGGCGGGCAATTCGGTTCCGCAAAATGCTATAAATAGCGATGGCTGGGATGGCGATGAAAAGCCCAACCAATGTCGTAAACAGCGCTGTGGAAATTCCGGCCGCCAGTTCGGAAGGTTTTGGCGTTGTTGGACTGCGGGCGATTACGCTAAAGGATGAAATCATACCTTGCACGGTGCCCAAAAGACCGACCATTGGGCTAATCGTGCCAATGAGGGCGATGTAGCTCAACCTTTGTTCCAGCTTCATGTTTTCTTCTTCGCCCACTTCTTGCATGGCCTGAATAGCTTCGGAATATCCTGCCGACAACCGGGCCAGACCGGCCGAGAGGACCTGCCCGAGGAATGACTCGTCGTTCTTGGCCATCTCATAGGCTTCCTGATATTTCTTCTCGTTGAGCAAGTTATCGAAAGACTCGATGAGCTGCGACGGCATTAATGCCTCTCGTCGCGCCGTGAGTAGATTCATCACCACGAGGGCAACCAACGTAAACGAAAGAGCCAGAAAGACGATACTATAAAACAGCCCTAGCGAACGATACATCCAAGCGAGGTAACTCTCCCCCTGCTGAGCCGGCTGTTCCGCGGCGGGAGCCTCGCCGGCCGGAGCTGCCTCTTCCGGTGGTGCCTCCGGCTGGGCCGCCTCTTCCTGGGCAAGAGCTTTTCCGTCACGCGGACTAGAGATTTGCCAGCTCACAAGAGCCATGCCGACTAGCACGATCGCAGTTAGCCACGCCAAGCGATAAAACCTTGCTGATTGTTTGTGCATCTTTCCCTCCCAACGAGTTTCTCCGGAAAATTTTGCCGCAGGCTAACCCAGAAAGCTGCGGCCGGTTAGGCTCCCCCGGCACTGATCCCCGCTTGCCGCTCGTTTTTGCGGCAAGTCTTGTTACTTCGCTGCGAAGCGTACCGCCGGGGTCCCTAAACTGAAGCTCTGGACTGCCCGGTGCCAGCCTTGTTCCCTTTTTCCAGAATGCGGAATCGCAGTGCTAGGCCTAAGTGCCTACTATAAGGTACTTTGTCAAACAAAAGATCCGCAAGCGGCGGTGCCGAAGCGGGTTTCGAAGCGAGGCTCGAAGGGTTCTTTTTCATCCGGTTTCGGTTAGAAGATGCCAGGACCCTTTCTCCCGGGGCGACTTCCCCCCCTCTCCAGGGAAATCATGACCCCTGAGGGGTCCGGCCGTACCGCTCCTTTAAGATTTTTGCTGCCTCTTCGGCCCGCTCGCGCTGGCCCAATTTGCCGAAAAGTTCAACCAAGTTTTCAAGGGCCTCTACGTGCTCCGCGGGAACATTTGAGTAGAGGAGATCTACGTGTAGGTAGGCAAGCACGGCCTCCTTAAGTTTGCCAGCTTTCTGGTAAGCAAATCCTAAGGCGTTATAGGCCTGGCCCTGAAGGGCGACCTCCTCGGCTTTTAGCCGCTTGATTGCTTCTTGGGCAAGCTGAACAGCCTCATCGGCGCGACCTTGCTCGGCCAGCACGCGGACTTTGCCCAGGGAGCCTGCTATTTGGAGCCGTTCGTCGTCTCCGGCGCCGGCCAAAACGGCCTCGAACAATTTTTCGGCTTGGGGTAGGTCCTTGCGGGCCAACGCCGCTCTGCCCGCGGCCAATTGCGCCCGGAGTTTAACCTGCGGCCAAGGGGCCTCGGAGAGCCGAGCCAAGAATTGCTCGGCGGCCTGCTGCTGCCCCAGAGCGGCAAGGAGGTTTGCCGCACTTTCGGCGGCCTGCCACACGCGATAGTGCTTTGGATTTTGGCTGACGAAATTAGCTAGGAGGTCTGCCGCTTCTTTCATGGCCTGTGGATTAGCGGAAGCCTCCGCTAAACGGGTTCGGCATAAGGCTCGCAGGTAGTCGATCTCTTGTCGCACCTTTGGGTCCGCGTTTTCCGGTAATTGAACGCGGTCCAGGCCGGTTAGGGCTTCCTCGTACCGGCCGGCCATTGCCGCCATCTTTGCGGTTCGAAGAGTGCTGGGCTCGTCGTCAAAAAGGATGAATTCGATGCGAAATGGCTCAATCGTTTCCTGACGATTCTGGCCCCGGTCGACGACGACTTTTTCCGCATCGGCTTGGATCACCTTGCCGGCGATAGTTCCACCGCTATGCCTAATAGTGTCGGCAAACAAGAGCGTGGCGGATATTAGCACCACAGATACTGATGCGGTGTAGAGGACGTAAACTCTCCGGCCGGACCATTTGGTGCCACGGAGAAATATGTTTCGCATAAAAGCCTCCTCGGGTGCATTTACGAACTGGTCATCCCTTGCCAAATTTAGGGACGCCTCCTGTATTAAAACCCGCAGTAACCCCCCGGGCTCCCCGTGCGCCAGTTACAGGAAGCCCCTCGGCCATGAAACAGGTGGTAAACTCGGCCGAATTACCCCGGAGTGGGTTTCCTTTTTGGCAAGCCCGTCCAGAGGACTTCATGCAAGTCCTATAGTTGCCTCAAGCCCCCGGAGAGTATTTAGAGCCCCCCTGCCCGAGCTGTTCGGGTGGGCGTCGGTTTGGCAAAGCCTTCAACACCGGTTGGGTTGGCAATTCCTCGCAATTTCTGAATGCGCCGCAAGAGGCTGTCGTACCTCGCCCGCATTTCATCCCCACCCATGTCCGGGTAAAGCTGGTAGACCCGGTACGCGTCCGTTTCCGCTTGGCGCAATAGTTCGTCGCGGCGACGATCTTTTTCCGACGTAAGAAGGGCCTGCTTCATTCGGCACAGCATGATGTTGTACCAGGCCTCGTGGAATACGGTCTGAAAATTGGGGTAGGGAGCCACACGCCGAGCAATGCCGGCCCAACCCCAGAAGATGTTCCGCCCCTTTTCTTGATGGCCGCCCGTGATAGCCAGGGTGTAATACTCCGACTTACCGGCGGCATCGCCCCATGCCTGATAAGTCTTGGCCAGTTCCACCTGCAAGTTGACGCGATTCTCGTTGGCTTGAAGAAGTTTCACAAGCAGCTTGACAGCCTCTTCGAATCGTCCCATGCCACGCAGGGCGGCGGCCAGTCGGAGCTGAACGCCGGGTGCCGCATTTGGCGGGGCAAATTCCCCCGTTTTGTCGGCCTGGATCTTCTTGAGGATATCCAGGTAAACAGCGGCGGCAGTTTTGTAATATTGAACAGCTTTCTGCCGGTCCTCGTCGGAGCCGCCTTCGAGGCTAGCCGCCATGTTGAAAAAGGTCTCCGCCACCCAGTTGAGCGATGTAAACGTATTGCCTGCTTCACGAGTCCTAATCTGATTGAGAAAAAGCTCGAAGGCCTGGGTTAGTGCCTGCGCTTCGGAGGTCCTTCCTTCCTGTCGCAATCGGCGAAGACTCTCTTGAAGTTGACGAGCCAGGTTGATGTAAACTTGCGTCAAGCGTTGGGCTGATTCGCGGTCGCCCGAAGCCGCTACCGCTTTTTCCAGCTCGCCCATGACGGTTTCGGCTTTCTCCAGAGCTTGCGCCGCCACATAAACGCGTAGGGCAAGCGTCAATGTGTCCGTGGCAAAATTAGGTCGCTGCACAACCGGGTCATTCTTGCGAACGAGCGTCAACGGGCCGAACCGCTCATTTTCAAGAAGGCTAACCGCTTCGGCTGTTTTCCCAAGCTCTAGGTAAACGCGAGCAAGCTCGCGGGCTCCCGCTACCATGACATAGTCAACAGCCGCACCTTTCTCCAGGGCAGCCTTTTTTCGATCTAGCCCCTGGGACAGTAACTTCTGCGCTTCGTCAACTAGCCCTTGGAGCTTTTCGCGCCCGGCAGGTGCCTCTTCTGCCGCCTCCAGTTCGCGGACATACCAAGCCCAAAGGGCCTGGCCGAGCCGAATTTCCCCTTCAGCACGACGCGGGGACTCTTCGGGAATACCGCTTAGCACCTGCCTTGCCTCATCTAAGTCCCGGTTATCAATCGCCGTGTCAAGAAGCATCATGCGTGCTTCGGCCGTTTCTGGCTCATTGGGCCAGACTTCGCTCATCCACTGGACCAGTTCGCGGATTTTTTGGGTTTCGAAAGTCCGTTCCTCTTTGGGCACGGTAGCTTGGATGTAGAGGACGCGGTAAGCCTTGGCCGCAATCTCGGCTCCCTGCCGAGCCAGCGGACTTTGTTGATAGGTGCGGGCTAGGTATTCCCCCAGTACCGCTGCCCGGTAGTAGTCCTGTTTTAGCCAAAAAAGATAACACATCCGAAAGCGCAGTAAGTTGACTTCCTGAAGGCTCAGCTCCTCGGGGCGCAACTCCAGGGCAAGCTTGTAAAGCTCCAGTGCGCGGTCTCTGGCTGTGTCCACTTCCGATTGAACTTTCTTCTTTTCCTCGGCCTGGGTGGCTTGTCCCAGTCGCCCCAGCGCGACCACAAGTGTCCCCCACGCTTCGTCGGCTTTATCGCGGGCTTCCTGGTAAGTGGTTGGTTTCTCGCTTGCAGCCACTGGCGTACCTAACAGGGGGTCGCCAAGAAGTGCCTGCGCTTGCCGACGAAGCGGACCTGGCGCACGAGCTACCCGGGTGAGGTACTCCCGGGCCGCGGTGACAAGTTGCCTTTGCTCGGGAGTTCCCCCCTTTGCCTGGCGGGCAAGTTCTAAGGCAGCTCGACCAGCCGCGTAGGCGATCATCAAGCCTTCGCGGGAAGTTTCGTCTTCCGCCCTTGCCTCCTTGCTCCAGGCGTCCGCTCCCTCCAAGGCCGATTTAAAGTTCTTTTGGGCGATGTAAGTTTCCAAGAGTTCCGCCAGGGCCTCGTTGGCGATGGCGCGTTCTTCGCCTTCGACGCCGGTCATCAGGGCACGCAGGGTCTTGAGGGTCTCTACCGCGCCTTTGGTATCGCCGAGTTCGCGGCGAATGCGCCCGAGTTGCAGGCCCGCATAAAGTCCGGCCGTGAACGATTTATACTTTTCAAAGAGCTCTTCGAACCGCTTCCCCGCGTCCTCGAGATATTTCTTAAATTCGGCACTATCCGGAGGATAGGTCCGAGCAAGTTCATAAACAACACCAGCAAGATAGATGCGGGATCGGAGGAGTTGACGTCGTGCCTCGTCGCGTTCGCCCTCTTTGCGGGGATCCTTCTTGGCTTCCTCCTCCAGATTTCGGGCACGTTCGTAA
This sequence comes from Thermoguttaceae bacterium, assembly GCA_025060325.1. Taxonomy (GTDB): domain Bacteria; phylum Planctomycetota; class Planctomycetia; order Pirellulales; family Thermoguttaceae; genus DTLM01. The sequence continues at coordinate 11,042 of JANXBW010000052.1, forward strand.
GCGCGGCGTTCCGCCGCTGCGAAAGCCTCCTGGGCCTGCTGATAGCGGCTCCGTGCCTCCGACAAAAGGCGGTCGCGATCCTGAGGAGTTACGCCGGGTTGCTCGGCCTGTTCACGTTGTAGTTTGCCGATTTCAATGAGCACATTGGCCAGTTGAAAAGCGGCGTCGCCAACCTCTGGCCGAGTCGGCTTCTCGCGGAGAAACCGCTCCAAAGCGGTCCGCGCCTGTTCCAAAACTTGCTCACTGCGAGGACCGCCACTCCGCACTAAGTCAACAAGAGCAACGCCTAATTCGTAATCCAAGACCTCCCGGAAGCTATCCGGACACAAGGGGCTGGTCCGCATTTGTTCGATGTATTCGACCACCAGGTCGAAATATCCGCGCTCCTTGAGCGCCCGCAGGAACCTTTCGGCTTCCTCGGCCGCGATGGCTGCTCGACACCACAGGAGCGTCCCAAATATCACTAGGCACAATAAGCACAAACGAGGAATTATCTTTGTCGAAACCTGCCGCATTGCCCGTCTCCTACAATGACGGCAAGATTGTTGTCCTGGGCTCGTGTGGATATACATTGACTGGCTATGGAATTATGTCGCCACGCCGCGTTAATCTGTAAACATATGGCTCGAGCTCTTTGGAACCCCGCGGCGTTTCCAATAAAGAGCCGGCGAGCCAAATCTTGCTACCAAGTAAGTTTGCGAACTCTTATCAACTGTCGCGAAGAATCCGACCCGTTCGTTGGTTCGAAAATCGGAAAGGCCTGACCGGTCCTCGGACGGAGTGCATTTTCCGGCAGAGCTCTTATCCAAAAACTGTAACTGATCTGCGGAATAAGCTCAACCGATGAGCCTTGGAGGGGAGTTTTCTTTCTGCTTACGTAGCATTTTGCCAACGACGAATTTATGGTGCCCCGTAACTAAGTTCGCCTTTGACTATGACCGTTCCACTTCACTTTGCAGCCAGTTTGCCAAATCTCGCATCGCCGCGGTGACAAGCCCCGCTCCGAGACCGCTGCAGCAAACGGTGGGGCCTTGGGATCCGAATGACCCTCTGAGCAATTCGCGCCTTTTAGTAAATCGCGGGTGCAAACCCGGGCGTTACTGCTTGGCGGGCTGGTCTGACCGGCTAGCGGTTCACCGGGCGGGGGCATTCGATTGCCTGGTCAACCCTCCCCTGGCTCTCTCACTCGGACTGCAAATGCTTCCTCGAATGAAAAGCGCAAACATTCGAGCTGCCTTGGTGCTCGAGGGCACTCTCCGCTGTTGATCCAGCGCGGCGTACTTTTGCCCGCTTTGAGGAAGCCACCCGGCTCACCCCCCGCGGGGAAGGGGTTGCCATCCAGCTTTCCTAACCTTTTTCCGATCGCCACGGCCTAGCCGGCCCGGAGTGAGGCGCTCGAGGATGTGGTCCAGGGCCTAAACTGCCTGAGTGGTGTGGTCCTCTGCCCCAGAAGCTCCCCCGGGTAAGGTGAGCTAGGTCTTCGGCTTGGTATTGCTTCCCTGTTACGAATTCGAGTTGATTGCGTCTGGTGCCACTTCCAGCCGGGATCTGCGGCTACGGAGCCTCTGTGACACCTTGCCAAGATAGCGCTCAGGACTCGTCCGGGCCGGCTCGGACTCGAGGAGCGGTGCCCGGTCGCTGCCATCAGGAAAGACTCAAACTTCTTGCCGGCCAACTTCGGTAAAGAGACCTTCCCCCTTGCGGTGGGGGTTTTGCTAGTATACTGGGGAAGGTGGTCACAATGCGGTAAGTAGCTGGGTCTTTTCGTTTGAAGACGGGGTGGGGATCGGGTGGACGGGGTGGTGGGAATCGAGCTCTTCGCCCCCAGTCGGGGCTCGTGGTCTTTGGATTTATCCACTCGTGTGAACCTGTCTTCACTGACTGAGGTTAGGAGGCAGGCTCATACCATTGTCAGTTGATGAATTTCGTCGGCGGGTGATTGAAGCAGGTCTTCTTACGGCTGAGGAGCTGCGGGGTTTTGAGGC
>JANXBW010000053.1 GCA_025060325.1 Thermoguttaceae bacterium
GTAAGCCTCAAAGTTTGCCCGTCTTCGATCTTTATCGGCCCCTTCAAAGTGACCGCTGGGCAAAACCACCCGTCGTCCCGAACGTGAAACGGTGTGGGAAAGCTCGGGTTTTCCGGGTGGTCCATTATAGTGATACCCCCGTCCCGATCGGGTGTTACAGGCCCGCTGTAATCCACCCACCGCGCCGGCAGCCGAAAGCAGCCTTTCTCGTTTAGGCCACCCTCGCTATTCAAAATCCGGCCGCCGCCGTCCGCCACCGAAATAGTCTTTGCCACTCGCACGCCAAGAAGCCCAAACGGGGTAGTGCCTAAAGTGACGTTCCCCCCTTTAGGAGCGGACAATTCCAGTCGAATAGTGAGGTACCATTCGCCTTTATCGAGGGGCGCAACCTCCCAATAGCGGCGATCGACCATCAACACTTTCCCCGATCGGGTGTCTACCCACTGACTAGTTGTGATAACGCTAGCCCGATCCTGCCCATCTTCGAGGAGTTCTAGCCGACTGTGAAGCACTTTTCCTGGGTCCGAATCGGCCCAAAAACTGACGCCGCCGACATCCGCATGGGCGATCCAGAGGGAGTTGTGATGCCCGTGCCCGACCGGGTCGTGCGGATGTCCCATCCGAGTATAAGACCGGCCCCCTGGTCCTATGAGCGGATACCAAAACGGTCGGGGAAGATCCGCCCCAAAGTGGTAGCGGATTAACTCGTTGCCCTCGTTTGTGACACTCACCTGGGCATAGGGAAGAGGGATCGCTTCTACCCGGGGAAGAGGCCGGCGGTTAGGCCGCGTATCCTCCTCGCCCTGGGCAGGATGAAGGAAGACGGCAAGGCCCGCAATCGCAAGGTAAAAAGCCTTAAAAATCGCGCACGAGGTGGCCTGGTATCCCGGAGATTGCCCGGCTGGCAGACATGGCGGCTTCCCAGACCAAAGTGTGGCAGGTGGGCCAAACCTTGGCGAGAAGATACTTGGTGTCGGCAGCGGGAAGTGATGCTCTCTCATGGGAACAGCCCTCAGCCTTTTTGTGCCAAATGGCGGGGTTTGATTTTGGCCGGGGACCGAGTCCGTTCAAATGTGGGTCGGCCTGTCCGAACAAACGCGGTCGGCGGTCGATAGTTCTGCGAAGAAGAGCGCGCTTCCTAGGACGGAAAACTGCTGTGCCTCCGGGCTACACTGGTTAAAATTTTCATAATCTGGAGGGCTGAATGCGGCAGCGGCTTATGGGGCCGTAAAGCAAAGCTGACATCAGACCCGTTGGATGTTGGTGATCGCAAGGCGCTCCGTTGCGGACAAGGTCCTTGGCAACACGATTGGATTACGGGGTTTTGACCAGCTCGTCGGAGGGTCGCGAGAAACTCAAAGAATGAGGAGAGTCCGGCGACGATGGAGGGCGTAACCGTCTCGAGTGGTATAAGGTGGCTTCTTGGTATCACCACTCTTGTCTACCTTGTGGTGATCTACTGGCTAAGCTTCCTTGCCCGAAAGCAAATCCACACTCCGGAAGACTACGTGGTAGCTGGCCGTCGGCTGCCCTTGTCATTGGCGTGGGCGACGATCCTTGCCACTTGGTTTGGTGCCGGATGTATGTTGACAGCTGCCGACGAGGTCGCCCGCGGCGGCCTGCACCGGGCAGCCCTTGATCCTTTTGGTGCCGGCGTTTGCCTTCTCCTGGCCGGAGCGTTCTTTGCCAAGCCGCTTTGGCGGATGAAGCTGCTTACTATTTGCGACTTCTTTGCCCGACGCTTCGGTCGGACGGCGGAAGTGATCTCGGCAGTGATCCTTGTGCCGAGTTACTTCGGCTGGGTAGCTGCCCAGTTTGTGGCTCTTGCGGGGATGTATCGGCTTTTCTTCGATATCCCCATGTCGACGGGCATTCTGCTTTGGGCGGTTGTGGGTACCGGTTACACGCTGCTCGGAGGAATGTGGTCTGTTACACTCACCGATGCTTTGCAAATCGCGCTTGTCATCGCTGGCCTTATTGTCTTGTGCATTCAGGCACTACTCCAGCTGGGACACGGCAGTTTGGCATCCGGCCTAACTGAGCTGGCAGGGTCCCTTCCGCCTCAAGACTTAATGCCCATCGACATACGTTCCCTCGGGGCTTTTTACGCGTGGCTGACGGCGTTCATTATCGGTGCGTTGGGCAATATTCCGGGGCAAGATTTAATGCAGCGGATCTTTGCGGCCCGATCTGATCGCGTGGCCAAGTGGAGTTGTTATGTTGCGGGCGTTCTTTATCTGCTTCTGGGCGTTGCCCCAATTCTGCTCGGGTTGGTGGCCAAATCGCTCTTCCCCGAAGACTTTAAACGGGCGGTCCTTCCGGCACTTGCCCATTTATTCCTTAGCCCGGTGCCGCTGGTGATTTTCATCATTGCCCTCCTCTCGGCGGTTTTGTCAACTGTCGACAGCGCGATCCTCTCGCCGGCGGTTGTGCTGGCTCAGAACATCATTCTGCGGCTTAAGCCAAACTTGCCTGCACTTGCTGTCAACTACGTATCGGTGCTTGTTGTGGCCGCGGGCTCGGTGGCAATGGCTTTTGCTGGGGAGACTGCGTACCAGCTTTTAGAGGACGCATACGCTTTAACCCTGGTTGGCCTTTTCGTGCCGCTTACGGTGGGCCTTTTTACAAATTGGGGCAGTAGCGCGTCGGGCCTTGCCGCGATGATCGTCGGAGGTGGTTTGTGGGGCATCCATTACGCGCTCGGGTGGGAGTTTTTCCTCGAGCCGTTCCTTCCCCAGAGCCTGCATGTGCCGTTTGAAGTCCCTATCACACTTTGCGGGGCACTTTGTTACGCGTTGTTTGCTGTGATCAAAATTGGTGCGCCGGCACCCGTATTGCGTGAAAAGGTCGAGATGGAGCCGGCCTATGCTAAGACTTGAAAAGGCAGCCGGAAACTAGCTAAAGAAGTGTTAGTGCCTCCAAGTCAGGTGGGGCTCAACCGCCGAGGAAATCAAATCCCGTTCCAATCCCCCCTCCTTATCACAACCTGGGCTCAATCGTCGACTATGCGGCTCTTTTTCTCCATGATCCTATCCGGCGGATGACATGACTTTGCCCTTCCCAACGGCGGCTGCCGAACGGTTCCCTGGTGGTCCCATTGTTACCAGAGAAGCTGGGATCCAAACACCCGTTGGGGCACTTCGCCACAGTCTGTAGTAAATCGTCGGGCCAAGAGAGCAAAACTCCCCGCCGGGTGGGGATAATTGCAACTTCCGCCCGGATCGGGGGTTTAATCGGGAGACGAGGTTTCGCAACCGGAATAAACGGTTCATGGGATTGGGTTGGTTGTCCAGGAGATTACGGCTATGAGATCGCAACTCGTCGCTAAGGTGTTGCCCGGCACGGAGACCCCGATAACCCGGGCCTCGGCCCCAGGCTCTCGGTCCGCTGGTGCCAAAAGGCTAGGGTTGGGCGCGGTATTGTTAGCGTTGCTGGCTTGGGGAATGGCCGGTCTAGCTCTGGCTGCGGGGCAGGTGCCCCAGGGGATTTTCGATCTGTTGGATCGGAATCGCGACGGGCGGCTTTCCCCGGAGGAGCTTCCGCCGGCCGTTCAGAAGCGATTTCCCATCCTTGATCGGAACAAAGATGGATTCTTGGACCAGGCGGAGGTGGAGCAGATCCGCGCGGTCTTGCCGCCGGCGTCTCAACGACCGCGGGTTCCAGCTAACGTAGAAGCTCATTGGGACATTCCATACGCGGGCACGGACGAACCCCGGCAAACTCTGGACCTTTTGCTGCCCAAGACGCGGGAGGGGAAGCTCCCTGTTATCGTGGCGATTCACGGCGGGGGATGGATCGGCGGTGACAAGCGAGGTGTCATCGGCCGAGTTGCATCTCTGGTGGCAAGCGGGAAGTATGCGGGTGTTTCGGTAGGGTATCGGCTAAGCAACCAAGCAAGTTGGCCGGCGCAGATTCATGACTGTAAGGCCGCTATTCGGTGGATCCGCGGAAATGCCGAGAAGTACAGCTTGGACCCAGAGCGGATTGGCGTTATCGGGTGGTCGGCCGGGGGGCACTTGGCCGCGATGCTCGGCACGACTGGGGATACGACCGAGCTTGACGGTGAATTGGGCCAATGGCGCGATCAACCGACCCGTGTGCAGTGCGTTGTCGACGTCTTTGGGCCCAGCGACCTGCGAATTATCCGGGATGAAGCCGGCGATGGGCCTGGGCGGCCCGGCGCGTTGGTGGAGCGGCTTCTGGGTGGTCCGGTTGCGGAGCGGCTAGATTTAGCCCGGTCAGCTTCGCCGATTGCCTTTGTGTCCAAGGAGGATCCGCCCTTTTTGATTATCCACGGCACCGAGGATAACGTCGTGCCCTATCGGCAGTCGGTTCGACTGAGGGATCGATTGCGGGAGGTCGGCGTGCCGGTTGCCCTGATTACTGTGGAAGGTGCCGGCCATGGCAATTTCCGCAATCCGAAAATTGAGGAAATTATTTCCCAGTTCTTTGCCACTTATTTGCTTGGGGAAAAGCATGAGTTTACCGACCTGACTCTTCCCAATGCTCCTTCCGGCTAGCTTTGCCCCGCTGCCAGGCCCCTCCCGGTAGGAAAGAATAAAGAAAAGGCGGCCTCGGCTGGCCGGGGTCGCCGACTGGCCCGACCCTGGGCTCAGGAGAAACAAAACGCCGGTCCGCCATGCAAGCGAGCAATCGCAAGCTGGGGACATGGCAGTGAAAAAAGGGGTGCTGCTGGCCCAAGAATTGAGGGCCACGAAGGTTTTTCCTTTGAGAGAGGAGCGTTCAAAAAGGTGGCCCACGTTGTCGTGGCGATGTCGGGAGGGGTAGATAGCAGCGTGACGGCCTGGTTGCTCAAGGAGCAAGGGCACCAGGTGACCGGGCTTTTTATGCGCCACGGTGTCAACAGCTGTGGCGGAGGGAATGGGGCAGCTTGCAACCGTCGGAGATGCTGTAGCGCCGCTGACGCAGCCGATGCCCGTAGGGTGGCCGACCTCCTAGGTATCCCCTTTTTTGCCCTAGATTTCTCCTTGCCTTTTAGTCAACTTGTTGATTATTTTGTTGATGAATATACCCGAGGGCGTACACCCAACCCATGTGTGCGCTGTAATTCGCTCCTTAAGTTCGGCGAGCTATTTCGGTATGCGGAGAGTGTGGGTGCGGACTATGTCGCTACAGGGCATTATGCCCGGATCGAGCATGGTGTATCCGGCAGCACGCCGAAGCTCCTCCGTGCTATCGATCCTGCTAAGGACCAATCCTACGTGTTATTTGAGATTGATCGCTCCCGGCTGGGTCAGATTCTCTTGCCGCTCGGGTTGCTGACGAAGTCCCAGGTGCGGGAATACGCGCGGCAACTCCGGCTTCCGGTTGCTGAAAAACCCGACAGCCAGGAGGTGTGCTTTGTGCCGGAGGAGGGACATGCCGCTTTGGTGCGGAGCCGCCGCCCCGAATGGAATTCCGGCGGGTTGATTGTCACTGTGGATGGCCAGGTGGTCGGAAGGCACGAGGGAATCGAAAAGTTTACGATCGGTCAACGCAAAGGGCTGGGAGTAGCGCTTGGTGCGCGGCATTACGTGGTCCGAATTGACCCGGAATCGCACACCGTGGTCGTGGGCCCCCGAGAGGCTCTGGCCCGTCGAGGTCTGATTGCCACAGACGCCAACTGGTTAATTGATCCCCCATCGCGACCGTTCCGCTGCCAGGTTAAGATTCGCTATCGGACTCCACCTGTGGAGGCAGAGGTCATTCCGGAGGATAGTCGGACATTCCGGGCAATATTTGACCGGCCGTGCGATGCGGTAACTCCCGGTCAAGCTGCCGTCTGTTATGATGGAGATCAGGTTCTAGGAGGCGGGTGGATTCTCGACGGACTGGATTCGCCGTAGCGTGGTGGCTATCGGCGAAGGGGAGGGTTGCGGAAGGTAGCGGTCTGCGAATGCAGCATGGGGAGCAGCGGCGGGGGGTGCCAGAGCTTCGGTTCATGCTTCCTCCAAAGTCCCGTTTGGCCGGCTTTAGTAAAGACGGCCGGTTGAATTTCGTAAACAGTCTCGCCGGCCTAATGGCGCCAAAGAATCTTGGGATTTCGAAAAGTAGCGGCTTAAGCAAGGGCAAAGGGCGATATTCTCTCAACCTCCCTAACTGGACCCGCCCCGCCTACCAGGGGACTAGTCAACGGTGGGTCGACCTTAGTTTAGTATTATTTGGGCGCGAGCTTTTTGGTTGGTAAACAAACTTCGATGCTTAACCCGGGCAAGATCGCAGCAATGAGACACTCATTTGACAGGCCAAATGCGCGGCCTTTGTCCGATCTTGCGTAACCGCTGAGGAATAGATGACATGTACGAGCATACACAATATGGTTATTGGCACTTAGTCATTCTTGCCGCCGGGGCGCTTATGTTGGCAACGGCGTTAAGCACTCCGGTCAGCCAGCGACCGGAAGCTTATGGTCTAGCTGCGGGTGGTGCAATCCTGTGCGTGGTGGCGCTTGGGTTCCAACGGTTGACCATCCGCGACGAGGGGGAAACGCTTTCGGTGCGCTTCGGACCTTTGCCGCTTATGGGCACCCGGATTCGCTACTCAGATATCGAGTCAGTTGAGCGGGGGCGGACCACCGTTCTTGATGGTTGGGGAATTCACTGGTTCCCGGGGCGCGGGGTGACGGTCAACATTTGGGGATTTGATTGTGTAAAACTAAAAACTAAAAAAGGCCGGGTCATTCGCCTGGGAACAGACGATCCGGACGGCCTGTGCGCTTTTCTCCGCACTAAGCTGCCCGTGTATGCCGGGTGCCGGCAGGGGTAGCTTCGCACCATGATACGCAGCTAGCTCCCCCGGTTGTCCCCGGAAGCCGTTAACAACAACTCCTGGGCAGCCCACGCTCGTCGGAGAGCACTCACCCGGGGAATTAGGGGAAGTTTCCTGTGGATGACCGGTGTCTGATGTAAAGATAACGGTCAAGCCCGCGACAAGTGCGTGATGCTCTCAGCGTCAACGGAACAAAGTTATAAGAATTCTACAAGCGCTTGAAAAATCATCGTGCTCTTTGCGGCAAATCTTCCTCTCCCCTCTTATAAAGCCGTTAAAACCGCGGCTTTTCGTTCTTGGCAAACCAACTTCGCAGAAGTTGGGCGCGATCCGTTAAGAAGGGGACCGGAGTTGTCTGATTCGGATCGGGACCGTGCTCAACGCTCCAGCCGTGCCACTCGCGGAAAGCATGATAGGCCCAGTCCCAGCCGTGCTTTTCGAAAATTTCGATGCAATCTTTCAGGTAACGATAAGCGCTGTCACCGGGAGCCCAGCGGATCGCGCTAAATTCACCGATGTAAATGTGGACGTTGTAGTCCCGTTGAAAGCGTACCGCTGGCTCAAGCACCGCTTCCAACACCTGCCGGTCGTAATGGCGACCGTCGACCTCCCCGGGATAGTGGACACCCGTGGGATTGCCGTGCACGCCCTGGTGGGTAAAACGGTGAGGGATATACATATGGACACTGTAAACGACGCCGGGGACAGGAACGGGTTCAAACCAATCGAGGGCATCGGGATTAGCCCAGGCGGGCGGTTCCACAATAATGGCATGTTCTGGATCGATTGCCCGGATCCGCCGGGCGGTCTCTTCGGCGAGCTGTTGCCAATTCATCAACCCGTCTGGCACAACCCCCTCGACCGGTTCATTCATGAGGTCATAACCCCAGACGGCCGGCTCGTTCCGGTATCGGGCAGCAATTTCCTCCCAAATCTTCAGGAAGGCTTGCTGGAACTGTTTGTCGTGAAAGACTCGGCACTCCGCCGATTCGTTTCGGCCACCGGGCGGGGTGTGTAAGTCCACAGCCACCAAGATCCCTGCCTCCCGGCAGGCTGGCAAGGCCGCATCCAGCCGTTGTAAGGCCCCCTCGAGCCAGCGCCGGTATTCGTCAACGCTTGCCCGGTCTGCTGGGCTATGGGGAAAGCCATCCCAGATAAGTTGCCAGCGGATGTGGTTTGCGCCCCAAACCTTGCCGAATTCCAAAATGTCCTCATTTCTGACGCGAGGCCCAATCATCGCCCCGCGAAGTCGCGGAAGTGCATGGCCTTTAAACGGTGGTCCTGCTTGCGCGACTGGCGGTGTCTTGCGGCGACTACCAATAATTTCAATCAGAATGTCATCAAACCACGCCCGCCCAGTCACCTGCTCCAGTCCAAGTACGAGGAAGGCTGTTCGACAGTCAGGCGGCACTTCGCACACATAAACAACACCCTGCCACGGAAACGTTCCGCCGGGAAGATTCTTTTGGGGCCAGCGGGTGTCCGTCTCCCCAACAAGCTGTAACATGCACTTGACCCCGTTCCAGGGGTTGGGAGGAGCGCTGACATCTTCGGCCCGAATCCGAGCACTCACCCGCAGCCGTTTACCAGCGATTAAGCTTGCATCGAGGGGAATCCGCAGATAGCGCCCGTGCTCTTTGTCGCCCGGCAAAATGTCAACACGAAGACACTTGCCGCCTGCCGGCGATTCTTCGGGGCGGAAACCTGCGCCAGGCCACATCTGCCAAGTTGCAGGCCAGATCGGTTTTCCGTCGGCTGACAGCCCTATCTCATCGAACGTAAGCCGAAAGACCGGTTCCCCACCATAAACATAAGAAGACGCAACCATGACAACGACATACGCAAGCGACCATGCTTTTCGACTAGGTGACATGCCAGCTCTCCCGTTTGTTGTGAGAATTGCTCAAAAACCGTTTTCAAAATTTCCCCGCGGTGGTGCTTTCTATTTGGGCCGGATGGGCAAGCACCAAGGGGATGACGACAACAACGGTCAGGATCTGCCTGCTCCGGCAATTGCCCCCAGGTCACCCCTCCTGTCAACGGTGAAACATTTGGAGGGCGTCTTCGTAACCGCGGCCGACAGCTTAAGTCGCGCGGAATCGGGCAAAGTCCTCCCCTTTGGCGCTGGCGAGCGGTGCCGTCGCGGATTTTCGGGGCCAAAGCGGGGGTTAGCACCTGCGTCAAA
>JANXBW010000054.1 GCA_025060325.1 Thermoguttaceae bacterium
GGCTTGGTCACGCTCGAAGCAGGTTGTGGCACCGATCGGGCTTTCTGAGCAATCCTTTCTGACGTCGGCAGCTCCCCCGAAGCATCCGTGCGACGAAGTTCCACATAGTCCAGTTGCGGCAGTGTTCCTTCCAGTTGAATTTCCAGGCTATCGCCGCGTGTCAGAACGACGGGTCCTAAGCCAACTTCCTCCACACCAGTACCCGTGGCCTTTTTCTCCACCGAGCTCACTTCCCTACCGGAAGCGAGCACAGTTGTGATAAACATCTCGTTCGCTGGAGCGACATAAGCGAAGAAAAGATCGTAAACGGCTTTTTCGGCGATGTAGGGTTCGTCGAAGATCGTTTGCAGCCGAGCCTGCCCCACTGGGAGCATTGGCAGTAGTCCCAGCGCGTGCGACATTTGTCGATCGGTGGTCGCCGGTCGGTAGTTTTCCAAGAGGGCAAAATTTTCCGCCTCAAGACGAATGACATCCCGATCACGCGGCGAGCGAGCGGCTGGTGTCGACAGATAATGTTGGATCTTCTCCGGGCTGGCCACCGGGTCGCCGGTCAACAAGAAGTATGTCATCCCAGCATCGGAGGGGTCTGGCCGGGTGGAGATTTCCAACCAAGTCCACAGCAGGTGGAAGTTTGCGTCGGCCGAATCGCGCAGCCAGAAGTATGGGGCAAATGCTTCCTTTGGGGCCGGTGCCCATCGTGAATGAGTGGGATAACCCAAGGCGGTGGCGCGGACATAAGGGGCGGCGCAGAGCGTGAGGTTTTGGTCCGGAATCTGCACCCAGCGGACACCTAGCGCGATGACATCCCGTTTCGTGTGACCGATGACGATGCCATGGTATTGACCGCTGGCCGGCTCTTCACTACCTCCCCGAAAGCCCTCGTTCCAGCGGCTATGAGAGATAACATAAACCCAGCGTCGACTTTGCTCCGGGGCTCGTTTGAGAGCTGCGAGGATGACATCTACGGGTCCGGCCAGAATCACGTACAGGGGATCCGCTTGCGTGGACTTTTCCACCTCGCGGGCCAAGGCCGCCACTGTCTCTTTCGGTTGTTGACGGCAGTCGAAAAACCGTGATTTGTCGAAACCGAATCGCTCGGCAGCTTGAAGCACCGCCTCCTGGTGGCGCCGCTCCCAAATGGCCTCGCTGGCCCAAAGGATGGAGTTGTAGTGGAAGTGGACGAGTTTTTCCTGAAGCCCGGCCGCCGCGATGAGTGCCAGGCTCATGGGAGAGGCGGCCCAATCGTCGGGATCGTTGAAATTGCCGTCAGATGAGTAGGCTATCCGGCCGTGAAATTGCTTTCCGTCGAACGGTCGAATAGCCTCGGCATTAGAGGCGACTCCACCGAGGAGGATGATCGTCAACATCAGGAATGGCCTTATTGCCTTTGGCATGGCTTGTCTCCTTTTTGTCGCCGCTCCAAAATAGGGTTGGCCCAACGGAAGACCCGAGTGAATGACGTCGGTTCCATTTATAAACAGGTGCCTTGGATGCTTGAGGGAAATAGTGGGACTTGCTTGAAAGTCCACCGAATGCATGTGCGTCTGGTGTGAAACCCGTCAGGCACTAGTTGACAGTTGTTCAAAAAAGCCAGTTTGCAGCCCATGTAAGCCAGGCCGCCACGTCCGGAAAACGCGCAATTCGGTCGCTAAAATATTGGTTGATGCCAGGAATTCTGCGCTTGGCACTAATGAGTTTCTCCTCTGCACCAGCTTCTCTTATCAAGTTTGCGCCGAATGGGGAGTAAATATCAACGTCCGGTCGATCCGGCCAAGGACGGCGGTCAATGATTGCTCGGCGTTCTGGTCGAGGATCGAGGTCCTCCCAAAGCGTACTTCCCACCACGTTGGCCATGGCACTGAACATTCCAAAGGAGGCCGCCACTGACCGCTCCTGTAAATATTGTAAACGATCCGTGTCGGTCGATTGACGATGATCGACATGTATGAGGATTTGCACTCCCGCCACCGCGGCAACTTCGATTACCTCGGTCCAGCGGATATCGTCCTCCAAGAGGATAAGGCCTCGAACATTGTTTAGCCGGAAAGTCAACGACTTTAGATCTTTTGCCGAACTCCATGCGTCGTATTGCGCTAAGCGATGGTGTCGGGTCAAAATCGTTCCGTCCGGGCCAATAACAATCGCTTCGGGGGAAATGTCTGCTTGGGGATCTTCCGGGTTTTGCGCTATGCCCAGCGCTAAAGCCGTGCGGTATTTTCGGCTAAGTTCACAGAGGGTGGGCAAAAAGCGGATCGCCGCCGCTCCGGAGGGAAACGCAACAAGATCGGCGCCGGCTTGGGCGGCCTGTGTTAGCACTTGCTCCATCTCGGCCAAGGAGCCGGTCACTTGGGCGACCACGAGGGTTACGTCAACAGGCGCTCCTGCCTGGGGGATTTGCCGCGGGCCGAGAGCATCGGGTTTCTGATCATAAAGTTGGAGGCCCGCCTCCCAGAAGTGCTTGAGCACAGGATGGTTTGCGCGAAGCTCAAGGCCACCAGCGGTGGCTTGCTCAGGCTTGATCTGGGCCCACAAGATTCCTTCGCGATTATCGGGCATGGCCGCGACGATTTCACCCTGTGGACTGATCACGGCACTGTGGCCGTGCCCAGGGCAATCCACATTGGCGGCAGAGTTGCAGAAAACCACCCACACTTGATTACGCAGAGCTCGTGGCACATACCAACACCACTGAAGGGGCGGGATCCACTCCTCGGCAAAATTAGCAGAAAGCTCGAAGCTAATCTTTGCCCCGCGATAAAGGGGTAGTTCTTCGATCGTTCGCAACCATCGGTCGGCGCAAATGATTCCTGAGGCGGGTACACCGTCCACAATGAAGACCGATGGGATTTTTTCGCCCGGTTGGTCATAGTGTTTCACATAGTAAAAGATCTCCTGTCCACGTGGATCGACCACACTCATTGCTTGGACAAGGCGGCCCATTTCCTTACGGGGCAGGCACTGGCCGTAGATGAGATAAACGTTGGCCTCTGCCGAGGCCCGGGCAAGCTTCTCCTTGGCTAAAGTGAACTGCTCAGGTGTGGTATCTGCTCCCCACAGACAACCTTCGGGGAAAACCACCACTCGGGCCCCGCCACGAGCTGCTTCGGCGATCGCCCGCTCCATCTTGGCACAGCTTTCGTTTACGCTAGGGAAGATCTTCGTCTGAACGATCGCCAAACGCAGAGGAGCTTCCTTGCAACCAGGAATCGACCGCCAAACGAAAGCTCCCAGCGGAACCGCAAAAAGCTCCCTTCGCGAACACCGCATTGCTTGCGAAACCCTTGGTGATCCCGGTGGGTGTGTCCACAGCACACGCTGCAAATAGAGAATTTTATTGCTCGGCCTGGTCATCATCAACAAGAGACGAATGTCACCTGCCACGGTTCCCGCGATGTGGCAGCTTTATGTTTCAGGGTACCTCCCTGCAAATGGGCATTCCCATCTTGCGCGGTCTAAAAGCTCGGGCGCAAACTCGGGACATCACATATTCAACAAGCGGATAAAGGGTCGCGGAATCTATGCTGGGTTAACTCGGTATCGGCTGGCTAAACACTTGTTGTTACCGACATCGCCGGAATATTCTGGCCAAAGCCAGTCGGCTTGCGAACTCCCAGTTTCCCGGCCACAAGAATTCGCGAGTACCGCTTGAAAACTTCCTTGGATCGACTATTCGTTCGTCTCTCTTGCTAGAGGCACCCCAATGCTGCCCTTCGGCGTCGCGTTTACGCGCCCACCGAAGTTGTGCGAGATGCTGCCACTCTTTTGCCTACGGAGCGCGGCGCTGGGCAATGCGAATTTCAAGCCCTTCTAAGGCTACTTTGCTGTCCACGGCAATTTCGGCGCCCAGGTGGGACTCTGTGTTATAGTATGTGGGGATGATTTCCTTACCGTCGACCGCCGTTTTGGAAACGCGGATGCGGTAGATGCCTGGCTGGGCGCCATCCACATCAAGTCCCAGGGTTTTGACACGGAAATGCCCCGCCGAGTCTGTCACACCCTCGGCTGCCCGAAGACCCCCATGCCAAAATTCCTCCGGCTCAAGTGTGACCCTGGCGCCCTCCACGGGTTGATTATTGAAGTAAACCGTTCCGACAAAGGAGATAACCCCGATGCCCTCGGCGACGTACTGCCCAAACCGTTTCGTGAGCTCCTCGAGGGTCAATTTCCCGTCACCGTCGGTATCGATCCGGTCCTTGGCATCAACAAGTCCTGGACAGCGAATAATTTCCTCGGACTCCAGTGCTCCGTTCCCGTTCCGGTCGAAATGAGCTACTGCCTCTCGAGCTGCAGCCGCGGGATCAATCTTCGGCACTAGGATCGGAGGTGGCTGGTTACTGCAACTTAGAACCGCCGTCAACGCTGAAAATCCTAAAACTACTCTTCCTAGGCAGGCGACATTCTGAAGACAGGCATTGTCTCGAAAAGCCTTCATCGGAAGCCCTCCTTTGGGCAGGTCATTCAAGCTAGCGTAGCGTTTACGAAACCCGCATACGAGCAGGGTGCATTTTTAGTCTCGGTCTTGGATCTTTAAGTTGGTGGGCGGCACAGCTGCCCAGGTCTCGGAGCGCTACCGACACCCAAGGGCCGCGAAATGACTCGTCTCCACCGTCGCGCTTCATCCCTGCACAATGCAGGCGTACTCTCGATCAAAAGTCTGAGACTGGTTGACCGTCGTCACGACCGCCCAATCGCCGGTGGATCTCCAGGTCGACCACAAAGGAAATACTCCGCACTGAGCCGTCGCAAAAAGCTGCCAAGAAACCGCCGGGATGGGCGCTACCAAAGCTATACGTAGTCGAGTCATGGGTCACACCACGACGATCCTGGGTAACGCGGAGAGGCGCAAAGGTTGTCAGAGTGGCGTCACTGGTGCCTGTAAAGCGGATAAGGTCATCGTCGAAGCCTCTGTAGAGTGGACCGTCGTCCGAACTGTCCCGCACCCGCCCCAGGTAAGCGTCGGGATTGACAGGTTTCTCCCCGATCATATATGTCTGCGACGTCCCGTCCGAGACGTCCGCCATTCGAACTTTACTTAATTGGTAAACGATTCCGTTATGTCCCGAAGCACACTGGGCCCGGGATGGATCCCCACAATCGCCGCTTGAACTGGCGCGAGTTCGTATGAAGGTCTGAATGGCACTTGCGTCATTGGCCGGACCGTACGCAAAGTGCGCCGTCTGTCTTTGCCACCTGGTTGACCCTGGGTCCAAGATGTTGCCGCCGTTAGCCGCGTAATCAGTCCGAACACCTTGCGAGAATTGACCGCTCGCCGAAGGTGGATTACGGAATTCCGAATAGGCGCGGGCCGTGGCAAATGGAATAGTTTGAGGAGCCCGCCGCGATGGGCAAAAGAAAACAGGGATTGGCTGATCATAAATAGCTAGGTTGGCAATAGCAGGGTAAACCCACTCTCCGCTTCCCTGTTTTCCCACGTCGCGTACCGCGCCTTGTTCCACAAATGGCAAGACGTTAAAAGGCCAACATCCTGGCTGCTTTTCGCCGAAACCCTTGTCTGGGTCTGCCAGCCATCGAAACCCCCACCCGCCTGACGGAAAATGCCCGAACGTATCGTGGTGATTATGAAAGCCAAGAGCCAATTGCTTTAAGTTGTTGGTACACTGAGCGCGCCGAGCTGCCTCGCGGGCCGCCTGAACCGCCGGTAACAGCAACGCGATAAGGATTCCGATAATGGCGATGACGACTAAAAGCTCAACAAGCGTGAATCCTCGTGGACGGTGGTGAGCGTGTTGGGTAATCATGTCAATGCTCCTTGAACACAACAACGCAACCAACTGACGAATGCGATAATCCCTAACGCTTAGTAGCGCCCGTTGGCGGACAGCACCTAGCTGTTGCAGTGGACCTTCCTCTCACATAAGCGTTCGTTCTCAATCCCGCCCGTTTACACGGAAGTGTTACGTTTGGGTGGCGATCAACATCGTCGTTTGCTCTGGTTTCCGCGGGCTAACCTAACCGACGAACCTTGCTAAGGGAGTGATCGACCACGAGCGAGGACGAACTTACGGCAACGACGTAAGTGGCTCCGAATGAGGCGGATGCCATCGGTTTTCCGTCCCTCTTCGAGGGCTCGTAATAGGGCCTCGTGTTCTTCGGCAGCGGCGGATGCTCGGACCGGTGCTTTGCCGTGCGCTAAATACACCTCTGGAAAAAGTTGGTCCAGCAAGTTGTTGACGAACACTTCCAGAAAGCGGTTTCCTTGAAACGAAGCCAAGTGCCGGTGGAATTGGAAGTCCGGCACCAAGGCTCGACTCGGTGGTTGACCGGTAGCTAAAACCTCGCGATGTTGACGTATGGAGGCTTCGGCAATCGCTATTTGGCGCTCGGTCAGCCTGCCCACTAGGCGTCGAACTACTAATTCCTCCAACACCTGGCGGATTTCAAATAAGTCCAGTACATCTCGCAGCGAGCGACCTCGGAGGATCCACCCGCGGCGTGGGGCGATGGTGACAAAGCATTCCGACTCCAACCTTCGAAGCGCGTCGCGAACGGGGCCAAATCCAATTCCCAGCTCGCGAGCGAGTTGGCGGGTGGAGCCGATGAAGCCCGCCTCGATTTCGCCGTGCAGGATTCGATGGCGGATTTCCTGGTATGCCCGCTCCGCAAGGGTGGCCTTGTCTTTCTTCCAACGGCCAGGGAAATCGTTTCCCGGATGAGGCTTCTCGTTCATTGCCTAGGCTTTTCGCTGGGGGGTGGCGTCCCAAAGAACTAACGACTCACGTGCCAGATCTTTTAATTGACCTTTTGATCTTTTAACTGATCTATCAGTTTTCCGACGATTTATGATACTTCGGGCAGGTTTCAGCGTCAAGTTCGGTCAAAATGTTGGGGAGATGTACCAGTTCCGCTTACCTGCGCGGAACCCTCACAGGGAGAACTCTGGAACACGTTGCGGGTTCGATTCTCGTGCGATTTGATCACGAGCCGCCGGAGCTTTCTAAACCACTTGGGGGATCGGCCTCGCCAGAATGGGCTAAACTCTCGTAGGATGCCGAAAGCCCGTGGGTAGTTCCTTACTTCCGGCCACGAATAAGGATTTTTTCGCCGGGCAAGCCTGCCACCGGGGGATCAGAACCGGCCGAAAAACGCAGACTTCGATTCCAAATGTGCGGTCTTCCGCCGTGGGGCGGCAAGGAGCCTCGAAGTGGGCTTCTATCCCGGGAGACTGCCAGCAACTTTGGGGCGACCGGAACAGGCCGAAACAAAGCAGAACCTTTGACGGCCTTTATTGGATGAAGGCGGGAGGTTCTCCTGTCGGGGGATCCGTCTTTTGGTGTTCTTAGTGTACTACTCGCGCGCCCCACTCGGATTCTTGCCGAAGCGTTTGCCCGGCTTTTTTCTTGAACAAGCCGACAAGAGCTCTGGCGGCCATTATAACCCTCAACACTTTTCTCCGATGATCTCAATCGTTTGACGCTTAGGCTAAGCGATGATTCCCAGAGTGCCCAAAGGAGGCAAAGTTCCACGGCACAATGGAGGGCTTCGGCAGCACCTGAGACCGGTTAGCCACGTTGGCCAAGGGTTACTTGATGAGAAGCATTAGCAAAGAACTCGGCGTGTGGGGCCGGAGCCTTATTTCCGCAATGTAACGTCACAACTTTTGTTTTGCCGTACCACGAATTTGCCAACTTACTGGGGCGCGGACTTAAAGCTGCTCGGTTTTCTCCAGATAAAAATTGTCAATCGACCGGGCCAGTTGCGGTAAGGCCTATCGAGTTTTCCCCAAGATCGACACGAAAGCCAACCAGGCCACTGCCCACCGGTTGGGGCTCACAGAGCTGCCCGCCGAAGTACCGGTGCCCTCAGCGGCATCCTAAAGTGAGTAGTGGTTCCTCGTTTCGACGGGGGCTGGGGGCGCGCTACCACTTGCCCCCTTCGTCAAATGCTAAGACGCTCGCTCGGTGGCGGGGTGGTGTCGGCGCCCACTAGGGCCATCCAGCAGATCAGGTGAATCTCCTCCGGACTAATCGGCGGCAACGGGGGTGGCGGCTCGAAAGGTTCGATCCCCAGTTCCTCGATTTTGTCCACTAGTTGTGTTGCCTTTTCCTGAGGACGGTCTTCAAGCTGGGGATTGTCGAAGATTTCGCGGATTTCCCGCTCCATGGCCAGCGACCATGGGCTTAGCACTTTGCGCAACACTTCGTCCAGCTCGTGTTGGGACAAGGTCGAAGGCGGGTTTT
>JANXBW010000055.1 GCA_025060325.1 Thermoguttaceae bacterium
AGAGGCGGACGAAATTGCAGGGCTTCTTCTGGAAGTCAACGCTCGGCGGTGCACTCCCCCACTAGCGGAGCGGGAGGTGGCGGCAATAGCAAAATCCATCGGGGGCTATCCCGCGGGCTGTCCGGTTGTAGTAGGGCAGGAGGTATTCAAGCGTGCGTGGCGGCGTGCAGCGAAAAGGAGAAGTTCATGGAGGGCGTTGACATTAAAGTAGGCCCCAGCGAAAGCGCAACCGGTTTGCGGGTAATCCAAATCGCCGTTAATGGCAAAGTCTTTCGCGACAGGGTGGCGGTGGATTGCTACCCCAAGGTGAAAGAATGTCTGCAAAACGCCAGTAATGTCTTGGGCATTGAAGACACGGAAGGTTTTATCCAGGCCGTGTATCAACAACTACTAGTGGAAGCAGAAAAAGTTGACAAAACCGCCGCGGCCTTGGCTGCAGAAGCGGCTACCGACGACGGAGGCGGGCTCCCGTTGACCTTTAAGCCAATTGAGCCGTGGCCAGAGCCGGTGGATTTAGGGCAGGCTTTGGATGAAGTGGCCGAGTTTGTTTGTAAATTTGTGGTCATGCCCAGAGAGGCGGTGTGGGCCATTGCTTTGTGGACCGCGTTTACGCATTGTTTCGACGCGTTTAATGTATGCCCACTCTTAGCGATAACATCACCGACAAAAGGTTGTGGAAAAACGCGACTGCTAACCGTGGTGAGTTTTTTGGTCCCCCGCCCACTTCCAGTGTCGAACGTCACCCCGGCTTCGGTTTTTCGTGTAATCGCCGAGAAGCGGCCGGTTCTCCTTTGCGACGAGCTTGACACCTTCCTACAGGAATATGAGGAACTGCGTGGCATTTTCAATTCGGGTCATACAAAGCGATTCGCCTTTGTCCTGCGCACGGTTGGCGATGATCACGAGCCGCGGGTCTTCTCAACTTGGACGCCGAAGGTTGTAGCCCGCATTGGGCACTTCCCACCGACCATTAGCGATCGCTCGATTGTGATCCGGCTCGATAAAAAGCTTTTAAGTGAAACGGTTGCCCCCTGGGGGGCGGAAGCCGAACGTGAGGCCGAAATCCTTTGTCGCCGCTTAGCACGTGCTATTGCAGATGTCGAGGGGAAATTGAGGACTGTTGAAATCGCGCTCCCCACCGACCTTCCTGACCGGATGAGGGATAATTGGGAGCCCCTTATGACGATAGCTGAAGTGGCTGGCCCTCCCTGGCCTGACCGGGTGGGAAGTACTATCGCTGCCTTATTCCAACGGGAAGTAGGCCCAACAGAGGTGGGTATCCAGCTGCTGGCGGATATTGCGACTGTCATTAAGCCGGGTGAGGTTTTTCTTCAATCCAGTGTTCTCCATTCGAGACTACTCGAACTTGAGGACGCCCGTTGGGCGACCTTCTCCCGCGGGCGACCGATTACGAAGCAAAAATTGGCAGCCCTGCTTGCGGAATTCGGAGTGAAGCCGCAGAAGGAGCCGGGAGGAGCTCGGGGGTACAACATCGCCCGGTTAAAAGACGCTATCGCCCGCTATGTCCCCGCCCCCACCCTTCAGGTCGCCCAGGTCGCCCAAGAAAACGTAAGTGACGATTTTACAAGAACTTACGACGGGCGACCCGAAAAAGGGCACATCGCCCAAGGTCGCCCAAGTCGCCCAAACTCTATCTTGCCGAGCACCCCTCCCTTGAGCGACGAAGCTGATAAACCAACTGAACATTGGTCCGCAGGGGAGATCGCAATTGGACATCGATCTCCGTTAGGCGAGGAAATTGATAAACCAACTGAAAGTGACGCCGAAGACATTTTTTACCTGGGCGAATGACTTTTTGGGCGGTTTGGGCGACCCTGGGCGACCTTGATTTTTAAAAGATCGCCCATCGTAAGTATCGGAAAAACAAGGACTTACAACAACCTTGGGCGGTTTGGGCGACCCAAGAGGGGAAGTGGAGAGTCCTGTAGGTTGAGGGCAGTAAGATGACCCAACACAACTTGGTTGAAACTTGGCTAGCCCGGCTAAATTCAATCGGCGTGGAAGTGGTCATCCGCAACGGGAGAATCGGCCTTCGCCCCAAAAAGAAGATTCCCGCAGACTGGCTCGAAGAGCTTCAACGGATAAAAGACGAGTTAATTGATTATTTCTCTAAAGCTTCTTCGCCATGTAATGAACCGCCGGAACCACCGCCCTCCACTCGGTTTTACCGGCGGGCGATTGCCCCCTCCAAAAGTAAGGTCTTGGCAGCAATACCGGTTGCCGCCCCCGCCTCCCTGGATGACGCGGAAGTCAAACAAGCGGCAGCTATCCTCGATTACTTGCCAGTTGAGGTTTTCCGGCTACCGGCTGACGCCCTTAAGGCGA
This sequence comes from Thermoguttaceae bacterium, assembly GCA_025060325.1. Taxonomy (GTDB): domain Bacteria; phylum Planctomycetota; class Planctomycetia; order Pirellulales; family Thermoguttaceae; genus DTLM01. The sequence goes on from JANXBW010000055.1 coordinate 2,347, forward strand.
TAGGCCTGAGGACTGACGCAAGCACCGTTTGGCTTTTCCGTGAGGGTCCTTGGTCCGACCTGATTGCCGACCGACCCATTCTCGAAGATAGGCCGGGAGAAGCGCCGCCCCCGCCTGACCTCCCCCCGGGTAGGCTAACCTTGAAGCTAACCGGCGGTTGTACTGACTTCTGCCGCCTGAGGCTTCTGGAAATCCGCCAAGTGAAGGGGCCGATAAGGAAGCGGGAGGCCGATTACCGGTGCGAAAGGTGCGGCCGACGATACCAATTGATCTTCGAGTTGCGGAATTGGTACCACCCGACCGCGGAGGGCGCAATCCTGCCGACCACTCCCTGCCTGCCCGGCCGCGGGCCAATTCCCGGTTGGCCTACTGACGTACCCGCCCCGGCTTGGGCAGAAGACCTGCTTCGGGATTTTGCTGATGTTGTGCTCCGGGCAGGACGGCAGGTCGAACATCACCCCGGCACTGATTGCAACTTCCCGGTTGCGGTACTTTGGACCCCGGCTGACGCCCGCACTCAGTGGTCCTGCATCAAGTGCGGCCGCCGGGCACTGAAGGTCCAAGACGACGCCCGCTTGGTGGACGGCTTCGATAACGCGATCGAAGGCGAAGCCCCGCCGGAACAAGAGCCAAAGCTACCGGCTTCTCCACCGGTGCCTGAACCGATTCCACAAGAAGAATTGGCGTTGATTGAAGCCTTGGCCCAATGGGGCAAAGAGCACGGTTGGCCACAAATCCAAATAGCTCAAGGGATTACACTCCTAGCGGGCGAACACCACTGGCAATGTTTCTTAGGCTACCTTTCTACTCGCCAAGTCACCCCCGCCGCTGACCGAAGTCGACAAAAAAGCTGTTTCAATTGGGAGAGAAGCTTCTTGGGCAAGACAAAAAGGCCTAAGCTGAGCCTTATTCAACAACAAGGGGACAAACTGCTTCGTCAACTTGGCCCTTTAAACGCGATTAGAAGGTCAGCGGCAGGGAACCACCCCCGCAAGAGGGATTGGCCTTAGTGGAAGAACTAGCCCGGTGGGGCAAGGCCCACCATTAGCCATAAGTGACCATCGGCGAAGGGGTGGCCCTGCTTGCAGGCCAAGGGCATTGGCAATCGTTCCTTGGCTATTTGGCCACGCAGCAAATGACCCCCGGTGCCGACCGCACTCGCCGGGAAAAGCTTCTGGCCTGGGAAGAAAGCTCCTCGGCCCCAATGAAGGAAACTGCGTATCACCGTCGCCCGAAAGTCCGGGCTTTTCCTGAGGTTTTTTAGTTGACCTTGCACTGGTACCCGCACTGAAGTGATTACCGACGGCAGGTAACAACGGCGGCTTTTGGAGCATCTTGGTGCAGCTTTTTTGGTTACTGGTAAGCCCCAAATGCACAAAAAGTTATACGGGATAGGCTATCAACAACTGGCTTTGGGGGACTTCTTCCGTATTTTAAGGAAAGGGGGGGTTCAATGTGTCCTGGATATCCGCGCTAGGTCTTTTTCACGTCGCCCGGAATTCCGAGGGTATTCGCTGGGGAAGGTTTGCACGGAAAATGGCTTGCTCTATCGTCACGAGCCCCGCCTTGGGATTGATAAGGAAATCCGAGCATCCTACCTTCCAAACCGGCGGGAAGAGTTATTTCTCGTTTACAAGAAAGTGATCTTGCCTCAAGCGCGGGATCTAATCGACAACATTTGCGAACTTATTGAATCTCGATCGACAGTTCTTCTTTGTTACGAGCGCGAGTCTCATCTTTGTCATAGAAAGGTTTTGGGAGAGGTTATCTGCGATCGCGTGTCTGCCACATATCAGGAATTACGAAATGAGCTCCATGTGGCAGGACTTAGAACTGCTTGTGTTGGTGAAGACGTATCCTCACCCGTCGCTTAGCCACCGTGAGGTCGTGTGCACCGCCGGAATGACTCACGATTCTCGCTGGATTCGGTTATATCCCGTCGACTACCGCTACCGGCCTTATCGTGAGTGGTTCAAAAAATATGAATGGATTCGGGTAAAAGCGAGAAAGCATTCACGGGACCAGCGCCCGGAGTCCTATCAGCCGGATCCTAGCTTCTCCATTGAGCGGTTGAGATATGCGTCGAGCGCCAACGGCTGGAAAGAACGTAAACAAATCGTTTTTGGTCATCCAGTAATCAGTATGTGCGCTCTGAAACGCATGCCCCCCTCCGAAAAGTCCTTAGCTCTGGTGAAACCAAAGGAAGTAATCGACCTTCGAATTGAAGCCGACGCCCCCACTTGGAAAGCCCGTCACCTGTGCTTATTCCAGCAACTCCGTCTATTCGGACCCGAGCAGCGCCCGCTGGAGAAAATCCCTTGGCGGTTCTCGTACTTTTACTTTTGCGCCGAGGAGAATTGTCTGGGCCACAAGCAAGTCATTCTCGACTGGGAAATCTTTGAACTCTTTCGCAAACAAAGAGACAAGTCGGGAGAAGAAAGGGCGAAGCAGGCGGTTGTTGAAAATTTCAAGGACCAAATGTGTGCTGCAGACCGCGACGTACATTTTTTTGTCGGCACCATTTTTAAAAAACGCGCTTGGGTGGTCTTGGGAGTCTTTTAGCCACCCAAGAAATAATAAAGGCGGGCTAAGCTTCTCCGTTGCCCAACTGGAAAGTTCCCTGAGAACAACAGGTTATCTCACTCCTTCCCGTTAGTCTTCCCAGAAATCAGGGGCGTTCTATTGACCGTTGAAATCGACTGCCTCGTGCGGGATTTTGTGGGAGGTCACTTCCTTTGGAAGTTTATGGTACACAGGTCAGGCAATGGCGGCGGAGAACTTCCTGTACTTCGGGGAGAGTTTGGAGGTAGCACGGCCAGTAGACTGTTGGCGGCGGACTAGCCGTGGCCAGGGAAACTGTCCTAAAAACCTGTTGTAGAGGCCGGGATCATGAGAACTATCGCCAATCTTGTGTGGCTTTTGTCCTTCGGGTGGTTGTCGGCTTTATCTTGGGCTATTGCCGGGTTCATGTGCTATGTGCTGGTGATTTTGGCCCCTTTCGGGCCGGCGTGCTGGCGGTTAGCCCAGTTTGCCCTCTATCCCGTAGGGCGCGAGCTAGTTGATGCCCGGCTCCTGGGTGAACGGCGGATTCCGGGTACCTTTCTGGCACAGATTGTCTGGGTACTGCTGGCCGGTTGGTGGCTCGCATTACTGCATGCTGTCATGGCCCTCTGCTGTTTGGCGGCCTGCGCCGTTGTGGTGACTATTCCTCTTGCCCTTCCGCTTGCGCTTGGAGCGGCACAACTGGCAGTGGCCAGTCTCGCTCCATTAGGTAAACGGATCGTCGATAAGGAAGTGGCCAAAGCCCTTCGGGTGGGGCACTACCTCCGGCGGGCAGGTTTGTAACACATTTATGTGTAGCCCCTCGAGGAACGCCAATGGCGGATTGAGCGAACTGACGCATTCTTTTAGCGCGTTTCGCGGTCCTGTTCCTTTTGTTAGAAGCGGCCATGGCAAACTCCAGTCTAGGTAAGGGGAGCAGACTCAAGGAGCACAGGCCATAAACGATTCCACACGGGAGGCAACCAAACTCACGCTCATCGTAATCGGGATTACGCTCTTGATCATACTTTTCCTGGGGTTAATTGCCTTTGTCGCCCACGAAATTGCCGAGACGCATAGGCTCCGGGCCGAGGAGCGCCAACTCATGCAGGAGACGCAGCAAGCCGTCAAGCGGTTATTGGATCGGCTCCCATAGCAAGTGCGGTGTAGAGGGGGCTTTAGTTAAGGGGTGTGGCCATGATGTGGCAAATCGTCTTGTCGCCCCGGGGTACTGATCGGATTAGGGAGGAGGTGGGTTCAGGTGCGATTCATTTGAATCACGGCTCCCCCCATTAAGTGGGGTTGCGCCGGGCGCCGCGTCAGGCTACCATCAGCTTTCATTTGGAGGGCAGTGGCCTATGCTTCGTCCGGTTGTCAAATGGCATGGCGGGAAATTCTATCTTGTTCCACGTATTCTCGAACTTATCCCTCCCCATCACACCTACGTGGAACCTTTCGGGGGGACGGCCACGGTGCTTATCAATAAACCGCCCGCACCCGTCGAAGTCTACAACGACTTGGACGGGCGAATCACCCGGCTTTTTCGCGTGTTGCGGGACCATCCTCAAGAGTTTCTCCGGCGACTGCAGCTCACCCCGTATTCCGAGTTGGAGTGGCAAGAGGCAACCGATCCCACCGACGACGACATTGAACGAGCCCGACGGGACTTTGTGCGATGGCGATTATCCATTGGCGGAAGGGGCGAAGCCTTTTCTTATACGCTGCATCGAGTCCGGAGGGGGATGGCCGATGTAGTGAGTGGATTCCTTTCCGCCATCGATGAGGTCCTGCCGCTAATTATTGAGCGTCTCCGCCGGGTCCAGATCCTTTGCCGGGATGCCTTCGAGGTCATCCCTAAATGGGACAGCCCGGATACGCTGTTTTATTGCGACCCTCCGTACTTGCCGAGCGTCGTTACCCGGTCTAACGTCTATGGATGCACCTTGAGCGATAGGGACCATGACCGGCTTTTAAAGCTTCTTTGCCGGTGCCGGGGCAAAGTCATCCTCAGCGGTTATCCGAACCCGCTTTATGACGCACGACTCAAGAAGTGGCGACGGCTGGAAATTGATATTGCCAATCATGCTGCCAAAGGTGCTCAAAAACGACGGTGCTGCGAGGTGTTATGGTGTAACTGGTGAAAGGAGCCACCCCATGCAGCAAAAGCTAGAAGAGGAGCTTGCCTTATACGGTTGCCAGGTCAGTCCCGAAGAATTTGAGGGAGCACTTCTCAACATTTTGGCACAAGTCATGCGCGGTGTGCCTAACCCCGAAGAACGCTTGCTTTACTCGCCTGACCAAGCAAAGCGGTTTTGTGATGCTGTACGCGCTCACCCGGATTGTCCCGGCCTGCCCGACGAAATGATCCTGCGGCGTTTACAAAATATCCGCAAGAAAGGATCCCGCTAACCGGCTTTGAAGAACTGAGGCAAGCCTGTTGAAGATTGAGTAGAAACCACAATAAACGACAACGGCCTCTAGTTTGTGGCCGCCGAATGTTTGGGTGCTCAAATTAGATAGCACGCCTTGCCGGAACGAAAGAGGGGCAAGTGGATGGGAGGTGAGAATCTTTTGTCTTCGGGGATAATCTCGTTGTTTTGCGGCAGCATATGCCTACGGAGTCTGTGGATCTTATTTACCTCGATCGCCCTTTCAAATCCGATGCTACTTACAATGTGCTTTTCGCCGAAAAGAACGGCACCCAGGCGGCAGCCCAAATTAAGGCCTTTGAGGATACTTGGCACTGGGATCAAGCTTCTGCTGCGGCCTACCAGGAACTGGTCGAAGGCGGGGGCAAGGTGTCCCAGGTAATGCAAGCCTTTCGCACCTTTCTTGGGTGCAACGACATGTTGGCTTACCTTTCCATGATGGCCATCCGCCTCAAGGAGCTTTACCGCGTCCTCAGACCGACAGGTAGCTTGTATCTTCACTGCGATCCCACGGCAAGCCATTATCTCAAGCTCTTACTGGACGCAGTGTTCGGCCCAAAAAACTTTCGCTCAGAAATTATCTGGAAACGGACCAGTGCCCATAGCGACACAAAGCAAGGGCGGAGACAACACGGAAGAGTCCACGATGTAATCTTCTTTTACACTAAAAGCGATCAGTGGACCTGGAATCCCGTTTACGCGCCTTATGATCAGGAGTACATCGAAAGGTTCTACCGGTATGTCGAGCCGAGCACGGGACGACGGTATCAACTGGACAATCTTACCGCCGCTCGGCCAGGGGGCGATACGGAGTACGAATGGC
>JANXBW010000056.1 GCA_025060325.1 Thermoguttaceae bacterium
GTACCGCACCCGCCGCCTAGTGCTTGAAGCTTGGCACCGCTTGGAAGAGTCGACCCAACGCGAACGCATTTAACTCCTGGCCAGATCCGCCGTCGCTCGTGCGTGAGGAAGAGCGGGGGTGTTAAACTGCAGAGTGCTAAAGGCTTGTTGGATCGCCGGCGCGGCACCTACGGCTTAGGAATTTGCCGACGTTCCGCGGCGTCTACCAACATTCTGGGAACTTAACCACTCGCGGGACACCGAGCCGCCCGGAATTTCAATACTGCAAGCGACGTTAGTTTCGTCCACAACTGGCAGGATCACCACACGCGTTTCGGCTGGGTAAGGGGCGAACCTCGGTCGATGAGGTTGCAACCGGTTGCAGGACCCGGGCGGCAAATTTGGCACTTATAAGTCGCTAAAAGACGGGTTTCAAACTCTTAGTCTTGATATTTTCGAGGCGCTTCCTCATCGGGAGCAAAGGCTGGGAGCCGACTGTGGTTACCGCCTGACCAAGGAAGCGTCTTCGATAACTGTTTCGCCCGAGGGTTGCCGTCATGGGACGAAGTGCCCCTAGAGGGGGTCCTCTACCAACAGGCGTAGCAAACCGGCGGTGGTCGGGCGACACCTCCATCGGCGAATGAAAAGGTTACGAGGGTGTTTGGCTTATCGGAGCTTCGCCGGGCGACCAATGGTTTTGAGCACGTCAGTAAGCGTAAGCCAACCGATACCAAACCTCCGGGAGGAATCTGGCTTATGCCACCGGTTGTGCACCGAGTGACGCTTCAGACCTCGGAGCCTATTGGAAGTCGATTACCGCCACGCGAGACTGGGTCTTTCTTGGCGCGGCTTGCCGATCCGGTGCGGGCGGCTATAGGGATAGCTGTTTGCGGCACGACTCGCCCCCCTGGACGCACCCCCGAAAGGTTTCGCCGGGCGCCCGACATCCGTTTTATCGGCCACCAAAATGGCGGGATCCCGTCGCTCCTTTTCGAAGCTCCCCCACCTGGCGAAGCCGCTCCCGAAATCTATGAGCAGGAGATGCTATGGCCCGAGGTGCTCGAGTACCCTCCCCGCGATGAGACGGCAATCGACCTTTTCGGAGAAGCTCTTATTGCCCTGGAGGCAGAGGATACCGAAAGTCGCTTTGTTGATCCGGGCATGCTGAAAAAGGTTTTGCCGTTCAAGCGTGCGTTCGGGCGCCTGCTTCAAGCGGCTGAAATTGGGTCACACCGCTTGCCCAACCGGCAGTTTGCCAGGCTAACACCTGCAACTTTGGCGCCGGCCGATAATATGTACAAGCGAACACCACCGCCAAGATCGATCCGATTGGCCGGTGTACCGGACATGGTTCGGGTGAGCACGCCAAGCTTCGGAGTGAAGCTAGAAACGGGGCAAGAGCTCCGCGGCCCACTGACGGAGGGATCGATCGGAAAGTTGGCTTATTGGTTGGGCCGGCCCCTCCTGGTTGGAGGGCGGGCAGTGTACGGTCCATCCGGGGGGATTCTGCGTGGAGGCGGAATGGTTTCGGCAGGCTTCGGAAAAAGACATTTTCTTTACGAAAGTGCCGAAGCCCCTGCCGGTTAAGTTAGGCCTAAACGAGGTAGTGCGCAAAGAGAAGGCGAAAAAGGGAATTGCTGCAATCATGGGTCACTGGCCCGGCGAGGAGTCTGACTAAGTAATCGACCGAGCTTTGCGCGAACTAAGCTGACGGCCGACTATTTGCTTTACACGAACATCGCGGTGGACTTCTTCACCAAAGCGCTCTCGGTCAGTTCGTCGACAATAGATATGGCTTAAGTCACGGCTTGAATCGATGTGTCATATCGGTCATCACCGTGGGCGAGCTTAAGGCCTTGGCCAAGAAGTTCGAGTGGGGTGCGGGAAGACATACCGCTTGGAAAGGACTTTGGCGGACCTTGTGTGGCTTGACACCGATTTTCCGAAAATTCTCGGCGCGTATGCCGAAATTGACTTTTTTCTCCGACGTAAGGGGATCTGAATAGGACAAAACGACATTTGGATTGCGGCTACGGCGTGTGCAAGTGGATTAACTTTATTAACGACTGATAAGGATTTTGAGCCTTTAGATCCGCATTGGCTCCCACGCGTCTGGATTGATCCTACAGTCGCAAAGCCGTAATCGACCACCTACACGGGTTGGTGTGCGTCGGCGGGTTTCAGTGAGAGCACGAAGCTGGTATGCTTTCCCTAGCTGGGTCATCCCTCTATTAAATCAAACTCCTAACGCCCGTTTCTGCGTTGCAGTTTTGGGGCAAGAAAGCGCGCATAGCGTGAACCCCAATTGCTAGCTCAATCGCGATACGACTTGGCAACATGAGTTTACGATTTCTCGGGTTACAGTAAACTAGTTGGAAACGGGGGCATACGGTTGCCGAGGGTTAAATTGGGCGTTTTCCGCCCGTTGTGAGTTGTTTATGCACAGTGACCGTATAGAAGAGTGTCCAGACTTAGTCGGGAAATGTAGGCTTCGCCGGTAGCCCGGCGACAAGGGGATCGGTTAAGCAGTTGGAAAAAACGGGTCTCTATTAACCGGTAAAGGGGAAATATGGCGGGTTCTACCATCTTCGATCTTCACCAGGCGGTGATGGAGGACTATCGCGAATTTGTCCAGTCCTACGTGCTCATCGCCGACGAGCGGATCCGCCAATTTGTGGAAAAACTTCTTGTGGAAGAAAAGCACCTTTGGCCGGAGCCGCTTGTCCAACTTTCGCCGGCTTATCGGCGGGGGGCTACCGTCGAGGAACTTGCCCGGAAAGAAATCCTCCATCCGGAAACTGCCCGCATTTTCCGCCGGCCCGATGGCGAAAGCTTCCGCCTTTATAAACACCAGGAGGAAGCCATCGGCCAAGCCTTGGCAGGGAGGAGCTTTGTGCTCACTTCCGGGACGGGATCCGGTAAGACTTTTGCCTACTTTATCCCCATTGTGGACGCCGTGGTCCGCCGGCCGGATATCCCTTCCCCCATGGCCTTGGTCATCTATCCGATGAATGCGCTTGTCAACTCGCAGCTTGCCGCCCTGGAACAACTTAAACATGATTACGAAAGGCGAACCGGCCGGCGCTTTCCCCTGCGTTTCGCCCGCTACACCGGCGAAACCTCGGAGGAGGACCGGGAAGAACTCCGCCGAAATCCGCCCCACCTTATCTTAACCAATTATGTGATGGCCGAGCTTATGCTCGTTCGGCCAGAAGACCGCAGGCTCATCGCCCCCGTGGACCGGATCGACAGTCCATTCTTCCTCGTCTTTGACGAGCTGCACACATACCGAGGAAGGCAAGGGGCAGATGTGGCCATGCTGGTGCGCCGGCTTAAAGCCCGACTGATGCGATCGCATGTTGTGCACATCGGCACAAGCGCCACCTTGGTAGCCCATCCGGAAGCCACCCCAGAGGAGCGCCGACAAGCAGTGGCGGAATTTGCCGCCCGGTTCTTCGGCATTCCCCTCACAACCGACCAGGTGATCGAAGAAGTGCTTGAGCCGGCTACCGTAGGGCCCGTTCCTACGCCCGATGAGCTTCGCCAGGCCATCAGTGAGCCTTTGCCCACCAGCTTGGAGGAACTTCGTAGCCACCCCTTGGCACGCTGGCTCGAATATAGTTTGGGCGTTGTTGCGGAATCCGACGGTCGGTACCGCCGCCGCGCTCCCCGGGCACTCTCCGAAGTGGCTTGCGAACTTGCCCAGCAAGTGGGCCATGACCCAGACTCCTGCGCCGCCGCGCTAAAGAAGCTTTTGTCCACAGCGGCCAAACTTAATCGACAACTGCCCGAGCCTTTCTTTGCCTTTAAGCTCCACCAATTTATTTCGCAGGGGCGGCCCGTTTATGCCTCCCTGGAACCGCCGGCTATCCGCGAATTTTCCACCGAGGCCGCCCCGGAGGGCGACCGGCTATTCTTCCCCTTACGCTTCTGCCGGGTGTGCGGAAAGGAATACTACTATGTCCTTTTCGATGAACGAGCGTCGCGATTCCTCCCCCATCCCGGCGATCAAGGGGAAGAAGAGGGTCTTGACCCAGGTTACCTGACCTTCGACGAGCGGTGGACTGCGGAGTCGATCCCCGAGGAATGGCTGGATAGGCGGGGGCGAATTTTGTCAACCTGGCAGGATCGCGTTCCGCAGGCGGTAGGGGTACGGCCGGATGGGACATGCCTGCCGGCAGAAACCGAGGGGGTGGCCAAGGCGTGGTTTCAGCGCGGCAAATTTTGGCTGTGTCTAAGTTGCGGGGAATTCTACACGGGAAGAGAGGCAGAGTTTACCAAACTGGCCCCTCTTTCCAGCGAAGGCCGATCTTCCGCCACCACCGTTTTGGCGATGGCCGTCCTGCATCATGCTGCCCGCACCGGCGCTGTGCGCGACAAGTTGTTAACCTTCACCGATAGCCGTCAGGACGCCTCCCTCCAGGCGGGCCATTTTAACGACTTTGTCCACATGGCGGTTTTGCGGGCGGGCCTGTGGGAGGCACTGCAAGACCGGCGGAACCTGGGCTTTGACGAGGTGGCTCCGGAAACGGTAAAGCACATGCACCTTGAACTGCGGGATGTGGCCAGGAATCCGGAGCTTGATCCTGAGTCACCAGCGGCCAGGCACGTGTGGGAGACTTTTTGCGAGCTAACCGAATACCGCCTTTATGCCGATTTGCACGGGGGATGGCGCGTCCTGCAGCCAAATTTGGAAGACGTCGGGCTGCTGCGGATTGACTACCTCGGCCTAAACGAGTGTGCCCAGCGCGACGACATTTGGCGGGAAGTGCCGGTGCTGCGAGACAGTCCGCCAGAACGGCGGGCGGAGATTGTCCGCATTGTGCTTGAGCATTTCCGCAAACGCTTGGCAATCGCAGCGGAAGTATTAAGCGCCCCGGCACAACAGCGGCTTTTCCGCCGGTCCCAAGAGCATCTCAATGAGTTTTGGGGCATTGACCCGGCCACCGAATACCTCCGCGAGGCCACCTGCTTTGTCGACCCGGCAGAAACCGCCGAAGTGCCCCGGGACGGGGCCTTCCGCAAATTGACCGAGCGATCGCTGCTGGGCCGCTATCTCGTTGACACCTTGGAACTAAAACAACTGGGACGAAGCGATTACTTCCTGGCGTTTATGACTCCCTTCCTAAGTGTTTTAGTTCAGCAAAACTTCCTCAGCAGGCAAAAAGTCAACGGTGTCAACGTCTACCGGCTGGTGGCTTCCAGTTTGATTTGGCGGCTTGGCGACGGAAAGCCGCGGATGCCCGATCCGATTTACTCCGGCAAGGGTCGTGTGGTACCGGTGCCGGTTAATCCCTTTTTCCAAAAGTTCTACCAGGGCACAGCAAGTCAACTGGCGCCACTTGAAGCGCGGGAACACACGGCCCAAGTGGTTACCCCTGGGGAACGGGAACGCCGGGAAAAGCGATTCCGATGGCTGCCCCAAGACCAACGCGACCCGGAGTGCGCCCGTCGCCTGCCTTATCTCATTTGCTCCCCCACCATGGAGCTGGGCATCGACATTGCCGACTTAGATGTCGTCCACATGCGAAATGTGCCGCCCACGCCGGCCAATTACGCCCAACGCAGTGGCCGAGCTGGTCGACAAGGCCAGCCGGGACTTATCATCACCTACTGCTCAGCGGGAAGTAGCCACGATCAATACTTCTTCTGCCACCGCACGGAAATGGTGGCCGGGGCCGTCCGAGCGCCGCGATTGGATCTGACCAACGAATCCCTGATTCGCGCCCACGTCCAGGCGGAGTGGCTGGCCGAAGTGGGACTTCCCTTGCGGGAATCGATCGAAAATGTGATCGACATCGAGCAGGTGCCAGAGTTGCCTTTAAAGGAGACAGCTCGGAGCGAGATCGAGCTGAAGCGCGAGCGCCGGGAGCGCTTGCGCAGCAGACTGCAAGAGATCCTTGCCCTGGACCGGCAGCTACTGCGGAGTTGCCCGTGGTTTGACGAGCGATGGATCGACCGGGTGATTGATGATGCGCCTCGGCGCTTTAACGAGGCATTTGACCGATGGCGGGAACTTTATCGAGCCGCCGTCGAACAGCTTGAGCAAAGCCATCAAGTTACCAAGTCAACGCGAAGCGAAGAAGAACAACAAGAGGCCGACCGACTTTACCGGGAAGCCAGGCATCAACTGAATCTGCTTCGCCAAGTGGGGACCGCTCGGGAGGAAGGCGATTTTTATCCCTATCGCTATCTTGCTTCGGAAGGTTTCCTCCCCGGGTATAACTTCCCGGCCTTACCAGTGCGAGCTTGGGTGCCTCGCAGCCCGGATAGCGGGGAATACATCGCCCGGCCGCGACCGCTAGCTATCCGCGAATTTGCCCCGGAAAACTTAGTTTACCACGAAGGGGCCAAATGGCAGGTGACCAAGTTTCGGGCACCGGCTGGGGCCTTGGCCGACCGGCGACTTAACCGGCGCCTTTGCCGCAGCTGCGGCGGGTTTACAGAAAGGGACCTGGAGCGCTGCCCGGTGTGCGACGTGCTCCTTGATGGCGTCAACAGCACATGGGTCCCCCTGCTTGAATTGCCCAACGTGGTCCTTCACCGCCAGGAACGGATTACCTGCAATGACGAGGAGCGGATCCGCCGCGGCTATAACATCCAGGTGAGTTATCAGTTTGCAAAGGCCGCCGCAGGTCTCCGCACTGTAGAGGCCGATGTCATCATCGATGGCAAACCTGCCTTGAGCCTCACTTATGCCCCAGCAGCTACCATTTTGTACATCAACTGGGGCTGGAGAGGTCGCCCGGAGCTCTTCCGAGTGGACCTTAATTCCGGAGATTTGCTCAGCGAGCGAAAGCTGGAGAAAGAAAACCAGGCCAGACCCCGCGGCAATCGTCCACCTCGTAGCCCCCAGGTTGAGCGGGTAGCCTTATGCGTGTGGGAAACGCAAAACCTCCTCCTGCTTCGGGCCCTGGATCAAACACTCCGCAGTAACCCTAAACTGGAGGCAAGCCTTCAGTACGCACTCAAGCGGGGCTTTGAGCAGACGTTTCAACTAGAGGAAAGAGAGCTGGAAGTCCAGCGGGTAGGAGAAGGTCAACACCGAGCCCTTCTTTTCTACGAAGCAGCCGAGGGAAGCCTGGGGGTACTTCGCCGGCTGATTGATGCGCCGGGTGGCCTGGCCGAGGTAGCGCAGGCAGCCCTACGGATTTGCCATTTTGACGAGGCCGGCAACGATCTAAAGCCCGGCTGCCACCAGGCATGCTACGAGTGCCTCCTGAGCTACACCAATCAGTGCGATGCTTTGCTCGTTGACCGAAGGGCCGTCCGCGACTTGCTCATGTCGCTTGCCCGTTCGCGAGTGGAAATGCGTGTCCATGGGTTAAGTGGGCAGGAGCATTTTGCACAGTTGCTGGAGCAAGGGCAGTCGGGCTTCGAACGGCAATTCCTCGAGTTTCTGGCGGCCCGCGGCTACCGGCTTCCCCATGGTGCGCAGAAATCCATTCAAGAACCCCGCTGTATTGCTGACTTCTTCTACGAGCCAAATGTCCTTGTTTTCTGCGACGGTCCGCCGCATGACCACCCTGAGCGCGCCCGATTGGATGAGAACATCCGCCGCCAGCTTTTGATGCGGGGCTACCGCGTGATTATCATCCGCTGGGACGAAGAGCTGGATAAACAGGTCGCTCGCTACCCAGAGGTCTTCCTTCAGGGTTAAGAACGATCAGCACCCTGCGTAAACATTTCGCCCCTGGAAAAACCCCTGCCGGCCGAAGTGCGGATTACCCCGCGGGTTTTCCCCAAAAGCGTATCAAGCTCTTTGCACTACCACCAAAGTCCCCAAGGCTTAGGTGCAAGTTTTGTTCTGCGTAAGCCAAAGCGAACCGTGGCCGGAAAGTTTACTGGGGCCGCGCGATCGCCACGATGACCGCGGATCATTCCGCCGTTAAATTTCGCGAAGCGTACCGCGTCACCCGAGCCTCGGCACCAAGGAGTGGTCTTCCCGCTACGGCATTCCCCGAGGCTTGAGTCCTGCTTTTTGATAAATGGCATCGATCACGCGCATGTTGGCAATAAAGTCT
>JANXBW010000057.1:0-921 GCA_025060325.1 Thermoguttaceae bacterium
TTATGAGGTCCGCGGCCCAAAACCTCCACTTCCCGCCTCCGATTCACTGCCCTGACGAAAAAGGGATCGAGACCGCCCCCTGGGGTGATATGTCGGAGCGATCGGGCAACCTTTACTCCGATTCACTGCCCTGACGAAAAAGGGATCGAGACATCTCCAGCCGGTAAGCAACGTATGTCGCTTTTTCATCTACTCCGATTCACTGCCCTGACGAAAAAGGGATCGAGAGTCGGCTGATTTACTCTTCTTGCGGCGTCGAAGGGTGACCTCCACCGACGAGGCCAGATCGACTCATCCACAACTCAGGCGGGCTTAGCTTCCGTCCTAAGGTTAAAGAACCTGCGTGGGCAAGCCAAGCGGCTATCTCGGCCGAGGCCGGTGGCTTTGTCAGCGTTTAGGCGCTTGGGTGCCAGGGTGTTCGGGCTGCCCTTCCAGATGACTTTTCCAACTGAGGCAGTCTCCCCGCCTTTGTTTACAGGGCTTGCGTCGAAGGGATGCTTTCCCAAAGGTGGGATGGTATTGCAGGGTTAGGGTGGGCTTTGCGACCTGGTTGGTGGCCCCGGCGGACGACCGGTAAGACCGTCGATTCTCCGGTGGCAGAGCCGGCGGAGATGTAGGCGGCGTAGCTATCGCGCAAGCCCTTCCTCATTAACGATCCCGGGGTTCCAAGGGGCCTTACTCCGGGGCTTTTGTTACGTAAACAGGGCCCTACCCCTTTGGGAGCATTTTTTGTTTCCCGGGTCTTTTGACGACGCAATTTTTTGGGGCGAGCATGGGTTGCCTTGGGCCGGACTTGCCGCTTTGAGGTTCTGGGCGCGGAAGAGCTGCTTAAGGAGATCATCCGCAGGGGCAAGCGGCTGGGGGGACGCTTTAGGACGGGGGAACCGCCTGAGGAGTTTACGGGACGCAGGCCGCGGGCAC
>JANXBW010000057.1:985-6622 GCA_025060325.1 Thermoguttaceae bacterium
GGCCGCGGGCACAATGAGGGTGCGCGCGTGGGGAAAGGGGTGCTCGGGGGGGAAAATTCACGTCCGGGTTGTTCTGCTTGAAAGTTCGCGAGGAGGGGGAGCTCAAGTGACGAAGTGGTGGGCCACCCCGCTAAAGTGCCATCCGGCTTGCGCACAGTATCACCGCCGCGAGTCGCCACCTGGCGGAAAAGCATGCCGCCTTTGCCGATGAGATTGCGGGAACGCTCTTTGTTCGGAGCTTGCCGGCCGGGTGACCTGGCGCGCTCCCAAAGAGTTGGCCCTGCGAATTGGCCCGGCGGAGCTGTAGGAGTAGCTTAACTGGTGGCCGAATCTGAAAGATGTGGTGACTTAGAAGTGGGCGGCTCCCATGGCCGAACGATAAAGGTGCTTTGTCCCACGCGAAGCTTGGCCCCCGGGGTCACGCGGGCGAAGGTGACGGGCTGCCCGTCGAGGAAGGTGACGGGCCGTCCGGCCAAGTCGCGAACGAAAATTTCGCTGCCGTCGACTTCGATTTGACAGTGGATGGGCAAGACTTCCGGATCGGTGAGTTGAACCCCGGCCTCCCGGGATGTACCGATCGTGACCGGGAATTTCTCGACGATAAACTTTCGGCTACCAGTATTGCCGTTCTGACCGACAAGCTCCACACGGACCATTGGACCGTTTCCCCCCAGAACTGTTTGGAACACCTTATCCACGAAGCTGTCACCGAACCTGGAGTCCGGCCACGGGTGGGGAGAGACGGACGAAAATAGGAAGATGAATCAGTGCGAATAATGGCATTTTGATGGAGGCGATCCCCGGCCGCCGAGGGCCACGCCCCGGGTTCCGGGTTTGCCACCCTCCCCAAACCCGCAGTCGACACTCCCAGCTATCTCTTTTCTTGCAAAGGCTGTGCCGAAGGCGTTTTTGCCACGATTGTCGGCCGAGGAATCTGTCGAGTTGCTTTTCCTCCGCAAAATCCCGGGATTTCGGGAAACTTGTCATCCACATTAAGGTGGGTTGTCTCATCCATTAAAGTGGGGTAATAGCCGGCCGGTGTTCAATTATGCTACAGCAAAATAAATCATCGAGCTTCATTGACCGCTTTTGCAACAACCGTCGGGAAAGCGGACTGATGGTAAATCGGCTGTCTTTTCCTGAAGCAATTCTTGTCGTTTGCAGGGCTTGACGCAACGGGTGCTAGGCGGATCGGCCGGTGTTCGGGGAAGAAGGGTCAGGGTCTTCGCTGGCCTTGATCGTGGGGCATGGAGGGGCTTTCAGCCGGCGAAACAACCAGAGGCCACTGGTGACCCGAATGGATCCGAATACCGGTTGGGAGCGCCTGCATCGAGCAAAAGTATCTAAAGCAGTAATTACGAAAAAATCGAACTAATCGGAAGAAGCGCTGATTTTCTAACGCTGGGCGGCGTTATTGTCTGCAGTTGAAGCGAGCCGAAAAGGCGGGACCACGTTCCCCCGAGATACCCGGCGTATTTATGCGAGCGGCGAAAGGTGGGCAGAGGAAGCAAGCCGTTAAGGAGCTAAGGAGACAATTTATTCGATAAAACCGGTAATTCTCAAGCCAACGGGGTCGCGCGTGAATTGTCTATCTTGCGGATTTTCGCTGTTTTCCGAGTGGAAAACGGGCCGATTTCATTTACTGCGAGGCTCAGGTGAGAGTTTCCCTGCCCGCAGGAGCCCGCCTTACAGGTCCATTTATTTGAGCAGGCGGCGCCACGACCCAGCTACTGCCCGACAGTGGTCCGAGGTTGGGGGATGACCGGGACCATCTGACCGGGGGTAGAAAAGGCGCCCCTTTAGGGAGCCGGTGTTCCAGTCCGGCACAACGATCAGCTGAGGTGGTGTTGCCACACGAAGGTAATAGTTCGGAGAGCCTGCAATGAAGGTGTACACGACCGGTCAAGTTGCCAAGATCTGTAAGGTAGCCCCACGGACGGTCAGCAAGTGGTTTGACTCCGGCCGTCTGAAAGGCTACCGGATTCCCGGTTCGCAAGATCGTCGTATTCCGCGCGACTCCCTGATCAAGTTTTTGAAAGAGCACGGCATGCCGTTGGGGGAGCTGGAGGATGAGACGACCGCCAAGGTGTTGGTGGTTGCTCAGGACCAAGTGCTGATTGACAACCTGAAGCGGGAGCTGCCGCCGGAGAAGTCTTATAAGTTAGCGGTGGCAGCTAGCGGTTTTGAGGCTGGGTTGCAGGCGGAGAGCTTCCGGCCGGACTGCATCGTGGTCGATTTTTCGATTGGCCGAACGGAGGCCCTGCAGATTTGCCAGAATCTCCGCCGCAATCAGGAGTTTGCGGAGGTCATCCTCATTGCCCTTCTCCCGGACGATGGCAGCACCACCAGCTTGGATCCCTCGACGGTGAACGAGATATTCAAGAAGCCATTCGACGTAGCCCTCCTGGCCGAGCGAATCCGTACTTTAGTAGGTGCAAAGAAGGAGTTGGTCTAACCGGCACACCATCCCGCCTCCGTTGCCGCCTGGGGCGGCAGCACCTCCACCACCTCCCCCCTTTCCGTCCCAAACCCGCCGGCTCCTCTTCCGGCGGGTTTTACTTTTGACCGAAGCCATGGGCCGGGCTTATCGGGAAAAGGCACGAAGCAGCTTGCAGCGGCGCGCATGGCCTCCTGCTTTTGGTCTTGTCGTTCTTGCTTTGGTCTTGTCGTTTTAGCTTTATTGCCGAGAAGTCTTCCGGGGCCGGCATCGGCCGGTGTGGAGACAACTACCAAACCGCCAGGAAGAAAGTTCTCCCGAGGGCTTGCAGGGGCGCCTTCCCAAGGTGAGGGGCGACGCCTTTTAGCTGGGCGATCCCGGGTGCTCGCGGGGCACGGATAACGTCTTTAAGGATGTGGGGATTTATCGCGCCGGCTGCGTTAAAGTTCTCATCTACGGAAAAGTCCCTTTAGCTGGTCGATTTTTTGTGATCGCTTGATTTTCGCAGGCCGCCAGCCCGATTTGTTTCCCTGAAAAGATGACCTAAATTTCAGGGGTGACGCTACCGGCACATTTTGCCACAGGGATGGTGACTACCCTTCGTGCGCTCGGGGAGCTCGGGCATCAAGGAGGCGGCGGGTCTTGGGAGCGACTCGAGCGATCTTCCCGCCTTGCTTGGAAGTGCCACGGTTGGCTGAGGGTGGCACATCGAACCAATCCTTCTAGGACGAGTGCGGCCAAGAGTTGCAACGAGTTAGCTGGGAGTCCTTGGCGTGGCTAGAACTGGAGCGGCAGCAACGACGAAGAAGACTTCCGCAAAGGGTAGTAAATCCTCCTCGGGCCAGGCCAACGGCGGTAAGAAATCGCAGTCAGCCGCCGCAGTCGTGGCGGAACTTCCGCCGGATGTGGTGACGCTAGACCGCCGGAGCGGGAAAGACCGCCGCAGTGGCGAGGATACCGCCGCAAGCAGAATATTCCGGTGGCTGTCGAGCGCCGCAAGGGGGAACGTCGCAAGGTGCAGCGCCGGCGGCAAATCGACCCTACGACCTGTGAACGGGATTACACGCCGGAAGAAATTGAATTTATGATCGCCCTAGACAATTACAAGCGGGCAAGTGGACGGATGTTCCCAACCTGTAGCGAAATCCTCGAAGTCCTTCGCAACCTCGGCTATCGGAAATGTACATGCGGGAGTGGACCGGCTGGTTCGCCTCCAGGGCCCGCGACCAATACCCCGCCAGAAGAGTCCCCGCCGTCCTCAGATGCCAAACTCTCATAGCGGAAAAGCCACCTCGGACTCGCTAAGTGGCCAGTCCTCACCTAAAGCCTCGCGCTGAAGCCGGAAAAGTTGACAGGCGGCAGGTCGAGCCAGTGCAAGCATCGCCAGCAAATCTTCTTCGCTAAAAGGAGTTTGTTCCGCAGTTCCTTGGACTTCAACCAGCTTGCCAGAGCTTGCGATGACGAAGTTAAAATCCACGGCTGCCGCGTTATCTTCCTCCTTGTTGAGGTCAAGAAGGATCTGCCCCTCGACCACGCCGACGCTGACGGCTGCCACCGAGTGCCGAATCACTTGACTTGTGGATAAATTGTGTTGGCTAGCTAATTGCCGCACAGCGTCGACCAGGGCTATCCAGGCCCCGGTAATGGCGGCGGTGCGGGTACCGCCGTCGGCTTCCAGCACGTCGCAGTCGACGATAATACTTCGGGGGCCGAGAGCCTCTAGATTGGTCACGGCGCGGAGGCTTCGGCCGATGAGGCGCTGGATTTCTGCTGTGCGGCCGTCAACGCGCCCGGAGCGTTCCCGGGCTTTGCGCGGGGAAGTTGCCCCCGGCAGCATGCCGTACTCGGCCGTGATCCACCCCCGTTTTTGCTCCATAAGCCAGGGCGGGACTTGCTCCTCGATGTTGGCGGTGCAGATCACCCGGGTGTTGCCGAATTCGATCAAGACGCTTCCGGCGCTTGGCCGAAGGAAGTGGCGGTGAATCCGCACGGGTCGAAGTTGGTCCGGGAGGCGTCCGTCTTTTCGCACCATTGCTCACATCCTGCCTTGTCGGAACAGCTTTCCCCCAACCGGTTAGATTGCAAGCTATGCTTCTATTAGAAAGGCGTCAGACTTTTCCGTGCAAGTCTATTCCGGGTTGACGCGAAGCTGCTTGATCTTTTCCTACGGGGGAGGTCCAAGCCATGCGGTGGCGCCAGATACTGGGCATGCCCGTCATGCCAAGCCCACAACCTAGGCGGACGGCAAGACGTAGTGCCGGTCAGCGGCGGGGAGCGATCCTCGTGTTGTCCGGGGTCTTACTTGTGGTCTTAGCGGGGATGGTGGCCCTTTCGGTGGACTTGGGCTACGTCTACACGGTGAGAACGGAGCTAAAACGGGCGACGGATGCGGCGGCTTTGGCCGGGGCAGGAATGCTGCCACAGGGTGCGGACGTGGCTTACCTTCACGCTGTGGATTTTTTACTGCGGAATCCGGTGGCCAACCAGTGGATAATTGGGGAGGAAAATCGGCAGGAACGCTTGGAGGCTTATCTCCGGGCCCATCCGGAGGCAGTGCAGTTTGAGACGGGCCACTGGGATCCGGTCAAGCGGGTGTTTACACCGTCTGGTGACCGGCCATCGGCCGTGCGGGTAGTGGCCAACTTCCGCGGGGCACCGTTGTTTTTCGGCAGGGTTCTCGGACGCGAAAGCTTCGATCTTCAGGCCGAGTCGATCGCCCGATTTCAACCCCGGGATATTGTGCTTGTGCTCGACTTTTCTGCGTCCATGAATGATGACAGTGAGCTCCGACGGGTCACCGAATTTGGGCCCAGTTGGCAGCCTACGATCGAAGCCGAACTTCAGGAGACGTGGCGGGAGCTTGGTTCGCCACGGTATGGCTCGCTTCCCTACCAGCCGGATTACGTCACCTTGGTAGGTAAAGCGCCCACCAACTCGTGCGAGCCGCAGATTTACGTTAAGTTTCTGGAATACGAGAGAAAAGTTTACGTCGAGTCGACAAAAGATCTTTCCAATGTTGTTGTGCAATACTCGGATAACACAACGCAGAGGTATGAACCCCTCACCGGCCGGTCAGGCATATTTGGCTCAGGCAGCAAGACTATTAGCCGGGTGTGGGTGAAATCCGGTTGCAACTCCAGTAACGACGGGCCGGGCTACGGCGAACGGTTCGAAGCTTCGTGGACAAACGACAATACGCG
>JANXBW010000058.1 GCA_025060325.1 Thermoguttaceae bacterium
TTATACAGCACAACGCCGGTGACTTTGATGGTCTGTGGCCGATCGCTGCCCGCGCCCCCACAGCCTACACAAAACACGCAAATGCACAGCAAAATCGTCCAACACAAATGGATACCTCTCATGGAAACACCCTCCCGATAAAAGGTTGTTACCTGACTCGGTACGCTTGGAGACAATACCATTCTGGCTCACTTGTCCGTATTTTGCAATACCGTCGGTCCGCGGTATAATAAGTGGTTGACCGGGGGCGGAGGTACTTTCCTCCGAAACCTTTGCGAAGCGTGGGGGTTAAGTGGGTTTAGGGGCGTTCTCCTATTCTTGCAACTCGGCGCTTTTGGGGCCGTGGGCGGATCGGTTGTTTCCGAGTGACTGTTCAATATGTTGCAGGAGGGTGAGCCATGCGGCGACTCTTCAAATTCAAAGGTTTCACGCTCGTAGAATTGCTTGTCGTAATAGCTATCATTGGAATTTTGATAGCGCTGCTTCTCCCAGCTGTGCAGGCGGCGCGGGAGGCTGCGCGGCGTTCCCAGTGCACAAACAACTTAAAGCAGCTCGCCTTAGCCGCTCATAACTACGCAGATACTTACAAGGTTTTGCCGCCCGGTGAAATCGGCACAGGCGTCATGTGGGGCGGCGATCCGGTGAATACGAATACGGAGCGACTTTCCACCTGGGTGCTGTTATTGCCGTACTACGAGCAGCAATCCTTGTATTCTCAGATCAGCCAGCCGTTGACAGCTAGCGGTGTGGTGTTGCCCCCTTGGGGAAGAGACCCTTCGACGAACACCCCGGGAGATCCGGCCAATAGTCGATTCTATCCGCCGTGGACCGTGCAGCTTCCTGTCCTGATTTGCCCCTCGGACGGCAAAATCGGGCAGAAATCAGCGGCAGACCAGGGCCGCACCAATTATCGCACCTCTATGGGGGATTGCATCTATCGTGGCTGGGCGCGGGACGGAGATCCCACCACAATTCGAGGACTTTTCGGACTTCGCGGAGGCGTTCCTTTTTCCGCGATTACGGATGGCACCAGCAATACCATCATGTTCTCCGAGCGGCTCTTTGGGGCTAACGCGGTTCTGATTAAAGAGGGTATGGCCACCAACGTGACGAGCTTGAACCCCAATGCGGCTGTTTCCCCGGCGGAATGCCTTCAGACTAAGAACCCCGCTCGGCCGAACGAATACTTGACCAGCACATACGGGACGGCCAACTGGTCGGGACGTCGGTGGGCAAGTGGGATCCCTCAGTACACCCGCTTTAACACGGTGCTGCCGCCCAATAGCCCAGCGTGCAATGATAGCACTTGGGATGAACGCAACGCGGTGATTCCACCGTCAAGCAACCACCCGGGCGGGGTCAACGTAGCGTTGGCCGATGGTTCAGTAAGGTTCGTGTCGGAGACAATTGATGCGGGCAATCCGACGGCAACGGAGGTCCGATCGGGTCCAAGCCCGTACGGAGTTTGGGGCGCACTCGGGAGCAAAGAGGGTGGAGAATCGGTTTCACCCCCGTAAGTTGCTGCTTGCTGCTTGTTCCTGCTTGATTCCTAGGCAGTGGTGACTCCTGAGTTCCGCAAGTGAGGCATTGCGCTACCGTCCGTATAGAGCTAGCAACACAGCGAGTGCATAAATGGTCTGTGTTGCTAGCTTTCTTTTTTTTGCCGTGGGCCATTTCTTGCCAACAAAATTCATGGCAAGATCCGGCTCGAGTAGTCACTCCTAGCAGATTGGCATCGGACCAACAGTCTCTTGTCGAGGAGCAAATTCGCCTTTTCTGTGGGGACTGCCATGCGGTTCCCAAACCGGAATCTTTCCCCAAAGCCCGGTGGTACACCGAGGTGCGGATTGGCTATCAGCAATACGTGCGGTCTGGGCGAGATGATCTCGTCCCCCCGAGCATCGCCCAGGTAGTGGAATATTACCGAAATCGGGCCCCTGAGACCTTTACCTTTCGCCTTCCGGTCGAGAGATCCAAAGGGCCGCCTATTCCTTTTGAAGGCGAAGATGTAGCGTGGGAGCGTTCCCCTTCAGGTGCCCCTGCGGTGGCTGGTCTTCTTTTTCAGCCTCCACAGCCGGGTAGCTCTCCCAGTGTGATTGTTTCCGACATGCGGTCGGGATTAATTACCGCTGTGTTTTTCGACCTTGACAAGGTCAGGGGAAAGCCGCTGGCCCGACTGAATTTCCCATGCCGCGTCGAACGTTTCGATTTGGGGGGCAGTCGCGCCCCAGCATTCGTCGTGGCCGAGCTAGGCAGTTTCTTTGCATATGATCACGACCAGGGGAAAGTCGTTCTGTTACAGCCCCAGGGGGAGAACGAAGCCTATGTACCAATTGTGTTGGCAGATGGACTGGGGCGTGTAGCGGACATCCGGGTTGGGGACGTTGACAACGACGGGGATTTAGACATCCTCGTAGCCGAGTTCGGCCATTACGTCACCGGAAGCATCACGCTTCTCATCAACGAGGGAGTCGTAAACGGGCGTGTGACCTTCTCCCAGAGACGTCTGGACCCGCGTTCAGGAACAGTGCACGTTCGCCTTTTCGATTTTAACGGAGATGGTTTGCAAGACTTTTTTGCTCTCATCAGTAACGAGTGGGAGAGCATCGAGCTGTTCGTCAATCGGGGTCAAGGCAATTTCCTGGCCAGACCTATCTGGCGTGGCCCGGATTTGACCTTTGGTTTGAGTGGGTTGGAACTTGTTGATTTGGATAGGGACGGTGATATTGACCTCCTGTTTACAAATGGGGATAGCTTCGATAATCTTTATGCCAACCCCTGGCACGGCGTGCAGTGGCTGGAAAATGTAGGATCACAGGGGGAAAACCCATTTCGCTATCATCGGCTTCTTGACCTTCCCGGGGCTTACCGAGCTGTGTCTGGGGATATCGATGGGGATGAGGACCTCGATATTGTCGTTTCTGCTTGGTTGCCCCGTCGCGTTATGCCGGAGTCATTACGGCACATGGATTTGCCATCTTTGGTTATCCTGGAGCAAAGATTAGCCGGCCAATTTCAGTGCCATATTCTGGAACGGAGTTGGCCGCAGTTCCCAATCCTCTTAGTCGAAGATCTTGATAGTGATGGTGACCTCGATATTATGGCGGGGCGGCACACGGGGCTCGATGAACTGGGGACAGAACCCTCATTTCCCCTGCGTGTTTTCTGGAATCGAAGGAAGGCTCCATCGCCAGTTGTGCGAAGTGAGACCTCTGCCTCTGTGCCATAGGCAATCGCTGGTTACCGGTTTTCATATGCGGGGAGCCATGCGCGGTCCCAGGCCTGGAGCCAGCGCTCGTAGTTGGTGGTGATCAAGAGTTTTTTCGTTTGCAAGCTTTGGCAATAGTGGATTATGCTGGCTAGCTCCCGGACACTGGCAGAAGGGCAGCCAGGGTGTGCCGTACCCGGCATGCCTAAATAGATCCGCAGAAACAGTTCCTCAAATGAACTGCCTCCTTTAAAAGGCTCTCGCTGAAGATCACGCGGCGGATTGGGGTAACCTTGGTCATCCCACAGGGCCAAATCGCACGGCCCTGTTCCTTCTGGCCCATGACAGTTAGCGCACCCAAAAAGGTGGTAGTTTTTCAATCCTTGCGCCTCCCCTCCGGCATCGGCCGCAATTTTCTCCGCCACAACTACTTTCGTCGCAGGTCTTGTGTTTAAATCCACAAGCTGGTCAAGCTCTTCTTCGGTAACCTCCTCCTCTTGTTGCTTGATTTCTCGTGCGAGCTTCTCTCGAAAACCTTTCCGCCGTAGGCTGAGGACAAAAGCAGCTAGTTCCTGAACCTCGGTGTCAGACAATTCTGGAAAAGCTCGCATCGCTGTGCCAGGCATGCCATTACGGATAACGCGGAAAACATCGGCTTCGTCAGGAACCATGTTTTCGTTGCTGACAATACGGAAAAGATCTGAGCGCAGGTTTCGCGCCCGCGGAAACAGGAAGCGACTGGCGGGGCCATCCGCACCACCGGTTTCTCCGTGGCATGCCGCGCAATACCGTCTATAAAGCGATTCGACTCCCGTACCAATCCCGAGGTCAATGGATCTGACAACACGTTCTAATGTTGTTCCTGAGCTTGCCACCATCTCTTGGCGAAGCTGTTCCAACTGCGTAGCGTTATCCAGACCCAAGGGGGTAAGTTGTAGACGCGACTGTTGCTCTCGAATGCGACAGGAAAGCGAAAAAACTCGCTCCGACTCCTCCATCAGCTTTAATGCCTCATAAGCGCGACGCGTCAAGCTTGCTGCCAACCCCAGAAGGTGCAACAGTTCCCGATCGGCAGGCAACTTGCCGCCGAAACGGACGTACCAATCCTGAACAGATTTAAAATTTCCAAGGTCCAGGTCGACCTCGGCTAGCTCCCGAAGAATCACCTCGGAGTCGGAAAACCGCCGACGGGTATCCACCAGCAGTTGACGCGCTGCCACAAGATCGCCGCGATGTCGCCACGCTCGGGCGAGCCGCGACGCTGCTAAATCGCTGTTGGGAAGTTGTTGGTACCAGGTGCGACAGCAAGTCTCGACTTCATCCCAACGCTCATGCTGAATGAAAAGGTCTGTGAGTGCCAACCATGCCAATTCATGACGTGGTTCTCGTCGGATAACATCCCGAAGACAGTTTTCAGCCGAGGCATAATCGCCTAATCTCAAGAACACAATTCCAGATAAGTACTCGGGGTTGACATCGTGCGGAAAGTCGCTCCGCCAGCTTTCAATAACAGTCTCAGCGGCTTTGTAATCCCCCCGAACAAGCGCTCCATAAATGAAAGCCTCTGCTACTTCCGCGGGGTCATAACCGTGCTGAATGAGGAAACCAACATCGTTTTCCGGCCCCGGAGGCAGCTGTCCCGCCTGAATCAATGCCAAGCGGCGCACCCTGCTGACTTCCTCAGGGGCTAAGCCTTTCCTCTCCGCTTCACGCAGGGCCTCGGCAAATCGGACCACGTCATTTAGCCGACGAAATACCTTGGCTCGCAGAAGATCAATCCGCCCATCGGAAGGGGCAACCTTGCTAGCCCAGGCTAGCCACTGTAAAGCTCCAGTGACGTACCCGTGGTAAAGGGCATGTCTTGCCCGCCATTGGGCGTATTGGGAGGCACTATTCGGCCCGAAGAGAATCAACAAAATAAGGCCGATCGCAGCAGCGATCAGGAGTAAAGTCCTTTCCTTTTTCCGGAGGAGCTTTCCCCTGGCTGCCGAACCAGGATGGGGAAGCCTTTGAGACAACATAGGGATAAGTGGGGCGAAGCGATTCGTGTAGTCGGGCGTGCTATTCAAATCGCTAAGGAAGCTGAGCCAAGTTTGGTTGAGGAATTACGACTTTATCGTCAACATCTAGAAGCCCGAAAACCCATCCGGAGG
>JANXBW010000059.1 GCA_025060325.1 Thermoguttaceae bacterium
TTCCATTCGTGCCAATGAATCCCACCGAGATACCATTTACAGCATGTACACGTTTTTTGCCGAGCCGAGAGACGCCGTTCGCTTGGCGGAGCGATTAGATCGGTTCGCACCTATCATGGCCGAGCTCTGGGAGGAAGAACCCGCTTGCGTTTACCATTTCATCACCGGCCTGCCTCAAGGCACTTTGCCGGAAGCCGCGGATGTTTACCTCCGGTGGGTCGAAAGTGTTTTCACGGACGCACTTCGGGAACTGGAGATGGTCCGCTCGGATAGCCTCGCCTCGGCAGCCACCGTGCTTTTCTGCCAAAGGGATGAAGTCCTGCGGCTGCTCAACGCCGATAAAGCATTTCGTGACCGATTTCTCACGGTTTACTGGCCACGGGTGGTGAGCCTTGTCGAAAAGCAGCAGCTTTCTGTAAACGATCCTGAAGAACGAGAATTGATGTGGGCCATGCTCCTATCGGAGCCTCGCCTTTGGCAATTCCTCCACGAGACAGCTTGTGAAAATAGACTTGAGCACGCCTTGGGTTGGCTTCAATCCTACGGACCGGTGGCCATCGACCTTTGGCTAACCCCCGAGCTTAAAGAGAGAGAGCTTCGCGAACGATTGATCGATGCACTCACTCATGCGGACGAACCTGTGCTCTGTGCCCTAGCAAACGAAGAGCTGCGAGCCCTCCCATCGTTTCGGAGCCTCCTTAAACGCCCGATCTCTCGTGCCCAATTGGCTGCCGCTCTTCATCGGTTAGGTCAACATCCCGGGGAAGAAGCCAAGATTTTGGAATATTGGTCACACCTGTCCGACTACCCTTTGGCACAAGAGCTTCTACCGGAACCGAGCGGTCCGGTTACCTGGCTGCCCGGCTACCAGGTTTACTATGTGATTCAAAAGGCAAGGCAGGGCCGGGAGGTAACCTATGGTGACACCTTCTTTGCCTTTCTGGATGCGGTGAGTTTGGTTCCCGTCGGCTTCGGAGGCAGCAAGTTACTGGAAATCGCCGGGAAGAAGACGGTGCAAAAAATGGCGGCCAAGACGGCCTCTTCCAGGCTTAAAGAACTCCTCCTCAAGGAGCTACCAGAAACGGTGGGGTGGCAACGGGTCGGCACTGCATTCCGCTCGCATCTCGCCCGGGAAGCCTTCCGTGCCGCAAAGACGGATGTTAGCAGTTGGATTCGCTTTAGCTTTGAACTTCTTAAACGGGCAGGAGGAGATCGTAGACTGTTTCGCACCCTCACCGGGCTAGAACCCCGGGTGTTTATGCGTCGCGACAGATGCGTATTTTTCAATTGGGGGGCGCTTGTTGATCCGCGTTCTCCGTATGCCAGGGTGCTTCAAGAGGGGGCGATCAACGCAGGATGCGATGTCGCTCTAGGGTCACCTCAGGCTATAACAGCGATAAGACGGGCAAGCGAAGCCACGCGAAAAGCGTGGCACCAATTCCTTTCCGGCTGCTGGTTGGCGGTGGGAACAGGGCAAGTTAAGGAGTCGGGCAGGGATGTTGACAATGAGTAAGAAAGTGATCAGCTGTATCCACCTTTTTGGAACAAGCCGGCACACTCTTATCTCCGTTTTTGTCATCATTTTGATTTTCGTCGGGTTAGACCAAAATTTCGCACAAGCGGACTTTCTTCGAACTGTTGACCGCACGTTGCGACGGGTGGCCGATGTGGGGGATGACGTGCCCTTACGACACCTCGATGAGCTGAACAACGCAAAGCGTGCTGGTCGCTGGTCCGATGAACTCCTCCAGACCAAGCGCCGCGGGAAGATTCTCCATGCCGTCGACGAAACTCGCGTACTTGATGACATGTGGCGGCAAATGCTTGGAAAGAAAGCGGACGATGTCCTCCAGGAGATTAGACGCCTGTCACCTACACAACAGCGAGTTGCGTACTTATGTGCGGAAGGGGCACAGCGGGCAAAAGACATGTTTGGAGATATCGGTTTGCGGCGTAACTTCATGAAGGATGCGGGGCCACAAACACTGATGGCCATGGCGAGGTATCCCAACTTGGCGGAGGATGCCGTTCGATTCGACATCGCCGTCCGGGGCCGAAAACTCCTTTCGCCGCCTGGTGCCCGTGCTCTGGAGACTGCCGATTTCGGCCGGTTTTTTGACCAAATGGGCGATGGAGCCGCCGCATTTTGGGAGAAGTATGTGAAGCCCCATTGGCCCCTGTGGCTTGGGGGCGCAGCTCTTGCGGCCATCATGCTTACACCGCAAGAGTACCTCGACCAAGCCGGGAACTTTACACAAGAGGGGCTAGAAAAAATCGCGCGCTTTGCTTCCAAGACCTTGTTTGATGCCATTCGCGGTGCGGCCGTGGGCACTGTCGAAGGGATCGGCCAGGGAATGAATCAACTAGTCCGCGACTCACTTACCAGCTTTAAGCGCACCTTCTTTACATCTTGGTCAGGGATTGTTGCTTTCGTTCTCTTAGTTGTTGTCGTGGTGCTGGCGTTAAGGCCCTTTCGCGTCTTGATCCGGCGGGTTTTCTTGGCATCAACACGCAAAGGTAGGTCGCCGCAGGGCCAGTGTGGTGGCGGGACCGTGATCTGTGAAGGGGTTAACAAATGATTCGGCGTGATGAGAAAAAACTTTACCGCTTCGCACTTTATGGACGGTCGGGTTCCGGAAAGTCCTGCCTCTTGGGGGCGATGGCCGTCGCCGGCCAAAGTGTGGGGTGTGACGGGAGCCTTGCCACCTGCGAACGGCTGCCCGTCGAGGTTATAAGCTCACCTCCCCTCGGGCAAGCGTATGCCTCCCCGGCGCGATCGGTCCGCTCGGAAACTGCCTCGTCTGAGACAAGCCCAGCCGCAAGCCCCGGATCAGATTCACCTAGCCAGGCAAATAGTGAAGAAAGTTTGCGCGTTCGCTCCCTTCTACTGGGCAAACAATGGATGGAGGAAGTTGTCAAAGACTTGGAGGATGGCAAGCTTCCCCGGGCAACGCCGCTCTATGATGTGCCGCCAGCGATCGACTACCGAATCGCAGATCCACAGTGCGGAGAGTTTTTCATCCGTGTAGTTGACTATTCGGGCGAATTGATTAATCCCGACGCAGAGTCGGACCCGGAATCCTTAACAGTCAAGCTGAAGGAGCGCCTTGCCGAGTGCGACGGCTTTCTTATCCTCGTCGAAGCTCCCCGGAAAGGCCAATTGGGCATTCTTGCTCGGGAACTGCGTCTTCTTCGCGAAGCTTTTCATTCTTTGCGACAGGTGACCAAAGAACCGGTGACCACGCCGGTTGGCGTGTTGATAACCAAATGGGACCGCTATTCGGAAATTGACTTCACTCAGCCCCACGAAGAATTGCAGAAGGCAAGCGAATTTCTTAATCGCAGTCCGGAATACTACGCCCTGGTTAAGTCCGTCGAATTCGCAATCCGCAGCGACAACGCCACGCTGGAGTCGGAGACGCCTCCACAGAGTATTCCGCTTTTGTCAACTGGGGCTACGCAGAAAAGCTCCAAGCCGGGGGAAGAGAGTGCGAGGGAGCAAACGAGATTCCACTTCGCCCCATTTCTCGTGGCGCCGGTCAGTGCTTTCGGCAAGTCGACAATTACCAATGGCAAGGACATCCCCGCCGGGACAATTCAACCATTCAACGCAATCCAGCCTTTTGTCTGGTTGACCAATCGGCGTGATGAGCTTGACCTCAAAGCGTGCCAAGCGGAATGGCGAAAGCAGCGCAACTGGTCTTGGGTACCATTTTGGTTTCTTCGCAAAAGCGTGCGACGGCTTCGAGCGAAGTCGAAGCGAATGGCCTACCGGATGCCCCCAGCCTCAAAGTTGCGACGGCCACTTAACGCCTTACGAAGGGGAATCATCACTGGAGTGCTTCTCAGTGTTGTCACTACACTGATTACCTTAGCAGCTTTGGGCGATGCCTCGGTTTCCGCTTGGTTTTGGACGCAAGTCCACAAGGCTCAAGTCGTGTTGCATAGCGATCAGGCGACCTGCGAGGAAATCATGGCCTCGTGGCAAGAAGTGGAGCGACTGAGGGCTAGATTCTACCTTGGTGTGATTGCCACCCTGTTTTTTCCAGAAAAGAACTTGGAAGCTTTAGAGAAGGACCTCGATTCCAAGCATGAACAAACTCTGGCACATAAGTTCCGGAATGAAAGTAACAAACAAAAGAAAATGGACCTCGCTCAGCAATACCTTGACCATCACCCGGATGGACCTGCAAGCGGCGAGATGAGGGCCTTCTTGGATGATTGCCGTCGGCAGGAAAACCTTAAGGCTATCGCGGACCTTGAGAACGCGTGGGACAAGACCGCTGTAGGTAAGGCGGTGGATGACTACAAAAGCCGAGTTAATTCTTTCCAGTGGCCATCCCCGGAGGGCGTCACCCCTGAGCTTGAAAAAAGATTACAAGACCTGCGGGCAAGCGTGGGAAAATGGTATGTGGAGCGAAAACTCGCAGAGTTGGAACAGCATGTGTCGGAGGCCCTGGCGTCAGGCGATGTGGAGAACACGGTCCTGATGTTGGTCAACTTTCCTGCGGAATTGAAAACCCAACAGTGGGCTAAAATTTGCACAAGTGCGGCTGAAAAACTCGTTCAGTTAGTAAGCAAAAGGGCCTCGGAATATGCCGATCGCCAGCAGTACGACTCAGCCGTGGATGCCATTAACTCGGTTCAAGCAGCTTTAAGGAGACTTGAAGCTTCCGTATGCTCATGTGCACCCCCGAGCGCTGATGAGCTGTTGCCCAAATTGCAGGTTTTAACGGACTTGCATAACCAAGTTTGCGAATCGTGGGACGAGCATCTGTACGAACAAGTTCGAACGGAGCGGACAAAATCGGCTGTGAGCGAGTACCTCAACAAAGCGCCCTTACGCACCATGTCTGATCACGTCACGCAGTACTTGCGGTATCTCGAAGCGTTAGAGCGGCCCTTAAATCTGGAAGTAGAGGTCGCCATTTTCTGGGATCCGAACTATGTTCCTGACGATGGATGGTTTCCCCCACCCGGTGAGAATTATGTTTATGTTCATGTGGAAAAAGAATTGGTATTATCAAGGGGCCCGCTGGCCGAAAGACCGGGCAGAATCACGACCTTAGGTAATATTACGTGCCCCGTCCCTAATGCCAGTGCTGCCCTTACAATATACGTCACAATCGAAGAAGACGATTCGCCCTATCTTAGCGAAAAAGACACAGGCGGACAGGGAGAACGAGTGATTGATTTAAAAGAACTTCGGGAAGGCGCAGAGATCTTACTCAGGCCAGACCCGCGGAGGAGCGAAGGACGCGTTTT
>JANXBW010000005.1 GCA_025060325.1 Thermoguttaceae bacterium
TAAAACGCCTGTACCGGCACTCCGCAGGCGGATGGGAGGGCGCCAGGCGGAAGCGCCGCAAGTCTTTTCGGTTACCCAGTTGCCCTTTCATGTAAGCCACCCGGAAAGAGCGGGCAGGTTTGGGCCAATTGTCGAGGGCATGTTCTAAAACTGCCTTAACGCAAAGTTAGCTCTCCGGGAGGGTTGGCTGGAACGACGGAGAACCGGTAGCTAGTAAAGCGGTACCTGGATCGGTATCCAGCAAGCCCAGTTGCGCTGCTTGTCCGTGAAGGTTCCGACGGACAATCCGCAGATAAATGGTGCGTTCCTGAGGCAAAAGGTGGACAATAACCCTCTGTCCTCTTGCTCGGCTTGCGGGAGCCTACCAAGAGCACGGGTGAGAAGCGCGGTTACGGCTCTAAGTGAAGCTAAAGAGCCTGTGTCAAAATGACTTCCAAGGAACTTGTAGCAAGTCAGGCCTCAGGCGACGGTAAGGAAGGGGTGGTGGAGCTCGGCGCCGCGCTCGTACCGGATGGGGAGTCGAGGATATTGGTCGAGCCAAGTGATACTCCATTCCACTACTCAGCGGTATTTTTCCAGGGGATGGGCCTCCGGGTGGTGTAGCGCGGCAATAGGGGCTCAATGCTCCGACCGCGGAAGGCTTGGCAGTGAGGCTCGCTGTGGTCGCCCCTTCCGCTGAAAGTTGCCGGGGTCGCTGAGGGCGAGCCCCGGGGCTCGGGAAAGGAGGGATTTTGTCCACAGGAGGGAGCAACTGCTTGAGATCGTGCTCATTAGCGCTCCCCGGATTGACGGCCAAGGGAATGCCTAGGCCATCGGTCAACACTTAATGGTTGCCGCTCCCTTTTTACCTTCATCACTCGGGTTCGGTCCCGATTGCTCCCCAAAAACGGCCCACATTCAGGGCCACACCCACCGTTGCCCATTGCTTTCCGCTCAAGATGTCCTCATTCGGGTAATGCTCCATAGTGACGAGTCCATTCTTGGAAGTTGTGGCCTTTCCCCCCGTCCCCAGCCCAAGGCGGAGTCGCGCTGTTTTTGGTCGATTTCTGTCAAAGCGAAAACTGCCCCTTTCGGCCGAAAACCTTTCCAAACCTCTTCCCCAAGGATTTTGAAGACATTCTCTCCGTGGTGGGCGGGAGGCGATTATTCACACGGAGCACCGGGGCTGGCAGGTCGCAGGTCCGCCGGCAGTTGACCAGCCAAAACGCGCATGGGATCTTCCATCGGGGTCGCCGTTTTGTCGCCGAACGAGGTGACCAACACGAACGCGTGGGATCTTTGCCCGGCGGCGTACGAATTAGCGATAAGACCTAGACCAGCCCAAGATCGCGGGGCATCTTCTCCACCAGCTAGCCCACCACCCATGCCACCTACACCGGCGGGAAGCGCGAGTCTTTGGCCGGCTCCTCTAAGGCTGGTGCCACGCCCCATGGCCGCTAGGCTTTCTTGGCCCGGGAGATGGTCTTGGGAGTGACCTGAAGGCACCGGGTGATTCACCGGTAGCGGCACCCGACTCCAGGGAAAGCAGGAGCAACACTACCTGCACTTGGCGGTCGCGACGGAGGAGTTCAACACAGATTTTGCGCTCTTCGGGCAAAAGGCAGAGGGTGGTGCTGCCTTCCATGAATTGGCCCCTATGGCTGAAGGTTTTTTCCAAAGATTTTCCCCCGCGACCTCAGGGCCAAGCCCTTCTAAATAGCTCCACAACGGAAGTGTAGCGCTAGACAGCTTGCCGGTATTAGTCGTAGAGAAAGCCGAGCCTTTTTAGACGGAAAGATCAAGTTAAGCCGGTTGTGCTTTCCTTCCCCCGTCGAGCTATTTGCTTGGCAAGATCGAGTTACGTTGCCGGGGCTATCCTTCGCGTCTAGAGCTGTCTAGTTATCGTCGGGAAGACCGCACCCCGATGCGAAATCGCCGCGACCGATGAGACAGAAACCGGAGTAGCGGGAGCTCAAGTGGCTCGGACCGGCGAACCAGATACCACTCCGCTTGGAGTCGCCCCGCGATTTCCCGCACCTGTTCCAAAAATTGTCGCAGGGCCTCCAGATATCCTTGGCGATAAGCTGCCGGATGGCAGCGAACTCTGATCGGCAGCTCGGCATCCTCGAACACCATCGGTGTTCGGAAAGGAAATTCTAGCTCGTCTTCGTGGAGGATTTGGAAGATAACCACCTCATGGTTAGCCGCCCGCAGGTGGTGGATGGCTGCTTCCAAGTCTGATAGCTCAAGCAGCAGGTCGGAAATAATCACCCAGATGCCCCGCTTTGTAAACGACTTGGCTGCCTCTTGAACGACCACGGTAAGTTGCGTTTTCTGGCAAGGCGTGCACTGACTTAGGGCTTGCAGTATGTCCTCAAGATGTCGCTGGTGATTGCGGTGCGGCAAACGGTGGCGGATTGCTTCGTCGAAGGTAATGCAAGCCACATCATCCTGCTGCCTGAGGACAAGATGGGCCAAACAGGCTGCCAAAGTGGCGGCACAGTCGAATTTTGTTTGCAACGGTTTGCCGTAACCCATGCTTGCGGAAATATCAACGACAAGTGTCAGCGGGAGGGTGGTGTTTTCTTCGAATTGCTTGACGTAAAGCCGATCGTGCCGTGCCCACACCCGCCAATCCACGTGCCGAAGCTCATCGCCCCAGGTGTACTGACGGTGTTGAACAAATTCGACCGATTGGCCGCAGTAGGGACTTCGGTGCCGGCCGGCCAGGAGTCCTTCCACGATCTGTCTGGCTTGGAGCTCCAGGCGACCTAGACGCGTGATCACCTCAGGAGGCAAGAATCGCTTGGAGTCGGGCATCGCGGGATAACTCGTCCTCTTTGCTTGGGGTCCGCTCCAGCAGCCACTGGATAATGGTATCGGCCGAGATATTCTCGCTCTCAGCAGCGAAGTTTAGCACCAGGCGATGGCGCAAAACAGGTTTGGCCAGGAACTGAATGTCCTCGACAGATACATAGGGCCTGCCGTGGAGAAGTGCTCGGGCTTTAGCGCCCAGGATTAGAAACTGAACCCCGCGCGGACCGGCCCCCCAACTAAGGTAGCGGCTAATGTCGGCCGGCACGCCCGGCTGGCCGACACGCGTTTGTCGCACCAAAAGAAGGACATATCTGATCAAATGATCACTTATCGGAACCTGCCGCACAAGTTCTTGCAAAAAAAGAATGTCTTGGCTTGACAGGACCGATTCAACCGGTTGGGTTGGTGCGGAAGTGCTTCGCCGGGCTATCTCCACTTCCTCTTCGAAAGTGGGATATGTGACAAATATTTTGAGCATGAATCGATCCTGCTGAGCCTCCGGGAGTGGATAGGTACCTTCCTGCTCGATCGGATTCTGGGTGGCCAAAACATAAAACGGTTCTGGCAGTTTATGCCGGTTTCGTCCGACCGTGACCTGTCGCTCTTGCATAGCCTCAAGGAGAGCCGCCTGCGTCTTGGGTGGCGTTCTGTTAATTTCGTCCGCCAAGATCACATTGGCGAAGATTGGCCCTGGCAAAAAGCGATATTCTCGTGCTCCGGTTGTGCGATTCTCCTGGATGACTTCGGTGCCTGTGACGTCGCCAGGCATGAGGTCTGGAGTGAACTGGATGCGGCTAAACTCTAAGCTGAGCGTCTGAGCCAAAGTGCTGACCATTAGCGTCTTGGCCAAGCCCGGCACGCCTTCCAAAAGGCAATGTCCGTTAGCAAGAAGCCCGATTAGGAGTTGCTCCAAAACCTCTTGCTGACCCACGATGATCCGGGAGACCTGCGCTAGGATCTGCTCACGGGCAGCTGCAACACGCGCAAGGGCTTCTTCGGCACGACTGAAGCTTATTTCAATTGTCATGGGATCGGTTGAGGCTCCTGGTTAGTGTACAGGAATCAAAAAACCCAAAGCCGCATGATCTGTTTACAATTCATAATACGCCGTTGATTTTTTGCCCGTTTTGCCCAGGCTCTAGATACTAACCGCGTGAATAATCGCGCCAAGCTGGCCTAGGCCCCGAAGGTATCAATCAGCTGCTTGACGTTCTCCCTGACCCACACAGGGACGCTCTGCACGGAGCCACACCAATCCTGGATGAAGATAAAAGCGGTTCTTCAACGTCCCGACCCCTTCTGAAAGCTTTGCGGGGAATTACCTTTGGTAAATAGGCAGGGCCGCCTTTTCTAGCTGGAGAATTGTAAGGTTGATAGCCGTCGTATAAACAGGCCCAATATATCCTTGTGTCCACGAGCCGTCCGGGTTCTGCTCGCGGAGCAAGCGGCTATAGAGGCGGTCGCGGTACTGTCGCCATTCCTCGCCACCGAGCCGATAGAGTGCCTGAGCGTAATAGTAGTGAGCGTAGTGCCAGTGACCAAGCCCGCGATCGGAAAGGTTGTTCAGGTGGCGCTGGCAATAGGCAAGCAACTTTCGCACATAAGGACTGTCGTATTCTCCGGCGCTAAATAAGCACGCTATCGCCGCGGCTGTAATCGCGGGACGCCCTCCCCCTCCCTGAGAGTTGTACTGAACGCCTCCGTCTGGCAAAGTGCAACGGTGAATGTAAGCGATCGCTTTGTCGACGATTTCCTTTGGGACCGGAATGCCCGCGTTGCGGCACCCCCGAAGTCCCTGAACCTGGGTGACGGTGGTGGATCCTTCGTCAAAGTCCTGTCCGTCGGCCGCGCTGACATAGCCCCATCCGCCTGCTGAGGTTTGTGCCTTACCGGTGAATTCGACTGCCCGGGTGAGTACGTCGACTAGCTCGCGACGACGTCCTTCGTCCTCTTCTTCCCCCAGGACCTGAGAAAGAAACAACATGGCAAATCCGTGGCCATAGGTGTACCGATCGTCCTGTGTGGGATCCCCAATCAAGCCGCTGGGTTGACTTCGACTAATGAGATAGTCAACAGCCCGCCGGATATTCGGTGCATAGCGTCCCTGGGTGGTGGTGGAGCCTTCGCACAAGAGGGCGATCCCAGCCAGCGCTGTCATCGCCGTGGGGTACTGGCCTCCCGCGGCCGTCCAGTGGCCTAGTCCACGGGCAGTACCACCGCCCGATTGCTGGGCGGCCAGCCAGTCCAAACCGCGTCGAACGGCGCGGTCAAGCTCCGCCGGATCAACTTGTGCGTGGGTGGCTTTCGCACAAAGGAAAAAGATGCTCATTAAAATCGCGAAAAGCTTTGTCGTGGTGTCCGGAGGGGCAATTCTACCCGTCATCTTCAAGCGAGACAACCCGTGCCGCGAACACCCGGAGGCAATTTCGTTGCTGGCCCTCATCGTCCTCTAAGCTTTTCTACCACGCTGACCTTTCGCCGGTAGATGTCATCTGCACACAAGTCTGGGAAGGACACCCTAATCTTTCGGGGGCTACATCTATAAAACGCTGATTTGCATCCAGTGGCTACCGGCAGCTGCGATGGGTAAAGAGCTCGCGCTCTTAGTTCTTCTCCCTGGCCACCGTTAACAGATCCTCTTGCCCAAGGGCCGCCTTCCTAAAATCCTCCGCCCCTTAGATCCATCGCACCTGCCACCGCATTTGGAGCGGTTTGAGGCCGAAGTCGCGCTCCAAAGCCGCCGGCTACTTGGGTTCGGCTGCCCCCATAGCGCGGCGGAGGAGATCGAGTAAACCGGGCAATTGTGGGGTCGATGGTCCCTCCTCGGCCGGATGGTCTGCCGCTTGCTCGGTAAACGTGATCATTAATCCGGTGCGATGGAGCCTAACGCGGACGGTCTTTTGCTCGGGATTGCCCTCAATGTCAAGCCGGATACCGGAATTGGGTAGCCGCGTGTCCACAACTTTGGAGCCCGTTCGGCGGTCGATCGCCAAAATGGCAAACTGTTGTTGGCTCGGGGGGGAATCTTTTTGATCCGCAGATACTGGAATCCATGCAAAAAAAAGCACGGGCAATTCCCACGGTTGATCCACAGGAAGCCAGCAGTCGGAGACTGTCACTGGCTCTGTCCACATCGGTCGGCCTTCGAGATCACATGCCCACAAAGCAGCTCGGCTAATCCGTTCGCAAGGAACCCCAGCCGGTGGGTAAGAGCTGAGCTGAGGGGTTCTGCCGGGAGCTTCCGCCAGCCCTAGCGCCAAGAGCTGCCACGAGTTACTGAGGATTTCTAGCCGGCGCCATTGTGCTTCGGCCATCGGGACCGGCAATTGGGATTCGGTCAGAAGGTTACCATCAGGAAGGCGGTAAATTTGCAAACGTCCGTCCGGATACCACACTCCCAGCCATTTTCCCCGGTGCACCTTAAAAACTGCTTGGTGTGGCAAATCCGGCGATTCCCAGGCCCTATTGCCTGTAAACAAGTCCCAGAGGAAAAACCGCTGATATGTTTCATCTTGCGAGTGAGCAACGATTTCCCGGCACAACACGCAGTTACCCACAACGACCGGCCCACTCGCTTCGGACTGGCGGCCATTACCCTGCAGCTCAAAATTTTGCCAGACGAGCCCAGGGGGGAATTTCGTGCGGAGTATCATTTCGCCCAATTCTGCATCATAAACCACACCTTCCTGTCCTTCCCGGGTAAACACATAAATAAACTTCCCGTCCGTCGTTACTGTACCTTTGGGGGGTAAATCACGCCTCACCCACAGCCTTTCGCCTGTGAGTGCATTAACGACGGCGAGATGATTACGCTGCTTAAATCCGACGTATCGATTGCCGATCGGGAACACTTCAGGTTGGGGAGCATCTGCCGAAAACCTGGCAAACGAAAGCACATCGGCGAAGCCCGGAATCGTCTGCGCGACCTGGCTCTGGGCCGCGTCTTCGCCGGGGAGACCTTCGCCGCGAAGAGACATTGGCTGCATTTTGACAAGGTCAAACGCCCAAACGAGGGTTGCTCGGCCTTGGGATCCGAGTGTCAACGTATTCAGCGCTATCGCCTGCGTTTGGCCTTTAACAACAACGAGATGTCCAATTGTCAAAGCTTGTGAGCTGCCGCGGAAGAAAGTAAACCCGGATAGGTCAGCCAGCTCGGAGATGGGAAACTCCCATTGCTTTCGTCCAAAGCCGTCAAAACCGGCCAAAATTGGTCGTTCTGTAATAAGCGCTACCCTTAGCTCTTCTGACGAGTCGCCACCATTGGGGCTTACCATGCTAATGGGAACTCGTGTTCGCGGGAGGGACAAGGAGCTTTCCCCGACCGAACTTACCTTCGCCCGGAGCGGCCACGAATCAGGAGTTCGCAAGCGTGCTTCAACCCCGGGGTGCCCACTAAATTGTGCCAATTGATCCGGTGTTTCACCCTCCGGGCCGGCCGCCTTGTCGCCAGCAGCGGCCTTATGCCGCCTTAGCCGGTGGGCAATGGCTCCCCAACGCTGGTTCTCGTAGTAAAGCCGGAGCAAGGCCTGCTGGGCATCTTGTTGGTAAGGTGCCCCCTCGTCAACTGCAAGACGATTCCACCAATATTCGGCTGCCAAAATTCGCCCACTTCGTGCCAGCTCCTCGGCGTGCCGAAGCGCCACTTGCCGGCCTTGAGGAAATTGGAAGAAGTAGGCCAACCATTTTTCTCTCACTGTTGACGAACCATCCCGGCCCTCCTCCAGCTTAGCGGCACGACCAAGCTCTGACATGTATTGGGAGATCTTCGTCCGAACGGCCGGAGAGCTTTTTTCATATAGTTTGGCAAGTCGGTGCATCAGCCAATGGCTCGTTCGGACCTCCCAGGTGGCATCAAGACGGAGCCACCCCGGACTCTCCCAGTCCAGCTCGATAAGTCGGCGATACGCATCCCACGCCCCTTCCCAATCGTTTTGTTGTTCACGACCCACCGCCAACAGCTGCAAGTACACAGCCCGATCGGCAGGATCTTCCAGGAATTCCTCAAATTGGGACATGCGAGGAGCAAAATACTCGAAGTCCTTTCGGAGACCCGCCAGGGATGTTTCGCGGAGCCACTCCCGAAGTTCCGGAGTAGGCTGCCGTTGCCACAGGCTTTCCAGCTCTTCCCAGGCCTGCCGATACTTCCCCTCGTGAATGAGCACCTTGGCCAAGGTGAGCTTTGCCTGGCGGTCATTTGGATCAGCCGCCAATCGCACTGCTAGATCGGCCCGCAGAGCGGCCGCATCCGGAAACATCGTGAGGCTACTGCCGGAAAGAGAAAACACTCGGCCTTGACAGGCCACCAAATTACCAAGGGGAATCGGGCGAACAGACCGTAGCACGTTGACGACCCGAAGCTCGGCCAAGTCAACTTCCGCAATTTCCCCAGTAAGCAAAGGCACGAAGTACTTGGCCCCACTGCGATAACCAATGCCTGCCACCCCTCCCCCGTACGGCAATTCGATCCGCTTTTGCGGTGGCAACGATTTAAGCGAAGGTTGATCGGTGGGATCTTGCCGGGCGTTCTGCTCCTGGTCCGCCGCGACGGGTAACCCATTTTTCTTGCTCCCACTCAGTTGGGTTTGCTCGGAGGCGGGCGCAAGGCTCACCAACCGAACCGCCTTTGGCTCCACAAGAATAGCCTGCCCTTGATATGCCCCAGCAATGTACAAAACATCCTCGCGGGGGATCTCCCAGATGAGTCGCCCAGTGGATAATTCCAGACAAAAGATCTTCGAGGAATCATTTCCGCCAAAAACCACACGATCTTCGGCAATGAGCGGAATGCCGCCTGCAATAACCGCGTGAGTCGCTCCCGGCATTGGGTAGGGCACGTTAAGCGGTGCAACTCGACTGTCAATCGAACCGATTTCCTTACCTTTGTAGGGGAAAAACCAAACAAGCCGACGGGTTAAGATATCCACACCAACGAGTGCTCCAACACCCGTGGGGCAAACCAGGATCCCTTGGTGGTAGCTGGGGGAGAGGCCCGCCGTGCGGAGTCGCCAGTGCTCGGAGATCGGTTCATCAACGGCTGCCAAGGCCAATTGCCACAGTCGTTTGCCACTGCTTGCTTCTAACTCAATGAGGCGGACTTCCCCCTCTGAGTACCCAATCGCATAAAGGCGCGACTGGAGCGGGAGGGGCGGCCCGAGGAAAAATACCTTTTCCAGGTTTTTGCCGGGGGTGTCTGTCCGCCCTGAGATTTGCCAACGGCGTTTGCCCGTGCGGATGTCGTAAGCGCTTAAGGTGTTCCAAGTGGGTACCGAGCGCAGCTCCCCGGCAGGTCGTCGACCCAAAAGCACACCCGGGTAAAAGGCCGCCGTTGGCCAGCCAAGGTCTTCGACCACAAAAACAAGTTGCCCGTCGGTACTTAGTCCGCCAGCCGTGGCATCTCCCCACACACGTAAACGCACGGCTTGCTCAATCACCGGAAGCCATTCCACGTTGATTCCAGAGGCACTGTTAAGGAATGGCTCCCAAATTGTTTCAGGAGAACTTTCCCAAAGGCGTTTGCCCGTTTTTGCGTCAACTGCTATCAGACTTCGAAGCGTTCGGCAAAGGATTATCTCACCAACCACCAGAGGCATCGATGCGGGTATTGCCGGTCGCTCCGTGGCCCGATCGTATTCCTCTGCGTGGGTAATTAATTCCTCGAACTCCGGGTAATCAGCCAGGCGGACCTTCCACATCGTGGTAAGGAGTGGCGCGGCGGTTTGCACTTGCCCGTTCCGCGTGGGCAGTAAACCTAGATAAGCGACACGCTCCTCGCCCTCACGTTGGCAATCTTGAGGTGGCGCCCACGGGCCGAAAAGCTTTTTCAACCACTCGATCGGATTGTCCGAATCGGAAAACCATGGGATCAGTTGCCCCTCCCCCCTAGGCACGGTGCTCGCGGCGGCTTGCTGAATTTCTTGAAGCAGACCCTCCGCTTTTGGCTCTTGTCCTTGAGCCAGGTAACAACCGGCAAGGACAATGCCCGCTGCCATTTGCCAGTCCGGCGGCACTTGGCCCGAATTGTAAACTTGCTGGAGGATCCGGGTGGCTTCCGGGATATGCCCTTCCTGCAGCAACCAATAGGCAGCCAAGAGGCCGGCGCGAACGCTTGCCTGGGTCCCCGGGAAGCACCCCCAGACATGGAGAAGCCCGCCAAGGTCGCGTACTGCGATTGCCTGGTGCAGCAAGGCCTCGGCTCGGGCTTCGAACTGAAGCTGGTAAAGCTCCTGAGCGGGCTTGGGGAGGGACCTGAGGAGGAGGTCGGCTTCGTTTTTAAGGGATCGCGGCTCGGCCGCAGAGGCTCGTTCCGGCAAAAAATAATCGTCAGGCGCTAGCAAAACCTCTTGCAGGCGCTCAATGGCCTCGCTATAACGTTGAGCCATAATCAGCGCCCGGGCTTCCTCCAAAAGGCGGACTTTTTCCCTTGGTGGGGGAGGAAGGAGACCTGCCGCCGGTGATTTGTTTTTGTCGGATGCGTCCGAAGTCTCCGCGGGGATGCCTTGTGCGGTGGCGGGGCGGAGGTTAACATCCTGCCCGTTAACAACTTCGGATCCGGCAAATACACTCCAGGCTATCCAGCCTAGACCGCAAAGGATCCCCGGTGTCACAATTGCAAGTCGAGCCGTATTTCGTCGCGCGCCGGGCGGAAGATTCATAGGCTCTGACCCTAAACCACGGTGGAATTTGTCCTGCCTTTTGGCGGTAGTTTTGCCCGGAGGGGGTCTCCCCCTTGCCAAAACAGGGTCGGCCCGCGGGGTACACCTCCTTCGATTATAGTGGCGATAGCTAGGTCTGGCGTAATTTCAGTTTTCTTAAGAAGCCGGACGCGATTTGGCGAGGATGGGAGAACGGACGCCGGGCAAATCGTTGGGTTATTTGCAACCTTCGGTAACGTCTTGGGGTGTACTTGCCTAGCAAAAGAGAGTGGGGACGAACGGGGTGAACCAGGGCCGGGCAACTTCGAATTAGTAAACCGGAGGGGAGGCACGCTAGCTCTTTGCGGAAAAACCTGTTTCCGCTCGAAGGGAATAACTCTGGGTGTTAAATACGGTGTGGAAGACCTTTGATTAGTTGGAGATTGAGCCATGGCAAAGGCGCAACCGACTAAAAAGGCGTTGACCAAATCTCAGCTAATTGCCAATTTGGCCGAGGCCACAGGGCTCACCAAGAAAGACATCGACGCCGTATTCAACGCATTGCAGGAGGAGATTCGAAAGTGTTTGACCAAGGGCCCGGAAGTGTTTGTCCTGCCAGGTCTGTTAAAGATTGAAAAGAGGCGAATTCCGGCGCGGCCTGCCCGCAAGGGCGTCATGGTGATGGGGCAATTGCGGGATATTCCGGCAAAGCCTGCAACCACAAAGGTCCGCATCCGGGCGCTGAAAGCCCTTAAGGATATGGTGGCCCCGCCAAAGAAGTAATGACTTCGGTGAGCAAGCGGTTTTGCACGTGCTTAAAGTTGCGGGCCAGCTCGAAGCAAGAAGTCAATGGCCGGCTGGGGATCCATAAAACGATATTTGAGGAGGGATTGGCCTGGGGTCAGTTAATACTGAACCGCAGAATCTCCGGATGCATGTTTAAGATACACATCGCCTCCGATGAGCTATGACCTGCTGGGCCGAAGCGATTGGCCCGCACAAGTTTCGTTAGCGCCTGGTATGAAAAAGGGGTCGTCCGGGATACGGTCGGCTGATCTGAACTACTCGGCGAGCTCGAGTCGGACCGGCTGTCCCACAGCGGCGACCGCTCGAGAATCTGATCTCTGCCAGGCCGGTAGCGGCCTGATTAGTATTTCGTCATTATCTTTTGTCGCCTCGTTTCGAAGCCCAATCCTGACAATCCGTCGCGTGCGTCCGCGTCCCGCCAACCCATACCATTCGGGCGTCTTGCCCTCGGCCTTTCGCCACCTTTGGTAAACCCTTCTGGGCGAG
Organism: Thermoguttaceae bacterium; assembly: GCA_025060325.1. Lineage (GTDB taxonomy): Bacteria > Planctomycetota > Planctomycetia > Pirellulales > Thermoguttaceae > DTLM01. The sequence continues at coordinate 11,721 of JANXBW010000005.1, forward strand.
CGTTTCGTTTGCCCGTCCCCTGTTTTGCCGGCTTTGCGGGCTTGTGGACGGACTTTTCTTGCTCCGACCGTCAAATAGTACACTCAGCACAGTTTGCGACGAAGCCCCGGTTGGCGGGAGCCGGCGCAAAAGGCCAGCTATGCTACGGTGTTTTTACCCTGTCTGGTGTGTCAGGTGACTAATCGGTGTGGAAAACCTCTGGAATTGGTTTCCACCACTTGCCTTCCGGTGTCCCGGGCAGGCGGATTTGGCAGGGATCCGTCTCTTTCCACCAGCGCTGGGTTTCAGGATCTTCCGCCATCTTCTTCATGTCAGCCTCGTAGTCGGCGCCCACATACTCGTAGTAGGCAAAAAGGTACAACTTTCCGTCAAGCTCGGCGAGGAAGATCGAGTAATTGCGGATGTTGGATCGGCGAATCTGCTCAAGTACCCCGGGCCAGGTGTTCTTGTGAAGCTCGATGTAGTAGTCTTTTTTCTCCGGACGAAGCCCGATGACGGCTCCAAATCGCTGGACTTTGTTTTGGGCGGGGGAGCCGCTGGCAACACCCTGCTGCAGATCACCGGCACCCTGGGCCGTAGCAGCAAAAAGGACTGTCGCCCGGCCGAGAGGCGCTCCTTCTGCCGGTAGAGCACCTGCCCACCACAAATTCCACAATAGAGCCAGGCCTGCGCAAGCCAGAATGCCACCAGCGGTGATTGCGATCCAGTACGATGTTGACAAACTCATGGTTTACTTCCCTCCCAAGTTGGGATTGTCAACAGTTAAGCAATTGTTTCACGAAGAAGCGATGTTACTTTCGCCAGTGCTGCTGCCACAAGGTCTTGGCCGGCTGAGTGAGTTGCCGACCGGACGATGGCTTGTTACCGAAGATCGCCAACACGTCGAGTATTATACCGCTCATGGAGGAGCTTAATTTGTGGAGTAAAGGGATAGCTTTCTTCCGGCCCATAAGGGTAGCGACTCATTTGATGGAAGGGCAGCGGGGCGACCGTCTGACCGTAAGCCGTGTGCCAGTCCATATCCTTGCAGAAGGAAACTGTTTTCAAAACGAATGAGCGGGCATGCCCAGGGGATGACGAGTTTTCCACCGGGACTTCAAAGGTGACAGTTAATTCTTCCCCGGGACCCATGATGACAAAGCAGTTATCTTGCTCGGCAACAAGGGGCGTCACCTCGCCAAATTGGGTATAAAAGCCAGCAGGCCTTTTCCAAGTGGCCGTTTTATCAACATTGCTATAATCATAGAGGTTTGGTTTTCTGCCTTCCGGGGAATACTCCCGGGGAAATCCATAAAAGCTAAGGTGTGCTGAGCTCGGCCTCAACTGCCGAATGGCAACCTGCCGCTGCAGCTCCGCCTCGGCGATGCCTAATGCAAACCGGTCCCAGTGAATCTCCATATTTGTCTCGATCCTGAACTTCCTGTCCCCGGGCTTAAGGAGTCCGGTTAGCTCAAGAAGCATGGCATGGTTTATGCCTGCTGGATAGCCCGCCTCCTTCACAAGGCACACCCAATTGTCCTCTCGCCAAACGTAGACGGATGGGGCACGAAGCCTCAGCCCGGCTTGAGCCGCAGCAAAATTAGTGGACGAATAAGCGTAGTTGACCCAACCCTGGCCAATCAAAAAGATGCGATCCCGGGGACCAACTGCTTGACTCTCAACATCGAACTCAAGGTCCACAAAGTGGTCTTTTGCATAGCCGGCGAACCGGGGGTCAATAGTGGGTGGCCCCACGTCTTTCCGGTCGAGCTGCTTGAGATCCTCAGTGATGTCTTTCCCGAGGCTATCGCGTGCTCGGCTTACGGGAATTTCCTGCCTAAAGCACAGTACTTCCGCCGGTGGGGGAGCGATACCCACAGCCATGATCTCATGGGGATAAACGCGGGTGCCGACGGGGTGTTCTATCATCCATAGTTTCAAATCGTCGACATACACCACCTCTTCTAATGGCTCCAGAATTTTAACAACATATTGTCCGTCCCGTGGTCCCAGTTGAGGAATTGGCACAAGTTCCACCGGCTGAGGCTGGGCATAAACTCCCGGTGCAATCCAGTACCCAAGGCCACCTTTTCCGCCAAAATCGCTGACAAAGGCAAAGTGGTGGCCGGTCCAAGCAAAAAGGTGTGGACAAGAGCTAATTTTCCGCTGAAGTTCCGTCAACGTGAGAAGCTGATTACCCGGTACTTCTAATTCCGCTTGTAACACCCCGTCCGGCCAAATCACTCTTAGCCAATCTACCTGTTGATTTTTTTCCAAGCCGGCGTGAACTCGAAGCGGACAGCTTGCGGCGGGACCAGCCGGCGCCGCATAGCTGTATTGTTGCCAGATGGCGCCCGCTTTCACTTCTAGCCGCGCTCCAATGGGCGATCCACTTGAGCGAGTCTTTTGGTCTTCTCCTTGAGTACCGACTAGTTCCACTTGAATCCAATTACGGCCGGTAGGTTGACCCCACACAATGCTTATGGGTTTTCCGGGAGGGGCAAAGGCAAGGTCGATCGCTCCATCGTTGTCGAAATCGGCGGCAATTCCAGTTGTCGGTCCTGGCCACCTGAGCGCACAGAGGATGTTCCCCGGGGCAAGTTCGTCAAGGTCGAGGAAGCGTTTCTCGGGCCAGAGGTTGATGAAAATCTTCGGGCGAGTTCCTTGGCCAATTTCCGCATCCGGTAGGAAAAGATCCAAATCACCATCGTTGTCCACGTCAACACACTGCCCGCCACTACTGCGAAGACCGGAAAACGGATATACCGCTTGGTCTGCCAGGGCGAATTGCCAGTATTCTCCGTTGACAAATACCCCGATGCCTTGGTTGTGGAAGGCGATTACATCGGGTAGTTGATTCTTGTCAATATCGGCCATTGTGGCCGACCGACAAGCTACCGGTGCGAAACCACAGCCTTTACCGTCAACCAGCCGACTTGCCCCAACTCTGTCATTAATGACAACTGCAGGATGCGCTTCTTGAGCGCAGAAGGCAATGGCGTCCAGATCGCGGTCCCCGTCAAAGTCTTCCCAAAGGAAGCCCCCAACTCCCTGCTTCATTGAGGGAAGCCCTAATGCATGGGAAGCAATTTCGTAGGTCCCGTCTCGACGATTAATCGCTACTACCGGTTCGGCCGAATCTACTGCCGGCTCGGGTGGGATTGATCCTTTTGGGGCGACATAGGCCACCAGGTCCAAATCGCCATCGGCATCAATGTCTACAAGCCGGGCCAAAACGACGACAAGCTCGGCCGACGAAAGGGCGGGCAAGGCTACTTGCTCGAATGTTCCCTTACCGTTGTTACGCAAAAGGACGCCGAGCCCCTTGCCTGCCACCCACAAGTCAAGATGGCCGTCGTTGTCGACGTCACCGGGGCAAAGTTGCGTAGCGGGTGTGTCGCAAACTGGCTCTAGCCGAAAAAGGCGTTTTCCCTCATTGACGCAGAGTACGACTTTTGCGTTCACCCCCCCTGTACATAAATCAAGAAGCCCGTCTTTATTCCAGTCGCCGACTGCCAGGGGCGGAAGGCTAACCGGCACGCCACCCACTTCGTAGCGGCCGGTTGCCTCAGACACCTCGGTGAGCTCAGGTTCAAAAACCGGCACGGCTTGGGGGCCGGACAGGCGCCGCTCTACCGGCAAACTGTCCGGTCCGAGGGCGAAGTAATATTTCCCGGCCGAACCGTAAACCTTTCGCACGGTGAACGAACCGCCGGCAAGCTCCGCCGCGTTGAGCTGTTTAAACCGCGCAAAGAGCGGCTTGGCTTTATCAAGCTGGCGCGACCGCTGGTATTGCATAGCCAGCCGATAAATGCCCGAGACAAAGCCGGGGTCCCGTTCAACCAATTTCTCGAGAAGTTGTGTGCCTTCTCCGTCTTTGCCAACGGCCAGAAGTGCCTCGGCATATTTATAAGTCACGCTCGGTTCCTGAGGATCTGCCTCGTAAACAAGGCGAAAACACTCTAAGGCCTTTTCGTGATCGCCTAGGTGCTCGTAAAGAAGGCCTAAACAGAACCGAGCATGCAGGTGGTTGGGATTTTTCTCTAAGATCTCCAAGAAAAGATCGCGAGCCTGTGCGAGGTAATCCTCGGCACCTTTACTTTCCTGAAGATTCAAATACGCTAAAGCCAGGTTAAACTTCGCAGCGGTCCATGTCGGGAATTTGTCGACGACTTGCCGCAGGATCTCCGCCGCCTCGCCATAACGGTATTGTTCTAATAGCGCGGTGCCCCGATTGAAAAGCGCGATCGCCTCTAGCGTGGCAGGTTCTAGTTGTTGAGGCCCGCCCGGCGAGGGGCGAGCCGCTTGATTCCCCGGGGTTTGAACGGCCTTACTTTCGCTAGCTACTTGGCCGGTTATGCCAGGAGTCGCACTTGGCTGCGATTGTTGACAACCACTAAGGGCGAAAACAAAAGCCGTTACCAAAAACGCTACGGTCGGTTTTGTCCAACGGGGGGAACTAAGGTAGACAATCCCATGAGGCCTGCAGCTTTCGAAGTCCATCTGCACCGATCCTTTCCAAAGACCTCCCGGACCAGAGGTGCTTTTGAGGCGTAAGCTTGGATTTTCGAGACCTAGGAAGGGCGCCTTAAGATTGCCCCTTTCGCCGCTATCCTCGCGCAAAGTTCAAACCGGAACAACGAGATTTTAGAGCCGAAGTCCCTTCGTTAACAGCCCTGGTGGCCCCTTTTCGCCTTCATTCATCATCCAAGCCGGCCAGAATTCGATCAATCCACGTCTCGTACGGGAAAGAGGCGTAGTGGCGCAGCTGGCGCTTCTCCACGCGGAGCTGGGGGAGGCTCAAGGGATCTGCAGAGGCCATTTGTTCATCAAACCGCTTGAGGACGGCCCGAGCTTCTTCCCGACCCCGTTGATAAGCTTGATGAAGACTGGGGCCACACTGCGCCATTTGAGCATCCACCTTGCTAAGCACTGATTCAAGATCCTCCAGGCTGCCTGCATACTCACGAAGTCGGCCACACCAATTGGCGATTTCTGTCAGGAAAGGATCGGCACTTCCTACGGTTGAAGCGGTTTTCGCCAATAAGGAGCCTAACTCCATGAGCGGCCCAACTGCACCGGAGGGATTGCGCCTGTCCAGTTCAAGCCAAACAAAAGCCTGGGGGACGACAAGCAGCTCCGGACGTTGAACACGCAACTGGGCCAATATACTTGCTGCCTCGTCTCTCTCCCGGCTGCGAAGGAGGAGCAAAGCATAGATTAAATGCGGCTCCGGTTCATTTTTTGCCAACAAGACAGCGGCGTCGTATTCCTGTTTGGCCGACTTGAGGTCTGGCTTTTCTTGGCGAAGGTAGCCAGTTAGACGGCGAATAGAGTCTTTCGCCGGTTGAGTCAGGCGAGGCGGGCGGTTGTCCGGCAGGAATAGTTTCGGGTTCTGAAGACCGCCCAGCGCTTTGGCCGCTGCGGCTACCCGCTGCTGGAGGAAGGCGAACAATTCCGGCACATTGATCCGGCCGTCGCGGTTGCCGTCGGCCTCGCCGGCATACCCCTGGGCCAGTTCCCGGCCGAAAAGCCCAATCTGCGCCGCCGCATCGAAAAGACCCCTCTCGCCTGGACTACAGTTTGTAATAACCGTAACCGTTCTCATTGGAAGGCGACGGCCGGGCGGACTGAGTCGCTGAACCAATTCTGCTGATGAAGGTTGGCTGACCAAATCTGCCCCTTTGCCCTGGTGACACACGTCAAGAAGCAGGAGCTTTTGGCTTCCGTCGCAACTTTCAAGTTGGGCGACCAACCATTTTAGCTCGATTCCGGTTTCGGCCATCTTCATGTAGTGGAAGTCGCGGGCCGCCACATACGGTATTCCTGCCTCGTCAACGTATGCGTTGCTGAGAACATAAACAATAAGTTCCTGGGTTTGCTTGATGAGCGAGGGGAGCTGCTTGAAGGCTTCTTCAATTTGAAAGCGGGTGGGATTGACAAGTTTGATCAGGTTGCTCGCTGGTACGCGATACCGACGCTGTAAACGGTCTTCGAGTTGAGCAACATTATTGAGCGCAAAAGGAAGCGAGCTGAGTGCCGGATCATCGAACGTCGCTACGGCGATCAGGACGGCCCAGCGTGAGGGGTCGGGAGGCCGGCGGACGTCAAGCGACATGGCTGGCGGCGTGGCGGCGGCTAAGTCGTCGAACCTTACAGTCGCCTGATCACCTATTCGCAAGTCGGCAACTGTCGCTTGTTCCCCCTCGAGGGTTATCGAAGTCCGGTTCTCCACCCGAAATGTGTTGGCCAGGGCGTGTTCCTGAAGTGCCACAATCCCCCGGGCATAGTCGACCGTAGCAATTGTTCCCTGCACTTGAAACACACGGTAGGCTTCGACACGGCGAATTTCCGTATCAAACTCAACGGTCACCTTGTCGTCCGGCGCCAGGTCCCCCGGGCCCAGCTGCTTCCCTGAAAGCTGGGACTGTCCGTTAAGAAGAACAACACAGCCTGCTCCCCACGAGGCAGAAATCTGCTTCCGATCGTTGCCGGTTTCCTGCCACACCAGCCGCTTTGCCTGCGGATCTACTAACCGGACGAGTCCTTCGGAGCGAATCAGCCTGATGGCCCGGACGGTTCGGCCGTGCCAGCCGACCTCGTCAGGTACGGCCTCTGCTTCCACCTTGTCACCCACTCGGAGCAATTGCCAAGCAGGGCGGTCGGTGCTTACTAGCTCTTCGTTGTTGAGGAAAACCTTGGTCTTATCGGAAGCGAGAATCGTCAACGGATCTTTGGAGCCGTCCACAGCCAATGTGAGCTGCTGCTTTTCCCCATCAATTTGGGTGATGGAACCCATGAATGTCTGCGGCCGGAAGGCTGTCACCCTTCGTGCCACCCGACCCTGTTGATCAGTTATTTGCTCCACTTTAACGCGGTCGCCCTCTCGCAACTGCCGAAGAGAGACCGCTTGGCCATTCAAGATGAATTCGTCGCCCTGGGTCACGCGGATGTCGATAATCTTCGGGGCGTCTTCCCGGAGAATCTCCAAACGCCGGTCACCAGCGTCCACGACGCGAATGATACCCCAGACAGGAGGGGCCGGCTGCGGAGGCGGTGCAGTTTCCGGCCAGAGGAGCCAGATCGAAGCCGCTATTGCCACGATGACGGCTATTCCAGCCAAAATGCGCTGCCACACGGCTGGCTTTTTCGGTGATGCAAGCGGGGTAGCGGGTTGAACGACCCGAGGCGGCGGCATCCCCGGCCCGCCAAGGGCCAAATGACTCAGGGCCTCCTCCGCCGACGCAAACCGTCGTGCTTGCTCCTTTTGCACTAGGCCATCGATGACCCGGGCGACATCGGCCGGCACGCCCTGAAGAACCCGACCAACCGGAGGCAGTCTCAAGTCCGGGGCGGCATGCCACATTAGCCAGGCCATTTGCTGGTCCCGGCCGAATGTACTAAGTCCCGGAAAAAGATCCATGAAGCGCTCGCCGCAGAGAAGCTCATATGCCGTAAAGCCGAGCGAATAAAGGTCACTTGCCGCACCAACCTCTCCAAACTGCGGGGCGATAACCTCTGGAGCGGTGTACTTCGTCGTGCCCTTCAGCAGGCTTCCATCCTTCCCGGTAGCCCGGCGCGCTAGGCCGAAGTCCCCCAGCTTTATCCGACCGTCTCGGTCGACCAGGATATTACTAGGCTTAATGTCGCCGTGGATGATCCCTTGAGCATGAAGAAAGCGGAGCGCATCCAGGCAACTGGCCAGGATGGTTCGCACCAAGTCGACGTCCAGCGGCTGACCTTGAGAAAGATCGCGCACACTGCCCTGCATAAGTTCCATAATGAGCCAGCCCTTTGGCCTAACCACATCAAAGATCGTTATGATGTGGGGGTGCTGGAGACTGGCCAACATCTGGGCTTCGCGCCAAAATCGCTCCAGCTGCCGCGGATCGGCCAAATACTGGCTGTGGATCTGTTTTATGGCGACCTCGCGCAACAGCTCGCGATCCCGTGCCCGATAGATGATGGCGAAGTCGCCAACGGCAATCTGGGCGAGAATTTCGTACCGCTCCAAGTCTACGCTCCCTTCCGTTGCCGATGCGCCCTGCCCACCTTAAGGGGAAAGTAAGATGATCAACAGCTCCTCAAGCCGCCGATCCCTTTGGACACTTCCGGTTATCGATAGGTGCCGTGGTCTTTCCTGCCGGAGCAACTCCAGAACCTGCCTATAGAGTTCTTGTTCCCGTTTATAATCACCTCGTGCGTAGGCCCGCTGAGCCTCCCGCAAAAGGAGCTGATAGGCTTGCCGGGGCGTGGGGTCATCAAGCTCAGCGAAGTACTCCTGCTCAATCAAGTAGCGGGCGCGTACCTTGGCGGGGCTTTCCGGATTTGGGCCGGTGCCAAAATCCACAAAGATAAGCGCAAGCGACACCACGACACTTGTGCACAGGATGATTAAAAGCACAAGAGGGTGCACGCCGCGGGATTTGGCCTCCTGGGAAGTTGGGGTTTCGTCGTCAGCCAGCCTTAGGGAGGGTAACCGGCCGTCAGGAGCCAGCACTAGGGCGGCGGGGACAGAGTCCTCGACCACAAGCCGAGCAACCCGCTTGGGCGGAGCGAACGGATCTGCGCCGCCAAATGCACCAACTGTTGGGGGCTGCGGCGACACTACCTCACCGGCCGTGCGAAGTTCTCCGGCTGGCGCGGCGGGAACCTTGGCAGAGGTATCCCCTTCGCGGCCCTCTTCACCCGGCCGAGCTGCTCGGGCAAGTTTCGCAGGTCCTTCGAGTTTCGCTTCCTCCCCACCGGGCGGGACTCGGAAGCTTGAACTGCAGCCAGGGCAGACTGCCTTCCTCCCGGCCAATGAGGCCGGAACTTGGATCTCTTGGCGGCATTGCGGACAGCGGATGGCAAGCGGCATCGATTGACCTTTCACTTGACCGCCAGGAGCGTCCTCCTCTAATCGGCTGTCACTTCAAGCATCGTTTGCCACCCCTGGCCAAAGGCCTCAAGCTTCCCTTCAGCTTGGCTTCGTCTCAAGCGGCGGATAGCCCTCGCAGAAACGGATAGCGTAGTACCCGCCCAAGCGAAGTCGGCCGGCTCGGACAATTCAACGCCGCCAAAGTCCTCCTATCAAGCTGCCAAGGACTCTCGTCCGGCCGGTACCCCCCTTCTTCTCGAATTTTAGAAAAACAATCCGAAGCTCCAGTAGTTAAGCAGGAATGGTCCGACGATGATAAGCGCCGCTGCCACCATTACGAGGACTGCCGGCAGCAGCATATTGACCCCGGCTTCCGCGGCGATGGTCTCGGCGCGCTGGCTTCGCTTGATTCGGAGCACATCCGCTTGCATTCGGAACACATGAGCTATTGGCGTTCCCAGCTCCTCTCCCTGTAGGATGGAACCGATAATGCTGCTAATTTCGTCATCTTGCAGGCGGTCTTTCATGGCGGAAAAGGCCTCCGCCCGAGTTTTACCCAAATTTAGATCGGCCAATACACGCCCGAACTCCTCCGCGATGGGGTGACCGCGGAACTCTTCGACAGCTTGTGCCAGGGCGTTTAGGAAGGTGGCCCCCGCCTCGATTAGCAGTGTCAGCAGATCCAGCAGATACGGTAAGCGTCGCTTGATGAGGCGGAGCCTCATTGCAGCTTTATTTGCCAGGCGGCGGCGCAATAAATAGACTACCGCGATGTATAACAACATCGTGATAAACACCCCTGTCACAGGGCCAAAGGAACCTACCGCCAAGTAGCCATAAAACGGGGCAAGGAGCAAGCCGACTAGCTCCATTCTCCCCAGGTACTCCTCCGGTAGCCAAAATCGGGAGAGGCCGGCCGCGTTGATGTCCCGCTGAATGCCCGGAAGTGCCTCGGCCAAGGCAGCCCTATTGAATCGAGCAAGAAACTGAATGATGGGGCCAAAAAGCCGGAAAAGCCAATCCTCTCGCCGAAGGTGGTGCACCCGCGACACATCGTAACGCCATTCGTCAGCAGAGGCCTCCTCCCCCATTTGCAATGTCCGGGCAAGCCACCAGATTAGTGAAAAGGCACTAAGCCCCATACATATGCTGGCAACCAGTAGGGGCCATTCTTCCCCGGCAAGATTTGGGTCCATCCTAGGCTCCCAGAATGTGCACAAACTATTCTGTTAGGTCACCAGTTTCTTCTTCGCGCGCTGGTGTAAACACGCTTTTGTCAATGATTCGGCTTGTTCACGGTTTCGTTTAGCTCGCCTTGGATTGCCCCGACCGTGGGCCCGATGCGCCCTGGCCAGCTGCTAAACCTTAGATGTCCGGATTGAGGATCAACCTCGCCCAGAAATAGGCGATAACATTCAGTACCACGGCAATTCCCAGGATGAATTGCCCCAAAGTGGTACGAAACAAAAGGGAAGTGTTTACCGGATCCACGTACCAGTAAGCCGCAAGGACGCAGATCGGGATGATTGCCATATAAATAGCCGACTTTCGCGCCTGGGCCGTTTCCGACAAGATTTTTCGCTCAAGCCGTTGAAGTTCTAGCACAGACTGGGCAATGCGCTCGACGGTTTCGCTCAGTCGGCCACCGCTTTCGTGACTGGCCATTAGGGCAGCTGCGAAAAGCGCGAAGTTTTCGCTTTTGAGCCGCCCTTTGGCCTCGGCCAAAGTTTGTACCAGAGGTTTCCCCATGTTGTACTCAGCCACGATCTGCTGAAATTCCCAGTTAATTGGCCGGGGACACCGTAAGGCGAGGATTTCCAGTGCCTGTGCCAGCGACAAACCGGCACGAATAGCGTTGGTAAATGTGACCATCGCATCGGCAAGCTGTTCTTCAATCCTGCGTCGGCGTCGCTCGGCCATTCGCCGCAAAAGGTACCATGGTGCGGCAAGAAGGAAGATGGCCGTGAGCACGGCAAAAACCATGTTTTCGAATATCACCGCAAAAAGAACAAAGAAGGCAACCACCAGGATGAGCCACCCGATAAGATATCCCCGCAAGTAGCGAACGGGTGCCCGCAGGCGGCGGAGCTTATCAGCAAAATCCTGTTCAATCCAAGAGAAGCCTTGTGCCAGGTATTCCCCGCCGGAAAAGACTCCGACCGCGATGGCCAGACCAATGGCGATACTTCCCAAAAGCGGGTCAAGTTCCATCCTTTAGCCTCCCTGTGGGTCAGGAGCTGCTCGGTCGAGCGGGGGTTGGCGGGGTGGGTTCTGCCGCTTCCGACCACGCGCCCCGCCATGTGGAAGTGTCAACGCCGTAGAGAAATCGCGGGTCAAGAAGCCCTTTGTCGACAAGCGAGTCAATAAACGAGGGCAAATATCCCGTAGGAAGAAGGGTCTTGCCGTCGCGGAAGTTGAAGATGTCAAGAAGGATTATCTGGTTAAGCTCCGGATCGAATCGTGCTACCTCGGTGATTTGTGACACAACACGGCGTCCGCCCGGCAGTCGCGTCAAGTGCACGATAATATCAATTGCCGAGGCAATTTGCCGGTGAATAGAGCTTATCGGCAATTCGGCGGCCATAAGGATGAGGATTTCCAGCCGCTCGATCACTTCCCGGGCACTGTTGGCGTGCACAGTGGTCATCGATCCCTCGTGCCCAGTGTTCATCGCCTGAATCATATCCAGCGCTTCCGGCCCACGGCATTCACCGACAATGATTCGGTCCGGGCGCATCCGCAGGGCATTCCGGACTAGGTCCCTGATCGTGTACGCACCAGTTCCTTCCACGCTAGCCATCTTGGTCTCCAGCGACACCACATGCTCTTGGTGCAACCGAAGCTCGCAGGTGTCTTCAATGGTAATAATGCGTTCTCGGTTGGGAATAAAGCTGCTTAGAACATTGAGCATGGTGGTCTTGCCGGTACCTGTCCCGCCACTCACCAGAATGCTGCGGCGGTCGATCACACAGGCCCGCAAAAAGGCAGCCGCCGCCGGCGTAAGTGTCCCCATCTCAATGAGATCCTCGACGGTGAATCGCTGCACCGGAAATTTGCGGATGGTCAAACAAGGGCCCTTTACGGCCAACGGCGGGATGATAGCGTTGACACGGGAACCGTCCGGGAGTCTGGCATCAACCAGCGGTTGGCTTCTATCAATGCGGCGGCCTACCTGAGCTACGATCCGCTCAATGATCGCTTCCGTGACTTTGTCGGAGATAAAGCGACGCCCCGAGCGCTCGATTACGCCATTTCGTTCAATGTAAATTTGGTCGCTTGAGACGACCATGATTTCCGTCACCGTGGGTGCCCGCAAGAGGTCTTCAAGCGGTCCGTAGCCGAAGATTGTGTCCTTGAGCTCCTTTTTTAACACCCGAAGGACAAGATATCGCTTGAGCTCGCGGTGTAGATGAGGCCGGAGAAGCGGCAACACCTCGTGGAAGTGTTGTTCCACCTGCGAAACTTTTTCCGTCGTATCCCGAAGTCGTGACAAACCAAGGCGCTCGCGGACGAATTGCAGCAAAGCGTGAATTTCAGTCTCTCGCTCCGGGACGAGCGTGGCCGGGACGTCAAACTGTGTTGACACCAGCGAAGCTAGGTCGAAAAAGGCGGGTTCCCCAGAATCCACTAAGATTTGGTTGACGGTTAGATCCCGGATCGCCAGGGCAGCAAGTTCTTCCAGAATGAGATCGTTCTCTGGGGAGAAGACCCCAAGTTCCCGACAGATTTCCTCAATATGGTTCTCAAGAAGGAGGATGGTGGCCCGGTCAGGCCGCCGCTGCGCTTCAAATTCGTAAAGATCGAGCCGTTCCAGAAGTTTTCGGTGGATTTTTAGTTCCAGGTCGGCAAAAACCGAGCGGAGGTGCGCTTCCAGTTCGCTTCGGCTTACGGTTTGCGGTTTTTCCGCCTCGAAAGTCAATGTGAACGGCCAAATGCGGACCTTCGTGCCCGGCTCGAAGACCGCAGTTTGTCCACCGAGAATTTCTTCCTCTCCGACTAAGCAGCTATTTAAGCCAATGTTATGTAAGATTAGCTTTCCATCTTGAAGCCGGACAATAGCGTGGCGACGGGAGACAAGCGGACTATTAAGCACGATCGTGTTGGAAGGATCCCGACCGATGGTAATTTCGGAAGCATCCACTTCCACCATCGTGCGACGACTTTCGTGGATGCGGTTGTACCATACACGCATGCAGTTTACCTCCGCGTTGATAGATGAGACTGCCCTCGCTGCCCCACTGGGGAGCTTATACCCTGCCGCTTTAGTCATTTACCGGTGTCAACCTTCACCGGCCCTTGCCATGCAGCATCACCGCGACTGGCCGATATCCGGTGGCATCAAGAAGTTGCTTTAGTTTGACAACCTCTGGCGGTACTTTTCCCTGCGAATCCAGAGCGATGCGAATGCCGATCACATTTTCGTGACTGGCGGGGACTCGGGTAGCACGAAAGACTTCTGCCGAGCCGACCCGACTGCCGACCGAGGCCACCGTGAACGGCCCTACAACCTCTACTTGGTCAGCGGGTTGAGGGATGGTCGCCTGGGTACTTTCCGGTTCATCCGCCGGGTTGGTGGTGGGCTGAGACGGCGGAAGCATCCCTCGAGAGATCAAAAACGACACTCGGTCGCCAGGATTGACCAGACTGGGCACGAAAGATTTCGTGTCCACCGGGATCCACAGAAGTACTTCGTTGGGTTCAAGGCGCAGTTCGGCCGGCGGGGTACGAATGTCATCGGCAAAAAGGAGCGACCCACCCGGCTTGGCCCGAACAATGGCCTGCCCGATGACGCTATTCCAGGCGGTGTCCCTCAAGGCAAATTGGTCAAGATTCCCTACATAGGGTTTCGGAACACCCACCCGGACCAAATCGCCTTCTGTCAGCCGATGACCCTCAGGTAGGTCGCGGTCCAGGCGAATCCCGATAAAGTGAACCATTTCGATTTGCCCCGCTTTGCTCTGAAGGTACAGGTAATTAAATCCTGCCCCTACAAGGCCCAAAGCAATGGCTAAGAAGAGCCCGTAGATCCCTTTCATGATGACTGCTTTTCTTCTCTTCTAAGTGGCTTTGTCCCGAAGTGGTAACGGACCGTTCACCTCGTCGTCGACCAATCTCCGGACACCGGTAAAGATGAAGCCAAAGCTTCCTGTGGCAGCATTTTCTGAAAGGTTGATAAAACCCTTTGAATACTTCTCGAGATTGCCGATTCCGTGGCGTGACACCCGCTTTATGTTCGGGCGGACACCTTGGCCGACTCCGTATGTTTGAGGTGCCCTGGCATCTGCTGAACCTTGCGAGCTGGCTATAAAGCGGCCTTTGCCATTACCACCAAGAGATCATGTGACCGTGATACGCTTTGCAGCCCAGGGATATTTCGGAAAACAGCCGGCTAATATTTCCGCAGTTTGCTTTTAATCCCGGTTTTGGGGCTGACCAGTTCGAGCCGGAACTGCCTCGGCTGGGGAGCTCAAGGCATCCTGACGGATTCGTTCCAGAAGGACCAGCCCGTAGTAATCGCCCCGATCTGCAGGCAGGATCGCAACTTCGAGGTAGGCAGAACCGCCCTCCGTAGCTCGCCACGCTGTTTGTCGCAGACAATTTCCTTGGCGGGTCCATTTCTCTTGCGCTTGCCATCCTTCGGAGACAAAAAGCTTGTTGAAATACTCCATCCAAGCTTGCGGTGGGCCGGCACCTCGGAACAGTACCTGCGCTCCCAGAAGTGGTGTATCCAGTGCCACAATAACCGACGCCTCCGGTGGTACCCAGCTTGTCAACCATGGACCGGCTGGCGTGTCGCGGTCGTCAGCCTGGCTAGTATTTGTGGTATCCAAACGACTTTCGGTGGAAGCCGGTACGTATTGTTCCCCGGTAGTGAGGTCCACAGGGCTTGGACCGGCTTTTAATCCACGATACCAAAACAGATCAAGCTGCCAAGTCTGCTCCTTAAGCTGTCGAGCGATGCCGAAAGCGACGGCCCGTTTACTGGCGGATGCTTCTGATTGTTGCTGAGGGCCTTCTGACCAATCCGAGGTGGCTGCCGGAGTCCGCGGAGATAAGGTCCGCACGGCCACCGATACCGGCGTGGAGGCCGGCAAAAGCCATGCCTCCAGGCCCGGGCCAATCGTCTCTTTCATCCACACACTGGTATCTGAGCCTAACGCAGAGATTGGCACGGGGGCAAATTTGGTTTCCGCGTCTGCCTCTTGGTCTCCACTGTCCGAGGCTAGCTGCCCATAATGAGCGGTCAACTCGGCTAGCTGCTGGATAACAGTCTCGCCACTACCCTCCACAACATGCCGGGACCATGCCCACGGAATTGCCCCGAAAAAACTCACGGCGGTTCCCTCTGCCGGAAGTTGAGGAGTTCCTTTCGGGGGTAAGAGACTGGCCGGCGGCATGGCCCCAGGCGACCTTGGCGTCATAAGCCTTTCCGGGGGGGAGGGTTCCTTCCACCAAGAAATCACCTGCCTTGCAAACGCCACAGCTGCGGCTACGACAAGAAGCGTGGCCAGGGTATTTGTCGACAGCAAGAAAAGCCACCGAGCAACCCGCCCCCATTCTTGGCCAGCACGACTGACCGAAGCCTTAAGATCCGCCGACAAATCGGCCGGCCTTGTCCCACCGTTTTTGGCGGGCAAATGATCCTGATTAATCGACGGCATTTCGCAGCTCGTTCAGGTATTGCTGAAGAAGAGCAATCCGGTCCTGAAGATTCTGTATTTCGCCTCGGATACTTAGAGCCACCTGCGGCGGGACGCCTGCTGCCAGTTGATTCTGTAGCTCGTGGATAACCTGGGTATAAAGGGCGATAAATGCCTCGACCATGTTTTGTGGCACCCCGCCGATCCGTTGACGATTTCCCTGCGAATCAGTGACGATTCGCCCTTCGATATCGTCCATTAATCGGGCAACCGCCTTTTGCGCGTCCGTGTGATCGAGGCTGCAGAACCGGTGAAGCCGGGGATGAAAATCGGGTGGGCCGATTCGCCAATTGAAGCGCTTCGCATACGCAATAAACTCATCATCCCGATCAAGAGGCGCCAGTGCCGGTCGAAATGGCGCGTACAAGATGGCCAAAGCAGCCTGGCGATATGCGTCCGCATAAGCCGCTGAGGCCTTAGGCAACTCATACAACACCGGAACTCGTCGTTCATTGGTGGTAAAAAGCCCCATTTCTCTGTGGTCCCAGAATTGTTGCACAAGTTGCGTCCGTGAATTGACTTGGTAAGGGGGAAGATTAGAGGCTAACGGAAATCGGCGGGTCAGGTCCGCGGAACCCTCAAGCAGTCCCCGCCCTGGGTCTAGGAGCTGGTCTCGCACGACAAAGCCATTGGGTAGCGGACCACGTACGACCGGATGATTGACCCTCGGGTCATCAAGGCTCGCCAATTTACCGCCCCCTGAGACGCCCAAGCTTGCCGAGGCGGGCCAGTATTCAGGACGAGGTAGTTGCAGACCACTCCTTGGCCACCGAGAACTCCAAACGGCATGCCTTGCGGCTGCAAGGCTTCGCACCTTCCACGACGCCGCAGTTCCGTAATTGATGATAAGTACCATCATCAACAAAAGGAGGGGCAAAGCAAGGACAAGTTCCATCATCGCCAAGCCGGCCAGGAGACGCCGGTGACGGAGAACTTCCTGCGCTGGTTTCCGGGCGAGGATAGCCCCTCCCGAGGCCTTCCCCGAGTATCGTATCCATCTCATTGGACTATCATCCCACCGGTTAGCAGGCATCGATTTGTGCGGCTCAAATTCTTTTCACCGCGCTCTCGGCTATTTTGTTGCCAATTGTTTCGAGTGCCCCCAGGGGAAGATTCGAATTGGCAGCTTGTCAGTCCCTCCAGAAGGCCATTTTTCCTCCCACTGATCGGATCTGGTTGGTCTTTACAGGCCGTAGTGGGATTCGCTTAGAACATCCTCCTAGTGTGGACTTATGTGCAATAATTCCGGCGTGTCAACGCCGGGTAAGCTTGGCACATCGACCGTCCCGGCCCATGAGGAGGGAAGCGGTGGGGGCGTTCGCAGCAGGGTTGCTAGGTTCTGGCATGTAGCCGGTACCAGCTGGACACGCCAGCGCTGGTTAAACAGGTCCCATGCGGAGGATACCCCCGGCTCGCGGCGAACTTCCCAATGACCAGGACCGGAGGGTGCCGGCGGCGTCCCTGGGTCGATAATGATAATATCGCCCGGGATGCCACCGAGGTCTTCCCTCGGTGTCCCGCTAGTGTGCCACCATACGAGTCGTCGCTGCGGCACAAATAGCCGCACCGCCGCATACGCCAGGCTATCCCCCTCCAAGGGGTTGGTAAAAATGCTACCAGCCAAGTCGACCAGCTTCGGCCTGTAAACAATCGCGACAAATGTGTAATCATCCTCTAGCTCTTGTGGGGAACCCGTTGTTGGACGAAGCACCGCGGGAAGGTTTCGGTCCGGGTACTCGCTATTGAGGAGCTGGTCGAGATACCCGCAGGTAAAACTCCGCCACAGCTCGGCGAATTGGCTCATCTTGGCTTCGCGATCAAAGAACCGGAGGGTTACGCTGTTCCAATAATTCAGGTAATGGTTTGCCAATCGAGCGCGTCGAAGCCGGGCAGTGTTGAAAGCGATCGTATCCTCCTGGGGCAAAATAACGGGAAGAGTGCGGTCATAACTTTCCGCAGGGCCGCCAACGGGCTGCAAATCGGTTCGCCACAACACAGCTTCCATCATTTCCTCGCGGGCTGTGGGGTGACTATTCTGCCGGGCAATTTCCCGGGCGGCTACCTGGGCAATCTCCGGGAAGACTGCTACCACCGCTTGTTGGTATTGCGGGATCAATTCCTCGGCCAAGATCATTTCTAGGGTGGGAAGGATCGGAATGCTAGCTGCGTAGGCCCAAGCTGAATAAGCGTCTACAAGCTGCTTTTCCAGCGGCACCTTTTGCCGAATTGCCCTACCGAGCATACTAAACTTAGGGATAGGTGCCCGACTGAGGAGTTCGCCCGCTTTGTCCCATGCGGAGAAAATAGATCGATCTCGGTACAACGGATTGCCCGGCCGGAAATATTCATAGCTATTTCGGAAATAGGCCTCCCGCATAAACGCCGTTAACGCAAACACCTCGCAAAGCAAGTGGTTAGTAAAGGCCAGGGCATTCATCGCCCGGGCAAGCACCACACCCCCGGAAAAGGCCGCGGCATCCGCAGCGTTTTGCAAACGAATTTTGCTGTCCACTTGCCGGCCGACATTCATCACGTAGCCAAGCAGCATGACCAGAAGAAGGATGGCAAACACCGTGAGGACGCTAATCACTCCTCGGTCGTCTGCGGGCAGGCCACGGAGACGCGCAAGACACTTTCGCCCCACGGCTCTCAAAAGGTAAGGCGGCCAATTCATAAGGTTAAGCCCTATTCGTGTCCACTCTGGCATGTCAACCAGCCGCTATAGACCCACGTCGCTGGCCATCCCCAAATGGAGCGCCATATTACCCATGTTTTGCGTGCATTCGCTTTTTCAATAGCCCCGTTTGCCTGGTGGCAGTGCTCGACTGAATTGCCGACTCGTTGACAGCTAAGATCGCCGCTCGTTTGTTTGCCCACCCGGCTGAAACCATCACTCACCGGGCGTTTGCAGCCGGGCTATTTACCAAAGTCTTTCCGGGTAGCGCCTCGCTGGGATATCACCTTCGTTGCCTAGCATGACCGTTGCCGCAATGGGATAGACGAAGATATTTCCCCAGGGCTGAATACGACCACTTACCGAATCAGGTGCGCCTCCGACAAGCGCAGCTGGGCGGGCTAGGATCTTTCCAATCGCCGGCATAAGCGGGACCTTAAACCGAACGGTCACCGCAATCGGGTCCTGCCAACCTAACTCGTCCCAGTAGAACTGGTTGGGGTCGGGGGGTTCGAACCAGGGGATAAGCGGAGGCTCTAGATTGGGATGATAAAAAGCGATCTCTACCTCCGTAGCCGCCGCGGCATATTGCAACTTGTTAATTAAGCGGTCAGGGACCCGAGGATTGGCAATGGCCGTCGGGACCATCGATTCGTAGACGGCTGTAAGGACCGCCGGCGAAATCCCCGCAGTCCCGCCGGAAGAAGGGATCGGAAGTCGCCCGGATGGGGAAATGGTGGCACAGGCCAGCACGGCTGCGGAGGCGATTTTGTTGTACTTTGGGCTCCCCGGTTCAACTAGGTACCAGACGCCCCCCGAGGCCGGACCGAATTGCGGATCGCTCGGGTCGAGGACGGGAAATTCTTGGTCGAACCGGGTGGGATCTACCCACCGGAAGCTTATCCGATTTTCTTCCTCCCCGCTGTCTGCAAGCCAAGCGGGAATCCAGACGGAAGCCGCTCGAGCCGCGGCAAATGCGGCGTAATGAACCACAATCGTGGCAGCCATTAGCTGGGCAACTTGGACAATAAAAAGCGCAAGGAGAACAAGAAACGGGAGTGTCAGGACAAAGCTCAGGCTTTGAACCGAGCCGCATTCATCCCGAAGGAGGAACAGCGCTCGCCGCGGCCGAAACTTTGCCCCAAGCATTTGCAAAGCCACAAAAAACATTAATTGGCCCATTACGAGGAGAAGAAGCCACGGAACACAAGCTTCTATGGCAGCTCGCCACATGGCATGACCCTCCCGGGCTGAAACACTTGCCTGCGTTGCGGGAGCTCGTCGGATTGGCGCAGACGCTCCGGAACTTTAACCCCGTTAGCGATCTTCGCTGCTAGGGTTGCCGCTCCAGGCTTCAGCGATGTACAAGCCGGCGGCCCGTCCAGAAAGCTCCGAAGTGTCTTCCAAAGTCGGACCTCCCTCCCGTAAAATCCCGCTCGGCCCTTCGGACCGGCTGATGCGGGCTTTTGTCTACACCGGCGGAATGGCAAGCTAAAAGCTTGAAAGTCCGGGCGGGAACCCTGTAGGTCCGCCTACAATCAGGGTGGCAATAAGGGCGCAGGGAGCCAAAAAAAGTGGGAGGTGCCGAGCTTCGCTGCTCTCCGGAAGCAAGCTGGACCGGTGCCGCCAGCGTAGGAAGTTCCACGCAACCACCACTGCCCTTGCGACGAGCCTCCATGCCCCAACGTGCCATATTGCCACCACAAGCGCTAAGGCCCCTCCGAGTACCATCGTCCACAGGAGGGCTTCCAAGCCCTTCTCCGGACCGAGGAAAGCTCCGACCATGGCCAAAAGTTTGACGTCGCCGCCCCCGATGTCAAAGAGTACATAACAAACAACGAGTACCACACCGCAGGACAGAAATCCCAAAAGGCTCTGCGTGAGCCCAATGTGGCCCCATACTTCAAGCTGGCCCGCGTCGACCCAGCCCAAACGCCCCAGCAAGCTTGCGGCGGCATTAAAGATCAAGGCAGTGGCGGTTCCGGGATAGGTAATCCAGTTGTAAATCCGTCGCCACCGGATATCGGTGTAGGCCGCCACCAAAAGGAAGCCGCACAAAACCCCAAGAGCGAACATAAAACCTTAATGCATGAGGGAACCGCTTTATGCTTCTGGCGGGTATTTTGATAGACGGCGAATTTGCTTCGAAAGAACGGGGATACATTAACTGGTAACGTGGACAAACACACTCCCCGGCCCGGCGACGAGCGCCACCCTACTTGGAACGGCTGGCCCGGTCGGAGAATCTTCCCCGTCGTCCCAGGGACCTCACGTCTGAGCGTTCAGGGCGCCCTGCTCCAAGTCAGACAGCCCCTGGTTGAAGAAGTTCTTTATCCGCGGCCAGCCTACCTTGATCAGAAAGATCAGGATCGGGATGGCAATCGCCCCGATGATCAGGATGGTTTCCAGGCTTACCGCGCCCCGCTCATCCTGATGAATCGCTCGAATCAAATCCCGGAATGTCGTGGGCCTCATGGGTGCCACCCTCCTCATTCCTAGCGGGCTTAACATCTGGCAACCGTTGATCGCGAGATAACCGTCAGTCGAATTCTCCGGCCGTGTTGCGACGAATTCTCAATTCTCCGCCTCTTATTTAGTTCGGAATTGACTTGGGCCTCCCGGTAACCTAATGACACCCCCCCACAACGGGCCCTCCGGGTGGCCACCGACGTGCAAACTTCCGCCAAAGCGGTCCTGCACCGGCGCACATCTGACTGGGGCCCCGGGAGAAGTCCGCTTGTCAAACCCTGCTTTTTGGCAAGCCTAGCAAAACGAGTATTCGCTTTTCTCAGGTTGTCTATTCTGACCTTTCGAAGCTTTCCAACAGGGCCCAGGCACTGCTCACACGGAAGCGATCCTACTCAATTTTTCGGAGGTTCGCCCAAACACCTACCTCCACTTTTGCGGTCATCAATCAGCCGGGCAGGTTGCCCCGCCCAATGGTCACAAGCTGATTGTGGGTGAGTGACTCCCGCGGCCTAAAAATTTGCCGCTACATAAATGGCCAAGCGATCAACGAGCACACCATCTCGTACGTAAGCCGCAGAATCCTCGGCACCGCCCAGAGGGCAAATACCACCGCCGGGAAGATTACCCCCAGCGTGAGAATGTAATCTAAGGTGGCGGCAGCTTGGCGCCGCCTCCCACGGCGTCCCTGGGCACGTTCCCTCCGGCAAGAGTGCCTCGCTGCCGTTAGCATGACCTTGGCCATTTACTACCGTCCCGAATTTTCAGACCCCCTCCTTCCATTCGGTACCCACAGCGGGGGCTCAGGAAACTTCCCAATTATCAGTATAGGCGTGACGATCTGCGCTAGCAATTAAAAAGCTATCACTCCCCGGTAGGGGGGAGCTCCGCCGCAAGCGTCCCAAGCAAGAGTTATGTGCCACCCCCTTGCGTTGGAGGATCCTCCTCCCTCTTCGGTGTTTCCCGTTAAATAGCTCCCCACGGCAGCGATAGCGCAAGCACCTAAACTTAATCTTGGCAAATAAGAAGCCACTGCCCTCCCTCCAAGTTGCACCAGGAAGCCGCCTAACGCTACACTTCGCGTGTGGAGCTATTTAAGAGCAAAAGTGAACTAATTGACCTACGAACGAAAGCACTCCCGGGCGCTACTCCGGCAGTCCCCACAGGGCGGCTGTGAGTCTTACCTTGTCCGTCAAGCCTTGGTCCCGTATCTCGTGAGCGAAGGTTGGCTTCGTCCCGGTTGGGTCGAGTTGAGCCCGGATTCGCCCTTTCGAATCCTTACCCAAGCCCTTCAAGACAAAAAGGTCTCGCAGTTCGTAGCGCTGGTCTTTATCAAGTCCGCAGACTTCGGTTATCCGGGAAACCTTTCGGGAGCCATCCTCTGGGAAGCGGCTCAGTTGAACCACGAGGTGGATGGCCGACGCCACTTGTGCCCTGGCAACATAAACAGGGATATCCACGTCGGACATCAGAGAAAGGATTTCTAGCCGGACAAGGGCATCGCGAGGCGAACTAGCATGTACCGTTGACAAACTGCCGCTGTGGCCTGTAAGCATGGACTGAATCATATCGAGGGCCTCTCCGCCTCGCACCTCTCCCACGATCACCCGATCCGGCCGCATTCGCAAGGAATTAGTAAACAGTTGTCGTACAGTTAACCCACCCCGGCCGGTGGCGGCCGGTCGTTGTGCTTCAAGGAACAAGCAGTGGGGCTGCGGGAGGCGGATTTCCGAGGTGTCCTCGATGACGATAATCCGCTCGTTAGGAGGGATGACCCTCGCCAGGGCCCCGAGGAGCGAGGTCTTTCCGCTTCCGCTTCCGCCAGAAATGAGGATGTTTTTCCGCAACAAAACACACAGCTCCAAGAATTCCCGAGCCACTTCGCTCATGCTCCCCAGCCGGACAAAATCGGCTAGGGTCAGGGCGTGACCGGCGAATTTGCGGATCGTGAGGTAGGTTCCTGTGCGCGCACTCGGAGGGATGATCGCGTGCACGCGGGAACCGTCTGGGAGCCGAGCATCAAGCACAGGACGCTCTTCGGTAATTTCTCGCCCCACCCATTGGGAGATGTTGTGGACGGCTGCCCGGAGGGCATCTTCGCTCGGAAACCGGGCATCCGTCGCTTCTAATCTACCGTTCCGCTCGACGTACACCTGAAAAGGCCCGTTGACCATGATTTCCGTAACTTGGGGGTCATCTAAAAAGGGAACGATCGGCTGGAGGAAGTAGCGAACACTTGCTTCGAAGATTTCTTGTTTAGGCATGGTGAACTTGGGTCCGCTTGGGAGTAGTGTCCCTCAAGCTTTGACCGCAGGTGTTAACACGCTCGGAACCGAATCGGCGCTTGTTAGTGTATCGGCCCAAAAGCTTCGCATCAACGCTGGCCAACGAAGGTACCCTTTAAGCCTACGGAAATGTGATCCACCGGCCAGGGGCGACCATGGCAGTACCCCGCAATTTCCGAGGTACACAAAGCTCGTGGCAACCGGTCCTATCTTTGCCAACAACCTTAACCACATATTGCCCCTGTGAAACTTCGCCCATTCGGCTTGGCCGATGGATCAGCAAGATGACCTGGCTTACGTGCTCCCTTCCCGGCAAAATATTTGCCAAGTTTTCACAGTTATAAACGGCACTCTTTGCACCCGTGTGTTGACAGGCTCGTCATCGACGGTTACGGCACTTCGACCACATGACCATCGGCAATTCCTGAAATGGCTTTAAATACCTCTTTGTCGATTGTCACGGGGACGCGGCGGACAGTGCCGTCAGCAAAGGCGAATTGAACGATTCCCGGATGAAAACTGCTAAAGTGGTACCACCCCTGACCGCCAATGCCCCATGCTGTACCCATAACGCCACAGCCAATCCAGGAAAAGGCAAAAGGCCCTTTGGTTCCCTCCACGTTTTTCCCCCCACGAGATTCACCTATGAGCATGGTATTGCTTGTGCCATCGCGGATGTCTTGCATCCGGTATTTGGAGCGGTTGCTGAAGACGCCGCGCCAAAAGTCCCACGACGGAGCGCCCGTCTCTCCGGCAGCCCCGGCCACGCCTAGGTAGTTTGTTCTGCCCAAAGCATTTCCACTACCGCCCGAGAAAGTAGCGCCCGCTTGAATCACCGACGATCCTTGTTGATAGCGGGGGTCGTAGTAGTGATGGATAATGGCAAAGGTGTCGACAGAGTTATACGGGTTATCCGACGGACAGACGAGAATTCCTAGCCGCAATTGCGCTAACTCCCAGGTCCGCGGGCGCTCCCAGTACGGGGCCCCTTCGCGATCGATATCCACAAGAGAAATACCGCCTATCTGTTGTGTTGGTGAGTCTAAATCTTTGTATAGGGGCACTTGCTCAAGGTAAGGCAACAGGAAGACAAATACGCTGGCCCATTGTCGGCCCCCCCAACCACCCCAATCTTCAGGGGGGCCAATACCCTGGGGTTTTGGACCAAGATAGCCAGGAGGGAATCGCCCCATCGCCTCATGAAAGTTTTGGGTGGCCAGGGCAAGTTGCCGAAGATTGTTTGCGCACTGGGAGCGCCGTCCTGCCTCCCGCGACATCTGAATCGCCGGAAGGGTAAGAGCTAGCAGAATGCCAATGATGCCGATGACGACCAAGAGTTCCACCAGCGTGAACCCATGTCGTCGTAAGCAATTCCTCCTTCCGTCAAGGCCTTTCATGGGACGAGACCAGTGAGTCATCGCATTTTCTCCTGGTTGATAAGAAAGCTCCTCAGCCCCAAAGCATAGCGGCCGGCCCTTTTGGCGGTTCACCCGCGCCATTCGTTGATACACGTTCAGGATGGTGGGGAAGATGCTCTCCACCCGGCGGCCCACGGCGCGGTAGTTCTCCCCGCTGTAACAATTCTGGTGCCAAGTTAGACGGGAGCCAACTACCAGCGGAAAATTTACCGGACGCTGGTTTTGGGAAGAATTGGCGAGGTGATGTGGCTTGGGGATGCCGAGGCTGCCTCCTAGACCGCCGTGGTTAGTTTCCCGGTCCACGACGGTTACCACCGGCAGGCGGGGGAAGTGAGTCTTGCCCGATAACGAAAGCAAGCGTCTGTGTGTTTGTGTTCGTGACCCGCGCTAGAAGTTTGCTTGATGCTAGGTGGGAGGGCAATAAAAGCAACAGAGCGCCGCTGGAGCTCTTTAGCGTTTGGCTACCGAACCGGAGTTCGGAAAAAACTAAAGACCCGCCCTATGCGCGCTTGCCACTGAAAGGCTTCCGAGGGTTCGCTGGGTTTTTGGCCGGTGAAATAACACTGACGGCATTTGGAAAAGGGCTACGGGATATCGGAAAGCCACCATCGCAAAGGCAACAGGAGAAAACTATGCCACCACGAGCACCCGACGGCGGAACGAAGATGGGCTTTTCCCGGCGGCAGATTTTGGGCCTCTTGACCACGCCGGCATGGGCCTTGCTGCCTATCCGGTTTTCGTCAGCAAGCGAAGTCGGCAGTTCTCCCCTCTTGGTGGGGGATGCTACCTTCGACATTACCCCACCTTTAGGGGCGGAGTTGGCCGGCTATCATCGCATTCCGGGTCAGGAGCGCCGGGTCCAGGGGATTAGGCAGCGGGCCGAGGGGAGAGTCCTTGTCCTCACGGCGGGGGATTTGACCGCTTGCGTCGCCGCTCTCGATTTATGCGCTGTGGCGGCGGATTTCACGGCGGAAGTTCGTCGCGAACTCTGGCAGCGGTGGGGCATTCCGGCATCCAACGTTCACCTGTGTGCAAGTCACACGCACTCGATGCCTTCGCTTAGGCCGTTTAGGCAGTGGGGCGGTGTCCTGGCGGAATATGTGGCTGATGTGAAATCTAAGCTCATCAGCGCGGTGGGCGTAGCCCTCGAAAGCCAGTCGCGGGCGTCGCTTCGAGTTGGAAAGGCCAAGGCTGTCGGGGCGAGTTTCAACCGAACTGCCCCAACATGGCGCAACGAGGACGAATTCAGCCTCAACGCTACGGCTGAGACGCGGTGGTTAGATCGGGAGCTTCACGCCCTCGTCTTTGAGCGGCAGGGTCGGCAGCCGGTGGTGTGGTATCACTTCTCGGCCCATCCGGTTTGCTTTGCCGACGAGCAGGCGGGACCGGATTGGTGCGGCCCGGTGGCTGATGAGGTCGAACGGGTCTTTGGCGTTCGGCCGGGCTTCCTCCAGGGCCATGCCGGGGACGTCAATCCCGGCCCCGGGAATCCCTGGCGAGGCGATGTTTCGCAGGTATCGCAAACGGTGGTGGAAGCCTTGCGAAGTGCTTTCGAGAAATCAGCGCCAGTGGAGGTCTGGCCTCTTCGCTCCGCCATTGGATGGTGTCGATTGCCCTTGGACCTTCAAATGTACAGGCAGTGGCTTGATGCGTACCGGGCGAACCCGGAAGCTTGTTCAACAGGCCATTGGGTTGATCAACACTTCGCAAAAAGTTGGTACGAAGACCACAGCAGGGCGCCTTGGGAAGAACAAGATTTGTTAGTGGAAATCGGACTTCTAAGGCTCGGAGATGTGGCGCTAGTGTTCCACCCCGCCGAACTGTATAGCTACTACGGTCTGTGGATACGGAGCCGATCTCCGGTGGCGCACACGTTAGTGGTGGGTTACGCCAACGATATCATCGGCTACTTGCCTGACCCGATGGCTTTCGAAAAGGGCGAGTATGCCGCGATCACCGTGCCGAAGATTCTTGATCTGCCGCCGTTCCGGCCGGAGGCGGCTCAAGTTCTGGCATCCCGGGCCGTTGAATTACTCAACGTGTGAACCCGGAGCCTTGCAGGCGGCGGGGGACTAGCTTGGCAACACCTTAGCACGTCAAGGTACCCGGAAGTCGCCTTCGGTACGGATATCGGCCATTTGAAGTGCTGACGAATTGTTGTTCGAGTAAGGTTAGAGGTCCCAAAAAACTCGGGGAAAGGGCAACCGGGCGCTTGCCGGGGGGCTTACCGTGGTTGTGCCGGCGCTTGGGACAAGTCGGTGCGCCGCCAAGAGGCGTTGCTGGCAAGAAAGGAGCGGCTTCGGGCCAATCAACGCTGTCGATCGGGCCGAAAGCACCGTATTCCTAATCTGCCGAAGGCCACGACGGAATTTGCGGGCGCAATGAGCTCTTCCGGCCTTATTGCGACATCGGCCGGGGTAAAGTTCCTGCAATCAAAATGCATCGGTTCCTTGGCCGCCAGCTACTTCCGCTTCACGAAAAAGCAAAGGAAACCTTCATCCGGTGCGAATCGGACGTTGGTTGTGAAAGCTTGGTTTGTTTTTATTTAGTGAGACTTTGCCGTCGGGCTTCGTTAAATTGGCGAGCTTTTTCGAGCACTTCTGCCAATGAAACCTTCTCCCCGCCACGCCGTTTGCTTTCGTCGGCAGCCTCCATAAAGGCAAAGATCTCAATTGTTTCCGCTTCGTCTACAGGCACGACGCCAGTCTTAAAGAAATTGCAGATCTCGACCACGAGCGGTTTATACCCCTCGTATTTGCCGGCGGAACCTTTACCCGCTGTGCCTTCCACCTCAGCGCCGTAGCCGTCGCGGGCCTCAAAAATGCCAACCCGGCCGTCCTTCCAGTAACCAATCACTTTGCCTTGTTCAGGGCGCTCGACCACCTCGCACCCGGGACCCATGATGGTAAAGAGCGTTTCAACTCCGTGGACGCCGTACCAGAAAAGGTCGGGGTGGTGCTCTTCGAGGTGCATCGGGCTCCAAGCGACACAGCGAAGAACTTTTCCGAAACTTTCGCCCCGGCGGGCTGCTTGGAAGCCGCTACTAAACCGAAGCGACGAACTAGACCACACCGGCACTTTCGCCTCCCGTGCAAGCCGGAAGATTTCTAGCACATCTGCTAGGGAAGCAGCCATCGGTTTATCGATGAACATTCGTTTACCTGCCGCGATCACCGGTCGAGCTTGCTCTAAGTGCGGCCGACCGTCGACAGTTTCCAACAGCACTACATCGACTTGCCCCAGAAGCTCCGGAATCGATTCGCAAATCCGGACACCCATTTTCCTAATTTGCTCGGTGTATTGACCAACACGGTTCCAGCTGTAGGGGTTGTCCGGCACCCCGTTGGGATAGGCGGCCACCACTTCCACCTCAGCCAGTACCCCTTCCGCTTTCGGGTCGTTGATGATTTGAGTAAAGGCAATCGCATGGGATGTGTCGAGGCCAATGATACCGGCGCGGATGATTTCCTTCGGCTTATTCTCGCTCTGCCCAAGGGTCGTCGACACGAGCCCTCCCAAGGAGACAAGAACGCTCAATAAGGCGATAGTGGATCTACGCATCACTTAGCCTCCTAAGAATTGTTCGATCCTCCTATCCTTTAGGCCAACGATGGGAAAGATTTGGAGTTGCGAAAGTAAGCTAAACAGGCGGGACGTCGTCCGCTAGGTGCGGAGCGCACCAACGTTGGCTAAATGGTGGTCGGTCCTATCTCCCAAACTGCTTTGTGGACTTCTTAAATTCCGGCCCAGATTTCCATGTGATTTGTCAACGTGGCTTTGGGCCGTTATCTTCGACAACGAAAGCAAGAAAGATACGCCAGGGGATCGCAGCTCTCGCACGCCTTGGGGGAGACGGGCTTACTTGCCGGCAATAATTAGATCCAACCGGTGACTCCGCTCCGTCAGGGACAGCTCGCCGCTGCCTTCGATTGTCATCCACCCCCTGTAACCGATTTCGTCAATCACACGGCGGACCGAAGGCCAGTTGACACTTCCTTCGCGGATAGGGACAAATTTCCCCCCTTTGCCATCCGGGTTCAGAAGGAAGTCTTTCACGTGGATCCGGACAATGAGTTTCCCCAGCGCTCGCAACCATTCTTCCGGTGGAGCATACCGCACATGGTTCCCGATGTCGTAATAAGCCTGAACCCACGGACTGGCAAATGACGCGACAAAATGAGCGAAAATCTTCGGCTTCACCCAGAGGTTGTTCCAAACGTTCTCTAGCGCGATGATGACCTTGTTTCTCTCCGCTACCGGGATGAGTTTTTCCACGGCCCTTCGGGAAGTGTCGATGGCATGATTGTGGGCTTTGATATAGTCCACATAGCGAGAGTTGTCACCGGCTACGACCCGCTTGACATACCCGGTCCGCTCGTCGAATTCGATATCGAATTCCCATGGCGCCGGGATGGCCATGTCTTTGTCGGAAACCCGGCACGGGACAAGTAGCACGACATCGGCCCCGAAGGCAGCGGCAGCTAGGATCGACCGCTCCACACTGGCGATGTCCTTTTCCACCACCGCTTGATCAGGCGCATTGAAGTTCGTCCATCCGCGCATCACCGAATGGATCTTCATCTCCAACTGGTCGGCAATTTTTTTCATTTCCGCCGCACGATCCGGGTCGATGTCCCATTCATGACTCTCAATGCCTTCGAAACCGGCTGCCTTATGGGCTTCCAAGGTCTCTCGATTGGGGACGCCAATGAGCGATTTTTTCAGCGCAGCACCTTCCGACACCGCGTAGGCCAAGGAGGCCACGTTATGCCCGATTACACTAGCCACAGCGGTCCCTAAAACCGTTCGACGAGTAACTCGGTTCGACATGGTGTTGAGGGCTCCTTTCAACAAAGCGTCAAATCGCCTGCTACCGACAACCGGAAGAAATGTCTGCCCAATCTATGTTTTTCCAAAGAGATCCCAACTTTCCCGTCGGGCAGGGTTCTTTTCGCAGCAAGGTGGCTGTCAACTTGTCGATGAACCGAAGGTATTTAAAGATCCTCCAATCGCGGGGCCATTACGCCGTTTTGAAGTGCCCCGCTCTTTGTCAAGCGATATCTTACACTCCGCCCTTTCGCCACAGCTTGCGTTCCGCATTCTCCCCGACAGTCGGAGCTATCCGGCTAGTGCAGGCGCCAGGTACCTGCGCGTGATTGTTCTAACTGACCGGAATCTCCCGTCGAATTCCTCCTGTTTTGCCGCGCTTACCAAGTTTAGAAAACTAGGCCGAGGTTAATCGGATCTTTTACAGCCTATAAGTATCTTTTCGCGGAGGGGACGCTGCAATGAACTTTTGGCTCAGCCAGTGCACGGCGATTGCTTTTCAGCTGCTGGCAGGCGTTTAGACCATAAGGTCATGTGGCTCGATCCTGCCGAGCTCCTCTCGCGGGGTAGCCGGTAGGCGGGTTTGGTACGAGCCGTAGGAAGTAACGGTTGAGAGTCAGGCGATCGAACGCTTGGCACTGGGAACTTAGGGGTTCATGGGATCCCCGTCCGGGGCGAACCGCATTGGCGCCAAGGTGGTCAATGGCGCGATTTTCGCAAATTTGATTCGCGCTTTTGGTGACGTCGCGGGGGCGGAACATAACTGTAGCCTGGGTGTACGGAAGATGGGATATCCTAGGGACTTGTGCCTGATGGGTGTAGCGTGACTCAAGCGCGGGGCGCTTATTTGCCAAGCCGCTGACAAGCGATCGCCACCATGCTAAATTTGACTTTTAAATATCTCGGGTTGTAGTTGTTGAACCACTGGCAAAGTTGGCTGACGTGGTCGCAAAAAAGACGCATTGCGCGGTATGATCGCAAGGCTAACTTAGCCCTCATTCAGTGGGTCCCATTGACTGTCCTCTATACTTATCGCGGAGTAAATAGCGGACTTCTTGGCCCGCGCCTTAGGCGGAGTCGGAATCGGTTTCGGGTTTTTTCAGATGGTGCCGAGATTGCGGAAAGAAGCTCTCGGCGGGTTTGATTCCAGGGGGCTTTAGCCGTGGCAAGACAAATACGATGGCGGCCGGAGGATGAGTCTCGAGAGCTCATCTTCGCTGTATGCGAACGCTTTTTGAGAGGAGAAAAGGCGGCCAGTATAGCCCGATGGGTACAACGGCATTGTCAGCGGCCGAGTTTTCGGCGCACGCAAATTTATCCGTTATTGGGAGCGGCTAGCCGACTGGGGTTTTTCCAGCTCCTACCCCCACTGGAAAGGCAACTGGCCGCGGACCTTCGCGCCGTCTATAAGTTGCCGCATCAGGATCCGGAATCGCTCATCGTTGTCAACGCTCCTGGGCCGGCCGCCCATGATCATTTGACCACAGCCGCAGCGGCGTTGGTCGTTCGCTTGATGAAGCGCGTGGTTGAGCAAAAACGAAGGAGCGGCGTCCCCCGGGTCGAGGTTCACCTTGGATTGGGAGGCGGGATGACGGCAATGATGGTGTCGCGGAAGATTGCTCGGGCATTGGCCGCCGAGCGTGAGTTGCCACCTCTTGTCATCCACACGCTATCTTCGGGTGGATTCTTGCCCAATGAGCCGCAAAAGTCCCCAATCAGTTGTTTTAGTTACTTCGACGGGCTCCCAACGGAGATCGAATGTGTGGCCCTGTTTACGGAAACGGTAGTATCTAGCGACGATTTTGGGCTGGTGACTGCCAATCCGGCAGTCAAGTGCGTCATGGACCGTAAGAACGAGATCGACATTGTAGTCACCTCGCTTGCGGCTGCCTCGGACCGGCATGGGTTGTTGCGGCGCTACCTGGAATGGCTAAGAGAAATGGGTGGGATCGACGAGGCGAAACTCGATCGAATGCACCAAAACGGGTGGATCGGAGACGTGCAGTTTCGCCCGTATTCCGCCGCTGGACCGATGGATGATCACTGCGGTGTCCGCGCAGTAACTCTTCTGGAAATCAGTGACCTTGTCGAGTGGGCCAACCACACCATTAGCGCGAAGAGCTTTGGCGATCAGGGAAAGCAAACGGGAAGTTTCAAATACATAGTCCTTGTGGCAGGACCTTGTGCCGAATGTGGTGAGCTTAAGACGGTAGCCCTTAAGCCGCTTTTGGAGAATGAGAAGCTGCGGGTGTTTACGCATCTTGTGACAGACGTGGCCACCGCCCAGGACCTACTGCAGAAGGCCCAAGAGCAGATGAAGAAATAGGCCGGCCGATCGCTCGGTCACCCTCAGGGGGCTGGTGAAACCTCGGCCCATTGTTATAAAACTCCGCTTTCTTGCCCGCTTGCGGTGCCCGAACCGGTTGTGCCTGGAAGGCCCTAGCTCCAGACTCTCCGCCCGGACTCCGAGGAGGCCTAAGGCTTTTAGGCCAACCGGAGCCAAATGAGATCTTTCCCGAGTTAAGACCAGTTTTTCTGGCAGTAAGCTTGGTGCGGTAAGGTCTTGGACGTTGAAGGTCATTGCGACGGAAATTCCGGCTCCGGTTCGGAGCGAACGCTGAATTCCAGTTTCCACCGGCGACCTGTTCGTGGATGAACGCACCACAGTTCAAGCATTCCTAGCTCAGTAATCCGGGGGCGGAAGCGGACCGGGATCAGCTCCTCATCCACAGATTCGTCGGCTGGCAAGATAGCTTCGAGCGAATCGGTTTCCTGAAGTTCCTCCGGACTCCAGGAATCGAGGATATCCCCTGGCTTGTCATGTTTACGAACGGCAGAGCTAAAGAAGCGAAAGACGGCAGGCTCACCTACAACCAGGCCAATCTCTTCGCTCGGTACGTCAGTTTCCGTTCCTTCCTCCATTCCGAAGGGCACAACACATAGTGCCCGGAGTGGCCTCGGGACACCGGGGATGGCTGGGCCGGCGGTTTCAATACCCACATAGTAGGACCGAGGTGTTCCGCCGCGAATCCGCACTCCGCCCTTTGTCTTTGCCCAGCCGTAATAGGCAGCCCCGCGGGCCACAGAATGCTCTAGATCCCCTTGCACAGGCAAAGCTTTTGGGGCATGCGGAGCACCGAACCACTCTCCCAGCACCGCAAGGGTTCTCTCCCGTAAGGGCTTAGCTTTAAACACCCCGCCGTTAAACAACACGTAAGTTGGCCGGACTGGGCCAGTGGCAGGCGCACCGTGAGCGCTCAGAAACGCAGCTAGATGCCGAGTAATTGCAGTATCGGTTTCGAAGGGCAAACCCAATTCCCGAAAACCGCTGGCCCGACGTCGGGCTGGTTTGTCCGTAACAGCACAGAAAGGAAAGAAACCGTCGACAATGACCTTGGTTACTTCCTCCCGACGAAGCTCAGTGCTGATGGTTCCGCCGATGACCCGGCTCCCCCGGCCAAGAACACTGACCGGGTAACTTTCCGGACCGTCCTCTCCCAGAAGTATTTCCTTCGCTTGTCGACAGGCATGCCAAAGGGAAACAGCTTGCCAGGGATCTAAACGGACGTTCCGTTCCGCGAGAAGTTGCGCGACATAGTGGGCCAAGGCCAGGTCCATGTTGTCGCCGCCCACCAGGAGGTGATTCCCCACAGCAATTCGCTCGAGGAAAAGTTCACCCTCTTGTTCGGCCACGCCGACCAGTGTCAGGTCGGTCGTTCCTCCGCCGACATCGCACACAAGGAGTCTATCCCCGACACTGAGGATGCGCCGCCAGCGGTCGCCCACGCGGTCAAGCCAGGCGTAAACAGCTGCCTGCGGTTCTTCCACCAAAATTAGATCTTCCGGCAAGCCCGCTTGAAGCGCTGCCTCCCGAGTTAGTTCTCGGGCACTTGCGTCAAAGGAGGCTGGCACAGTGAGCACCACAAGCTGTTGACTAATGGGCGCGTCCGGGAAGGCATTTTCCCACGCCCGAGCGAGGTGCTCCAAGTACTTCTGAGAAGCCAGTACAGGCGAAACCCTAGGCACCTCGGCGGGGGCGTTCCAGGGGAGGATGGGTTGGCGACGGTCCACCCGGCTGTAGCATAACCAGGATTTGGCCGCCCCAACGGTGCGATGGGGTTGCTCGGCCGACTGACGGCGCGCAACTTCCCCCACGACCCACGAGGGGTTACTCTCCCAGGGTAAGGCGTAAATGCCAGACTGCCGCTCCTCCTCCGTGGGGATATACAAGAACGACGGCAAAAGTGTGTGGGCTTCGACCGTGTTAGGAGCGACAAGTTGGGGGATGGGAAGGGTCTGGACCGTCGGCCTTTCAACCTCAAGCGGAGTGTAAGCAAGAACGCTATTGGTCGTTCCCAAATCAATACCAATAACAAACTTAGCCGCCATGCTGGTTTCGGTTCCTTTCCCTCAACTCATGCTTTCTGGAGGAATCGCTACGCCCTCGCCTAATCGGGGAGGAGTAGCACCCTCGATCTCAAGCTCAGCCGGGGCAATGACAGACGCGGCGCTGGCACCACCCGACCACAGGGGCAGTTGACACCGGGTGGCTTCCCACCCTCGGTGGATGACCCGCGCCCGGACTGCACCGGCTTGAGCCCCCTGCCCAATTACCCGAAATCGGGCGGCATCATAACCGGCCGGGAGCTCGATCGCTTCGCCCTCGGCTTGTGCCACGATGGCGCGTAAGCCAAAGATGCGCTGGATCGCTCGGGCGCAGTCGCGATGGATATCGCGCACGGCCGCCCCGATCTGAGCGTCCGTATACTGGTCAAGTGGTTCCATAATAAAGTCAACAAATCGCGCCTCGCGCTGCAAAGTCGCCAGCAAGGTGAGAGCTTCGCTTCTCCCGAGTGGTTCTTGCCGAGGAGTGGGCGCTTTTCCGGCGGGCGGTTTTTCCCGCAACTCTGGAAGCGAAACCGCTTCGGCTGGTTTCGTACTAAGCACTTCGTGTACGCGCTGGGCAATTTCCCGACGCAAGAGAACGGCCCAAAACGCCCGAACGGCAAGAAAAAGGCGTCGCATTGCTTTCCCTCTCCAAGCTGGGCCTTTACTGAGCGGTCGCTGCGGCAACCCGATCCACGCTCGGCTGAGACGATAAATTGCGAATCTCTTGAAGGAGCCGTTCTATCGCTTTGGCCAGCTGGGGATCGGAATATCGTTCCCAATCGACCGAGGGGGCATCGCCAGATTTGGGCTTCAAAAGAGCGGCTGCCAAACGTCTGGCAAGTTCCGGATTGGCAATGTCTCTTAACGACCGGACCTTGTTAAGCTGTTCCAAAGCTCCCTCTTCCAGCTTGACTTCTAACCCCGGATCAGGTTCCACCCCCCAAGCTTCGTCCTCGCTAGCGTTGGGGCGACGATTGATATCGCGATTGCTGGGGCGCCAATAGGTAGCCGTGGTAATTTTCAGCACACCGTAGCGGTTGCCCAAATTGATGAGTTGCTGGACGGTCCCTTTACCGAAGGTGCGCTGACCAACCACAGCGGCACGGCGATGGTCTTGAAGGCAGGCGGCCACGATCTCGGCGGCGCTGGCCGTCTCTTGATTCACAAGTACAACCAGAGGGAGATCACGATACTTTGCCCGGCCGGAAGCACGAATTGCTGAGCGAAGTTCGCCCCCCCTGCCGCGGGTCGTAACGATGACACCGGACGGAATAAATAGATCGCAAATCTCGATAGCCGGCTCCAGAAGGCCTCCGGGATCATTCCGCAGATCTAGGATAAGCCCCGTCATACCTTGCTGAAGCAGCCGGGCGATCAGTTCATCCAGTTGACGGGCGGTTTCCGGAGCAAACGAGCTTATTCGCACGTAACCCAACTTGGGGTTGGAAGGCTCCGCGAGAAAATACTCCCACGACCCGTCCGGAAGACGGCGGTCCCCTAAAAGCGTGGACAATTTCACAATCGCCCGCCTCAAGGTAAACTCGACCACTTGGCCGGTGTCATAGCGGCGCAACTGAATCCGCACCTCAGTCCCCGGCTCCCCACGCATCAACTTGGTGGCTTCTTCGAGAGATAGATCTTTGGTCGGTCGACCTTCGATTGCCAAGATCTCATCGCCGGACTGAATGCCGGCCTTGGCCGCAGGGCTACCGGGCACGGGGCTCGCCACCACAAGATGCTTGGTGGATGGATCCAGTTGGACTTCGATCCCGATCCCTCCAAACTGACGGTCAATTTCCTCATTGAGTCGGTTGACTGCACGCCAGTCGTAGTACTGGCAATACTCGTCGAGTGAGGCTGCACATCCGTGAAGCGCCCCGGCCACCAAATCTCTAGTACTAACCGGATGCACGTACCGGGTACGGATCTGATTCATTGCAAAACCGACCACCTGCTCCTCTGGCGAGGCTCGGAGGTAGCACGCCAGGCAGATGACGAAAAGCACGCAACCAGTCTTCGCGTTGGCCCAGGTCATTCGTTAGGTCCTGACTATTCACATCCGCACCGCTTGTTTATGCCGCGTTTGTCACAAAGCGCCAACAAGCCCCGCTTAAGCCCGGTGGGAAAATCCAGCCGTCGCTCTACATTTTGTGGTTAAGCAAAGAATTGCCCGTTCTCCCAATTCTGCGGAACCCATCCCGCTTTGGGAAAATCAATACTGGCTACCTAAGCCGGCCAAATTACCCGTCATTTTTCGCCATCCTATCTTTCGCGGGCTGGTGAGATACCGCGCCGCCTCGCCGTGTGCAGACCTGAATCTTTTTTCCAACGCCACCAGGGAGTCCGGACTCAACGCGGCGGACAGACTCTTCCCTTTCGAGGAAACCGCCGAGTTACTCGCAGTCAGCGGGGAAGGGGCCGCAGTCGCGCTTTCCGCCGCCGGCTTTGCCCGCTCGGCTGGGGCCGGACTCGGAGGATCCCCAACGGTTGCCGAGGTTTCTCCGGCCCATATCCGTGAGGACAAAAAATCACGCAAACTAACCTCGGCTCGGCGTAACGACCGCGGCAAATCGCAGTAACGAGTTAGTTGTGCTACAGCCGAATGGGTCTGAACCAAGTTCGAAACTCAGCCGGCCCAAAGCGAGCGACACTTCACCGGGATTAACGGCACCACCCGGCCCGGAGTGGACGGGGGCACTCACGTACTCCAGGCAAACTTGCTAATATCACCGATTTTATCAAGAAAGGGAAGGGGGAAGAGTTAGCCCGCCTAAAGCCTGATCGTCACTTGAGGAATGAAGGTAGGCGTCTTACGCAAGTAGGCCGATGAGTTCTGGCGCCTCTGTTCACCGATCAATCGGCTCTGTAGGCCCCCGGTTTACCTCGGCCGTTTGAACGCCGCCACTTTCCGTGCGTTGAAGCAACGGCAGATAGCGGTAATAAGTCTCGAGGCACAAAATAGCAAGCGCCGTGGTGTAAACCCGCCCCCCATACCCGCCCCAGATGCAGGTGGGATCCCAACTCCCTTCCCAAGGGTAGTCCCGCCGCTGAGTGCTGACGAGCGTCTGACGAAGTGCCCGATTCCATTCCTCCCATCGCGGGCCCCCGATTTGCGACAGGGCAAGGGTGGCATAGTACCAAAAGTAAAAATTCGGAGGGGAGCTTCCAGGCAGCTCTCGGACAATAAAGCCAACGGCTTCTTCCGTGGTCTCGTGCGGAAGTGCTTGGCCCAGGAAAATCCGGCAGGCAAGGGCCTCGGCGGTCATCGGGGCAGACGGGGCCTCGACAGCCCGATAAGCAGCAAGTCCTCCGGCTTTGCCGCTGCTAACGCTCGCCAGAAATCGCTCTGCTCGTTCGTAAACGACAGGGGGGATTTCAAGTCCGGCAAATTCGGCACTCTTAAGGGCCAAGAGTTGCCAGCCCAGCTGACTTGTATCTCCCGGGTCACCTGGCCGGTATCTCCATCCGCCTCCTTCGGGATCTTGGGCACGCACCGTGAATCGCGCCGCCCGGGCAATGGGATCGCGGAGCTCGGGAGCACCAGTCAGGGCGTAAGCCTCGCTTAACGCAAGGAGCGCAATCGCATGACAATACATCGCGGAAAAGTACTGAGCTTCGCCGGCCAAGTTCCCGTCGGACTTTTGCGATTGCACAAGAAAGTCGAGGCCCCGGCGGACAGTCTCCTGGTAAGGACCATGTTGATGGGTATATCCCGCACCCAAAAACGCCAGTAGTGCCAAGCCCGTTAACGCAGTGTCGGCGTCCTTACCGGCACCCTGGCGGTCGCGGCCGGCCACGTAGCGTTCAAGGCCGGCTCCGTGGCGCCGCGGATTCCACCGCCCATCAGGGTCCTGATTGTGGGCAAGCCAGCGGAGGCCTTTTTCCACTGCCAGGTCGGTGGCCGGGGTGGCACCCCGTTTCTCAGCGATAATTCGGCGGTTAGGAGCCACGCGAAGTCGGAGCGGCTCGGGGATTTCCCGCACCGTGCCGGGGGATGTTTCTTTCCAACGTATGGACACATCGGGGGCTGGAGCGGGACGGGCCTCAAGAATGGTCCTTGGTAGCAGTGGCTCTGAGGGCGATAGTGGCGGTCGCGATAAGGGGAGGTCCGGGTCAGCTTTGAGTCGGACAGTGGCTACCCGACGCGTGATACCTTCTTCGGGGAAGAGCCTGTCCGGAAAGTGACCTTTCGGTGACGACTCGGTCGGTAGCGGCTCAACCGGGGGAAGTGAGTCAACATTCGTCCCGGAATCTTCGATTGCTGAAGGCGCGGGGCCTGCCTCCGGCGATATGTCGACCAAGGTGCCAAGGTTTGCCGAGCCGTTTATATCTAATTGGTCTGCCGCTGGGTGGGTGGAATCATTGCCTTCCCCGATTTGCTGAAACACGTCGGCTAGCTGGGCCCCCTTAGTTGAGAGCTCTTCTGCCGGGCGCGTGGGCAAACTCGGCAACAAAGCCGCCACTAAGCGTTGGGAGGAGGTCTGGCCTCCTTCGTCGGTTGATGAATTGTCTGCCGCGATCGCAGGCTGTTGGGGGGGTTGGGACGAGATCGTTTCTTGCGGCGTTACCTCTGCCAGGGGCAAGGCCGCATTTTCAGGAGTTTCATGTTCCTGGGGGGGGCCGGCCGCCTTTGGAAGCTCGAGAGGGGCAGTTAAATCAAGCGACCTCTGCGGCTCATCTTCCGATAGTAGCAGCGTCGTGGTGGGGCGAAAGACCGGCTGACCTGTGCCCACAAGGGAACGACCAGTTAGGCCATGCTCCATGCGGAGGTTCTGGCTTAGCTCAAGAACGGTTTTAAGCGTCCCCCCCACATCGCCCAACATGTCGCCTTCTTGCGAGGGATCTTCCTTATAAGCGTGTTCTTCGTCAACAAGAGTTACTTCAATGGCGGGGGCCGGCAATTCCCGATTGTAAACGGGCACGACAATCTGAACGGCCGTCGCGCCCAAGGCCAGGACAAGGTGAAGAAGCACCGACAGGAGAAAGCACTTTTGCATTGGGCGAGTTTGTCCCCAGCGCGTCCACAGGAAAAGCCCCAAAAGCGCAGTCAGGGCGATGAAGCCCCCAGCAGACCATCCCAGCACCCAGCACGGACCGAAGAAGGAGCTTTCCACTTTATGCCAAAATGTTTGCAACATGGAAATTCAAGCACTTTATCGCGGCAAAGTTTTGTCCTCTTTGGGTCGCACGGCCACGGAAACCTGCGGGATCTGGACCTGCTTGCAGATGCTGAGGACATCGGCAATGCGCTGAAATTGGACCTCCATATCACCGCGGATGAGGACACTAAGCTTCGGAAACTGCGTCCGGGCCGATTTGAGGTTCTCCTTCAACTCATCAAGCGTAAGTATTCGCTTTTCGTAAGCAATGCTGCCGTCCCGATAAACAGTAATCACTTTTGGATCCGGAGGGCGGACCAGCATTTCTTGGTAAGCCACTTCCGGAATTCGCAATTCGAGCTTCCGCTCAATTTCCGTAAACTTGGTGGCGAGCATGAAAAAGATGATTAACAGAAACACCACATCGATCATGGGTGTTAAGTTGAGGTTCGGCAGCTCCTCGATCGTGTTGCGGAAAGACATGCGTCTTGCCCCCACTAAGCGCAGAGGCCCTTGGTTACCGGGTGACGGTTTTCAGCCAGCAAAAGATACGGCTTAAAGCCGAGAGGACTTCTTGTCCACACTATTGCTCTTGGCCACTCGTAGCCATCTCGCACGACTTATCGCCCGAGGTCTTTTTTCGCCGGGATTTTGTGGGTTTTTCTTCACGTGCGTTGACGCCGTCCTCAGCGATAAGGGGAATGATTTGCTGAGCGAGGGCGTCGATTTCGCCAAGGAGTCGTTCTGTCCGGCCGACGAAGTAAAGGTACGCAAGGATAGCAGGGATTGCGACCGTCAGTCCCGCTGCCGTTGTTAAAAGGGCTTGGCTAATCCCCTTAGCAAGTAGTTCTGGCCGGCCTAGGGCATCGGCTGTGGCCACGGCATTAAATGCATGGATCATCCCCAACACTGTTCCTAAAAGGCCTAGCAGAGGACTGATGGTTGCCACACCATTGAGGATCCGCAGATTACGCCGAAGCTCCCCGGCGACGCGTTCAGCCGCGTCCAGCACGCCCTGCTCGATCTCCACACTTGGCCGGCCCCATTTACGGATGGCCCCAGCAAACACTGTGGCCAAGGGACTGCCATTGTGGAGACAAGCATCCAGTGCCTCGGCCTGGGAAATATCCTGAAGTCGCAGCCCATGAAGAAATCGTTGATAAAAGGGCTTAGGAAGAACTCGGCCGCGGCGAAGCATGATCATCCGCTCGAAAACCACGGCAAACAAGACAAGCGAACACATGGTGATCGGAACCATTAGTGGTCCACCCTCCCGAAGAATGCTCCACAGGCTTCGGGTGGGAATGGGACCTTCCGCAGTAGATTCCCTCGCCCAACTTGGCGAGTCCCCAAGCGCCGAAGCGGCTGTCTCCGTGACCGGTTTGGCAGACGAAAAATCCGGTGGGGTTTGTTGCGCTGCCAATAAGCCGCCGAGAATATAAACGCAGAGCAAAGCAATAATTGGCGGAGTTAAATGAGTGAAAAAAGCGGAGGGAACACCCTGGTGCTGCCGAATTTGTCTTGTGGCTTTTTCCTTGGGGGTCATAAATTTCTCCCGACAACTGCGCTCAATCCGGAGGTTGCGGCCTTCCGAAAAGCCACAACCGAATCTTCCTCTAATGTTTTCTCTAAAAAATTGCCCTCTCGCGCGCTAAGTAGGCCACCTCTTGTGGACGCTGTCGCCCAGGTTCCTTGTGATGCTTGTCCACTACTACGGCATCTGAGCGATATTTCTCGGCAAGCGGTTACTTTGTGGATGATATTCGAGTATTTTCGCTACCGATCAACTTCGGGTTTTCTAGGCGCTCCTTGGCTTTAACGGCGTAAGGGCTTTCCGGCCACAGTTCTAGAACTCGCCGGAGCTGTCGCTTGGCTTCATCCACAAGACCAAGGTATTCGTAACACTTAGCTGCCTGCAAGACGGCCGCCGGGACAAACGGACTTTTGGGAAACAGGATTTCTAAGCGGAGGTATTCGCGAAGGGCCGAGCGGTAGTCGTCGGCCAGGTAATAGCTTTCCGCCAAAAGTAGCTGCGCCTCGGCACCGATCGAAAGACCGCGAGCGACTGCCATCTCGACTGCACTGGCAAGGTGGGCTTGTGCTTCGGCTAGGCGACCCTCGCGATATGCGATCTTACCGAGTGCAAAGACGGCAAGCGGTACTTCGGGAGCATGTGGATACTTTTTGAGGAAGTTCGTAGCCCGCTCCCTTGCCGTGGCCAGATCCTCGTGTTGCAAGGCGGCTTCGATCAAGCGAATCTCCGCTTGACTTAGCCAGGCCGCCGAGCTCTCCCCCGGCCTCGCCTCGGCCACCTGAAGGGCAGCTCGA
Source organism: Thermoguttaceae bacterium (assembly GCA_025060325.1). Classification (GTDB taxonomy): domain Bacteria; phylum Planctomycetota; class Planctomycetia; order Pirellulales; family Thermoguttaceae; genus DTLM01. The sequence continues at coordinate 52,747 of JANXBW010000005.1, forward strand.
AATGCCTCAGCCGCTTCGCTTACTCGACCCTGTTGATAAAGTGCTTCTCCTAGGCCGAAAAAGGCTTGAGCGCGAAGTTCGAACCCTTCCTGTGAGATGACCTCCTTTAGGAGAGCCTCCGCTTTGGTCCACTCTTTCCCGCCAATTGCCGCAAGCGCCGCGAGGTATTTTGCCACTGTTAAGCGTTTGTCATCGCTTTGCAACTGGGACGTAAGGACGGCTTCCACATACTTGTTTGCGGAACCAAAATCCTGGGTCCGGATTGCCTCCTGGGCCAATTCCAAATAGGCGTCTACAGCCCGAGGGCTATGTGGGAATTGCTGCACTAGTTTCGTAAGAAGGGTTACCTTCCGGTCTGGCTCGGTAGTGCTTACGGCCACCGCCCAGCGGAACAAAACTTCGTCCAAGGGAAGCTGTGTTGGGTGGCGTTGATAAAGAGACTCATAAAACATAGAGGCCAAGTCAAAGTAGCCAACCTGTTCGCAAATTTGGGCGGCTGCCCAAGTTGCCTGTTCCGACAAACGTGGCTCGGCCGAACGAAAAGCTTGTTGATAAGCAGTGAGCGCTTGCTCCTTATTGCCCGTAAGATCCGCGGCTTGAGCTAGGACAAACCAGAGCTCCGACCAGAGTGGTGACGTTTCGTCGACCAACCGCACGGCCTGTTCTACCCGAGGGATGGCCTCAGTCGGATTGCCCAAGTGAAGGTCGCACAGAGCGATATTAAGCGCAGTGGAGGCGTTGACGTTAACATCATTGGTTGCGTTAGACGCTTTGAGGAGAATTTCCTTCGCCCAAGCGAAGTGTTGCTTTCTCATCGCATCCACAGCCAGCCGGCGAAGAAGAGCCGCTTTGTCGGCCGGGGCGAGGGGCAGTTCTTGGAGCCGCTCTCCGTAACCCTTGGCAAGCTCAATTTCATCTTCCTCTAAGGCAAGGGTTGTCAACTCGTAAAGTACTTCCGCATAGACCTGCGCTTCTGCGGCCAGGTGACGTTCGTTGCAGAGGTTTTCTAAAATGCTGCGGGCGGAAAGTTTATTGCCGGCTTTTCTTTCAACCTGGGCGAGGTGCAGGGCGGCTTTTAGCCGCTGCGGCCCCGAGCTGTTTTCCAGCACATGGCGTAAGAGGGAAGTGGCAAGGCTAAGATTACCTTCGGCTACACACACTTCCGCCAGAGCCATCCTTACCTGAATGGCCAGGTGTTCGTCAGGACTCTTGTTTTCAAGGTCACGAAGCAGCTCCTTCGCCCCAGGCCAATCGCCGCACGCAAGTAGGGCCTGAGCCAGGACAAATTTTGTTTCCACCGAGGCTTGATCGCTTCGGGCAACATATTGGCGAGCAACTTGTCCTGCTATGTTTACTTGGCCTGCGGTGAGGAAACTTGCAACATGGAGACGTGCCAAGTGATCGTAGAATTCGACGACCTCCGCCTCGTTCTCCGCCGTGCGACGAGATAGTGTTTTCGCGTGGGCCGATTCGGCCAGCCTTGTCAGAGTCATTTGCGCTTGGTAGGGCTGGCCCAACCGGAGATAACATTCGGCTTTGCGAAGTTCGGCCCAGCTGCGAAGAAGATCGTTTTCCTCAAGCCTCGGGAGAGACTCCAACGTGTTAAGAGCTGCGGCGGGATTTCCTTGGTCAAGCTGTGCCACCGCAAGCCAGTATTTGGCTTCTGCCTCCAAAGTGGGATGCGCCACAAGTGGATTGAGGATTTCGACGGCTTCGCGGGTCTGTCCTAAACGGAGGCGGACCCGGCCAAGTGCGAGCCGGCAGCGGGGGGCTAAGCTGTGCTCTGGCCAGGTGCGAAGAAGATGTTCGTAAACATCCGCTTCCTCGGCGCTTCGGCCGGCTTCATGAAGCATCCGGGCAAGTCGCCACCCGGCAAATATCGCCAGGGGCGATGTGTTCTTATGCATCAGGGCGAAGTAGAATCGCTCCGCCTCGCCTTTTTGGCCGAGTTTTTCAAGGCATTCGGCCAGGCGGAATCGGGCGGCGTCAGAAAGTGCGTCGTCAGGTCGGCGGTCTAAAGACCTCCGCAAGAGTTCGGCGGCTTCCTCATAATTCCCGTGCTGGAGGCAAATCTGGCCGAGGTAATTCCACGCCCGGGCTGCAAGGGGATCGTCCGGCCAACTTTGGCAAAAGTGGTGAAACCACTTGGCGGCCTCGTCCAAAGCAGTGGGGCTGCTCTTGCCGGCGAGGAATGTGGTCTCCGCGGCACGGAAGTAAACGTGGCGAATCAAGCTCGGGGGCAACCGCGGCTTAGAATCCGCTGGTACAGAAGCTGCTGTGGCCGGCAGTTGATGTGCCTCTAAGAGTCGTTTGTAAACGTTGCGTGCCTCGGAAAAGGCGCCCTGTTGTAAAAGGCTTTCGGCCAGATAAAACTCGGCCTCGGCGGATTTTGGATGGTGCGGCCAATCGCGGGCGAAAAGGCGGAACTCTTCTGCCGCAAGGTCCCACCGCTTAGCCGTAAAATGACTCCAGGCCACCTGCCAGTGAGCTTCCGGAGGGAGTTGGAGAGCTTTAGTAGGGGCGTTGACCAAAAGAAGCACACCCGCCCCGATTAGGGGCCCCAGAGGGTAGGAGAAACTTCGGCAGCAGGGAAAGATGGCGGCACGGCCCATGGGCCCCTTTTCTCGCTCCCGCAACGGCAGACATTACTCAACACTTTGCCAAGGTGTTATTGGCACCGTTTTGGTAAGAAACCCAGTCGCCATTTCCACAACCACAGAATCGAAAATGGGGAGACATCCTTTTCTCCCCATTTTCTGGCAATCTTACCCGTCTCTTCCCTGAGAGGGGTAGGTACCCACAAACCCAGGCAAAATCCCAGCGTGGATTAACTTGGGAAGGTTTGCTCTAGCTTTTTCGGTCCGTTTGCCGTGGGTGGGCAGCAGCTTTTTGGTCGAGGACCTTTTTGTCAACGGCGCTTTGTTCCCAAGCGCAGATGGGGCTGGTTTAATACGGACTTCCCGGACCGAAGTCGGCATCACCAACTAGGTGGAGGTGACAGTGGTCGATGTACACGACTTCGCAGGCGTCTTCGTTCACTTTCTTGTGGGGTAGGGGCCAACCAACCCATGTGACCTCGGTGAAGTAGATAATGCACTTGTAGTGAGCATGGTGCAGCTGAGCTGGCCCGATCAGCGGGTAAACTCGGGGTGGGTCGACATAGTCACCGAGTGGCTCGATCACAATTCGCACGTTTTTCCGTTGGACTTCATGGAGGAAAGGAATACCACCTTCCAAAGGCCGGGCCTTTTCCAACGCCCGCATGATCTCATCCTGGCTGGGCGGATCTAAAGCCCTTACAGGTCCGCCGGCGGTAATGGGACCCATTATCACGACCTTCTTGTACCGCTCCTCCTCCCAATGGCGATCTTCGAGCTGATCCTGAAAGAAGGGGCTAACGGGGATCGGAACACTCAGGGCACCAAGGTTCGGGCCGTAACTGGCACAGCCCGTCGCCAGTAACAGGCAAATTCCCAGCAAAAGCAGTGGTCCAATGCCGGTAGTCCTGATCATTGAGCTGACCCCAGTATTTCCCTTCCGCTGGTGAGCGTTTGTAATACGGGCACATTAATAGACTGTTATGGCGCGGTTGCCCGGCGGAAACATTCCATCAGCCTACAGTTAAATATCGAGTCCGGTTCTGCCATACTTGCAGCTTTTTCCGATCTTGGCACACTCGACGCTCGTTCGGGTAATTAAGCCCCCGGCCAAATGTGAAAAGGGGAAAAATGGCAAAGAAAGTGCGTTTAGAAACTGGGGGAGTCTAGCGAGGATTGAAAGTGCTCGATTTGCCAAAAATCACACTCCCCGCCTGTCAATCGTTTGGTGGCTTAGGAGGATTTGGGCGCTGGGAGAGCTGAGAAAATGGGAGATTTATGCCGGTCGAAGCGGTAAGAAAGCTTTGGATCTGCCTGAGCAGCTTGAATCTAGGGCGGTCGGGCTGCTCGGCTTTTCCGCAGAAGAGTGTGCGTCGCTTCTCGGGTTTGAATGAAGTCTCCGGGCATGATTCGACGATCGCAGAGCCGACCGATTTTTGACCTATTCTTGTATTAGTTGGAGGCCAAAAGCTGCCTGGCCACAACGGCCGGCAAATTTTGTTTCGCTGCGCCGTTGTAAAACCGTTGACTTGTGCACCTGGATTTCGCAACCCGCGCGTAAATTACGGACCGCGGAGCCAAGTGATTGCGGAGCTGAACTCCGGCTTTTTTTCCAAGAAATGTGCAGAAACTCCTGTGAAGGTCTCTGATAAGTCAATCGGCCCCTGAAGCCGGGCAGAATCTAAGAGGAACATGGCTATTTAGTCAGCCGAGCCGGAGAGACGTTGGCGAACCGGTGACGCGCTGAGAGTTGAGCTATCACTAGAGAAGAGGCGCCACCGTTTCGCAATTCCGCCGTGCAAGTTGATCTTTTTCCTCCAGCTTAGGTTTGGACCGGCTGCGAAGCTTTCTCCTTTAAAAGGCCGAATTTCCGGTTGCAGCCGGGAAACTCATTTGGATTGCTATAAGTGTTTTGCACAGGTAAGTCGCGGCACACTGCTAAACCGGCGCGGTCAGTGGCATTTGGCTGAGGAGTTCGAATGGGTGGAAGTGCGCTTTTCGGTGTGTGGCAGTAAGTTAAGGCACCTTGTCCGACCGGCAAGAGGAAAGAAGCGATGAGCAACACGGCGATGCGGGTCGAACACATTAACCCGTTCATCTCGGCTGTGCTCACCACCTTTCGGACCATGCTTGGTTGGGAGTTGCGGCGGGGTAAGCCGGTGGTCAAGAGGGTCCGCACAGCCGATCACCAAGTGAGCGGGGTTATTGGGCTATCCGGGAAAGCGGTGGGTACCGTGGTGCTAAGCTTTTCGGAACAAGTTGCTCTCAAAGCGGCTTCGGCTCTTCTCCTAGAGGATCTCCACGAAATAAATACTGAAGTTCTCGATGCCGTGGGCGAGCTCACCAACATGGTAGCCGGCGCTGCCAAAGCCCAGCTGGAGGAATATCAACTTTCTGTCAGTCTTCCCAACGTGGTCACAGGCCATCAACATATGGTCCACTTCCCGTCGACAGTTACGCCAATTTCAATTCCGTTCGAAACTGAACATGGCCCGTTTACGCTCGAAGTGGCACTCGCCCCCCAAGAAGAACTTGTGCGGAACAACTAGAAGATCTGACTCCGCAGGGCCAATTCAGCTGGGTAAGGTTCCAGATATACCTGGCCCTTTAAGTACTCCACATCGAATACGCGCACGTAGTGTCTGATTAACACGAGCGGCACAACCAGCGGTACCTGCCCTTTGCGAAAATCTTCGATTGTTGCCAGGACTTCCTGCCGGCTCTCGCGATCGAGCTTATCACTAAAAAACCCCAGCATATGATGCATGACATTCGCGTGCTTGCCGCGTGTGGTAGGCACCTCCAAGGCCTGAAGGAAAAGCTCCTCATATTGAGCTTTTAACTCGCTTCGGGGGAGTTCCTTTGCCCGGGCAATCAGCCGGCCCAAATCCTGAGCCTTTTGGGGACTATGGGCAAGCAGCTGGATCTTGTGGGCGGTATGAAACGCGACCAACTTCCCGACGGTCCAATTTGGCCGCCAGAGTTGTTTCAGCCGATAGTAAGCAAACACACGCTCGACCCAGTGCTCCCGCAAGTGTGGATCGTGGAGTCTTCCCTCTTCGATGACAGGTAAACGAGGCATAGCTTCCATCAACGCGGCGGCGAAAATTCCGGGGGCTGCTGGGCCGGGTTTGCCGTCCTGCCGTACCGTTCGAACCCGAAGTCCACAGCTGGGGCTGTTTTTCTTTAGGATGTAGCCACATAGATCTTGTTCGACTAATTCTGCCAACCGCTTGCGCGCCCAAGATTCCATTTTTTCGGTGTAGTCGTCTCCGGTGCTAGGCATTATTAGGCGGACAGCGTCGCGATCGTGCCGCTCAAGGCGCAGCGTTGGCCGGGGGACCCCGAGGCCGATCTCCACCTCAGGACAGACCGGGACAAATTCAAAAAATTTTCCCAAGGTTCCCAAAATGTACAGGTCGCGGGCATGCATCCCGTTGTAGCGCACCGGCTCCCCTAAAAGACAGCTTGAGATCCCGATTCGAATCGGGTCAGCCAGGTCCAGACCGCTGGTCGCGCCTTTGTCTACCATGGGAGCTCCGTAGGCACTCTCTGCGGAGTTATGAAACGTCAACAAGTAAACGGGGGATTTGTCTGACCCTGGGCACACTGGCCACTGGTTGCGGAGCTTGCTGAAGCGAAGTGTCCCCCCACAACTGGAGCCAAAGCGACTCTCCTATTTTACTAAATAGCTCCCCACGCCAGCGATAGCGCAAGCACCTCAACTTGATCTTGGCAAATAAGAAGCCTCTGCCCTCCCTCTAAGTTGCACCAGCCAGCCGCCCAGCGCTACACTTCCGTTGTGGAGCTATTTAGGGGTCAACAAGAGTTTTCGCCCCCGTTGACGGCCCGGTTTCTCTCGGTGGGGAGCTGGGGATCACTCGGGAGATCTAAAGTTCCTCGAATAGAAAAGACCTTGCGGAAAAGCCCTTCACGGAGTCGGCCCAAGCATACGGCGACGGTCGGCTCGGTATTTTCCTTTTGGACTTGAGGGCGTCCGCGAATCGCACATCCCGAGGCCATGGCGGACTCTATTCCAGGCCTGGGAAACCACTAGCCGCTTTCGTGCCATGATCGGAACGTTGCGGCCCCTTGCCCCTGAAAAAGGGAATTACCGGGACAAGACTCAAGAAGTGCCCATTGGGGCCTATTGAGTCGGGTTTCTCCCGGAGTCCTTGTGCCTTGCTAACGGCAAAGAGGGGCGACTTCGCTCAAAGGCGCTCGTTGATCCAGATGGATATTCCCTGATGACTTGCAAGATATACCGCCCACCTCCGTCCGAGGGGGCAGGTTGCTGTCCTCACGCTGGGTAGCCTTCAGGGACAGCAAAGTCCCGATGCTTTTCCCAATCAAAAAAGCCTTGACCTTACAGCTTTAGGCCCGCGGTGGTAGCTCCACCACTCAAACGGGGAGAATAACAGGGGGACCACTTTGAAGGGGGTTTAGCATATCCAGCTATACGGCGCTCTTAATGGTTTGATGTGGTAGCTGGAAACCGGCCGTTTCCGCGCGGGTTTCGCGGGCTTTGGGCGATGGAGCAATGGTGGTCTTGACCAAGGGTTAATGGGTGGTAGCCGTCGGGACTTCCGGCGGCTTTAAGGGGCCCTCAGATTCCGAAGGAAGGGCTCCCCCGGGCACTCAAGCAGTAACGATCGATGGGCCGAGCCGAACCGCCTTCGGGAGGAAACCAAACGGAGGGGAAATTGTCCGCCGCTTTGGGCCGGGTTAGATCGGCTTAAGAAAAATGTCCGCTTGACTCTGCTTGCGGGTTATCTGTAAAAGCCATCGCAACTTTTCGGGACAAAGGAACGGCCGTTCTTTGGGGAAGCTTTTTACCAATCGACCAATCTACTGAGGCTCAGTGGCCGGAGGCCGTCGGAAGCTAATTACCAGGCCCGCCTTTTCGGTGGGGCAACCTCTAGGCCTTTTCGCTTGAAGCGGGTGTTCCCCGGAAGGGTATTGCTCGAGGACGCGGCGATAGATGCAGATTCGCACTTTGACGCCAAGCCACCAGTCAGGGGATAGCGCTTCCTTTTCGGGGCGTGCCGTCCCCCTACCGCCGCGTTTACGGATCCTCTATGTTGCGGGCCACCGAAAGATTGGAGCTTGGCTATTTGAGGCCTTGGACCGGGAGCTTCCGGCCAAAGTGTCCAGGCAAGAAGTGATCGGACCGGTGGCGGGCTTGGCACGGCTCCAGGAAGAAGATTTCGACCTGGTGCTTCTTAGCCATGAGCCACCGGAGTTGGACGCGCTTCAACTAACGCAGGCAGCTCGCACCGCCGGATCCGACCTGCCGATAGTTATCCTTGGCAACCAAAGCGAACAAGAGCTCGCGGCTTCAAGCTATGAGCACGGGGCAGACGCCTATCTTTGTGCGCACACCGCGACACTCCGGACAGTTTTGTGGGTGGCAGCTCGGGCGATCGAGCGGTTTCATCTCTTGCGGGAAAACCGCCGGTTGCACCAGATGGACGAGCAGCGTTCCCAGCGAGACCAGGAGGAGGTGGCTAAGCTTTTAGAAGAGCACCGACGCATCGTTGGTCAACTGCGGGCCCGCTGGGGGCGTCAGAGCTCGCCTGTCGGCATGGAACCTTCCTCACTTCTGTCGGAGAGCATGCAAGCCTCCCTTCCTTGCGATGCTCTAGCCCGCCATGGTAGACCGCTGCAGACCATCCCGCTGTTGCCAAGCAACTTCGCCCATCATTACCGGGACGTTCTTCGCGCCTATGTAATCATGGGTTGCGGAACCCTGGCCAAAGAACTTACCGAGCTTGTCGACGTGTTGGCTTCGACCGGTATATCCGCGCTTAGCGTGCTTGAGCTCCACACGGAAGTGGTCAGTGATCTTGTGCGGGGGCTGGGGAGCCGCAGCGCCCGTCACGTCCTCAATCGGGCTTACCTACTTATCGTGGAGCTTCTCCTGCGGCTGGCCGACAGTTACCGTGAACGCTATTGGGAAAGGGAGCACCCACCCACCCAACTTTTCCTTCCCGGTTTTGAACCGCGTTTAGGTCGAGCCGCCTGACCGGGTGTCCGCGCCCCAGTTCGTCTGCCCAATAAGTATTAACTGGAGCATTAACTGGCACCCTTTGATCCCGCCATGCATTCATCTGTCCGCCTACTGATTGGCCTCCCCGAAGTTCATCCTTTTCCGCCCCCGGCAGTGGTGGAAGGTGCGCCTCCGATTTGATCCAGATCAAGTTGCATTCCTCCGCTGGGGCGTAGGATTCCGTAAACAACGCACCTGGCTTGGCGAGGGAATGAAGGAAAAACCTTCCTGTCGACCCTTTCCAAGCTCTCTACAAACGCGATAGAAAGCTGCCTAACTCTATCCCACTGGGTCCAGTTTGTGTTAAAGGAGAGAAGTGGATGAGCGAGCCTCTCGGTCGGCAAAGCAGTAAGGCAGAGCTCATGAAAGAGATCCTCCGGGGACTGAGGGAGCATGGCTCGGTTGAGGAGGCCCGACGAAAATTTCGCGAGGTTGTGGGATCGGCTGATCCCCATGAAGTGGTAGCGATTGAACAACAGCTTTTGGCTGAAGGTGTGTCCGTGGCTGAGCTTTGCCAGGTGTGTGACCTCCACAGTCAGGTAGTTCAGGAGGTGCTACCCCCGCAGAGGCCTCAGTTTCCGGCGGGGCATCCTGCCGAGACATTTCAGCGGGAAAACCAGGCCATCCTTCAGCTTGTGGAAGAAATCGCCCGCCAGGCTGACTCCTGGTTATCAGTTGACAACCCGGAGAAGGAAAAGGCCGTTTGCTTGACCATTTTGGAAAAACTTCATCAACTTTTCGACGTAGATAAGCACTACAAGCGGAAGGAGTATTGCCTTTTTCCATATCTTGAACGCCATGGGATAACAGGGCCCTCCCAAGTGATGTGGGCCAAGGACGACGAGATTCGGCAGAAGCTTAACTTGGTAAGCTCCCAGCTTGCGGCTGCCTGCACCCATTTGGATTCCGTCCGCAAGCGGGAGCTTGTTGGCTTGGTCAAGGAAGTATTAGCCCACGTTGTCGAGATGGTCAACAAGGAGGAAAACATCCTCCTACCCATGGCCGCCCGAATACTGTCCGAGCAAGAGTGGGAGGAAATTTGGCAACTTGCGCCACAATACGGGTGGTGCCTTGTCGAACCAGGCAACGATTACCAACCACGCAAGCTCGCTCAACAGACTACCGGAACGGCCTCGAATGAGGCAATCCAATTGCCGACAGGGAGATTGACTTACGAGCAACTCTTAGGAATCTTTCGGACCCTTCCTGTTGACTTGACATTTGTGGATGATAATGATCGGGTGGCCTACTTTTCCGATGGGGCTGAGCGCATTTTTGATCGTAATGTGGCTATCTTGGGCCGAAAGGTCCAGCACTGCCATCCCCCGAAAAGCATTGCGGTCGTGGAGCAGATTTTGAATGACTTCCGGAGTGGGCGGCGGAATGTGGCGGAATTCTGGATTCAATTCCGCGGCAAGTTTGTCCACATTCGGTACTTTGCGGTCCGCGATGAGAAAGGGAGGTACTTAGGTACGTTGGAGGTGACACAAGACATCAGCCGCATTCGTACCCTGGAGGGCGAGCGCCGGCTACTTCAGTACGATGTCTAACTCCCCAAGGAGACCTCGCTGCCGGAAGCCAGCCCGCCAGAATCTTGATCCGAGGGCGTGGTAAGCATTCTACGTCAAAAAGTGGCCCTAGCTTTTCGCCCGTAGATCTTTCGGCACGCCGCCTTGCGCTTTAACCGGCATCCGCCCCGCCTTGGCCAGCGGGCGACGGTCTGCCCCTGGAGGGTTACTAACACTGTGCGGGGACTTCCAGTATCGGCCGGGGGGCGAGCCTCGGCGACGGATCTTGCCCCATCGGAAGACGGTTCTTTTCTTTCCGGCATTCACCGCCCCGTCGTAATCGCTATCTCCCGGACTTAAATTAACCGCTTATCTTGGCGCGAAGGCACCTACCGCGATCTCGTAACGGCAAGGTGCCATCGCTTAGCGAGTGCAAGCGAGTGCAAAGCGGACGGGCTAGTAAAACTCCGAACTTTCCGCGGTCGGGCGCAAGAGGATCAACAACCAGGAGATGCTCCATGCGGCGTGCGTGGTATTTGGGCCTTTGTGTGGGTATCGCCTCGCTGGGAGGACTGCTTTTTGGCTTCGACACGGCCGTCATTTCCGGGACGGAGCAGGCGATTCAACGGTTATACGGCTTGTCCGAACTGGAAATTGGGTTCACCGTCGCCAGCGCACTGGTGGGCACGATCATTGGGTCGCTTACAGCGGGATGGCCGGCGGACTGGTGGGGGCGTCGGGCCACTCTCATCCTGATCGCTATCCTCTATCTTATCTCGGCCGTGGGGAGCGCTTTGGCGTGGGATTGGTATTCGCTTGTGTTCTTCCGATTTCTGGGCGGATTGGGCGTCGGCGGCTCGTCCGTGGTGGCCCCAATGTATATTGCCGAGATTTCACCACCCCGGTGGCGAGGGCGATTGGTGGCAGTAGTGCAATTCAACATTGTCTTTGGCATCCTCCTGGCCTTCTTTTCAAACTATTGGATTGCCCTTCTTAATCTTGGCCCTAGCGAGTGGCGGTGGATGCTCGGTGTGGAAGCCTTTCCGGCTGCGTTGTTTTGGCTGCTCCTTTATTTGACCCCCCAGAGTCCGCGTTGGTTGGTTCTGCACGGAAAGCATGATCAAGCGGAGGCAGTGTTTCGTCGCCTAGGGTGCTTGCCGGAAGAAGCCACCCAGCTCGTTGCCGAAATTGAGCGGTCCCGTCATACAGCCGCTCCCGAAGAGCCACTTTTCTGCCGTAAGTACAGCCGATTGGTGCTTCTTGCGATCGCCATCGCCGCGTTTAACCAGTTGTCCGGAATTAATGCCGTCCTTTATTACGCGCCGCGGATTTTCGAGATGGCAGGCGCTGGCAAGGACGCCGCGTTCTTCCAAGCCGTCGTCTTAGGTGGGACCAATTTGGTGTTTACGATCTTGGCGATGAGTGTCATCGACTTTTTCGGCCGGCGGTTTCTGATGTTGGTCGGGTCTGTGGGGTATATAGTCAGTTTGGCCACCACAGCCGGGGCTTTTTACATTTACGGCTCGCAATTTGACCAGCTAGGGAATAGCATTGTGTTGGCAAGCCTCGTTGTTTTCATAGCCGCTCACGCCTTCGGCCAGGGTGCAGTTATTTGGGTTTTTATTAGCGAAATCTTCCCAAACACTGTCCGGGCTAAAGGTCAGGCTTTGGGAAGTTTCACCCATTGGTTTATGTGCGCCCTCATCTCGTGGACTTTCCCAGCAATCGCAAAGGTCTCCGGAGGGCACGCCTTCGCTTTCTACGCGGCGATGATGGTTCTTCAGTTACTTTGGGTGATCTACATCATGCCGGAAACGAAGGGTATTCCCCTCGAGAAAATAGAAGAAAAGCTGTTGTCACCGGCGGGGACAGTTGGTTAAGAAGATTGATCAAGTCAGCTTGGTGGAGCTTGTGGGAACCATGGTTGTTGCGAATTTGCTTATTTGCTCGTTCTCTTGGCTCGTGGCTTGTCAGGGGGGTGAAAGTCCAGGTGCCAGTTTGCGACCGGACATTCTTGTGGATGACTTTGAGGGAGACTCTTACCTCAATTGGACCGTAGAAGGCGAGGCATTTGGCTCCGGACCAGCTGCCGGCACGTTACCTAATCAAATGCCGGTGACGGGTTATTATGGACACCGATTAGTAAACTCTTACTTCGGGGGAGACAAAACCACCGGAACGATAACAAGTCGGCCATTTGTTATCGAACGGGACTACTTGGCTTTTCTAATTGGAGGCGGCGGATTTGCGGAAGAAACTTACATCGAGCTTCTTGTGGACGGAAAACCTCTCCGGCGAGCGACAGGTCGCAACACCGTGCCGGGCGGGTCGGAGGAATTGGCGTGGACTTCTTGGGATGTCCGCGAGCTGGCGGGCAAGCATGCGCAGCTCCGCATCGTTGATCGGCGCACTGACTTCTGGGGGCACATTAATGTTGACCATATCATTCAGACGGATCGATCTTTGTCCGAGCTGACGGCACCGGTGAGGACGGATGTTACCGCAAAGTACCTCCTTCTGCCGGTAAGCGATAGGGGTTCGCCAGTCCATTGCCGGTTGAAGCTGGGAGAAGAAGTCCTGCATTACTTTGATTGCCAACTAGCTGCGACGGAGAGCCGCACACGGTTTTGGGCCGCGCTTGACGTAAGGCAATTGGTTGGCAAACAGTTGCTCTGGGAACTTCGGCCGGCCTCAATGGGTGAGCTCCTCAGGCAGCGCCTACGCCAGGCCGAACAAAGACTCGACCCACCCGATCTCTACCGCGAGGCCTTTCGCCCGCAGTTCCATTTTTCTCCACGCGTTGGGTGGTTGAATGACCCAAATGGGCTAGTTTACTTCGAGGGAGAGTACCACCTCTTTTTCCAACACAACCCCTTTGGGATTAGTTGGGGGAACATGACCTGGGGGCATGCGGTCAGTCGGGATCTGGTCCACTGGGAGGAACTTGATCCGGCGATCAGACCGGATCGCCTGGGGACGATCTTTTCCGGATCGGCGGTTGTTGATCTTGCCAACACCTCGGGGCTTGGTGGCGAGGGGAGGCCTGCTTTATGCGCCTTTTATACCGCTGCCGGCAGCCATTCGTTTGAGCCAAAGCCATTTACGCAGTGTCTTGCTTACTCGCTTGATCAAGGCCGAACGTGGACAAAATATGCTGGCAATCCTGTCCTGCCGCAGCTTGGTCCCGACAATCGCGATCCCAAAGTTTTTTGGCACGATTCGAGTAGCCGGTGGGCCATGGTATTGTACGTTCGCCGCGACGCTTATTCGATTTTTTCGTCGCCCAATTTAAAAGACTGGACCTGGGAAAGTGAGGTAGACTTTCCCACGGCGTACGAATGTCCTGAGCTTTTCCCGCTCTCAGTGGACGAAAAGCCTGGGGAGCACTATTGGGTCCTATGGTCGGCCGCCGGCAGATATCTCGTTGGGAATTTCGATGGTAAAAAGTTTACACCGGTCACAGAGGTGCTTTCTGGTGAGTGGGGACCGAATGCCTACGCAGCTCAGACTTGGAATCATCTGCCCGCCGGGCGTCGGGTGATGATCGCCTGGATGCGCTCCGACGGTTCCGCTTATCGTGGAATGCCGTTCAATCAGCAGCTTACCGTGCCGCGGGAGCTCTCGTTAAGTCAAACGACAAATGGCTTGCGTCTTTTGGCAAAGCCAGTGAAGGAGCTGGAGAGGCTCCGGGAACCATGGTATTCGGCAAGTGCCGTGGCGCTTAGCTCCCAAAAAGTGAATAGTCTTTCGGTGAAGACTCCCGAGCTTGTTGACATGGAGGCGGTGTTTCGCGATATTGAGGCCGAGCAACTAATCGTTGACATCCGGGGGGTGCCGATTGTGATCCGGCCAGCAGAGGGGGCAATTGAATGTTGGGGCCACCGTGCTTCGGGGATTAAGCCCGTGCGCGATCTGGACCTTCGCGTGCTTGTTGACCGGACCTCGGTTGAAATCTTCGCTTGTCGCGGGGAATACGTGATGACCTTTTGCCGCGTGATTCCCCCGGAGAATCGCTCCCTAATAGTGCGCGCGGTGGGAGGCCGGGCCACCCTTTCGTCGCTTAATGTCTACAGCCTTAAGTCCATCTGGCAAAAGGAGTGAAAGACGACTAGCGACTATCCTGGTTGATTATCCTTGCCGGCATAAAGGAGATAGTAAACAATCGGCACCACTACCATGGTGAAGGCCGTGGAGGCAAAGATCCCGAAGATAATCGCCCAGGCCAACCCTGAGAAAATCGGGTCGAGGGTAATGACCCAGTTTCCAAGCAACGTGGTGCCGGAAGTAAGGAAAATCGGCCGGGCCCGGACCGCCACACTGCGAACAATCGCTTCGCGGAGGTCAAAGCCTTCGGCCTGAGCGTGTTGGATAAAGTCGATAAGAACCACAGAGTTCCTAACGACGATACCAGCCAGGCCAATCATTCCGATCATTGCCGTTGCCGTGAAGAAGACTGGGTTGGGATAACCCCCGATCGGCCAGTTGACGAGCAAATTGAGGAACCAAAAGCCCGGCATGATGCCAATCGCCGTTAGCGGAATAGCCAGCATAATCACAAGCGGAAGCACCCGCGAGCCGGTTTCGAACATAAGTAGCACGAAGATAGCCAATAGCGCCACCGCAAAAGCGATCCCCAAGTCGCGGAAGACATCAAGGGTGATTTTCCACTCGCCTTCGCCGGCCCAGTGGACTTCGAAACCGGCCGGCACCGTCCAGGGAATGCCTCCCCCCGGTGCCAACCAGGTCCGTTCCTCAACTGGCCGTGGCGAAGCACTCTTTGGCACTTCAGACCCGGGCGGTAGCTGGTCCAGCTGAATGTCGATGATGGCCTCGGCAGGGGGCCGGCCAGCCACCTCGGCAGTCACGTATACCACACGGCGAAGATTCTTGTGATAGATCGTTTGATCTTCAGTCTTCTGAACGAACCGTCCCAGCTCGCCTAGCTGAACCAATTGCCCGCCCTCGCCTCGTACATAAATCTCTTCCAAGTCATCGGTGGCGGAACGCAACTCCCGCGGCAAGCGTAGGATCACCCGCAGCGGATGCACTTCGTACGGGTCGTGGACTTCAGTAACAGCTTGTCCGCCCAGAGCGACGGCCAGCGTTTGGGCGATGTTTTCCCGGGAAATTCGGGAAAGTGCTGCCTTCGCTTGGTCGACTTCGAAAACCAACACCGTCTGGGGATCTTCGACCACAGAGTCAACGTCGACCACAAACGGCTCTTGGCGAAGCCGATCTTCGACGAGTTTGGCTGCCCGACAAATCGCCTGATAGTCAGCTTGGGGCGGGCCATAGACTTCGGCCACAATCGTAGAGAGTACTGGTGGTCCCGGCGGAACCTCCACCAGCTTAATGGAAGCCCCATGTTCTGCGGCGATTCTAGTCACATCGTTGCGGATTCGCAGCAGGATCTCGTGGGACTGGTGTTGACGGTATGCTTTGTCCACTAAATTGACGCGGATATCTGCTAGGTGCGATCCGTGACGCAGGTAGTACTTTCGCACCATGGCGTTAAAGTCCATCGGAGAGGGCGTACCTACATATAGTTCAAAGTCGCGTACCTCTGGCACGGTGGCCAAGTAGGCCGCCAGTCGCCGAGTGACAAAATCCGTTTGTTCCAGAGTTGTTCCTTCCGGCATATCAACAACAATTTGAAATTCGTTTTTGTTGTCGTAGGGCAACATCTTCAAAGGTATGAGCCTAAATGCGGGAAGAGCAAAGGCTGCCAAAAGAAGCATTCCCACCACCAATAAGACAAGCCAAGCATAAAGCCGCCGCGATAAGACACCGCAAAAAAATCCTCGCGACAGGCGGTAAATACCAGTTCGCGTAAGCTCAAAAGCCGGCTCCTCTGCCCGGCCATAGGATAGCGTCACCATGGCCAAGTAAGGGGTGATGACAAAAGCCACAACTGTTGACACAGTAACTGTCAACGGAACGTTTAATGCCATTGGAGCCATGTAAGGCCCCATCATGCCCGTGATAAACATCATGGGCACAAAACAGACGATGATAGCTAGCGTTGACATAATAAGAGCCGGCCGGACTTCCTGGACGGCCCGAAGGACCGACTCCCGCGGGGGAAGAATGCGCATGGCAAAATAGCGGGCGATGTTTTCCACGTCGGTGATGGGATCGTCGACCAAAAGCCCCAGAGCCAGAATCAACGCAAACAGCGTAACGCGGTTAATCGAATAACCTACAAGGTAGTTGATAAAAAGCGTGACCCCATAACAGATGGGTACGGCCAGGGCAACAACCAAAGCTGCTCGCCAGCCAATGACCACACCAATGAGCCCCACCACCGTGATGATCGCGATCACAAGCGATTCGACGAGCTCGTTGACTTTATCGTTGGACGTCTCCCCGTAGTCTCGCGTGATCCGGTAGTAAACCCCCGGTGGCAAGATGCATTCGGGCGATAGGGGATCGGCAAGGGCTTCCATGCGGCGTTCGACAGCTTGCGCCACCCATACCGCATTGCTTCCTTTTCGCTTAGCGACCGCAATATGGACAGCGGGGAAAAGCTGCCCCGGAGTAATGTCTGCCTCAGCCGGCGTTGTGGCCTTTTGGCCTCCGGCCGGCTGCGAAGTGGCCAAGTCCGCAGCATGTGTGTTTACCGAAACAGTAAACGGCGAACGAGGATCTTTGGGCCTTCGGGGAGTCGTCCCGGCCGGACCAAAGCCAATCCAACTGTAGTGTTCTGGCTCGGCAGGCCCGTCAATCACCTCGGCCACTTCCTTAAGATAAACCGGCCGACCATTAACCACTTGAATGACAAGTTCCTCTAACTGCCATTTGTCGCGAATATGCGGGCCGGCTTCCACAATGAACTCTTGATTCTGTTGATCAAATCTGCCGGCCCGAATGTTTACGTTGCTCACCTGAAGAGCGCGCACCACATCAAGCGGTGCGACGGCCTTGGCCGCCAGTTCCATCGGGCGAAGAAGCACCCGGATCTGCCGCGGCCGACCTCCAACGACATAAACGCGGTTGGTGTTAGGGATGCGCTGAAGTTCGTGTTCAATCTGCTCGGCTAACCGCCGCAATTCATGATCGCCGTAAAGATCGGGACGGTCGGACCACAGCGTCAGGATGAGAATAGGGACATCGTCAATTTCCACTGGCTTTACCACCCAACTTTGCACGCCGGGCGGCACCTGGTCGATATTGGAATAGATCTTGTTGTAAAGCTTGGTGAGCGAATCTTCGCGATCTTCGCCGACATAGAATCGCACAGTCACCACACATTGCCCGGGCCGACTCATGGAATAGACGTATTCCACACCGTCAATCTGGTAGAGGAGCTTTTCCAATCGCAGGGCAATTTGTTGTTCAACTTCCAGGGCAGAAAGACCAGGGGCATTTATCAAAACATCCGCGATGGGCACAACAATTTGAGGCTCCTCTTCGCGAGGAGTGACGATGAGGCCGGCCACACCCATCGCCAAAGCTGCTAGTGTCAACGTGGCGACGAGGTCCCCACGCAAGAACAGGCTGACAATCCTTGTAAGAAAGGGAACCCCTCCTGCCTCAGCCATCGAGCGTTACTCCCTTAGCAGGTAGCCGCGAGACTTTTGCATGGTTTGACTGGTAAGCGGAAAAGTCGTCCCCTTCCCGGTGCTCTGGCAGCCTTGCCAAATCCCAACGATTTGGTGCCATCCCTCCCCCGGCGCCGGCGTTTGCCTTCTAACAGTCAGAGACTTGGGCCCTAAGCCCGGAAGTTAATAGCAAAAAGTATAGCGATTAACGGAGCCCATGATACCGGTCCGAATATTAGGAACAATTTCGCGGAGATCTTTTTTGCGCAGCGTGGGGCCGGGCGATTTGGGCCAGTGCCTACAAACTGCATCCTCTGCCGACAGGCGACGGCAGAAAAGCGCGGCTGTTAGGGCTCCGGCATGCGATAGCTCCCGATCGGAGAGGATTGATGGACCGGCAAGCCCTATTTGACGGAAATAGAACCGCGGCCGGAAGCTGGCTTAGCGACTGCCCATCGTTCTAGAAAAGGGTAAGCCACCAAGCAAGAACTTGGTGGGCGAAATGACAAGCCCGGGCCACTTGGCCCGAATATCATGGACCTGGTGTCACTGGGGGGCGGACGCTGCGGTCTGTGGCGGATTGGGGCATTCGGCCGGATTAGCCGCCGCAGGCGTGGGCGTACTACCGCCCGCCACACTTTGAGCGCTTGCCTGAAGCCCCCGGGTCAACGCGGCTGCCCGCTCGCTCATTTCCTTCAATTCTCGCTCCATCTGATCCGCGGTAGCTTTAGGGACGAGGATTGCTTCGCCGGGAGAAAGCCCACTCAGCACTTCCACCCAAGCTCCGTAGCCGCGTTGGCCTGTTTTAATGAGGCGGCGTTCCACAGCTCCGGTATTTCGGTCCAAGAGAACCTTAACGAATTCAAGCTGACCGATCCTCTCGATAGCCCCTGAGTGAAGGCATAAATGCCGGCGAACGCCGGCGGGAATAACAAGCCGACCGAACATCCCTTCGAAAAGCGCAGGATCTTCGGGAAGCTTAACTTTGATCAGAAACGATCGCGTCATTGCTTCCGCTTGAGGCACCTTCTCATCGACAATACCTTCAAACTCCCGCTTGAGGGAGTCGACGTACACGCGGAGTCGGTCACCCACGTTGACATGAAGTCCCAAGTTTTCCATCACCGCCACTTCCAGCCGCAGTGACCGCGGATCGTAAATCGTTAGCAGCGGGACACCCGGCTGGGCAATGTCGCCTTCTTCCGCCAGGCGGTCAACCACGATCCCGTTTTGTGGTGCACGGATGGTCGTGTAATCAAGTCTTACACGGGCCTCGGCTACCGCCTGCTCGGCTTTGGCGCGATTGGCTTCGGCTGCCCGATACTGACTCTCCAAAGCGTTGAATTCCTGCTGCGAAATAGCACCCGGGTTGGTCTCCCGAACTCTCTGTGCCCGCTGGTACTGGTCAAGTGCCTGCGCAAAACTCGCCTTGGCGGCTTCAAGGGCTGCTTCGGCCTGGCGGAGTTGGGCTTCGAAGGCCTCGCGGTCAAGCTCGATTATGACTTGGCCTGCTTCTACCGGATCCCCGGCCCGGACCGAAATTCGGACAATTCGCGCCATGACCCGGGCGGCGACATTGGTCCGCCGCGCCGCCCGAAGGGTTCCCATCGCTTCCTGGAAAAAAGGCTTTTCGCGGACCTCCACCGGCACCAGGGCATACTGACTCAAGTCCACGGTGGGGATTGCAGCCTCTGCCGTCGCTTCCGGGGAGATTTTGGGAGTAAACACCCCAGCGAACCAGGCCATGGCGACTGCGAGAACGATGATCCCTCCAATGACAAGGAGAGGGCGAGCTACCCCGCCAGCCCTGCGGGCTGGGAAAAGCTTCATCTTTCCCCCACAAAGACTCCCCATCGTAGTCCTCCCTTGCCGAAAACTTTTCGTGTGATCTCCCATGTTCAACTCGTATGAGGCTGCCAAGGACTTTTTCCGTCTTGCTCCGAGCAATCTGATGTCTTGCCAAGCAAGTTGCAAGGCGGTGCGAACCAAGTGCTTCTGTAGATTGTTCTCGGGGGTAAAGGTGAAGTGTATCCCCCTTTGCCGCAGGCGGAAAATCATTGTCCAACGCAAGAGCTGGCTTTCCTCCCAGGGAGCCAAGCCTTCCGAGGGTTGCCGTTTGGGAAAGCCGTCCTGGGGGCATCTAACCTGATCTTTTCAGCCGCAGCACCACGTCCCCGGATGCTCTACCTGCGGCACCCATCCGCTGAAGACGACCAGTCTTTGAGCACGAGCTGGGCTGGTGCCCTCCTCTCCCCTAATTTGCCTCTCTGGTTGTGGTCATTAGATTCCGCAGTACTTGCACGATCATCCAACTCACGACAGCTATTCCCATGATGAGCGTCACCACGAACAGCAGGAATGGACTCCATTGGAAAGCGACCGGTCGCCCCCAAAATTCGTACCGGTTGGACAGCTGCAGAGTGAAGAGATCGGCCCAAATTCGCAGAAAGCCCACACAAACCAAGTAAACAATGTGGAGGCCGACACACATCACCACGGTTTTCGGCGAAAGCGGTGCCTGCCGCCCAGAAGCGTTGAGGAGTACGCTTCCAATTGCGATGGGGATTAGCACTGCTACCAAGCCGGGGACGACCCCAGGTAGTTGACCTACAACCGCGGAGATTTGAGCCCCCGAACTCTGGCCTAAATGGTAAAGATAGCCTAGTCCGAACACTAAAGCCCCGACAAACCCCGGCAAATAAATTCGCGAGGCCAACCGAGCGGCCAAACGCCTGTCTTCAACCGTTGCGCTCGGCCTAAAGATAGAGGCGTCTAAGACCATCCAGCATGCAGTTGTTTGCAGGGCCAGTGAGAAGATAAACAACCACCGCGGCCAAAACACTGGATCGTCTATGTTGACAGTAAGTCCCGTTGCTGCTCCGGCCACTTGGGCCCGCTCCCAAAGGGTCTCCCAACGTTCCAAACGGAAAGTGAAGCTAAATCCATTTGCAAACAAAAAGCCGATAGCAACAAACAAGCATCCGGCGATTATCCCGACTGCCAATCGCCACGGAGCTATCGGCTTGTCGACGGGTATACCGTCCCAACCGTAAAGATAAACACCGTAGTAGGCCGGTATCAAAAGCGCAATAATGGCCAGCCAAAACCAACCAACCAGTATTGTGGCCGAATAAACGACCGGGCCGAACCCAGCCTGGAGAAAAAGGAGTGGCACGATCCCCAAATTGACCCCAAGAGCCACAATGACGGGCATTTGCAGCATGAGCCGGCGAGAAATTTGTCGCAGGCTAAGGTTTTGCGATCGCGCCATCAGGACCGCCAAGGGGATCCCGGCATACCAGAGTCCCATAAAGGCGGCATGGAGGGCAAAGCCCAGTGTCCTTAGGGCGATTATCATCCACTGGGGAACACCGTATTGCACCGGAAAACTGTTGTCGACAAATCCCAGCATCGTCAGGCTCGCTCGTCTTATGAGATACCGCTTAAGCTCAACACGGAAAACCCTTTATGGCTGAAGACTGGCATGTGAGGACACAATGCCCTGTTGGATAGTGGTCTTCGGCCGGGGTGGAGCCAGGGTAGCCAAGTATTCGGCCAGTAATTCCGCCTCCTCTTCCCGCCCGCACCAGGGCGGCATGTAAAAATACGGATCATTGAGATTGAGGATAAGCTCCTTAAGCTTCTCCTTATCCATCCCGCGAATGAGGGGAGCCACGGCCGAATAGCCAAATCGCTCGGCATGGCAGTCGTTGCAATGATACAGGAAGAGAAGCCTGCCAATCTCTACCCGCTCCTCGGGCGCAAGTTCCCGAAGTTTGACATAGTCCACCCTGCCTTGCTCCACTAGCGCAGGAAAGCGATTTTGGAGATATGCTTTCGTCCACAAACCGGACTCGATATAACCCTGTTCCCGAAGTCGTCCCACCTCCTGGACAAATACCTGGTTACCCAGAACCACATCGTAAACGACATAGGGCTTGCGAATTGCCTCACGAATGAATTCGGCTAAGCTGAACGCGGCAAGTCCCATCAGAAAGAGGATGGCCGCAAATCCCGGACTAAGCCACTGAGGAAACCGAATAGGCCCGAGCCACGCAAAAAGAACTACCATTGTCGTTAGGGCAACAAAAAGCGCGGCAAATACGGTAATTACTGGGGCCGACTGAATCACCGCCTTGGCCGCTTCGGGCAAGACAAAGAATCCCCAACCCACTCCAAGACCGACTAAAGCTACCCCCAGGCCCACCGGGAGCGCGGACCGAGTTTGCACAAGCATGCGAAGCCGTGTGTCGGCCAAAAAGATCGATGCATGAAGGTAAACGTAAAGCGACGCCAGCAGAAAAGCCCCACCCGTCCGGGCAACTACCTGGGGCCAAAACTGAGGATTCAAAAACCCGTCCCAGAAACTGCCCGTCTGAGGCCAACTCCCCGGGTGAAGCATAAAGGAAGTAATTCCCGTAATGAGCACCAAGCTGACCCAAGCTGCCCAGGCATAAATCCAACCTAAGGCTTGGTGAAGCCAGGCGGGGATGCGATTCCAGCAGTAGAGAAACAGGAAAGCTGAAGTTAGTTCCATAACAAAAAAGACCCACTCGGTCGCCCAGCCAAAAACGAAAACCTGGATCAAAAGTGCGGTGGCCAGCGGGCTGGCAAGGCCAATGGTCCACCAGATTCCCACCCCGGTGATGGCGCCGAAGACAACCGTTATCAGAATAAAAAACCGGGCATGCCGGCGGAGATATTCCAGGTATTCCCGGTCCTGTGAGCGATAAGCGTAGGTAACTTCCCGAGCAAGAAAGAAACCGCCACCCACCGCATAATGAGCCACAAGGACGTGCAAGGTGGCAATCACAGCAATAAGCATGGGGCCAGTTAGCCCCGGAACATACCACCAAGGAAAATGCATCGTCGACCCCCCAAAGGGACTCTGCCGTAAAACCGAGGGAGTTTACCACCAGCTGAGCGCTAAAGTTGCCAAGCCTTCATTTCGGTCAAGAAGTCGGCCCACCCGAGCTGCCCGCCATGGTCATTCGGGAACAGTTGGACATGCCGGTTAATGTCGCCAAGACCGGCGCCTACTCGACGGGTAGACACCCCGGCTTCAGACAACCGCCGGTAGGAGTTCAACCGCACCTTCTTGACGGATGAATGCCGACCAGCTCCCCCACCCCATTTTCGCCGAAACTTTTGGACATAAATTGTAATCCGTCCAGACCGCCGGAGAAAGTCCGCCGTCTTTGCGCTCGAGATTCTACTGCATCTGGGAGATGGGCGCGGCAGTTAGGGGATGAGCGCGGCCTAGGCGGTCGGAAAATGGGCTTGGACCGGGCGGTAGCTCGTTTTCAGCTAAACGGGGCTTCTTAATCACTGGGTAACGGAAGGTTGCCTTTAAACTTGGAGGCAACCCTCGGGAGGGGGCGATGTTAACAGCGGCTTACAAGGGCCAACGGCGGCGCAATCACCCGTTTAGAAAGGTGTGGTGGTGTATTTCTTGATCCCAGCCTGATGCACGGGCCTGCGGAATGCCCGGCGCCAAACGCGGGCTGAGGCACAAAGTTCCGGACCGGTGCTTGGATCCATCTTTAGGGGCTAGGTAATGTTTTCAGTGTGGGTGATCCGCCTTGGTCGTTTATCCAAGCCGTCTCGCTTTTATTTTGCCCTATTTTTTGTTGCGATGCGTTCCGGCCGGTGTGGGATTTGCAAGTCGGGAGTTCGCTGTGCCCGATTCGTGAAGTTAAGGGGCAAACCCCTTAGGATGTTCACTTGGCGCGCTGTGCATAGGTCGCGGTCTCGAGGCAAAGTCGTCCACAAAAAGAATCCCTCGCATGCTTACCACGCGAGGCCACCCTGGGAAAGAAATGCAGCCCAAGATTCCTTTTCGTGTAACGCTCGACTGAGAAGGCGGTCTTCAGGTGGGCACCTTGCTTCCCGGTTTTCCTTGGGGTGGAGCGGGAAAAGGTTAGGCTCTCCGCAGTGGAATAAAAAGCCCAAAGTAGCTCGATTGTTCAATTTAGTCAGCTGTGGGCATTTCAATGGCGGGAAACCCGGCCGAAGGGCTTTACCGGTTTTTCTCGAGAGACCTGTGGGGGCCACTGCGTGAGTAATCTGCCTGAGCTGACAAATCCTTTTGCCGTTTGTCCCGGTGTTCCTTTACCGCGTTTTGCCCACGTTTGGAAAAACGCACTTCGCATTGTGGATAAATCCCTGCTTAGGGAGTGGCTTAATAGGTTTCGCAGCGGCAAGGTCGGTGGAGCGGTGATAGGTGCCGGGTGGATGGGCACCGTGGTGGCTGCCCGCTATGCCGCCCTGGGAATACCGGTCTGTCTTGTCGACACAAACAAGGACGCATGCCAACAGGCTCTTGTCCGGATCGGCGGTCTTTTACCGCATTTGGGTGTTGTTCCAAGTCCACCTAGCTTTGAAAGCCTGGCGAGCCGCATTCGATTTGTAGATGATTTGAGCGACTTGCCGCCGGTACTTTTTGTGGCTGAATTCGTCACGGAATCAATCGCACGAAAAAGGCGTGTCTTGGCCGAGCTTGAGGCGGTTCTTCCGCCGGCAACCCCAATAATTAGCGGCAGCTCGGCCATCCCCGTTGCTTTCCTTGCCGCTTGCCTCAGGCATCCGGAAAGATTAGTCAACTGCCATTTCTTTCATCCGTTGTATCCTTTTGAGGGGCGAAGACCGGCCGAGCTTGTTGTCAGTGGAAAAACCTTGCCCGATGCGATAGCCGCGGGAATTGTCCATATTCTCTGCCAACGATGCGTCCCAGTTCTTGTCCCAGATGAGCCGGGGTTCCTTGCAAACAGGTTGTTGTTTGCGTATCTAAGAATGGCCGTTCGCCTTCTTGCATGGGGAGTAAGCCCGGGCAATCTGGAGTCAAGCACCTCGTTTCTCGGCAATTGGTGGCAGCCCTTGCGGCGGTTGGATGAAATCGGCCTCGACACGGCCCTGCGGGTGGGCCGTCTGATGGCCGAGCCAACCACCGGGGCTGTGCACCTGCCAGCACATGACTGGGAACTTCTTGCGGAGTGGGTTGCACGTGGACATACCGGCAGAAAGGTTGGCAGGGGTTTTTACCTTTATGGGGTAGGGCAAGAGAAGGCTCCGGAACTTATCGCGGACTTCGAAGCCTACTTATGCTTGCGTCGACCTACTAAGCCGGTGACACCAGCTTTCGTCGTGGCCGCCCTCGTCTTGGCACTAGCTGGGGAGGCTGAAAGCCTACTTACGAAATGGGGTTGGGAGGTCCTCGATGTCGTGGACTTCCTTGCGAGTGGGGGTCTTCGCCTCCCGAGATGGACCGGCGGGCTTACCCGTTGGCTTACTTACTTGGAACCGGGCACGGCTCTGCCCCTCTTCCAGCAGGTGATGGAGGAAGGGCTGTGCGAAGAGAAAGCGGTGCCAAGTTGGGAGAAGTTGCGGGCATCTCGATGGGGCAAAGCGGTCGTTGATCGTCACGGGTGTTAATAGATTAGAGGATCTTTAGGAGCTTGCCTTTCTCCGGCCGGATTGCCGAATTGAAGTGGTGCGCTCAACCTGAGTCGCGCTTGACAGATTGCCCTTCTGTCGATTAATTCCAGACGGGGCCCGGGGTAAGCCAGGAGCTCGCGCCCGAGTTGCTTGCTCGGCCGGGAGTAGGAGAGAGGCAGGCTAGTCAGCCAGCTCGGCTTTTCGCTTGGCTAGCTGCTCCTGGAGACGCTGAACAATAGCGCTATGCATTTGGCTTACGCGGCTTTCGGAAAGATCAAGGGTTGCCCCAATTTCTTTCATCGTGAGTTCTTCATAATAGTAGAGGATGATGATCAGGCGCTCATTACGGCTTAGCCCCTTGGTAATGAGCCGCATTAGATCCGCTTGCTCGAGCCGCTTGGTAGGATTTTCCCCCTTTTTGTCCTCCAAGATGTCAATTTCGCGGACATCTTTGTAGCTATCAGTTTCGTACCATTTCTTGTTGAGGCTGATTAAGTTGACGGTGTTGGCCTCGGACATCAGCTTTTCCAATTCGTCCACGCTGATGCCCAAGTGCTCTGCCAATTCAGTTTCGGTAGGTTGCCGGCCCAATTTGGCCTCTAGCGTCTGAATGGCCTCGTTCAGTTTGCTTGCTTTGGAGCGCACCAGCCGGGGGACCCAGTCCATCGTGCGAAGTTCGTCAAGCATCGCCCCCCGGATCCGCGGTACACAATAGGTTTCAAACTTCACCCCGCGGTCGAGGTCGAAAGCCTCGATGGCATCAATGAGGCCGAAAACCCCTGCCGAGATCAAATCGTCAAGGTCCACCCCCTCAGGAAGTCGGGACCAAATTCGCTCGCCGTTATATCGGACAAGCGGCATGTAAATTTCCACAAGCTTATTGCGAAGTTCGATGTTGGAGGGATCTTTCTTGTATTCGCGCCAGAGCTGTTCGATTTCCTCAGGTGCAAGGGTGGTAACCATCGAATCCTCCCTGAATTTCCACTCCATCAATTTCCGACAATGGTTATGAGGAAGCACCCGAGTCGTACGCTAGTGTTCGCATCCTGCAGGCCGGGCCGCGTGGGGCTTTAAAGTTAGCCATCTGGTGCAAGCCACACAGTCGTTGTTGTAAAGGGGATCAATAACTCCCCGTGGCACGCTGCGGCTATCGCTTTTGTCAACAATATCACCTTGGTCGGAGGGCCGGTCGGGGTTTAGCCGGGCAAGCGGCAGATTTCCTCAGCCAGCACGCCGACCACATAGCCGACGGCGGCAAGCGCAATCAAATGCAGCCAGGCGCATAAAAGTACACTTTCCTCTGGTGCGCCCTCCAACATGCCGGCAGCAACGGAGGCTGCACTTCCCAGAGGTCCAAGTGTAAGGGCAAAAATCCGCGCCACTTGATGCCTCGGCGAAAGCCAAATCCTATCCCGAAGACCAAGGCCAAAATGTCCCCTACTTCATGTGATCGGCAGCCGACGGACTAACGTTAACTTTTTCTGCGGAGACGGCACAACGCCTAGCAGAGGAGATACCGCTCCGTTCGGTACTCTGCGGTAAATTCCGCGTGGGCTGACCGGCGCTTGCGTCGTACCCCGGCTTAAGTCAAAGACATGACCGGGCCTTATTTGCGCGACGAGCTATTCACCCGGTCAACAATCCAAAAGTTATCACCCACGTTAGTGAATTTCTGCGGATTCCCTGATGAGCACACTGGCAAGCTGAGCTGCAGCTTCCTGCAAAGCTGAGTATTCGGCCCTTGTTTCCCGGGGGAACGAAGCCTGAGTTACGGTGTAAGTCTCCCTCTGGAGGGGGATTACCCCACCCAAAAGAGGCCTAATTCCCAAGAATTCCTCCATCGCCCCGATTAACAGACGAAAGGAGCGATGGGCCTCCTTGTGGGACTCGGCCAGGAAAATCATGACCACGGTGGCCGGGTAAGATCGCATTCGCTTGACCTGAAGGTGTGTTCCGACCAAAGCCTCCCTGCTTGTCCGGCTAAACAAAATGACAAAGTGCGATCGCTTCCACCAGGCGGTTGTCCAGGTGTCGCAAGCCCTTCTACCTGCCGCTATCACCCAGGCATAATCCCTCAAACGCATCCTGCCAAAGTACTCGGGAAGTTTCGCCTCAGGGACAACGGACTGGTAAACACCCTCGAGGATCTGGCTCGTCTGCCACTCGTATGGGTCGGGGGGTAAGGTTGTTGCCGAAAGGGGTTGCTCTGTCGGGAAAAGTACGGTCCCTTCCGTTCCAACCGAATCCAACCACCTGCGGTCGGTAATTCCCGGGGACCATTCGCGCGCGGGTTGTGGACTTATAAGCGAGGGCCCTTGAGGTCCGCCGAAACTTAGGAAGGAAGACTGACCTTTCGGATGGCAGGTCAGGGCCGGTTTATGTTTTTGGGCGCACTCGCTGGCAAGGAGCGTGGCCACGATGTCGGCTTCTTGGGCCGTTAGCGCGCCAGTCACAAGCACGGTTGTTGGACGGCCGAGTAAACTCCGCGGGGTTATCGCCCGGTTTCCTGCGTTTAGGACAAGTGAAGCTGCTTGATGCGCCGCAAAAACCATGGGTGAGTTGCTAGTTCGGGCACCTGCGAAGAAAGCTAAAGAGTTAAGTTAGTGACTACTGATTGCGTTTATGAAGGCGGCTAATCAATTCTTCGATCGGTCCGTCATGCCGCTTTCGCCGAAGAAAGAGGGTTCGGCTCACAATTACCCTTTTGCCACTGCGCCACGCCGACCGGCATCCTTACCGGTGCGAATTATGTTTATGGCGGACGGGCGACCTGGTTATCCACACCTCCGGGCGATGCCGCTTGTTATTAGCGACTTTCAGCTCGACAGGTCATGGCCAGTTGACACTTATTCTTTTTCGCTGGAGCAGTTTGCCAACATTATGAAGGGCCTTTCTGGGAATTTTCCAGAAGAGCCAAACCGCGCGTGCTTTTTGTGCGCTCGACATGCCGAATAAAAAGACACCCTTCTGCTTCCAGTCGGCCGGCGATGTAAGCGTTCTTAGTGCCTTTTGACTGATTCCCAGCCCAGGAGAAGTCGGGCAAGTCGGGAGATCTCCGCTACTTCGATATCCTCAGGCACATTTTGGCCCGTTGTCAAGTAGCTTAGTGGTAACCGGCAGGTCCTTAAAAGTGGCAGCAAATGCCCCAGGGTATTTGCCTCGTCCAATTTGGTAAGGATTAGCGCGGTCGTGCCTACGTTCGCGAATTGTTCGGCCGTTAGTTGAAGTGTCTTCGGAGCGGCCACAGCACTAAGCACAAGGTGAACTTCGTCGGCCCGAGCCTCGGTGAGGAATGCTTTTAGCTCCTGAAGCTTGATTTCGTCACGTGGGCTCCGCCCGGCTGTGTCCATAAGGATGAGATCGAGGTGCTCGAGCCGGCGGACTGTCTCCCGCATCTCTCGGGGGGTGGCAACAACATGCATGGGAAGGTCGATGATCTCGGCATAGGTCCGCAGTTGCTCCACGGCAGCAATTCGATAGGTGTCGACGGTGATCAGGCCGACGTTGCG
The DNA here is from genome assembly GCA_025060325.1 of Thermoguttaceae bacterium. Classification (GTDB taxonomy): domain Bacteria; phylum Planctomycetota; class Planctomycetia; order Pirellulales; family Thermoguttaceae; genus DTLM01. The sequence continues at coordinate 81,385 of JANXBW010000005.1, forward strand.
ACGCTCCCGAAGGCGATAATGGGCAGCCAGCTTCGCGATGGTCGTAGTTTTTCCGACACCTGTTGGACCTACAAGGGCGACTAACCGGCGTCGTCCTGGCTCCACGGCAATGGGGCCGGTTGTGCTTAGTCCTTCTTCAACCAACCGGCACAAATGTGCCCGCAGCAGTTTAGGATCAAGTAGATCCGGTCCACTTGTCGACTGCCGGACCCTTTCGACGTATTCTCGAGCCAACTCTTCGGGGACATCCGCCTCGATCAAATCGGTGAACATCCGGAAAAGCGACTCGGGCAGTTCCCCCGCCTGACCCCCTCGAGACCGCTGGCACAATTCCCGCACCATGCCATGCAGGTCGATGATTTTGCCTGCAATTTCGCGCGACCAACGAGGGCCAAAAGGGTCAGAATTGGGTGCGGCAACCGCCTCAGTGCGAGCTTCCGGAGCTTTCACGGCCGAGGGGGCAGCAGATACCGTCCTGGGTGGTTGGTAAACAGGCTCAGGGGCCAATTTGTAGGGAACGCGCACCCCGCAGGAAGCAGTAACTTCGATCTCCCGGGTGCCTGGCAAAAGGCCGAAAAGTCGGCTTCGACGGACTTCGCGTGCATGAAGAATGGCAGCGTCCGGGCCAAGCTCCCGGCGGATGATCTCCATGGCCTCCTGCATTGTGGCTGCCCGATAGGTGCGGATCTCCATGGTCGACGGCACCTCCAATCTTGTTGATGATTGGAACTTTGTCCTTTGTTGGCTAAGCGAGGTTAATAACCAGGCTTAGGACCAAAGAAGGTCCCCCGGTTTAGTTAGCCCCAGCTTGGCGAAGTGAACTTGCCGCTGGGAAGCCTTCTCGTCCGGCCGCTGAGCGACCGCCGGCCCTCCTGCGCGGCTAAGCTAGCCACGATGGTGATTAATTGCCTTAGGATGAGGATGAAGCCGTTTTCGGCCTGATTCGTTGACAGTCTTTTTGAGAAAAGTCGCCGTTTTACTACCCGCACGAGCTAACTACTGCGCTTGATGGATTAGTGGTTTCCTAAAAAGTGCGCCATCCGGCTAAAACACCCGTGGCGGAGCGACAGATTGGCTTTGGCCTTGCTGCCCCACGCAGTAGGCTCAAACACCCTACCGCACTCGTTTTTGGATGCCGCTTTATCGCCGGCGGTCAACCACTTAATGCTTGGGCTAAAAATCCTACGAAGTAGCTAGGTGAAACAAGCTTAGCAATGTCCCTCCGTATCGGAAAAGCCAGCTATTGTGCCCAAAGTACGCCAAGAGAAAATCCGATCCTCCGCACCTAGTGAAGGAACCGGGAACTGCCAATACAATTCCGGCCCAATTTGCGCTCTGAATTTCTCGGGCGATAAGCCCCCTCTCATCGCGCTCTTGGTTGGAGCTGGCCGTCTCTGTCCGGAGGAGGCCGATCCCTAATCGCGGGAAAACTAGCTCAGGAGCTCAGAACTCCAGGCACTGGTCAGGATCTCCCACAACTCGGCGTATCTTTTCTGTTTCAAGCAATCCTCATAAACCCTCTAGATTGCCAGGTCATTGACCATCGCGACCGATTCGACGCGTGTATCTCGGGTGACTTCGTTGTAGCTGAGCACGATAACCTCCGGCAAATGCCCGGCGATTAGTTGCTTGAGAATCGGCCTGATTTGCGGACTAACCAGGACAATGGGCCGCCGATGCTGATGCACCAGCTGCTGAACAGCGGAAGCGATATTGCGGCAAAGAACCTCGATTTGCTGCGGTGGCATGCGGATTAGGACTCCTCGCTCCGTGTACTCGGCCCCAGCGCGAATCCTGTCCTCTAACCTGGGGTCCAGGGTGACCACCCATAGCCGGCCTTCGGCATCGCGGTACCGGCCGGAAATGACCCGGCCCAATCGTGCGCGGACAAACTCTGTCAGGAGCACCGGATCTTTGGTTCGCGGTGCATAGTCACCGAGTGTTTCTAAGATGAGGCCCAGGTGGCGGATCGGTACCTGCTCGCGGAGAAGGAGCTGAAGGACCTGCTGAACCTCCGCAAGCTTCATTACGCCGGGAATCAATTCCTCAACGGTGGCCGGTGAATGTTGCTTCAATTGATCGATAAGATGTTTGGTAGCATCGCGAGTCAGAAGCTCGTCTGCATGCTTCCGGACTGTTTCGGTTAGATGAGTGGCGATGACCGCTGATGGTTCGACCACAGTGTAGCCCGCAAGTTCTGCCTGATCACGGAAGCGGGGTTCAATCCATAAAGCTGGTGAGCCGAAGGCTGGATCGCGGGTAGGTGCTCCGGGTATCGTCCCGGTGGTAAGGCCACTGTCGATAGCCAGTAGAAGATCCGGGCGGACCTCTCCGCTTGCGACGGTCACCCCGTGGAGCTTGATCCTGTATTGATGTGGATCCAGGTTGAAATTGTCTCGAATACGGACTTTGGGCAGGATAATGCCGATGTCGGCGGCCAAATGTTGACGTATACGCTGGATCCTCTCCAGGAGATCGCCACCGCGTTTGGGATCGGCCAGCCGAATTAGGCCGACTCCAATTTCGATCTCCAGGGGATCGACAGTCAAAAAGTCCTCGATCTTTTCCTCGGGTTTCTTGGCTGCCTCAGCTTGCTTGGACGCTTCTTCTGAGAGCTTCCTCTTGGCCGCCCGTCGGGAAAGGACTGCAGCCAAGCCCACGCAGCTTGCCCCGAGTGTCAGAAGGGGAATTGTGGGCAGTCTAGTAAACACAAGTAAGCTGAGGAACGCGCCGGCAATCCCCAGGGCTTCTGGTCGGGAGAACAATTGTTCGACGAATTGGCTAGGCAAATGCGAGGGGTGGCTACTGCGGGTGATGAGCACGCCAGCAGCTACGGAAACCAAAAATGCGGGGATCTGACTTACCAGTCCGTCACCAATGGTCAATTTCGTGTACACGGAGACTGCTTCGGAGAGGCTCATGCCGCCTTCCCCTACGCCGATAATAAGCCCGCCAATAATGTTGATCAATGTAATGACCACACCAGCGATAGCATCGCCACGAACGAACTTGCTTGCACCGTCCATGGCGCCAAAAAAGTCGGCTTGACGGGATATTTCTTCGCGGCGCCGCTGCGCTTCCTTTTCGTCGATGATGCCGGCGTTGAGATCGGCGTCGATCGCCATCTGCCGTCCCGGCATCCCGTCAAGGACAAATCGGGCAGCCACCTCGCTAATTCGCGTGGCGCCCTTAGTGATCACGACAAATTGAATGACAACGATAATTAGGAAGATGATCATTCCGACAACGATCCGGTCACCAGCCACGAATTCGCCGAATGACCGGACGACTGCCCCTGCGGCATCGAGGCCCTCTGTCGGTCCGCGGGTAAGGATTAGGCGGGTTGTGGCAACGTTAAGCACGAGGCGCACAAGCGTCGTCCACAAAAGCAAGGTGGGAAAGATGCTGAATTCGAGAGGAGTCGACACATAAACAGTAGTAAGCAGCATGATGACTGCCAGAGTGATGTTCGCGGCGAGCAGGACATCGACAAGGGGGGAGGGAAGAGGCACCAAGATAACGATGATTGTCGCAATCAGCCCAAGGGGAAGGATGAGACCCTCAGCGCGACCGAAGTTTCCAAGAAGTCTTGGGGATGATGCGCTCGTAGAGCTCAACGCTTGCGCCATTGTGAAAGGCAGCGATAAAAGCTTATCTCAAATGAGAACACGTCGAGGTGTAAAGTCGGACCTGAACGTGAGAAGACCTCTCCTATCCGCTCACCGGGCTGAGATATATCTCTAGCGATTAGGTCGACGTGTTTGGGCAGCACGGCATCGTTTTGCCGGTGAAACGGAACCCGCGCCCCGCGTCAGCAGCGGCGAAGAACAATCGGCCGGATGCCACCTGTTTTGGGCGCCTTTATCAAACGCCGGACCGCCCGGGTTCGCCGACAAGCTCAAAGGTACCCGGGGGCCGTCCGCCGGGTCCAGCCCGGTTTGGGTCAAGGGCCGGTATGGGAGGCAAGGGTATGCGCTTCGGTGCTAAAGCGGGTGAGCCTACACCGCATCCCGACTATTGGTTGCGATAGGCAAATTAGGGAATCGCACGCCAAAGTGGAGCGCTGGCGGTGCCAGGCAATTTCCGCACACATTGCCGCTAGGGCGGGCATTTCTCATCAAGGTCTCCCTGCCGTGCTTTTTGGGGAGAAGCGCCCCACGGATAGCGCGGGCATTTGGCTTACCAGCCCCGCGAGTCGCCCTTAACAAGTGTGACCGGCTACCCCTCTCGAGTAGGGTAAGGTTTCCGTCTCATGATGGTCCCGGTCCCTGGCGTCGGAGACATCATTTATCCGGTCGGAAACACTATTTATCCGTAAGTTAGAGCGAATAGAGAGAGCCGATTGGCGTGAGCTTTTGGGGGGCCCTAATTGGGGGCGGACGGCCTCAGCCAAACTTGAGCGCCAAATTGCCGGTTCTATCGCGTGGAGCGCCAAACCTGGGGATTCCTTCTACTAAATAGCTCCACACGGGCGGGATAGCGCAAGTACCTAAACTTGATCTCGCCAAATAAAAAGGCTCGGCCCTCTCTACGAGTTCTGCCAGCAAGCCGCTGCGCGCTGCGCTTCCGTTGTGGAGCTTTCTAGGATCCCTGCGGACCTCCGCCGCCGTTGGGCAGGGCTCTCGGCCCGCGTGGAGGAGATTTTTACCGTCACCGATCGCAATCGTAATAATTCGCGATGTCCGCGACCCGATTAGGTCCGCGCGTTAGGGGGCGATTGGGTTCCCTTGGGGTGTCAGCTCACGGAGGAGTTTTTCCAGCCGCAACCGGGTAAATCCGGTCGTATCCGGCAAGGCCAATCTGTACCAATAAAGCGCCCTGGCCACATAACGTGCCCGAAGTGGCGACGGAGCGTCGGTCGAAGCTTCCCGCCACCTATCCCCTAGAGCTACTTTCTCCCGGGCAGGGAGACTGGGGCTGGCTGATACCTCGGCCTCCGCTAATGTCCGGAGTTTTTCGTCGCTGCCCTGGGCCAAGTGCTTAAAACCCTCAGCGAAATCCGGATTTGCGCGGAAAAAGCAAAGGTAAAGGCCCAAGGCAAGATGGGCCTCCGGGTCCTGGGGATTTGATGCCAAGGTTTTTTGGGCCTCCATTGCCCGACGGTGGGAGTCCTCCACTAGAGGAAGTAGCCGCAACTCATCCGCCGCAAGTTGCAAGAGAGCCTGATCCTTTGCTTGCTGCGCCAAATCTTGCGCTTTTTCCAAGAAACTTTTCGCCCGGGTGTGGTCGCCACTATCGGCTGCCAGTCCCGACTCGAAAATCAGCAAGCGCGCGATGTCCCGCCGGAATTCCAACCCGCGAGCACTCAGATCGGCGGCCACCAAAAGTTCGTCAACAAGATCGCTGCGCCGAATCTCAAAGGTCGCACACAGCTGATCAACTGCTCGGCGTAGGAGGACGGCCAGATCTGCTTCGATAGCCGACTCGGCCACGGCACGCAGAAGTGCAAAACGCTCCGCTGGATCCTCAAGTTGACCAGCAAGGTCGATTAGCTGTCCGAGAAGTTGTTCACGAGCGGAGCGATCCGCGTTCTGGCTGAGGATTTCTCGCACTTTTTGTTCATACTTCGTTCGCGCCGCCAGAATCTGCGCTTGGTCCGGCACGGGCAACTTGGTGCCTCCGGCTGGTGCAGTCATTTGCGGAGAAGGCGTTTCCGATTGGGCGGTCGCGAGGGCCTCCGTTTGATCTTCTTGTCCCTGGGTAGGAGTTTGGGCACCTCCAGAAGGGGAAGGTGCCCCCTGGGACGCGGCCACCTCCGATGAGTCTAACGGCTTAGCCGGCTGATCGCTCGAGGTGCTTGGTGGCGGGGCCGAGGAATTTTCGGTCGGTTCGGCAGGACGCTTTTCCCCTTGGCCTGGCAGCTCGCTAGAAGGCTGGGCAGACGGCTTTTCTTCCGCCGAGGTCTCATCGCGGATGGCTAGCGCCGTTCGCGGAACTCGTTGGAGAAGTACGATACCCAAGGTAAGGAGGGCGCAAACGACGATCAGGTAACCGGCCGTCCACAGATACTTGTAGATGAGTTGTAGTTCTTCGACCGGCCGGGGCGCTTTTTCAGAAGATCTAGCCGGAGAGCGCTCACCATCTGGGCTTGCCGGTTGCCAAAGCAAAGACGACGAAATCTTTTCTAAGGCGTTGCGTGGCCACCTTAAGAGAAATGCCAGGGGAAAGCCCCAGACGCGGCGACCCTCGGCGGCGGATGCGCCGGCTGAAATGCTACCCACTTCCGCTGGGAAGGGCGGCACGGGTGCTCGGGCGGCTAGGTGCTCCCGCAGGGCAAAGTCGTAAGCCTCTTTGGCCTTGGGATCGAGCAGGCAAGCCCGGGCAGCAATGAGTTCTTGGAGGAGTTGCTGGGCTTCGGCGGCATGTTCCCCCGTCAGAAACCGCCGAATGTACGAAATCTGCCGGTCAGCACAGTTTTGAATTACCTCCGCGTCGTATTCGAAAAGCTCGAGGCCTAACAGGCGGTAATGGTTCGGGGGACGCTGTGGATCACGGATCCCGAGCCATACCAGATAAGGATCGAATGACTGCTTTTTACTGGCAGGACCCACTGCCGGCTCTCCACGCCCGCCACGTCCGCAGTTTGTAAGCAAGGCCTAATCCCAGCAAATGCAAAGTAAACACCAGAGCTTGCGCCTCGGCCCTAATTCCCCGCCAAAACCTTACCGCTTATTGTCCCGGTTAAATAAACGGGCGGCTTATCGGGCGAACTACTGCAGCTTTGTCAACAACGATACCTTATGATTTGCCAGGGCGCACAGGGCTCATGCGAAAGCAATACAAAGACAGTTTCCCGCAAACGCCACACAATTGGCCTGACGCGAGCCCGTCCGGGAGCCAACCGTTCTTGGCGCTTGTGAAATCAGGCCCTCGAGTAGGTCCCGTCGTTTGTTTTTAAGGACAGGTGCTTCGATACACAGCAGGCACTTACACTTTGACCTCGGCGGTGAGGCCAAGTTCGGCACCGTATCTCTGTCGGATCGGTCTAACCACTCTTTCGATGAAATCGTCCACTTGTTGCGGCGCCCGTCCCACAAATCTTCGGGGATCCAAGACCTCGTGGAGATTAATCCCTCCAAAAGCGGGATCACTTGCCAAGCGTTCGAGCAAGTCGTTTTCCGCCCCTTCCTCTTTGATTCGCCGAGCTGCTTCCTGACTATGCTTCCGCAATCTTTCATGCAGTTCTTGCCGATCACCGCCCCGAGCGGTGGCAGCCATGAGGATCTCCTCGGTTGCCAGAAACGGAAGTTCCCACCGCAGGTTCCGCTCTATGACCTGCGGATAGACAACTAGCCCCTGCACCACATTTTGACACAGGATTAAGATCGCATCGGCGGCAAGGAAAGCTTGCGGCAAGACGAGGCGGCGGTTGGCACTATCGTCTAAAGTACGTTCGAGCCACTGGGTGGCCGCGGTCATCGGCCCACTTGTCTGGAGGCTAAGCACAAAGCGAGCAAGTCCACAAATTCGTTCGCAGCGCATGGGATTACGCTTGTACGGCATTGCCGAGCTGCCCACTTGGGTGGTTTCAAAAGGTTCTTCGATTTCCTTTCGGTGGGCCAGCAGCCGAATGTCCGTGGCCATTTTGTGCGCACTTTGGGCAATGCCCGAAAGCACATCAAGGACTTGTGAATCAACTTTCCGTGGATATGTCTGTCCAGTGACGGGGTAACTTTCGGCGAACCCCATCTTTGCGGTCACCCGCCGGTCGAGCTCTTCGACCTTGCCGTGGTCGCCCTCAAACAAAGTAAGGAAGCTTGCCTGGGTCCCTGTGGTCCCCTTTGCCCCGCGAGCCTTCAGGGAACTGAGACGATGCTCAACTTCTTCCAAATCGAGCACAAAATCATATGCCCACAGGCACGCCCGTTTACCTACCGTGGTCGGTTGCGCCGGTTGGAAGTGGGTGAAGGCCAAACACGGCTGATCGCGCCATCGCTCCGCAAAGCGGCCAAGCGCATCAATTACGTTGACTAAGCGCTTGCGGAGAAGGAGAAACGATTCGCGGATAAGCATCAGGTCGGTATTGTCCGTCACATAACAGCTGGTTGCTCCTAGGTGGATGATCCCTTTTGCACGCGGGCACTGGTCGCCGTAGGCGCGGATGTGGGCCATTACATCATGGCGAAGCTGTCTTTCGTACTGATTAGCCACGTCGAGGTTGATATCGTCGACGTGTTGACGTAGCTCCTCAAGCTGTTCTGGGGTGATCGGCAGTCCCAGCTCAGCTTGGGTCTCGGCGAGGATGACCCACAGCTTCCGCCAGGTGGAGAACTTACGCTGCGGTCCCCAGAGGGCCGCCATCTCCCGCGAAGCATATCGCTCAATAAGCGGATTATCGTAAAAGACACTGCTCATTTTTGCTTGGGTGCCCATTCCAGCAATCTGATTTTGTAAGATTTCCTGACAGATACCAAAAGAGCCGGGACGGAATATGTTTGCAAACTCTTAAGGTGCGAAAGGTAGCAAGCAGGCCAACTTTGCCGGAAGGCTTCAACTTCCCATTTGCGATCTAAAACCCTCCAGCTATTTATTTTTACAGCGATAGCACGAAGGCAATTAAAGCTTCAAGCTCCTCGTCTGTCAGTTCCATTACCGCTCCGTGCGTAGCCCCGTGTTTACCCTCACGGAATAAGCTCCGCAGATCCGTGTAATGCCCATCATGCATATAGGGTGCAGTGCGCCAACATTCGATTAACGTAGGCGAGGTAAACTCGTCACGATCATCATATTGTCCGCGGGAGCCGACGTTGTGCAGACGACTATCGGTGTAGACTGGCTCCGGATGGCACTTGCCACAACCTACCCGCTCACTGAAGAAAAGCTCGCGACCGCGTCTTGCTTTTTCGCTCAGATTGCCGTTTTCCAAGTATGGGCTGGGCACCGGTTTAAGAGCGCGGATATATTCCACGACCGCATCGATTTCCTCGGCAGGTCGGATGGCAAACTGGATGTGGACAAAACCGGCCTCGACAGCGGCACGGACATCTGGCCGGACGCCGGCAGCCATCAGCGGTTGCGTGAGGTGGCTCAAAAGCATTGAGCGGGTATTTTTGGGGTTTCCCAGGCCGTCGTTCATCAAGTCCCAGTTTAGCGCATCGGCCCGGCCGTCGGGGTGACAACTTGCACAACTTTGCCAGTGCTGGAAGCAAAGCCAGGCATCGTGAAAGTTCATTTCCCCTTGGCGAACAACTGTCAACTTCGGTGCAGGTCCGAGAGGAATGAGGCGAACCTGCCGGGCAGGCGGCGCTTGAAGATCAACCACAGCCAGTTTATCGCTGAAATAAACGGCTACAAACACCTTACTGTCCGTAACTGCAAGCCCGCGCGGCCCGTTAGCCTCTGTGCGGTCCGCCCCCAACCAGCCCCAAGGTCCCCGCCCTTGTAAACGGATGCGCCTGCGGACGTCTACAAGGAAGGCCAAGTCGTTTGGGATATCGCTTTGAATAAGCGAAGAATAAAGTTGCCGATTTTCCAGCCGCCCAGCAGCTCGGGTTGCTTCCATATCGGCCGGGACACTAGCAATTTTGTCGTGAAGTGCTTTTCGGTCGATGACAGTGACCTCATGAGTGCCGGCATGAGTGATGCAAATGTACTGTCCATCCGGTGTGCAGCGGATGCCCCACGGGTTAGCAGCACCCAAGTCGACCTCGTCCAGGAGCACGGTATTCCACAAGGATTTGCTTTCCAAGTTAATGATGCTCATCGCGTTAGTATTCATCCAACCGCGCTCCAGTTGTGTTGTCGGCATTTGATATCTAGACAGTAAATGAACGACGTAAGCGTGTCTGCCATCAGGGGCAACACATACGCCGCGGACGCTCGTACTCCCGTTCAGAAGTCGGATATGTGTGACCTGGTAACTGCTGGTGTCGATTACACTCACGCAGGCGGCTACGTCATAACTGTCGGCCGGGGCAAGGGGCAGGTGATTTGCCACAACAAGCTGTTTTCCATCTGGGGTCAGGGCCACAGCCACCGGTTCGCGGACAACCGGTATTGTCGCGACTGTCTGACCTTCCGCAGCGTCTAACACCAGCACGTTATTTTGGAACCGATTGGCCACATAAAGCCGGTCCCCACCGGGGCCAACCGCAATGGCGGAAGGGCTGTGCCCGGCAGGCATCTTTTTAACCACCTTCCCGGTTGACAAATCGACGGCACAAACGCATCCTTGGCCTTCGCCGCAAGCCACGAAGAGGCATCTTTCCCCCGGCCCAAAGGCAAAGGCAGTGGGTATGGCTTCAAGTTTGAGTTGGTTTACAACTTTGCCCTCGACTGTCTCCACGACCAGTATGGCCTGAGCATCGCGGCATAAGACGTAAGCCGTTTTGCCATCGCTGCTAACAAGGACATCCCATGGCCCCAAATATTCTTGGACTTGTTGACTTGCCGCAGAACAAAGACCGCCAAAAAGGCTAAGCCAACCTGCCAACACTCCGGCCAACAACAGTTCGGCAAAGCGTTGCTTGCCAGTCCAACGCCCCAATCTTGCCAGGTTGCGGAGTAGCATTCCTTGGTACCCTTTTTCAATGTGCACCGGACAAAATGTCAAGGGAGGCATTGTCACACGTTCTGTTACTCCCATTATGTCCCGGCAATGACAGATTTCCAAACCGGGGTATTCCTTGACATTTTTCCGGACATTTCAGCTTGTTGCAACTTTCCGGGGCCTCTAGCAAATTCGCCACTTCGTAGGAGCGCCTCTGCGTAGACCTAAACCCTAAACGGGAGCCTAGGAGCACTCGAGGGCTTCGAAGGCAGGGGACAAACTTAGGGAAGTCCAGGCGGCAGTGAATCTTGCTTGGCGAGCTTGCCGTGCTGTCGACGGGCGAGCTTTCGGCCGGCACAACCGCGGAGAAGACTTCTGCCCGTTGGCCCGGGTGGACCCGAGGGAGCTCTTTGTGAAAGGTTGACTAGGGCAAGCGCCGGGGGCTATCGTCCCTCCGCTGGGCGGGTTTAGTGGCATGAGGACAAGTTCACTCGGCCAGCGTGATGGCGAAGTCCTCGCCGTTTATGATCACTTTGTACCTGGTGGGGGCCGGGCCGGCTTTGAGCTTGAGCGGTGTGTTTTCCGGATCGCAAAACTTCGCTGGGATGGAATGGGTTTCGGGATTTTGCCCTTGCGGCCGCCCTAAAAGCCGTAAACCCTTTTGCACTTGGGGGTGCGACAGGAAGCGATCTAGCGCACTCCCAAAGGACGCGGAATCCGAGTGCAAACTGCTACCACTCTCCGTACGCGTAGCACCCGGATTGAGTGACTGGGTGGGGGCCTTGTTCGGCTCGGCGCGGCCCTCAGAAGGGTCGATCACACCGGTTCCGGGCGGCTTACTCTTTAAGGCCTCTTCTTGGATGACGAAGTTGGAGTGCCAATCCACATTTGACAAAGCACTGACCGGGCATAGCGATAGCCGGACTGCCATTCCCGGCGGCAAGCCCCCAGCACGGAATTTCGATCCGTAGTGCACTTCCCCTTTCTCATTGGTCAGAAGGACTGTGTCGAATCGGTCATCCGGTGCATCCAGAAAGGCCAACAAGCCCGCTCCCGGTTTTCCGTCGACGACGATTTGGGCCATTAGTGGGTGGAACGACACGGCGCTACTAAACCACCAATAAAGTCCGATCATTGTGGCGACAAGCGCGACGGCCACCACGCGAAAATCGAGCATGCCTCGGTACGACCGATCAGCCCGGAGTGCCTCTAGCGGGTTTTTCCACACCAATTGGTTGCTTTCCGGGGTATGCTGATGCGGCCAAACAAACGATAGAAGCACAATCACCACTGATTCGGCAACAAATAGGAGGAATGCCATGAACAGGCTGTTAATGGGGATAAGGCCCATCCGCGTCAACACAAAGATCACCAAACCGACAATTGATCCCCCCACAAGGATCGCTAAGGCAGCCCGGGCTGAGGTTCGCCGCCAGAATACGCCCCAAATAAACACCGTAGCGGTAGGAGGAGCTACCACGGGAAATACATCCACCATTGCCTGAAAGATGACCGTGCTTTCCGGGTGGATGCTTAAGGTCCACGCCACCGCCACACACATCGCCACAAAGGTAGCGATCCGACCAACCCGCACAAGGTGCCGGTCATCTGCTTGTGGTCGAAAACGGCTGTAAATGTCGTAGCTGAACAAGGTAGCGATCGAATTAAGTGAGCCGGACACCGTACTCATTAGTGCCGCCAGCATCGCGGCAATAACAACGCCCCGCATGCCTGGCCAAAGGATGGTTTTAATCAAATGGGTGTACGTTTGCTCGGTATTGGGCAACCCCTCGGCCGTAAGCGGAAGCGGCGGGATCTTGCCCTGCTGCACCAAGCCAAGGCAGATTATTCCCGGCAATACAAATAGATAAACAGGAAGAATTTTGATAAAGCCTGCAAAGAGTGGTCCTAAGCGGGCGTGATGTTCGTCCTTGGCGCCCAGGACGCGCTGGACGATTGTTTGGTCTGTACACCAGTACCAGATACCCAGCACGGGATAGCCGAGGAAAACGGCATACCAGGTGACGCCGGTAGGATCGCTGGCAGGGCGGACGATGGTCAGGTTGATCGGATGCACAGCCGATCGGAGGCCCTCCCAGCCGCCGATCATGTGGAACCCGATAACCGTTATGAGCACAGAGCCCAGCAGGAGCACGACCGTCTGGATGGCTTCGGTCACCACCACCGCAAGCAAGCCCCCGATTATCGTGTAAATGGCCGTTGCCCCGCAAATCGCAAGGACCGTCAGCGCGCGAAATCGCTCCGGTTGATCGACGAAAAGGTGAAGGATCGTGCCCTCGAGGACAATCGCCCCCGTGAGTAGAGAGAATCCAATATGTACAACGATTGCCGAGAAGATCGACAGGATCGCTAAATAGTCACGGCACGCCCGACCGTATCGCTTTTCCATAAAGTCTGGTAATGTGGCAACTTGGGCGCGAAGATAAAACGGAGCAAAAAAGAGCGAAAGGACGACGAGCGTAAACGCCGCCATCCATTCGTAGTTGCCGTAGGTCATCCCCGAGGTGTAACCATTCTGGGCGAAGCTGACCAAGTGAATTGTGGAGATATTGGTCGCGAAAAGCGCCATGCCGATGACCGGCCAGGTGAGACTGCGGTTTGCTAAGAAGTAGTCCGTGACGGTAGTCTTTTTTCGCCGCAGCCCAGCGTACGAGCCAAGAAGAACAATGCCGACCAGGTATCCAAAGATCACCACAAGATCAATTGTCGCGACCTCCGTGCGGTCAAAGGCTGGAGTACCTGCGCTCACGGGGGAAGATGTTCCGGATCCCAATGCGGAGGGCAATCCCCAAAGTGTTATGTATGGAGCAACTGTCGCAAGCACCCCAATTGCAAACCAGCGCATCTGTGATCCTCTTCGCCGTCGGAACAACCGCAAATATCTGGCATCCGTTAAGGAAGCAAGGCGACGCATGCAGAAGCACTTCTTGCCCTGGCATCCGTCGAGAGGACGGCTTATTCCTCGCGTGGGCACGCGTCCCATCCGGCAACTCGTGGCCGCTAGGGTGACCCTTTTGGGGCATCGAGCAAGTCCTCCCGCTCAGGTGCCCCTTAGAATTGCGTTAGCATAAGTTGCCACTTGGGGAAAGCAAGCAGGGCCTTACCGCGTGGTGGGTGCGGCGGCTATCGGATAATGGCGCTTGGGCAAGGATTTGCATAATGGCAGGGTTGCGGCATTAATTAAGGGGGAAGGTCAATTCCCGCGGAGATCTACCCCACACTATTGGTTCCAAAGGAGGGGGTTCTCTATGCCGAAATACGCGATTATCGAAACCGATTCCGGCATGACGGTCGTGCCGATCCTTCCAGGCAAGACGGCTGAGCAAATGGCCATTCAGATGGGTGGGGTGGTCGTCGACCCAGGGCCATATCCCAGTTATGAAGAGGCCTATGACGCCCTCCTTGCCTTACGACAGGAAGAGGAGGAAGCAGGGGAGTAAGTGGGACCCATCCACTTGGATTGTGGCGGATGGGCGGAGGTTCGGAACCAACACCCTTGCAAGCGGTTGGGATCCTTCCTTCAAGACAAGGTCCGCAGAGGGGCAATCCTCTGAGATCGTCAACTTACCGGGAGAGGGGGACCGGCAATTTCCTCGTAAACCACAATCGGCGAGTTATCGCCGGAAAGAACCTGCTCGCAGCACATGCGGTAAACCGGCAATTGGCTTCGAATGAAACGCTCAGCGACAAACCGCTTGCGATCCCATTTTTCTGCCTGAGCAAGCAGTAAGTGCCCGCAGATCAAAATGATGGCAGCGTCGACGATCTGGCGGCCCACTAAGTCGAGATATCCGGCCGACTGACGCTTTGTAAACGAAATAGCTTCCAAGACCTGCGGCTTGGCTTCGATCAAAGCCTTTTGCAGATTGGCTAATTTGTCGTCGTCAAACCTCCGTGATTCTAGCTCCGCCAGGAACGATTCTAAGGTTCCGGAGACGGCGGCTCGCACCGCGGCGACAATCTGCAGTTGGCTCGTACCTTCGTAAATGGTGGTGATCCTGGCATCGCGGAAATAACGTTCGGCCGCATAATCCCGCATGTAGCCCGAACCGCCTAACACCTGGATGGCCGTATTGGCCACCCAGCAAGCCATCTCGGAAGCATAGTATTTGCTCATTGGCGTCAACATGGAGTTAAGCCGGCGAAGGGTCCGGGCCAGTTGGCGCCGTTGCTGTTTTTCCTCGGCCGACAGATCGGCCTTCCACTCGAGCAATCGTTGGTTGTTGTTTTCCAGATCGCAAACTCGGCTGGTGTAGTAAACAAGCGCCCGAGCCGCCTCAATTGCCACCCGCATGTCCACCACCATCTGGGCAACGGGGGGCAGCTTCTCGATGGGTCCGCCGAACTGCTGGCGGGTGTGGGCGTAGTTTCTTGCTAGTCGATACGCTGCCTCTGCGATACCAAGGGACTGAGCGGCGACGCTCACCCGGGCGCCGTTCATTAGCGCCATCACATAAGTGATAAGTCCACGCTGACGCTCACCAATGAGTTGTGCCGGCGCATCCTCAAAAACTAGTTCGCAAGTCGGCGACCCATGGATGCCAAGCTTTTCTTCTAAGTGGCGAACACGAATTCGCTCATTTCGCTCTGTGATAAAGAGGCTCAGTCCCCGTCCGTCGGCAATATCCGGCTCGCTGCGGGCCAAGACAAGCAGGATCTCCCCGCAACCGTTTGTAATAAACCGCTTCACCCCGTTGAGATACCACTGTCCGTTGTGGTCCTGCCATGCCCGAAGCCGCACTGCCTGCAGATCACTGCCTGCGTCCGGCTCGGTCAACACCATGGCACCTGTTACTTCCCCCCGGGCAAAGCGTGGGAGGACCGCATCTTTAATGGCGTCGTCAGCAAAAGCGTAAATCGTGTCTGCGATTCCTTGCAAACCGAAGAAGTTCATAAACGAGGCATCGGCTCGCGAGACAATCTCAGTGGCCATGCTGTAGACAATATTCGGGCAGTTAAGGCCGCCATACTTACGCGGAAGCGTAAACCCCATAAGATCCGCCTGCTTCATCCGCCTGAGATTTTCTCGAACAAGCGGATGAAGCTCCACCGTTCCGTCCTCGAGAAGCCTATTTCCCTCGCGATCGATTCTCTCCGCATTGGGGGCGATGTAATCAGCGGCAATTTCGCCCACAAGCTCCAGAACTCGCCAATAGTTGTCCACAGCATCGTCTATGTCTACAGGCACATAGTCGGCCTGCCCGTTCGGCGTGTCTTGTTCCTGAAGTTGTGCAATCTCGCGGAGGTTAAGAAACCTAAAGAGGAACTGGATGTCTTCGTTATCCAAAAAGTAATTCCCCACCGCACAACTCCAACAAATTCAGGACAGGTTTATTCCCACGATGAAAGCTAGCGATTAAGTGCTGGTTTGCTTGGCCGTTGTTAAGCAGCCGCCCGGTAACTTCAGTAAATCGGCCGCCTACTAAACGAGCGGATCCCGAGCCTCACCGAAGGCCCCGCCATTTCGCTTCGCCGGGGCAGAGCCAGTGCGTGCTCATGTTTGTGGTACTTCGCTTAATACTTGTTGGCGCTGCCTGAGGACACGAATCATCATCGGAATCACCTTCTTAAGATCCCCTACGATGCCGTAATCGGCGATCGAGAAAATGGGAGCCTGGGGATCGATGTTGATAGCGACGATCTTGGCCGACTCCTCCATGCCCGCGCGATGCTGGACAGCACCACTTATACCCGCGGCAATATAGAGGGCCGGCCGGACAGTGGTACCTGTTTGACCAATCTGATGTTCCTTGCCGATAAACCCGCTGTCGACAGCTGCCCGGCTGGCCCCCACGGCTCCCCCGAGGACACCGGCCAATTCGTAAATGAGTCGAAAGTTTTCTTTACTGCCCACGCCAGCGCCACCGGCTACGATGATTCGTGCCCCTTTAAGGTTGACTTTGCGTTCCTCCCGATGCTGGGCGACAATCCGGACAATCTCGTCTAGACCATCAAGGGGGACAAACTCCCGGATAATGTGCCCGGACCGGGCCGGATCTGCCGGCAAAAGCGGCATGACCCCTTCCCGAACTGTGGCCATCTGGGGCCACCAGTCATAGTTGACGATTGTGGCGATGATATTGCCGCCAAAGGCCGGCCGGACTTGAAGCAACAAATTGGAATGGAGCTTTTTCGTTCGCGGTTCAATGACGTCGCCGATATCCAAATCGGTGCAGTCCGCGGTCAAACCTGCCCGCACGGCCGAGGCCACCCGCGGCGCAAGATCACGCCCCAAATAGGTAGCCCCATAAAGCACAATCTGTGGTCGGTACTTTTTGATCAAATGGATCAGTACCTGTGCATAGGTCGCCGTCAAATACTGGCGAAGGCGGGGGTCTTCCACCATGTAGACTTTGTCTGCCCCATGCGCGATAAGCCTTTCGGCAAGGGCCTCCACATCCCATCCCGGCAGCACTGCTCCAACCGGCACTCCCAGGCGGTCGGCAAGCTGACGAGCCTTGCCGCACAGCTCAAGAGCTACATCATGGAGAACCCCATCTTCTTGCTCCGCAAAAACCCAGACTTCTCCTTGCCGATTCACCTCGATCATCATAGCCCCCAAACTACTGCGCTGGTCGACTGGCTGGCGGTGAATATTCGTTTACAGACCCAAGGTGGCCTTTGGTTTTTGGTGTTTATATAACCGCACGCCTCCACGGCCGTGCAGCAAAATGTCAACAATTCCCAAGAATAACTTGCCTTGGCATCCGTCAAAAGTTAGACCGTTGACTGCCAGGAAAAAGCTGAACCTCCGGTTCTCGCCCGGATGGACTTGCTCCTTTCTGAGGCCCCAAAGCCGAAGCGGAGAGGAACTTCTTTAAGACACCCCTGGCCAGAGGTGCTCGAGCACTCCTGGCTACCTATCCGAGGATGCGATCCACCACCAGTTCCCGGATCAGCTGACGGATACCTTCCTCCGTGGGCGGAATTTCCGTGTAACCCTTCTTGCTGAAAACTATCGACTGGATCCGGTGAACCTTGGTGGGGGAGCCGGCCAAGCCGCACCGATTCGGGTCGGCGCCAATGCGAGTGATATCCCACTGCTCGATCAAGAGGCCTCGAGCGGCAAGCTCATCCCGACGCCGGGCAACTTCGGCTTGGATTTCCTCTTCCGAAGCATTGGGCATCTGTCGCCGTACTTCGGCTTCGATCTCGGCTTCCGCACGGGCACGCTTAAAACGCATGATGCGCTTGGCGGCGCAGGGCCGTGGAACATTGGCCGTGCCGATGACAGTGACCAAGATCGGCAGTTTGGATTCTACGATTTCCCAACCATGGCCATTGTTTCGCCGGAGGCGAATCCGGTCCCCGTCAATGGCAAGGAGCTCTTCCATGTAGGTGATCTGGGGCAACCCCAACTTCTCGGCCAGTTGGGGGCCCACCTGTGCAGTGTCGCCATCGATGGCCTGCCGGCCGCAGAATACGATGTCAAATCGGCCAATCGTCCGAATCGCCTGCGATAAGATGTAGCTGGTCGCCAAGGTGTCGCTTGCAGCCGCGCGGCGGTCGGTGATCAGAATGACACGGTCAGCCCCGCGGTACAAACATTCGCGCAGTACCTCGGCTGCCTTTGGAGGCCCCATGGAAATAGCCGTCACGGTGCCCCCGTAGCGATCCCGAACCTCCAAAGCCGCTTCTAATGCGTTGAGATCCTCAGGGTTGAAAATTGCCGGCAGGGCGGCCCGGTTGACCGTCCCGTCCGGATTCATTGCCTCAGCCGTGATATTTGCGGTATCGGGAACCTGTTTCACGCAGACGATGCAGTCGTAGGGCACGCTTGTCGACCTCCTTTGTTCTCTGCGGATTCTCCGCGGGGAGAAGGCACATTATCGGTCGAGCGCACCCAGGGTCAAGACCAGCGGAGGGTCTCCTCTGAGAAGATAGGAGAGCTGGAGAAAAAGAGGAACAAAAATCGATTATGCGGTCCGTACTGAGCCAGTATAGCCGTCGGCTAAGCGGCTGTTCATCGGGCCGAAATGCCTCTAAATCTTGCGTGACATCGTTCCCCGCAAACATCTTTCCCCAAGAAATCAGTTAACTAAGTTGATAGCGCATAAAGTTGATCGAGAAGAAGACCTTTCGCGACGAAAAAGACTGCCTGTCCATGGCGGACCTTGCTCAACTTGAAATTCGAGTTTCGGATTTTGTTTTCCGTCAATTAGCGGAGTTCCTCGCGGAACCGGAAAGGCAGGCCGAGTCGTGGAAAAGGGAGCTAATTGCCGGGGCTTGGAAGACCTTCGCGCTCGAGGGGGCAGCCCTTGTTCAAAGCCAGGCGGGACAATGGCGTCCAGTTCAGGTGGCCGGCACGATGACTCTCCTCCCTGAGGACCTAGTCAGTCGGGCAGCTGACTTAGGCCGACCCGTCGTGGTATCGCCCTGGGTTGCCCTGCCTTTAAGAGGCGCCCAGGAGTCGGCCCAAGTAATCCTCTTGCGATGGCCGGAGGGAATGCATCCGCCGCTTGAGCAGGTGGCGGAGCGCTTGGCAACGGCCGTTGAGCTAGTCTGGGAAGCTGGAAGTCGCTTAGGCCGGTTTCAGCGGCAGCTCCTCCGCCGGGAAAAAATTTTGGATGCTGCCCAGCGGTGGATCTCTTTGCGCGATACCGAGCGGCTTTTTGAGGACATTGCGAGGACGGCCACCGAAATTCTGGAGTGTGAACGGGCAACCATTTTTCTTTGGAACCGGCGAGCACGCCGGCTGATTGGCCGACCGGCTTTAGGCGTCCCCGGCGGCCAACTCATCTTGCCGGATGACCGCGGCGTAGTGGGGAGAGTGATTCGCACCGGCAAAGCAGCTAGGGCCGACAGCTCCTCCTCCCCTTCCGCCATCGACCACTCCGTTGACGAGCAGCTTGGCTTTCTTACTCGAAGTGTGCTTTGCGTGCCCTTACGGGGCAAAGAGGGTTTGCAGGGTGCCTTCGAAGTGCTGAATAAACACAGCGGTTTATTCTCCGATGAGGACGAAGAAACTCTGACCGAAATTGCCGCTTTTGCCGCGGCGGCCTTAGAAAATGCTCAGGAGCACCAAATGCTCTTGGCCTGCCATAATCAAATGGTTAGCCAGGTAGCCGCCGAGGTCGAACTTGTCGGAGTGAGTAAAGCAATCGAAAACATTCGCACGCTTATTCGTCGCGTGGCCGACACCGATCTTGCAGTGCTGATCCTGGGAGAAAACGGCACTGGGAAAGAAGTAGTTGCCCGATTAATCCACTTTCAAAGTCGGCGCAAACAGTATCCTTTCCTGGCCGTTAACTGTGCGGCGATTCCGGAGACGCTAGCGGAAAGCGAGCTGTTTGGCCACGAACGAGGTGCGTTTACTGACGCTTTTGAGACCCGGCCCGGAAAGTTCGAGTTGGCGGGGAAGGGCACCCTTTTTTTGGACGAGGTAGGCGAGCTTAGTCTTCCTTGTCAGGCTAAGCTTCTCCGGGTGCTGGAGGAAAAGAGTTTTGTTCGCGTGGGCGGGACAAACCCTCTTACTTGCGAGGCGAGGATCATCGCCGCCACTAATCAAGACTTGGGCCAGTTGGTTCGCGCCCGCCGCTTTCGGGAGGACTTGTTTTACCGGCTAAACGGGCTGACGATCGAGCTTCCGCCACTGCGGGCAAGAAAGGAAGATATTCCGCTGCTTGCTCGGCATTTCCTTCAAAAATTTTGCCTGCTGGCCCGCCGCTCAGTGCCCCGGTTGACCTCCGCCGCTGAGCAGTTTCTTTGCAGTTACCCCTGGCCCGGAAATGTGCGCGAACTACGCAACGCTATGGAGCGTGTTGCTTACCTTGCCACGGGAGAGACGATCGACGTTGACGACTTGGCGTTCCTCACGGCTTCGGGGCCTAGGCAAAGTTTAGCTGCAATACCGACTACAAAGGATGGATTCAAACAGTTTTTGTCGACGACTCTTACTGCCGCAACCCGCGAGTTCCAGAGACAGCTGGTCGAAGCGGTACTGGCGGAGACGGGCGGTAACCTAACAGAGGCTGCCCGCCGGCTTGGCCTCCACCGATCCAATTTGTATCGGAAACTTCGTCAACTTGGCATATCACCTCCCCATGTTAAGAGGTCGACTGGCTGGGAAGAATCTGCTTAGCTATCAACAAGAAAAGAACCCTTCCGATTTCTTAGAAAGGGGGATATCAGAACGGGAAATCCATCCTTTTAGCGAAAAACCGGCCGTGGCGTTTATACCGCGCGATGCGATTCAAGATGGGCTAGGACTCGGCCGGCGACAAGTTTCGCTTAACGGCGAAAAGGGCGTGGCCGCCACAACCGCAAAAGCCCCCGTGGGGATTTTAACTCATAGCCGTATTCGAGAAGTTCCGAGCTTGTTTTCCGCGCAAGCTGACCGGCGGGGTTAAACTCCATTGTTGTCTGAGTGATCACGGCTCCAGGCACTTCAGGGCTGATAGTTGCCAGAGTGATGCGGACACCTTGCTGACTTTTGTGCGTTATTTTTACTTGATACGTGTCCTGAATCAGTGCCAGTAACCGGCACGATCGGGCGACCACTTCCCATACTTGGGAGTTCACTTCCGAATTGTCCTCCAATTTGATTGTGCGAACTTCCCGCCGGTATATGTACGGAGGTACACTGCCGTAGTAAACGATTGCTTCCGACCGCGTGCTGACGCCTTGGATTTCTAGTCTTTGAACCCGACAGGCAAGCGGCCGGCCGAGAAAATCGACAGTTGCTTCCTTGTCTTCGAGCACGCGAACCATTTGATCCAAAGGTTCGCCATGAAAGCCCTGCCGAACGGTCCGGACAGCCGCCGGCATCGGTTTACCCCCGGCCAGGATCTTCGGCTCAATTCGCAGAGTTACCCCCTCCACATCAATCGACAAGAGTGTTGTTTTGACCTCCGTCTCGACCACTAACTTGCCTTGGTCGGAGTAGGTTTCTGTTGTTTCCTTGACGATTGACCATGCACCGGGTTCAAATCGTCCCCACGGATGATGAATCCGCCGAAGAAAACCGCTTGACGCTTGAGACGTATCGCCATACGCCGGCCGGAAGGGGCCAGTCGTCAGGCTGGCCCATGCCAAGCTCAGGAAGAATGGAAGCCAAGTCAACCTTCGCTTAAAGCCAGGCCAAGATTGAGCCGGGAGAAGTCCTGTTGACAGTTCCAGGATGCGAGCCGCCCAGCCAAGCTGGTCAAGTACCTTAAGACCCGAAGTGCCTCTCGGAGGTAAGGACATTGTCATTTTCCGAAGGGGGCAACCAGTGGCGGCTGGCGTGTTGGGGATTGGCCAACGTTTCCAGCAGTTAGCCGGGCTACTTCAAAACCAAACCAGGGGCACCTCCGCTACCCCCGGCCCGGGTGTGCGTTCCGCCCTCGTGGCAAAGCCGGCCGGGCGGGCAGGGTCCTGCATCTCGGAGGGATTTGTCGCTCTCTTCAAGCAGTTTCAACGTTGAGCGGGACTTCAAAGCAACGTTCCGCCATTGCAACCTCCGAAGGCCACAGTCCCCCTCAACCTCCCCTCGTGACTTGGTAGCGCAGTTAACATGCGAATTATATGCTTGCGCTTTCGCCTTTTCACATCCCCGCCGTCTTGCTGAAGCGTCAAAAGCCTGAACTCCGCCTCTCCCAGCCCGCAGTAGTCCCGACTCCATAGCTACCCCTTCTCAAGGGTGGTGACCGGCGCAAATCGTGGGCCTCAGGTTGGGCAGCTAACCCCTGGTCCCTCGAACGAGCATGGCCAACCAAGTTGGTCCTCAAAGTGCGTATCGGCGATTAACTTAGTAATCTTTACGCAACTTCAGGTTTTCTGGCGCGGTGGGCCGGGCAGTGTGGTGAGGGCGGCCAGCGGTTTGGGTGGGCGCCCCGAGCGGTGCTCGCCCGCAGTGATCCGGCTAAGGGGGAAAAACCGGCCCACGGCCGCGGCCTTGTGACGTCGCTTCCCCTGCATGAGAGGGTTATCTTCCAGGACGAGGTGGAACTGAATCATTGTCCCAGGATCGGAGCTTGCTGCCCGGGGCAGGGCAGAACGCGGTGCTCGCGACTTTGGGTTAGGACCAGAAGTGCCACTTGGCCGGCTCCTGGGAGGGACGGACTGGCCAGGCGATCATCTCCCCGGTGGGTGGCCGGCGAGAATCCCTAGCTGTTTAGCCCCCACTTCGAAACCGTGCGACAGCGGTCGGGACATTCACGAGTGATCCCTAGGGTCTGCAACAACGCTTGCTTCCACAAGTGCTAAGCAGTGGAACTCTACGCGCTTTGGAGGGGCCACCAGCTCCACTGGCATCAGGTTCGGCGATATTCGCCGCAGACCACCCCATGGAGCGGGTATGGTCGCATCTGCTTGGGGAACTGACCCGCACTCACTGGTGGCAAACTCTGAAGGAACCCTCCCCGCCGAACTGCCCGGGAGCAGGCCAATCAGTGGTAGGTCAGACTCGTGTAAATGCTAACGCAAGTTTACTGATCGTCGCGCAACAAGGACCTCGCCGCCGGCCCGTCTTTTGCGAGCAGACCGCGTTCTTCTGCGGGTTCTACGAGCAAGCCGCCTAGCGCTACACTTCCGCTGAGGACCTTCTTAGTTCAGCAAGAGGCTCGGTCAAATTGGGGCTGGTTTTGGAGGGCGTGCCTAAGGGGCACTTTAGTTCACCTAGCAGAATCGTCGGCCGAAGAAGAAGCCGCACCTACCCGTGCACCGCATTTGCGGACAAAACAGCGCGGATCTAAACTTCGTAGTGCAGAAGGGAATAGCTCAGCGGATTGGGGAGGCTGTGGGTCCCGGCTACTCTGCGGATCGGGCGTTGTCCGCATTATACAATCCCGAATTGAGGAGGGTGGGGAGTTGGTGGTCCAATTTCAGCGTGGGCAGCGAGTTTTTCACTTGACGCTAGCCGCGATAGCTTTGGTTGTTCTTGTCATAGGGGGCGGAGTCATGTTTTTCCGAGCAGTTGGTCCCCAGCTCCGGCAATCGGATTGGAGGGCACCAATGCCCCCGGCAATGGAGTCGCTTGCTGTGGACACCTCGAAAACTCCTCCGCCATCGGTCGACGAGCTAATCAGTTCGCGTCTTTCCGATGAGGAGCCTTACTTCCTTGAAGCGCGGCGGACGATGCTCGTTCGTGACCTGATGGGCCGGGATATCACCGATCTGGCGGTCTTGCGGGCGATGGGGCGGGTTCCCCGCCAAAAGTTCGTCCGCCCCGAGGATATCGATCTTGCTTATGCTGATCATCCACTCCCCATCGGTTATGACCAAACTATTTCTCAACCGTACATCGTCGCGCTTATGACGCAGCTTGCCCGGCCGAAAGCTGACTCACGCGCCCTAGATGTCGGCACTGGATCCGGTTACCAGGCGGCGGTTTTGGCAGAAATTTGTAAGGAAGTTTACAGTATCGAAATCATCCCAGCACTTGCTGAGTCGGCAGCCGAGCGGCTTAATGAGCTAGGCTATAAAAATATCACTGTCCGCCACGGCGATGGTTACCGGGGCTGGCCGGAAAAAGCTCCGTTCGATGTGATTATTGTCGCGGCGGCTCCAGATCACGTGCCGCAGCCGCTCATTGATCAACTCGCCCCGGGCGGCAGGTTGGTTCTTCCGGTGGGCCGATGGTATCAACAACTTGTCGTTGTGGAAAAACTCCCCGACGGAACAGTCCGCCAAACCACGGGAATTCCCGTTAGTTTTGTCCCCATGACCGGTGAGGCCTTAAAAGGACCATAAAGACACAACCCCTGCCCTCAGCGTACGTGGGAAGCTGGCGCAAAGGCCTACCTTAACAACCTGCCTCCCAGATGTCCCTCGAAACAGCAAGCAGCTAGTCGCCAACTGGTGTTCATCGAGAACTGGGACCAATTCGTCAACTTGGTTCATGATGAGGAGGCTGGGGACGCGAAGAAGCGAGCTTTCGCGTTTTTCCCGCTTTTCCTTCGGTTCATAGGTCGGCAATGATCTCGGCCTCCCAACTGCCTTCCGCTGTTGGTTCGACACGCAGGCGGTGGTAGGTAATAGCCTTTACTTCCAGGTGGAGCACATGCCGCTTGCGGTCCAATGGTTCGCCCCATGCTTTCCCTTTGAGATGAAACATAGAATCCCCGGTCAAGGAAACATCGAACCTACAAAAAACAACACGCTGGGTGTCAAATAGATAAAGCAGCTCGGAAAGCCAATCATACAAGAGATCATCCAGCCGATCTCCCGATAGATTGATCTCCCGTTGACAGACTGCCTGGACGGCGTCGACATTTTCCACAAGCGCATTCATCAAAGCCCTTCCTGCTTCGGCAAAAAGCTCTTCTCTCCCCGAAGCAACTACCCGGATACCCAAATCGGCTGTGTGCGCGAAAAATTCGTACGGCATTTCCGCACCAGGGCTTGGGTTTAGAACCCTTCAGAGTCTGGCGTAACTTGACCTTGCTTAAGGAACCTTCTACCGCTAGGCATTCAACGCCCCCTTTTTGCCGCGAGATGCCAAAGGGGATGTCATTTTCACGAACTTTCCGGCCTAATCATCCGCCAGGGGTCAAGCGCTCGATCTAGCTCATCCTCCGGAAGAATTTTCTTTTCCCGAGACAACTCCCGAATGGTCAGTCCCCGAGCAAAAGCCTCCTGCGCCAATGCTGCCGCTTTTTCATAGCCGACCCACGGTGTCAATGCGGTGGCAAGGGCCAGGCTTTTCTCGACATTGGCTTGGCACACATCCTTATTGGCTGTCATCAATTCCAAGTACCTCTCACAGAACACACGCAGCCCATTTGCGAGCAGGCGAATATTCTCCAGGAGGCATGCGCCCATAACCGGCATAAGAACATTAAGTTGGAACTGACCACCGACTGCCCCGCAAAATGCCACCGTACTATCGTTGCCGATTGCCCGGGCAGCAATCTGCATGAGGCTTTCGCACAATACGGGGTTTACCTTGCCCGGCATAATGGAACTACCTGGCTGCAGTTTTGGAAGGCTGATTTCATTAAATCCACATCGGGGGCCGGAACTTAACCAGCGAATGTTGTTAACAACATGGAAGACACTCACCGCCACTGCCCGCAGTTGCCCGCTGGCTTCCACTAAACCGTCCCGCTGGCTATTTGCCTCGAAGTGGTTAGCTGCCTCCACAAAGGGCAGTCCAGTCTTTTCAGCGATAAGTGCCGCCACGCGACAACCGAACTCCGGGTGAGTGTTAATCCCCGTTCCCACGGCGGTCCCACCGATAGGTAATTCGCGCAAGGCCTCAACGGCCTTGCCAGCCCGAGCTGATGCCAACTCCATTGCCCGCGCCCATCCGGAGACCTCCTGCCCCAGGGTCATCGCCGTCGCATCATTTAGATGGGTCCGCCCGATTTTGATAATGTCCGACCATTCCTGTGATCTGCGATACAGGATCTTGGCCGCCTTTTCCAGCACCGGGATTAAATCTCGCGAGATACTGATGGCCACCGCAATATGGAGGGCCGTCGGGAAAACATCATTGGAACTCTGACCCAAATTGACATGATCGTTTGGATGGATGGGCTTTTGCTCGGCGGCTAAATCGAACCCCAAAAGTTCGCTTGCCCGGTTGGCGATTACTTCGTTGGCATTCATGTTGGTGGAAGTCCCCGAGCCGGTCTGATAGATGTCAACGGGGAAGTGATCGTCCCATTTGCCCTCATAAACTTCCCATGCCGCTTGGCGAATAGCCTCGACCTCCCGGTCCGAAAGAGGCCGGACCTTAAGCTGGGCGAACCGTCCAAGTTGCAAATTGACAGAGGCCGCCGCCCACTTAATGAGCCCTAGGGCGTGGACGATCTCCGCGGGCATTGGCTGGCCAGAGAGCGGAAAATTAAGAACGGCTCGCTGTGTCTGGGCCCCGTAATACGCATGTGCCGGGACGGCCACCTCGCCCAATGAATCCCTTTCAATCCGATATCTAGACATGACTTCCATCGGCAAACCTCGCAGGTCGAAAGTGAATTCCGATTTCCGGGCGGATCGATTTCGGCCGCCACCTTGATGCCACGGAAATCTATGATTGCGAAAGCAAAGGCAAAAAAGGCAATTTGGGGGGGCTTTCTCCCTTCCCAATGGCAATCCTTCAAGCCTCTAGGCACCAAGCCAAAAGGCCAATTACCTCGCATTTAAACGCGCAAAGGGCGTGTGCTGCCGGGCGGCCCGGTGCCGGGATTCTGAAGGCTCCTCCAACCCTCAGGGCCGGGAAGCAGGCCGCCGGCCAATTCAAGTAGGCTGAATTATAAGCGGATTGACATATGCGACCGACCGCCGGGGTGACGCCGCAAACGCACTCTC
The DNA here is from genome assembly GCA_025060325.1 of Thermoguttaceae bacterium. Taxonomy (GTDB): domain Bacteria; phylum Planctomycetota; class Planctomycetia; order Pirellulales; family Thermoguttaceae; genus DTLM01. The sequence goes on from JANXBW010000005.1 coordinate 108,128, forward strand.
CAGAGGTTGAACCGGCGGGTTCGGCGATCGGTTTCAGATCGCCTTTTGACCTTCCGAGACCAGATAACGGCGGTTTTGCAAATGGCAATCGCACAAGGCAGCGACAAGCCAAGTTGGCGAACATGCGGAGGTCGGGATTGGAGTTGCCACAGGCAATCAATCGAGCAACGAAGAATTGCGTTAAGGAGCTTCCCTTCAATTGGGCAAGAAAGCCTTTCAGTGTTCCGAGGGCGATTCCTAACCTGGGGCAATAGGCGCGCAATAAGGCGAGTTACAATGCATATACCTTGAACGGAATATTTGTTGCCCGAGAGCTCGCAACCTGGCCGGGCACTATCGAAGTCTCGCCCCCTGAGCTTCGCCGGCCCCGGGTGATAGTCCTCGGCTGTGAGTTAGCTTTCCGGAAATTGCGGCGGGCTTTCCGTCGGATGTCCCTTTTGCCATTTGCGCGGGCGGGTTGCTCCGCCGAAGCCCCGCCGGTTTGAATCCCTGCGCTTATACGCAAAATTTAGAAAGGAAATAAAAGCGGTGACCGAAGGCCGAACGAGGATTGAACCTAGGGTACTCAAGGGTTTTCGCGATTACCTGCCGCCGGCGATGATGGTCCGTGAGCGGATCATGGAAACGGCTCGGCAGGTTTATCGCTCGTACGGATTTTCGCCTATTGACACGCCGGCACTCGAATACCTGGAAATCCTTGCTGGCAAAGGTGGGGAGGAAACAGACCGACAGCTCTACAAGTTTCAGGACCACGGCGGCCGATGGGTCGCTCTACGATTTGATCTAACGGTCCCATTTGCGCGGTTTGCCGCCGAACATATTCATAAGCTTGGAACTCCCCTCAAGCGATACCAAATTGGCACTGTATGGCGCGGAGAAAACCCTCAGCGAGGCCGATATCGCGAATTTGTTCAGTGCGACTTCGATACGATCGGTACCAAGTCACTATCGGCCGACATTGAGACAGCTCTTGTCATCCACGATCTGGTGGCGGCCATTGGGTTCGAGGCGTTTACCGTTCGCCTCAACAGTCGTGAGGTCCTCTCGGGAATCCTGGAGACCTTGGGCCTCGAAGAAAAAGCGATCCCACTGCTTCGGGCGTTAGATAAGCTGCCCAAGGTCGGTCCTGAGCAAGTCCTCCACGAAATGGAGTCAGCTGGCGTCCCGGGTGTCCAAGCTCGGGAGCTTTTAGATAGGATCACTACTGCCGCAAGCCGCGAGGACAATCATGCGGTACTGCGGGCGCTTGATCAATCCGTGGCAGGAAGCACGACCGGCCAAGCGGGCGTGGCAAAACTGCGGGAAATTTTGGCCGGGCTTGAAGCAGCGGGAATTCCCCGGGAGCGAGTTCGCCTCGATCCCACCATTGCTCGGGGACTCGATTATTACACAGGTACCGTGTACGAAACGTTTCTTGCCGCGGCAGTGGAAATTGGCAGCATTTGTTCCGGCGGGCGCTATGACAATCTGGCGGCCTTATACACGGACCAAGAGCTTCCCGGCGTCGGAGCATCCCTGGGCCTGGACCGCCTGGTGGCGGCCATGGAAAAGCTGGGGATGGTGTCCGAGCAAGTCACCCCGGCGGCTGTTTTCCTCGCGTATTTCGATCCTGGCCACTATCATCAGTATCTGCAAATTGCCCGAAAGCTCCGGCAGGCCGGCCTCACTGTGGACCTCTACCCAGAACCAAAGAAAATTGGTCAACAACTTAAATATGCGGACCGAAGAGGCTTTCCCGTAGCGGTTATCGTGGGAAGCGACGAATTTGCTGCCGGTGTGGCCAAGATCAAAGACCTAGCCAAAGGCCAGGAAGAAGTGATTCCCCTTGACCCAGAATGCCGCCAACTTGCCGAAGCGATTGGGCGAATCCTGGCCCGTCGATAATTGCCAAAAGAATGGTACAAGGAGAACACTTCTGGGGGAAATTAAGCTGAATTCGGGACCATCTTCCTAGCCGTACCGTTAGGCTGCTTCCCTAAGCACTCCGGGTGCATTAAGCGCTTTAGGCAACCAATTACGTCTGAAACTCTCCACTGCGCGCAGTTTGACGCTTAGCAGAGACCCTTGACCGCAATCCTCAGTCTTGCAGGCCGGGGGAACGCCCGCCATGCTGGGAGTTTTCCGCCCGCTACTACTTTTGCCCTTCGTGGCGCTCCAACTTGCCGCTGGGATACTGCTGGCAAATGAGGAGCCTTCCGCCCCGGCGAATTGCCGGAGGCCCAATGTGGTGTTTATTATCACCGATGACCAGCGGTGGGACTTTCTCAGCTGTGCGGGGCATCCTTTCTTAAAGACGCCAAACATCGATCGGCTTGCTAGGGAAGGGGTGCGCTTCGTCAACGCTTTTGTGACCACCTCCCTTTGCTCCCCTAGCCGTGCGTCGTTCCTTTCCGGCCTCTACGCGCATACACATGGAGTGCTCAACAACTTTACCGACTATCCGCGGGATTTGCCTAGTTTTCCGCGGCGGCTTCAGCAGCTGGGATACCATACCGCTTACATCGGCAAATGGCATATGGGGGAGGAGGATGATTCGCCCCGGCCGGGATTTGACCACTGGGCTAGCCATCGTGGTCAGGGCGTTTATTTCGACAACGAATTTAACATCAACGGCCGGCGGGAAATTGTGCCGGGATATTACACACACGTGATTACGCAGATGGCTGAGGCGTGGCTCCGGCAAGCGCGGCGACCGTTTCTTCTTTGCCTCGGTCATAAGGCGCCTCACACGCCATTTACACCCGAGGAAAAGTACCGTCATGTCTTCGACCACCTTCCCATCTATTACCCATGGAGCGCTTTTCACCTGGAAGGTAAACCCCAATGGGTGCGCGATCGGCTGGTCACATGGCACGGTATCTATGGCCCGCTGTTTGGATTTCGGGAGAGTTTTCCGGATACCTCGGCGGCCGGTATGGTCGACTTTGCCCGATTTGTCCGCGCCTATGCTGCTACGTTGCTATCGGTGGACGACAGTGTGGGGACGATCTACGAGACCCTTCGCCAACTGGGCGAGCTTGATCATACGCTCATCATTTACACAAGTGACAATGGGATGCTTCTTGGTGAACACGGCATGACAGATAAGCGAACCATGCATGAGCCGAGCATCCGCATCCCCCTGATTATGCGCTATCCGCCCCTCATTCGACCTGGAACGGTGGTCGAGGAAATGGTCCTTAATATCGACATTGCCCCCACAATCCTCGAAATGTGTGGTGCTCCGCCCCTAGAAAAAGTCCATGGGCAATCAGTGGTGCCTCTCTTCCGTGGCGAAAAGGTGCCCTGGCGCGACGCTTGGTATTACGAATACAACTATGAGAAACAATTTCCGTATACACCGAATGTCCGCGGCATCCGCACCAAAAAATGGAAATACATACGCTACCCCCATGGGGATGGAGGGCCGGATCGGCATAAGGCGGAACTGTACGACCTGGAAAACGATCCCCAAGAGCTTGTCAACCTTGTTGATGAACCCAAATGCCGGGACATCGTGGCCGAACTAGAGCGCCGACTGTACAAGTTACAAGCGGAGACTGGAGCACTACCGGATGTCATGCCGATTGACGAAGGAATCAAGACACAACTCCCGGAGGAAAAGATTCGTTGAGGGTCTTAGGCTATAGATGTTAAAGCGGGGAAAAGCCTAGCGGACACATGGGTGCCCGAGACTCTTCCAAGTCCAGCTCCCGACTCATTAAGACCTTTATTCCTTCAGGGCCGGTTTGTGGCAGATCCTTCGGCGGCCGGCTGGGCGTCCTTACGAATGAAACTGCCGGACACCGGTGCTGCATCAAGAACGAGCTAGTGAAAGTCCGACACGCTACGATCTCAATAAGAAAAGTGTGGAAAAATTCGCAGACGAGTAGAGCCTACCCGGGCAAGTGTCTAACCAAGACTTATCGCGGCCGACGAGGTTCGCGGACCATCACCGCTTGATGACGATCGCAATAGGCGGGGAGGAATCCATCAAGCCCGTTTAAAGCAACCACTTGTCGATTGAACGGGCTAAGGCCACAAAGCCGAAGCAAACCTTCGCATTTTTGCACCCGGCGCGCAAGCTTTACTAGCTGTCCAAGCAGTCGGCTATCCAAGAGGCGGACCTCATCCAGCTCGATCGTCACGCGGAAGACCATGTGTTCCTGCATGAGCTCCCAGATGGCCTCCGCCAGATCTTCGGGCGGTTCTAATTCGTTGCCCGGTTTGATGCGGACAAACAGCCACCCGGGTCCGCGTTCAGCTGCGATTTCCCATCCCGAAGCTAGACCAATCATGCCCGTAACCCTCTCGCTTCCCCCCATAGCTCTCCCCGGTATCCGACACCAGCCACGAGTTTAAAAGGACCAGCTCGACAAGCACCAATTCCCCGCCATTTTAGGCGCACCGGTTTCGAACGGGAAGGGGTTGTCATCTGTTTTCTGCGAAGTTTTCCAATTTCGAAGGCACTTTCTCCTTTACAAATCCACTAGCGGTTGTCATCGATTCGGCATGCAAGTTGCAACACGAAGATTGCGGTTTTTGACAGTCCGATCGTATTTGTCTTCCGACTTTATTTACATCGCGAGTTGTCAAAACTTCTCCGCCCACCATAAGAGTGTCCAAAAGCCCGGAAAGTCAGCCCGCCTTCGCCAGGGCGTTCCGTACAACTTGCTCAGATCCGCACCAGGTGTGGCTTGCCTTTTCGAAGCACCGAAATGGTAACACATCCAAAAAGTTCGCATCGGCCGGGGTGGGAGCGAGGTGAAGACTCGTGAGATAAACGTCCGGGGCTTCCCCGCGCCGTTTGCCTAGGAGCAGTCTGCCAAGAAGACTTCGCCCTACTTTGGCGGTGCTCCTCGACCCCATTTTGCCGGATGCTGTTCAACTTGAATTAGTAAGCCGCGGCCGGCACAATACGCCCAGTCTCAAAAGTGGGAGTTTTCATGTCATGCTTGCGAGGCTGAAAACCTTTTCTCTCCTTGGAATCGACGCCATTCCTGTGGATGTCGAAGTGGACATTTCCCCGGCGGAATCCCCAAAGACTATTCTAGTCGGCCTTCCTGAGGCAGCGGTCAAGGAAAGTACTCACCGCGTGGAAAGGGCGATTGTCAACTCTGGTTTTATCGCACCCAATTGTCGAGTGGTGATAAACCTTGCTCCGGCGGAGCTGCCAAAAAACGCGGCCTCTTTTGATTTACCGATCACAATTGGCCTACTGATGGCCAGCGGCCAGGTTGCCGGGGAGCGGGTAAATCAGTACGCCGTGGTGGGAGAATTGGCCCTCGACGGTTCTACCCGACCCACGCGAGGCGTCCTTTCCATGGCCTTGGCGGCCGCCCGTAGTCAAAATCTCCGTGGGCTTGTCGTCCCGGCGGAAAATGCCGCAGAAGGAGCCGTTGTCGAAGGCGTGGAAGTCATCCCCGTCACCAGTTTGGCTCAGGCTGTGGGGTTCCTCACAGGGCAATTAGAGATCGAGCCAGCCCCCAATCGTGCCTACGAACTTTTTAGTCAACACCAGACTTATGATGTGGATTTTTCGGACGTACGTGGGCAAGAAATGGCCAAGCGGGCACTTTTGGTGGCGGCCGCCGGGGGACACAACGTCCTGATGCTCGGGCCGCCAGGCTCCGGCAAGACGATGCTGGCCAAGCGTTTGCCCACTATCCTCCCTCCTCTCACGCTGGAGGAGGCCCTGGAGACCACACGGATTTACAGCGCTTGTGGACGCCTTGAGGCTGGGCGAGCGCTGATTGTGACTCGGCCCTTTCGAGCACCTCATCACACAATTAGTGACGCTGGTTTGGTGGGCGGCGGATCGATCCCTATGCCGGGGGAAATCAGCTTGGCCCACAACGGTGTCTTGTTCCTGGACGAGCTTCCGGAGTTTAACCGCCGCACCTTAGAGGTACTCCGCCAGCCGTTGGAAGATCGTGTCGTCACCATCGCCAGGGCGCAGCACTCAACCACTTTTCCGGCGAACTTTATGCTCGTTGCCGCGATGAACCCTTGCCCTTGCGGCTACCGGAACGACCCCCGTCGAAGTTGCCACTGCACAGTTCCGCAGATTGAGCGGTATGTGGGCAAAATTTCCGGCCCGCTTTTAGACCGAATCGACATTCATATCGAAGTGCCCGCCGTGCCATTTCGAGACCTCCTGCAGAGCCGGCCGGCCACACCCAGCGAAGCATTCCGCCAGATGGTCGCCGCGGCGCGAGAAATCCAGCGGGAGCGATTCCGCGGCTCGTCTACAAGATACAACGCGGACATGTCTTCCCGGCAAATCCGTCGGTTCTGCGCCTTGGACAGCCAGTGTCAAGAGCTGCTGCGGAAAGCCATGACCGAGATGGGGCTTTCTGCGCGGGCTCATGACAAAATCCTTCGTGTGGCGCGGACGATCGCCGACTTGGATGGCAGTCCCGAAATCCGAATCAACCATCTAAGCGAAGCCGTCAACTATCGCATGCTCGATCGGCAGTTCTGGCAATAAGGGGCGATGGTTGCCCAACCGTGGTAGGAAGGACTTCCGCAATCCCACCCCTGGAGTCGCCTCAGACTAACAGCGATTGGGTAAGGATTGGATGGGATTTATCCACCAATCTTCTACGAAGGAAGTTCGTTGACAAAATTCGCCAGCAGCGGCAGTCTTACGGGCCTTAGCTGCTTGCGGGACACTTAGCGAAAACCGATTAGCCCGAACGCAATAGTTGGTCAATTCTTTCGGCCAGTTCGAAATCTCGTGATGTTAGCCCACCTACGGAGTGAGTCCACACCTCAATGCGAACGTGTCGGAATCTCTCCAAATGAAAATCTGGGTGGTGATCGAGCTCTTCAGCAACGGCAGAAAGCCGCTGCAGGAGCTCGACTCCGGCCACGAAGTCAGCAACCCGCAGCGGCTTAACTAACCGGGTGCCGTCGTCATTTAACTGCCAACCCTCCAGGCGCGCCAGGCGGGCCTTAATTTCCTCCGGCGAAAGCTTGGTCACCCCTTTACTCCTTTCCGAACGCCCCCAACGATTGACCCCGCTTACGAAGCCCCATTTCAATCGGCCCCTTTTTCGCGCTTGGAGACCATCAACGGGCTGGCAAGTCGAAGCGGCCCCTTTGTCAACTAGCCCCGTGCGCCCATCTGTTTGGCCGTGTTGACCTTTTCCGACAAACGGACACCTGGCCGCCGGAGGGACATCGACTCGACCTCCCAGATGTAGCCGTGGATCTCCACATCGCGGGGGATCAGCGGACAGCTCCGCAATAGTTCAATCTGCCGCAAACAGATTTCGTCAACATCGGTAAAGGTACGGATCCATTTCGGGAAGGTCCCCCCGGGCAATTTCAGTTCAGGCAGTGCCGGGTCAATTGTAACATTGTCAGGATCGATTCCCTTTTCCCTTAAGGCCGCAGTAAGGTACTCCCCGGATGCCAGCATCATGCCACATTCGGTGTGGTTGACGATGATAATTTCCTTGGTCCCGAAGAAGTTTGTGGTGAGCATAGCCGAGCGGATGACGTCATCGGTCACAAGGCCGCCGGCATTGCGAAACACGTGGGCATCCCCGTCGCGGATACCCAATGCCTGATTGACCGGTAGGCGCTCGTCCATGCATGCCAAGACGAAAAGCCGCCGGTTATTGGGAATGCCCCGCTGGCGCCGCAAAACCCAAGCTTCCCTTTCGGCAATCTCCAGGTCGATTTGCTGGAACAACATCTTGTGAAGACCTCCTTTCGCTAGTGATAGGACATACCTCAACCGCGCATCCGAACCACACTTCGCCGAAGGACCGGTCCTGGGCTAGCCATATCTCATTAAATAGATCAACTAAGTAACATACGCTGCCATTTTACATCGGCGCCAGAGCGTGTCAATAGTGAATCAAAATTTGGTCGATCAAGTTAATAGTGTTTCCGAGGAGATTCGGCGCGGGCGAACCAGATTCTCAAGAGGTTGAAGGCACGAGGCTAACCAGCGCGTGCGCTAACCTCAGAGAGGGCCAGCCCTCGACCGTGGGTCCACCTTGCCGAAGACACCCAGCTAACAGGCTGGATCAGGAGGGCTTCAGGCTCGATGCGATCCCAGTTGGGCTCCGCGCCAACTTCCCCCGAGCACCTACCGATTGGCCGAGCGGGCCGGGAATAACTACTTTCCGAGTAGCAGTGGGCTGACGCTTCCCGCCTTTGGCACGCAGGCCCAGTTCAACCAGCAACGTCCGGCGTTGGTTGAGCTTTATGAAAGCCCGGCGCCCCGGGCTAGAGTGCTACTCTTCTCTCCGTGGACGAGCTCAAATATCGTTCCGGACGCCGTAGATCTTAGTCCCTGGTAGGCACCCAGGGATGGAAGCAGGGATAGAAGCTTTAATTAGGGCCCTGCCGCCCCTTGGAAGCCGTCCCGCTCGTTCTATCAGGGTAAGTGTTCCAACCGTTAAAAAGCGCCGCACACTGCTCGAACGTGCAACACAAAAAGCGGAAAGGGGAGCTCAGGCAGGAAACGCGGTTGCTTGGAAGATAAGCTACTGCAGATCAAGCACCACGTGGCTTGTGGCCAAGGGAGGCTCGGTAAGCGCGATGAGGCAAGCTAGCTTTTCCCGGCTAACCTCCACGCCCAACCCCGGCCCAGTGGGCACGAACGCTTGATCGCCTTCCTGTGGCAAAGGCTTCGCAAGGACTTCGGCCGCCAAAAATTGCGGTCCATTAAGGGCGGCAGGAAAGTCGATCTTGTAACCGCCGAGAAGGTGGAGCGAGGCCGCCAAACTGACCTCCGGATCGGTTAAACCACTTCCGAGCACCAGCAAACCGGCATCACGTGCGAGCTCAAGTTGGCGCCTGGCCCCGGATAAACCCCCACTCCTCGGGACTTTAACCGCAAGCCCGTCGACCATCTCCAGTCGGATTACCTCGAGGAGATCTCGGGCGGTTATGATCCCCTCATCCATCAGGATTGGCAAAGCCCTTAAACGGCGAAGCTCGCGATAGCCGCTGATCATGTTGGGCCGAAGCGGTTGCTCCAGCACATCGACGCCCACCTCGGCTAGACGTCGACAAGCCTCCTTAGCCGAATGGAGGTCATAACCGCCGTTAGCATCCGCCCAAAGGAATCCCTCCGGAGCCATGCTGCGAACTAACCGGGCAAGCTCCACATCGAATCGGACATCCGGCGCGACTTTTAAATTGAAGTTGCGGTATCCGCGCTGGCGGCCCTCTTCGACAACAGCTTCGGCCTCCTCCAAGGAGCTGACGTTCACAGTCCAGCTCAGGCGAACCGGTCCCGGAGCCTCCCTGCCAAAAAGCCGCCAAACCGGCTGCCCGAGCAATTTACCGGCCAAATCATGTAAAGCAATGTCAATCGCAGCCCGTGTTATGGGAAAGCCCTGTGTCCAGCCGGGTGCCAAGACTTGGTCGAGCTTTTGGTTGATCGAGTCGATCTCAAGCGGATTGCACCCCAAAACAGCCGGCCCATAATGTCGGGCGACGACCACCAACGCCACCTCAGCGGACTCGTAGCTCCACCGAGTGGGAAAAGGACTTTGCCCCCACCCTACGGTTCCATCCTCGGCCGTTAGCGCCACCGTGAGCACGTGGTGCCCCCGCCCGGTCAGGAACTTAAAAAAGCCTCGGAAGGGGTAAACAACGTGCCAGGCTTCGACACGAACGACTTTCATCGGCTGAACCTTCCAAGCGCTCTAAGGCCTGCAGAGGGCAGAAAACCGGCCTCCCTCCCGATCGAAAGCACCCCCGCCAAACTTTCGACAGCCGGCCGATAAGCGTTTACATTTTTCCGAGACAGAGCTCCACACTCGGGCGCACGAGCCATCTCACCCGCGGAGACGGAAACCAAGCCAGTACAGGAAGCCAGTCCGAAACGCCGGGCCCTGCTCCGTAGGCGATTGATACTCTGCCGCACTCAACTCGGCGTCAAAAGTGGCAACGCAACACAGCGCCCGTATCGGCACTCGTGGCAAATTTGATGTAGCGTGCCAGCCAGCCACGAGTGTACCGCGGTGGTGGCGGCGTCCAGCGCTCGCGCCGGCGGGCAAGTTCTTCGGCGGAAAGCCGCACGTTCAGTGTCCGCGCAGGTATGTCAAACTCGATAATGTCGCCCGGCTCAAGCAAAGCGATGGGACCACCCTCAGCGGCCTCGGGGCTGACGTGGCCGATACATGCGCCCGAAGTTCCCCCGGAAAACCGCCCGTCGGTAATCAACGCCACTTTGTCACCAAGACCAAGGCCCTGAATGGCACTGGTGGGGGCAAGCATTTCTTGCATCCCCGGTCCGCCCTTGGGACCTTCGTAGCGAATCACAACCACATCGCCCGGTTTGACCAATCCGTTGATGATCCCTTGGTAGGCGGCCGTTTCGGAATCAAAGATGACCGCCGGCCCTGCAAAGCGAAGCATCGACGGGACAACGCCGGCCGTCTTCACAATCGCCCCCTGGGGCGCCAGGTTGCCAAACAGCACGGCTAGTCCACCCTCTTGGCTGAATGCTCGGTCTACCTCTCGGATGCAGTCGTACGGGTCAAAACCTAACTCAGCCGGCGTTAGATCGCGGACGGACCGGCCATCATGAGGCACACTCATGGGGCCCGATCCCATCGGACCGGGACGAACACCCGCCAATCGAAGTGCATCCGCCGATGGCTCCTTGCCGCGGATGTCCCATTCGGCGATGTTTTCACCCAAGGTCTTACCCGTAACGGTGCGACAATCCAAATTCAAAAGTCCGGGTTTGCCTCGCATCAGTGCCCCAAGGACAGTGTGGATGCCGCCCGAGTTGTGGAGATCTTCTACGTGATATGGCCCATTTGGTGCCACCTTGCAAAGATTGGGGACCTTCCGACTTAATTCATCAATGCGACTCATCGGGTATTCGATTCCCGCCTCCCGGGCGACGGCTAGCATGTGGAGCACCGTGTTCGTGCTGCCTCCGATTGCCATATCCAAAATGAAGGCGTTGTCGATTGACTTTTCGGTGACGATCTCCCGCGGCAAGATCCCGTGGCCCTCCCCAAGCCGATAATAATCTTTCACCATCTGCACAATGCGGTGGGCTGCCCAGCGGAAGAGGAACTTTCGTTCAGCACTGGTCGCCAAGAGGGTTCCGTTCATGGGCAGGGCAAAGCCCAGGGCTTCGCAGAGGCAATTCATGCTGTTAGCAGTGAACAAACCGGAGCAGGAGCCGCAGGTAGGACAGGCAGCACATTCAATTTCGTAGAGCTGCTCGGCCGTGATGAGGCCTTTTTGCTTCGCAGCGGCCGCCTTAAAAGCGCTAATGAGGTCAACAACTTCGCCGGAAGAAATTCGGCCGGCTTGCATCGGGCCGCCACTCACAAAAATCGTGGGGATATTGCAGCGAACTGCCCCCAAAAGCATTCCCGGCACGATCTTGTCGCAGTTGGGGATACAAATCATCCCGTCAAAGCAGTGCCCCTGAATCATCGTCTCCACCGAATCGGCGATTAATTCCCGCGAGGGAAGCGAATACTTCATGCCCTCGTGCCCCATGGCAATGCCATCATCGAGGGCAATCACGTTGAAAATAAACGGCACGCCACCTGCTTCCCACACGCACTCCTTTACGTAAGCGGCCACTTTGTCCAAATGGACGTGACCGGGCACGATTTCGCTATGGCTACAACAAATGGCGATAAAAGGCTTATCGAAGTCTTCATCTTTCAGACCGATAGCTCGGAGCAAACTTCGATGCGGTGCGCGTGCGTCACCTCGCTTCACAACATCGGAACGCATGAGGATCTCCCTTTCTCAACTCAAGAATCTTTTGACCCGCGATATCTCTCGCAAAACCACGATATTTTTGCCGGCACAAAGATTTATTCAACCGCTTTTGGGGCCTGGAGGTTCAAACCAGAGCGGAACGGCAATAAGCTATGCGGAAGAGGAAAACTCGGAAGGAGCGAGAGGCGCTACTTCCTGCGAAAGGGCCCCGTAGCTTGAGAAGAACTTAGGCTCCACAAGTGGGCTAGCCATTGAACCCGGGTGCCGCTTGTCGGAGCATCTTGTCCGAAATTGACCCACGAGGTATCCGCCCAAAATGGAACCGCGCACAAGGCCCGCCCCCGCCCGCCACCTGAAGCCGGGTTCACCGCCCGACAATACTTTGCTAGCCCGGTACAAGCAGTAATGCCCCGCTTTAAGCACTAATGCCAGTCAAAGATGAGCCGGCGATGGTTATTTCCCTCTAACCACCCCTGGGCTGGGGGCATTCAGCCTACCGTAACCGCGGGGACACCTAGATAGTCGTTCAAGCGACGTTCCACTCGGTTCCGCCATGCCCCCTTGTGGTAGGCATAACCGACTATAAGCGGAGCGGCCAACGTCACCTCACTAAAGACCATTTGCTCGTAACCAACATCGACCTTGCCCCAGCTTGTGGCCTCGCGAAGGGTACTCCCGGAAAGTCCCCCATCCCGGACATCGGCCACCGTAATTTGAATCGCATAGCGATGCATCGGGGCGGCTGTTCCCATCAAGTCGGTGGCCACGACGACATCCTGGGCGAAGTTCTTCGGCACTCCGCCTCCAAGCATCACCAGCCCGGTCTGTTGGACGTGCACTTTAAGCTGGGCTAGCTCTACAAAGTCCTTTACACTGTCGATACTCACTTTCGGCTCAGCCGCCCGAGACACCTGATGCAAAAGTAACCCAAATCCTGCGGAACAATCGCTAAAAGCTGGGCAGAAAATAGGCACGCCATGCTTATAAGCCTGAAAGACCAGCGAGTTTTCATCCTCAAGCCCACGGGACTCCAGGTAGGCCCCCATGATGTAGATAAACTCCCGGCTCGAATAAGGCCGAGGCTCAAGCTGGTCGGCGATCTGTCGCACGGTGTCGTCGCAAATCCGCAATTGTTCCTCATCAATCAGCGTGTCGTAAATGCGATCGATATAAAGTTCCCGTAGAGTTTCGTCGTACAAGCCGGTTCGCAAGATTAGATCGCCTTGATAGTGCCGAAAACCTAAGGCTTCGAAGAAGTCTTGGTCGACGATATTGGCTCCCGTGGCGACCACAATGTCCACCATGCGGAAGCGGACCATGTCCGCGAACATCTTCCGCAATCCCGCACTGACCAAGGAGCCTGCAATACATAGAATCACCGCACACTCGCGATCTGAGAGCATGCGGTGGTAAATGTCAGCAGCCCGTGCCAGATCCCGGGCGGAGTAAGCCATCTTGCCCATGGCCTCGACGAGTTCCACCACGGGATAGCGGGTTATGTCGATGTGTTCGACCGGCGTGTGGAGGAAGTCCTCTTTCTTCCTAGGTTCGGCCATCCAATAGTTTCCTCCGAATGAGCTTGATGCCACGCTTTGGCTTAGCGGGATGGTTTACCCCCGCGAAGCTCCAAATCTCCCCATTTGGGAAGCAACCCAACAAACCTCTTAAAAGGCGATCGGTTTGCCGGCTTTTCCCACCACTGGGTCCCTTAGGCCTTTTCCAAAAGCACATACCCGGGGGGCGGGAACTGAGAACAAAGTTCGGCCACTTCGTGGCGAATACGATCGACCACGCGGTCCGGGTCGTCCAAATTGCGGCAAACTGTGTCGATCCAGCCGGCGATTAAATCCATCTCCGGCTCTTTCATACCCATCGAAGTAATAGCCGGCGTACCCAGTCTTACGCCACTTGTAACAAAAGGTTTGCGCGGATCGCCCGGCACCATGTTGAAGTTGCAAATAATCCCCGCCCGGGCCAGAGCCTTCGCGACCTGCTTTCCGGTATATGGGGTATTCCGAAAATCCATCAGGAGGAGGTGGTTGTCCGTTCCCCCGCTAGAAAGTTGATAACCCCGCTCAAGCAGCCGCTCTGCCAAGCGCCGGCAATTTCGCACCACCTGACGGGCATATTGGCGGTACTCCTCCGTGCTGGCCTCCTTGAAAGCCACAGCCATCGCTGCAATGACGTTCATGTGCGGCCCACCCTGGAGGCCGGGGAAAACCGCCCGATCAATTCGCTTCGCCAAGGAGGTATTGTCTTCCGGGTGATACTTCTTTTGGTAACGGTCTTCGATCCGGGAGAGGATGAAACCCGCCCGAGGCCCCCTCAGCAATTTATGGCACGTGCTAGTGACCACATCGCAATGCGGCACCGGATCCGGATGCACACCTGCCACAATAAGCCCGTTGATGTGGGCAATATCGGCGACCAAGTAGGCCTCCACTTCTCGAGCGATTTCCGCAAATTTGTCGAACTCCAAGATTCGGGGATAAGCGGTTGCACCCACCCAGATCAATTGGGGCCGTTCCCGCCGAGCAATGTCCCGGATGGCATCATAGTCCAGTAAACCGGTTTGGGGATCGGGCCCGTACGGGATCTGGTAATAGTCAATTCCCGAAAAGTTGACCTTCCAACCGTGGGTCAGGTGTCCCCCCGCCGGAACCGGCATTCCCATAAATCGGGCCCCGGGCTTTAAAAGCGCCCGATAAACGGCCTGGTTGGCCGGCGAGCCAGAATAAGGCTGAACGTTGGCATGTTCCGCGCCGAAGAGGGCTTTAGCACGATCGATGGCCAACTGTTCGATGCGGTCAATGATTTCGTTACCCTCATAATAGCGGGCCTCTGGATACCCCTCGGCGTACTTATTGGTCAGGATGGAACCAGTCGCCTCCAGCACCGCCAGGGACGCATAGTTTTCCGAGGGGATCATTTTCAGCGTGCTGGTCTCGGCTTTCATTTGTTCCACCAGCAGCCGGAACACCTCGGAATCCGCGCGCCGGAGGTGAGCATACCGTCCGACGGTCGCAAGTGCACGGTCCGAAACTGCCAAACTAATCGTGTCACATTGACTCATCGATCCTGCTTCTCCTCCTTTTCGGCAGGCACTAGGTCCAACGCTCGCCCGGCCCAAAACAAAAATGGCGAAATTATTTCGCAACGACCCAAGACCAAACTCTCGAGTAGAAATTGACCCCAACCCGATTCGGCAAGAAACCCAGCTGTCACACCCTACGTTATGCCCTGGCGTTGAACCAGTTGGGCAACCTGTGGCACCGGCCTCTTTATCGTGCCAGATGCGGTTTTATACCCGAAAGACGCGATTATACCCCGCTCCGGAGATATGCCAGTAGCGGGCAGCACGTGAAGCGCAAGCACGCAAGGTGGAAATTGATTGATTAATTTTATAAACTTTATCGCCAAAAGTAATGATGCTGAGGGCCAGGTTTGCCCACCGACCCTGCAGGGTGGGATGCCCCGGCTCGTTAATGGGTGCAGTTCACACTCGAAAGGTGCTTCGCCGCCCACCGAAGCTGTAATCGCCCCCTGTGGTGCTGGGGAGTTGACCGCTTCCCATCTGGGCCGGCGACTATCGAAGAATGGGTGAGAACGGACGACACCCAGGTTCGTGGCCTAACCAGGGAAAGACCGAGGCGTAACTCCACTGCGGGAAGACTTTCCCTTTGATTGGATGGCGCTGCCCCCCGGGCACCATTGGCAAGCGTTTTGTCCTTACCCAAATCAACTGATGCGACGAAACTCAACTGGCTCGGGTCGGGGGAAGTCTTATCGGCAGGCATTTGGAGGTGGCTCCACAAAGATAAACCGGGATCTGACAAAGAAGCCGTCCTAACGGGGCAATTGGGGGACCGGCAAGAAAGCTGGTTTTCGGGAAGGCGATGCGGCTCACATTTGAACCGATCGGAAACAGTTGGACCATTTTCCTGGCAGTGGCGGGCATGTGCCTGGCCGCCTTGTTCGTGCCCATTAGGGCGGGCAGCATCCCTCCCCACCGGCAGCGGTTTCTTCGTGTTTTCCGAGCAGTCAGTCTAGTCCTCCTTCTCCTTGCGCTTCTACGACCCTCCCTTATCCTGCTTAAGCGCGAGCGGCATTCCGGGGTCGTGCTTTTCTTAGTGGACAATTCGCGGAGTATGCAAGTCATGGATGGCCCCAACGGGTCAAGCCGCTTTGAACATGTTAGGCAAATCCTCAAAGCCCATGCTTCCGCTCTTTCCGCACTAAGTACCGCCTTAGAGGTGCGGGCGTATACCTTTGGTCGGGAACTGATGCCGATACAGTTGACCAATGGCGAGTCGCTGCTGAGTCATCCTCCAGAACAACCGGAGTCGGCCCTTGCCTGGTCGCTCGAGGAAGCCCTCCGGAGAGAAGCCGGGCGGCGAGTAGTTTCCATCATCTTGTTAACGGATGGAGCCCAGCGGGTGACTGGCACTCGGGATGTACCCGTCCACGGCATTGCCACTCAACTCCAGCAGCAGCAAATCCCGGTTTTGAGCGTCCTCCTAGGGGAACCCCGGGGAATGGGCCGATTCTCGGATATCTCGGTCGATTCACTCCGGGCTCCAGCAGCTGCGGTTGTAGACGACGAGGTGGTCGTTTCGACAACTATTCATGTGGAAGGGTATCAAGGTCGACAGATTCCCGTGGAGCTATGGCTCGAAAGCCCGGCGCAGGGCCAACCGTTGTGCTCTGCCACTGTGGATGTCACAAGTGTTAGCCAAGCCTGCGCGGTGCAACTACCCTTCGTGCCAAAAACCCCCGGGGAATTCAAACTTGTTGTCCGGGTGCCGACGCAACCCGGCGAGACAATTGCCCTGAATAACTCACGGGCGACGATTCTTCGAGTAACGAAGGGGCGAGTAAGAGTGCTGATCGTGGATAGCTTTCCCCCGCGACCTGAGCTTGGGTTCTTGCGGCGGGCTTTGACTCTAGGGACTCAGCTGGAAATCGATATTTTGACACTTGATCCCAAGGGCATTCCCAGCCAGCTGGGGGCCTTTCACCGTTGTCTGACCGAGCGCGAATACCAGGCTGTCATTCTCGGCAATATCCCCAGCTGGATCGTTGACAAAAACGACTGGGAAATGCTCTGCCGGAAAGTCACGGAGGGAATGGGACTCTTAATGATCGGCGGCATGTGGAGTTTTGGCCCGGGTGGGTATGCGGACACTCCGCTTGCCGAAATCCTCCCGGTGCGGATGAGTCACCTCGAAATCCAGCGACCTGACGAACCGCCACGAACGGATGTGCACATCCCGGGACCGGTTAAGGTTCGGCCGACTTCTGAAGGAACCTCTCATCCAATGATTGACATCCGTGAGTTAGGGCAGCAAAACCAAATGATTTGGGACCGGTTGCCTGCGCTAGATGGCGCAAACAAATTCGACTCGCTGAAGCCGGCCGCCCAAGTTTTGTTGGAAACTTCGGAGCGCCAACCTGTGCTCGTCTATCAACCGGCCGGCAAAGGTCGAGTAGCTGCCCTTGCTGTTGACTCTACATGGCGCTGGGCGCTGGCCGGGTACCCAGAGTTTTTCCGGCTGTTTTGGCGGACGATTGTGACTTTTCTTGCCAACAAAGATCTGGTTCGCGAGGGCCGGGTTTGGATTGACCTTGCCGAGCGCGTCTATCGACCCAATAGTCCAGTTGACTTTTTCGTGGGACATGACCTGCCGGAGGACAAAGGCCGGCTTGAATTCTCGGCGCAGCTTCAACAAACAAAGCAGATCGTCGCACTTGAGCCACGGAGCGGGGAAAGAGGTTTTCGGGGCACGGTGCCTTCGCCTACTGCTCCGGGCGATTACACGGTCCTTGTTCAGGTCCGCCAGCAAGATAAGCTTCTTGAGGAAGCCACCGCCAGATTCCTGGTGGTCGAAGAAGATATTGAACTTGGCAACCCAGCGGCCGATCCCACTTTGCTTCAGTTATTGGCCACCGCGACCGGGGGCGAGGTTGTTCGGCCCGAAGAGTTCGGCCGTCTGCTAAACCGTCTGTCTCAACAAGCGGCACAGATGGAGGCCACGCTCGAGGTCCGCCAACCACTATGGGATCGCTGGCCCTGGCTCACCACTGTCCTGTGCCTCGTCAGCCTGGAGTGGTTCTTCCGGCGCCGGTGGGGCCTCGTTTGAGAGGACCGCTCTTTTCTCCCAATCCCGTCGGTCGCCCGGCTCATAATACCCGGCAAACTTTACCGAACCTGCCAAGCAACCCGCAGGCTTTGGCTACTGTGTCTGGTGCCCCTGATTGGAGGCTCAACCGAATGCCCACCTAGGCTGCCCTACCCGGTTGCATTTACGGAGGGGTTAGCTAATGTTGAAGGTGTTTTCTGGTTTTTGGCGAGGAAATCCGTCCCCCGCATGGTTGAGGAAAGCAGCCGAGCTCCGAACTGGGGGAGCCTAAGCCTATGGTCAGAGTCAGGTTAGGAGCAAGCGGACTGGAGGTCTCCCCGATCGCTTTTGGCACCTGGCAGTTGAGCAAGAAATATTGGGGCTCGCAGCCGAAGGAGGACATTATTGCAGCAATTTGGGAAGGTTTCGACCACGGGGTCAATCTGATTGATACTGCCGAGGCATACGGCGCCGGATACGCGGAGAGCGTTGTCGGAGAAGCCATCCGCCATCTGCCGCGGCACGAGGTAGTGATCGCTACAAAAGTTTACAAGAGATTCGGCGAAAGCGGAGATGGCTGCCCTGATCTAACTGCCCCGGAAATCATCCGTCGGTGCGAGGGTTCACTCCGTCGCCTCGGTGTGGAATACATCGACATCTACTTTCTCCATTTTCTTGACCCCCTCACCCCTTACGAGGAAACCGCCGCGGCGATGGAACAGTTGCTCCGTCAGGGCAAGGTCCGGGCGATTGGGTTGAGTAACCACACCCTTGAACAAATCCGTGCTCACCGCCGTTATGCCCGGTATACCGTCATTCAGCCTTTTTATAGCTTGATTGACCCTCGGATCGAAGAGGACATCATCCCCTACTGTCAAAGCGAAGGATTAGGGGTGATGGTGTATTCGCCGATGCATATGGGACTCCTGTCCGGCAAGTACGAAGGGATCGAACAGTTTGACGACTTTCGTCGACACCACCCGGACTTCCAAGGGGAACGATTTGCCCGGCTGTGTCGTCAAGTGCGGCAATTGGCACCGATCGCGGCTCGTTATGGAATGACCATTTATCAACTTGTCCTTGTCGCGACACTGATGCACCCAGGGATTCACGCGGCTATTTGCGGCATAAAAAACCCACCGCAGATCGTCGAAGCGGCCGAAACTATGGGCCGAACAATCAGCCGAGAGGACTATTTCCTTATCCGTCGACTCGTTGCAGGCGTGCCCTCCAAGAAGCCGGCCGACGCTTCGGGCGTTCGAAGCTGACTGCGTCAGCCGTGTCTGTCGACCGAGTTAAAACCAGATCGGCTCGGAAACCCAATGGGGACTTCTTGAAAGCTTGTTGACAGATTGGGAACGGTGCGCCCGCCCTTGGGCCCGGAAGGAACAAGGTAGGACGCTGATGTCATTCCGGATGGGTTGACCGCTCGGTTCCTCGCCAACCTCCACAGATGTCAGCAGGTCCGTCACAGATGTCAGCAGGTCCGTCAGCCTCATTGAGCCAATGTTAAACAGTCGCCGCCGTGTTGACTAAGAACAGTCTCGGGTGCTTTCGGAGGTAACCTGCCGGTGCCTCCAGCCGGCGGAATAGTGGGTTCGGCCAGTGCCACTGACGGCCGAAAACACATATGGCTCTATCTAGGGCGCAGTTTATCAGCGGAAGCGACCCGAGGAGCTATTCGCAGTAGCTTCGCTTCTCAAAAGCGTTAGGTCTGGAAGAAAGCTTCGCCGCGATTTCAGGGTCGAACCATGGCATTGCAAGCCCCCATCAGGTAGGGAGTCAGAACCCTCAAGGGGAGGCAAGTTACAGGAAGCCGCACAGAGAGACTCCCTTGTTGAGCGTTTAATAGTCCGGGAAAACTTGAAGAGACCTGCTGGTCCAAGGCGGCCAGGATTTGCCGCCGTACAGGTCGTGCCGAGGCAAGCAAACCGGCTGGTCTCGAGGCGCCGGTGGCCGGCTGGCCCAGATCAATGCCCCGGGGGGAGACAGCTGCCAAGCGAGAGGACTCGGAAACGGGCTGAGGCAGCTAGCGCGGAATCACAAAAACGGGAATAGCCCCTGGATTTCGGGAGTTAGCCACCCGCGACTGGTGTTTTTAGCTCCACGCTGAGTGTACGAGTTTTTGCTTGGAGCTGCCGCTACGAGAACGGCTTCGGCCTGCCCGCAAAAGAAGTTCGCAGCCTGACAGAAGCTCCGTTGGCTAAGTGGATCCTACATAGGAAACACTCCGCAGCTTCCTTAACCGTGGAACAGCAATCGGTGTCTGACGGCCCGAGAAAGCCGGAGTTGCACCGCTGAGCCCAATTGCGGACTTTTCCGGGCGGTGAGAACGTTCGGCCTACCGGCGGAAAAATCGTTAGCGCAATCCAAGCGACGCATTACCAACCTCGCCGCAATAAGGCAAACAATGCCCGCCCCTCGGTAGTTCTCGTCAAGATTCTGCTAGCGAGTGGCACCTTAGGCATTTCCCAGGACGTCAATCCGGCCCCTCTCGCCCCAAGTGGAAGGAACGGAAATCGGATACGTAAACCCGTCAACGAGCAGGCCGGATGGCTCGCCGCGAAGAGAGTTGCAAAAGTAACTATGTTAATTAGTGAAGTGCTGCGTTACTTTCTGCAGGGCTGCCCAGCGCCCGGAGGCGCGTGAACTTGGGCCTAGACCGGTGCCCCCGAGTTCCTCTTCGGGAAGAAAAATTTTTTCTGAACTTTCTGGCTTAGTGTTTGACAAGCCCCCCGTTACGTTTTACAATCTCCGGTGTCTTGTGTGGGAAATTTGCCAGACTGTCTCGCAATCACCCGAACTGATTCTTTGGGGGAAAGTACACGTGAGCGCGGGGGAGGCAGCGGCTGCCAAGTGGGTTACTGTATCGGTCGGTTTGGCTCATCGTAAACTTCAGACCGCCTTCCGGCGATTTACCATCGTGGAGCGGCATCATGGAGGATCCGCATGCAAACTTCTCGCCGGGGCGATCCTTGCTTTGTGTGCTGCGCTTTTGGTTCCTTATCAATTGGTGCTCGGGAGTGGAATCGCCGAGGCAAGTGCGGAGCCCGCCGCGCGAAGCGATTTGGCTTCAGGCCCGGGGGGTTCGGCCACTAATCTCCCACCCATCGTTTTTACTCAGATCCCGCGCCTCAATGGGTCATCGGAAGCCGAAGGCAACTCCGGCAATCCATTGAAGAATGCTTTCCAGCTAGTGCCCGAAGGAGGCCGGCTGGTTGTGCTGGGCTTGGGACGAAATCCACAAATCCTCACCAAAGATTTTCAGAGTGCGGCAGATCCGGAGGTCTCATTCGACGGAAAAAGGCTGCTTTTTGCCGGCAAGAAAGCAGGAGAAAAGTTTTGGCAGATTTACGAGGTTGCTTTGGATGGGTCCCCGCCCCGGCAAGTTGCCCAACTTGCTGCTGACTGTCGGTTGCCCTTGTATCAGCCGTCGCTTTTTACGCTGGATGCTGCCGCGCCCTGGTACCAGGTTGCCTTCGTCTCATGGGCTCACGGCCAGTGGACGGAAGCGGGGGTGGGGCAAGCTTGGCAAGTTTACTCTTGTCGACTGGACGGGACCGACGTGCGACAGTTGACTTTCTCGCTTACGCATTGCGGGGAATTGTGCGTGGTTCCTGACGGCCGGATGGTCTTTCCCGAATGGTGGCGGAAGGACCCGGTGCGCGATCCGGTCGGCAAAACCCTGCTCATGGGGATTAATATCGACGGTACCGACTATGCCTTGTTCGGCGAGCCCGCCGGCAAACGTTTCAAGCGCATGCCGTGCTTTAGCCCGAAAGGGTTTATGGTCTTTGTCGAGGGAGACGAGCTTGGCCCGTATGGTTCTGGTCAGCTTGGATTTCTTTCGTATCGTCGTCCGTTACGAAGTTATCAGCCGTTAACCACCCCGCAGGAGGGTTGGTTTCATTCGCCGGGGCCGCTTCCGGACGGCACGATTCTCGTCGCTCATCAACCGCCGGATCGACCCACTTTTGGAATTTGGCAGTTAGACATCGTCAACGGTCGGAAGGTTTGTATCTTTGACGATCCGAACTACGATGAGCTGCAGCCTCGGGCAATAGCCCCCCGGTCAGAGGCGGACGGCCGCTCAAGCGTGGTTGACTATGCCAAGTCCACGGGCAAGCTGTATTGCCTGACGGCCAAGATCTCTGATTTACCCCGGCAGCAATGGCCCCCTTCTGGGAAACTGCGGGTACGGGTGCTGGAGGGGCTCCCTTATTCGGATCCCAGCCAAGCCCAGTTTTATGGCCCCGGGTTTTTGTCGGGTTCGCCTTCAGCTAGCATTGGTCCGGCAGTGGGCCGGCGATTCCTCGGGGAATTTGACTTGGAGGCCGACGGTTCTTTCCAGGCGGAAGTACCCGCCGACATCCCACTGGAGTTACAGATTGTTGATGAATCGGGCTTAAATGTCCGCAGTTGTCGGTGGATTTGGGTCAAGCCCAACGAGAACCGCGGATGCATCGGCTGCCATGAGGACGGGGAGCTCACCCCACCGAATGATTTTGCTCAGGCATTGGGCAAGGCAGCAGTCAAGTTAACGTTGCCTCCGGAAAGACGCCGACGGCCGGATTTCTTGAAGGACGTGTGGCCGATTGTCCGGGAGAAATGTGTAGCTTGTCATAGCACGCCGGAACATCCTGTGCGTCTTGTGGATGATAAGCAGCTTAAGGCAGTTGCGCCGGGTTCGCCCGAAGAAAAGAAGCTGGCTTGGGAGGTTTACGTCGCTCTCGTCGGAGGCTCTGACAAACAAGCGAGCGCCCAGCCAGGTCAAAAGGACCGAGCGCCGGTCATTTACCCTGGGCATGCCAGACTAAGCAGATTGGTGTGGCATGTATTTGGGACAAACACGGCCCGACCGTGGGATGAAGGAATGACCGGCTTGTCGGCCAGTCCCATTCCGACCGAAGGCAAAGTTCAGTTTACGGTTGATGAACGGCAGACTCTGGTTGAGTGGATCGATCTTGGGGCCAACTTTTGCGACCCGCCCCGGCTAGGTGTGAATCCACGGCCAACTGGGGCGGGAAGCAACTAGCGGTTTTGGGCTGGGAAGCGGGTGAGCACTCCGAGGCTTTACCGCAACGTGCGAGGCCGCCGCGGTGGCTCAAGAAGCTTGTAAGCCCCAGTGAACCGGTAAGATTCGATCTAAGCGAGAGAGACACGGGGGCAACGCAGGGTCATACAGGCCGGATTAGCTCAAGGGTGAGCATTTGTCCCGGCTTTTTCGGACCGCCAGGGAAAAAGAGTCTTCGAGCTTGGTCTATTCCCGAGGATTTAGGCCGTGAAGCTAGTTGGTAGGTGGTCGAAGCTATCTCGTAGTTGCTTCCAACTGTCCGTCTCGTTCGGAATCATGACGGCTTTCGTGCTCCTCGTGGCAGCAGGGGGCATCATAGCGAGGGAGGCTGTCGGTCAGGAGTGGCTCCCCGTTTTTGTGGACGTTACAGACGAAGCCGGTATTCGTTTTAAACACAGTTACGGGGACTACCGCCTCAGCAACATCGTGGAAGGTACGGGCGCCGGGGTCGGATGTTTTGATTATGATGGCGACGGCTACTTGGACCTCTACTTTTTAAACGGGGCTTGGACCGAGGGGGTTAGCGATACGCGGGGGCGGGAACTTCGGGGCAAGCTTTTCAATGCCTTGTATCGGAACAACGGGAACGGGACGTTCTCCGACGTGACATTTTCTGCCGGTGTGGGGGATACGGGGTTTGGGTTTGGTTGTTCAGCAGCAGATTACGACGCCGACGGTTTCCTCGACTTGTACGTGGCCAACTATGGGGAAAACAAGCTTTACCGCAATAACGGGGATGGAACATTCACCGATGTAACTGCGACCGCGGGAGTGGGTGATCCGCGCTGGTCGGTTTCGTCCGTGTGGTTCGACGCTGACCAGGATGGGGACATTGATGTTTACGTGGCCAACTATCTTCAGTACGACGCCGGGAAATTCCGCTGGTTTTACGCCGCCGCGGGATATCCCGGGCCACTAAGCTACCACGGCCAACCTGACGCACTTTATAGCAACAACGGCGATGGCACCTTTAAGGATGTGACACATGAATCCGGAGTGTACCAGCCCGAAGGTCGGGCGATGAGTGTCACGGTGGCCGATCTCGACGGCGACGGGCTTTTGGACATCTATGTGCCCAACGACGCGATGGAGAACTTTTTCTTCCGGGGGTTAGGAGGCGGAAAATTCCACGAGGAGGCTCTGGAGTGGGGCCTAGCTTTCGGAGAAGGTGGACAAAATGTCTCCTCAATGGGGCCAAGCGTGGGGGATATCGACCGGGATGGGAGGCTTGACCTTTTTATCCCGGATATGAGTTACTCGTGTTTGCTAGTCAATCGCGGGACCTATTTCGAAGACTGGACGGCCCGCACCAATTTAGCGCTGCTTTGCGGGCAATACATTAGTTGGGGCGGTGTGCTCTTTGACATGGATAACAACGGATACCTGGACCTATTTGTGGCCACCGGCGATGCTCACTTCGAATTCCCTGACGAGGACGTATTGGTTTGGAACGACGGCCAGGGGAAGTTTATCGACGTAGCGGACCGTTGCGGGGCCCATTTCCGGCGGGAATATGTGGGACGTGGCGCCGCTTGTGTCGACTATGACAACGACGGGGATATGGACATTGTTGTTGTGAACCTTAACGACCGATCCCGCTTGTTGCGGAACGAAGGGGGCAATCAAAACAACTGGCTTAAGGTTTTAGCTAAGACAGAGGATGGCCGCTGTGATGCCCTGGGTGCTTTAGTCACGGTGGAGGTCGCCAGTCTCAAGCAGGTTCAACATCTTATTCCCGTAGTGGGGTACCTGTCGCAATCCGATAACAGACTTCACTTTGGACTGGGTAAGCATCCAAAAGCCGACAAAGTCTCCATCCGCTGGCCGGATGGACGTGTGGCCGAACTGAGGGATGTGCCGGCAAACACTTTCATAGAAGTTGTCCCGAAACCGAATGGCGAAAGTTGGGTCCTTGTGCGACCCCTCCCGTAGCATGGGTGGTGGAGTAAGTCGGGGAATCTCCTCGGAGGTTGCGGCTATGCACTGCCATCGTCAACGAATCTGGGCAGGCAAATCAATTTGGACAGCTGTTCTAGCTCTGTGCCTTGTCGCGTTGGTTCAATTGGCCGCCCAGGCCCAACCAGTGCAATCTCGACCTGTGTATGTGGGCTCCCAAGTGTGCGCTTCTTGTCATGATGGGCCGGGGGCTGGCTATCAGTACAGCCGGTGGCTTCTCTCCAAGCATGCCCGGGCGTACGCCGCTCTGAGCTTGCCGGAAGCTAAGGCCATTGCCCGGATCAGCGGGGTGCCTATCGAGCCAACCAAATCACCGCTATGCTTGGGTTGCCATGGAACCGCCGCCCACGCTGAACCCTGGGAGCTGGAAGCGACTTTCCGGGCAAACGAAGGTGTTCAATGCGAGGCCTGCCACGGACCGGGGAGTGAGTACATCCCTGTTCACCATTTAAAAGACCGCAAACTTTCCCAAGACAAAGGAATGATGCTCCCCGCGAAAGAGGACTGCATCATTTGTCACGGGGAGAAAGGCTCGCACACGGCTGTGCTAGGCTCGAAGAAGTTTGATATCAACAAGGCTTGGGAAGAAGTCGCTCATCCGAGTCCGGTGCCCTTCAAGGAGCCCGAGAAGCCCGTGTTGACGGCAAAAGCTGAGAGCAAGCCGGGCGAACCTCATTACATCGGATCCCATGCTTGTAGCGCTTGCCACGATGGCCCGGGCATGAACTTCCAATACAGCAAGTGGGTCCTAAGCGCTCATGCCCGTGCTTATGCCTCCTTGTCAACGCCGGAAGCCTATCGAATCGCCGCGGAATGGGGCGTCGAGGGAAGTCCGCAAAAGTCCCAGCGCTGCCTGGAATGCCACTCGACGATCCACGCGGACAACGGCGCGAAAGTTAAGGAAAGCTTTTCCATTTACGAAGGGGTTGGCTGCGAAGCCTGCCACGGAGCAGGGAGCGAATTTGCGGTGGAGGCCATCATGCGCGATCCCCGCGCTGCCCGGCAGGCCGGTCTAAAGGATGTCACAGAGAGCTTATGTCTGCGCTGCCACGAAAATGCCCATGGCAAGCCGTTCGATTTGGCAGTGGCTTGGAAGGCGATAGCTCACCCTCTGCGTCCGCCAGCCGATAAGACCGCCCTGCCGACACCGGTGTACAAGAATCCGCGGGCCATCGCCGTGCGGCCCGATGGGAAAGAGGCGTACGTTGCTTGCGAAAGCGCCCACGTGGTGGCGGTTGTCGATCTCGTCGAGCGGCGACTAGTAGCGGAGATCCCAGTGGGCTGGCAGCCTTCCGGGATTGCCATAAGCCCGGATGGGCGATGGGTGTATGTGAGCAACCGGTGGGACGATAACGTCTCCGTTGTGGACGTGCAAGCCCGTCGGGAGGTGGCGCGGATCTCTGTCGGTGACGAGCCGATGGGAATTGCCGTTAGTCCCGATGGCCAGCGGGTCTTCGTGGCTAACTCCGCCCACGACGACATCTCGGTAATTTCCGTCTCGGGTCTTGTGGAAGAAAAGCGGCTGGCGGGGAGCCGGAGCCCGTGGGCGATCCGAGTTTCGCCCGATGGGGAGGTCGTCCTTGTAAGCCATGCCTTGCCGCGGTTAGGGCGCTTCCGCACCAGGTTGGACACGGAACTGACAGTAATCGAGGCGGCTCGGGCAGTCGTGGAGGATCGGCTGACGGTGCCCGACGCCAATTTGTTGCTCGACATCGCTTGGCATCCGACCGGCAAGTTCGCCCTCGCGACCCTTAACCGCACAAAGAGCAACGTGCCGATGACCCGGCTCCTTCAAGGGTGGACAATAACCAACGGCCTGGCGATCATCTGGCGGGATGGCCGGATTAACCAGGTCCTCCTCGATGAGCCGCAGCTTGGTTTCGCCGATCCCACATCGATTGTTATCACTCCCGATGGTCGCTGGGCCCTGGTGACAAGTGCCGGCACCGACCGTATCGGCGTAGTCGATATCGAACAGCTGCTCCGTATCGTCGAGTCTGCTGATCCCTATGAGCGCGACAACATCTTACCGAACCACCTTGCGCCGGCCACAGAGTTTGTCGTCAAACATATTCCCACCGGCGCGAATCCGCGGGCGATCGCTCTTGTGCCGGGCGGCAAGTTCGCACTTGTTGCCGAAACTTTGGACGATATGCTGGCAATCCTTGATTTGGAGACGATGGAGATAGTCGACCGAATCGATTTGGGCGGTCCAAAGGTTTTGACTAAAGCCCGATTCGGCGAGCGGCTATTCCACAACGCCAAGATCACTTTCCGCCGGCAGTTCACTTGCAACACATGCCACCCGAACGGGCATATCGACGGCATCACGTATGACATCGAGCCGGACGGTATCGGGCTTAGTCCCGTGGACAATAAGACGGTTCGCGGGATTTTGGACACCGCTCCGTTCAAATGGGAAGGTACAAATCCATCTCTTGCCCGTCAGTGTGGTGCTCGGCTTGGCGTATTCTTTACAAGGATCCAGCCGTATACGCCAGAAGAACTTTCGGCGGTTGACTACTATCTGTCGACGATTCCTCGACCGCCGAACCGGTACCGTCCACTCGGTGCCGAACTGACCGAAGCACAGCGACGCGGACGGGAAATCTTTTATCGCACTCGGAAGACGGACGGCACGGAAATTCCAAGAGAAAACCGCTGCATCACCTGTCATCCGCCGCCTCTGTACACGGACCGCCGGCAGCATGACGTGGGCACACAGATGTGGCTTGACCGACAGGGTAAGTTCGATACGCCACACCTGAACAACATTTACGACTCGGCCCCGTACTTGCACAACGGTATTGCCCATACGCTGGAGGAAATCTGGACGCTTTATAACCCCAACGACACCCACGGTGTCACCAACGACTTGACGAAGGACCAGCTTAACGACCTCATTGAGTTCCTAAAGACTTTGTGAGGGCGTCTCCTGCGAAGTGGGCCACGTGGTCGGATGGGGTTGAGCACCTGGGCATTCCGGTCAGCGGTTTCAGGCCCGCAGGGACAGGTGAACACCGTGACCGACCCAATGTGGCCTGGGGGCCGGGGCGCGCAGCCCAAGCGAGGGCAAGTGGTGTCTCCGCTCGGAGATAGGGAGGAACGCGCGGGCAGGCCCAGGCGGCAGGGTCCATATGGCTCACGGATTCCCAAGATTTGGTGCTTGTACAGTTCACGAAAATTTGAGCACGGCGTCGGTCATGGGGGTTGTTGATATTGGCTTTCCAAGTTGTTAGGGGAGTTGCGATGAGAGGTGGAATTGTGGCTTTTCTACTTGCCCTCACTGGGGGCCTCCTTTGGGGAGTTGGCGCTGTTTTAGCGGGGGATACTACTCCGGCAACTCCGAGCGGAGCTCAGCCGACCGTCACCCCTGCTAGCGTCCCGGCAGACCAGTCGGCCGAACAGTTGACCAATGTTCCGCTGCCTTTCGTGTACACCAAGTGGCGGCATTTCACGGTGGAGGACGGTCTGCCCAATGACCACATCTTTGCAGTTAAAGTTGACGGTCCGCGTGTGTGGATCGGCACGGAGAATGGCCTGGCTTGCTACGACAAGCGGACTGGCAAGATGCGGGTGTGGAAGGAAGAGGACGGTCTGCCGTGGCGGGTCGTCACCGCAATTGATATCGATCGCAAGACTGGTGACGTATGGCTTGGACTGTTCGGCGGTGGGCTTGCCCGGTTTAGCGGCGGCCGCTTCGACCATTATCATCAGCTTAACAGTGGGCTAGTTAACGATGTGGTTTACGGGGTGGCAGTGGAAAACGACCATGTCTGGGCGGCCACGACGGCCGGTGCCAGCCGACTGAACCTTAAGACCGGTCAGTGGACGATCTTCACCGAGAAGAACGCCCCCATGGAGGAAATTTGGAACTATGCCGTCCACTATCGGGATGGCAAGGTTCACCTGGCCGTGTGGGGCAGCGGTGTGCTGGAGTTTGACGTCGCCACAGAACGCTGGCAAGTATACCTCGACCCAGACCGGGAAATGGAAATTGATCTCTACCGAGACGATGGGATCATCCACGTCATCACAACAGGCGCCAATTACGTCGACGGTATCCTGTGGGTCTCATCGTACTTCGGCCTGTCCCGTTACGATGGTCGGCGGTGGCGCGGCTTTTATGCTCACGAGACAGGTATGCCGAGCGATTTCACCAACAGCTTGCGTGCCCGAAGCGGCCAGGAGTGTTACTTCGCCCACGACAAAGGGCTTGGTGTCATCGCCCATTTCGACAGTGACACCTATGCCTCCTACACCCGAGATCAAAAGACCTTGCGTGGAAAAGCGGCTGTTTTCCGTAGCGGAAAGAAGCTCATTGAATTGGATCTGGAAAAGACGATCCCCCATAACTTCTGCATCTGCGTTGATGTAGACGAAAAAGACATCTGGGTAGGAACGTCGAAGGGCCTCGGTTGGGGAATCGGCGACGGTTATTATCCCGGTGTCCGGGAAAACCCCGTATGGCTGGCTGAATATAATCAAAGCCGGCAAAAGCAGGACTTGACTGCGGCATCGACGCCGACCACAACCGGCCAATAACGGCAAAAAATTGGATGGTTCGCTGCCAAAGTACCAAAAGCGCGTCATCACTTAGTGGCGACCCATAGGCTTGCAAATGCCCAACCGGTTGGAAAACCGGAGGGCTGTTCCCCTACAAAAAGACATTGGCCAAAAGCATCTTTACGCAAGGGCTGGCTCCGCCCGAAGCCGGTACCCGTGGAGTTGGTGTATACGCAATAGTAAGTCGATGAGCCAGCTATCCACGGCCTAACCCAATGATCCTGGCCCAGACTGACCGGAGGCACAACAATGGAGGCGATCTATTCCCTGACGTTCCTTGTGGGCGTGTTATTCCAGTCCGACTGGATCGGCAGCGGCACGCCTGATCCGCTAAGGCCGTGGCTTCCGCCCTTCCAACTCTCGGAGGGGATGAAGCGGGTGTTGGAAGAAATTAACTCGGTCAACGCTTATCAAGTACCGAATCTTCCTAAGAAGCGCGAACCTGTTTATGCATACACCCCGCTGGATGTGACGCCGTTCCGGCATGTGGAGCCTCACAAGCGCCACTTCCTTGAGCAGATGGAATATTGGGGGCCCGGGCGGGCCATTCCTGAGCCGCAAGATTTAAAGACAGTTAAGATCGGCTTCATCGGCCCGCTTGTGCCAACTGTGTCGGTGGCCGTCGGTGGCCGTAGCCACAACGAAGAGCGAATGGGGATCAAAATGCTTCAGGGGGCCAAATTGGCCATTGAAGAAGCCAACGAACGCGGCGGCTATGTACGGCGGGGAATCCCCTTCGAGTTAATCGTGCGAAATGACAACGGCTTGTGGGGCTCCACCGGTAACGAGGTCATTGATCTTGCCTACAAGGAACAGGTCTGGGCGATCTTAGGCTCCATCGACGGCGCCAACACCCACATCGCTATCCGGGTGGGTTTGAAGATCGAGTTGCCGATGATGTCAAGTGGCGACCTTGACCCCACCTATATTGAAACCAATATTCCGTGGGTGTTCCGCTGCATTTCCGACGACAGGCAACAGGCCTACCTCCTTGTTGACTACATGTACCGCAAGCTTGATCTAAAACGGGTGGCAATCCTGCGGTCGAGCAACCGTTATGGTCGATTCGGCGTCCGCGAAGTGGTCGACGGAAGCCGGCGGCTAGGTCGGCCGATCGTGGTGGAGATGGCTTATCCGGTTGGATGCCAGGACTTTTCAATCCAGCTTGAGCGAATCGAGCAAGCCAAGGCGGATGCGGTGGTGCACTGGGGTAACGCCGAAGATGGTGCCCGCGCTTTAAACCAAATGCGGGCCCGCGGGATGACCCAGCCCTTCTTTGCCTGCGACCGGTGCCTTGCACCGGAATTTGTGGAAATTGCCGGTCCTAATGCAGAAGGCGTCATATGCGCCTCCCCCTGGAATCCCGACCGCAACGATCCCATCTTTCTTGCCTTCAAGGAACGCTTCCGGGCTAGGTTTAATGAGGAGCCGGAGACTTATGCAGCCCACGCCTACGATGGTATGAACATGCTGCTTTGGGCGATTCAAGTGGCCGGCCTAAACCGCGCAAAGATACGCGACGTGCTGGCCTACCGGCCTGAACCGTTCGTCGGCGTGACGGGCGAAATCCCCTTAAGTGCCGTCAATGATGACGCCGGCGAGGTTTACTTGGCAAAGTTCGTCGGGGGCAAGTGGCATTACTATAGCCGGCAGGAACTCGGTTTGCCGCCGCGGGAAATATTAGTCCGGCCCCCGGCCGAGCAGACCGTTCAGGTGGGACCGGCGCGAGCGGTTCAGGAGTAGACCAAGATCCTGGGCGTCGCGTTTAGCTTTGAGAGATTGGTCTGTGAGCTCGGTATTTTAAAGAGACCATTCGTTGCAGCTGACTTATTATTGCGGGTTCTAACCGGGGTTTAGCCCAAGCTAGTTGGCGGCCCCGGTTTTTAAACGCGCCAAGGTACCAGGCGATAGCTCCCATGAACGCCGGAGTCGTCATCGGTTGTTTGCTTCTTTGGACAGCAGGCGAGGACGCCAGCAGCGCCGCCTCAACGCCGTTTTTTCGGTTGCGCGACCATGCGACCCTATACTACGGCCCGGGGCGAGAGATTCCCCCGCCCGAAAGTATCGGTGAGGTTGCCTTGGCCTATTTTGGCCCCGCGGATCCTGCGCACCCTAAAGGAGGAAGTGTTTGGGCGGGTGCTAGTTTGGCCATCGATTTTCTCCGCACAAAAAATGCCAGGGGGAAATGCCACAACGTCCGCTTGATTTCATATTGGACTAAGGACCCCTGGGCCGGAGGAGCCGGGCTTTTGGCAAAGGGCATATATTCCGATCCGGTTTGGGCGGTGATTGGTGGGGTGGATGGCGAGACAACACACCTTGCCGTTCAAGTAGCCGCCAAGGCCCGGATTGTCATCATCAGCCCTGGCAATACCGACAAGACCACCCATTTCGCTAATGTCCCTTGGGTTTTTTCCATCCTGCCGGGCGACGATTTGTTGGCAGAAACGCTCATCGCGGAATGGGAACGCCGAGGCTTATCTCGGGAGGTCGTGCTTCTTTCGGCAACGGACCATGATTCGCGGATCTTTGCCGGCGAGCTTGTCAACATTCTGTCGCGAAGAAAAGGTGGGCTGCGGTACCGGGCGGATTGGAAACCATCAGACCCCGATCTACCAGAGCTTCTGCGACAGGTCCTTTCGGCAAAGCCGAAGTGTTTAGCGGTTGTAGCCGACCCACTTCAGACCGCCCGAGTAATTAACCTGGCGCGCGAGGAAGGTTACCGCGAGGTCATTTTCGCCGGACCGACCGCCGGCCAATCGCTGTGCGCGGAGAACCTTTCCCCGACAGCTGGCGAGGTCATTTTCCCCTTTTGCTGGGAAGCCACTGAGCGGACATCAGAGTTTGTCGACTTATTTCGCGAAAAGTACGGCCGCACGCCGGACTACTTGGCGGCGGCAGGTTTTGACTCGGTCCTCCTTTGCGCAGAAGCGATCGAGCGGGGTGGCCTCAACCGCGTAAAAATCAACGATGCGCTACGCAGCCTCCCTCCTTGGGTAGGTGCAAGCGGCCAAATTATTTGGGACCGTACTGGCATGAATGTCCGCCTTCCCCTCCTTGCCCGAAGGATAGACGGTCGCTTGGAGGTAATGACGAGTCCGGGGTCGTGGCAAGCGTTTTTCGCTCAGGAGTAAGGCCATTTTAAAAGGGCCTCTTGCACACCTCGCTGTTAAGGGGCCCTGGTGCCCCATCAAGTTGCGGCTAGATGATTCTTTCTCTTCGGCCGACAAGGAAACTTGACGGCCTAACGTCAGTTCGCCCCAAATAAGTGATCGTTTCCGGCGGAAAAGCCTTTCAACCCGTCGGCCATGCCCGAGCGGTAAACAGTCTGCGCTGCCCCCGAGACCTCGCATCTTTGACCAAGAGGGACAGTCCCGGAGGATCTAGTGGTCCGGCTTCGGGTGATCCTGCTATCAGGTGAGGGCCCCGGCTTCTTGGAGAAGACCATAGGCCTCTTCCCGAGGCGCGTTACGCTTAGCGTCCCAATAGGGAGAAGCTCGCCGCAATTGCTCCACCACCTGGGGGAACACCTCGATGATCCGGTCGATGTCTTCTTCCGTGTTATAGCGCCCTAAACTAAATCGCACCGAGCCATGAACTGCCGTAAACGGCACTTTCATCGCCAAAAGCACATGCGACGGCTCAAGCGAGCCGGACGTGCATGCCGAGCCACTTGATGCACAGATGCCATGCTCCGAAAGCTCAATCAGGATAGCCTCTCCCTCGATAAAGTGGCATGATAAGTTGAGGGTATTCGGCAAACGGGGGGCACCCTTGCCGTTTATTTCCAGATAGGGAATCCTCGCAGCCAGCTCCCTTTCCAACCGGTCCCGCATCTGAGCGATTCGGCGATTCTCTTCCTCGAGATTCTCGTAGGCAAGTTCCATTGCCTTGGCAAGG
The DNA here is from genome assembly GCA_025060325.1 of Thermoguttaceae bacterium. Classification (GTDB taxonomy): domain Bacteria; phylum Planctomycetota; class Planctomycetia; order Pirellulales; family Thermoguttaceae; genus DTLM01. The sequence goes on from JANXBW010000005.1 coordinate 141,449, forward strand.
CCGATGATATATGGCACATTTTCCGTTCCCGCCCGACGCCCGTTTTCTTGATGACCCCCGATCATAAACGGGCGCATCGGAGTTCCTTTCCGCACAAAAAGAACACCGATCCCTTTCGGGGCATGAAGCTTGTGTCCCGAGAAGGACAACATGTCCACATGCCGGTACTCACCCGAAAGGTCAATCCGAAGTTTGCCAACCGATTGTGTGGCATCTGTGTGGAACAAGATGGCCGGGTCGGTTTCCTTAGTAATCCGGGCCAATTCCGCTACGGGGAAGACTACCCCTGTCTCGTTATTGGCGTGCATAATTGTGACAAGAAGCGTATCCGGCCGAAGGGCGCGAATGAATTCTGAGATGTCAAGATTGCCGTGGCGGTCTACGGGCAAAAAGGTCACATCGTAGCCGTTTCGCTGCATCTCCTTGCACACTTCCAAAACCGCTGGGTGCTCGACCGCTGTGGTGACAATGTGCCGGCGGTGCGGGTTGGCCTTTGCAGCTCCCACAATCGCCGTGTTGTTACTTTCCGTGGCACAAGAGGTGAAAAGGATTTCACTTGGCGCGATGCGGCCAAAGAACCGGGCGATCCGCTGACGGGCCTCGCGAACTGCCCGGGCTACCCGGCGGGCCGGCTCATACATCGAGCTCGGATTAAAAAACTCCTTTGTTAAATACGGAACCATTGCCTCGAAAACTTCTGGGGCAATGGGAGTCGTAGCATTATTGTCGACATAAACCAATCGCATCGTTTTACCCTGTCAAAAAGTCTTGTGGGAATCTCCCGATCCTTAGCCCTGCTTAAACCAAGCGCGAATAAATTACTTACGGCGGTCGACTGACGGAACCCAACCTGGCGAAACTAGTTCGACGTTTTGGGGTCAGCCTCATTTGGCGAAAGGCGGCTTGGTTGATTTTGCCCTCTGTTATTGCAGTCCCTTTGCTGCGCGCCGCACCCTGCCGGTTGGCTTAGACTTGAATCACCCGAATTCTTTCGTCTACCACCTCCTTAAGCGTTCGCTCCACCATCAACTTCAGCGTCTGCGAGGCGCCCCGGCAGGCTGCGCAGGCCCCCTCCAGCCGGCAGTAAACTAAGTTGTTTTTAATGTCCACAATTTCAATATCCCCGCCATCCTGTTTGAGTAGCGGCCGGACGTACTCCTCCACCGCTTTTTCTATCCTCTTGGCAAACTGATATGCCGAGACCTGCCACGGGAGCGGTTCTTGGCTAACCAGAGGAATTTGCCCGTTGCCAAAAGCGCTACTTGCCGCATCGGCCACAGCTGCCGCCGACTCGGCTGGGCCAAGGCCTGGTACCACGCGAAGCGTCCTCTGTCCCCAGACGTCGTCCAAAATGTCCTGAATGCCGCCAGGCGCATAATGGCAAGCCATGCAGGCTCCGCCGGCCTTGGTGGCATTGATCACCTCGGGGATCGTCCGCAGATTTAATTCGCGAATCTTCCGGCGCAGATAAGGCTCAGTGATCGAAAAGCACTTGCAGACAATTCGCCCGTCTTCCTCGTCTGGATGAATGTCAATCCCCAAAAGCCGTAAATCAACGCCCCGTCGGCGCGCCCAATCGAACACGGCAGCCTGCAGCGCTTCCGTGCCCATCACCGAGCAGTGAATCTTCTGGGCCGGCAGCCCTTCCAGATAGCGAACGATGTCGCTGTTGCGGATCTCTAGCGCCTTGATGGGTGTGTAATGACCCTGTTCTAAGATGGCACAAAGGGCTTCCGAAGCGGCGATCGCCGAGGTACAGCCAAATGTCAGATACTTGGCCTCGACGATTACATCTTGGAGCGGATCGGTGGGGTGTTTGTCGCAGCGAAACATAAAACGCATAGCATCGCCGCAAATGATCGAGCCATATTCCCCTACACCGTCCGGGTTTTCGATTTCTCCAAGATGTGTCCCCGGCTTGCCGTGGATTGCATCTAGAAAAAGCTGCTTTGTTTTTTCGCTATACTCCCACGCCACGGTTATTAGTCCCTTTTGGTGAGATTTGTCCCCCTCTTCATACGCGAGTTATCGCGCAGGCAGGCCGAAAGTTCGATATGCCACCCGGCGGCACGCCAGATGATTTGAAGGTCGGTTTGCCCAACTCAACCTAGCTGGCAGCGGTCCACAAACTCGTTACTCCGATCCCATTCCGCGGTGAGCACCGAATATTCCAGGTTGGGTGAGACTAACTATCCCTTAAATTATTGCTGACTTCGCTTGCCACCGTGAGCCTGCCACACTGTCCCTTTTCAATGCAAAAACTCTCATCGGCCATCCCGGGCACTGGCCTTGTGCGAGCGGCAAGCAAAGTCTACCTGGCAATTCTACGAGTTTTTGTCGGCATGAATAGGCTAAAATTGCCGCTTGGCTGCCACCTAACTGCGAAGATCTCCGGAGGGTGTGATTTTCCGAAGACAAAATCTCCTGGAGCGAGTTTCTGGGCGCTGAAGCGATCAGGAGCTACTGAGCTGCCTCAGCGGCTAATTCTGTTGCGGGATCAGAAACCGCACGGGTGACTTGAGCTCACCCACCACTTTGGATGGGGTAGGGAATAGGTCTCGTTGGGGAGAAGAGCTGACCAACGGGAGAAACGCCACTTTTTTGATCAAAATGTTGGGGAGCAACCCAAGGGGACAAAGCATGCAATTGGGTAGTGACAAGTCCCAAGCACAGAAAGCGCCCGTTCAGGCCGCGCGACCTCCAGGCTTCGACCTGCACCACCTCCGCTAAAAAAGTGCCGATGACTACCGCGGCCTCTCACCTCCCTCCAAAAGGGCGCCCATGTTTCACCCCGAACCCCGCCCCGCCACGGTGGCCCGGGGGCGATAAATATCCGTGGCCAATCCCAAATGCACTTCTGCCGCCATGCCAAGTGTTTCGCAGAGCGTAGGATGCGGGTGGATGGTCCCACCCACGTCGGCGATGTGTGCGCCCATCTCTACTGCCAGAGTAGCTTCCCCAATCAGGTCACCTGCGCCAGCGCCTACGATCCCGCATCCCAGAACCCGACCGCTTGATCGGTCGATAACCCACTTCGTAAACCCATCGGTCGCTCCGGTCGCTTGTGCCCGGCCGCTTGCCCCCCAGGGGAAGACGGCCACATCAATTTCGCGACCTTGACTCTTGGCCGCTGACTCGGTCAGACCGGTCCAGGCAATCTCCGGCTCGGTAAAAACCACGGCTGGGATGGCCCGCGGCTGGAAAGGTACTCTCTCCCCAAGGATGTTCTCCACCGCGGTTTTTCCTTGGTGCGTCGCCTTGTGCGCCAGCATCGGTTGACCGGCGATGTCTCCAATTGCCCAAATGCCGGGAACCGAGGTCTGCAAATATTCGTCAACATCCACAAATCCTTGCGGCGTCAAGCGGAGCCCAATCCGCTCGGCACCAACAAGATCGCTGTTCGGGCGGCGACCGACAGCTACCAATACTCTACTGAAAACAGCACTTTCCTTGCCGTTCTTGCCATCCAGAAACACCTTTACAGCGTCTCCCACCCGCTCAGCCCCGACTACCTTAGTTTCAAGCAGGATGCCGGCAAAAAGCTTTCGCAAGCGGGCTTCTAGTGGCCGGACAAGATCCCGATCCACACCTGGGAGTAAACCATCCGTCATTTCCACCACTGTCACCCGGCTTCCCAGCGTCGCGTAAACAGTGCCGAGCTCAAGTCCGATATATCCCCCGCCAACGACCAGCAAGGAATCCGGCACGCTGGGCACATCAAGTGCTTCCCGGGAGGTCATCGCCAGCTCGCCAAGATGGTCAAACACCGACAGCCGGATCGCGCGGGAACCAGCCGCCAGAATAAGCCGCTCGAAGGACAGTTCCGACAAACCGGGATCCTGGCCGTCCACAGGCTCCAAACGGAGGCGTTTGGCATCTACAAATTGCGCCCGCGCACGAATAACCCGCACATTCCGCTTTTTGGCAAGCTGGCTTAAGCCCCCGGTTAACGTGGCGATCACCTTTTCCTTTTGTGCCCGGAGTTGATCGAGATTGATCTGGGGCTTTCCGAAATCGACCCCCCAAGCGCGTAGCGCTTCTGCGTCGTGGATGACCCGCGCTACATAAAGCAGGGCTTTCGACGGAATACAGCCCCGAAGAAGGCACACCCCACCTAATCGAGATTCCAAATCGACCAAGGTAACTTGGAGGCCTTCATCAGCCGCCAGAAATGCCGCTGCATAACCCCCCGGACCCGCTCCCAAAACAACCACTTCCGATTGGTCCATTCGGCTCCTCCCCAGTGTTTTGCTGAAGACCCCGGTACGTTCCGCCTCCCCGGGCAGCTGTTTATAAATTCCTCGCTATATGGCCCAGTGGGGGCCGCTAGCTTGTTGAGTGAAGATTAATTGCTGGCCACCCCCGGCCAACCGGGCCGCCTCTTAGCGAATCGCCCGCGGGTCCAGGTGTATCCCACCGCAGGCGGTCTCACCCGGTCTTGTTGAGTGACTATTCTGCTAACAATAGCCGGCCTGGGGATTGTAGCCAATCGATCACTTCATTCAAGAATCGCTGGGCCGTCGCGCCATCGATCAGGCGGTGGTCGTAGGAAAGGCTAAGCGGAAGCATGAACCGCGGCTCCACCCGACCCTCGCGAACCACCGGTTGCCAACGGGAACGTCCCAACAAGAGGATGGCCACCTCGGGGTAATTGATGATAGGCGTACTAAACCGCCCTCCAACAGCCCCCAGGTTGCTAATAGTGAAAGTTCCCCCGCGAAGCTCCTCAATACCAAACTGGGCATTACGAGCACGCTCGGCCAACGTCGCTAAAGCCCGGGCAAGCTCCGGTATGCTCATCCGGTCAGCATTCCGAACTACTGGCACCACAAGTCCACGCGGGGTATCCACTGCGATTCCGAGGTGCACGTACTCCTTGTAGATTATCTCCTGCCGCTCCATATCCAAGCTGGCGTTGACAGCTGGGTGATGCCGCAGAGCGATCGCTACCGCCTTCATCACAAAGGGCATCATCGTCAGCTTGACGCCAGCACCGACGAAATTTTCCGGAACCTGCTTCCGGAGCTGCTCGAGATCGGTGACATCCGCTTCGTCAAAATTGGTGACGTGGGGGATGTTGGACACCGAGCGGACCATCTGCTCGGCGATTGTAAGCCGAATTCTCGACATTCGCTCACGTCGGATGGGCCCCCAGGCATCTCGACCAGGTTCCCCGGGGGGCGGAGCGACCGGAGGCGGCTCCGGTTGGGGAGCGGCGGCTGGCTTGGCGCGGGAGACTTCCACCACTTGTGGCCCGGCACGGGATGAGGGAGCGACGCTGGCCGTCGCAACTGGCGGGGCCGCTACTTGCGGAGCCGAAGGGCCTAGAGCTTTGGGTGGGACAACGCTGCGGGCTACCGCTTCGACATCTTCCGGGGTGATTCGCCCCCCGGGACCGCTGCCCCGCACAAAACGCAGATCCACACCTAACTCCCGTGCCAAACGACGAGCCAGCGGACCAGCGGGAATCGGTTCCTCAGGTCCGTAAAGAGGCTGAGCTGCCACCATCCCCCCAGCAACAGCTACCTGTCCGCGAAGCCCGTCCGAACCAGCCGACGATGCCGACACCGCTTCCACGGGACCCGCCGGTTTTTCCGGCTGAGGGGGAGTGACTTCGGCCGGCGGTGCTACCGGGGCGGCTGCGGTCGCTTCCGCCTCACCCGGGGCCGCCAAAGTCAACAGAACCTGCCCCACCTCAACCGTCTGTCCCTCCTGAAAATGCACTTTGATAATCCGACCTGCGTGCGGACAAGGTATTTCGACAACCGCTTTGTCCGTCTCCAACTCGCAAACACCCTGATTAGCCTCGATAACGTCCCCCTCTTTGACGAGCACTTTCACCACATCGCCAGTGCGAACATTTTCCCCAAGAGAAGGCAGGCGAAATTCGATTGGCATGGCTCAGGCACTCTCCCACTAAGCTACGCTAAGCGTCACTCTTTCTCCCGACGTCAAGTCCACAAGTCGCCGGATTGGTGCCCAATCCGCGATGGATGGCCTTCACCACACAAAGGTGCTAACGGAGGCTCGCCAATACTCTCTGCTCCCAACCCCGCTATTTCAAGGATTTAGCCTAAAAAGAGCAACCGCAAATTAGGATACGGCCGGATCGGGTTTTTCCGGATCAATGCCCAGTTCGGCAATCACCGCAGTCAACCGCTCAGAGGGGAACTGTCCTAGCCGAGAAAGTTCTGTGAGAGCAGCCAATACAATGCTTTCCGCATCTACCTCAAAAAACCGCCGCAGCGATTGCCGAGTGTCGCTCCGCCCAAAACCATCGGTACCAAGCACGACATAAGGCTGGGGCACCCACGGGGCGATCGAGAGCGCCACGGCTGCCACATAATCTAAGGCAGCTATAACCGGCCCACTCTCCCCCTCGAGCATCTGCTCAAGGAATGACCGCCGCGGCGGTTGATCCGGATGGAGCCGATTCCACCGCTGGCAGGCTCGCGCCTCCCGATAGAGACGCTTGTAACTGGTGACACTGTAAACGTGACTGGAGACTCCGAACTTTTCGGCCAAGATCTGCTGCGCCCGAAGGGCCTCGCGAAGGATCGCCCCACTTCCGAAGAGGACTACCTTCGGCTTGCCGGTGCCGACATACTTTTCAGAGAGGCGATAAATCCCCCGGCAGATTGCTTCGGACACAGTGCTCACGGGACCGGGCGGGACCATCGGCAGCGGTGGCATCTCATAATTTTCATTCATCAACGTGATGTAATAGAACACATCCTCCTCAAAGTAAAACATCCGCCGCAAGCCATCCAGGATGATCGCTGCCATTTCGTAAGCATAACAGGGGTCATAGGCCTCGATTGTGGGATAAGCCAACGCAAATAGGTGGCTGTTGCCGTCCTGATGCTGAAGACCCTCACCTGCGAGGGTTGTGCGACCCGCCGTCCCGCCAAGGAGGAATCCCCGGCACCGCATGTCTCCAGCGGCCCAAATTAAGTCCCCGATCCGCTGAAAACCAAACATCGAATAGAAGATGAAAAACGGAATCATCGGGAAGCCATGCGTGTTATGGCAGGTGCCCGCGGCAATAAAGGAGGACATTGAGCCGGCCTCGGTAATTCCCTCTTCAAGGATCTGTCCGTCCACAGCTTCTCGATAGTAGAGGACCGTGTCCGAATCCACCGGCTCGTACAGCTGGCCCTGACTTGAGTAGATCCCAAACTGGCGGAAAAGGGCTTCCATCCCGAAAGTTCGGGCCTCATCCGGCACGATTGGCACAATGTATTTGCCGACATTCCGGTCTCGCATGAGTCGGGCAAGCAGCCGGACGAAGGCCATGGTGGTTGAGACTTCTCGGCCTTCGCTTCCGGCGAAGAACTCCGCGTAATCTTCCCATCGCGGGGGCTTGAGCTTGGCCGTGGGATGTTTCCGCCGCGGGACAAATCCACCCAATGCCCGGCGGCGCTCCCGGAGGTATTCCATCTCCGGGCTGTTATCCGGCGGCCGATAGAACGGCGCTTCGCCAAGAAGCCTGTCCGGAATGGGGATTTCGAAGCGGTCGCGGAACTGCCGAAGTTCTTCTTCATTAAGTTTCTTTTGCTGATGGGTGATGTTGCGTCCCTCGCCGGCCTCTCCTAATCCATAACCCTTAATGGTCTTGGCCAAGATTACCGTGGGTGAACCACGGTGTTCCACTGCGGCCTTATAAGCTGCGTATACCTTGACCGGGTCGTGGCCACCACGCCGCAACCGCCGGATTTGTTCATCGGTCAGGTCGGCCACCAAGGCCTCCAGTCGAGGATCCACACCAAAAAGGTGCTTGCGGATGTAGCTGCCGGGCATAACGGAGTACTTTTGGAACTGGCCGTCAACAATTTCGTTGAGCCGCTGGGTCAAAAGCCCCTCTGTGTCTCGCGCAAAGATTGGGTCCCAGTCTGAACCCCAAATTACTTTGATGACATTCCAGCCGGCTCCCCGAAATGCGCCCTCAAGCTCCTGGATGATCTTCCCGTTACCCCGGACAGGACCATCAAGCCGCTGCAGGTTGCAATTGACGACAAAGATGAGGTTGTCCAAGCCCTCGCGGGCTGCCAAGGTAATCGCACCTAAAGTTTCTGGCTCGTCACACTCGCCATCACCCAAGAAACACCATACGCGACACTCCCCAGCACGGGGGTTAATGCCCCGGTTGGCCAAGTAGCGGTTAAATCGGGCTTGGTAAATAGCCATGATTGGACCCAGCCCCATCGAGACAGTCGGGAACTCCCAAAAATCGGGCATAAGCCAAGGATGCGGATAGGAGCTTAAACCCCCGCCTTTGGCCAGTTCCCGCCGAAAGTTGTGCATCTGCTCTTCGGAAATTCGGCCTTCCAAGAACGCCCGAGCATAGATGCCCGGGGCAGCATGCCCCTGAAAGTAAATCTGGTCGCCGGGAAATTCCCCGCTTTTGCCGCGGAAAAAGTGGTTGAAACCCACCTCATACAACGTGGCCGCCGAGGCAAAAGTAGAGATGTGCCCTCCAATCCCTGACCACTGACGATTGGCCCGAACGACCATCGCCATGGCGTTCCAGCGGATAATGCTCTTGATACGCCGTTCGATCACCCGATCGCCCGGGTATGGGGGTTCTAATTCTGGGGGGATGGTGTTGATATAAGGGGTGGTGGCTGCCGAGACAAACGGCACGCCTCGGTTAAAGGCATGCTGTTTGAGCCGTTCCAGAAGATAAATAGCCCGAGCACTACCTCGGGACCGAAGAGCGTAATCGAATGCGTCCAGCCATTCCTGAGTTTCCTGAGGATCAACATCCACTGCTCTTTCTGGGAGGACTCCCGCCGCCTGAGTTGTTGCAATCGCCTGAAGCTCCTCAATAGTGGTTGCCATGGAAATCCTCCACACTGACCCTTCGCTAAAGTCCCGACAAGCTCTTGGCCAAACTAATCTTTATAAGCACAGTTGTTTCCGAGCCGAGCTTGCGGGCCTTTTTATTGCCCTGAGCTGCTTGCTTCCTCAGCCTAGAAGGTTTGCCCGGCAAGAAGATTTATAATGACCACATGTGGCCGGGCATCCAACTTCACTATCCTTAAGCCGTCGGAAAAACTAAACTGTGCAGGCCATGAAGTTGGCCAGCCCCCCACCGCGGTCCGGTCCGATTAGCTGACGACAAAAAGTGATCCTGTCGGCAGGTACATCCCCCTTCCAGGTGCGGATTTCTCCGCAATCCACGTACGAGCTCAATTTATCGAAGCGAGTCTACGCTAGCCTGACTTGCCCTGGAGGCGGCCGTTTGGATAGGCGCACCCAACTGCTGTAGTGCCGTCAGCCGCTCCGAGGCCAGTTGACGAACCTCGCCAGAAGATTTGCGAAGTGCCATCTGATAGTAAACTTTGGCTACCCCCGGTTTACCTTGCCTCTCCGCGTTTTGCCCGCGCTGCAAGTATGCCCGCGCCTCTTCCTCCTGCCGGGCCAATTCGGCCGCCCGAAGGGCGGCAAGTTCGGCCACACTTAAAGCAGGCCGCTCCGCCGAACTTTCAGGAAGCGAAGACCCTTGCTGACCCATGCGCAGAGTTAAAGCTAGGCTTCCTCCCGAACCGGCTGTCAGATCAGGATCGTCCACTTGCTGGGCGGCAGCATTTTCGGCTTCAGCAAAATGCTGCCTCGAATTCCCGACCTGCAAAACGTCGCCTAATTGGGGAGTTTCGACATCCGGATGTTGGTGGAGCTCAGCCAGAAGGTTGGCTCCTTCTCTCGCATCGATAGCTGCATTTTTCGGGAAGGCTTCCCGACGGTGCTGGGGAAAGGCCTTGCGGCGATCATCGGGCCGAGGGGGCGGATCCGCTTCCCTAGGTGGCCGGCGAGCCCACGGAGGTGGCGAACTGGGGCCTTGTGGCGGCAAATGGGGGAAATATGGCCAGCCCCTTCCCCACCAATACGGGGAATACCACCACGAGGGCAGATAGACCGGCCCAGGAGTGTAAATGATCGGAGCCCAACCAACGACAGGAATGAATCCCATCACAAACGGGGTCACTGATATATCAGCCACCCAGGCCGGCCATCCGGGCGTCAAAACCACCACAGGACTAACCCCGACTAACGACCGCCGGCATCCCTGCGATGCATGCATCCACAAGTAACCCGAACAATCACCTTTTCTGAAAGCAACGCCCAAGTGTGCCCCAGCAGTTCCGGATCCGGCCATCCCGAACGGGGCCCCTACTGGCGGACCAAACTGCGCAAACCAATGTCGTCCCCGTAATGCCCACGATGTGCCGATGGCTTCGAAGAATGACTCGTTTACGCCGCGAAGGGGTGTTTGAATTGCAACTTGTTGACCGATTCCAAATTGCGAGTTAAAACCGAGGCAACAAACGACACTGCAGATAAACAAAAACAACTGATGCCTCGGTTGTGCATGCGGAGGCGTCCAAGCCATCGGCCCATTAACTCCCTGCCGCATGATCGCACCCTCCCGCTAACTTTGTCCAGCTATCCAACCGCCTCCTAAATTGCGCTAGCGCCGGGCTCCCACAGGTAGCGACAAAACTCAACCTGCCGGGCTTGCAGCCTCGTCCCGAGCTCCGGCTAGCTACCCTAGAGAGATTAATAACGCGGTCAGCTTTGGCCCTCTGCCAGTATTGTACCCCCTCACGGGAAATATTTGGAATATTGCCGTCAAAAATGGCGACCGAAAAACTTAAGAAAAACCGTCAGAAACCCATTTCCGAAGTCAGGTATCGTCGGAAAACTTGCCGGCGCATTTGAAAGGGTTCAAGTGGCAAGTTAGCCGCCGGTGAGTTTGGCAGCAGGCGATGTTCTGCGCTTTGAAAGCGGTTGAGCGCCGAAGCGGAAGCTCAAGACCGGTTTGATCAGCCCTTGCTCAAATTGAAGTCTGTCGGCCACAAATGGGGGTTGGAACTCCCCGGCTTTTCTCGGACTGCCGCCCGCTAAGCTGCATAACGTTGTTGTTGGGTTAGCGAACCCCCGTAAAGCCTAGCCGGCTAAAACCATCATTAAAAAGCGGGCCCGCGAACGGCATCTTGCCCCAGTCGGCCGCACCCCTTCGGCTCGAACTCGCGGAGCTATCGATCTTGGTTTAAAATCGGTCCCCCTGAGGCAATCGCCCCCCTTTGGGACGGAAGGTCTTTCCGGGGGCAGCCCCTGCCAAGCCGCTACGCTAAGGGAAGGATGCAGCGTCCCAGCCGGTCGAACAAGAAAAGGAACCCCCTTGGCACGATAATCGTGAGGTCCAACCGGTGAAACCTTGGAAGCTTGCTGAAGCAACCTACGGAATCGTTCGTCAGTATCGCTACGAAGTTGCGGTCCTGCCCTTAGGTGCGACCGAGCCTCACAACCTCCATCTGCCTTATTCGATGGACACATTAGAAGGGGATTTGATCGGGGAGAAAATATGCGAGGCCGCTTGGCACCGCGGTGCCCGAGTTATTCTCCTACCAACTATCCCCTATGGCACTGTGTCCAATCAACGGGAGTTTCCGTTTGCCATCGACCTGCGACCAAGTACGCTCCTTCAAGTCATAAGCGACATAGTTGAGTCGTTAACTTATCAGGGGATTCGCAAAGTCCTCATTTTAAACAGCCATGGGGGCAATGAGATTAAGAGCGTGCTGCGAGAACTGTACGGAAGAACAAGTGCCTATTTGTTCCTTTGCAATTGGTACACAATTTTCCAAGATTGCTACTTCCAGATCTTCGAAGAACCTGACGATCACGCAGGGGAAATGGAGACATCTCTTGCGCTTGCATTCTGGCCAGAGCTTGTGCTTCGCAATCCCGATGGCTCGCTGGCTGCTGACGACGGTCGGAAAAGACCGACCCGATTCGAAGCCATCAACAGAGGTTGGGTGTCCATTACCCGGGCGTGGCATCTTCTGACTACCAACGCTGGGGCCGGCAACCCCCACAAGGCAACCGCTGAGAAAGGCCGGCGCCTGCTTGAAATCCTGGTCGATCGCCTAGCCGGCTTTCTAGTGGAGCTTGCCCAAGCGCCGATCGACGAGACCTTTCCTTTCGTGCCACCGCTAAAACAGCCCTGATTTGGCAAAATAATGATCTTTCCTCGGCTTCCAGACCTCTCACGTGGCTCACAAGCGAATGTCGGCTCATCATTCCAACTTTGGCCTGCCGTGACGGAATCACACCGCGGCGCCTCATGCGCTTGATATGCGAAGCTTCTTGCCGGTCCGGCGCAAACCCTCCCCGGCTTCCACCAGGCCCTGTGTCCCTGATCCCCTCGCACCGCCCGCGAAACCCTGATGCGAATCCCGCTAAGAACGATCAAAAAAAACCGGCGAAAAGTTCGTCGGTCTTCTTGCTCCCCCGATTGCCTCCCACTTTTCGGTCGGGGAGCCGGACGCGCGGAAAAGCGCTCTTGGTTCTTACCTTGCTGGTGCACTAGGCTAGAGGCGTGCCACGGAGGGGAGCCACTTTCACCACGGAGGCGGAGTAGTCCGGATGGAACCGACCTACGCATCACGGAGGAGACGTCCGCGTTTTATCTTCCCACGGGTACCCTGGGTCATCTGGGGTGCCCTTTTTTGTTGGGGAATTTTCCGCGGGCTGCCGGCCCCCCCGGCGTCGGCGGCAAGCTTTGCCACCGCGAACTTCGTAGTGCACACGTCCGACCCCCGGCTGGCCAAGCAGTTTGCAGAAGCAGCGGAGAACCACCGCTATCGGCTCGCCGTTGCATGGCTCGGCTTTGCCCTTCCCGATTGGGCAAGCCCCTGCGTTGTAACCGCCCATGTCGGACCACACTTAGGGGCTGGGGGGGCAACCACCTTCGTCTTCGATCGCGGCGAAGTTTTCGGCTGGCGAATGACCGTCCAAGGCTCGGCGGAGCGAATCGTCGATTCCGTTCTCCCCCACGAAATCACCCATATGATCTTTGCCTCCTATTTTCGCCGTCCGATCCCCCGTTGGGCGGACGAAGGCGCTGCAACAAGCGTGGAACACCCTGCCGAGCAGGCCAAATATTATCGGATGCTCTGCCAATACCTCCGCACGGGTCAAACACTGCCGCTTGACCGGCTTTTTGCCTTGCGGCAGTACCCTCCCAACATGCTGGTGCTCTATGCCCAGGGTTATGCCCTGGTGGATTACCTCATCCGCCAAAAGGGGCGCCGCGAATTTGTGGCATTTCTTAAGACGGCCCTCGAAACTGAGGACTGGGAGCACGCTCTCAGCACGCACTACGGCTACCGTGGCTTACCAGACTTTCAGAGAACCTGGTTAGTCTGGCTAGCTCAAGGCGGACCCGGGTTAGGACCACCAAGCGACCAGCCTTTGCTTCCACCCCAGAGCGCGCTTGTCGCATCGAGCAAAAAACCCCGGCCGGAGCCTAACCTTGTCCTCCACTTGCGACCTGAGCAGCCGCCTCCCCCGTTAGAACCGCCAAACGTTATTCCCGCTGGCCCGCTTGTCTCGGTAGACGGCGGCCTTGAAACGCTGCCAGCGCTCCAGCCTTTAGTTAGCACCGTAGGCTCAGGGCGAGGTTCTTTTCCAGAAAACAAAGGGACCGAACTCGCCGACCCAGCCGCGGCAAACTTCTCTCCGGAGTCAGCCGGCCAAAGTCCCCACACCCCGCAGCTTGCTAAGAACAGCGAAAGGGCTCAGTCCCGCTTGGAAAGAGATTTAAGTCACGAATCCTTCTCAGGGACAAGCAAGCGTGTCCAGCAAAGTGGAGCTTCGGCGACAGAGCCCTTTGCCCCCGGGTCAGTTCGCCCACCGCAAAATGGATCATTTACGTCAGTTCAGTTGGCCCTGCCATTTGCGATCGAGACGCCACGTCAACAAGCGTTGAAGTAAACTCGATCGACCAAGCCGGAAGCGCAACCCCGCTCCAACGCTCGTGAACGGTCATCCTTTCTAATCGATCCAGGCGGGTGAGCACTGCTTGGCCGAAATTACGGGTTAACTGCAAGAGCGGTAGCTCTGCGCCTAGAAAAACAGGTAGCGAGGGCTAACGACCGACAAGCAACCGGCTCTACCAAAGGATCGGAAACACGCGAGTACATAAAATAAAAAGTGGATCGGTCCCAGTTAGTCCCTCCCCGTCCGGGTCAAAGGGAGGCACTGACACCTTAGAACTTCCTCACTCGCTTTGATGGTGGTGACCCGAGTCGTCGGCCACCCCTGCCAAGACCAGTTCCCCTTTGTGCACGCCTTTCATGCCTCGCAGCTCGCTGGCCACCCGTTGCAGTCTCCCGGCTTCGCCGCGAAGGACGAGTACCTCTAAACATAAATCGTGAGACAGATGCACATGGAGCACGGAGACGATGAGGTCGGCATGCTGATGCTGAAACTCGAGGAGCCGATCTCGCAATGGGCCGCGATGATGATCGTAAACGAGCGTTAAGGTGCCGACGACAGTCTTCCCGGTTGTTTCCCAAGCCTCACGGGTCAAAAGCTCGCGAATTGCCTGGCGAATAGCCTCGCTTCGTGTGGCAAAGTGGTGTCGATGACAATAGCGGTCAAACTCGCGAAGAAGCTCTGGCTCGACAGATACCGAGAACCTTTGCACACCCGCCACCGGAAGCGTCCCTCCCCCAAATGTTTAAGCCCCACCAATTGATTTCAGCTCAGGAAGTGCCGAACTTCCCTCCGCTCCCCCACACCCCCAACGGACGACACATCCGCTTGGATCCCAGGAGCAAGTCCCCAAAGCAAAAGTCAACAAATTCCGCCGTCCTTTTTCCAGGGTCACCCGATTTAGCGGAATGTAGGCCGGTTGTCGCTTTGAATATAAGACCTGCCTTTGGGGGCAAGGCTGTACCACGATCGGCACGGCGACCTGTTCGCCCGGAAAGTTCTAGGCGGTCGCCGTCAAGCTCGGACTTTATCCACAAACAAGCCGCATGTTTAAAGCTTTTCCGCCAGCTTGTCGAATTCCTCCACCGAGATAGCTGGAGCGGTTTTGAAAGCAATCCCAGTGGCTTTGGAAAGAGCCACGGATGCTTGCATCGCCTCTTTAACCCCCGGCAAGTTGGCCAAAATCAAAAGATCGATCTCGCCAAGCAGGGCGTAAATGGCTTCAATCTTCCCGCCGCAGCTCTCGACGATCTTTTTGGCCTGCTCAGTCCGAGCGGAGCTAATCCCTTTAAGCGCCTCGGCCGAATAGCGTCCGAAAAGTACAAAATTCGCCATACCGCTCCCTCCTTTAATGCGTTAAAACCACCGGACCGTGTCAACCGTCTTCAAGCAAACAGCCGCAAACCTGTCCAAGCTCCGCCTCATTATCCCGGCCGATTCTTACCTAGGCAACACCCACCACACAAAGGGATTGGCCTCCTCCACGCTCTTGTTGACTCGCATCCACCGTTCCGGGAGTGAAGTGCTCCTCGATTTCGTAACTGACCTAGGGAAGCATTTCATCCGCGGCACCGGCTGCAAGCGCTCTTTCGCTTGGCCAGAAAATCACTAAGGTGGGGAGGGCGGCTTTAACTGGACCCACGTGCCCTGGAGCGAAGCACCTAGCAGGGATAACTCCCCACGAGTCGAGCCCCGCAGGAATCTCGCACCCAACAGGCGGTCCTTCCGCAGGGGAGGTTCGCAGCCTCCCCGGCCAAGGTTTCCAAACCTTTCCGGCAAGGGCATAATCAAAGAGGAACTACCAGATTTGGCTAAAAAGCGGTGGCCGGGAAGTCCGGTCTGCTAGCCGATGTTCCGGATTTCGCAAGGGGCCAAAAAAGTGAAGTCTGGCCGAAAAACCCACCGGTATCCACAAGCGGTACCGCCGGAGAAAGCTGCTTATGGTTACTTTATCTTCTCTTCGCAAAACTAAGCTGACACCTGCCGGGAGCCGCTCCCCACTCGTTGCCAGGTATGGGATGTCTTCGTCAAATCTCGTGAACATGATTTTCGCCGTCACCTGTGCGTGGGTCCTCACAGGTTTTGGGCCACCAAAGCTGGTATTGGCGAATTTGTCCTGGCTAACATTCGGCACCTCCGTCGCAGGGCAAACCTCCAAAATTTCCAGGCCCGAGGTCGAAACCCCTTCCCAACCGGCCACTAGCGAGCGAGAAGACACTTCAGCCATCCATTCGCTTGTGTTTAATCGCCAATTTGCTCGTATCAGCCTCATCAAACAAGTCGCAGCGTGTGTCATCTCTGTCTTCTCTCCCTCCGGCGCGGCCGGCGGATCAGGTGTGATCATATCGCCAGACGGGTTTGCGCTTACGAATTTTCACGTAGCCAAGCCGTGCGGCATCGCGATGAAATGCGGACTTCCAGATGGACAAATTTACGATGCCATAACGGTGGGGTGGGATCCTGTGGGCGATATCGCCCTTATTAAGCTGCTAGGGCGGACGGATTTCCCCTACGCCCAATGGGGTGATAGCGACAGCGTGGCCGTGGGAGATGAGGTGTTGGTGATGGGCAATCCGTTTATGTTGGCCACGGACCTACAACCGACGGTCAGCTGGGGAATCATCTCCGCTCTTAGGCGGTATCAGCATCCGGCCGGCACGCTTTTGGAGTACGCCGACTGTCTGCAAACGGATGCGTCGATTAACCCGGGCAATTCCGGAGGACCGATGTTCGACTTGAGCGGGCGACTGATCGGAATCAATGGCCGGGCTTCTTTTGATCGCCGAGGGAGAGTCAATGTGGGACTGGCATATGCCGTGCCAGTTAATCAGATTCGCAACTTCCTGGCCCACCTTCGGGCGGGACGGATTGTTGACCATGCTTCGGCAGGGTTTCGCGTCGCCAGTGACCCACAGGGCCGGCCTGTGGTCGTTGACATTCTAGAGACATCGGATGCCTGGCGCCGGGGAATCCGCGTGGACGATGAGATTATAAGCGTTGCCGGCCGGCCGATCTTGGGGCCAAATGATTTTAAAAACGTCCTCGCTAATTTTCCGCCAGGGTGGCGGATTCCCTTTGTCTTCCGGCGGGGCCAGGAGGTCCGCCAGGTGTTTGTGCGCTTGGAGCCCCTTCATTCCCCGGGAGAGCTTCTTGAACAATTGGAAAAACTGCCGCTCGAAAGTCCTCCAGGCGAGGAACCCCAACCGGAAAAGCCCGCTCCCACCCCGCCTCCTCAGTTGCCCGTAGATCACTTACCCCCGGAAGCTCAAGCAGTTTACGAAGCAAAAAGGGGATTTGCCAATTTCTATTTCAATCGTCTGGCTCAACAACGACTTTGGTCGGCGTGGGCCGAAAAACAAGGGCTTTCCCAAGCAAACGGGGAGTGGCAGCTCGAGGGTCGCTGGGATAGTCGCGAGCCGTTTACCGCGACATTGGGGGCAAGGCTTGCTCGGCTTTCTGTAGCTGGCCAGACCGTTGAATGCTCCGCTGATAAACCGCCCGGCCCGGCCGAGCTTGCCCCGCCGGACCTTCGTGGGCCACTTGTTGGCCTGTGGCTTGTTTGGCAGTTGGCTACGCAAAGTCTGCAAGCACTTGCGGACTTGTCCTATTGGGGAGCAGAGCCCCACCGCGCTCAAGGACCAATGGCGGAAGTGCTTCAGGCGACGTCTGGGCCGGCGGAATGCCGCTGGCTCATCCATGAAGGATTGTTGATCGCGGTCGAGCTTCACTACGAGCGGTTTCAGGATCCACTGGAGTTAGTCTTCGAGGATTTTCGCTCGGTCGACTCGGCCGGCAAAGGGGTTCTTTTCCCCCATCGGATCCTGATTCTCCACGGCGACAACCTACTTGCCCGTTTGGAAGTAACGAGCTTCGCTGTGAACAACCGAGCAAACAGCGAAAGTCCATGACTACTTCCAAAGGTTACTAAGAGGACAACAAGGTGTCGAGGCGGGCTGTGTGCAACAAAGAGACGCGGATCATTTGGCGGGCTCTTTCCCGGGCAAAGTCGACCATGAATTACGCAGAATGGATCGGCCCACTAGGCAACAGTTACCGCATGGCGCCGGGTCTAGCGGTTGACACGGCGATTACCTCCCTGCCCCGGAAGGGATTTGGCGAGAGCCATTTACATCGGTTTAGCAGGCTCGCCCTAGGTGGTTACCGTGTTCGCATGGGTGTAAACGTTTACTGCGCGGGTTTATGTTTCGTCGTTGTGGCGCTAGGGTTTCTGTTGACGTCAGTTATTGCGGAGGTCCAGGCGGTATCAAACACACCTCCGGCCGAAATGGACACGCTCCTTGCAAGCGCTGTGGCAAAAACCGTCAAGATTACGGGGGCGGGCGGTTATCTTGGACTGGAGCCATATCAATCGGGGATCATTATTTCACCGGACGGGCTTGTGCTCACAGTGTGGAGCCACGTCCTCCTTGAAGGGGATGTCGCGGTCACCCTGTCGGACGGCCGGCGTTTCCCGGGCGAACTAGTGGGGATTGAACCTTCGCTTGAGCTGGCAGTATTGCGAGTGGACACTTCCACCCCCGAGTGGTTCGACCTGTCAACTAATTCGGCAGAGATCCGCCCAGGGCAGTGGGTGTTCGCCCTTCATAATGCCTTTGGTGTTGCCGTTGGGCACGAGCCGGTCTCTATCCAGCGGGGGACGGTTGCCGGCCGGGGACTTTTGGAGGGCAAACGAGGAGGCGCCGGGGCGGCCCTGCGAAGCGAAGTCATTTTCCTCGACTTTGTTACGAGTACCCCTGGTGCCGCTGGTGGGGCTGTGGTTGATTGCTCCGGCCGCTTAGTAGGAATTATCGGAAAAGCGGTGTTCCATGAGTCCAGTCGGGTTTGGGCAAGTTATGCGATTCCCGCGGAGCTTTTGGCCAAGGCCCTCCGCGGTGTTCTTGTTAACAAAACGGAAAAGTCCCGAGAGGCTGAAAAGCCGAGTCTTTCGGCAAACCTCCAAGGCCAAGTGCCCCGTGAAGGGGGCGGCCCCACTCCGGAGAACCTGGGCCTTCGCCTTGTGCCAGTAGTGATGCCGAATATTCCTGCTTTCGTTGACTGGGTTGTCCCAAATTCTCCCGCGGAAAAAGCGGGACTTCGGCCGGATGACCTCATCGTGACTGTCAACGGCCAGATTGTCCGGACGGTCGGGGACTTTCGCCGGACACTTCAGGCCCTCGGAGAGCAGGACAAAATTGTGCTGGGCGTAGATCGGAAGGGCCAATTTCTCTACCTAGAGCTTTCTTTAAAAAAGTAGAGGCGCCGAGGAATCAAAGGCCGAGCTGGTACCAATGGCATATCACCTGGGATCGGCGTGCGTGACCGGTGACCGGGAATATTGGCTTGGGTTGCCCTCAACCCTTAGGTCGGTAGAATCTCAAGCATTTGGCACGCTGGCATACCGCGGGAATCATGAACTGGCTGCGAATGGATTCCGACCGACTTTACACCGACTTTCCATGCATTTCATGATCGACCACAAGATTCGGAGGCCTTGGAGTGCCCTAAGTGGCACTTAAGCTCAAGTTGACCAGCCGGCTCCCTCAGTCAACGACTTATGACCAAATCCGTGAGGCAACCATTGCCAGGTAAAGATTTGCATCCCCGATTTTGTACGCTTGTCGAAATTTCTGGGCTTATTGCGATGCTGGTTTCAGGCAGCTTCGCTGGGCCAGTGTGCAAAGCCGGCCAAGCGGGCCAGCCACAGGGCGCCCTCGATATCGCTCCTGCACGTTTTGCAGCTCGGCCTACGCCTGATGTTCTTCGACTTGAGGAAGAGGCCTTCTATCGCGCGGCTACCTCGGCGGCACGATCGGTCGTTAGGTTGGAATGGGTCGGGGGGCGCACCTTGTTAGGGGAAAGGTTGCCGGGGGGCGCCACAGCGACAGGGCTCCTTGTTGACGAAAGTGGGTTAATCCTGACAAGCACCTATTTTTTCCTAGATAGACCCGATGCCCTCATCGTCCGCTTCTCGGACGGGAAGGCAAGCCCCGGCAGACTGCTAGGGCGAGACTTCAACCGAATGGTTGCATTGGTGCAGGCCGAGCGAAAGGGTAGCGACCTGCTACCCACACGATGCCCCGCGGAAGAGATTGAAGTAGGCATGTGGGCGATTGCCTTAGGCTGGACGATTACCGAGCAACCGCACTTAGCCGTGGGTATTGTTAGTGCAAAGAGACGGATTTGGGGAAAAGCAATACAGACCGATGCCAACACGAGTCCACATAATTACGGAGGACCTCTTGTTGACATTAACGGGAGGGTCTTGGGCATAATCGTGCCGTTTTCCCCCGACGGCAGACATCCGATAGCAGGCGTCCATTGGTATGACTCGGGAATCGGTTTCGCAGTACCACTTAGTGATGTACTTTCCGTCGTACCCCGCCTGGCCAAAGGCGAGGACTTGTTCCCCGGCCGAGCCGGAATCCAATTTGAGCACCCCAATCCCATCTTGGCAGAACCCGTGGTAGCCGCGGTCGAACCGGGCTCAGCCGCCGATAAAGCCGGCCTGAAACCTGGGGATAGGATCGTGCGAATAGCCGGCAGGGAAGTTCGCCGCGCTGCGGATGTGGAGGAAGTCTTCCAGCAGCACTACGGCGGAGACACGTTAACCGTGGCAATTGAGCGAGCCGGTCAACGGCAGGATTTTTTGCTAACTCTTGCGCCGGAAATCTGGCCCGGGCTTAAAAGCTTGAGGGTTACTTCGGACGCGCCGCCCAGTCCGTAAACTCCGGAGTAATGCTATCATTTTGCCTTGAACGAGTTCAACACGCGGGCGGGATGAGCTAGTAGACAAGCACCAACACTGGATCTGGGATTTAACTGGCCAGTCCACATGCGCCGGCACCTTATAGGGGTCTTGGGAACCGTCCTCCTTATCGGGGGAATGTTTCTCACCTGGTTCCCGGCCTCCAATGGAAACACCGAGTCGCTACGAGCTGCCGCCCTCCGCTTGGGGCCCTTCTTGCTTGTTCTATGGCTTGCTTTCCCGCAGCTTGAACGGTTACCCGAGTGGTTCTTTTGGATCTTGCCAATTTTGATATACCTCCTTGCGTTCCGGCCCAGGTGGTTTTTCCTCGCCCTCCCCTTTATCCTGGCCGCTGCCATCCTCATGCCGCGGCGCCCTCGAACGACTAAGGCTGCCCCAATCAACCGGCCTCCAAGAGGGGGAAACTCTTAGGATAGGTCCCGCGGACGGTACGCCATCTTCGAGACATTCCCGCGGAAAAGCGCGGCACCCCCTTGCCCAATTGTCCACGTCTTGACTGGGTAACTTATCGCTTCGGAGGCTCCCCGGGAGCAGACCGTGCGAATTTAGTCGGCTGCGCCCCATCAAATGTAGCTCGGGCTGTGCTGCGGCTAATGGGCGCGAACTCTAGTCTGCATCACGGCCATCCGCATCGCAAAATTGCAATCCATAAGGTGTGCGCGGACCGCAAACTGATCGAAGCGCGACGAGCTGTTAAGGCAATGGCCCACACCCAGCCAACCCAATCGTGGTGTTTACAAGGTGGAAAGCGATCCAAGGATTAGGGACGCACGGACTGCGGTGAGGCTTTCAAGGAAGTAGTCGATATCTTCTTCTGTGTGCACTGCTGTGGGGATCACGCGGAGGATCGATCTGCCCAGACGGATCGCAGGGTAAACTACGGGCGTGACCCAAATCCGGTATAGCGTCCGGAGCGCCTGGGCCACCCGGAGGGCCTCCGACCCTTCCATTTCAATGGGGGTTATTGGCGACTGAGTTTTTCCGATCGCAAAACCGCGGTCCTTCAGCCCTTGCTGAAGTCGTGTAGCGTTTGACCACAGGCGACGGCGGAGGTCCTCGCCTTCGCGCACAAGTTCCAAAGCAACCTGAGTCGCCGCCACAACTGCCAGCGGCGTTGACTTTGTAAAGACAAACGTCGGAGCGCGGAAGCGGATAAAATCGACGACCTCTTTACTCCCTGCTACAAAACCACCAATGGTGCCAAAAGCCTTGCTGAAAGTGCCTAAGTGCAAGTCCACTCGGTCTTCCACACCGTAATGTGCAGCCGTACCTCGCCCCTGCGGTCCAAACACACCCGTCCCATGGGCATCGTCGACAAGGAGTCTCGCCCCAAAGCGATCCTTCAGCTCGACCAATTCCTTTAGAGGGCTTGTGTCGCCATCCATACTGTAAACGCCGTCAACCACGATGGCCGTCGGTCGGCTGCCACCAATCTTTTTCAGTTGGGCTTCGAGATGATCAAGATCATTGTGGCGAAAGGTACGGATTTCCGCGCCAGAGATCCTTGCGCCGCAAACCAAAGTGGTGTGGGCGAACTCATCCAAAAGGAGGATATCCCCCGGACCGGCCAAGCATCCCACTGCGCCCATCATGGCAAGCGCCCCGGACGGAAAAACCAGGGCAGCTTCGCAACGCTTGAAGGCCGCCAAACGGGCTTCCAGTTCCTCGTGGGCCTCTGTGTTGCCCGTCAAAAGCCGGGACCCCATCGGCGCACCAATGCCATAACGGTTGACGACATCCGCTGCCGCAGCACACACCGCCGGATGGGTGGCCAAACCCAAGTAGTTGTTCGTGCTTAGCTGAAGGTACCTCTGGCCATCGATCTCCATCCACGGCCCAGCGTTAGCGATGGGCGAGTGGGCTAAGAACATTTCGGCCGCTAACGCCAACTCCTCGGCCGGCACAACCTTTGGACCCTGAAGGAATTCCCGACACTTTGCGAAGATATCTTGCACGGTTGGGTCACTCCACTATTGGTCCGGGAAACATGCCCGCGCGTTAGGGGCCGGAAGATTACCCGGGTTCGTAATTGATGGCTGAGACAGATCTTCAGTTGCCCAAGGGTACCATAATCAGTTCCATTGAACGCCCCGCTTAAGCGAAGCCAACCAATTCTGAGCCAAATTGTTATGTTGGCTTAGCCGAGTCGCCTTCCACGAAGTGGGCTAAACAATGCGAGTTTACGCGCAACTCAACGGGAACCCACGCCTGGCTCGCCAGAACACCTTCTTTACCCCGAGAATC
Organism: Thermoguttaceae bacterium; assembly: GCA_025060325.1. Classification (GTDB taxonomy): domain Bacteria; phylum Planctomycetota; class Planctomycetia; order Pirellulales; family Thermoguttaceae; genus DTLM01. Next base: position 164,244 of record JANXBW010000005.1, read on the forward strand.
GCAATTCCCTGCCACTATGACAGCAATTCACCGGCCCGCACCTCAGCGGACTTGGCCCGGTAGTTCGCCGGGAGCCCAAATTGCCGTGAACTGTTACGGACAAAAAGCCTAACCTATCTAAAATCCCGAAATTCTTTCCCATTTTGCCGGGAGCTATCAATGGCCAGTACGGACGTTTTCGCCCCGCTAGCGCGGATCTCCGTGGTGCCGCCAAAACGTTGCCTTCCCCACCATGTACCCTCCCCCATTAACTTCGTCCTTTCTCGGCTCTGCCGCCGAAAGCTTTCAACGCAATCGCGCCGCAAGCTACTTGGCCAAGCCCCCAGGCACTGCACCCGGAGGCACGCTTCGTCTGTCGGCCGGCATACTTTAGCTCGCTTTAATAGCAAGCCATCTCCTGATGCGAGGCTACAAGCCACGACGGATTTTCCGGGAAGCCATATCGGCAGTGAACCGTCGTGGCAGGGCATTTCAAAAATCGGGAATTTGTCGCCTTTCTCGCAGCTGCTGACCGAAATCAATATCAAAGAGGGGCATTACCTATGCCCTTGCATGTGTGCCTATGACAAAACTCGCCAGGAAAAAGCAACAACCTTCCAAAATTCCAGCCGGGGGAGGGAAGACTCCGCCGGAAGAACGCAGGGGACTGTGTTCCCCGTGCTAAGATTCGGCTACCACTCCGGCCGAAATTACCAGATAGAGCCCCAAAGACTACTTACCTTTGCTTGCCGAGAACCTCGGACCCCGCACCCGAACAAAGCTGGAAGCACCCCCGCCAACGGGATTTAGCACCGTGAAAATCCACCCAAACAGGAGGGAAGGCATGCGACGTTTGGTATCAGGATTCCTCGTGCTGATGGCCCTAATAACGATTGGCCAGACGGCCTTCGGGGGCAATCAAGAGCTAGCGGACCGAATCGCAGCTAATCTTCGCGAAAGTGGTCAGCTTCGGAACTATCGCATTGAAATCCGAGTGGAAGATGGCACCGCGATCCTGCAGGGGTCCGTGGCCAACATGGAACAAATGAATACTGCCCTTAGGATTGCGGCCCAAACAGATGGGGTAGCGCGGGTGATCAACAGGCTGACAGTTTCGACAACAGAGGCTGGGGGAGTGGAAAATCCACCTTCTCCCCCGCGGTTACTGACCCCGATGCCCACTCAGGCCCCCCAGGCGGAGCAGGCTGTTGCCCAAGCGCCGGCCCCATCGCCGTCCGTTGAAGTCGTACCGGCTTCAACCGCCGAACCGGGGCCGGGGCTCCTTATCCCCCCCAACCGGCAAGTCGAGCTTCAGCGCGCAACAAATTCCTCGGCAGTATCTCGCACCGCCAAAGTGACGGAGCCCGCTCCGGCTCAAGAACCGGCGCAAGTGGTGCTCATTCCCTCGGCAGCCATGCTCGGCAACCGGCCATTGCCGATTGCTTACGTGCAGCCCCGCCAAGATGGTGCCCCGGGCTATGTGATGCCCGTAGCCGCCGGTCCGGCACCCATGGTCTACAATCAGCCGTACCTGCCTAATTATGCTTGGCCAAGCTACGCCGCGTATCCCAACTATGCTGCTTTGACCTACCCCCGCCAGTACTCCCCCACCGCCTGGCCGTATATCGGTCCGTTTTACCCCTACCCACAGGTGCCACTCGGATGGCGCCGGGTTTCCCTCGAATGGCACGACGGGTGGTGGTTTCTCGACTTTGACGACGGCTCTCGGTCCAAAGGGTTGCTCTCCGGAATCCTGCACCCGCTTCGATAAAACACCAAACGCCGCGCCGAAGGCGGATCCCTGCCGCCGCACCTCCTGGTTAGACGCTGGGAGCGACATCCAGGCCTGAGGCCTTACTGGCTCAGCGGGGTGTCACGATCAAGGGCCTCTGAGCTTCACCATGCCAGGGGCCCTTTCATTTGTTTAATCTCCTCTGGTCTTGTCGCCCTATCTGTCACACGATTGCTTTGGTAAATCGCTATCGGCTCGAGTAGAATACAACACTTTTCGAAAGCGCTAGCGTCTCTGCGGAATGCGTGGCTGGGGGAAGGTTCCGTGGCCCCATGGAAACCGCGCCGGCGGCTAGCGGTTCGCAGTTTGAAGGCGCCTCTCAGCTGGCTCAGAACGGGAAACTTAGATACCGGTTCGATCCGGCTTAGCAGAGGCGCGGAGGGTATCACCTCATGCGAGCTGCGCCCCGTATTCCGATGGAATATGGCCGGAAGCCTTTAGCCTAGGGACGAGGAGGCGGTTCCCAGGACAAGGAGGCCCCAAGAGGAAGGCTGCCGAGAAGGCGGCGCAGCCGCAGCAGGGCTTACGTTTCCGTTGTTGATCTATAGAAAGCCGCGGGAATCTGTTGACGCATCTTTAACCCCTCAAGGCTGCCAAATTTCTATGCGTAGCCTATCGCAGCAAGAAACTGAGGAGCTTGCCGAGGTGTATCCCCCGTATCAGCCGGGGGAGCCTGTGGCACTTTTTGTGCCATGTTACGTCGATCAATTTTATCCACAAATTGCGGAAGCAACAGTTCGGGTGTTGACGCAACACGGGGTTCGTGTGGCCTTTCCGGAGGGTCAGACATGTTGCGGACAGCCGGCTTTTAATTCCGGCTATTGGGACGAGGCCCGCCGGGTGGCCCAACATTTTGCCCGGTGCTTTGCCCCGTTTAAATGGATCGTTTGCCCGTCCGGTTCTTGCGCCGCCATGTGTCGGGTTTTTTACCCCCTACTTGATCCGGACGGACAATTAGCCCAGGTGGGGCGGCGTGTTTATGAAATCTGTGAGTTCCTGGTCCACGTCCTCGGGATCTGCCGGATTAACGTGCGGTTTCCTTATCGAGTGACCTTGCACGTGGGCTGTCACACGCGCCGGGAACTTGGCGTCCCTGGTCCCCCGCAAAAACTTCTTCGGTCGATCGAAGGTATCGATTATTGCCCCCTTCCGGATGCGGAGGAGTGCTGTGGATTCGGCGGCACCTTCTCCGTAAAGATGCCAGGCATTTCGATTGCTATGGGCCAGGCCAAGGCAGAAGCGGTCGTTGCCACCAAGGCACAGTGGTTATTAACCACCGATATCAGTTGCTTGATGCACCTTGAAGGAATTTTGCGCCGGCATCCAGCCGGCAAGGAGGTCCGCATTGCTCATATCGTGGAGCTCCTGGCCGGGATGCTTGACGGCAAATAGAAACTCGCTCAAAGCCTTCGCAAGTGAGTTCTGAGAGGCCGACTAACCGCGGCAATCCGTCAGGCAAAGAGTGGTAGACCTGGAAATAGTTGACGAGAACCTATGGTGGTGATAAAGCGGCGACATCGAAGCTGGCCCCGGGTGCCGCCACTATGATGTCCCAATCAACAATCGAAAAATCAGCGATTTCCTTAATCGTCTGGTAACCACTTCTTAACAGATATCGTGGGGCGAAAACCTAGCGGGGGGAGCCGCGGTATCCCATTGGCAGTTATGCGAGCACGGTTGTTCCAAGGCGGTTGTCGATGAAGCATTCGCCCATAGAAGGCGCGGAATTTCTTGCTAAGGAAACAAAATGGCTTGCCGAGCCGCGGGGTTCAAAAGCCCTTGAACTTGCAACAAAACGCTCGGCAAAGACCCGGGACCAGATCGCCGCTAGCATCGCTCAGTGGGAGTCTTGGCGTGAACAGGCGGCTCGAATAAAAGCCTATGCCATCAGTCGGCTTGATCACCTGCTGCGGCAATTCGAAGAAAACATCACCGCACGGGGGGCGACCGTGCTGTGGGCGGAAAACTCCCGCCAAGCCAATGAGCACGTCCTCGGCATTGCTCGAAAACATGGAGTCCGGCTTGTCGTCAAGTCCAAGTCGATGGTCTCCGAGGAAATGGAGCTTAACCGGTGTCTGGAGACCATCGGTGTTGCAGCGGTCGAAACTGATCTCGGGGAATTCCTAGTTCAATTGGCGGGGCAGCGGCCCACTCATATCGTCACGCCGGCTCTACACCTTTCCGCAGAAGACATTGGCAAAATGTTTGCCGAAAAGCTGGGCGAACCCTTTACTCGCCAGCACGAACAACTGACGGCGATCGCCCGGCGGCACTTAAGGCGGCGGTTTTTGGAAGCAGGGATGGGGATCTCTGGAGCAAATTTCGCAATTGCCGATGTAGGGGCCGTCTGTGTGGTCGAAAATGAGGGCAATGCTGGGCTCTCCATGGCTACGCCGCCCGTCCATGTGGTTCTCATGGGGATCGAAAAGGTTATCCCGAGCATCCTCCACCTGCCGGTTTTCCTCCAACTTCTTGCCCGAAGTGGTACCGGTCAAAAACTGACTACTTACACCCACATTATCCACGGCCCATCGCCAGGACAGGCGATGTATGTGATTATCGTTGACAACGGGCGGACCAGAGTGCTCGCGGACCCGAAGTTGCGTTCGGCGCTTTCCTGCATCCGCTGCGGAGCTTGTCTTAACGCTTGCCCGGTCTATCGCCGGGTGGGAGGATGGGCCTACGGCTGGATTTACCCAGGCCCCATCGGGGCGGTAATCACCCCGGCGATGGTGGGCATTCGCAAGGCAGGGAAACTACCCTTTGCTAGCTCGCTGTGCGGGGCGTGTCACGAGGTGTGCCCGGTCAAGATCGATATTCCGCACAAGCTGGTTTATCTGCGAAACTTGGCAGTGACTCGCTCCTCGCCGGTTCGCTCCTGGTTGGAGAAGGCCGTGTGGAAGGCCTGGGCGTTTACCATGCGGGGAGCATGGCGATACAAACTGGCCATGGCCTTAGCGCGACTGGGAATGCGAACGGTTTACTTGCTCCCTTGGAAGCCGAAACTCCTACGGGCGTGGTTGCGGGCGAGAAATCTACCGCCGCTCCCTGCGGGCGGCCCATTCCGAAAACGCTGGCCAAAGCTAGCCGGCGAGGCAAAACCACCGCTGGAGAAGTCAACATAGCAACCCACTATAGATCCGAAACTGGACTCGCCCGGCCAGGTCTCTGCTGTTCCGGGCGAAACCTTTGCCATTCAGTACGGCCGTGCGGGTTTTAAGTGAGTAAGATGGGCTCCAAGCACCCAAGTGCTCAAGGTGAGTAGGGCTCCGGAGGGAGGTCATCTTGGTTTGGCAAGGTCGGTGTGGTACCAAAGAGACCGTTCTTCCGGTCGACGACTCGATGATGGCAAAGGCTCCAGATGGAAGATGGGAGATTTGTCGGTGACAAACGCACGCGAGCGGATTTTGTCGCGGATTGAGCAGGCTCTTGGCGGCAAGGTCCGCGAACCAATGGAGCCGCCGGGAATTCCCGAAATCTGGCCGCCGGATCCGTCCCCCCCTGAGGCTTTATTTGCGCGTTTCGAGCGGGAATTGGCAGCTGTTCACGGGGAAGCAGTTCGGGCAAGCTCCCCAGACCATGCTCGGGCAAGGTTACGAAGCTTGGCAGACCAATTTCGCTGGCATCGTATCGGTTATCGAGCGGAGGAGCTTGTCAACAAGGTTGTGGACGGTCTGGGAATTGGTCAGCTCCGGCGCGTGGATGAAAATTGGACCCCAGAACAGGTAGCGGAACTTGATGCTGCGGTGGTTCCTGGGGAACTATTCTTGGCCGATACTGGGTCGGCTCTGGTATTGTGCCGGCACCGATGGGAGCGCTTGCTTTACTATTTACCCCCCAGTTGCGTGATTGTGGGACACCTTGACCGGCTGTATGCCCACTTGGCAGCCGCCTGGTCCGCGGTCGCTGCTTGGTCCCAGGACCGAAGCACTCGAGGCGAATTCGTCATCATCACGGGTCCAAGCCGCACATCCGATATCGAAAAGGTGTTGACTCTGGGCGTGCACGGGCCTAAACAGCTTTGGGTCTTCTTGATCGACTAGGGGACTCGTTAGTTATCAGGCAGAGTCTTGCTAGCCGAAAATCCGGCCTTCGCCGTAAGCGCGCGGCCGAATGGGTCAACAATCGCCTGGGGCGTGAGCATGGGTTCAGGCAACTTCTGACGGCGAACCGAGTCGGCGTTATTTCCGGGCCATTGCATAAAGATGGGAGGAGGATGAGATGGCAAAAATGGTCATTCCGAAATTGCCGGCGCCACGGAAAGTCCGTCCGAATGAGGTGTTGCTCGTCGCAAGTGGCGACCTCCGACTGGCGGCTAATCAAACGTGCTGGCCCGCTCAGGAGGCAATGGAAAAGGCCTTAGCGGAGGCGGTGGCAAGCGCCGGCTTCAAGCTGGTGCGGGCGCATCCATATAAGGAAGACGAAAAGCACGGCTTCATCAGCTCTCAGAAGGAAGGGATGCAGATTTTTGCCCAGATCGATCCCGATGCCAAACTTATCGTGGCCGAGGCCGTTTGGCAGTATTCCCATCACGTGCTAGCCGGGCTTCTTAGTCACCGGGGGCCTATTTTGACAGTGGCTAATTGGTCGGGTCAATGGCCGGGCTTGGTCGGCCTTCTTAATCTGAACGCCTGTCTTACCAAAGCCGGAAAGAAATACTCCACCTTGTGGGCCGAGGATTTTGCCGCGCCGGAATTCCGTAAACAGCTAGCCCGCTGGCTGAAGACTGGTTCCCTGCGTCATCCGACGGACCATGTGCAGCCGTTAAGCTCGATTCGGATACCAGCCAACGTGCGCCGGTTGGCGCAGGCGCTGGCCGAACAGCTTCGCCGACAAAAAGCCATTCTTGGTGTTTTCGACGAAGGTTGCATGGGAATGTACAACGCCATCATTCCCGATGAACTCCTCCACCCCACGGGGGTGTTCAAGGAAAGGCTGAGCCAATCCGCGCTTTACTACGAGACGATGCAAGTTCCGGATGATGAAGCTTTGGCAGTTCGTCGATGGATGGAGCAGCGCGGCCTGCGATTTATCACTGGTCCTAATCCAGAAACCGATTTGACGGACGAGCAGATCCTTTTGCAATGCAAGATGTACATCGCCGCGGTGCGGCTGGCGGACGACTTCGGGTGCGATGCCATTGGCATCCAATATCAACAGGGTTTGAAGGATCTCTTGCCGGCAAGCGACCTGGTGGAGGGGATGCTCAACAACGCCGATCGCCCCCCAGTGCGAAGCCGTGACGGAAAGCGAGTGCTGTACGATGGTGAACCGGTCGTCCACTTTAACGAAGTAGACGAATGCTCAGGCCTCGATGGTCTGCTGACCTATCGCATCCATAAAAGCCTTGGCCAACCGGTGGAGACAACCCTCCATGACGTGCGCTGGGGAGATTGGGACCGCTCCGGCACGGTGAAAGACTATGTCTGGGTCTTTATGATTAGCGGCGGGGCGCCACCGGCCCACTTTGTCGACGGTTGGCGCGGTGCTCAAAGCGAGCGTCAACCGGCAATGTACTTCCGCCTTGGCGGTGGCACTCTGAAAGGTGTCTCAAAGCCGGGGGAAATCATTTGGTCGCGAATTTACGTGGAACCAGGTCGACTGTGTATGGACCTTGGGCGAGGCTGCGTGGTGGCCCTGCCGGCAGAGGAAACCAATCGCCGCTGGCAGGAAACAACGCCTCAGTGGCCAATCATGCATGCCGTGCTTTACGGGGTTAGCCGCGATCAAATGATGGCCAAACACAAATCCAATCACGTTCAGGTGGTTTACGCCACGGACGAGCAAGCCGCCGATCAAGCTATGCTGGCCAAGGCGGCACTGGCGCAAGAGCTAGGCATAACGGTCAACGTCTGCGGAACGCGAAAAGGCGGAAAACCTTGGCTGGCCGCCGAATGACCTCGGCCGAAGCGACAAGGATTTGCCATTCTGGCACCAAAACGAAGATAAGCCGGCCGGAGAGGCGGCGAAGGTGAGCTCGGCCCTCTAGGCCCGTCCCGGCGGCTTTTTTGCTCAATGGGCAGCCGGCCGCCTCATATTCTCCCGACCGAGCGCCCGTCGCCAGAACACTTCCGGCATCGAAGCATTTTCGGCCCCGTCGGTTGCGTGAGGCCGCTAACCGAGGAGAGTCGCTTCTTAATTTTTCACTGGAGCAGCTGGGGCCTTTGGGGCTGCGGTGGTCCCGTGCCCCTCGGCCCGGGCGAGAGCCTTTTCCCCTTCGATAGCCGCCCCTAGTTTGCGAAGCGCCTCCGTTTCAATTTGGCGAACACGTTCCCGGGTCAAGCCCAAAGCCTCCCCAATTTCTTTGAGAGTCTTCGGTTGCCCGTCGTCGAGTCCGAAGCGCATGCGGAGTACGGTCGCCTCCCGGCTGTCCATCGTGTCAAGGAGGGCCATCACTCGGTTCAGGCTGTCATGCTCGAGTAACTCTTCCTCCGGCGTCCGAGTTTGATCATCCATTAAGATCTCGCCCAAAGACCAGCCGGAATCCCCTTGATCCGTCTGAGGTGTCATGCTGTGAATGCGAATGGCCTTCTTAATGATTGGCAGCTTTTTTCGTGGGATACCTAACACTCGGGCGACTTCTTCGGGAGTGGGTGTCCGACCAAGCTCCTCCGTCAACCGAGCGCTGGCCCGCCGCCACTTTGACAAAAGTTCCACCATATAGGCGGGGATCCGTATCGCTTTGGAACAGTTGATAAGGGCACGCTTAATCGACTGTTTGATCCAATAGCTCGCATATGTGGAAAACCGAGTCCCCATTGCTGGGTCGTAACCCTCCACCGCCCGGAGCAGACCCAAATTGCCCTCCTCGATAAGGTCTTGAAGACTAAGCCCTTTGCCGGTGTAGTTCCTAGCGATGTTGACCACAAGCCGGAGATTAGCCCGCACCATGCGGTCGCGGGCTTGGGGATCGCCCTGCGCAATGGCCTCGGCAAGTTCCTGCTCCTCTTCGGGCGTTAGAAGCGGAGTCTCATTGATCTCCCGAAGGTAAGTTTCCAGGGGGGATTGAGCTGCCGAGCTTGTACGTTTACGGCGGGTTCTTTTCATCGGTGCGCGTGTTTCCTCAAACGACAACAAAAACCCCACGATTTTTGCCTTCATCAAGTCCCTATCCAACTATCGACCGGTAATGGCAGCCCGCTCAATAACGTCCCTTGCCGGCCAACCTGCGCCGAATGTGTCTCTGATGCCGAAATTGTTGGGAACTCCCCGAAATCCCCATAGAGCAAAAACGCCAGGGAATCAGAAAAGTCCACATAGGGGCCTAAGGATCGGCGAGGGCACTTTGCGCAGGCTGTGCCGGAGCTACCGCGAAAGACGAGGATGGAAGGTGAGACAACCTAACGCTTGCCACGTAACCCGAGGCTGTTCGGAGGCCGACACCTTTACGAACTCCTCACCGGCTTGCAGTAGGCAGACTCCGCCAAGATCAGCCAGGTTGCCTTAGGTCGTCAAGCCTGCCAAAACTGCCTGGCAGATGCAAACTCGCCAAGATGTGCTTGGTCAACAGGCTTTCCGTCGCCAGCTCGAAATGCCTACCTAGCAAGCCCGATAGCCTCACAAAGCAAAGCCCCCAATGGTCCATGGGGGCATGGATAGGCATCAAAACCGCCGATGGCGGAAGCAACCGATTAGAACCGACTTGGCGGAGTGCGCGGCGGATACGGTGGCTAGGTCGAAGAATCGCCCTGTGCAGGCGGAGCGTCTGAGGGGGCGCCACTGGAAGACTCGCCGGAGTCCGTTCCGGTCTCAGCGATGGCTACAACATCTTCGGACCTCACATCCTCGGAAGGACCTTCACCGGTTCTTCCCGTTCGAGCACCCTCCGGCTTCGGGCCTCCTTGCCGAGGCTGCCCGCCGTGCCGGGCGCCACGCGGCGGCCCTTTGCGGAAACGTTTCCCCCCACCAGAGGGTGCCGGACCAGTACCAACGCCGCCCCGCAGTTCACGTTCGCGGGGTTCCGCCGCGGGAGCTCCTTCGTCCTCTTGCGGCCGTTCTAACCGCTTACGGGATAAGCCGATCCGTCGCTCGTGGGGATCTACCCGCAGGACCATCACCTCAATTTCCTGCCCCAACTGAACGAGTTTTTCGGGGCTATCCACCTTGTGATCGGCAAGCTCGGAAATATGAAGGAGCCCTTCCAAACCCTCCTCAAGCCGGACAAATACACCGAAGTTCGTAATCTTGGTGACTGTTCCCTTAACCACCATCCCGGGCTGGTATCGGCTGGGAATATCCCTTTCCCACGGGTCCTCTGTCCGCTGCTTCAACCCTAAAGCGATCCGCCGCTTCACCGGATCGATCGAGAGAACCCGACATTCAACTTCCTGACCCTTTTGAAGCACCTCGCCTGGGTGGGTGATCTTTCGCGTCCAGGAAATGTCCGAAATGTGGAGGAGGCCGTCGACCCCCTCTTCCAGCTCGATAAATGCCCCGAAATTCGTGATGTTCCTGACAATCCCTTTGACGTCGGAGCCGACGGGATACTTCTCTAGCACGCGATCCCATGGGTTCTCCTGAGTCTGCTTGAGACCAAGGGAGATTTCCTGCTTTTCCTTATTGATCGAAAGGACGACCACCTCAATCTCGTCACCGAGCTTAAGGATATCACTCGGATGATTGATCCGCTTGGTCCACGACATCTCACTGATGTGGACCAATCCTTCGACGCCGTCCTCCAACCGCACAAAGGCCCCGAAGTTCGTCAAGTTGACAACCGTGCCACGGACACGGCTTCCAACCGGGTACTTTTCCTCGATGTTTTCCCACGGACTAGGCGTCTTCTGCTTGAGACCAAGCGCGACTTTCTCCCGCTCGTAATCAATGTGGAGAACAACCACCTCGATCTCCTGATCAAGCGACAAGAGCTCGCTCGGGTGGTTGATTCGTCCCCAGCTCATGTCGGTGATGTGGAGCAGGCCATCGATCCCGCCCAAGTCAATGAAGGCGCCAAAGTCGGCGATGTTTTTCACGATGCCCTTCCGCAGCTGACCAACCTGAAGCTCCTTAAGGAGCAAATTCTTCCGTTCCGTCCGCTGCTGCTCTATGAGTACACGCCGGCTGACCACGATATTCCGCCGGGACTCGTCGATCTTGAGCACAAGGCACTGCACAACCCGGCCCAGGTATTCGCCTAGGTCGGTCGGCCGCCGAACGTCCACTTGGCTTCCAGGAAGGAAAACATTAACCCCAATGTCAACGAGAAGGCCGCCCTTAATCTTTCGAGACACCAAGCCGGTGACGACATCACCCTCCCGCACCCGCTGCATGATCCGCGACCAGGCCTGGATCTTCTCGGCTTTTCGTTTACTGCAGATAATGATGGCCCGCATCTCCGCCCCGGGCGTGGCGAATTCATCAAAGTCTTCGATAAGGACATCAATCTCTTGGCCCGGCTCGGGAGGAGGCTCGGAGTCGGACCATTCGCTCCGCAGAACCACGCCTTCGCACTTTAGACCCAAGTCGACAAGCACCCGGTCTGGTTCGACCATCACGATTTTGCCCCGAACCACCCGGTGCCGGGAGATCTCCTGTGTTGACAAATAAAGGTCTTCCGGCGGAGTATCCCCAAGAGCTAGCTGCAGTTCCTGTTCCAGTTCGGCTTCCGAAGGCTCAAGTTCCCTAAGTAGATTGCGATTGACCATAAAACCCCACTCAATCAGCTTCGACGCAACCTAGCAACTATTTCTGCCGACAATTCGACCACGATTGAACGATTACCGTCTTTTCCCCGCTTCTAAAGCACCACTCAAATACGGTCCGGGCCGACCCGTTTAGGCCAGCCGACCAAATCTAACAGCCCCCTCCAAAAAGTAATAAAGGGACTTAGCCCGGCACGGGTTAGTCCCATCACAGGCACGGGGGGCAAGTACGCTCACTATACCAGACCGGTCAAGAAGTTACAATTCTCGAAATACAAGCCACTTGAACACCCGGTGCGTGGTTGGGCATCCTGCGGGAAAGCGTGGAAGCAATCCGTATATGGCTCTGTCCTTGGTCGCGTTCGTCGACCAGCGGGGTGCGTAAGTTTGACTGGGCTAGAGCCTTTGGGCTCCTCCCTACCGACCAACAGTTGGTTAAGTGCCGATGGGCTACCGGGCAAAGCGCGGAGTTTAGAGGGACCCGGGGCGGTGGTTCTTTTGGACGCGAATCAGCGGGGAATCAGTCTCGGAACGGGGGGCCGACTTAGCCCGCAGGAATGACAAATTAAGGGGAACCAAGCTTATTCGGTTTCGGGCGGCCCCACTAAGGGGAGCGGTGACAATGGTACCCTGAAACAAGACCGGCTAACCAAATCGGCATGAAGGGTGAGTTAGAAGCCGCGTAAGGCGACTATCAGGTATTTAAGGCTACGGAGAACAGAATGGCGGGCAAAGCTTGTCCCAAATGCGGGGGAACTAGTTTGGATGGATGGTTAGACCCTAGGCGTGCTGATTTTAAGTTAACTAAGTAGATCGCCACAGTGGCTTTCAGATGGCATTTCGGGCGGCGATGACCTCGCCTAGACCTGCGGTGACCACCACGCGGAAACTGGCGCTTGAAGAGCCCCTTTATTCGCGCGACTCTTGAGGGGTTCGACCTATGGTCAGGAGGAATCAGTCAGGTAATCAGTGGGATCGATGGGCTGAAGAATTTGGCTTAGAAAATCGTGCGGAGGAGGGAGCTAGTACTCAATCCCAAGAACCAGTCGGGGTCGGAGGCCCATCCGCGGTCACCCCCTCGGGGGGACCAATTGATCCCGGCCGCCAGCCTCCGCGGGGATCTCACGGCTCCGGTGGTGGGCAGTCAAGACCTAGCTCCCGACAGGACACTTCTCGTCACGAAACTCATCGGAAGGATTTCGGTCGCACTCACGGAGCCTCCCAGAGCGTACCACAGGTGGCTGAACAAGCCGCCGGCCGAGGGCAGCCAGCCCGTCATCAGGCCCCAGCACCAAGAACGCCGCCATCCCAATCTGGTCGCGCCTCGCCCGGGGCAAGCTTGGAGCTCTCACCCGCACCGCCTCCCTCAACTCCCTCTGGGGCTGCTCAGTCGGGCGGACCTCCACGTTCTAAAGGGTGGACTCCGCCGAAAAAACGGATTTGGCCGGACTTCTCCCATCGGGAGCGCAAAGTTACCGATTGGGACGAATTGGCGGTTCAGCTGGGAATCGTCCCGCAAAGCGATTCTTTATTGGAAGCTGGGTCTCCCGCGGAGGAGTCCGAGGGACGCCAGGCCGAAGAAACCCCTCCTCTCGAGCAAGGTTCCGTGCGATCCGGCGGGCAAGCCGCTGGCGATGCGGCACCCGACATAAAGGGGGAAGCTAAAACTCCGCTCGCGACTGCCTCGCAGGAGCGCCTCTCTCTTCACGAGGCGGCTACCCACTCGCAAAGAGTGGCAGACGTTCCCCCGGTTGCGCAAGCCGATCAGCGGACGAGTGCCGGCGACTTGGCGGGAACTCCCTCACCTTCCAGAATAGGTCTAGCTAGCACCGCCGGCGAGCGTTCCTTTCGGGGTCTAGATATGCCCTCTTCGGAGCCGCTGCGAAGTGAAATTTCTCTTTCGGGGGCAGCGGTGGGCCTCGAAGAATCCGAAGGTCAGATCTTCGGAGCCGCCCCCATAATGCCGAAGGTGGTTCGCCCAGAAGAAGTAGCCTTGGAATCGCCGCCCGAAGCTGGGGCCGGTTCAACCGTCGTCTCGGCGGAGTCAGAGCGACCAGGCGAAGTGGCTAGCCAAAATCCGTCGGTGGACCTCACGGTACCCCCACCCCCGGCGCTCGCGGAGCCGGCTACAACGCTGGCAGTGGGGGAAGAGACAGCTCAGCCATCGGCGCCGACGGACCTAAAGCCGGTGGAGATTCCACCGGCCCAGGTGGTGGATCTTTCAGATCGAATCTTCATCGGAACCGCGCAAGAGGTTGCAGAGCAACTTGAGACGCCGCCGGCTCGATTACCTGAACCGGTAGGCGCTTTGCAACTTACCGTTAGCGAAGACCACCCGGGCGACACTTTGGCCGAATGGGCCACGGCAGAATCTGGCGAAGAGGGGCAAGATGTCAATCACCCTCATGCCGAGATTTCATCGGGCGAAGCTCCCGTTCCCGCCGAAGAAGAGCTGCCCCCGGCGTTTAAAGCGTGGTTTGAGCTATTCGGCGAGGAGCCGCCGGAGCTTCTCAGCAAGCGAGAAGAAAAGCTTGTCCGAGAAGTTTTAGGTGCCCCGGCCAAGAGTTCAGAAGACGTCGTTTGGCAGCAAGTCGACGAAGTCCCGCGATCAAAAGACTCCCCAGAACTCGTCACAACCATCGAAGAGCTACCCGAGCCAACCGGCTGGGTATCCTCGGCTGCACTCCCTTGGGCTGGTGAAGTGGTTGAGACCTCGCTCGGCGAGCCTACCGCCGCCTTGGAGACAGCACCAGGAGAATCAGAGCCGGAGGAGCAACCGGTCTATCCCGGGGAGCATCCCCGCAAGCGGCGTCGCGCCGGACGTCATCGGCCAAAGCGTCGAGACGGTCGAGATATTGCCGCTTCCGTCGAGACAACAACTGCCGATCACGAACAAGCGGAAAGTGAAGAAGACCTTGAAGATCAACCCGGTTTGATTCCTCCCGATGCGGTTCCCACGTGGGAAGAGACCGTGGGGTTAATCATTGCCGCCAACATGGAGAATCGGGCAAGAAGTCAACATTCGCACGGGATTCATCCGCGGCGTCCGCCCCGAAATTAGGATCCGTATCGGCAAGCATGGAACGCCGCGGGTAGGTGGCCTTCGTGAGGATGGCTAGAGCCAAGGATTGTTGCGCGGGTAGTCCTCGTGACCTAAGGGCGCTCCAGGCTTATTTGCTTCGCCCCGTGCCCATAAGCGTACCGCGTCTTGAATAGTATGGATGCCATATCGATTTGGCTTGGCGCAAACTAATAGTTTTGTGTTTTTTCAAACGTCACTGTGTCGACAACACCGATCGCTTATTGTCCTTGGAGCCGCTCCCGGGTGACCACAAGATAGGGATTCTAATCCACAAAGGCCCACGATAAGCACCGCCATGGCATTGATTCGTCGGCTGCCGCAAGAAATCGTCAACAAAATCGCTGCCGGCGAGGTGGTCGAGCGGCCTGCTAGCGTGGTGAAGGAGCTTTTGGAAAACGCTATCGATGCGGGGGCCAAGAGGATCGATGTTTACGCTGGGAGCGGCGGGGCCGAATTCATCCGGGTGGTTGACGATGGCTGCGGCATCCCTGCAAACGAACTAGAGCTTGCCGTCGCTAATCACAGTACCAGTAAGATTAGCTCGGCCGACGACCTCTTCCATATTCGGACGCTTGGGTTTCGGGGGGAGGCGCTGGCGGCCATTGCCGCCGTCAGCCGGCTCGTCCTGCGCAGCCGCACCCGCGACGCCGTAGAAGGAGCAGAGCTTTACGTAGTCGGCGGCTTGCGGCAGTGGCTGCGGCCTTGTGGCTGCCCTCCGGGCACTACGGTAGAGGTGCGCGACTTGTTTTTCAATACGCCGGTCCGCCGGCGATTCCTCCGCGGTACGTCAACGGAATTAGCTCATCTGACGGAGGCATTTATCCGCATCGCTTTGGGACATCCGTCCCTCCACATGACCCTGACGCACAACGATCGCGTGCTTTTCGATCTACCAGCCGCCTCCACGGCAATCGAGCGGATTACGAGCATTTTCGGAAACTCGCTAGCCGAACAGCTCCTCCCCGTCGAGAGCATTGAGGGAAACGTCCGGCTTTGGGGATTCGTTGGTCATCCCCAGGAAAGTCGCACGTCGACACGATACCAGTATCTTTTTGTCAACGGCCGCTATGTTCGCGACCGATCTTTGCAACATGCCCTGGCAGAGGCTTATCGGGGATTGTTGACAGTTGGTCGCTACCCTGTAGCGTTCCTCTGGCTGGAAATGCCCCCTGAGCTTGTTGATGTCAATGTCCATCCCACTAAGTTGGAAGTTCGCTTCCACGATGGTTCCCGGCTCTACGGGCAACTTCTGGCCACGTTACGATCCCGATTTCTTGCTCCGGATGTCACCGCGCGGCTCCCTCAACACACGGGCGTTGAGCTTCCCCCGCCCGCTTCTGACAGTCCCGAGCTAACAGAAGACGCATTAAGACGGCGGGTGGTGGAATGGGCACAAGGGAAGTTAGCTAGCTGGCTTCCTCCCGTCCCCCAGCAAACCGCGGCTACGACAACTTCTCCCCGACAGCTAAATGCGGAGGTAAAGCAAGAACTGGCTTGGGGAATTTCAAATGTCCCGACCGAGCGGGCGGGCCCTGCCGCTCGTCCAAGCGAAGCTTTACCAGGATCCACAGTTATCGCTTCATCCACTGCGAAGCCTTATGGCCCAAGATCGCCGTCGGGTGATGTGCCCTTCGAGGTCGTACCCGCCACTTCCGACAGCACGCCACGCGCCGAGCCGCCAGTTAGTACGCGACTTGGGCCCCTTAAAGCGATGCAGGTCATGGACAGTTACCTCGTCACCGAAGACGCTGAAGGCATACTGCTTATTGACCAGCATGCTTTACACGAGAAGATTTTGACGCTCCTACTTCTCGACCAATTGTCTACGGGCAAGGTGGCTTCTCAGGGATTAACCATCCCGGAGCCCGTCGATCTTGCGCCGGAAGAAGCAGCAGTGCTCCTAGATAGTCGTCAACTGCTTGAACGGCTAGGGCTTGAAATTGAGCCTTTCGGTGGCGGGACGGTGCTTGTGCAGGCTATCCCTGCTTTGCTGAAGCCGGGCCAGCTGGGCGAGCTCCTGCGGGAGATCGTTCGAACGCTGACGGATCAGGGAAGCCCTCCGGAACGGCCGGCCCTTTTTGAGCAACTGATTGCATCCCTCGCCTGTAAGGCGGCGGTCAAGGCGGGAGATAAGTTGACAAACGAGGAGATTTCTGCCCTCCTTGCCCAACGGCATCTCGTCCAAGATGCTTTTTACTGTCCGCACGGTCGGCCGGCCGTGATGGTGCTTAGCCGAAAAGATCTCGATCGGTATTTCCGGCGCTCGTAAATGGGGGTAAGTTTTCCTGCGGATGGGAAGCGTTAGGGAGGAGTGACCTCCAAGCGATTGACGACCTCCCAAATTCCCGGCTCAAGAAGGACAATCCGGCCGGCAAGCTGGGCTGCCTCGGAAGAAGTGACTCGCCCGTCCAAGATGGCCCTGCCCCCTTCCACCCGAACACGAACACCACCCACACTCTTCGCACCCAATGCCCGGGTGACCCTCTCGCTCAAAATGCTTTCCCATGCCTGGCCACCCAAGACACGTCCCCGCTCAATATCCCGCTTAAACTGCTGGATCTCTTCCCGCCAGCCCACCTGACTCAATAGCCGACTTACCCGGCCGGGAGGTTGAACAAAGCTCTTTTCGTTGGCTCGAGGCGCCCTGGTGCTATTGACCCACCGCGAGGGAGGCGGCAACTCCGGAGTCATCTCCCTCCCACCAGCAGCACTTTCTGTCGGCCCAGCAGCTCCCGCCGGAGGGGTTCCGCCCATACTTTCCGCCTCCTGAATGACCGGAGCCGGACCACTCTCACCAGGGGCCTCCGGCCCCGGGGTGACCGGCGATTCTGCAGGAGCCGGTGCTACTCCCTCCGAAGGCGCGGAAGGCACCGCACGTTCCTGCCAGGCAGTAGGGGGCGACACCCAAGCGTTAGGTACGGCAACCTCCGCCGCTCCAGGAGTAAACGTCGACCAGTTGCCTTCCGGCGTCAACCACTCACGATAGCGGAATTCCCGTGCCTGGCGGGCTGCCTCCGACCTGGGATAACCTCCTGAACCAGGCGGCCGAATCCCCTGGAAGATCCCATCCGGCGTGCGCTCAATGCCCTGGCTAAATCGGGGTTGCGGCGGGCGAATAGGTTCACCGAGAACCCTTTCCCCAAACATCCCATAGCTTCGACCGAAACGCGGGGGGCCTGTCTGGGCCAAAGCAAACTCGGTGGGCACCAAATGGGCGATGAAGACAAAGAAAGCCAAGAATGCGATAAACCGGTCAGGAATGCGACCAGACCGCCAGGAACAGTTAGCAGCTGAACCATGTGGCATTGGTCAGCCCACCTTCGGAAAAAGTGGTGCGTCGCCCAGGTTCGGAAATCATCTAAGCCGCCCCCTCAAGCAGCAAGCGCTGGCCTACGATTCCCCAATCTTGCGGAAAGTCGCCCAGCCCCCATTTGCCGGGCGGGAGGCGGCCCACCATCGTAAGTTAGCGCAACCACCAAGGTTCCGGCTAATCGCGAGCTCTTACGGACTCCGGGCGAGCACGCATTTACCGCGAGACAACTACTGGCCCCGCCAGTTCCCTTGGAGATATTGGTCAAGCACTCCCCAGTTGCGGTAGACGTCCAAATAACCCGGGGTTAAAGCCCGAACTTTGTCCAAGATGGCCTGTTTCTCCGAGGGCGGGGCTTTCAAAAAGCGACGGTAAAGCTGTTTTAGCTTCTCGCGCCGATGGCGCCTTCGACGTAGCTCTTTTCTTCTTTCGCTAATTCCCACGTTGCCAAACCTCCAAAAGCCTCCGTCTTACCCTTATACGCTCAAAAAACTGATTCTTAGTCAGCCGGCTTCCCCGGGGGCATATTACCCGGCGTACTCCTCCGGCCGAGATTTGTTTCGGCATCCCAGCGTAATTCCTGCCCGGAAGCTAAACGAAATCGACGCAGTAAGCTTCCGATTATATGCCGCCATCGTTTCTTACGGGAAGTGTCGCCCACGCAGCAACCGGGCTTTATGAAGACTCCCCTCGCTGCCTCCCCCTGGTCTTCCGGGCCAGGCACGCGGGAGCTCCAACCCTACGGCTTAGATCAGCGGGAAAAGATAAGCCCAAACTGCGTCCGGCGCTTAACAGCCGGGGGGAGGAACCCCGCCGCGCCATTGGGAAGTGCGCTAGCGCTCCGGGCAGGATTACGCCGGGAAAATCAAGGTGGCTCTCCGCCCATGGTAACTTGCGACGAGCGGTGTGCGCCGGACCACGTTCCCCTGGCTTTAGGGAGCTGTCCGGAGACGATCTAGATAAGAAGCAAAGTCTACCCGAGCGGGATTTTACCTTGCAAATTGACTCGCCTGTGCCCCGACGGCGCAACCGAAGGTTACTGCCGTTCGGTGGTTTGCTCAGGGCGATTGGCCACTTCGGCAGCGCGCCGGAGCTGCTCTTTGCGGAACTCCTCCAGCATGGCCTTTGTGCGATTGAGATCCTCAAAGTCGAGGAACAGGTACTCGTCCCCTTCGAAGACCTTGACCGCCATGGCCGCGACGCGCCATCCCCCCGGCTCTTTTCGCACCATCCAAAGGGCCTCATCTGACTGAGGTTTGCCCTGCTCGTCCAGATCGGTCCAAACCGCCTTGACTCGAGCACTATTGGCATCTAAATACTCGACTTCGCCAACTTGATACTTAGCTGTGTCGCTCCCCCGCGGTGCGAAGTGCTCTCCCAGCGATGAGGCCTCCTGACGGGCTTTCGCCGTGTAGAGTTGTAAGATTTGCTGATCGTCCCCCTGGCGAATTGCCTCCAGGAATGCAGCTACGCAGGCCCGAGGATCAGCGGTCAGCTCGGCCAGGGAGGGCTTCTTCGTAGTAGACTCGTTGCTTGCCGATCGACCTGCTGGGGGTTGGCTTTCAGCTTTAGCCGGGGCTTGAACAGATGCCGCGGAGGCTTCCTTCCCTTCCGGCGTTGTGCCGGTGGAGCCACCCCCACAGCCAGCCAACACTCCGGCAAGGAGCAAGCCCACCCCCAAAACCACTGCGTTCCGTCCAGGAATTGCTCGTTGCCGCACGGTCCTCGTCCTCCGTGACAAACCTTTGCGAAGATTGAACGCTTATCGCACCTCGGAACTCCGTCCGAATACCTTGCTTTAAGAGCGGCCGGAGTTACCTTTCGAAGCTACCGTCCTTCGCTGCCCGGTGTCCTAGCCAAAAAGATCAACGGCAGTTTCCTCACGCGACAAGCTCCCGGTCAAGGTCGATCCAGGTGGGCCCACGGGCGAGCCGCGTGTGCCCCCCGCCGCGGGGGACCGCGCGCTCGCGGAAAAAAGTGCTCGGAACATGGCGAGTTCAGCGAAGCTTCTCGAAATCCTTTACGCCACGTGGCAGCACGCTTCTCCCCAGGAACTGGTTTCTTTCGCCCTATCGTGAAGTTGGCAACGGAAGGCCCACTCTGGGCCAACCCTGCATACAACCTCCAAAAAGCTCAAGTTCAACGCCCCGAAGAAGAACTTTCAGTCCAAAGTACCCAGTCCACTTATATTCCCCAACTTGTCACCCTCCCGCTAAGAGGCACCGCAGGAGTCTTAGTCAAATTCACCTGGATGCCCACTTGGCTTTAAGAACGGGAAAAAATGGGTGAGCACCACGAATGCCAAGCTTGAGCTGCGGGCAGAACAGCCTGGCGCGAACGATTCAGAAAAGTCGGTATTCCCCCAAATGCCAAATCGTAGGACGAACAAGTTTGGCGAGTCATCACTCGGCGAGGGTCGCCCTGAGGAAGCTCTTGAGCACCTGATAATTGACCTTGTCAATCAACTTGATGAATCATAATCATGTTCTGGGCCCCCCGACTAAACCCATGCCCCGCCAGGAGGACAATTATGTCGCCGGGCGCGAGGATGCTCCGACGCTTTCCCCAATCCAACACATAACTCAGCAATCCTTCCGGCTGGGGCGACTTTGGACCAAGCAACGGGATTACTCCCCAATACAGACACATTCGGCGCCAAGTAGCCGGGTTGTCAGTCACCCCCACGATTGGCACGCCACTCCGATAGCGGGAAAGTTTGAGGGCGGTGTGTCCCCTTGCCGTGCCGGCCACAAGACATTTCGCTCTCAGACGCACGGCCAGCCTCACGGCTGCCTCTGCGGCGGCCTCCGTGATCTCTTCCGCTCCCGCGGTCCCCTCGCGAGCTGGCAGCTCTGCGTAGCTTGCGGTCAAAAACGGCTCCGTGGCCAGGGCAATGCGATGCATCATTGAGACTGCCTCAACTGGGTGCTGCCCGACGGCAGTTTCCCCAGACAGCATGCATGCATCGGCGCCATCGATAATGGCGTTAGCCACATCGGCCACCTCGGCTCGGGTGGGCATCAGCTGGCTTTGCATGCTATCGAGCATCTGCGTGGCGACAATTACCGGCCGCCCAAGTTGTCGACAAACGCGAATGATTCTTTTCTGGAGGACTCCGAGTTCCGCGATGTCGGCCTCGATTCCCAAGTCGCCCCGAGCAACCATCACGACGTCGGCGGCCTGAACAATTTCGTCCAACCTTTCTAAGGCCTCCACCTTCTCGATCTTCGCCACTACCTGGGCATGACTTCCGCGCGATTGGAGCAAGGCCTTTAGTTCGTTTACTTCCTCAGGCAGACGAACGAAGCTGAGTCCCACAAAATCCACAGCGTTTTCCGCAGCCCAAATGGCAAATTCACGGTCCTGAGGGGTTAAGGCTCTTACCCTAACTCGGACGCCGATCACGTTAATCCCCTGTCGACTACGGACGACACCGGGCTGAATTACTCGGCAAAAAGCCACCCCATGCTTTACCTCCTCGACCCGAAGTTCCACCGTTCCGTCGGCCAGGAGGATCCGATCACCGGGACCGATTTCGTCGACCAGGGACGGATATGTGCTCACAAGCTCATCCGGCTGGGTCGCCGTATCACCACGAATAAGCCGGATCACCCCTTCGGGCCGGCAGTAAACTTGATCCCCAACTAGGCGACCCAACCGCAGTTTGGGGCCAGCAAGATCAAGAAGCACAGCTACCGGCTGGGCCAACTCCTCCGCCACAGCCCGAATTAACGTCAGCTTTCGCGCGCAGTCCTCGACGGAGCTATGCGCAGAGTTGATTCGCACCACGTCCACGCCGGAACTAATTAGTTGACGAAGTATCACCGGCTGATCACACGAAGGACCGATAGTGGCTATAATCTTGGTCTGACTGGGTCGGGAATAAGCGAGCGACACTTGGGCTCCCCTTCCGGCTGAAAAGAACCGAACCTTCCTTACCTTCGGCTGACAGGTCCCAAATGCCCCAGCCCGTGAAAGCCAGTGACAATACAGCGCCAGCCGCGGCACCAAATAGTCCTTGCGCAATAGAGCGTAGGTTTCGTTGCGGCGGCTAATTGGTGTTTAAACAAACAAGCTCTCCTAAAAGACCCGTTTCGACGCAAAAGAAGTAAGCGTCAGTTGCCAGGCGGACAATTTTCGATTAGGCTCATTTTATCGCCCCGACGGTACACTGGCGAAAACCAAAGCTCCGGGGCTGACGGTCTTTTTCGGCGGCCTTTTTAGGCGGCAAATCGGATTTGTATCGCCTCCGGGGTCTTCCGGGGAAAGACCGGCCACTGTTTTGGACCCGCAAATTTGCCCATCAAGAGTGTGGGCTCCAGATCAGGAAAGAACTTTAGAGGAAAAGCTGTTTTTCAAGTGGCGCCGCCGGAAGCTCCGTAGTAACGGCTGGGTTTTGTGTAGACCAAAACTTTAGAAGCTTTGAGTTGTGCTTCAGAAGGAGAGGCACCATGCACAAAACGCAAATCTCCCGACGCCAGGTTCTTCGGGTAGCCGGTTTAGCCGGCAGCATGTGCGTTCCGACTTTGTGGCTGCGGAAGGCTTGGGGATCCCAATCGCCGAATGAGGGGTTGGGAATTGCGGCGATTGGCGTGGGAGGAAGGGGAAGCGAAATTGGCCGGCAGGCAGCCGAATTCGGAAAAGTAATCGCCTGTGCTGATCCGGACCGCTCCAACGCCGAACGTTTCGCCAAGTCAATTGGCGGTGACTGCCAAATTTACAAGGATTATCGCGAAATCCTTGACCGGAAGGACATCGATGTCATCACCTGCGGCACACCTGACCATTGGCATACCAAGATCTGTATCGATGCCCTCAAGGCCGGCAAACATGTTTACTGCGAAAAGCCGCTCACGCTGACCATGGAGGAAAGTCAACTAATCTGCAAAGCCGTAGAACAAACCGGCAAGATTTTTCAGGTCGGCACACAGCAGCGCAGCGAGTATGGGGCGATGTTTTTGAAAGCGATTGTCATGGCTCGAAGCGGGCGACTGGGCAAGCCGCTTCACGCTTTGGCATCAGTGGGCCAGGCCACCTCGGGAGGACCATTCCCCACGCAAGATCCTCCGGAGCATCTCGACTGGAACCTCTGGCTGGGACAAGCTCCCTATGTTCCGTTCTGTCCCAATCGAATTGGTTGGAACTTCCGCTGGTGGTTTGAGTATTCGGGCGGTCAGGTGACGGACTGGGGAGTTCACCACACCGATATTGCGATGTGGGCGCTTGGCGGCGAGGAAACTGGGGCGGTCGAGGCAGTGCCCATCGAATGGGACTTTCCGCTCGGTCGCGAACTGATGCGGGACACGCTGTTGGGGCGGAAACCTTTCGAAGAGCTTCCCGTTGCTTACAACGTGGCGAAGACCTTTAAAGTTGATCTCAAGCTGCCTAATGGTAATGTGATCACACTATACAGCGGTACGAACGAGCTAATTATTACTGGCAGCGAAGGCCGAATCCGCGTCAACCGGGGCAGCCTTACCGGCAAACCCATTGAGGAGCTCACAGAAGCGGATCGTAAATGGCTCGATGAAGAGGTGATCAAGCTGTACAAAGGTCGACAGCCGGGCAGCCACATGCGCAATTTCTTTGAATGCATTCGCGACAACACTCAGCCTATATCCGACGTGTGGAGCCACTGCAATTCCGTCAATGCGTGCCACATGGCCAATATCGCGATGCTGCTTGCCCGCCCGGTGAGATTCGACCCGAAGGCTTATCGCTTCATCGACGATGAAGAGGCCAACATGCTCATGCGGCGTAAACAACGCGAGCCATTCCAAATCACTTTGTAAACGGAGCCTACGAACTGGAATCCCACTGGGGGGTTAATGCCCGCCAAACAGTACCTGCGGGACTTTCGCATGGTGTGGGTCTGGCGCGGCACTGAGATTGGATTCGGTTGCCGCGCCAACCCTGCCGAGATGTAGACAGTTCGTCCCTACGGATCTGGAAGTTGTTCCTCATTTACTGGCGCGGGTCGGCACAGCGGACGCGCGTGTCTCAGAAGGCAACCGTCGACTTTCGCCGGAAAACCGTCTACCTAAAGCACGCCACAAGCCGCGCACGGTTGCTTGCAAGTTGCTTCTCGTCCGGCAAAAGCCTTCAGGTACCACCCGCCATGCTGCCACTTATCTGCGATCACCCGTCCCCAATTTTGACTGCGGCCGGGGCCTGAGCTCGATCCTGGTCGGAGGAAGTAAGAAGCCGTCCCGTGGTACAAGAAGGGTCGCACCGGCCCAACCGGAGGGAGAACCTTTGCGGATTAGCCGAGGCTTCGCAGCTTTTCGCCAATTGCCTGATATTGCTCGGCCCAATCAGACCTGTCCGGCTGCAGGCGGAGCAGTTCGCTAAGACTCTGCCGAGCCGCCTCGAGAAGCTTGCGCACCGAGATCAGATCTAACTGATCCTGAATCCAGGGAATAAGATCCTGATGAAAGAACAAACACAAAGATGCAGTTTGCTCCGGCTTGAGGGTCGGTTCCAAAAGAAGAGATGCCAGCCAGCTGAGCGCGGGATTCGGTACCTCCTCAGCCTGAGTCACGATACAGTGCTCAAGCGGCAAGAGGACAGCTAATTTCTCCGCTCCGACAGGTAGGTTGCTCAA
The DNA here is from genome assembly GCA_025060325.1 of Thermoguttaceae bacterium. Taxonomy (GTDB): domain Bacteria; phylum Planctomycetota; class Planctomycetia; order Pirellulales; family Thermoguttaceae; genus DTLM01. The sequence continues at coordinate 188,652 of JANXBW010000005.1, forward strand.
GAGGGCCGCGGCTCTTGCCCGATCGTCCGCTTTCACCAAGTGAAAGAGAAGTTCGTAGCGGCGCAGAGGATCTTCTTCCGGCAAAGTTTGCAGGTGATAGGCCAAAAATAAATGCAGGCGTTGACGAACTTGCAGATCCCGCAGGTACCTGTTGACCACCGCCTGTCGAAGCAGCTTGTGAGAGAAATCCCAAGTCCGCCACCCTGGCCGCAACGTAAACCAACCCGGCAAGAGCTGAGTAAGGTTATCCCAGAATCCCGCTTCCCAGTTGCGGCGCCGAGCTGTGGGTTCGAGAAGCCGTGCTGCTTTCGGCACGACCGCGGCCAAGTCGGTTTCGCGAAGACCCCGCCGACTTAGTGAAAGGAGACCCAAACAAGCCTGAATCCATCCACGACCAAAGGCTTCCTCGCAGCGTTCAAGGATGTACCAACATAGGGGCTCGATCGCCGGAGGAAGTCTTTCCGCTTCGCGCTCAACCCCTTGAGTGGATTTCCCGGCGGCAGCGCCGGCAGATTGCGACGACGCCCTGCTTGCTTCCGAAGCTAAGTAGCGGCCGGCTAACTCGACCCAAAGCGGAAGCCGCCATGCCGGTTCGTAAACAGGCACCCCCTTCCCGGTCAATAGTTCTGCTACGGCAGGGGGCAATTCCAGCCCGTAGATCTCCCAAATCCACCGAAGGATCTCCTGGGCACCCTCCACCCGAAGGGGAGGAATCTCCACAAGCCGAGCGGTGGGAAGCTGGGCCACAGCATCCGCCATAGGCCCCGGAGCACAAGTGATCAGAAGGTACGTCGGGCCGGCAGCAAGATCCCTCAGAAAAGCCGTGCTCCGCACCAATTCTGTTGACTCAAAGTCCTCTAGCCCATCAATGACAAGCCAAAGAACGGCCCCTAAACCAAGTTGCCGTAGTCCCTGCGCCACCTGGGCCCACAACTGGCCCAAAGGCCGAACAAAATCCGCTTTCGGTTGAGCACCCTCTCCGAGCAAAGACGAAAGCTCACGACAAACGTTCTCCGCCAAATCTCGGAGAAATCCCCCTGTTGGCGCAGGTTGGGTCGAATAAGAGAGGACCTTCCGACCCGAATCTCTCAGCCGTGCGATCCATCGATGAGTCAAATCGGTCTTTCCGGAACCATCCGGCCCCACTATACAAACTATCGCCGGCTGAGCACCGGAAAAGCTTTCCGCTTCCTCTAAAAGCCTCTCAAGTAAAGCTGCTCGATCAGGTGCCAAGGGCCCAGCAGAGCACAATGCTGAGTCGCTCGAGGCATCTTCCCGGTTCGGGGCGACATGGCGCCCACTGGCAAGAACGCACTGAAAAGGCGACGAGCTACCGGCAATGCCGCTGCCCGGCGGAATTCCGCTCACGGGATGATCGCCAGAATCCGGTGCCGCCATGCCGGAAAAATCGATATTTTACTAAATGACTAACGGTTTACCGTGCATCGCCCCGAGCTCTTCCTACCACTCCCGTTTTGAAGGGTCTTATATCCCACTAGGGAGCTGCCGCCCAAGCCCCTCCTTTGCGGTCCCCAAATCAAGGACCTTTTGCCACCAAATTTGCTCAATTTTGGCCCCCGAAAGCGGGAATGTCTACGGGCAAACTAAACCGATCTTAGCTAGTTGTTACCGCCCCTGGCCTAAGGTCCAGTCAGTCACCAAGCGCCAACCCACTCCATTACCACTTACACGGTACAGCAGGCACCATTACCCCTCCGAGCGCGGCGAAGCTCCCCCGAGATCCCGGTTCCCGCAATTGTCAGATAAACCGCCCAAAACAGATCTTCACTAGAACAAACCGGGAGAAGACGGTGCTTTCAACATTGGCGCGCCCGTAAAAGAGCACGTAACTCCCCCCAATCTCATGGCGATCAGTCGGTCACGTGGTTGCCGGGCACAAAAACAATTAAAACACCCCACACAGCCCTACTGCAGCCCCCTCGAACCTCCGGGAGCTTGAAGCATCCCTCCCCCCGTTACCTCATAGCCTAGCCTGCGCACCGTGGCTGAGGACATCGGCCCACCAAAAGAACCGACCGCTCATATTAGCTTCGCGGACTTCCCGAGGCAAACTTCTGCCTTCTACACGCCCTCCTGCAGGTCTCTCCCCCTGTTTTCATCCCCCGGGGGTCATTCTCGGGCCCGCGGAAACCCGTTTTTTCGCCGCACTGGTAATCATCCCGAGCCCCTTGCTAGACAAACCGTCGCTGGGTTTGTCCGCTTTCCTCCCAGGGTCGGCTAAGATGGGATATGGGGAGCTCGGGATGGCTCATTTATGCTACTGCCCGGCAGAGTATGTCTGGCCAAATCGTGCGAAACTTGCCCCTTCGGACTAACCACAGTGCGGGCTAACCGGGCCGTACCAACATGGGTTTCAATGTGCCTTATCGGCAAGGGGGTAACACTGAAAGTGTCCGGAAATGAGGGGCGAATGAGTTTGCACCGCCATTATTGACGAGTTTGGGTCGCCGTTATCCTAGCCCCAAGACCGGTTCCCCGTGGAAAAAAGAACAATCCTCCACCATAACCTCCTGGAGAGGCTGCGTAGACTGTGCGTAGACTACAATGGTGGTCAGCCTCGGAGGAAAGAAAAAAGCTGGGGGACGTCTAAACGGTGACGGGAGCGCGATTCTGTGAACTTCTGAGCCGAAGTGGGCTGTTATCAGCCGCGGATATTGCCCGCGCGGTGAGCGAGGTCAAGTCCTCTTTGCCCGCGCCGGCCGAACCATCCGCCGCTCAGATCGCTGAACACCTGGTTAAGACCGGCCGACTCACTCCTTGGCAGGCTGAGCAGATCCTTCAAGGCAAGTATAAGGGCTTTTTCTTAAAAAATTACAGGCTCTTGTCGCACTTAGGGTCTGGGGGGATGAGCAATGTCTACGTGGCTGAGCACCTGCTTATGAATCGCCGCGTGGCCATCAAGGTGCTCCCCCTGGGCCGAGTCAAAGACCGCGCTTATTTAGAGCGGTTTTACCAAGAAGCCCGCGCTGCCGCGCGGCTTGATCATCCCCACATCGTTCGTGCCTATGACGTCGAAAGCGAAGGGGATGTCCATTTTCTTGTCATGGAGTATGTACCGGGCTGTGATCTGGCGGCCTTGGTTCGTAGACAGGGACCGCTTCCTTATCGCCTGGCTGCCGATTACATCCGCCAGGCGGCGTTGGGACTAGCAGCAGCCCATCGCGCCGGCCTTGTCCACAGGGACATTAAGCCGGCTAATCTTCTTGTTGATGAGCAAGGCGTAGTCAAAATACTGGACCTCGGCCTAGCCCTCCTTACGACAGCCGATGAGACCCGGGCTTCACTCACGCTAGAAAGCGAAGACAATGTCTTGGGCACGGCCGATTATATTGCCCCGGAACAAGCGGTCAATAGTCACACTGTCGATGCTCGAGCAGATATCTACAGCCTCGGTTGCTCGCTTTATTTCCTCCTGACTGGACATCCACCCTTTGACCAGGGGAGTGTTGCCCACCGACTTTTGGCCCATATTCGTCAACAACCACCCAGCATCTTTCGAGATCGCCCGGATGCCCCACCGCGGCTTGTAGACATCTGCATGTGGATGATGGCCAAAGATCCCGGGGAGCGACCCCAGTCGGCCGAAGAGGTGGCGGCCGCCTTAGAAGCGTGGCTCCGCGAAGATGAAGCGCTAGGGCAAACAAAAGCTTTTTTGCCTGAGGAGGTCCCCGCCGCTTCGGCCCCGCTTAGTCCGCAAGCGCCTGAACATGGCGATAAGCCCTCAAACCAAAAAGTTTTTGAGCCTCAGGGCGCCACCGAGGGACAACAGCGTGCGGGGCATATTCCTAGTGACTCGCTAGCGGCCCAACCGCGCCAAAAGGGTGAACGATCGCATCCGGAGAGTCTTCAGCGGCTCTCCGATTCGCAGCTTACCCGCCCATCTTCCGGGAGGCCACCAAGTACTGTGGGTACGGACTCGCATGTCGTAGCAATGACACCGCCCGGAGGGTCGACAAGCCCTTCCTCAGGCAAGTTAAGTGGCGAGGCAAGTCGGTCGAACTTCGTGTATAGTCAGCCTAGCCGTCCCTCCGGGTCCCCCAAGTCAAGTGGCACGCATCGGCCGAGTGCTCGGTCGGATACGGCCCCGGTCGGCAGTTCCCTCCAGGGACTGATTGGCTCTGACGCTGGTCACCGTCCGGCCATCGGGCCAGGGACAGGAGAGGCGAAAGCCGGGGTTGAAATCCCGGTGATTGTTACTTCATCGCCCCACTCTGTTCGTCAACGACGAAGAATCCCCGGTCGAAGAACCACTCATCCTTTTGCGGACATCCCCGTATGGCTTTGGGCGACGATTGTAGCGGGACTTGTCCTTTCGGCGATACTGCTGGTTTTACTCCTTTCGCGCTAATGGCCTTGTTCGCAAACGGTTAACGTCCCAAGCGCTTAAGTACTTGTCTACGCCAAATGAGTTTCACAGCCCGATCGAACAACCATCCCTGGGCGATCGGGAAGGTGATCTCCCTAATTAGCTGGGCCTGCTCTATGCGAAGGGCAGAGTTACACCTAGGCGACTGGCCGGTTTCGCCTATCTAGTTGTCGATACGAGCACGTTCATGCTTCCGGAACGGAAGCCCTCGAGGTCCAAGGTGACAAACTTGAACCCGGCGGCCTTTAAGGCGCGAACTATTTCCTCGCGCAACTGTCCATCGAGCAACCGCTCGAACATGGAGGGTGGGACTTCAATTCGGGCAATTTCCCCCGGATGATAACGGACACGCAGCGGCACAAAACCCTGCTCCCGCAGGAACTTCTCGGCGGCATCGATCATCCGCAGCCGCTCTGGGGTGACTTCTAGGCCATAGGCGATTCGTGTACTAAGACACGTGGTAGACGGACGATCCGGATCTGGAACACCCCAAGCCCGCGCCAGGGTGCGGACTTCACTCTTCCTGAAGCCACAGTCCACAAGAGGACTACGAATCGCGAACTCCTCGGCTGCCTTGGCCCCCGGACGAAAGTCGCCCAAATCATCAGCATTAGTTCCGTCAACAACTACGGCCAATCCCCGCTCCGTAGCAAGTGCCCGCAAACGACTAAATAGAATCCGTTTGCAGTAATAACACCGCATGGGGTCATTAGCCCGGTAGCACGGGTCATCCAGTTCGCGAATCTCAACTGTCAACAGGGGCACGCCGATGGCCTCCGCGGCCGACCGGCACTGCTCAAGTCGACCGCTAGCCATGCTTTGCATCACTGCCGTCACTGCCAGAACTTTTTCCCCTAAAACAAGTTTCCCGGCCCGTGCTAGGAGCGTGCTATCGATCCCACCGGAAAAGGCCACCAAGCACGAACCAAAACTCTGCAGTTCCTCCAGAAGTTGGCGTGCCTTTTGACGAAGCTCAACTGGCACAGGCATGAGAATTTCTTGATACGCGTCGTTCAAGGGGTAACTCCTTCGTAAGATCCCATTATGCACTAACTGCTTACAACCCCTAGCCGACTAGTAAACTTTCCCCCTTTCAGCACAAAAAAGTGGCACTTGTGCGCCCCAATTGTAGAAGCACAGGCCCGGGCAGACTCTGCTTTACTTCTACCGAATTTCACCATCCAAAGCGATCGGGCGATTCGGCGGTTCGGCTGCCCCCTTCTGGGTTCTTAGGTTTATCACCCACAGGGTTTCCGTAGCTTCCGGCTCGTTTCGGTAAAACATCAACGTTGCAAAAGCCTTCCAAAGTTTTTCGGATCAATCCGGCTAGCTCCACGATCTTGCTCCTGGGAGAGGCTTTCGGACCTCCCAAGTCGATACGTGATAAGGCATTCCGAAAATTCCGTCAGTCACTTGCAAGGCATTCAAAAGAGCTCACGGCTGGAGCGACTCCCCAAGTCGTCACTCGGGCTAAGTAATCGCCCCAGATAAACCTGCGCTGTCGCGAGAAAAAGTGGGGGGCAGCCAGGATGGTCAATCCGTGTCCCAACTGGCGCGAATGTCGGCACAAACATCAGTCACTTGGTGGAAAACCGCAAAAATCCCGAGTACATTGGGGAAGTGGCGATATGGTCGAAGAACTTTCGCTCGAAAGCGGTCGCCTAGGCTCGGGGCCTTCACAACCTCAGGCATAAAGGAGGGCAGTGCTATGTCAAAGCAGGGCTCGTACTTCCTTCGGGTACGCGAAACTCGCGTGGGGCCTTTCTCTGTGGAGCAGCTAAAAGCCTGGCTGATTGAGGGACGGATTTCGCCAAACACCGCTGTCTCCCCGGACGGAGTTCACTGGGTACCCTTGCGAATGGTGATTGAAGCAGATGTCGGCCCAAAAAATGCCGCGGCTTTTCCGGGGCGGGTAGTTCCTCCTTTACCGCGGACGGCTCCGCAGGCTGGCGGGACAACACAGTCCGATGGGGCCCAACCGCCTCCGCTGCCGCCGCCTCTCATCGGGCGCTCACAACGGCATGTAACCGAGCAGTCTGCAGTCCTATTGATGGCAGTCGCCGTTGGAGTAGCAATTTTTATGCTTGTAACGGTTGTCGCTTTGTTTGCCCTTCGCCGCCCGCAGGAACCTGACCGAGGGGATGTGGCCAGGCAATTAAGTGACCAAGTACGCAACTTAATCCCGCCAAACGAAAGTAATCCACTACTTCCGCATGGTACTCCCGAGTCGCGCGTTGAGAACGAGTCCGAGCTGAACCGCCCGACAGCCTCCCCAACGATCGAGACTGCACGCCCAGCGGAGGAAGCCGAGGGGCCCGCGGCCGTAGCCTTCTCGGGACAACCGGTACCTTCTAGTGGGGTAAGTTCCGCGGCGCCCTCGTCGACCCAATCGGGGCCAGCAGTGTGGTACGATCGGCTACGGGCAGCGGGTGTGGTCGTACTTGTCGACGAAGGGCTAGGCAGTGGGTTTTTCGTGGAAAATTCCCTCTCTCGCCCCATCGTGGCCACCAACTACCACGTAATCGAGGAGGCAACGCAGCCTGTTGTGAAAATCCATGACGGCCGACAATTCCCCGTTGGGGAAGCTGCGGTTTTTCCGGACTTTGACTTGGCGCTACTTGTGCCGCGAGGCCTCCCGCAGGCGCCGGCCGCTCTTACGCTTCGCGACAGTCCGCCCCAGGTGGGAGAGGAGTGTTATGCCTATGGAGCTCCAATGGGATTGACCGAGACATTGACCCGGGGGATTGTTGGTTCCGTCCGAGACAGTCAGGAACTGCCGTTTTTTAGCTTCGCTAGCCCGGCCGCCCGTTGGGTTCAGACCGACGCAGCCATAAATCCTGGCAATAGCGGCGGACCTTTAGTAGATCAGTTCGGACAGGTAATCGGTATGAACACGGCTATCAAAGCACAGGCCCAAAATCTAGGCTTTGCCCTTTCCGCGGCCGACATCAGTGCTTGTCTCAAGCGGGCCAACCTCCGCCCCTGGTACGAGGTCAACCCTCTCTTGGCGCGACTTTCGATCCAAGCGGCAAGAACGTTGGCTTATTGGGGGGCTTTAAAAACTGTTTTCGAAAGGTTCCACGCTTTCGTTCAAGCATTTCAAGACTCTCCACCTGCTTCACCTGAGGAATTCGTTCTCCGGTGCACCCTAATAGCGGCGGGGGCGCAGGGCGCCGCACTAATGATTCAGTCGCTCGAGACCTCGGGCGTCGATCCACTTGCCGTCCAGGCCGGAGAAACGGTCCAAGTCTTTCTGGTGGGTGTCGCGGAAATTGGTGCGGCAGTTCTCACATTTGCGAGCAGCGGCCAACATGCGTTGGCGCAGCAGCAATTCCAAGAGCAGATCGCGACGGCATTTCTGAAAATGGTTGTTTCCGCGGCGGTACTTGAGAGCCTACGAGGCCAACTGTCGGAACGTTATGGGATAGAGTTCCCGCCGATAGCGGCGGAAGCACAATGAATCTCCGGCTTTCGGAGGTCTATTGAATGAGTAGCGTTTATTATGTTCAAGTTCAGGGAAGAACGCTCGGTCCGATGGACGAGGCCGAATTGATGAGGCTGTTTCGTGCTGGCCAATTATCGCTCCACAGTCTTGTTTCGCCAGATGGTGTCTCCTGGACCAATTTAGGGAGCCTTCCGGCCTTTTCCGTATTTGCTGGACAGTCGCCCGGGGAGACGCCCCCCTTCACCTCATCTTCCGTGGGTTCGAGCGCGGGCATCCAGGCTCCGCCGGTGCGAATAGGTGTGTCAGCCGGCAGTGTCGGGCAAAGTGGGATGTCCGCAGGAGAGCGCTGGTATGTCCACTGGGAAGGTCAGACCCAAGGACCGATGAGCCAGACTGCCCTCATCGACCTCATTTCCCGAGGTGCGGTTGGACCAACGGCCCTTGTATGGCACCCGTCGATGACCAATTGGCAGTCGCTCGAGGCAACCGATTTTGCTCGCTACATCCCAGGCCGGCCGCAAGTGGATGCGGGTCCATTTGCGGCGAAGGGTACTCCGCCAATTCTAGGCGGTCAAAAATACTGCTCGAGTTGTGGACGAGTGCTTGCCTTGACAGCGGAGATTTGTCCTAACTGCGGTGCAAGTCAAGCCGGACCTGTTGCTAAGGAAGATCGGCCTAATCGGGTGGTGGCTTTCTTGTTGGCTTTCTTTTTCGGCGCCCTGGGGATACACAAGTTCTACCTTGGCCAAACAGGCTGGGGTCTGGTGTACCTGATCTTATTTGTCCTGTTTTGGTGGACAATCATCGTTCCTATCGTTCTAGGTTTGGTTGCCTTTGTCGAAGGCATTATCTATCTGACTTACTCAGACGAAGGCTTTGCCCGAAAATACCGGCGACGCCGGCGGTAAAGCCGCCGAAGAGGCTCGCAAGATCTAGTCTTCTTTGAACTATTCATTGGTTGGGAATGCCCGGCGCAGGCTCGCTGCGTTCCTTAGGACAGCTTTCTTGGGAGGAAGTTTTTGTTAAACTGGGTCATTTGAGGAACGGTTTTTTGCAAAACAGAGTGAGGTCGAGATGGAGACCCAAAGAATGGCTTAGCGAAGACTCAATCAGGTAACCTTTGTCGTTTCCTTTGCGATCCTCCTTGTTTTCTTGTTCGGAAGCTTTACGTTAGGCCTCGTGGGCCTTAGTTGGCCTCGGTGGATGGAGGAATGGACATGGCCAATAGGGATGGCAGGGGTCGTCGGTTACATGACCCACTATATCGCGGTTCAGATGCTCTTCGTGCCTTATCACACTAACCGACTTCATTGGCTCCACTTTTTGACCTTCGGTCTTTGGCGGCAGGGGGTGGTAACCGCTAGAAAAGACGAAATTCCCGGGGTGGCCGGCACCTAGATTGCCGAGCAAATACTCACACACGATCGTGTGGGGAGAGAGATCATCCGTGTTGCCGAACAACTTCTTGATGATCCTGAAATAAGACTCCGTATCCGCTTATTAGTCGGCCTAAGTTTGCGGCAAAACTTCCCGGCCTTAGTAGACAGATTGACGCCAGAACTTGTCGATGTCCTTTCGCAGGCTTCGCGGGAGGGCGTTACCAAGGAAAACGTGATCCAGTTTGTCGAGCGTATCTTAGCCCCATGGTAGCAAAAGATGACGTCAGAGATCGGCTGGTGGACATCATTGTTGACTTGTTCGTGCGTGAAACACCCCGCTTGACAACACTCATCCAGCGGGGAGCAGAAACCTCCAGCCAAACCTCGGTTATTCGCCGTGTGGCTTATGTGCTAAGCGAGCAGCTGGGGCTTATCAACTGGGAGCAAATCCGCGAGTCGTTACGGGAAACACTTGCCTCCCAGTATGCCCGCCGCGAAATCTTTGACTTTATCGGCACCCTCGGAGTGTCACTTGCAGAGGCCGTTCGCTCCGGCCCAGAGCTGTCGCCTCATCTGTCCGCCTTCGCTTAACAAATGCAGGAATTGCTCACGGAACAAGTTCGTGTTTTACTGAAAACTAATTTGCCCGCATAGCGGAGCGCCTGGCCGACTCACCAATACTTTGGCATTGGCTTGCGCACGAGGCCATCCCGCAAATGCGACCTCGGCTCCTAGAATGGTTAAACGAACAAGGCGGCAGCCAGTACCTGGCCAAGCAATTCGACGTCGCTGGCCGGGTCTCCGAGGCCATTCACGAGCTAAGGTTGAGGAACTTCATGAACTCGTCAACAAGGTAAGCGGGAATGAATTGGGGGTCATTCAGGTCTTGGGCTTCCTCCTGGGCGCCTTTGCCGGCGGCCTCATGGCGCGGATGTTCGTGGTGACCGCCAGATAACTCTCTACGCCCCAAATATGGCCTTTGGTATCGACTGACAAGCCGTGAATCAATCGAACCTCTTTCTCCCGGAAAGAAAGTTGCACAGGGGATCGGTCGAGCACTATTCCAAACTGGGGCGCCATGACCGCCGGCGGAAGACCGAACAAAAGCCTTCCGCCTGAGCGGATTATGTCAACATTCCAACACGAAAGAACGGGTGACCGAGCGTCAAGTACCTGCCCGGAGTGATCGCCGGCCGCCAGCTTAACGTTACCAGCGAAGTCCAAACTTGTTGGCCGACGGTGACGGTCCCAAGCCACCCCGCAGAGGCCGCTCCGGTTTGGGCTTCTTTTTGGCTTCTTTCGGCGTGCTTGACTCTTGTGGAGCGCCTTCTGTGGGAGAAAGGGAGCCACTTTCGACAACGGGTTCCATGGTGACTACCGAAACAGAATCGGCCACCGACACTTCTTCCTTTTGCTCCGGGAAAACCTCCTCACCCTTTGCCGCCTGCGCAGGCCGCTCGGTCTCCTCCGGAGGCGGGGTAAGATGTTTCATCGACAAGCTAATTCGCCGAGCTTGCCGGTCCACGGAAAGGACAACTACGTCCACTTCCTGGCCCTCGTGGACGACATCGCTCACCCGCCATACCTTTTTCCAAGCAAGCTCGGAAATATGGACCAGCCCTTCCACGCCCGGTTCAAGCTCCACAAATGCGCCATACGGCATAATCCGCGTCACCTTGCCGTGGACAACGGAGTTGGGCGAATATTTGCTTTCCACCGTCTCCCATGGATCCCCAATCAAATCACGATAAGCAAGACTAATCCGCCGAGAGGCCCGGTCCACTGCCAAGATTTTGACTTTGATCCGCTGGCCCTCTTGGAGGACCTCGCTTGGGTGGTTGATCCGCCCCCAACTCATTTGACTAATGTGGAGCAGACCGTCCGCCCCTCCGATATCAACAAAAGCCCCAAAATCCATGATTTTGCGGACAAGACCCTCGTAAACCTGACCCGGCTCCAAGCTGGCCCAGAGTGCCTCTCTCGCTGCTTCCTGCTCCCGCTCGATGGCGGCTCGGCGGCTAAGCACGAGGTTTCGCCGCTCCCGGTTGGCCTCCACCACCACACAGGTCAGTCGCTGCCCCACATACTCCTCCGGATTGGTCACCCGATAGAGGGCGATCTGGCTCATCGGGATAAAGCCCCGGATGTGATTCACCTCGCACTCCAGACCGCCAGCGTTGACCCCGGTGACCCGAGCCTCAACCAATGTTCCCGGAATAAGTTGGTCCCAAGCGGCCACATCCATGGCGCGCACGGGAAGGGCGACTTCATAAATACTGTTTTCCGGGTCAAACCGGACGATACGGACCTGGATAGTTGTCCCCAACTCCGGCGGCGTGTCCGTCTCTTTGAGGGCCAGGAAGCCCTGTTCCCGCACGCCCAAATCCACGAAGACCTTTTCCTCGTGGATACCCACGACGCGGGCATCCACCAGGGCATCCTCCGGCAAACGTTCCCCCGGGATTTTTTCCGCCGATTGAAGCGCCTCGTCCATAGAAAAGCCGGCGAGGGCGGCCTCCAATTCGGACTCAAGCTCCGCGGGGAGTTTGCCGCTCAGTTTAGGAGGCGGAAACCCAGTTGCCGCCGGACTTTCTGCCTCGGCCGCCACTCCAGGCGGAAGGCCAGCCATTGGCGGTAACGATTCGGAAATTGCATGCCAAAGAAAAGCCTCCTGAGGGCCCGAACCGCCCTCACGCGTGCCTTCGGTGGGCGCGGCCGCCCCGATGGCCGTCCCAGGGCCAGCCGCAGGTGAACCTGCTCCAATAAGAGAGGGAACTTCGGCACCAGGCGAAACCAAGGGGCTTTCGATTTCCTCTCTTGCTCTTGTCCCCTGGCGAAGTGCCTCCAACTCCGCCGCCCCAGTTATGGCCGAAGACCCCTTAGACAACCCGGGGGGTACGGACGGTTCCGCGGTAGGCTTTTGCTCCGGCTGAGGCCTTCCCCCCAAGAGGACGCTCGCTTCAGCAACTGCGGTTGGAGTCTGCTCCGGGATAGGTGCCAACCTACTCTGCTCAGGCTTTTGCTCCTCCGGAGGGACCGACGTAGTCACGTCGGACTCGGTCCGGCGGATTTCTTCCTTTGCCCGAGCAACATCCCGCCGGGGTTCCTCTTCGCCAGGTTGACCACCCTCCCGCGTGGGCCGACGAGGCCGTAGCCCCACTAGCCTCACTCCTTCCCCCAGTGGCCTTCGTCGATACTGGGCAGGATCCCGCTGCGAGCCAATCAAAATTCTCCTCCTTGGCCGGTCGCCGCCAGCCAGCTCGCCAGGCCGGGACGAACCCAGTTCCGAAGATTCCCCCTCAAGCGGTAAACCTCCGCCTGAAGAAGCCCCGCCCGAAATGGGTGCACCACCACCCCGGTTCAACTCGGTCTTCGCGGTCACGCCTTCCCCGGATGAGACTGGTTCACCCGAAACATTCGCGCCGGCGTCCCCTACTTTCTCGGAGGTCGGCATATCCCCCGGCGGACGGTTTTCTCCCCCAGAAACTACCGCAGCCTCATTCGGAACCCGAGTCTCGTGATTTCTTTCAGCTTCGTCACCCATTGTTAAGAACTCACCCTAACCGAAGATGGGTCGGCCCGGCACAATCGGTTCTACCGGTAATCAAACGTACATTCAGGTTTCTCACCCGAGGTTTGCTAATCGGTCGAGTGACCACAATAGTCCGTTCCCAGCGCCACTTCTAACAAAAAGCCGCCGACACCTGGCGGATAATTCGCTGTTAACGCCCCGGGATGGGTAATCCCGACATTTGAGGGGATCTCCCCAAAACGGCCCCAAAATCATTAGTTTCGGCTTAAGCGCTTGCGCCGAGAGACATTGTCATTCTACCATAAGCTCCCCACAAGTCTTGCGATCGCCCTCTCCCAAGGTAATCTCGGTCAGCGTAGGCCTCCGGCTGGCCATCCCCAGGAATAGGTCCCAACGTAGTCGCAATGTAGCGAATCACCCCGAGGACAACGAACTCATCCGTGGCCGCGGGAAAGCGGAAACTCCCGCCACCGGGAAGGGATTAGAACGATCCGACCTCAAGGCCGAACCCTTAATCCCGGGAATACGAGCGCAGCTGATCTCCAGAACAGCCACCCACTCACAACCTTGCGTAAATATGCCACCTTCTCGGATACCTCGCCGGTCCGACCGCCGCTAGCCTCGCCCTAATTACAGCCCGCCACGCCTGGGTCCGCACGAGTTTCCTTGCGAGGGCCTACTCGAGCTCGCCAATCCCACCGATTCCCCGCCGACTCCGGCGGAAAAGTTCGGAATTGCCAAACTGCGCACCAAACGATCGGAGGAGGGGTACGCTCCGCGAACGGATGCCCTTAAGACGCCCGATGGCGCGGGGAGGGCGACAGCGCCCGCAGATCAGCCGAAAGGCGGTACCAAGCCCGTCAACCGAAGCTAGTCCTGCTACCCAAACTCGCCCGATTAAGCAACTGCCCTATTGACTACTCTCCTCCCAGAGCCTTTTATCTAGCCATCCTCCGCATCTTAGCGGGGCATCCCGAATTGGCCCGGCGGAAGATTGAAACTGCCTTTTACCTTGAGGCCCAACTAAGGAGCCGGACTTTTGCCGGATTCTACAGGTGGTCGT
>JANXBW010000060.1 GCA_025060325.1 Thermoguttaceae bacterium
ATTCGTTTACATTCACTCGATCCGCATATTTTTCATGCGGTCGGTTTCATAAAGTTTGGCACAGAAGTTTGCTAGCAAGGCGCGGTCTTGCAGGGTGTAGGTAGTATCGCCGGATATAACCGCCAGGTTGAAGTCGATTTCTTTTGTCAAGCGCATGCCAATGGTCAACACGTGAACGCGCGGATCGTTGAGGACGTGGCGGATGGCGGCCGCCGGCAGTTCCGCAAGCTGCTCGCTGTCGAAGTCGCGCACTAGATAGCCAGACCAAGCCCCGAGCATGCCCGCCCCTAGCACTTTCATCGCCACGATCCCCATCCCAAGCTCGTGCGCCTTGGCCAAACACGCATCTCGCAGGACGATGGTCCGGGCGCTATACACCCGTTGGTAACCCAGCGGCAGATAGCCATACGAGAGCATGCACACCTCAAATCCGCCCGAGCTAATCAGGGCAAGCGCTTTTTCGAAGTGTCCATGTGCCGAAAACCCGACGAACCGCGTAATCTTCTCGTCCCGCAGCTTGACCAACTCGGCGTGGATCTTCATCGCCTGCTGGACGGTCATTTGTTCCAGCCCCGGCTGGCCGTGAATCAGCAGGATGTCCACGTAATCGGTCTGAAGTTCCCTCAGGGACTTTTCGACCGCACCACGGACCTCTTGCGGATTGGTGGTCTCAACCTTGGTGACAAGACACACCTCGCGGCGGCGGTCTTTCAAGGCCTCGCCGAGGATCCGCTGACTTTCCATGTAATTGCCGGCCGTGTCAAAGTACCGGATGCCCCGATCGAAAGCGTAGCGGACAAGTGCCACGCGCTCTTCGTAGGAGAGGGGATTGAGCCACACTTTAGGCAGGGCCGCACCGCCGTATCCGAGGATTGGTACCTTCAGACCGGTCTTGCCGAGTGTGCGGGTAGGGATCCCACCGGAAGATCGCTCCACCGTCGCATTCCCGGAAACACCCGCCGCAGCCACCGCTTGGACTGCGCTATGGAGGAAGTCGCGTCGCTTCAACATGGCGCAGCCTCTCCGTGGGGGTAGCGGTAATCGGCATTGGGATTAGTGGAGATGCGTGTGGTCGAGCCGTCATCTAACCGGTACATGTAAAGTTGGTTCTTGCCGGTCTCACTGGAGTGATAGACGACGGCGGCCTCGCCCTCGATCCACCGCGGATACGCAAACCAGAACGGCTTACCTCCTTCGTTGGCTATTGGCTTCGGGTCCGTGATCAAGCGCCTCTCGACGTCGAACTCGGCGACGTACAGCGTGCGCCCCACCATAGATTGGCCTTTCGCCCACGGCTGGAACTCAAAGCAAACCATCTTCTCGTTGGGAGAGACGCTCACGCGGTCCAACAGCCCCTTTTTGGCCAACTCGCACTTGACTGGTTCGAACTTTGGCTCACCACCGGGATTGGGTGTCATCAGGAAGTAACCGAAACCGAACTTCGGGTGTTTCGCCCAAACGAATAAGCGACCGTCCCTAAGCGCCGAATGGACCCAGGAACTGTAGCTAGAGTCCGTGAGCGGCACTTCTTCGCCCGGTTTGGCCCCCACCCTGCTGGCCATGATGCAAAAGCCGCCGGTAGATGGGTTCTTGCGGTTCCAGACGGGTGTGTTTTTGCCGTCCCGGGTCCATGTCGGATTAAAGTCGGTGTGGGTGCCATCGCTTAAGAAGTGAAGTCCGCTGCCATCCACGTTGACGATGAAGATGGCGGTCTTCCAATTGGTTACCACCGGGTCGTTCTTGACTCGGCGAAAACAGACGAGCATGTCGCCGGTTTTGGACCACGAAGGCTTGAAATCCCAATGGCCACTTGTGACCGGCTTCCCCTCCGGCTGGCCGGGCACGTTTACGTGAATTTCGCCATTGCAGTAGTAGGAAATCCGACAGCGACGCGGAGCCATTGCCTCGCCAGCGCTGGCGGCAACCGGCAGAGCGGCAAGAGCTCCCGCTGCCCTAAGGAAGTGGCGACGCGGCAGTACCATATGCTGTGTCTTCACGGTCTTGGCTCCTTTCGTGGCACGCAAGGCCTGAAAAGGCTCCAGACCACCCTCACGAAAGTGGAAAGCGCCCCTGGTCTTGCCTACGACCATTTTCGATAGCGACGCCTGATAACCAACCACGGGCAGGGTATGGCCACCGCTCCAGGATTCGATTTTGACGCCATCCCCGCCCGGTGGCCAGCAAGGAACCAAACTGTGGCATCCGTCGTTTGGATCGCGATCCGGCAGGAAGTTTTCCCGCAGGCACTTCTGACTAGGTGGCAAGTCGAGCGTTGCCCAGGCGATGCTTCGACCAAAAGGCCGTGATCTCCGCCGGCGTTACAGCACCATCCTTGTTCACATCTCGCTGATTAAAAATGGACATGTCCGGCACTCGATCGCCGGTGAGCTTCCCAGCGCCGCTATGATCGAGTTGCTTGAAGCGATGCTTTAGGGCTCGGCCCCGTCGCTGATTCCCTCGAGCTCAAAGCGCGGCAAGAAAAGACTTAACACTTGTTATGGCAAACCACAGGAGTCTCGCGGTTGGAAGTCCTATTTCCTCTCGCCGAAACAACGTCTGAAGAAATTCAGGATATGCTCACGTGCTTGGGTCTCCTCCGCAAGCTCCTCTGGTGTCTTCATCCCCCCGAGTATTCGCGACCCGCCCACGTCGCGGCCCCAGTAAAACCCATGCGGAGAATTCTTTGCCGTGAATACCATAACGTCGCGTCCTGAGGCCTTCAGGCGATTGATCGTCGGCTCAACCATGACGTGCGGCACCGATTGGTCGGCCAGGCTGGTGATAAACAGCGATGGGATGACGATCTTGTCCGCGTTAAACTCTATGGATTGTTGACGGATGAACTCCCTGACTTCCTGGTCGGACATACCCCGACCACGGGTCAGGCCCCAGTACAACCGCTTGCCATGATCCATTAGGACGGTCCGTACTTTCTCTGGCAACAACGACAACGGCGGCTCATCCGGCTTTGGAAACAGCAACACTTCCGGGTTGGTCATCCATGGCGAACCAGCCACCACACACGCGAATTCATTGCCCATTCTAATTGCAGCGATTAGCGCAAGGTGCCCACCATGACTGCCGCCCATGACACCCACGCGGGCGGGATCAACCTTCGGCAATGACTTCGCAAAGCGGATTCCGGCAATGACATCGTCCTGTTCCTTGCCAAACAATGCGCCGGCCCGATAGCTGATGGCGAGCACGGCCCATGGTTGTTCGTTGAATGCGTTCACTGTGGCTGATACCGAATTTGGTGCCGCCAGCGTGCGGAGATAAGCAAGGTCGCGATTGCCCGGGCCTCCGTGGATGGTGACAATGCATGGAAATGGGCCGTCTCCCTTCGGCATCGACAGCACACAGGGAATCTTGCGTCCATCGGAAGAAGTATACTCAAGCTCGGTGACTTCGCGGTTGCCTATGGTCTCGGTCTTGCCCGAAGGCGTCATGGCGCCAGGCCGCTGAGCGCGTTTGCGCACCAGTTCACGGATGGCGGCACGCTCGTTGTCGCTAATCTTTCCGTCGCCATCTTTATCGAACCGTTTCGGAGGCGGGCCACTCGCCATGTTCCTCAAGGCGGATTGCGCAGCAAATGCCACCCCACAACCGATCTCAAGAACCAGCAAGACTATCGCAAACGATCTCATAGCGGAAAAAAACCTCTAGGCGTGGTGGATGATGATTAAATCCAGCAAGCCGTCGTTGTTGAAGTCACCCAACGCCGGCACATTGCCGCCCCGGAAACTTTCCGGCAACACCTTCGAGTTAAGCAGCTTAATCGTGTGCGGATGGAACTTAAAGCTACGTTCGTTGATCAACACGCAGCTCCGCGCCTCCGGCCCTGTGCGCGAAAATGCCGGCCTGTGCAGAATACGTGGCCGGGGTGCCGCGCAGGCCCTCCTTGTCCAAGCCAACAATGGCACCCGCATTCATTCCTTCGCTAGTGTCCGTGCCGGGCCCCTCCATACCCCCTGATAATGCCCCGCACCGCAGACCGGGTAAGCGCCGTCTTGCCTACTAATCGAGCACTTCTTCAGCCGCAACCATGCAGTCTTTGCTCCCGTCCCACTCCTCGAAGGGAAGCATTCCCGAGACCTGGTCACAAGCTTGCTTTTCGTCGCCGCCTTTGTGGTTTTGCTTGAACCACTGGGCGATGGATTCGCGGACAGCCGACGGCGGGCCAACCTAAATCCATCGAGATCAGGCAACTGCATTCCCGCGGTAGTTTCCCTGTTTTTAAGAACGTTGACCAAGAGCGACGGGTTTCGGCCGGATGGCTTACTCAGCAATCCCTCTGCCATTAAACAACAAAAGCCAAACACATTGCCATGGGCAAAGTGAAACACGCTCGAAGTGGTTATAGTAAACCGGCAGGTGAAAACCCCCGTTGGTTATCGTTTCTGTTGACTATAATCCCAAGTGGGGGCTGGTCCTGCTGGCGTCTGGGCAGCAAAACCGTTGAGCCTTAGCCAGTCGGCCAATCGCTCCCACCATGTGTCCAAAACCCGCCGCACCTCCCCCGTGGCCAAAAGGAAGTTGTGCGGCCCGCGCTCGTAAATGTGGATTTCGCAAGGCACTTTGGCCCGACGCAGCGCCATCGCAAATTGGAGGCTATTTTCCACCGGCACGCCCTCGTCGCTCCATGAACTGACGATAAATGTGGGCGGGGTATCCGGCCGAACGTGCTCATCAGTGGAACAAAAAGCCACGAGCTCGGCCGGCGGGTTCTCGCCCAGCAAATTTCTCACCGAGCCCGCATGGGCAAACGGGGGCCGCATCGTGATCACTGCCACGGACAGGATCAACAGATCCGGCCGGCTACTTACGCGTTCGATGGGATCGGGAGCATCCGGCCGACCAGCGTCAAAGTGAACGGCGGCCATAGAGGCCAAATGTCCGCCAGCAGAAAACCCCATGACACCGATGCGCTTCGGATCAAGCTTCCACTCCTCCGCCCGGGCTCGCACCAGCCGAATAGCACGCTGGATATCTTGAAATGGTCCCGGGTGTTTATATTTGAAGTGCCGATACTTAAGAACAAACCCGGCCACTCCGATCGAGTTAAGCCAGCGGGCCACTGGCTCTCCATGGGCGGGGGAAACATGGTGATAACCGCCGCCGGGACAAATGATGATCGCCGCGCCTGTCGCCCGATCGGCCGGGGCTAAGTAGGCCGTGAGCGTGGGAATGTCTGCCTCCTCCTGACCTAAAGCCCCGGGGGCCC
>JANXBW010000061.1 GCA_025060325.1 Thermoguttaceae bacterium
GCTTGTTGGGTTGTGGACAATTGCTGTCGCAGTCGCTGCCGGCAATGCCTTAGCCACCCAAGAAAGGACCACGACACCAACCGAACCCGTGCCGTCTTCCAGGCCACTTGTTTTTAATCCGGGTTTCGACGAGGACCAAAATGGCGACGGCGTGCCCGACGGGTGGACGACTGCCGGGCGTCGCGGTGTGGTGCAAACGCTTCGCATTGTCGACGATCCCCAAAGGGGGAAAGTGGCCCGGCTGGAATGTACGCAGTTTGAGTCCGGCTTTCCCGATAGTCACGCCATGCTCGCCCAGGTGGGACAGGTGGGTCTTCGCCGGGGGCAATGGTATCGACTTCGTCTGTGGGCTAAAGCCGAGCGTTTACAGACCGGTGAGGTCCAGGTGGCTATTGCCAATCGGCGCACCTGGCAGGAAACCGGTTGTCGCGATGCGTTTACACCATCCTCCACCTGGGAGCTAGTGGAAATCCACTTCCAAGCGACAGCGGACTTAGCCCCGGAGGACAGCCGGCTGCAAATTTGGCTCAGTGGCACGGGTGTTCTTTATTTGGACGACGTGGAACTTCAGCCCGTGGACGCTTTTCGGCCGGAGCGCTTGCCGCAAGTGCCGTGGGTCAACCCCCGCAATGCCCTTCCCAATAGTAGCTTCGAGCTGGGCCCGGCCGGGTGGGGCTCGTTTGCCCCGCGGCTTTCCGGTTGGGGATCACAACTGTTTTTCCGCCATGCTTTTGTGGACGATTCCCGCTCTAAACACGGGGGGAAGAGCCTCAAGGTGACGCTCGATCTGGATGCTCCGTTTGTGTCCTATTTCGATTATTTCGACCCGCGTGCCGAGGTGGTCGACTGCCTCGTTGTGGCCAGCGAAGGGTGGATCCCTGTTCGGCCTGGGAATAGGTATCTTTTGGCCTGCTGGGCAATGGCCGAGGAGGCAGACACACCCGTCCTCGTGTCGGTGCAGCAGGCAGATGGCCGGCGGATCGAAAGGCGGTTTACCGTCGGGAAGGAGTGGACGCAGCTTGTGTTTTCGTTTACAGCAGAGCGCGAAAGCATTTGGATCGGCGTCGGGCCCGACCTTCGTGGCACCCCACGGCGCCGGGCGACCCTGTGGCTTGATGCCCTCCAGCTTGCGGAGCAAGGATCAACAACACCGGCAGAGATAAGCTATGAGCCTCGGCGAGCGCTCGAGTGGGCTGTCAGTGTTCGCAGTGGGGCCTCAGCTTTTGGCGAGTTTATTTTCAGGGCAGGAGAGATTTCGCCTTCCATTCAAGTTGATGCCTATAACGCCGACAGTTCCCCTCATGTTGTCCGAGGTAAGATCTGGGTCACCGACTTTCGTGATCGCATTATTTGGGAACGAACCATCGAGGAAACGATTCCTCCCCAACAGGTGGCTGCGTTGACTTTCCCCGATGTTTTTCAAGGAAGGCGTGGCTTTTACCGCGTTCACATGGCGGAAGAAGGTTCACAACACTATCGCACACTTCGCCTTGCACTTGTCGATCCGTTTCCGGCGGACAAAGACAGTAGTTTCGGGATGAATCATGCCTTCGGTTGGTCGGAACTACTAAGGATCGCCCATGTGGCAGGAATCAGGTGGTGGCGGGATTGGTCCACACAGTGGCGCTTGGTGCAAAAGGCGGAAGCGGATCGTTTTGATTTTGCCATCCCGAAGGTTCAGATCGACCGGGTGCTGGCAGCCGACGGCAAAGTGGTCATGCTGCTTCCTTTCCCGGGGACGCCTTGGGCAGTAGAGACCAACATGGAGAAAATCCGCGCCGAAGCCGGCGCTAATCGCTACCTTGCCGAGCGGCTTGTGATCGCACAAAAGCCGCGGAATCCGGCACTTTTTGCCCGATATGTGGAGGAATCCGTCAAAAACTTCTGGCCCGCTGTCGACACCATCGAAATTCTCAACGAGCCTTTGTTTACAAGCTACGCGGTCCCGGCAAGTTATGGCCACACGATGGCGGACTATTTAGAGCTGCTTGCGGCTGCCTATAAGGCCGCCAAAAGTGTCTCGCCGCAGGTTCGGGTTGTCGGCGGAATAGCCGCACCTCCCGATCATCGATTTGTGCGGGAATTTCTTCAGGCAGGTGGCCCGCGGTGGTGCGATGTCGTCAACTTGCATCTTTATCCACACCGCGGCGACCCGCTTACCTACGAGCCCCTCTTTCGCGAGCACCGCGAACTTTTGCGAAGCACGGGGTTTGACCGGCCGATTTGGGTAACCGAATTCGGTCTTTATGCCGACGACGACCCACCGATAAAGCCTTTCCGCGTTGGTGATGCAACCATGACCCGGGCGCTTCGGCCCAACGAACTTCGGGCCAGTGCCGATCTTGTGAAGTTTGCCGCCATCATGCGGGCCTACGGGGTGGAGAAGATCTTCTACCATGCCGGCACCTGCGGAGCATGGAACGCCGATACGGCAGGGAACATCTTCTTCGAATGGGGCGGAGCCCCGCGTAAGATGTTCGCCGCGCAGGCCGTCCTTTCCCGCATGCTCACACCCGGCATGCAGTTTGTGCGTCGCTGGAACGAGCCGGCAGGCGTTGTGGGATTTGAATTTGCCGACCCGTCCGGCCACCCGGGCGTTGTCGTCCTGTGGGCACAGGACGCTCCCACGTCGATTAGCGTGCCAGACGGCTGGCAGGTATATGACCTAATGGGCAATCCGATCGATCTTCGCGCTGTACCTGTTGACGAAGTACCTATCTACTTTGTCCGAAAATAGCAATAACTGGTGGACACTCGGAGGCGGCGCATAGACTGTCCCAGCGTGATCACGGCCAAGCGGGATTGGGAGCCAACCGGTCTCCTCATCGAACATGCGCCGCAAGTTCACCGGTGGCTGGCTGGACTTACCTCGGCCGATGTTTGCCCGCAGTTGACTATTCCAGGCCTTGGCGACAAGAACCTCACCGATCGCGCCCTCGCGCACAAGCTCGATCACCCGGCGGACATGCGGGGCAGTGCGACTTACGGTGTCAAGGTGGACAACCCGGTTAAATCGCCGGGCCGCCTCCACCATCCACCGACCCTCTTTAAAATTGTGGGAGTGCGGCTTTTCCACGTACACGTGTTTGCCGGCCTTGCAGGCCAAGATGGTGGCCGGGACATGCCCTTGCAACAACTGTCACTGGGATCTGAACTGAAGCGAAAACAGGTCGGCATTCTTCATCATCACCCGCAGCCGAACGGGTACTCCTGCCAGCGAACTCAGGTCACCATTGGTCCTCCAGGTGACGACATGCCCAATGGAGTCACCCTTTAGCTGATCACAGTTATCAAGCGTAAACGGTGCAATTGGCTTTCCCGTCGAGTCCTGAATTTCCACGGCCAGCCATCCGTCCGGCTTTGTGAGGAAATTGAAGACAAGTTTGTTGCCCGAAAACGTAAGAGGTTTTGTGGTAAACTCTCCGACCGAAGTTTCGGCGCGTAAAGAAACGAAGCCGTCCACTCGATAGGTAAATCGGCGTAAACGGCTGGCAGGACCTGTATAGTAAGCCTCTGTGGCATACATTGAGTATTCAGCAGGGTTATGGGGTAAACGCACCATGCCCCACGCCATATAGTTACTGCGATTTCCGGCCCGATCTTGTGGTGCATCTAGGGGGATGATTGCCTCTAGCCAACGCCGCCAGCGGACTCCATCGCGGCTGACCATAAAGGTCGGCTCAACCTGCTGTGTTTGGGGAAGGAATCGCGTTGGAAAACCAAGCAGAATGTGTGGAGCACGCTCATAGGGAAGAATGGCATTGGTATAAAGATGCTCCGGAGGCGCTCCTTGATAATCGAGGTCCTGCCATGGCTCCCAGTGGACGAAATCTTTGGACGTCGCTGTGCGGATGTCGCGGACTCCGTTCTTAAATATTCGCCAATACGCACGGTAACACTGGGCGTTGGAGTCCCAGAAGGCAAGGTTCTGCGAATCGAAAGCGCCTTCTGTAATCACAGGCTTCTCTTGCATCAGAGACCAGTGGATGCCATCAGGGGACTGGAATGCCAGGAGACGAGAATCAGGACCTGAACCGAGAGCTTTATATTTCGCCTCCGGCGGGCAGGTTGGATTAAGGTCCTTGAATGGCGTGAAATTATGGGTACCAGGACCATCCCAGACGATATTGTTGTTGGTCGAACCGTTGAATTCGAATAAACCGAGACGTGGCTTTTCCCAATGGATCCCATCTCGGCTCTCTGCATAACATGTGACTTCGCGGTGTGTGAGGCGCTTTTGTTGCTCATCATAATGTAAGCCGCGGTAGTACATGCGGTATCGATCACCATCCTGGAAGATGGTGTAATACCCGCTCGTGTTACCCTCCCACGGCTCGTCCGTCACCAGGACGACTTCCTTGGGATTTGGCCGATGAAGCTGCCAAGTGACATTCGCAATTTTGTCAAGTAAATAATCGTCCACAAGCAGCTCGAATCGTGTTCCCAGTGCGATCGGCTCGGCCGCCATGGTTATAGTATGACAAGCCGCGGCAATAAGGATTACATGCGTTGACAAACAACTTCGGGACATTAACTAGCTCCTCTGCGAATTGGGGCTAAAGCTTTGTACACCATCTACACACCATTATGACACTGGTTACCGTTTCCAAATCGCCCGAGACCATGCTAACCTCTGCTAATCTCCAACGCAAATTGGTCGCGATCTAACAGCACCCCAATTGCGAATACCCCGACTGCCGCGGGCAACTTGCGAATTGCGCGAACCGGTTCACCTCAATCGGTAATCTGGACTGTTCAAAGTGACTCCATCCTTTGCTCTGCCAGTAGTGTCAACGGAGAGACAAGATATGCTGAGCTCCTTAGAGATTACCACCACGCCGGCATAATACTTAATCAGGCCCTTTAGTAAGCGGCCACTGCCGCACGCGGCAAGCCTGCCAGATCAAGGGACACCCTGGCCGGCACTCGGAACACTACGACAGACCTGGTGGGAATTCAAAGTGGTTTTTGCCAACGTTGCCCACCGGGGCGACGGCCTGGTGGAGCAGGGGCGGGAAATCGTTAGGTAGCTTCCAACAGGCATCCTTCAGTAGGCAAGTTTGGCCCCCCTTAAGACACTGTCTTCAAAATCGTTTGGGCGGGGGTGTGGGAAGGTTGTCGGCCGAAAGCCGGAGTTTTGGGCTTTGACAGAAATCGATCAAAAACAGATCGATCAAAAACAGTACGAGTCAGGCCTGGGGATAGGGG
>JANXBW010000062.1 GCA_025060325.1 Thermoguttaceae bacterium
TATTGGCCCCTCCTTGTCGTCCACAACGAGGAAACAGTGTTGACCCCTTGGGGCCGAATAAGCTAGGCGCTTTCCGTCGGCGCTGAAAATAAGCCCAAGTCGGACGATACCGTCTCACTTGGCCCGTCTTGACCGTCTACGACCACAACGGAGTTGTTTCCCCTCCTTGCTACGTAGGCGACGCGCTTTCCGTCCGGGCTGAAGGTGAGAGTACCGACTCCGATGTTTTGATGTGAAGGCCCCTCCTTGCCGTCGACCACTACAACCCACCTCCTGCCATTCCGAGCAGCATAAGCGAAGTGATTTCCATCAGGACTGAAAATTGGGCTAGGATTTATGACCTCATCCCACAAGGGCCCCTCTTGCCCGTCGACAACGACAAGGATCTTTTCTCCTTTATTGGCAACATGGGCCAGGTGGTTTCCCTCAGCACTAAAGCGGAGATTTCCTTTCCGAGTGGCGTCGTGTTCCGGGCCCTCCTTAGCATTCCACCAAACTTTGAGCCCTTTTGTGCCTGCAATCATAAAGGCCGACCCCCAACCGTGCAGTTCCACGACACGATCCTCATAGTCATGCGCCGTGGAGGGCATAGTTCCCAACCGCGTCTCCTCCCACCCAGTTATTGTGCCGGCAGCTCGCGCACGCCCGAACGCCTTCCCTGTTTCGCTCCCCATTGTCATACCCCTCAGGTCAACAAGCCTGTTTATCCGCCCCAACTTCTCGTGCCCAGCCCTCTTAGAAACCCGTTTGCCTTGCCGAGCGCGTAACCTCGTTAACATCCGGCCGAGGCAATTAACGAAAAATCATTTCCGCGGGTCATTTTACGCCCAGGCGGGCACGTATCCTAGTAAACAAATTCCGAAGTCCTAAGCCCCTTACAACCTAAGACTGCCCGGGAAGTAACCGAGTAGCTCCAACTCGAGATCTGACGGCCGGAGACAAGGCGAATCTCCCCACACAAAAGCAAAAAGGCTTGCCCCACAAGGCCCCACACTTCAAAAACTTACTAGTCTCCCGCCCTCCAGGCCTCTGGCTGCCCAGGACGGTGGGGGTTCCCGGTTTACCTGTTGCCGCGTTTCTTGGAGCCTCTTGTCGGACAAGATCCAAACTGATCTAAAGAGCTCAACCTGGGAAGAATAACGTAAGCACTGTAACCCGATCTTGCCAAACAAGAACGCTGGGCCCAAAACTGGGAGCAGCAACACTTGGAAAGAGCGCGCGAACCTTGGGACCTAACGCACGGACGATAAAGCAATCGTTCGCCTTTACCACGAAAAACCCAAGCCGTGTTTGAACCCTTGGCCGGCATTTTCGAGGTCCAGGTACCGTGGCAGTTCACGTAAACGGCTTTTTCTCTTTTCCCGCCGTACCCTCCAGATCCAAGTCGCCTTTCTACTGTGTTTGCTGAAGGACCTCTCCTGCTTACCCATCCACTAGTCGACACCTTTCCGTTACTGACCGTACCAGTTCGCAAATCAGGAGGCCCGCATCATAACCTACTTCATCAACAGGAGGCCCCGGCACTAGATCCCGGATTGAAAACGTCAACGAGAAGGAGATCGGGTGCAAAGTAAACCAAGGCGAGCGAACAAAAATCGTTCCTCGCAGTGGCAGTAGGGCGGTCATTTGGCTGGCAGATGGAAATTCCACAGCCGGTCTTTGGGCTGGTCCTTTGGCCCTGGACCTCTGGATTGTTGACGGCGGCCTTCCGCCGGAAAAGGGGGAACGGCCAGTGCCGAGAGGGCCAAGCACCATCTCCCATCGAGCTAGCTTGGTCAATAGTTGGCCCCGACCCGTGCTCGCCGGCGCTGACCCGGCCAAGCACGGGAAACCGGTCCCCGCTGCCACGCGCTTTGCGCTTCCCTCCCGCCGATGAAACAGTTGTTTTTGAGGACGAAGCCCGATGGCACCGTGGTGGTTTACACCAGAGTCGGGCTGCCCCGCTACCGGAAAATTGCGACCTACTCGATGCGGCGGGGGCAGCAGGCGGCACTGGCGATGCTAAGTGAGGACCAGAAGTGCCACCGTGGCCGCCTCGCGATCGACGACCGTTTGGGAGCTATTTGGTTCGATAGTAACCCCAAGGGTCTACACTATTCATGCTCGTGCCATGCCGGTGCGTGAGATCGTTTACTCCGGGAAGTCGGCCCCTTGGGCTTTGCGGGTCATGCCAAGGATTTTTCCCCGGGCACACGGTTCCCAAGAGTTTTCTCAGAGCTTTGAAACTCTCTGCTTACCCCGCTGTCGTCCGTTAGGGTACTAATTTCTTCTCACTTGTTCCGGGTGACCGGATTTACTCGCATGGAGCCCGTGTCCTCTTTTGGCTTAGGCCCGAAGGGGGGCATAGCCCGATCAACCTCGGAAGAAAAGTCATCCAATGGGTAATCTCTTACCTCCGAAGGGAAGTCCCGGAAAAGCCCCCCACGCCGGCGATCGGCCGAGCGTTCAGGACCTGCGCGCCCTGGCCCAACAGGCATCCAGGGAGTGGAAATTTCCCCGGCGGATTTACCCGAAACTGGAACAGCTTCGCCAGAAGCAAAAAAACGTGCAAGCCTTATCCCGGTGAATAACCCTAGGGTGAAACCGATCACAAAACAAACCCCTAAACTCCAATAAGGGCGGCTTTTCCGCGGCGAGACTCCGTCTGGTATACGTCCTAACCAGGGGCCGGATGGAGCCCCTTCACGCACGCCCTCAGCGGACGCCGGCTCAGCCACTGTTCGCTCCGCTCGGCCCCGAAGCTTTCCGATATGATCCACAATCTCTAACGTGACCAGCGAGGAGCCTCCCGTGCAGGCAAAGCGAGCTACCCACGAGATTCTCGGTTCAAGCAATCCGGCGATCTGCATCAATTGAGAAAAACCACCAACTTCCTCCGACGTCCACCTGCCCGTGGAAAGGATTTTTTCCACAATGTCCGGAGGAGCCTGCGCCGGATACTCAGGAACTTCGATAAGTAGCGACCGCGGGGCCGGTACGGGGCACTCCGTGCGGGCTTGTTGAAGAATGTTCTCGACAGCCTCATGCTGCAGCAAGGGTGCAAGGTTTTTGTTCCAGGCTTCTTCCCGTCGGACCGCCATCACAAGGAGCACAAATCGGCCTGGCCTACCTTGGCGATCCCTCCCCCCATTCCCGAAGCGATAAGCTGCAAGCCAAGTACTTTCCGCCAAGAAGCTGCTCACACACCGCGTCTTGCCATCCCTGCGACTACAACGGGCACACCTGAAGCCTACCATCTTGGTACCCAACGGCCACCGACCGACCCGTGGGGCTAAAGGCACAACTAATTGCCGCAATACCGATGGGTGCTAGTCGCCATACCTCTCTCTTTTTGTCGATGTCCCAGATATTAGCCGAGTCGTCAGTAAACACTACCAATACGGAGCCTCCATCCCAACTGATAGCCACCTCCAGCGGCATCAATTTACCACAATCGATGTCCCAGATTACCTCCTTGCTGCTTATTTCCCAGACCTTTATCCGCTGGTCGGCAACGATTGCCACTATCCGCCGAAGATTGCGGCTAAAACTGCCAGCGGTGAGGGCTTCCTCGGTGAGGCGGACGCTGCGCCCAGCAAGTTGCGTACGCAGATCCCACTGAGCCAATTCCCCCGTTCTCTGGAGTGTCAACAACCCTTTGCCATCTGGCAAGAAGGCACAAGCAACAATTGCCTCTTTTCCGGCGGACCACCGCGCGATCGTTTCACCAGTCAAAAAGTCGCAAATAGCCATCATGCCCCGGCTACCGCCCGCAACTAGTCGCCGCGAGCTTGGTTCGAAATCACAGCAAACGATCTCTTGCGGAAACGGCTGCCATTTCCGCAATATTTGCCCCACCGTTGCCTCCCATAAGATCACCGTTTGATCGGTAGCAGCGGTCAATGCCAGTCGATCGTCGCTACTCATCGAGCAACATCGTATTGCGTCACTATGTTCGAGGAAGGATCGCACGATTCTGGGCGGGTCCACCTCCCACATGACAACATTCCCGTCCTCATGACCGCTCAACAGATGTCGGCCGCTTCCACTAAAAGAGCAGCACGTCACAGCGGACGGATGACCCCGCAGGAGCATCCCCCCGGGGCCGGTCGCGGCTTCCGCCTGACTTCTAGACCGCACAGATGCTCTACCTTTGACAGCACGATACGACCCGACATTGAGACATTCACAAAGCTGATCTACCCACGTGAGAGCCCCCTCCTGTGGCCGATCCTTAGGATCGGGAGCCAGCGCGGCACAAACCAGTTGAGCTTCTGGGGAGGTTAAGCCCCTTAGGTCCACGCGGCCGGTTTTTTGCCGTTCGTACACCTCGCTTATGTTCTCGCCGAAGGGTTCCCGACCGCAGCGAAGCTTGACATAACTGGCGGCAAGCCCTTAAAGGTCATCAGATCTCG
>JANXBW010000063.1 GCA_025060325.1 Thermoguttaceae bacterium
TAATAGCCTCCCTTGTGGAAAAAGTAGAGCGGCTTTTGCGTGAGGGCAAGCCCGATCCCCATACTTCATGTACGATTGGGGACGATCTCATTGTAGTGGGAACAATTGTCAACCAGCCCACTACAGGCCGGCCAGCTTATGAATGGCTGTGTTTTTATGTGCCCGGACTTTCCGATGTGCCGCAAGAAAACAAAACAAACATTTGCTATTTCTTGAACAACAAGTTCCCGGATCTCCAGAACTGGATTAACGAGCAAGATTGGGCCAAAGTCTCGGCTGAGGCCGTCACCTGCCCCCTTATTGACGATTGGCAGGCAAAGTTGAGTCATTTCGTCCCAGACTCGTTACCCCGCCTACGAGCGGAGTCCCTCGAATCGGAGTCACGTGCGTCGGCGCGTAAACGTCGTGCTGTCCAAACGCCAATGGTCGTTCTCCTCATTGTCTTGGCCGCCGGAGTTGCCACGGGGCAAATTCGATTCCCGAAGATAAGTTTGCCACCAATTGGTCCCTGCGTCCCACGTGTAGAGCCCCCGGCATTTCAGCCGCTTGCCGAAACCCTGGGTCTACCCCAGGACGCCAAAGAGGATCAAATCGCCCAGAAGCTAAAAAGCGTGGTTGCTTCCTCCTCGACCATGGGCATGCGTAATAGCCGGCAAATCATTGGCCTGGCATTGTGCATCATCGATCAATCCCTCAAGAATTCGCAGCAGGATTGTTACAAGGCAGATCCGAAGCAACTCGCGCAACTTCCGTCCGTATTGAGGGCGGTCAGCGAGCTTTTCCCTCCAGACCGAAATCACAACTTTGATCCCCTTGGGATTCTTCGGGCACGGAAAGTGCTTGATGAGGGGGAGCTTACCTGGGCAGAGGGCGCCACATATCCGGAATTGGTTCGGCTCGTGAATGCATTTGCCCGCCTAAACGAAACGGATGAGAGTTCGCGTAAAAAGATTGCCGAATACTTTTCGGATTATCCCCCAGAGGGATGGACTAATTCCATCATTTTGGGACTTCAAGCTTTGGTGAAGAGCCCACCAATTTTGGAATCCTTCCGTCAGGAACTCACTAGTGACGGACTTCGACGGACCTTTTTTGTTGAGACAGACCTCCCCCTCATCCGGAATGCCCGCCGAATTTGTGACGAATTCCTGTTCGCACTTAACACAGACCCTAATGCCAAGTCCTGGTTAAAGTTGAAAAACGCGTGGACCCAACCCCAAGGAGCGTCCCCGTCAATGTCCCAGCAAGTCAAAAATGCGGTGGACGTCTGCAAAAAAAGATATACTGAGGCCCGCCACCCCGATTTGAAGACCGCTTGGGGTCTTCTCGCTGAAGCCCTTGAAGAGGCCGATCGCCTCTTGAGCGCGCCCTACAATAAGAAGCTTTAATCGAACCTGAAGTCTTGGCCCGAGAATTTATCAACGCACGGGCAAAGTCGGCGCCGGGTTTTTTCGAGGAGTGAAGAAATCGACAGCGCCGGCCCGCTCCGTGCATCTCTCGTGCCCTTAAACAGGAGTTCGGCAACTTATCACGTCTATCCTCTCAGTGGGATCGAACTCAGAGGTAGAGAGAGATTACGATTTCGCCTTTTCTTCCCTTTTCTCTGGGCTATACTTCTCGCAGCCTTCTGGGCTTGTGGCTCGCGAAGCACGGCGTATCCAGCAAAAATCCGACAAAACACCACGCTTCCCCTTTCGGAAAGACGCGTTTAGAAAAAAGCAATCGATGCAGGCGCGCCTGCGAAGTAGCCAAATTCAACGGGCTAAACAAATCCCTGGACTTCCGCCCTTTGCCGTGTTGAGCAACGGACGGGAAGAAAGCTAACCAGCTCGGCCGGGTCTTTTGGCGGGAACGCCTTTAAGGGCATCGACGGCAGAGATAAACACACACCGGAGAGCAGATGATGCAAGCTTTTTCTGCTTATTTTGCCATAAGTGTTGTTCAATTTGTTTGCGCAAGCGCTACCTGGGCTGCCGACTTCGGCATACCGCGCCCGCGGCCTCTTCTTCGCGAGCCAGACGGAGCAATCCTTGCATCGCCGGAAGAAGGAACGGTGCTTCATTTCCCGGAGTTTAACCTCCAACAGCCTGGAGCGGTCTTCTTCACTGACGGGCGGCCTGTGTGGAAGTTTGTGCCGGATTTCGACGGCCGGCCCGCCTATGTTTTGGAGTTTGCCGATCGGCGTTACGATCCCTTCATCGATTGGTCCACAAGCGCTCTGCACCCAGTGCCACTTCAGCCCAATCGCACGTACACGATCTCGGTTCTGCTTTACGCAGATTTTCCCCGTCCGGCGGAAGTCAACCTCGGAGTCAAGCTCATCGATCACGCAGGTAAACAAGTTATTTGGTCGCTCAATGGGTTGCCCAACAACACAGGCGGTTGGAAGCGGTGGGAATGGGATTTTGTCACCGATCCTCGCACCGTTGCCGGGGTTTTTTCGGTCTTGCTCATCGAATTGCCGCTGAAAGACTCCGTCCTTGCCTTAGGCGAGGTGGCGCTGGTCGAGCGACCGCCTCGACCGGTAGAGCCATTCCGCCCCGGCGAAGGGGCCACTTTCCCCGGAGGACCAGGAGCCCTTCCCATGCAGATTGTGGATGTTCGGCAAGAGGAGGCCGCAATCTCTGTGGACACGACCGGTGCTTCATACACATTCCTCCTTAACGAAAACACTATAGTGTGCCGGCAACGCCTTGAGCAGGAAAGGGAAGTGGTTCGGTGGCGCTCTTCGCTTCCCTTGGTCGGCTTGCAGTGCCTGCGGCAATCCCCTGCGGAATGCGTACTGGCCAATCGGTTTGTTACTTTTGGGATCCAGTGCGATAGTCTGGTAGTGGTCGTCCCTCATGCAGAGCTCGCACTGACCGCAACAAGTGCCATCGGTGGACGTTGGAACCGGTTGGCAGTCGGGCATCTTTTCTGCGTAGACGATTTCGGCGGATTTGCGGTCAATCCCATTGTGCCGGCAGGGAGTGGCCGATTGGCCCGCGTGCATATCGGCAAACCGTGGCAGGGTCTGGAACCGGGCCGACGGCCTCCAGGCGGCGTGGACTTTAGCGGTCGGGTGGACGATCAGATCTTTCTCAGTCAGGCACCGCCCGGATGGGAGATCACTTGGTTCGTAAGCCCTGGGGAGCGTTTAGCATGGAGCGTCTTTCCTCCGCGCCCGTATCCGTGGAAGGAATCGTTCGAGTTCTCCTGGCTTTTGGCCCACCGGAAGGACCGAGTGGACGGGTACCCGGCGCGTCAACGCGGCCCCCAGCATGTGGAGGTGCTCTGGGACTTTTTCCAACGAGGTTGGGCCATGAGCTGGGGTTCACGACATGAGCCCTATGACGAAAAGTTGCTGGTAGCCCACATTGAAGCCATCCACAAGGCCGGCTCTTTAGCGGTCGTTTACGCAAGCCCCAACTGGTACTACAGTCGCGATCCGGAGGAATTCATCGCGGAAATGCGTCGCCTGAGGGATACTTATGGAATCGATGGTGTGTACTACGACGGAATCCCTTCGCAGGATTGGCCTCTTGCGTACACGCTGATGCGGATGACCCGCGAGCTTTTCCCCGAGGGTCCGGTAATCCTCCACAACACGGGCCAGGCCTACAACGGCAATCCGCCCCTGGGGGAGCCCTCGATCCGCATCCCAGCCGTCGAAACTTACGCCACGGCCACCTTTGGAGGGGAGCTCGTGTACGGAGTCGGCGCCGATTGGCCTTTTCTGCGTTACAGTGTCTCGCAATATCGCCTGGCCAATTGCATCGGTGCCATGAAGGGCGACGCTTGGGAGGGCCTCACCCCCTTGCAAAAACACCTGGCCATGTTAAGAGTCAACGGTCGGAATCCCTATCGGCTTTACCCGCGGGAATATTTTCAGGTCCTCGAGCAATTGCGAGAGCTTTGGCAAAAGCACGGACACAAGCCCAACTTCTTCGAGGAGTATTACCTCCCTAGCGTACACAAATGGACAGCATTCGCCTTTCCCGATGAAAAATAGGGCGTAACTTGGCACCCCCGCCGCAGGTCCCCTTGATCGCGCTTGTTCAATGACGGGATGCCCCTCCCCACCCTTGGCACTTGAGGACGCCTAGTCCATCTGCTAAAAAGTTTTTCTACCCACGCTCAACCAACCGCCAGAGACGCCCACCCCGCCGATACCCGGGGCAAATAGCCAGCATTGCAAAATCGCCGTAGCCAAGGGCCTGCCGAACGGCAAGCAAACTTTCCAAGACAAA
>JANXBW010000064.1 GCA_025060325.1 Thermoguttaceae bacterium
CCCGGCTCAGTCGTCTAGCTCGGCTGGAACACTGCGGAAACAAGCTCAGTTCCGCAGATAAAACCCCAGTTATTGGGTGCCGCCGGAGTCCCGGGAGGGGTCAGCACGCTCCGTGGACAGACACAACGGATTGTTGCCCCGGGGTGATTTATGAATCACGTCTGGCACACCCCGAAGTCTTCGTCCAACGAGCCTGCGGGATTCGCGGAGCGGGCCGGGGAATTAAGTTCCTCGGGCGTTGCCTCGGTAGCTCCGGCTGACGCAAGATAGCCGAATCGCGCCTGGTATGCGGATTCGCTAAAGAGCTCCACAACCGAAGTGTAGCGCTAGGGGCTTTGCGGATAGTGATTTTAGAAAAGGTTGAGCCTTTCTGTTTGGCACGAGCAACTTCAGGTGATTGCGCTATCCTGCGCGTGTGGAGCTATTTAGCGTAGGGTCATTCGATCGGGCCTCGCGAAAGGTTGGCCTTGCGAATACTCGGATGAGCTTGCCTCGCCGGTGGATCGGCCGGAATTTGTTTTGGGCGCATAGCTCAGTTGGTTAGAGCGCGTCCCTGATAAGGACGAGGTCTCTGGTTCGAATCCAGATGCGCCCACCTGGCACCTGCACACCCAAAGGCACGGAAAAGTATTACGCGGCGTAAGGTGCCGAAAATTAAAGAGTTACAACCTCACCTTCCTCTGGGTGCTTTTCGGTGCGGCTTAGTTCTGTGCCGCTTTTTGTGCCCAAAACGTGCCCATTTTTGTGCCCACTTTCTCCCTGTCGTCAACAAGTCCTGCCGCCCGGGCAAAATCATCGTCGGTGACCCGCCAGTAATGGCGAAGGGCAACTTGGGCTGAATGGCCGCACCAAGCCAAGGCAACATGAGCCGGGTACTGCCGGGCTAACTCAATGGCCCGAGATTGTCGTAAGTTCACCCATAGCTTCGGCCACGGTTTAAGTCCCGCCCGCAGAATGTACCGGCTCAGTTGGGTGCGAAGATTAGCTTCCGGCAAGCGATAGCGGCCGATGACATACTCCGCCCCCTCCGGGGCGTTGGCCCAAGCTTCCTCCAGGTAAGGGGCCAGTTCGGGGAAAAGCGGAATCACGCGCAGGCCATAGCCGCTGCGGCGGGTCTTGGGGCTTCGGACAGTTATGCGACGCTTTTCCCAATTGACGTCTTCCCAGCGAAGGGCCAAGGCTTCCGAAGGCACTCTCAAGCCCCCGAAGCGGGCCAAAGCCACAAGAAGCCGCCACTCCGCATCGGGAATATACTCCAGAAGTTGAGCCACTTCTTCCCGGGTGACAAAGTATTCCCGCTCGGTATTTGGGCCGACCGTTCCGGGAATCCCGACAAAGGGGTTGCTGGGAACGATTCCCCGCCGCCGGGCATCTTCAAAGAATTGCCGGGCCACCCCGATAGTCCGCCGGGCGGTATTTTCCGCCAATCCGCCAGTGGCATCGGCATAGCGATTGACGCGGGCCTCAGGGCTGCGAAGCCAAGCGGCAAAATCCCTCGCCCGCCCGGGGGTAATGGCCGCCAAAGAGGCTTGCGGCCCGAAGAAAGCCACCAGCTTGCTTATGGCCCGATTCCAATTGAGCCGGGTCCCTTTGCTGACGTCAGGACGTCTGGCGACATAGTCCTGCAGGAATTCCTTCAGCGTAAGGGTGGTAGGAAACGCCGCCAGGCCCAAGCGCGCAAGCTTTGTCCGGAGCTTCTCGCCGACAGTTTCCAGCCACTTGGCCGTCCCTTGGGCAAGAGGAACTCCGTAATAAGCGGCATTGATAAGATGCTCCACGTGAAGCTTGATGGCTTGAGCCGTCTTCTTATCGATTGGCCCAAGACGGAGCGTCACCCGCCGCCCCTGAGCATCATCCCAAGTGATACGCCAGCCGCGGTTTCTTTCTTGCGATAAAGAAGCCACTACTACCAACTCCTATTGGACAGAAACCCGAGAAAAGCGGCCGAAAGGGAGATTACTCATCCGCCCCCTGCCCGTACCGGTCTTCCGCCCAAGGGGAAGGGTCGGCGGGCTTAAGGCGAAGGAAAGTATCAGCAAGCTTCGCCCCCTGTTCACTCTGGGCCAGCATTTGGAGGTCCTTCAAAATATCGTCGGGCACCCGATCAAGATCAATCGTTACCCGGACCACGGGTGGCAGCTGGCCTTCCCGGTGGCCATAGCCCCGGCTCCACCCAAGGTAGCGAAGGGTAAAGCAGATAGCCCACCGCTCGCCCCGCTTGACGGCTGCCCACAGCGCCCCTTCGGCATCATCGAGAAGTTCTTCTCGGGCATGATCGACAATTTCCGTTAGTCCGGGGTTGGCAGCAATTACCCGATAGACCGATTGCCGGGCACAACCTAAAAGGTGGGCCGCTTGACTGATTGAGCCACCCCCTTGGATGAGGGCCTTGGCCACAAGGTTGGGAGTAAGCCTTGACCGTCGCTTCCTGCCCTTTGCCCCTGCCCTGCGACTAGCAACTTCTGGCCCACCATTTTCGGTCATTATCTACCCCCTTATCTGGCAAAGCATCTTATTTTCACCGTCACTTTTTGTTACTTTTTCCCGGCCCCAAGGCACCAACCGGCCTTTCTGCCCCCCCGCCATTAACG
The DNA here is from genome assembly GCA_025060325.1 of Thermoguttaceae bacterium. GTDB lineage: Bacteria > Planctomycetota > Planctomycetia > Pirellulales > Thermoguttaceae > DTLM01. The sequence continues at coordinate 2,592 of JANXBW010000064.1, forward strand.
ATTGTTCGTGGGCAAAAGGGCCAAACTGGCCCAGAAAAACCAAAGGCAGGCCTAGCCTCGCCCCGATCCAAGCTGCCGCAGGAGAAAGCAGGTCGAAAATCTTTTGGTCAAGAAGACCTACTCCGGTCCAGGGGTCGAAGCGGGTCAGCCCGAAGACTTCGGCCACTGCGGCAAGAAGCTGAGAAGTCTCCGGCTCTTTGCCTTGTTCTAGGGCCGCGGTTAATTCCAGGATGCCCGCCGGGTGGTCGATCAAGGCCCGGTAGATCGCCAAAGGGTCGGCGTACCGATAGGTAAGGCCGTCAAAGTAGCGGAAAAGATATCCGGCTTTGACAAGACGCCGACGGCGAAGCCACAGGCGAAATTTGCCCAGAAGACCCAAAGACCCCATCGCTTTCCTCTACCCCTTCTGACGCTAGGAAAGCCGACTGGTACTATCCCGCTCCGCCCTAGCCGCACAAATAGCCAATCGCTCCGCCTTCTTCCAACTGGTCATCTTCTTCCTCCGGCTCCGGCGGGATGCCAAGTTTCGCCTCTAACTCCCTAATTTCTTTTTCGCGCCGCGCCCTAATCTTCTCGCCTTCCCTGTCGAGCCTCTTGTATTCAGCCAGTTCTTCCGGGCTGGCCAGGGCTTCTAACCAATAAATCTCTTTGAGCATCATCCGCTGGGCCTTCTTGATGGGCGGTAGGTCATCGGGGATATTCCAAAACCAGGGCACCGGGTCAAGAAAGCCGGAGCCCTCCCATTCCTCCCGCCACTCGGGGTCCCAGAAGTTGGGGTTACGCGGGGTGGGTTTGTCGCCGTGCTCAGCCAGCTTTTGCTCAAGGTATTTGTCCGCGGCCTGAAGGATCTCGCGCTCTTTCTTTTCTTCTTCAGGCAGGTCATCCCTAGTGTACCATTTGAGGAATTCTGTCAAGGAGCGCAAAAAATCGTCGTCCCCGGAGGTGCTCTCAACGTCGTCGCGACCCTGAGGCGACTGACTGGCGGCGGGGACTTTGTTCTGACCAACCGGCAACTGCCCCGGACTTCCGGCCTTTGCGGCCTTGTCCCGGCGGGTGTACTTTTCCGGCCGTGAATTGCCGGAATTACCACTTGCTTTTCTTTTGGCCATAACTGCGCCCCTATGGCTTTTCGGAAGGGCCTTTGCCTATAAGGCTAAGTACATGGTCGATGGTAGCCATCAGCGCCTTGTCGTTGGCTTCCCGTGCCTTTTCCCGGTGTTCTCTGAGTCGGGCGGCCACCACCTCAAAAAATTTTTTCCGTTGCTCCGGACTTGTGTACTTCCGGATAGTTTTCAGATACCACTCGGCCGATGGCGCGGAAGAAACATCGGTTTCAACACACACCTTTGCGGCTTTTCGGCCGCCCACGACCCGGGGAGAAGGCGGAGAGGGATCCGCCCCAACTCGCCGGATGGCAGTGGCTTTGACCCCCGCTAATCACATCTCCCCAGGTCGATTTCTAGTTGCTTGTCGTCGGCAGCGATTTGTTTGCGGGGAGCACGCTTGAACGTCCGGTTTTCGGCCCAACTTGGCGGGGGCATGTCAA
>JANXBW010000065.1:0-1616 GCA_025060325.1 Thermoguttaceae bacterium
TTCGAGTCCGCTCGTCTCCACCTGAGGGGGTATAGTCCTGCATCTAGTGGCACCCAATGGCAGCTAGCACAATATGCAGTATGCTTTCCGCTCTTTTCCTCTCCTTTCCGTCACTTACGGGGCCACCTATGGGGCCACAAGTTGACCAAGGGTTGACAACAAAAAGTCCAAAAAGAGCCCCCTGAGTGGTGACATGGTCAGAAGCTGGTTGCTGGATGGCTCCACATCATAAGTCTAGCGCTACGCGGCTTCCTGGGAGAAATCGTAAAGAGAGTCGAGCTTTTTTATCTCTCGAGATCAAATTCACCTGCTTCCGCTTTCCTTCCTGTGTGAAGCTTGTCTAGGGGCTATCAGCCGGCCCAAGCAGCGTCGACGATTCTTTCTTATCAGCGACGTTATTACCCTATTAGCGAGGTCAAATAGCTCGGCAAGGCAAGTGGAGCGCTGGGCAGCTTGCTCCTGGACCTCGCAGAAAGGGCCGAGCCTTTTTTGGCGAGATCAAGTTCAGTTGCTCGCGATATCGCTCTGGTGTGGAGCTTATTAGTTGGTGATAAAAGTGGGGGAACCCAACGAGGGTTGTTAGGGTCGGTCGTCTAAGTGGTGTCCGCCGCGGTTGTCGCCCCCGGTCCGCCCAGGCGGGACAAGATTGCTCTGGGGCCGGCGCAAACAACGCCTCAACTACCCTTCCGCGCGCCCAACCGAAGGGCCGTCGAAAGAATTCTCCTTGGTTTACTCTAAGTCTTCCGCGGCACAACAAGGTCGGTCCGCCACAAGTAAATGCGCAGGTAATGCGCCCGGGCCTGCCTTCTGATTCGGCCCACGAAAGCTTTCCCCGGCCGGACCCTGCAAAGCCGGGCCAATGAAGGTAGCCCGGAGCGTCCCACCACTCACGGTATTACCTCTCTCGGGGGTCAACAAAAAAACCGGCAACCGGGACTTCGCCGGTTAACCGAAGGGGAGGCCGCGTTGTCTGTTATCCACGAGGGAGTCGACCACCCACGGCTGTTCCAAGGCAGGAGGCGGATCTCGTTTGCCGGCTCCTCCGAGGCTTATTCCACGTGTGCTTAGCGATAGGCGAGCTTGACCGGAAAGATGGCTGTGCAGCTTACGCCAAACCGGCGGCCCATCCACCGGCAGCTCCGACTCCCGTCTCCCGAAAGCAAAAGGAAGGCGCCCAAAACCTGCTAGCCCGCAGCGAGGATTGCAGTACACACTTGGTTTCTTCGGGAAAAACGCAGATCCTTCCCGAGCAGGTTGGCAGTGCTTTCGGTCTTCGTGACTTGGCGTCTAAAGTTCGATCTTTGTTTCGAAACTTGGTCCCCACCCTTAAGGCCGAGCCTCTTTTGCCTGGCAGGGTCGAAGTAGGTCGCTAGCGCTTTTCTTCCCGTGACGAGTTATCTCGATACTTGACCTTTTTTGTAATGAATCCGCTTGACCGGCGAACCGCCTCGGAATTAAAAAAGGTGGGTGTAAAACTAGGCGAGGCTCTTTCGTATGCCTTAATGTGGGGCAGCCAGCGGAAGCTTTTTCCGAGGGTGGTAAGGTTCGACGCGATGTCTCGGTAACCGCGGGGCTTGGCCGCCCGGGTATCGCCCGGTTCGCGAGGTAGCGTAAGA
>JANXBW010000065.1:1715-3403 GCA_025060325.1 Thermoguttaceae bacterium
GTAAGGTTCGACGCGATGTCTCGGTAACCGCGGGGCTTGGCCGCCCGGGTATCGCCCGGTTCGCGAGGTAGCGTAAGACCCGTGCCGTGTTTACGGGAGTCAAGTAATGGGGCAAGTCGAAAGCGCGCTTAAGTCGCTTCTCCTTGGGACTCCTTCCGGTGGAAACTCCCTCCTGAAGGTGCTGCGAACGGTTTCTATTTATGTAGTCACGCTCTTCTCGGTTGGTTGTGTGCCTGCCCAAGAAGGAGGGAGCAGTTGCTTCAGCAACCGGCAGGAGGGCCCCGTCGATGCGGTGACAACAGATGAAGCCCTCTTGGCTGCACGGCGCTTTTTGGAGTTGAGCGGTTACTCCCCTGAAGCCGCAGAGGCAGTAGCGAGGCTTAACGAAAGGCTCTTCCGACTCCTGTACAGGGAGGACCAGCAGCTTTTTCGGGAAACTTTGGCGCTCCTGGGTCGGTTAGGCTCATTTCCGACTCTTCAAGCTGCCATCGAGCGCCATCCCGAGGTTGCAAGCCTGGCCGCCACCAGTTTGGAGGCCGATCCTCAGGGGCCTCAAAAGATCTTCCGTTCCATTCGTGCTAATGAATCCCACCGCGATGCCATCTACGCCATGTACACGTTCTATGCCGAACCCGTAGAGGCCATTCGCCTGGCCGAGCGACTAGAACGATTTGGATCCCTTCTGGCGGAAGTTTGGGAGGAAGAGTTCGCCCATGTTTACCATTTCATGAGGGAACTCCCTCCTGGCACTTTGCCGGAAGCGGCGGATGTCTACTTTCGTTGGGTGGAAAACATTTACATGGAGGCGCTCCGACACCCGGACGCAACCCGCCCGGAAAGCCTCGCCTCGGCAGCCACCGTGCTTTTCTGTCATAGCGACGAAGTCCTGCGGCTTCTCAACGCCGATAAAGCATTTCGTGACCGATTTCTCACGGTTTACTGGCCACGGGTGGTGAGCCTTGTCGAAAAGCAGCAGCTTTCCGTAAACGATCCTGAAGAACGAGAATTGATGTGGGACATGCCCCTGTCGGAGCCTCGCCTTTGGCAGTTCCTCCACGAGACAGCTTGCGAAAATAAACTTGAGCAGGCTTTAGGTTGGCTTCAATCCCGCGGACGGGTGGCCATCGACCTCTGGTTAGCCCCGCAGCTCAAAGACCGGCAAATACGTGAGCGACTGATCGACGCACTCACTCATGCAGATGAAGTCACGCTTTCTGCCCTGGCCAACGAAGACTTGCGAGCCATGCCCGCGTTCTGGGACCTTCTAAAACGCCCGCTTCCTCGCGCACACATTGCGGCCGCCCTCCACCGCTTAGGTCAACACCCTGGGGAGGAACTTAAACTATTGGGATACTGGTCCCAACTTTCCGATTATGCTCTAACACAGGAGCTTTTGCCTGAGCCGAGTGGTCCGGCGACCTGGCTTCCGGGTTACCAAGTTTACTATGTCATTCAAAAGGCGAGGCAAGGGCGGGCGGTAACCCACGGAGAGACCTTCTTTGCCTTTCTTGACGCCATTAGTCTGGTACCCATCGGCTTCGGTGGCACCAAGTTGCTAGAAATCGCCGGTAAGAAGGCCGTGCAAAAGATGGCGGCCAAGACGGCCTCTTCCAGGCTTAAAGAGCTCTTCCTCAAGGAGCTACCAGAAACGGTGGGGTGGCGACGGGTCGGCACTGCATTCCGCTCGC
>JANXBW010000066.1 GCA_025060325.1 Thermoguttaceae bacterium
GAGGGGATTCGCGGGGCAGACTTTTTCATGAGCGCCATCGGCCCGGCGGTGGAAGCCTTCGGCAAATACACGCGAGTCGAGAAGCTATCGGGCGAACCGGTGTCAGTGGCCGAATTGCTCGAATACGTGCGGAAGGTGGTGGCCGAGTTTGCCCTCTCGCGGATTTTGCAGGAAGCAGAGCTCGGCGGCGTGGATGCCCTGACGCGGTTTTACGTGCTGTGGCGCTGGACCTATAACCATGCGCGGGTGCCGTTTGACGAAGCCCGCAAGCTGGCCGCCGGAGTCGGTGTTGAACTAACAAATCACTGGGACCCAGGCGGCCTGGTGAAAAAGGACAAGGAATTCGTCCGCGTCCTCTCCCCCCAAGAACGGGCCAAGGATACCCGCTTTGCCAAAAAGGAAGAATTCAACACCATGGTGGATGCCCTCCACCAGGCCTGCATCCTTTGGGAGGCAAACCAGCAAAAAAGGCTCACCGAGCATCTGGCCCGATCCTACGGAGCCAACGAGGCCTTTTGGCAGGTCGCCCAGGCGATAAGCGAGGTCCTCCCCGACGGCGACAAAGAAAAGCAACTCCTCCAGGGACTGCTTAACCGTCGTAGGAGTGTGGCGGTTGACACTCAGGGGCTTTTGTTTGAAGGGGAGTAACCCATGAAACCGTGGACGCACGTTGTCACACCGCATAGCGACATTCGCGCCGGCAGGTTGGATGAGGCGGTCTTTGCCGCCGATCTATCGGACGTGGTAGCCGACCGCGGACCGCTGGAATATAGCGATCCGTGGACGTTTTTCCGCCGGACCTACCCCGCCCGGGGCCTCACCAATTTGCTGGGGGCGGTGCTCGCACGACTGGCCGGCCTGGGCAAAGGCGAGGCGGTCATCCAGATTCAGACCCCTTTCGGTGGCGGCAAGACCCATAGCCTCATTGCCCTCTACCATCTCATCCGCCACGGACGCAAGCTAGGCAATACGGTTGCGGAGATCCTTCAGGCCGCCGGTGTTGACGCTATTCCCGAGGCAAGTGTGGTGACATTTGTCGGCACCGCTGCCGATCCCCTCAAAGGCAAAACGCCCTGGGGCGAGATCGCTCATCAACTGGGGCAATACGACCTCTTGAAGGAGCACGACCAAAGGCGCCGGGCCCCGGGCAAGGATCTGCTCCATCAGCTCTTAAGTCCCCAGCCCACCCTGATCCTCATGGACGAAATTGCCGAGTATTCCGTCAAGGCCCGCGACTTCCGCGATCAGGTGGTGGCGTTTTTCCAGGAACTGACCGAGACCGTCAAGGTCCTGCCCCGCTGTGTCCTGGTGGTAACGCTGCCTTCTAGTGCACCTTACGGCGAAGAGGGGGAACGGGCCCTCCATCAACTGCAAGAGGTCTTTAAAAGGGTGGAGACCATCAAAACGCCCGTCGAAGGCGAGGAGATCTACGAGGTCATTCGTCGGCGATTGTTCGAGGACACTGGCGATCCGCAGGAGGCGCGTGCCACCGCCGAAGAGTTCTTCGACATGTACCTACGCCTGGGGGACGATCTGCCCCGAGAGTTCCGCGAGCCCAGCTACCGCGAGCGAATGCGGAAGGCCTATCCTTTTCATCCGGAGTTGATCGACATCCTTTTCGAGCGCTGGAGCACCTTCCCCGCCTTCCAACGCACCCGCGGCGTGTTGCGGCTTTTAGGCCAAATGGTCAGCGAACTTTATCAACAGCGCGACCCCTCCCCGCTTGTCCTGCCGGCCCATGTCAACTTAGGCAACCCAGCCATCCGCGGGGAGTTGCTGCGACATATCGGCAACCAGTACCAGGGCGTCATTGCCGCGGACATCGCCGCCGGCGGAAAAGCCAAGGCGGAACAAATCGACCAGTGGATGGGCTCCGAATACACGCGCTACGGCGTGGCAAGTGGCTTGGCCCGTGCGATCTTCTTCGCCTCATTCAGCGGAAGCGAAAAGCAAGGGATAGCCATACAACGCCTCCGCATAGGGGTGCTCCAGCCGGGATTGCCACCGGCCATCATTAGTGATGCCCTCCGCCGCATGGAGGATGAGCTGTGGTACCTCCATTGCGAAAAGGGCACCTACTGGTTCTCCACCCAACCCAACCTCAACCGCATCATCGTGGACAAAGAACAAGCGGTCAAGCCCGAAGAGATTACCGAGGAAATCCACAAGCGCCTGGGGAAACTCGCCGGTAATGAGTTGCGGGTGACACTCTGGCCGCGCGCTTCCCAGGATGTGCCCGACACGAGGGAATTGAAACTGGTCGTCCTCCCGTTGGAACGGACCCGGGAGGCAAAAGACACCCAGCACTTTGTTCAGGAACTTTTAGAACGCTCTGGACAGGTCTTCCGCAGCTACCGCAACACCGTGTTGGTCCTGGCCCCCGATGCCGGGGAACTGGCCTCCGCCCGTCAACACGTCAAGCGTTTATTGGCGCTCAAGGCCATCCAACAGGACAAACCCCTGTGGTCGCAACTTTCCGAAGAGAATCGCAAGGTGGTCGCCAGCAAACTTAAAGATGCAGAGGAGGGCACTGCCCATCGTTTGCTGAGTGCCTATCGTCACCTCGCCAAAGCCGATCGACAAGGAGTTCAGTGGTTTGACCTGGGCTTGCCCACCTCCGGTGCCAAGGCCTCCCTGGCCTATCGGGTCCGCGATTACCTCCGAACGGAAGATCTGTTGGTGGAGCACATCTCCCCCGGACGGATCCTGGAGAAGGCCATGGGCCCCGCCGAACAGGAAAAAAGCGTGGATGAAATCTATGAGGCGTTTTTGAAATATCCCCATATGCCCATCCTGGACAAAAAGCAGGTGCTGCTAGAGGCAATCGCTGCCGGTGTGGAGCGGGGGATCTTCGGGGTGAGAATCGGCGAACTTGTCCTTTTCAAACAAAAGATCTCTCCCTCACAGCTTGAGACCGGAGCAGTTATTGTTCGCGAGCCGAAGAAGGTAGCGCCCCAGCCAGCGCCTTCTGATAAACCTCCGCGGAAAAAGGGTCCCAGCGACCAGGAACCCGAAGCCGAAATCCACCCCCCACCGCCTGAGTCCGACACCTCAAAAGCGATTTGCCACTACAGGCTTAAAGTTCAGCTCTCGTGGAAGAAAATCTCTGATTTCCTGCGTGGGGTGCTGACACCGCTTCACCGCGACGGAGCGGAAATCAGGATCCAGATCCTTTTGGAAGCCCGCAGTGAAAGAGGCATCCAGCCGAGGACTCTGGATGTCGCGGTCCGGGAGACCCTGCGGCAGATCGGCGCGGAAATCTTAGAAGAAAATACATCAGGCCCTCCGGCAGGAGCTTGACCGCCGGTTATTGTCGGCCTTGACGCTCGCCATTTTCCCTTGGGCAAACCTTGGGGGCTGAGGCGACTTGGGGAAAGCGCT
>JANXBW010000067.1 GCA_025060325.1 Thermoguttaceae bacterium
GGATTAAAGCTCCCGCCCAGGCGAAAAGTAATACGGGAAATATTCGGAGGCGAGGCCGGAGGCTCCCGCGGCCGCCAACTCCTCCCACGCATCCCGGAAAAGTTTAAGCTCTAGCGAAAACCGCCCGTACTCCTCGCCAACATGAAGCACGGGTGCCGGACGAATGACAAGTGCACTATTGCGCCGGGTGTCCGGGTGAGGCTTCTCGTAAACGAATAGTCCCGGGCTATTCGTGATCCGCTGGGCGAGGCCAAACCGCCGATGGCAAAAGCTGACAAATGGTCCGGCGGCTCCGGTCGTCCCCACAAACTCAATAAGCTCGACCTGGCCCCGAGCATTAAAGTAGTAAGTCAGAGAGCCGGCCAAATCCTCTGGCCGAGTACCGGTGACAAGTGGCACGCGATAACCCTGAAGCTCCAAGGACCCCAGGCCGACGGAAACCCGCGGAAACCGACGGACAATTTCCTCAGGCGTTATATCGAACCGAAAGATTTCCTCCCACCGAAGCGGGGTGGCCTTCAATTCCGCAACGCTTATTGGCTCAGCGGGGACATCGGCATTTCCCTCCTTCGATGGGGGCTTGGCCTCCTTAGCCTGTCGGTTGGCCGGTTCGCTTGCCCCACCTAATGCCGATGCCAGCCGGTGCCACCAATCCGGACCGGAGAGAATCAACACTGGCACCGAGATAGCAAGCAGTACGAAAACAATAAACGAAATGATTTGCCTTTCCATATTCCCCTGGTGCCCCGCCTTTGCCAGAGACATGAGGACCGACTGCGCTGCGACCAATACCTATCGAAGCAATCGGCCGAATTACCGCCGCTTACGTCAAAAGAGGCTTAACTTTCCTTTCAGATGGGGGGCACCGATTGCGACAAGCATTCGCGGAATTCCGACGATGCCAAGCGTGCGGAATTTGCCCCTTTTCCGGGGAAACCAAATAGGCGGGCACAGCTTCTCGAGTGGCGCCAAACGCGAGGACTTGCGGAATTCTCGGACCCTTAAGCCCGTGCCTGCGAGTCAGTAGTCTTCCGGTCAGCCGGGGAATCACATCGATGAATCTTTGCCGTCCTCCGGCCGAGTGCCGTGCTCGTCTTTAGTACTCACCTGGCACATCCGACCGGGCCCGACTCCCGAGGCTCATGTACGTTCGGTGATGGATCGTCTCGCTTAGGAATCTCACGGAGCCGTCGCAAAAGACAAAGTTGACACCACCCGGGTGCGGACTACGAAAGCCGAAACAACCGTTGTTAATCCAATTCCTTGGGTCGTCCAGCGAGACCCGAATCCGCGCCATTGGTCCACTGCCAACATTGGGGTTGCACCCGTTGGGTGAGACCTTAAGGTTTAGTTTGACATTAGTGGACACATGCGATCGCGGATAATGAGCGGCACCCCAGATGGTGAAGCCCTTGGCGCCGTTGGGCATCCTTTCCAACACCCAGCCGGTTTCCCCCGCAAGCAACGTGTTACTCGTGCCATCCTTGATGTCGTCCCAATCGATATTTCCTTCGCGGGAGTTGATGATCGCCCCGTCGTGATAACCTCCCTCCCAATTTTTGGACGGGTTGTACATATTTTGGCCGGTGTTTCCCTCCACGGGATAACCATAGTAAACAGAAGATGGATCCGGATAGCTATCCGAACCGTTGTTGCCGCCGCTCCACGAATAACTACCCCAGCCGGTTACCGTCCCCTTATCGCCCACGTCCGACGGACAGGAAAAAACGCTTAGCGGACGGTTTATGACCTCCCAATTTGACAGGCCGGATGCGTTAGGCGTGGTGTCGCTGTAACTTTTACTGGGATCATAAAGCTTCGATATGTTGCCCTGCTCGAAGTAAGGGAGAATCTCAAGAAAGCTTCCATAAAACTGATGGTAGCCTTCAGTAGGCTGACCACTATCCGCATGGCCGTGGCGCGTTCCCCACGGAAGTCGCCCGAGAAAGTTTTCAAAAACGCGCGTGGCAATTCCAATTTGACGAAGGTTGTTTTGGCACTGAGCTCTTCGAGCGGCCTCACGAGCTGCCTGGACTGCCGGTAACAACAAGGCACACAGGATGCCGATAATCGTTATCACAACCAGCAGTTCGACAAGTGTGAAGCCCTTTGGTTGGACGGTGAAATCCTTTTGACGCATTGTTGACTATCTCCCTTTCTCACCGCCAACAGTCAAACCAGCGCCACCAGCTTCGGCCAGCCAGGGCATTGGTCAACAGACTAAGACAAACCCGTTAGGCGATTAACTCCTTGCATCTTGCCCTGCCGGTACTTCGCCGCATCCTTCGTGGGCAAGGCCGGGACTCTCGCACCGCCGCAGCGTCAAGGTAACTCAAGCGGGAAAAAGACGGCCACCAAAATTTGGCAAGGCCTCGCCAAATTCCGAGGCATTCCGCTTGGCCAGTTGTTTTTAAAACCAGTCCGGGCCAAACAATGAATTGCCGCGAAAATCGGAGAACACTAGGGAAAGGCCTTCCGACAGCGAGCTTCGCCTCTCAGAACCATTCGACGTTCGCCAAAAGGCAACCGAAACCTTACTTCTTAGATTAGCCGCGTGAAATCCGGAGATATTGCGACCCGCCCAGCCAGATAGCCCAATACATCTTACCGCTTAAGCGAGTGGGCCGCAACTAGGCTATTATCCCTAGGGTAAAAGACCAGAGGCCGGTGCCGAGGACGCATCATCATCGGCTAGACGGTAAATGGGCATCGGCTTTCCGCGACGCACCAAAGCCGCGATCGATTGCCGAGATCTTCGGGAAAGACCGAGCCACATCCCAAGGTGTTGACGTCGACTTGCCGAAAAGAAGCAACCATTGCACCCCGAGCGACCACTGCGATTCCCTTCTTCGCACTAGGCAATCGCCGATAACCACCTTGCCACTGAGGGGTTGCTATGCCCGCTTCCGGTGGTGACCAACAAAACAGCTTACAACGATCAGTGTACCCCCAAACCAGTCAGTCGCACAGGCGAGCACTAACCGTGACCTGGTTTGGCGGCATGAAGCGAGGTTTCATGTGCGATCCCCCTCCAATGGGGAGGGCCAAT
>JANXBW010000068.1 GCA_025060325.1 Thermoguttaceae bacterium
GGGCCGGATAACCCTGAGGACTTCCTTTTCCTCGGCCAGCTCCATCCGGATGGAACACGCAGTGGGCCTCAAATGGAAATAATCGAATTTCTGGGAAAAACCGGCGTCAACGCCTTCCACTGTCAAATGTTCCGAATGCGCCGCTGCAACATTAAAGACGAAGGCGACGACACACACTGCCCCTTTGTTGATCATGACCCAGCCAAGGGACTCAACCCGAAAGTGCTAGACCAGTGGGACCATTGGTTGGGCGAGTTGGAAAAACGGGGAATCGTTGTACACCTTGAGTTTTATAACGACGCCACCGATGTGACCCGCATGGGATGGCACCTGGATGAGTCCGGTAATCTTCATCCACAGGAACGGGCGTTTATCGAAGGGGTCGTCCGCCGATTCATGCACCGAAAGAATATCATCTGGGGAATTGCCGAAAGTTCCAACAAGCTCCCCCGCAGCGCAGTACGCCACTTCCGCAAGATTGCCGAAGTGATTCGGCAAGTTGACGTCCACGAGCATCCCATTGTCAAGAGTTTGGTCACCCCGGAGACGGCAGAAAAAGACATTCATCCGGATAACGTGGGAAGTGAGGACTATCGCGACGACCCGGTGATCGATGTTGTCACCTGGCTCCATATTCCTCCCCACGGAGAAGACTATGAATCGCAGTATCGCGCGTATTTGCGATATGCCTGGCGCGATCGCGATCGGTTCATCCTCATGAAAAACGAGACCGAATACCACCCGATTGAGCGCCACGTGCAGCGTATCCACAACTGGGCGGCTGCCTTGGCCGGGATGCATGCCCTTGAGGCTCAACTGAACGCAGCAAGAGCCGATCGACGCGATCGGATTGTTGACGCTGGGAAAGTGGTCGCCTTCATGGAGAAAACCGATTGGTACCTGATGAAGCCGGCTTCTGAGGAGCTGGCAGCGGGTTCCACCCGATGGGTGCTTGCTCGGCCAGGGGAGAGTTATATCCTTTACACATATCGCTACGATGGCCCGATGGGCCTGAAAGACCTGCCGGCCGGCGAATACCGGGTACTGTGGTTCGACACAATAACCGGCGCGGAGGTAGAGTCGCGCGTGCGGCACGCCGGTGGACCGGCACGATGGGAAAAGCCCGAGAGCCTGGGCACCGAACTTGCTGTTTATATCCGCCGGCTCCAATAAAGCAACGCTTCCCAGTCTGAAGATCCACATCCCCCCGCGAAGCCAAGTACTTTGTTTGCGCCGCAATCGATCACAAGCTGGAAAAAGAAGCGAAATACTTTGGGCCGACGAGAGTTCACGATTGTGTCAACAATCGCGTGAGTGGTCTTTTGTCGCCGGCGGGGGACCGTTTCTTGTTTGTCCGGGGATCTCCGGGATTGCCGCTTCTCCCTGCGGCCGTTGGGCTTCAATTAGCCCACCGCCCCTACTCGTTGGCGGAGAGCACGCCTGGGCTAGGAAAGGGTTTTGCTGTAGGAGGCGGCGCTATGTGCGTACGGGGAAAGGAAAGGTAACTGCAAAAATCCGCTCAAGTGCCACGTCGGCGCTATGTGCGTACGGGGAAAGGACTTCGGGAGGATCGCCACAATCCCCCACAATAAGCCGAGATGTGGGTGTGGCGGGAGACGACCTCTTGGGAATCAAAGCTACGGGACTAATCTGCGCCCTGCCCTCCGGTGAGATACTTACCGCGCAATCGGTGGCTGGGAATGACCGCTCCGTCAATGGGCGCGGATTGCACCCGGTTTTGACGAGAGTTTCTGTGTACCGATCAAGTAGGCCCGGAGGGATTCGAACCCCCGACCAAGGGATTATGAGTCCCCTGCTCTCACCGCTGAGCTACGGGCCCTCAAGTTGGTAAATGGCGAAGTGTTCACGATCTGATGTAACAGGATCTAATGCAACCTTATAAAGCAAACTGCACGCCTTACGAAAACCCCTATGGAACGGAAGCCGTGAAGAAAGGCAACCTGCCTTCCTCGCAAATAGCCCCTCTCTTAAAAACCGGTCGCTGTGTTAATTCTCCCGTCTGTTGAACTTAGAACTGACGTTGAGTTGTCCCGTCCGTTGACCTGGGAGCGCTCGCTTAGAGTCTCTCGCAACCTCCAAAGTGCCAGGACATCTCTGCGGCACATTACGATCAAATAAGACTCTTTAGCTATCTTGACCTTCCTTATCTTTTGCCTTTTCGCTATTTTCCTGCTACGGAACCAAATCCGTATCAGATGCCGTACGGCGACGCTTTCTCGAAATCCCCGGGTAGGGCCAATGTCGCTTCGGGAAAGGTAAGATCCTTTAGCTCACCTTCAAATGCGCAACTTGTTTGCTTTGTCTTTCTCCCGTCCCGAGACAGATCCATCGTGGGACGAAACGCTTAGCCCAGGAATCGATGCCGGGGCTTGAGTCTCGTGCTATTTGAAGGCACATGGATTTAGGCAGGGGCCGCGGGCAGCATTCCAGGTCCCGCCAGCTTATGACCGCAGTTTGCCGGCTTTTGGATGCAGTTTCTTGTGAGGCTAAGCCCCCTCTTCCAATATTTTGCGGGGAATCGG
>JANXBW010000069.1 GCA_025060325.1 Thermoguttaceae bacterium
GCATGAGTTCGAAGGCTTGGGCGGCTTGCTCGATCGGGAATCGATGCGTTGTCAAAAGGCTTGGCCGGACTGAGCCTTGGGCAACAAGCTCAAGAAAGGCCTGGAGATTCCGCTGCTGGGTCCAGCGGACATATCCGATGGGGTAATCATGACCGTGTTCTTCGTACGACGGGTCGTAACGCCCCGGGCCATACGATCGGGAAACAACAAAAGTTAGTTCCTTCTCGTAGTAGGGTTTTCGCGGGATGTTCATCCCGGTAACGCCGACCATCACAATTCGTGCACGGTCTCGGGCAAGCTGCGCCGCAAGCTCAATCGGCGCACTGCTCGTCGTGGCGGCCGTGATGATCACGGCATCCACGCCCACACCACCTGACCACTTGCGGATTGTGGACACGGAGGCTTCCTGCGGCGGCAGTGCTAGCTCGGCACCGCCCGAAAGAGCAAGCTTACAGCGATCGGCCACAGGATCGAGTCCGGCCACATGACATCCGGCGGCGCGAAGAATCTGCACCGTCAACTGGCCTAAAAGCCCTAGACCAATAACCGCTACATATTCACCCAGGTGAACCTTTGCATTGCGAATTCCATGAAGGGCAATCGCCCCAAGCGTCGCATAGGCTGCATCCTCGGGACGGACCCCGTCGGGGACGGCAGCGGCCAAAAGCTCCGGCACCGCATTGTACTGTGCATGATTGGCAAAACCCGCGCCGGCACAAGCCACCAGTTGACCAACGTGAAAACGACGCACGTCCGGTCCAAGACCGACTACCCGACCGGCCGCGCTATAGCCCAGAGGAACCCAACGGTCAAGCTGCGCTTGAACGGTAGTCAACGTAGCCCAAAGGCCATCGCGACGGAGCTTCGTCAACACTTTTTTTACAAGATCCGGTCGGGCCAGGGCTTTACCGAGTAGGCCTTTTCGGGCAAGACCGGCCAAAGCCCGCTCTGTCCCGGCAGAAATTAGCGAGGCCTCAGTCCGGACAAGAACCCGATTGCCCTCAGGCTGGGGCACCGGGACATCAAACACCTGGAGCTTGCCCGTGCGAAGACTTTGGAGAAGTTGCTTCATAAATGGCCGGCTTAGGCTAAATCACGGGAAGGTGATCTGCGATGCGCGATCACCGAGCGGCAGGATTCGTCAACAACGGGGCAATCTGTGCGCTAGAAGTCCGCCTTTACCCCAAGGGGAGAGGCGATTCGAAAACATTTATTGTCGTGGCCTAATTGGGATAAGTTCCACGAACAGAAAGTAACGTTGATCAATGGCCGGGATGGCCGTCGACAACACCTTCCCTCACTCCTGAGCTTGCGGCTGATCCGCCTGGCCACGGCGACTGCTGCGACGCTCAGCTGCCTCCTTGCGCAGCTGCTCGATCTTTGCCTTTTGCTCGGGGGTAAGGACGGCTTCGATCTCTTTATCTCGCTCGGCGATGAGGGCCTCCAGCTGTCGACGAAGTGCCTCGATTTTGTCGAAGTACTTCCGCTGGATGTCGTAAATTTTCTGCCGCTGCTCCTCGGTGACTACTTGGCCGTAGTACATCGGTAGGCGCGGCCGAAATTGCCGCTCTGCGGTCTGAGCCTGCGAACTGGACTGCCCGCCGGCCTGCTGAGCCACCGGTTGCGCGCCCGCCCCCGGAGATGGCGACGCAACCCCTTGAGCGCCAGAAGCCGACGGAGCCGCCTGAGCCGCCGCGGCCTGCCCGGCAGCAGTTTGCCCACTCCCCTGCCCGACCGCTTGGCCCGAAGCGGTTTGCGCCGCCGGTTGGCCCTGCGGCTTCCCCTGCTGCCCCGCCTGCTGAGCGAAGCCCGCGACGGTTGAGCCTAAATAAATCCACAGTACTAGGGAAACCAGTGTCACAGCATTGGAAACCAGCACCCTGAGCAACCGATTTTGCTTGCTAGCTGTGCACATCGTTCACACCTCCGCCAATTAATGTCCCGACACCCTGTTGTTCAAAAGCCCGGTTTAGATTA
>JANXBW010000006.1 GCA_025060325.1 Thermoguttaceae bacterium
TTACTCGGGCACGCGACGGTGTCAACGCGCAGGTTGTCACCATGGAAGTGCCCGTCTTTCGCTGCCCGTCGGATCGACTGAGTCCGCCCAAATGGGACAATTCCGGGGTTCTCTTTGCTCGTGGCAACTACGGCTGTAATGGCGGGGCAGGGAACATCTTCTCCCGCAGCAATTTCGACGACCAGATCTTTGAGCGCGGGCCGTTCCATGCGGGTCGCCACTACGGGGCAAATTTCACCGAGATCATGGACGGGACCTCTAACGCCGTCATGGTGGCAGAAATTCTTGCCGGCCCGAGAAGTGGCGATGTCCGCGGGGCATGGGCTTATCCCTCGGGGGCGTACATTTGTGGCGGGACGCCGCATTATAGCACTCCGCGAATCCAAATCCCGCCCAATGGTGTGGCACTTGATGACAATCAGTGCGATCGGCCGGCGTTCTGCTCGGCGGATAACACCGATCGTCAACTGCGGTGCTTGGCCGGCGGAAGCCGATCGTTCCAAACCGCCCGCAGTTCCCACCCCGGCGGTGTTCAGGTAGCAATGTGCGATGGCTCCGTGCGATTTGTCCGCGACACCATCGCCCTGCAGACATGGCTTCAGCTGCTAGCGATGTCCGACGCAAATACACCGTCCGAATTTTAAGTGACTTCGTGTACAGGTAGTTTGTCGACAAAGTCACCGAATTAAGAAGTGTTGCTTGCTTGCAGGACCAACACCCCTGCGTGAGCGTGGACTGGCGTGTGGAATGGGCCGAGTGCGGCCAACCCCTCAATGGGCGGTCTAACTGAAGGAGTTGCTTTATGCTGAGGTACAAGCGTTGGTTTAGTGTCAGTGCGGTGCTTGTTACTGTGGTGGCATGCCTGGCCGGCTGCGAAACCGCAAGCCGGGGATATGTGGACACCTCGCAAGATCCGGAGCGTTATGCCGGCTATGTTAAGCAACTTGTGCTGGAAATAGTGGCCGAAGCAGCGCGCTCCTCCGAGCCGGCCGACTTGCTTCTGCCACTAGTAACCGAGCTTGGACAAACAGATCGTCCCCGCGAACCTTATGCCTCCGTTTACGATCAGCTCCTGCAGAAAAGCCGGGAGCTGCGAGAGCTCTGCGGTCGAAGCCCCACAGGGCGTCCTGCTGACCTCAAGCAGCGCTTGGCGGACCTTGCCCAACTGGCAAGTCAACTTCCTGGAGAAGCCAAGCCGCCGGTGATGATCGATTAGTGACTACGTGGGGGACCCGGACGTGGACTTTAGGGCGACTACAAGGGGCAGTCCGCAGGGGTCCTAGTCGCCAAGCGAGTTTTCCTCCAAAGGTCCCCCACCGCTTAAACCACAAGCTGTCGATCCAACGTCGCAAACGAAGGACGCCCAGCACAGAGCTTGGCGGGGACAAGCGCCCACGAGGCTGAACGTTGTATCCGTTCCGGTGGCGTACACTCCGTATCCGTTCCGGTGGCGTACACTCACGGCAAAAGTTGGCTACGGCGACCTGGGGTCAAGGTTCAAGTTTACCCAGAAGTGAGTTCGCCCGACCGACTAGGCTTAAGTCAACAGCTAAGCCGCGGTGGAGGCCCCGTGGCGGTACCGCCGCGTGGCGGCGTCCGGTGTCAGGTTGCGGTGTCTCGTGACTTTCGTTCACACAAAAAGGAGGAGGTTGACGATGAGTCGTCGTGACAGCAAAGCAGAAAGCAAAGGCTTCACCCTGGTCGAGCTGCTGGTGGTGATCGCGATCATTGGGATTTTGATCGCGCTTCTCCTACCAGCAGTGCAGGCAGCGCGGGAGGCTTCCCGTCGGACGAGCTGTCTAAACAACATGCGGCAAATGGGTATCGGCTTCCACAATTTTCACGACTCTTATGGCCGGTTTCCCACCGGCGGCGAGGGGACCGAGTACAGAGTGCCCGCCGGGCAGAGGCCGTACACCATTTTCGACATGAAGGAACTTCACTCCCCGTTTACGTACATCCTGCCTTACATCGAACAGCGGGATGTGTTCACCAAGATTAACCTTAAGAAAACTTACCGAGACATCACTGGTGGCGCAGAGCACGCTGATGCGTTCAAGCGGGACATTAGCACGTATGTGTGCCCGTCGAACCCCTTCCAGCAGTTTAAAGACCCTGCCGGGTTCGGTCGGCTTGATTACTTTGCCAGCGTCTACACCGACATTAGCCCCACCACCGGACAGCGCGACGAAATGACGCGTGTAGATGGGGCCTTGGCGGTTCCCGCAACCCCGATTGCCTCGATCGTTGATGGGGCATCCAACACCATCATGATCGTGGAAGATGCCGGCCGATGCGCCCCCGGCTCAGGCTTTAGATGGGGTGCTTACTCTCGGTACACAGACCCCACGATCTCTCTTGGCGGCCAGCTTGACCCAACCGACCAAAACGTTACCGACCAGGGGAACCCGAACCAAGGCACGCCGCCTTATCGGGCCACATGGCGATGGGCCGACCAGGATGCCGCCGGTAGCGGGGTCTCCGGCCCGCCCGCAAGCTGCTGGGACGGCCGCGTGATTAACAACAACAAAACCCCGATGGGTGGACGGCCCGGCTGCGAGTGGACGAAAAACAACATCGGGCTTAATGACGAGCCTTTCTCCTTCCACCCTGGCGGCTGCAATGTGCTCTTTGCTGACGGAAGCGCACGCTTCCTCGCCGAGACCATTCAGCCCCAGGTAATGCGCTATCTGGTCAGCCGGTCCGAAGGCGTCCCCGTCCCCGCTGACGCTGGCCTGTAACTGGGAGACAGACGGCCACCCTCGGCCGGCCGACCGTTGCTTGGGCAAACTTAATTCTATCGGTCGTTAGCTACTGGCCTTCCACCGCGGCAAAAGAAGGGATCAGGCTCCCCGGCCTGATCCCTTTGCTTTTTGCCGAGAATCATTGCCACAGAGGAGAGCCGGGAGCCTCCCGGCCGCCTGCAGGAATAAGCTTCCAAAGTGGCCCGCTTCGAAGATGGGAACGGCTCTGGGCTAAGCTCTAAAGGCCCGCGGGTCTCAAAACTCTTTTCCTCGTTGAGCCGCACCGGTCAGACGCGCCCCAGCTCCTTGCCCTTTGGCAAAGCGACCTTGGCTTTGGCGCGCCCGTTCCCACCAACGCATTTGACCGCGCTTTCGCCAAACGGATTCCTGCCCGCCTCCTCCTAAACACCGATCCCCGCCGAGTTTCAAGCGTTTGGGCAGGAGTTGACCCTCCCCGCTAGCCGCCCAGGAGGGCTTGCTGCATCGCCGGCCATACGGGGCGTTAAGCCCTCGGATCCCTCCGCTTCAAGGCTCCAATGCTGCAAGGGCTCGTCGGCCAAAATCGAAGGGACGAGAGGACGAAACCTGCTGGAGTTTGCCCGCTTTGGGGCGACGACTGGCGACGAGGGATCCGGGACGAGATGCGCCCGGGGCCTTTTCAGGAGGCTCCCGCAAGAAAGCTAAACGACACCCTTCCGCATCGCCCAGACGGCCGCTTGCGTCCGCTCGCTTACCTTCAGCTTGCGGAGCAGATTCTGGACGTGCTCTTTGACTGTCTCGATGCTTATGCCCAGCGAACGGGCAATTTCCCGATTGCTCAGACCCAAAGCCAAGTGTCTAAGGACCTGGAACTCCCGCTGGGTCAGACCATGTTCCTGATCCTCTTCCGGTGCCGGGGAGGAAAGAAGACCCATCACTTGGCGGAAGATTCCCTCGGTAGCACCTATTTGGCCAGCGGCTGCTGCCCGTATGGCCGCTAGCAGTTCGTCCCTGCTTGCGCTCTTTAAGACAAAGTCACTTGCGCCCAAAGCGGCCGCTCGAGCCACGTACGTTGGGTTATCGTAGTTGCTCACTATCACGACTTTTATTTCGGGCCATTTTTGCCGAATGGTATCAAGCAGGTCCAACCCGTCGGCATCTGGCAAGCGGACATCCAGCAGCACCACGTGGGGCTTGTGCTTTTCGCAGACCTGGAGGGCCTGCTTGGCAGTGCCAGCCTGACCGACCACATCGACCTCTGAGCCGGCGAGCATCTCCGCCAGCCCAGTGCGAATGAGAAGTTGGTCATCGACGATGACGACCTTTATGGCCATGAACTTGCGCTCCCGTCTCGGCTGAAGCATAAACACCTTCCGCTAACCCGCGCAAGCGCGGGACCGAAAACGTCCCCAGAGGAAACGGAAAAACCCTAACGGAAGAGGCGTAAATTCTGCGGGACCAGCCCTGACCGACGTTGCATAATCGCCGTCGGGTGAGGCAGGTGCCGCGGCGACCTCTGAGACCGTTTCCCTAAGGCAAGCACCCGCCCGGTCCGCCATCCCAACCGCGGACAAAACTCCGCAGCAAGCCCACCCGTGCCCACCCGCCCCGATGACCAGACTTAATTGCCGACCAAGATGGACCGTGCAAGAATCAGATCGATCTTGCCGACCTTACACCCCAAAGGCATTATATACCCCAACCATAAGGGGATATGCCACAATTCGCCCCAACGATGTGCAGATTTTCTAGCCTCAGGCCGATCAGACATTTACCTTTGTAAACTGGCCCGAACAGGGAATAAGCTTCTCTTATATAAAGCCCAAACCTCCGCCGCCACCAACTTCAGGTTGCGATTTCAGCCGGCAGGCGGCGTGTCAACTCGGACGAGTGGGTAGCCCAATCTCGGATTTGCGGCACTAGGCTACCTTTTGCTCCTTCTTATCGAAAGCGGCATCGAATGCCCGCCGGCTCGGCTCGAAGTCCATTCGCCGGACAAATTGGCATGCCTCCCGGGCACCGTGATCGCGATCCATCCCACTGTCTTCCCATTCCACGGAAAGCGGCCCGGTATAGCCGATCTCGTTGAGTGCTCGGATGATCTCTTCGAAGTTAACGCTCCCCCGACCCAGCGACCGGAAGTCCCACGCCCGCCGCGGGTCACCGAAGTTTAGATGACTGCCCAAGATCCCCGCCCGGCCATCGCGCTTCACGATCGCATCCTTCATGTGCACGTGGAAAATGCGGTCACGGAACCGGCGAATAAACTCTGCCGGATCAACACCTTGCCAGATGAGGTGGCTAGGATCGAAGTTAAAGCCAAACTGTGGATGGTAGTTGATGGCCTCAAGGGCTCGCTCGGCCGAATAAAGGTCAAAGGCAATTTCCCCCGGATGCACTTCCAATGCAAACTTAACGCCGCACTCGCCAAAGACATCAAGGATCGGTTTGAATCGCTCGGCAAAGAGCCGATAACCTTCGTCAATCCATTCCTTGGGCACCGGCGGGAAAGAATACCACAGATGCCAGATGCTCGACCCGGTGAAGCAGTTGACGATCTTGACGCCAAAGCGAGCGGCGGCTCGAGCGGTGTTCTTAAGCTCTTCGGCCGCCCGCTGGTTCACACCCGCCGGATCACCGTCACCCCAAACATACGGCGGCAGGATCGACTTATGCCGCTCGTCAATCCGGTCCAATACCGCCTGACCCACAAGGTGGTTGCTAATCGCCCAGCAATTTAAATTGTACTTCTGGAGGAGCTCCCGCTTCCGAGCACAATATTCGCTGTCGGCCAAAGCTTTGTCCACTTCAAAATGATCGCCCCAGCACGCCAACTCCAACCCGTCGAAGCCGTAGGCGCTGAATTTCTGAGCCAAGGCTTCCAGCGGAAGGTCCGCCCACTGACCGGTGAACATCGTGACGGGCCGTGCCATAGAGTTGCTCCTTCCTGTCCCAAGTGTCGTCAACTTTGCCACAACCGAGACCACTGCTGACAATTTCCCCGCCAGCCAACCGGGACTATCGACTGCCCGGAGAATTTTCGATCCTCAGAAGCGCCATCAGCCCCGACAGCTCATAATCATGGTCTAACATTGTGCAAAAAGTTTTCCCTTTGGCAAGAAACCACCCGCCGATTCGTCCCAACTACCCGGCTCAAAACCAGTAGCCGGTTTCCGGCCGCCGCTTGAGTAAAAACCCCCGCATTAACCGGGTGCCCGTGTCCGGAAAGCGTACGCCCGGAAACTATAATTTCCAAAAGCTCGCTCGGTCCCCCGCGGCTGGTCCTTCGTGCCCGGGGTGGGCAACGTGCATCTTTGGGGCAAATGATTTTAGCGAAGCAGATAGGCGGCCCAACACGACGCCCTTGCCACGGTGGTGGAGCGTCCGCTGCTGACCGCCGAATGAGTCTCGCTTACAGCAAGCACTGTTTACCCAATCGGCCAATCTTGCCAAGAAGGTCTTGCCCCAATTTGGCTAAAAGACGTAAGCGTTAACAATTCTGCCTGATTTGCTCGCCTTCAAACCTGTTGTCGCTCCTGTTTTTGCCACTCCGCAAATGAGCGGGGCGTGGTAAATTGTGCGACCGCTTTTCAATGGCCAGTTTCCCGAAGAAAGGAGCAAGCCAATGGTCCGCATGAGTCAGCGGCCAGTTGTGATGATCCCCGTGCTTTTCGGCGCGATCTGCTTTTTGCCGGGAGTCTTCGCCCAACTACCCGAACAAGGACAAGTCGAGCTTGAGCTTATTTTGGAACCAGGAGCACCGCCCACAGCCATGCACGAGTGGGCTCGGACCCTGACGCAACTTGGCCTACCATCGGTACGAGCTACGACCGGCGATCGTTCGCAGCGACCGATGATCGAAGAGGTAGCCACCCCAACCGGCACGCGCTACCGCGTTTACGCTGTGATTGACCTGCGGGGCGACCTCCGGCTCCCAGGTGGACGAAGGGTCACAATCGGCCAGGCCAGCCGACTCGTAGCTTGGCTGGAAGAGCTTGCCCGCAGCGGGCCAGAAGAAAAGCGCCCGAAAGTCGACCGCTTTGGACTGACGGCCGATGAGCTTCTTCGGCTCCGTCAACAACTTGCTCTTGCCGTTGGCTTTCCCACCAAAGGGCGGCCGCGTCGAGAGGTTCTGGAAGAGGTTTTGAAAAAATCCCCGGTGGAAGTGATCGATCCGGCGGGACATATCGCTCGCATCGACCCCCAGGACAAAGTCAACGAAGAACTTTCGCACATGTCAACGGGCACAGCGGTTGCGTACTTGCTTCGGCCCCCGGGGCTGGCGATAGTTCCCACAAAAAAGGTCAACGCCGCGGGGAGCCGGGCGGTGATTGAGGTCGTTCGCGGGAGCGAAGCTAAGGAAATCTGGCCGATTGGCTGGCCTGCCATTAAGCCGGCCCCTGATCTGGTCCCGCAACTTTACCAATTCCTCGAAGTCAACGTCCAGGGCGTGAGCGCGGGTCGGGTCGTGGACGCTGTCGCCCAGCGGACGGGGCTACCTGTCCTTTGGGACTACAATGCCATGGCGCGGTGGGGAATCGATCCGGACAAAGGCTCCGTGCGTTTTCCGCCCAAAAGTACCTCCTATGCCCAGCTTCTCCGACATTGCCTCTTTCAGGCAGGGCTTAAGTACGAACTGCGTGTGGACGAAGCAGACAAGCCGTTCTTGTGGATAACCACCTTAAAGCCCTTGGAATAACGCCAAGGGGCGGAGGGGGCACCGCGGGGAGGTGGGCGTGGCGGCGAGCTGGTCCCTGAGCGGCCGGGGCGGCTCACGGGCCGCCCCGGTGCTCAGGCCGCGACTCCCTTGGGTGGACGATGCCGGAGCGGCCGACCCAGAAAGCCGCTTGCCCGGCCTTCCTCGGACCCCAACCCCAGGGGCACCAGCCAAGGGTCATCCCGGCCCGACCCTTTCACCAAGGGAGTCAAGCACACTGGCTCCGCATGATTCTTTACCGGACTCATAACTCTTGGACAAACGGAGACGATATTCCGCCGCGTTTACAAATTTGGGCCGCTCTAGTGGGCTTTCTCGCCCACTAGGCGGCCTGACTGAGGCGAGACCCGTTTAACCGGCTCAGAAAGTCCCCAATCTGCCTGGCACCGTTAGGTCCCGGGGCGATTTGATCGTCGCCGACCGGCAGGCTCACCAGAACGGTATCCCCCGGTCTACAAGCCCGCACGGCTTCCGTGAGGGCAGCCTCCACCCCTTCGCAAACAACGATTCGCTCCCGGAGGCGCCCGATTTCTGTCCCGGAATGCCCACGGAAAGCGGCTGCCCCGCCCAGGACATCCCAAACATCTTTCCAGTCGGTCCGCAGATAAAGGGCATCCGCCCACCGGAGGAGCTTAATCAGCCGTAAACGAACGCCGATCGAACAGTCCAAATCGCCGCCAGCCTCCAAAGCCCTAAGACTTGGAAGCACGCAGTGAACGGCACCCCGGCTTAGCCGTCGCACTGTCGCAAGTGTTTGCTCCAAGTCATCAAACGAGGAAAATTCGTCCACAAGTGCACTCCAAGCGCCCCCCACGTCTAACGGCTGAAGATACCCGGGGACGGCCGAAAGGTGCGACAAGCGCTTGGGGATTTCAAGCAGGTCGATGCCACAACCTAGGGCGAGGGCCGTGGCTAGCAGTGCTCCGTAAAGCGCTTCTCGCCCTGGCAACCGAAGCCGCACAACATGGACCTCATCGTCCACACGCAATAAGACAAGCTGCCCCCGAAGGGATTCCTCCACGACTTGTGCCGACACTTCTGCCGGGCCTTCGACGTCCACGGTTACGCCGGGGACTTCCAGCACTTGCAACATGCATTCAAAGAAAGGATTGTCCCGGGCAACCACCGCCCACCCGGCCGGATCGATTTGGTCCACAAGCCGAAGCCACCTCCCCACCGATTGCCGGCCCAGGCGCCGGCGGAAGCCTCGACGCACCGGCCCCAAAGCTAATCCAAAAAAGTGGAAGCCGGCTAATTTACCAGCTGAGACAGCTTTTTCCGGGATCGGGAGCACAGAGATCCTCACCCCGGAGTCGGCCATGGCCCTAAGCCACCAAGCGGGCAAGCGGGGGTCAGTCCCCCATAGGAACTGCATGGCCTCGGGGCTGGCGAATGCTGCCTCCGGGGCGGCAACGCCCCGGTGCGGATCCACCGGCGCTAGCACCGTCTGAAGGAAAGCGGCCCCGAGCCGCGCGCAACGGCCGCCGACTAAACCCACAACCGGAAGCACCCGAGAGGGAAACCCAGCTAACGCGTGGGCCAATTGGGCACAAGCCTCACCGGTGTCCGGAACGATCGCCACCGGCACCCCAAGCTCAGGCAGGAAAGTGTCGGCTAGCACCGCGCCTGCACCGTTTGCCGCCGCATGATAAGCGCCTAGATAGGGGTCGGCACCACTGCTGGCAAGCGCCACGAAGAGATCTCCCGGCCGGACCTTGGCGGGGTCAATTTCGCAGTGGCAGAACAAAACATCTTCCGCCCCCACAAGTTCCACCTGGTCCAAAACCCGGCGGAGACTGACCCGGCTCCCTCCATAAGGCTGGGGCGACATGCAGGCCTCCTTGCCAGTTGGGGTCATCCGCAGCCTTCAAAACTCGGGCAATCCTTCGCTCAACCCGCCCACTCCGCCCCTAAAGCAAACACCGACCGCCTCAAATCGGGCGCTGGAAAGCTCGGTTTAGTGGGCTTGCCAACGCTGCTGCCCATTCGAGCCGGAGGATAGCATCTTCCCCAGGCCAGCTCGGGCCGGTCAAGACGACTCCCCGGTAGGCCTACTGATTAAGCCCGTTCTTTACCCGTTGGCCGCCGGTCCACCGAACCAACCTGTCAAGTCAAATGTACGCCGAAATCTCCGGCCGCGCCCATCGAAGCAACACGGAGGCAAGCGGACCCCCTACCGCTTAGCCGGAAATTCGACCGGGCACAGAGGTAGGTCCTGCCCGCTCGGCGGACTCTTCACTTGGCAGAAAAGATCGCTCCAAAGCCGGGTTGAGCGAAACTCCAAGAGGGGCCTCAAATTGCTTAAGCGCCGGAATCTCAACAGAGCTGTTCCAGAGAACTCATATTTCCCAAATTGCCTCTACTTCCTGGCCTAACTGCAAGTTAGAATCTTCGACTTGCTAGAGGCATGCTCCCTTGTAGCTTTCAAGAGGATTTTGGCTCAATCTGGCGTGTTGCGGAAAGGGCCCGCACGGCTGCTTTGCTAACCTGGCCGGAATTGGCCCCCGGTGGCACTGGGTGGCTACTGGCTGGCCTGAGCCCTGGGAGCTTTCCGCCCGGCACGGTTGCAAAGTCCCATACCATCGTGGCTCCGAACACCCCGGCGGCCCGAAAAGTTAGGTTGTTCATCGCCGGGTAATGCGGTACCATTTCGGCCTTCGCCCCCAAGCGATCCCTCTCCCACGAGACGTCCCCCATTCTTGGGAGAAGGCCCCATCGAGCTCAGTCTGGCAGGCTTCGCCGGCTTGAGGGCTAGGGGATTGGTATCCGAGCGAGAGGTGGTTGCCGCTGTTTCGGACTAGACTAGGCAAGATAAGCAAAATAGGGACTTCTGAAGAAGCCGTCTGTGAGCAATACCACCGCTTACCAGGGGAGTATCTGAGCAAGGGGAAAGCTCCCGGTGGGGAATGACCGTTCATGCGCTTTTTCTTGATCGACAGAATCGACGACCTGGTTCCTGGAGAAAGGATCCGGGCAATTAAAGTGGTGTCGCTTGCGGAGGAATATCTCCGCGAACATTTCCCCTTAACGCCGGTTCTGCCCGGGGTCTTTATGCTTGAGGCTATGACCCAAGCAGCGGCCTGGCTCATTCGGGTGACGGAAGATTTTCGGCACAGCTTGGTTTCGCTGAAGGAGGCAAGCAACGTAAAATACGGCAAGTTTGTCGAGCCTGGCCAAATACTGGAGATCGAGGTCAACATTGTCGGCCAGGATGAAAAGACGACATCGGTTAGAGCCGTCGGCTCGGTCGAAAGTCGGACGGCGGTACAAGCCCGGCTGACACTGACGCGTTCCAACTTGGCCGAGATCGATCCGCTGCTTGCCGAGGCCGACCAGCGAATCGTCAACCGATTGCGGGAGTGGTTTTGCAGTTATTGGCCCCAGTGGGCTCATATGTTGTCGGCCGGCCGGGCTTGCCCTAGTTCCCTTTAGCCCCTGGGAGACCTCGGACGGGCTTCACGCCGGTGCTCTTGCGGCTCTCACTTGCTGGACTTAGTTCCGCCCCCGGGCGATCAGCTAGCTGCCCCCGTTGGGGCAATTTAATCAGAATCGAGAAAGGAGGATTTGGCCCCCCAATATCCCATGAATTTTGAGGGGAAAGTGATCCTTATAACGGGTGGAAGCCGAGGGATCGGACGGGCTTGCGTCCAGGATTTCGCACGGCGCGGCGCGGTTGTCACCTTCGTTTATCAACAAAATCATCAAGCTGCAGAGGAACTAAGGGCGGCATTGGCCGCGGAAGGTCGGCAAGTGGCGGCCTATCAAGCCGACGTACGCGACTCGGCTCGTGCTCGGGAAATTGTGGAGGCAATGGTGCAGGCCCATGGCCGGATTGACGTCCTCGTCAATTCGGCGGGCATCATTCGCGACGGTCTCCTGGCTTCCATGACCGATCAAATGTGGGAGGAAGTGCTGGAGACGAACCTCACAGGCACCTTCAACTATTGCCGCGCCGTAAGTCAACAGATGATGTATCAGCGCAGTGGGGTGATCGTCAACGTGTCGAGCACGGCGGCCGAGTTTGCCCCCCGCGGCCAGGTCAACTATGCGGCCAGTAAAGGCGGCATCGAGGCACTTACTCGCGCCTTGGCCAAGGAACTTGCCCCGCGGAATATCCGCGTCAACGCTGTCGCCCCGGGGATGATCGAAACGGACATGAGTAAAGCAGTCCGGGGACTGGTAGGGGACCGCCTCCGCGAGCTTATCCCCTTGCGGCGGATCGGAGCGCCGGAAGAGGTCTCGGAGGTGATTCTATTTCTGGCAAGCGACCATGCCCGGTATATCACTGGGCAAGTGCTCCGGGTGGACGGAGGGCTTAGCTTAGGCGGTTACTAGTCCTGCCCAAGGAACAGCGGTTGCTTCTTTCCTTGTTGATAATACCACCTGGGAGCGCAAGCAGGTCTTTCTTGCGGACTGGTGAGGAGGTTAAAGCGAATGCCCACACGTGAGGAAATTTTTCAAAAGGTCAAGACAGTGCTGATGGAGGCCCTTGCTGTTGACGAGGACGAAGTCCGCCCGGAGGCAACGCTGGTAGGAGATCTTGGGGCGGAGTCGATCGATTTCTTAGACATCGCGTTCCGACTGGAAAAGGCTTTCGACATTAAGATCCCACGGGGCGAGTTATTTCCCGAGGATATTCTCACCAACGATAAGTACGTACAGGACGGCAAACTGACGCCGGCCGGTCTTGAAGAACTCCGCCGGCGCATGCCGTACACGAATTTGGATCAATTTGCCAAGAACCCCGCAGTCCAGGAGTTTGCCAACTTCCTCACGGTGGAAGACATCTGCCGATTTGTCGAGCGGAAGTTGGCGGCCGCTCAAGCGGCCGGCACGGTCTAAAGGTTGGCGTTGGGCAGGCACTTTTTGCGGGGCGATGACCCGCTGAGCCGGTTTGGGCCTTGCGTCTTTTCCTCGGGGAATAAGCGTGTGGTTATGCCGGCAAATGGACCCAGCTGATGCGATGGTGCTGGATTGATCGCTTCATCGAATTCGAAGCGGGCCGGTCGGCCAAGGCCGTTAAGGTCATCTCCCTGGCCGAGGACTATGTCCACGACTACCTGCCTGGCTACCCGCTCGTGCCACGCTGCTTTGTGATCGAGGGTTTGGCCCAGACGGCCGGGCTCCTTGTCAGCCAGCAGTTTGACTTCCGCCTAAACGTCATTTTGGCCAAGATCCCCCGGATCGTATTTTTCCATGAAGCATTCCCGGGGGATGTCCTGACGTATGTGGCTCGGGCCGAATTCATCCGCCGCGATGGGGCGCTTACTTCCACGCAATGCTTGCGGGGGGAGGAGCTCCTGGCCGAGGGACAGATCTTTTTTGCCATTTTCGAGGCCGGCCAGCAAATGCCGCTCTTTCGCCGGGCAGACTTTCTCCATCAGTTGAGGATGCTGCGGCTTTTTGAAGTAGGGCGGGGTCCAGACGGCACGCCTCTGCCGCTCCCGGCCGAGCTAACCGAGCCGGTTTAGCCGCCAAGGCTAAGCCGCAGGAAGCCTCCTAGCCGTCCGGTGGAGGCGCGGCACCGACTTACACCTCCCTGTCAGTTGGTCAACAAAACTTTGTTGATACGAAAACGGACAAGCGCAGGAAATCATTCGGCGGCACAAAGACCCTAGTGGGAAAGGCAGTCATGCGGCGTCGCGTTGTTGTCACTGGGATGGGGCTTGTTACGCCCCTAGGAGCTGACCTGGAACAAGTCTGGCAAAAGGTCCTCGCCGGGGAGTCGGGGATCGGCTACATCACCCTATTTGACGCTAGCAACTTTCCCACCCGGATCGCTGCGGAGGTCCGCGATTGGGACCTCCGCGATGTGGGCGAAGATCCCGAGCGGTGGAAATTCCAGGGTCGACACACACACTTTGCAATCGGGGCGGCAAAAAAGGCGATGGCCGATTCCGGCTTGGATTTGGGGCGCATTGACCCGACGCGCTTCGGTGTTTACCTCGGAAGCGGCGAAGGGCAGCAGGATTTTGACCGCTTCACGCAGATGATGGTCGCCGGACTGGATGGCGAGGGGTTTGACGTCGTTCGGTTTACTCTCAAGGGGCTTGAAATCCTTAACCCCCTGGCAGAGCTGGAACAAGAGCCAAATATGCCGGCGGCCCATCTGGCCAGTCTGTTTGGCGCCCAAGGTCCGAATGTCAACTGTCTGACGGCTTGTGCGGCCAGTAGCCAAGCGGTAGGGGAGGCTGTCGAGATCATCCGCCGGGGCGAGGCCGATATTATGCTAGCCGGCGGCAGCCACACGATGATTCATCCGTTTGGAGTCACCGGATTTGTGCTCCTGACGGCCCTCAGCACCCGAAACGACGATCCCAAGCGGGCATCGCGGCCTTTTGACCGCAACCGCGACGGCTTTGTGTTGGGAGAAGGCGCCGGTATGGTGGTGCTGGAGGAACTGGAACACGCTAAACGCCGCGGGGCACGTATTTACGGGGAAATAACCGGCTACGGCTCGACGGCCGATGCGTTTCGCATCACCGACACGCACCCAGAAGGCCGCGGTGCCATCAGCTGCATGAAGATGGCCTTAGCCGACGCCAGGCTCAATCTGGACCAAATCGACTACATCAACGCCCACGGCACCAGCACCGTGGTCAACGACCGAGTAGAAACGCTTGCGATCAAGCGAGTCTTCGGTGAACAGGCCTATAAGATCCCCGTCTCGAGCACCAAGAGTATGTTAGGGCATCTTATTGCAGCGGCCGGGGTGGTCGAGCTAATCTTCTGCCTGCTGGCCATCCGCGACAATGTCGTGCCGCCGACGATTAACTACGAGTTCCCCGATCCGGATTGCGACCTCGATTACGTGCCCAACCAGGCCCGCGAGGTCCGCTGCGACCATACGTTGACAAATAGTTTTGGGTTCGGCGGCCAGAATGTCACCCTCATCGCCAGCCGCTTCACGGGCTAGCAGGTGTCAACAATTGGGCATTATTGCCTCCTGACGAGACAATCTGCGGGGATGCAAAAAATCGATCCTGGCCCCAAAGCGCTTGGTTTTCCGGGAAGCGAACCGGGGGAACTGGTCGGTCGTTAAGCCGCGGATTGGCTCCTGCTCGGCAAAGACCCGGCACCCAGCCCAGAAGCCCCCCTCGCGACTACAGCTTTTCTCTCGCGTTGCCAGGCTAAAAGGACGAGGCACTGCGGGTCCCGCGCCTCCAAATCCGGAGGCGGCACATCGCGGACCTCGCGCTTGCTGCGGCAAGTTGCTCGGGGCGGGGAATCGGAGAAAACAGTGGCTTCGCAACCCACGGGCAGGGGCTAGAAACGTTGCGAAGGAGGGCTCGAAGAGGGTGTGAGGCCGGAGAGCTAAGCCACTCCCGGCATGGGGAAAGGGTAGGATCGGGGTACGGGGCTTGGCACGATAATCTGCAGGCCCCACACCACGTAAAAGAAGGTGTGAAAAAGGCCCGGAAACTCTCAAGGCACTTAGCCCCTTTATTGCCCTGCCCAGTCCCTCGCGCAGGAGAGGGTCCTTCGGCGTGGCCCACCGGCAGATGGTGCCTTCGCACCCTTTTGAACCCTTGGCCAAGTAGACTTTTACAAAACTCGTCGCGAGACCAACCGCCCCGGTCCGCTAGGAGAACTCATGTCCTGCCACAGCGTCGTGGACAGCTCCGGCCGTAAGCCTCCCCCAAAGGCGAATCGAGCAACAGGGGCTTTTCGTTGAGGGCCAAGTTGAACTTCTGCGAGGCGGTATACGCTTGCCGCCCGAGCCAGCCTTATGTCACGGGCTGGTGCGAAGTTAGGCAGGGCTGCTCATCCCCAAGGGTAAAGTTTTCACCGAGTTTCTTGTGACACCCTCCCACGTAATGGAGCGCGAGCTTGGTCCAAGCCGCCCCGGGGGCATTTGCTGGAAGAAAAGGAGACGACGATTGAGAAGTTAGCGGCCGGGTCCAAGACAATTCTTGGCCCAAAAGAACAATGACGGTCAAATTGTACGACTAAATTTATCAACTCAATGAATAAAAAACCTCTAGAGCTTAAAGTAGAAATCTCTCGACAAAAATGGTAGAATAGTGCGAAAATTGGAACAGAGTGGACGCACGAACTGGAGGCCCATGCCAGGCCCTATGGCCTCGGAAAGGTTAATCAGGAAGGCAATCCTTCTGGGAGCGGTGGCAGCTTTAGCTGCCGGGGCCGGACCTTTTCGCTCCTGTAGTCAGGATGGCTGCTGTCCCTGCTGTTCGACTGCTCTAGGCCGGCCGGCTGACGACCCCGCTTGCTGTGAACGATTGTCCTGTCCGTTAGAGCAAGCCGGTAAGCCCGTCGCCTGTCCGCCATTTTGCTCGTGTTGCGCTCCGAAGGAAACCGTCGGATACTGGAGTAATACAAGCGGGGGGCCCCAGCCGGCGAATGTATCTTCCACTGCTTCTTCCGAAATATCTCGGCCACCCAGTGCGTGGGCTACGGCCGAAGTCGGCGCTCCCGAGCGAAGTCCCCGCCTTCTCCTTCCTCTTCTTTGCCGGTGGCTGAAATAATCCACCCTGGCCGAAACAGCGACTTTTCGCCTTAACGAATGCAGCGAGTCCCTAAGATCGTTTGGTCAACAAGGCCGAGTGTTTGCATTAAACGCTTTCCTTTGACGTTTGCCTGCTGGTGTCTACTCGGATGTGTTTCGTTTTGCTCGGATTTGGTGAGAAGTTTAACAAACCTTAAAAAGCAAAAGAGGAGGACATACCATGACGCGTCGTGTCATGCTGCTGGTCGGTGTCCTTGGGGCGGTTGCCGGTTTGGTTGCTTGGGGGGCCTTGGCGGGTGGCAATGGCTCGGCGCCTGCCAGCGCGCCTAAGACGGCTGCCTGTGGATGTCCCAACTGTACCTGCGAGTGTTGTCCGCCTGGGCAGTGCTGCTGCCAAGCAACTGAGGGTTGTCCCTGCGGTTGCCAAGAGGGTGGAGAATGCTGCTGTAAGGATTGCCCCTGCTGCAAGGACTGTTGCTGTAGTGGTTGTGAGGGGTGCAATTGCGGAGACGGCACGTGTGAATGCCCTGGCTGCCAGTGCGACGAGGGCGGGCCCTGTACCTGCGAAAATTGCACTTGCGCTGGCTGCCCGGGAAAGGCGGCTACCGCTTGCCCCGTCACGAAGGCAATGGGTGGGTGCTGCGCCGTCCGGAGCTAGTACGGTCGGAGACGGCTTTCGGTACCGGCTGCCGCTCCGTGCTTGCTAAGCACATGCCCGTTTAGAAACTCTCCCCGAGCCGATTGTGAGCACAAGAATCCCGCCCAGCGCGGCCAAAAAAGTTAACGCCTCCGCCAACGGCCATTTAGGCGGAGGCGTTTGTTTTTGGCCAAGATGAATCTATACGGCAGCCAGTCTTACAGCATCTCCTGCGCAACTACCCTCAACGTTTGCCCTGCCCCAGCGTGGTCGCCGCTCCCCCAAATGGCTGGTATCAATCAGGTACGCAACTCGGCAGGGTGAGCCGCAGGAAGGAACCGTTCGGCTAACGCCCAAGCGCCAAAGAGCACCGCGCTATAACCGAGATCCCCGATAAGCTGGTTTTGGAAGAAAGGCAGGGCTGCCACGTAACACTCTGCCAACCCCGCCCATGTCTTCGGATACCAATTCCCGATCGCCCAAACGGCAAAGTTGGTCAACACAAAGAATTGCAGCGCCCCGGCAAAGGCCACCGTGCCTACGCGCAATACCGAAAGCCGGCGGAGGAAAACCATCCCCAATACCACCTGGATCGCAAACGCCAGATAAACAAACGGCATATGCGGGTGAAAAGTTATTCTTAAGTCGCCAGCCAAAAGGCCGAGTGCAACGTCGCTTAGGAACATGGCG
The DNA here is from genome assembly GCA_025060325.1 of Thermoguttaceae bacterium. Taxonomy (GTDB): domain Bacteria; phylum Planctomycetota; class Planctomycetia; order Pirellulales; family Thermoguttaceae; genus DTLM01. The sequence continues at coordinate 17,235 of JANXBW010000006.1, forward strand.
GCCAAAGGTATGCCGAAGGCTACGCGCCGATCGCTAAACGCGGCACCGCCGAAAAGCGCCATTGCCCCAATCGGAGTCAAGTTCGGCGGATGAGGAAGTAATCGCGCAGCTGCTGCCGCCAGAATCATTCCCAAGGCTACCCACAACCGGGCACACTGCATGGGTTGGTCTCCTCCAAGGCCAAGTCTTCCTAGGTCGCTACTGCCAAAATCGGTCTTTTCGACTGAGCCAGCGGAGTCTAAGCGAGTTGAGCGAAGCTTGGTGCAACTCCGATTATCGGTTGAAACCCGCTTAAAACCGCCACGTGCCTGTGTAAGGGCACTATTTTAGGCCCAATAGGCGGCCCTGCAAACAGGAACAGGCCGCCCTTCGCCCCCGAGGCGGAAGCTTAGGCAGCAGCCCCGGGAAAGATGGTTGCCCGCCACAAATGCTAGCTTCTGGGGAAAGTTGGGCGGCTTATTTAATCGTTGCTAGGCTCCCTGACCGATTAAACCGAAAGGCGAGATTTATCCGCACAAGCTGGTTCCGTCGGTTCAGCCAGCCGGAAGTGCTGCGATTGAAGAGAGCCAGGAAGGCACAGAAAGAAGGGTCCATCGGATGCGCAAGCTAGTACTGGTTTTGGCTGTCGCCGCGATTCTGTTGGCCGTGGGCAGCTCCCAGGCGTCAGCCCAGCAAGCCTTTGGCCGACAATGGGCAGGCACGTATACGACTCAGGACTGGAATCGCTTCTACCATTATCCGTACGTGTACTATCCGCAAAACTTCTGGAGCCAGGATTACTTCCGCAGCGCCGAGGATCTTTACTTCCGGTACCCGCCGGAGATGCGGATCCCTGTATACAACCGAAAGTGGTTTAACTACTATCCGGAACCCCGGCGCTATCACCAAGGTCACCACTTCATCTTGGATGTCTTCTAGACCCTTAAGGCTACCGGACCTCTGAGGAGTTGACATCCGCTAGAGACTCACTGCAAACCGGATCGGACGAGCCTTCCGGCAACAAGTAGCGTTGGCATTGACAAAAGCGTAGAAAGGGTATTCCGGCCCCTTTCGAGTGGTCGATCGGCCGCTACGCCTCCCCAACCGGGCTCCCACGAAAAGGCCTCCCATGCGGGAGGCCAAACTGCTTTCCTCCTCGAAAATGCCCGGCCAGTGGGGAAGAGCCGGCTTAAATGTCGAGGTTCCTCACCTCGAGAGCGTGTTTCTCGATAAACTCCCGCCGAGGCTCCACTTTTTCGCCCATTAAAATGCGGAAAAGATCATCGGCGGCGGAGGCATCCTCCATAGTGACGCGGACCAGCGTCCGATTGGCCGGGTCGAGCGTGGTGGCCCGAAGCTCCTCGGCGTTCATCTCCCCGAGACCTTTGAAGCGGGTGACCTGCAGCCCCTTTTCCCCAGCAGTTCGCACCGCAGGCACAAGGCCGCGAAGGTCCTCCAGCTCGGCTACGTAATCCCCGCGGCGCAGCCGATACGGCGGCTCGGTTACGCCCGTTCGCTCCTGCGGAATAAGCGCTTCCACAGTAAAGCCAAGTTGCTGAAGCTCGGCCAATTGGCTATTGAGTGAGCGAACCTCGTGAAGCTCGACAACGCGATAGCTTTCGCCGGGGGATGAACTTGCAGGGGAGGCCTCTGGTCCCGATTTGCCATCATCAGTCTGCCGCCGCGAGACAAGAAACTCTTCAAGCTCCTGCCGAGTAAAGAACCAGTGCTCTTCCAGCCCGGCGTAAACGTGGTAGATTGGCATCCGACCACTCTGAGGGTCGCGGCGGGCGGCATGATCTCGTAGACTAATTCCCCGTTTTTCCAATGTGACAAGGGGCTCTTCCATCGCCGCCAAAACTTGGCACAACCGGCGAAGCTCCTGGCCCTCGATCCTGCGGCCGTCCGCCGTCTCAAGCACCGCTCCCTCCAAGCCGCAGTCAAGAAGGAGCCGCTTCATTTCCTCCTCGGTTTGGACATAGAACACCTCCTTCTTGCGGCGGACACGGTATAGCGGCGGCTGGGCCACGTAAACGTGTCCGGCGCGGACAAGCTCGTACATCTGCCGGTAGAAGAACGTAAGGAGCAGCGTACGGATGTGCGAGCCGTCCACATCGGCGTCCGTCATAATGATGATTTTGCCGTAGCGCCGCTTGGAAAGATCCAACTCGTCCCCGACGCCTGCCCCCACCGCGGAAATGATGCTGCGGATTTCCTCATTTGCCAGCACTTTGTCTTCCCGCGACTTGTAGGCGTTGATGATCTTGCCGCGAAGCGGGAGAATGGCCTGAAACTCCCGGATCCGCCCACCTTCCGCACTGCCGCCGGCGGAATCGCCTTCGACAAGGTAAAGCTCGCAGCGGTCGACTTCCCGGCTGGTACAGTCGCGAAGCTTTCCCGGCAGGCCCAGGCCGGACAGCGCCCCTTTGCGCTCCCGAACAAGTTGACGCGCCTTGCGGGCACTTTCGCGAGCCTCGGCCGCCAGAAGGGCCTTTTGGATGATGGCCCGAGCGGTCTTTGGATTTTCTTCCAAAAATTCGGCCAGCCGGTCGCCCACGATGGAGGAGACGATCCCTTCTACCTCGCTATTACCGAGCTTCGTTTTGGTTTGGCCTTCAAACTGAGGATTGGGCACGCGGAGAGACAGGACGGCCGTCAGACCCTCGCGAAAGTCATCCCCAATCGGCGTCAGATCCTTAAAGAGTCCTTCCTTCCGTCCGTAGTTGTTTAAAGTTCGGGTCAAAGCAGCCCGAAAGCCCGATAGATGCGTCCCCCCTTCGCTGGTGCAGATATTGTTGACGTAAGAGTGGACATTTTCCGTGTACTCGGCCGAATATTGCATCGCCAGCTCCACCCCGACCCCCTCGACCTCGCCGGTGATGTAGATAACCTCGGGATGAAGTGGCTGGCTAGCCGCGTTAAGGTATTCGACAAACTCCACGATGCCCCGTTGATAGCAGAAGGTCTCCCCCTGGCCCGTACGCTCGTCATAGATGGAAATCTTTATCCCGCGATTAAGAAAGGCAAGCTCCTGAAGACGCCGCTGGAGAATAGCGTAGCTAAACTGCGTGTTGGGAAAGATAAGCGGATCCGGCTTAAAAGTAGTCTTTGTCCCTCGGCGGTCCGTGCGGCCAATGCACTGGACCTCCGTCACAGGGACCCCTCTTTCATACTCCTGCCGGTAGACGTAGCCGCCCCGACAAACTTCGACCTCGCACCATTCACACAGGAAGTTTACGACAGTTACGCCAACGCCGTGGAGCCCCCCGGTGGTCTGGTAAGCACCTTTCTTAAACTTCCCTCCAAACTTCAAAACGGTCATGACCCCTTGGAGGGTGGAGATGCCCAGATCGGGGTGAACCTCCACAGGAATGCCCCGGCCGTTATCCTCGACAGTGACCGATCCGTCGGCGTTGATCCGAACGGAAATCTCTGTGGCAAAACCGGCCACGGCTTCGTCGATGGAATTGTCCACCACCTCGAAGACCAGATGATGGAGGCCCCGTGTGGATGTATCGCCAATGTACATACTGGGCCGCTGCCGCACATGGTCCAAGTCGCTTAAGTGCTCAAGGTCGGCAGCGGTGTAAGTGTCCTCCGGCCGCAGCGGCTGCCCGCCAGCGCTGTTTGCGGCGGGGGACTCAGCTCCCATGGGTGGGAGCGACCCCTGGCCAGCCATCCCCCTTTGGACTGGATTTGGCAACGACTGATTTTCCTTGCCAGCACTCCAAGCCATAACTGTCTACACGTCCGTCTGCGTCTCGGCCCTACTGCGCCTGTCGGCTTGCGGGGAATTTGGCTTCCCAACCGTCCCGAGCCGAAACCGAAGCTCGCGAATCGTACGCCCCGGCAACTCCCGCTTCAGGGCCGAAAGAAGCTCTTCCTTGCGAAAACTAAGCTCCTGCAAGAGCACCGAGTGCTCAACCAGGACATCCATTCGACCGCGACGGGGAAGGGTCACAGCGGTTTGAGCGGCAATTTCCGGCCCAACGACCCGCTTCCAAGCGGCTTCGCACTCGGCACTGGCCAACACACGTCCAAAGCCTGCCTCAGCCGCCAGCTCCCCAAGGATCTCCGCCAAACTCTTGGGCCCACCCGATCCGCGTCGCATGAGCACCTCCCGGGCCGAGCGATCGCCCCCCAGCCGAGCTTAGCCCTCTTCCATGGCCATTGGCATCAAGATGTACGTGTATCCATCGCCCGTGGTAAAGACCACAGGACTCTTCGGGCCGCGGAATTCCACCTGCAGGGTCTGATCCGACTCCAAGGTGCCTAAGAAATCGGTCAAATACTTGGGATTGAGCCGAACTCGGGCCTCCGGACCCTCATAATCAAGCGCGATCTCAATCCGGCCCTCGCCGGTCCCGTGACCACGGGCGGAAAGGATCAGTCGACCGCCGCGAAGATGAAAGATCACTCCGGGCGAAGTGGGATCGACCACGATCTGGGCTTGCCGCACCCCAGCTAGTAACTGTCCTGCGGCGATGGAAAACCGCACGTTTGCTGGGGTCCGAGGAAGCACGTCTCGCCAAGGGGGGAATCGCCCCTCAATCAGCCGAGATACCACCAGGAAGCTTTCCCCCCAAATCTCTAAGATTGACTCTTGCGGACAAACGCACAGCTCCTCCTCGCTTCCCCCCACTGCCCGATCTACCAGTCGCAGGGCCTGAGGCAGAGCCACAACCCAATCGACCTTCGGTTTGCCCACCTGCTTGGCAGTGCCTTCCTGCGCAGCCATCCGCCTGCCATCGGTACCTACCGCATAGATGCGCTCGGCCGAGAATTCCAAGTAAATACCCCCGAGGGCGTAATGCGGACTGTCCGGATCGATGGCAAAGGCAGTTCGCCGGATCAAGTTGTGAAGCACTTTGCCGGTTGTCACGTGATAACCAGGCCGGTCCGTCCCAAAAACCGGGGGATATTCCAGCGGATCAGGGGTAGGCAGCTGGAATTCGCTACTTGAACCTCGCACTACAAGCTGGTCGCCGGCAGCTTCAATGCTCAGCTTTTCATCCGGGACCTCCCGCAAGATCGAGCCGAAACGACGCACCGGGAGCAGGGCCTCTCCGGCGGTGTGCACCTCCACCCCCTCGGCCTCGATGCGAAGGGCAATTTCCAAGTCGGTAGCTTCCAGATAGGCCTTGGAATCCTCCACTTTGAGCCGGACATTCTCCAAAATTGGCTTTGGCGTCCGACTAGGAACGACCGCCGCTGCAAGCGTGAAAGCCTCCAAGAATTTGGTCCTGTCGCAGGTTAATCTCATGGCCTCCGTTCACCCTCGGATGGCTTAAAGTCGGTTGGGCCGGCCGAAGTCACCTTCCTCATGTCCCCCAACTCGGATCGTGCTAAAACCAAACTGCCCGGTCCCTAAGTCCGAAAGACCACCGGGCAGCTAGAGCGCTTGGCAAACGCAATGCAGAGGATTGAGTGTATAAGTGACGTGGATCTGATTTCTTGATGTTCTTATTCCGGTTAAGTGGAGCTCCCCGTTACGTGCTTCCATCAGGGCGACGACATGCAGGACGTTTGCTGGGCGAAGGAACCCCTGGCCTCAAAAACATGTTGGGAATTCCTCGACGGCGTGGACTTTTTGGGCCTTCAACTCCCGAATCAGAAGGGGAAAAACTGTTCCTTACCTGTCAGCTGGGTATCTTTTCCTGAACTTCTTTGGTTCCCGGTCTTGCCAAAAAGCCTCTCTTGCATGGGTTGCCCGTCCAAAACGCCCAAATTGCGACACACAACCGACAACTTTCCCCCAGCGCTACTTCTCGCACTCAGCCCTTGGGCTAGGCGCGGTAGACCCGAGCGAACCCCCGGAGTGCTGAGCGAAAGACGCCTCGACGGCCGCTACACTGCTTTGCAGCACCGGGTCACTGGCAAGCTGGGCGGCAATCCGCCGGCAGGCATGGGCCACTGTCGTGTGATCGCGCCCGCCGAAGTACCGGCCGATTTGTTTCAAGCTCAGGCTGAGCCGCTCTCGGGCGAGGAACATCGCTACGTGGCGGGCCGTAGCGACCGCTCGATGCCGGGCCGAGCCGCGTAACTCGGCCAAGGACACCCCCCACAACCGAGCCACACTTTTCGCAATAAAAGCCATCGCGCGGAGTGCCCATCCTCGCGAGCCGTGGCGGCCACGCCCACCCCCGGCACCCATTCCGGCGGGCACAACCTCGGCAAGGCCCTCTCGAGCCGGCTCCCAAAGCTCTGGGGCAGAAGATTGGCCTGGCGCTGCGACGGGCAGGTAACCGTACGGAATACACAGCCCGGCTTGGAGGCGGGCTCTAAGGCGAGGGGCAAAGCAGTCCCACTCGGTCAAGTTGAGGCCGATGCTAAGGATCGTTACCGCCCCGGTCTGTTCTAGTCCGTCTAAGATTCCGGCGAAGAACTCCTGGACCGGCGGATTTCGGCCGATAGCCTCTAAGCTGTCTATCGCCAGGAGGCCAGCACCCAGAAAGGACCGGCGCAGGTCCTCAAGCCGCTTGGTTTGGGCGGCGTCTCGGTAAGCTCGCGCAAGCTGCTTACCGGTCCACAGGATAGGAGCGGAGCCTCCACCCTTTTGCGCTAACCGTCGGCCAAGCTCGCGCGCAAGCCCCTTCCCGGCTTTGGGTGTCCTATATACCACCACCAGGGGAAAATGCCCGGCGCTTAACCAGCGGAAAAGCCGGACAGGGAAACACCCCCCTCCGGCCCCGGGAAGTGCTCCCGGTTGGCGCAAACTGCCCGTTTGGTCCGCGACGTCGCTAGCCATCACTCCGCCCGTGGTTTGGCGAAATCCTTCGGGTTGTCTGCGATGGACCGCCAATTTAACGCCACGGGCAATCAAAAGGGTTAATTGTACCGGATCTTCCGTCCTCCCGCGAGTCCGATGTCTGGCCTGCGGGGGAAACCTGCGGCGGATAAGGCAAAGGGATTAAGCCGTAGATTAGGCGCAAAGTTGGCCAGAAAATCTAGAGTGGTATTATCCCACCCCCTGGGAGTGAGAGGTTGTTTTCTGGCGGGTTAATTCCGATTGCGTCGCCGATTTGCCGATCCGTAAATTCTCCCGGTTCATTTGTGTCGGCTATGGATGGCTGCAGCGCTGGCGATCACTGGTGCGGAATGGAGTCCGCTTAGGCATGGAAGGAGCAGGTTTTGTCGATATTCACTGCCACATTTTGCCGGGGCTCGATGACGGGCCATCTGATTGGCAGGAGGCACTTCAGATGGCCCGGCTGGCCGTTGCACAGGGGGTGACCCACCTTGTGGCCACCCCCCACCAGCTGGGGGCATTCTCCTCTAATAGCGCCACGAAGATCGCGGATGTCTTTAGTGAATTCCAGCGGCGATTGGCGCAGTTGGAGCTGCCGCTTAAAGTCTTCCTGGGGGCGGACGTCCGTATCGAGCCGGAACTTCCCGCGCGGCTTATCCGAGGCGAAGTGCTGCCAATTGGCCCGGCCGGGCGGTATGTACTCGTCGAGTTGCCATTTGATGTGTCGCTGCCTCTCCTCCCGGTGCTTGAGGGGATCCGCGCGGCGGGCTTTCGGCCGATTCTGACGCATCCGGAGCGGAGCTTGGCCGTCGGCCGGCATTTGGAGGAGCTCCGCCGGTGGGTAAACGGTGGGGGCGTCATTCAGCTAACCGGCGGGAGTCTCGTCGGCTCCTTTGGTGTGGAGGTGCAGGCAAGGGCGGAGCGGCTTCTGCGGGAAGGCCTGGTTCATGTGGTGGCCTCCGATGCCCACGGGGCACTCAAGCGCCGCCCCTTGTGGCGACGCGTGTACGAGCGATTGGAAGAGCTTCTCGGCGAGGAGCCAGCCGATCTTCTTTGTCATGACAACCCTGCTTGCATCTTGGCTGGCCAGGATGTCTGCCTGCCTGAGTTACCCAGCGGCTGTCTACCGCGGCTTCTCCGCTGGATGTACCGGAAGGCCTCGTAAGCCGAAGGAGGCCTGGTGCTGGGCAGGGGCTTTTCAGCCGGCCGGGAAAAAGGGTGCCTAACGATGTTGACAGTACGTTTGGGCTTAGCTCTGCGCAAAGCCCCGGGCAAGCATGCCAAGGAAATGGGCCAGATGCTTGGCAGAGCCCGGTTGGGGCCTGCCGGCCTTGATTCATGGATTTTGACAGCAGCCCTTTGCGCCGTGCACATTCTTGCTGCCGGGATGTCTTATGCTCAGTGGGTTGAAGTCTGTCACCTCGGCTCCTTCCTTTGCCATTCGGAGTTTCCCGTTGACGAAGTACCCGGTCTTCGGGAAGTCTTCCCTCGGACTGAGGCCGAGCTTACCCAGACCCTTGGCATTCAGCCACAGGGGGCAACTGTGGAAGTTTACCTTTTCTCGGTCGAGCGGAATTACCGCCAGTTTTTGGCCCGGCACTTTCCCGATGTGCCTTACAGGCGGGCGCTTTATATCCGCCGCGACGGCCGGAATGTCCTGCTTGCTTACCGCAGCCCGCAGCTATTGGTGGATCTGAGGCATGAGTGCGTCCACGCCCTGTTACATGCCTGGTTACCTTATGTGCCTCTGTGGCTTGATGAAGGACTGGCGGAGTACTTCGAGCAGCAACCGGGGCGGCGGGCGTTCGAGCACCCGCATCTTAAGCTCGTTCGGCTGCAAGCATTCCTCGGGCGCAATCCCTCTTTAGAGCGGCTTGAGGCATTAACAGACATGGCGGCCCTTGGAGAAAGAGAATACCGGGCAAGCTGGGCATGGGTTCACTATTTGATCCACGGCCCAGCCGAGGTCAACGACGAATTCCGCGCCTATCTTCAGGAGATCCAGGCCGGTAACCTTCCCGGACCTCTTGCCCCGCGTTTACGAGCCAAGGTGAACGATCTGGACAAGAGCTTCCGTGCACACTTTAGGTCCTGGCACCCGTAGGTATTTTTTCGATTTGCGTATCTGTCTTGTCGACAAACATATCAGAGCTAGCCAACGGTGCTGACTTATTATCCCCAATACTCGGGTGCTGCTTGCCTAGAATTAACCGGCGACAAAGGGGCTTAGGTTAGCGATTTTGTCTAAAAGAGTTTGTTTTCGTGCTTGCCAGGAGATGTAACCCCTCCTTTCGCCGCCGTTCCCTAGCGGCCATTAGATTCGGTCGTTTGCTCTTCCAGCCATTGTTTCCACTTGTCAGCAACTCCGGCGCCAGGTAGGAGGCGGCTTCGCTCCAGCGTCTCCTGAAGGGCGTGCCGGAAGAGCTGTCGCATTGCCGGATCTTCCAATTCGTTCTGCAGAGGGAGAAGGGCGTCAAGCACCGCAGCGGCTTCGGAAAACCGGCCTTGCTTCACGAGGAGCCAATACTGGCCAGCTAGCCCAAACGCCTGAAGCTCCGGCTCGCTGGCATCCAAATTGGCCAGTTCCCGCAGGAGTTCCATCGCCTCCTGATCGCGTCCGTCCATTAGGGCAAGCCAAGCCAGTTGTTTTTTCGCGCGGCGAACGTAGTAAGTTTCCTCCGGGAAGTATTGCACCACGGCCTGCCAGGCCTCCGGGGTACCGGTGTGAAGGGCAAAAAGCACCTGGGCTCCTACGGAATCGAATTTTGGCACGGGGGCCGGCAGGGCCGAGGCGGAGGTCACAAGGTCGCTTGCACCCACCCAATGTTTACCCAGGTAGCTACCGCCGAAAAAGCCAGCAACTGCAAGGATCATCAACATCGCGACGACGACTGCTGGTAGCCAGCGGCGGGGTTTCTTTTCATGCATGGCGGCCTGCAAACGCCGCGTGGGATCATCCGGCGGCGTAAACGCAATGGGTGGCGCAACTAATTGACTTGGAAGTGCCTCGGCCCCTTGCGGTAGGTCGCCGAGAAACTCCCTTTCAAGCGGACGGAGATCCTGGAGAAGTTCCCAAGGTGTTTGGTAGCGGGCATCCTTGGCCTTGGCCATCATCTTGTGGACGATGCGGCACAAGGCCGGGGGAAGATCTGGCCGGCGGTGCTCCAGGGGGATAGGCGACTTTTTGAGATGTTGGATCGCCACGCTTAACGCGGTGTCGCCTTCGAAAGGTGGTGAGCCGGCCAGCATGTGATAGCAGGTGATACCGAAAGAATAAATATCGGAGCGGCAGTCGAGCGTTTTCCCCTCAATTTGCTCCGGGCTCATGTACAAAGGGGTGCCGAGGGTGATGCCGGCCTGAGTAAGCTCAACGGCATCGCCGCGGCTGGGGAGTCGGGCCAGGCCGAAGTCGGCCACTTTGACCTCCCCCCGGTCGGTGATCATGATGTTTTCCGGCTTGATGTCGCGATGGACGATGCCTTCCTCGGCGGCACGGCACAAGGCGGCAGCTACCTGGTGCATGATCACCAGGGCGGTTTTGACATCGAGTGGACCATGCCGGGCCATGTATTGTTTGAGGTTAAGGCCCCGGACATATTCCTGGGCGATGAAGTAAATGCCGTCGATGCAGCCTACTTCGTGGATTTGGACGATATTGCCGTGGACTAAAGCCGCCGCGGCCCGCGCCTCCCTCTGAAAGCGCTGAATGTACGTTTGATCTTTTGCAAGCTCCGGCTTGAGGATTTTGACCGCCACTTGCCGGCCAAGGGAGATTTGCTCGGCCAAATAGACCTCGGCCATTGCCCCCTGGCCTAAGCGCCGCAGCAACCGATAGTCGCCAAGTTGCTGGCCGGTTAGATCCCGTCGACCGGCTGAGTCTTTAGGTAAATTCCCGGTCATGAGGCTATGCTTTCCTTAACAACCCACCTTCATCGGCTCAGCTTGTTGCCGTGGCTTTGTGGCCCGATCAATTCTAGCTTCGCCGTGAATGGAGAAACCCGAAATTGCCAACTTGCCAGCCGGCTCTAATTCGTTGTCAGCACGGGCGGCCCCTTGCGGAAAAGTTCAAGCCAGCCTGCGGTGATCTGATCAGCCAGCGTCGGCGAGCGCCGGCACTCCTCGAGTGTCTTTCCCCAGTAAAAGCCAATCCAGCCGGAAGCCCATTTCGTTGACTGGCGGAGAAATTCCGCTAATTCCTCGACCGAGCAGGCAAGGGGAAAGGTCTCCTCGATGACCACCGGCTTTCCCTGAGCAAAGCCGGCTAAAGTTTCCAGAGCCTCCTGGATCTTGCCCCGCTCCGGGTAGATGTGGACAGCAAGAAAGTCCAACTCAGGCGCAATCGCCTGAGGCACAAAGCCGGAGGTAAGTCCCGGGCGATCCAAACTCCAGGGCACAAGCCCGACGGTGATCAGGTGGTTTTTGTCGTGTCGGCGGATGGCCGTCACCAGGGTACGAATCCACGCCTTTGCGATCTCGGGCCGCGGCCGCCCAGCCCGATCTAGGCTAATGAACTGCACGAAGTGCTTATCGCCAAAAGGTGGGGCGAGCCAATCAGTCCGTGGCTCATCGCCCCCGGGGACCACCGGCTCGTTCATCAGATCGTAACAAAAGACGGCGGGATGATCGGCGGCCAGTTGGGCCACCGCCTCCCAAAAACGAGCCTGGGCCTGCCAGCGCTCGCTCTCCGAGAGCCGGTCGTACCATTCCGGGACATCCTTGCGGTGATAACATCCAAGGCCCGTTAGATCCAGATAGAGTTTTTCCCGGGCGGCCAAATCTAGCAGCCGGCGCAGCTGACCGAGCTGCTCGGATCGGGGCTTGTCCACAGCCTCCATAAACTTACCAAACTGCAGGTGGATCCGCACCACGTTAGCCCCAAGCGCCCGCATTTCGCGGAAATCTTCCTCTACTTTCTGCCATTCGGAAAACCAGTAGTCTTCAATCAGCCGGCCCTTTTCGTCGTGGTCGTAGTTAAATCCCCACGGGACAAACGGCCGGGAGGTCTCCTTTTCCACAAACCCGGTCCCATCGGGAGCGACAATAATCCACGGGAGGCTTTCCGCAGTGGACAGCCGAGGGCTTTCCTGAGCCAGACTCGTGGGGACCCGAGCCACCGCTGTGTACAGGAGCAAGCATCCCAGCGCGGCCCTGTGGAACCAAACCCTTGGGCATCGCCGCGCACGCCCCTTTGCCGAAAAATTTCCCTTCATTTGGAACATCCCTTCGACGAGCTAGTAGGCCGGGGGACTTTCCGCTTGACCAAACCGAGTTCCCGCCTTGATCTCGACGGCTTCGAAAGGTTCCACGTGAACAAGAACGTCGGCCAAGTCTTCCACTTCTTGGAGGAGTCGATCGCGGACAGCCGTCGCAATCCGGTGGCCCTCACGCACGGACAAGTCGGGGTCGACTAAGATGTGAAGGTCCACCTGAAGCTTCGCGCCGATGTAGCGCGAACGTATTTCGTGGGTCGCGCGAACACCTTCTGTTTGAAGCACCAGGCGGACGATCCGCTCGACTTCCTCCTCGCTCAATCCCGCGTCTGTGAGTTGGGCGATAGCTGGGACGATGATCGTCCACGACACGTACAGGATTAGGGCCGAAACCATAATCGCCGCCACGTGGTCTAAAAAGTGCCACTGTGGATAAAGCTTGCTACCTGCCACCGCCACGGCCACTGGCAGCGAACTGAGTGCATCGGAGCGGTGATGCCAGGCATTGGCCAGGAGGGCAGAGGAACGGTAGCGTTTACCCACCTGGAAAGTCCAGCGGAAAAGCCATTCCTTGCTCACCACCGAAAGGCAGGCGATCAGGAAAGCTAGCCACCCGGGCGAGCTGGCCACCCCTTGGTGTAAAGCCACCAGGGCACTCCAGCCAAGTCCAATGCCCGCTGCCCCCAGGGCCACTCCAATGATGACGGAGACGACGGTCTCGATGCGGCCGTGGCCGTGTGGATGTCCAGCGTCGGCCGGACCGGTCCACCATCCCGCCCCCACAAGGACCACCACGTCGGTGACCATGTCGGACAGACTGTGGACGGCATCGGCCACTAATGCTCGGCTTCCCGCAAGCCAGCCGGTGATAAACTTGCTGAGGGCAAGGGCCAAATTAACATAAAGCCCCACTCGTGTGACAAAGCGGATGGCTTCCGCTTGGTCGGCATGAGGTCGGGGCGAGACTTGTTCCGCTATTTCGGTACTCACGGAATTTGAGGCCAAGATGTTGACTGGTAATCGCTCGGCTTGCGTAGCCGGGCACCCGCTTTGCCGGCGGTCCGCCAAGTGGACCAAGCCGGCGCATCCACAGCACGGCAGTTTACTTTTCGCTGGGCTGTTCCCCAGGTTCAATGGTCAGGTGCTTTGTCTTTTGCAACAACTTGAGCACTTCCCGCGGATATGTCCATGCATCGGGATGAGCGGTCTGGAGCCGAACCGGCGTTTGCCATGCCACGAGTGCCACCGCCTGAGGCACGTCGAAGATTTTCTCCACATTGAGGAAGTACGGCCCCTGGCGATGCTCCGTCGGCGGCTGGAGAAGTTCGACAGAAGCGATATCCGGTTCGAAGATGGCCGCATAGAGGCCCAGGATCCCCGCCGACCCTTTGCCTTCAAGGACAACCTTTGCCTCGCGCAAGGCGGGCATTTGCCGCAGGGCCTGGAGGGCCCGCCGCACATCCCAAACTCGCATTCCGTCCGAGGTTTGGCCGATAAGCATAAACCGCCGCTCGATTTGTACACGCTTGCGGTCATTGGCGTTCCACGCTGAGGGACCCACGCCTCGGGGTGCAACAGCCACTAGCCAAACGTTGTCCTGGCGAAGCTTTCCTGTCAGCCTTTCCCATCCGGCCTGGTCAGGCTCGGGCAACTGAACCTTTTCATCCACAAGTGCATCCTGCGTTATTTTCTCGGCAAAGGCGCAGCGTAAAGAGGCCACAAGTTCTCGCCAGCAATCTTCCCCGAGAACTCGGACCCGGACCGTTTGGGGCAAAGTGTCGGCCACCGGCGCCAGCACATAAAGCCGCAGTCGGATTGCCTGCTCGGAAGTGTAGTCCCACGCGGCAAGCTGCACTCCTTCGCCTTGGAGTTCATAAGCTTGGGCAAAATCAAGCGGTGGCGCTTCCGCTGGCCAGCCGGCGAAGCATTTCTCCACCAAAGCATTTTTCCAAGCCGCAGCCCATTTTTCCCATTCGGCTGCCGAGCTCGGGAGAGCCGGTGCTGCCTTGGGGATGAAGTGTTCATGAATTGTCTTATTGAGTTGCTCAGCCGGCAGTGTTTCGAAAACTTTCAGTTGCTCTGGCTGAAGGGGCTTGGGCAGGGGAACTTCCACCGGTTGTTCAGTGCCCTTTAGGTGCTTATCGAACCAGCGCAAAGTGACTTCCTGCAGCTGAGGCACATCCTCGTGTCTGCCGGGGAACACGGCTAGTTGACATTTATCCTCCACTCCCAAAGCGGCGTAAACTTTGCGGACCTTTTCGTACAGTCGCCGCACTCCATCCTCAGGGAAGATATCGTCGTTGTCTGTATTGCCGATAAGCAAAGCCCGCGGTGCAACAAGGGCCGCTACAAGCGGATAGTCCCATCGATAAGTGTTAGCAATATACATGCAGTCGCAGTGCCCTTCGACGCAGCCGTCCAGCACATGATCGGCAAGATCGGTGATGCCAGCCACCGGCACGGCGGCCTTGATCCGCTCGTCAACGGCAGCTGTCCACCAACTATAAGCCCCACCCCCACTTCGTCCAGAAATCCCGATCCGCTCGGGATCCACCTCCGGCCGCGACTGCAGATAGTCGATGGCTCGAATGCTATTCCATGCTTCGATGCCCGCGGGAGTATAGCCCCGGTTATTCCACCACCACATGCCATAGCGGTAGGTCCCGTGGTGAATCCCTTCAATTTCGCCTAGTTGCACCGTGTCGATGACTAAACAAACATATCCCCGTCGGGCAAGTGCAAGCCCATAATGTTGATAAGCGCACTTGTTGCCGAAGCTAATGTCGCCCTTGCGAACCGCCCCATGTCCACAGACATAAAGGATGGCCGGCAGTTTGCCAGCTACTTCCTTGGGACGGTAGAGGTTAGCCGTCACGTAAAGCTTAGGCAGCGATTGGAAGTGGAGCTTTTCGATAACAACATCCTCCCAGTCTGTGGTACCGGTGACCACCGGCTCAAGGGGCGTTCGCGGAGGCATGGGGTAAAGGCCAAGCATTTCCATTAGCTGCTGGCGATAGCGGGCCACCCACTGGGGCCAAGTTTCCGCCGTAGGTACCTCGGCCAGGCACCGCTCGGCGAGTTTTTCCACTTGCACGCGGAAATATTCTGCCAGCATCTTGTCCCCGGGCCGTTCGCCGAGATTAATCCACTCCGGGCGCGGGGCAGAGAAGCCAATTCCGGCGTAAAAAACTGCAAATAAAACCCCCAAAGCCCGAGCCATCGCTGGCAATCCGCACGACCTTGCTTTAGCCATAGCGTCTCTCCCCTGTGAGGCGAATCAAAACTGAGGGTTTCTAAACAAAAACTGCTTGGCGCAAGGAAGGAGCAGTTTAGCTTCCGCTTAGGTACCCTGTTGCCGATGCTGCCCTAGGCGACGTCTTTTGCGATTTTACCCCAGGAATCCGGCCGGCTCATGTCTTCCCGCGGCGGACAAAAGGCATCCAGGGCCAGCATCCTGCTTAATGCCTTTACCCGATGTGGCACGCCGCCGGGGATCCGCCACATATGCCCGGCACGCACATGGAAGGTTTGTCCCCCGATAACAAACTCGGCCTCCCCCTCGATCATGTAGCCCATTTGTTCGTGCGGATGGGCGTGCTCTTCGATTACACTGCCTGGTTCCATGAGGACAAGCGACAACGTCATCCTGTCGCCATGGCTGGCTTTCATCGTGACACCCGGAAAGGGATGGAGCACCACGCACGACTCCGCAGCCAACACAAAACCCTGCACCTCTTTTCTCCTTTGGCGAGCAAACGGCTAGGAAGGTACCGGTGGCTAAGGCAGGCAGGGGCTCTCCGAGTCCGTGCTAGCGGTCGGCAGGCAACGGCGTCCGGTTCTTAACCGACCGATTTTTACCTCTTGCGGATGCAAGGTTCAATCGCGGCGATCCTCTTTTGGGTGGGAGGGCGGCGAGAGCCGTGGGAGCGATGGCCTTTGAAACCGCAAGCCATTTTTCGCCACCAATGGCCACAACAGCATCGAGAGCAAAAATCCGCTCATAGCGCGCTTGGCCCGCCCCCCGCCTGCTCTTTTTGAAAGCGACACTCCTTGTGAATAACAACCCCTTCCGCCCCGGCGCTTTGAATCCGAAATTGTCGGCCGCAAGTGGCGGCAACGCCTGTCATCTCGCTTGACGGTGGGCCAGCAAAGCGGGGCCCAAGCGCCGGCCTAAACGCTTCGTTGACCACAACGGCTATCTTTTCCTCCACCACTCAGTGGTCTATCCCTTCCTCGGGCCGCAACTCAAACGCAGGGAGTTGCTTGTAACCTGATAGCCAGGGCAGGGACTCAAAGGCTTCTCCTCCGCCCCATCGGCCCCGAGTGTTCACCGCAAGCCGAGGCACTTCTTGGTCTTTCTGGCGCGCAAGCAACCTAGGCACAAGCAGACCGGGCACGGCCGGAAGCGGAAGCATTGGCCCATTGCCAAAGGCCGAGAGGACCAGGGCAGCTCGTCACCCTAGCCGCTTGGGCGGACACTCGCGGAGAAGTTAAGCCCGTTCGTCCTCGGCATCCTTCCTAAGAGCTTAAGAACGAATTGAAGCCTCTCCCAGAAAAAGAACTGCAAATTATTGTTGACGAAAGCAATCGTGTTTGGTTCGGCAAATTTAAACGAGGATCGTTTCGGCCGGCTCTTCTTCGGGCCAGTCGGGGAACGGCGCTGGCGCCCGGCGAAACTCCGGCGGAATGTCTTGCCGTGGTCGCGGCCCTGTGTCTTCAAGAATGACCGGCCGAGGCGTAAATCCAATTACTACAAACGCCAAAGCCAGCCAACCTAGGAAGGTGCGCAGGAGACCCAAGCGCACAGTGTCATCCGCTGTGGGTGGGTGCCTCGTTCCCAAAAGGAGTAGCAGGAGAAGCATCGGCAACCACCACCAGAAAACGATTGTAGCCAAAGCGCCGGCCGCTAGGAACATCGTCGCTATCGTGTTGGCCCGGCGAGGCATCAGGGCGTAGAGGATGTGTCCTCCATCAAGTTGCCCGATGGGGAGCAAATTCAACGAGGTCACGAAGAGCCCCACCCAGCCGGCCCAGGCCATCGGGTGAAGATACACATCATAGCCCGGCGGAATTGGACCAAATTCCAGCCGGTATAGCCACTTGAAAAGAAGCGGCTCTCCAAATCGCGTGACTCCCGGGAGAATCGGCCCTACATAGGACCACTGGAGGCCAAGAACGCAAAAGATAAGCGTTGGAACCAGCCCGGCCAGCGGCCCGGAAAGCCCGATGTCCATCAGCGCCCGCCGATTTTTCACATGGCTCGACATGGCGATGACAGCGCCGAAAGTTCCAATCGGCCCGAAAGGAAAGGGGATAAAAAAGGGCAAGCTGGCCGGCACACGGTGACGCAGTGCTTGCAGGAAATGCCCCCCTTCGTGACAAACGAGGATAGTCATCACGCAGGCAGAATAGATCAGCCCATGATCGAGTCGCCCCCCCTGGGAAAAGCCAGCCCAAAAGGTGGAAAAGCAGGTAGCTATAAACAAGAAAAGCGGCAGTCCCCACCGCACTCGCGGCACAACCTGCCGCGGCAAAGGGGGAGGCGACGGAGGCTCCGGCGGCGCATATCCCCCGGCATGGGGACACATCTCTGCCGGTACCCACTGCCACACCGGAACCTGAGGCGGAGGTCCTTCGCGAGACCAGTTAGTTTGGCTCATTTGTCAACTCGATATGGGTGTTACTTGACACTATAAGGCAGCGGCTGTGCATCCTTGGTACCGGGCAGCAACGACCCGATCAATCGGCAGAAGAATGCCGGATCGCTCGCAAAAATCGCGTCGCGGGCCGCGGCAAGCCTTCGGGGAGGAAGAAATACTAGGCTGGGCCCACCCCCTGCGCAGGTTATTCCCATTCGATGGTCGCCGGCGGTTTCGAACTGATATCGTATACAACCCGGTTAACACCCGGCACTTCGTTTATGATCCGCGTGGAGATCCGGGCAAGAAGCTCATGCGGCAGCCGGGTCCAATCGGCCGTCATAAAGTCTTCGGTATCCACACAGCGAACAGCCACAACATCGTGGTAAGACCGGGCGTCCCCCATCACCCCCACGCTGCGGACAGGGAGCAAAACCGCAAACGCCTGGGCCGTCCGCCGATACCACCCGGACTTTTTGATTTCGTCGACAACGATCCAGTCCGCCTCCCGCAGCCGGGCCACCCGCTCCGGCGTGACTTCCCCCACGCATCGGACCGCCAGACCCGGTCCGGGGAAGGGATGCCGCCAAATGATTTCTTCCGGCAGGCCTAGCTGGTGTCCTAATTGTCGCACTTCGTCCTTGAATAGCTCCCGGAGGGGCTCGATCAACTCAAAGTCGAGGACCTCCGGCAAACCGCCGACGTTATGATGCAACTTAATCGTGGCTGCCGGTCCAAAAGGTGCCCGCCCGCTTTCGATCACGTCCGGATAAAGTGTCCCTTGGGCCAGGAACCGGACTCCCGGAATCCTGGTCGCTTCCTCCTTAAAACATTCCACGAAAGTATGACCGATGATCCGCCGCTTTTCCTGGGGATCGCGGACCCCTCGCAGTACGGAGAAGAATTTTTCCTCGGCCCGCACCACGTGGAGATCCGTGCGGAAGTGCTCCGTGAATTCCCGGATGACTGCCTCGGCCTCACCTTTTCGCAAAAGGCCGTGGTCTACCAAAATGCATGAGAGCCGCTCGCCAATCGCCCGATAAAGGAGTGCCGCAGTCACCGAGCTATCCACCCCCCCGGAAAGGGCACAAATCACCCGGTGCGGTCCGACACGCTCCCGGATCTCTTCAATCGTTCGCTGGGCAAAATCGCCCATATTCCACGAACGCCCGCAGCCGCAGATGTGCTCCAAAAAATTTCGCAGGATTGTGCTGCCAAATTGGGTGTGGGTGACCTCCGGGTGGAATTGCACCCCGAAAATTGGGAGCGATTTATGTCGAACGGCCACCGCCGGGCAGGTTTCCGTCGCCGCCAGCACCGAAAAGGACTCGGCCACCTCGAGCACATGGTCCCCGTGGCTCATCCAGACGGAGAATTCGTCCGGTAACCCAGCCAGCAAAGAATCCGCTGCCAATCTCCGGCATCGGGCTGGGCCGTATTCCCGGACGTCGCCACTTCTCACTGTCGCCCCCAGCATTTGGCACATAAGCTGCATCCCGTAGCAAATCCCCAGAATGGGGATGCCGAGGGCAATCAGTCCGGGATCGCATCGCGGGGCATCAGGGTCATTGACGCTGGCCGGCCCGCCAGAAAGGATAAGCCCTTTGGGATTCCAATCGCGGACCACATGGGCGGGGATATTTGGGGCGACAATCTCGCAGTAGACCTCCTGCTCCCGGACTCGCCGGGCAATCAACTGCGCATACTGCGATCCGAAATCGAGGACGAGGACAAACTCGCTCGGCCGAGCATGCATTAGGGTGCTTTTCCGCCAAAAGTCTCAATAAGTTGGAATTATGGTCAAAATCGTGAAATTGAACAAACTCCGTAAAGCGGGGGCCTTTTCCCCGGTCATACCAAGCTGGGGCCACCCGCCCACGGCCTCTGGTACTAAAGTGAAAGACGGTCGGACAATCCGCCAACCTTTCCAAGCTATCGGGTAAGTCTTCTGCGGTTGGCGGAAGTAGGATTATTTTTTCAGAATAAGACGGGCGGAGAAAGGCGGTAGATAAAGCCGGCCGGCCTTTTGGCCGGTTTGCCGGTCAGGAGGTGCGGACTTTGTGTGTCGATTTTAGGAAAGTATCGCCTCGTTTCGGCGAGAGGCAGTTTGGCGGTTTTGTGGTTAGGTAACGGGCCGTGCTGATTCTTCTGACCAATGACGATGGCATTTATGCCCCCGGGCTTGCGGCGATGAAGCAGGCCCTTATCGAGCTCGGGGAAGTGTATGTGGTCGCTCCTGCCCGGGAGCAAAGCGGGGTGGCTCATTCCATCACTTATCTGACACCTCTTATCGTTAAGGAGGTTTATGCGGGTAAGGAGCTTTGGGGGTGGGCTGTGGAGGGAAGTCCGGCCGATTGCGTGAAGATTGCCGTGAGTGAAATTTGTCCCCGCCGGCCCGACTTAGTGGTCAGTGGGATAAATAGCGGGCTTAACGCAGGGATTAACGTCCTTTACTCCGGGACAGTGGCGGCCGCTATCGAGGGGGCATTCTTCGGGATTCCGAGTGTGGCCGTATCGCTTCAGTACGATGAGCATGCTGATTTCGCTCGAGCCGCCCAAATTGCCAAGCTGATCATCCGGCAGCTCCTCACCATGGACATTGGCGGAAGCCGGCTCTTTAACGTGAATATCCCCACCGCCGCCTTAACCGGCCGACCTTCCGTTCGGGTTGTGCCCATGGATGTCAGTCAGTATCGCGAGCAATATGAGAGACGGGTCGACCCGTACGGTCGGCCGTATTACTGGCTTGTAGGAACGCCCCCAATTCCGCCCCAAGACGGTCAGACTGATCTGTCGGCCTTAGCCCAGGGCCATGTGACGATCACGCCTCTCCACTACAATATGACCGAGCGGGAGACCCTGCTGCGGCTCTCCCAGATGGCATTCACCTTGGGGGAGATGGCCGACGGGGTTAATCACGAGGGTGACCGTCAAGAATTGCCGCCGGGTTCCGCGCCTGTGGCACCTAACAGCTTCCGGCTCACGCGGCAAGCCCGGTAGGCCCGTCACCGGAGCCGACGGGCTCCGTTGACATAGGAAAAGCCTTTGGCCTGCAGGCAGACCGGCATCCGGTTTAGTAAGGGGAGGTGGCGTCCATGGCTTTGTTGACGATGCGTTCCGATCGGTCGCGATTGTTGGAGGACGGGCGGAAGCATTCCACCCGGGGGTTTGCCGTACGGACTGTCCGGCTTGCTTCCCCGCTTGTGGCGGCGGCCCTTGCCAGTCTTGTTGTCGGTTGCGGGGAAATGGAAGGTTATAGCCGCCCGCAGGTCCGCCCGGAACGCTATGGCATCATAACTAATCCGGATGAGCTTGCTCGACCAGCGGCGCAGGCACCTGCCCCCACACCATCTGGCCCTTCCCAGCCTGCGCGATCATCCGCCCCTCCAGTTGCAGCTTCGTCACCGGGGTCAGTCTCCGCCCCACCAAGTCCGGCCCCCTCACCGCCCCCGGCTCTAGCTCCGGCACCCGGAGTGTCTAGCGAACCGCCACCCGGCTATGTCCGTGAAAAAGCTGGCGTGGGTGCCACCGGAAAAGGGAACTATCGCCCGGGGATTTTAACAACACCGCTTTCTGTTTACTTCCGTGCCCAGGAGCGGATCATCTTCGAATCTCAAATTCCCCACGCTATGCAGCTTTATCATGCGACCAACGGCCGTTACCCTGGGTCTTGGGAGGAATTTGAGCGGGAGATTTTGATCCCCAACGGCATCCGCCTTCCGACCCTTCCCCCCGGCCACCGGTACCATTACGACCCGCAGACCGGCCAGCTCATGGTGGAAAAGCCCGCCCCATAATGCCACCGGCGGACTAGCCGCCCAGCTTGGCCGTTGACTTGTTCATCCCCCCGGCGTCAACAAGCTAAACGCGCTTGTGACAAGAGGTCGCCTCCAGGGTCCCGAGTAAGCGGGCAGAAGCCCTCCGGAGGCCCCACTTAGCCAAAATCCGGCGGGGGCCTTTTTCCCGGTGGGGAGTCCGCCGAACCATGCGCCGGACCGGAGGCACCCGAAACGCACTTCCCAGCCGGTTTCTTGTCTTTCTTGGCATGCGGAGGGAGCGGCCCGCTATGCCGGTGTGGCAAGCGGGCTTGAGAAAACCGATCTCTGGTCCCTTTCTCCTTGCCCGGGACCCCCTGGGGAAGTGTTCGGCGGACAAAGCCCCCCTTTAAATTAGGCGGCTGGGCCATTAGCCGTCGGTTTTGGTGGCTCGCTTAGGCCGGCCCAATTAGACTGGGGAAGAGAGGTACGGGCAGGCGGTTAAGTGTCGAGGAGGTTCCCCGACTCTCGGGGGCGTCGAAGCTTTCCGACCGGCGGCCGAAAGCCGGCTTCTATTCCCGGCGAGGGTCTTGTCGATGCGTCACACTTCCCGGCAAAGAACAGGGTCAGGCCGAGGCTGGCAAGTTCTCCGCCGCAGGTGGGCTTTGGTGCTCTTTGGGATGGGCTTGGTTTGGAGCTCGGGAGCAATGGCCCTCGCTTCGAAGTGGGTCTTCTTACCCTCGCGGTTTTCGCATACTCCGGATGGCTCGGCGCGGGTGGTGCAGTATGCGCCGGAACCGACGGTGGTCCTTCCGCAGGATCCCACCTACGCTCAAAGCGGGTATCGTCACGTAGAGATGTACCTTCGCGGCGACCGAAGTGCCGACCGCCTACACGTCGTGCAAACCTGGGGCCTCGGTGCCTACATCCGTCCATATGGCGAATGGGAATTCCCCTTCCGGCCGGGTGCTACCCCCTTTGGGCCATGGGGAAACCCCTCCGGCCCTTGGACTACACCTTTTGGCGCGTGGATTAATCCGTACGGATTGGGCCAGCTTCCCAGCCCGCCATGGTATCTTTACTGGCCCTGGGCAAACTTCTTCCCGTGGCCTGTTTTGATCCCGCCAACAGGGGGAGGTTCCGGCGGCTCAGCTCCGTGAACTCTTAGACCTCCTAACCTTCCATGGCCGCGCACAGGCGGCTTTGCTATCGGTGTCTCAGTATCGCCCGGGATGCCTTGCCAGCCCGGCGGGGGCGGGCGCGCGTGCTCGTCGGTCATCACGAACCTCACTCCTCCGGACACCTCTTCACAATCCGCGCGCAGGGGCAATCGGCGGGGAATCCGACCGCGGCCGGCAAAGAGGGATATCACAATCCGCGCGCAGGCGGAATCGGCCATAGGCGTTCCCCGCAATTCGGACACACGCTTCGAGGTGGTCACGAAAGAGTCGCCTCTGCTGGCCCGAATCGGCGCAGGACTTTGACTCTCAGACTCTGACAGGCGCGGGGGAATCAGAGCTCCGGGCGATAAGCGTCAGGGCCCCGCGGCCACGTCCCGCTTCGGGGGGCGCCCGCAAAGAGAGCTTCACTGGCTGCGAAACGACCGTTAACCGGCCGTTGCCGGAGCCCCATCGCACCGGGGATTAGCTTCCGAAAGATTTCCCCCGGTCGTCGCCTGGCGTAGCTTTCACAGGCCCCCTTTCTGAACGTGCTCTTTTAGCGTTGTGGGACAACTTTAGCGTTGTGGGACAACGCCAAAAGGACGAGCTAACCTTCCCGGGCGGCCGAAGGTATCGGGTCTTGCGGTTCGAAGCCCCTCGTTGAATTCCGGCGGGTCGTTTTAAATCGGCTTTTCCCCTAAAAACGGCAAGTTTTTCCCTGATCACCTCCCCGGCAGTAGTTGGCCGAAGAACCTGGTAGACCCGCGGGGCAGGCTTGCGCTCACTTTGTTGCCCGTTAGCGTGGGGCGAGCCCTAGGGGTCCCGGGATTGGGTTTAAGGAACAAGCGCCGATGGTGGCACTTCGTCGTTTCGTTTTGTTTTGCCTACTCTGTTTAATGGCTGGGCTGGCAGGGTACGGCTTTTGGGCGATTCAATCGGGTGCGATTTTGGCTCTGTGGCAGGGAGCGACCGACCAAGCGCCGCAGCCGGCCCCCGCTTCGGCTGGGCAAACTCGGCCGGCAAGCGCCCCGGAGGCCATTCCCCCGCTTCGGATTGCCGTAATGTTCCCCGGTCCAACAGACCCGCTCCGCGCACGCGAAGCCGCCTTTAGCGAGATGCTTATCCAACTTACCCGCCGGTTTGATCTGCTGGCTGTCCACGGGTTTCGCGGTCCGGGACGGGGGCCTTTTCTTCCGCTACTAGAGGCCGTCGGGGCCGCCGACAAAGAGGTCAATTATCTCGCGTATGTGCCGGTTCGGGAGAGCACGGTGAGACAATTCCCGGTCATCTTTTATCGGGCCGATCGGCTCGTGCTTGACCGAAAGCGCTCCGGCCCCGTGGACGACACAGCTAAGGTTTTCCGTTGGACGCCGGTGGTAGTAAGTTTTGCGGCCCGGCAACCTCCCTTGGCCAATGCGTTTACATTTACGGCAGTGGTCGCCCGGGTCGATCCCCTCCGTGTGCACGAAGAATTGGGCCTCTTGGCCGAGCTTCTCCGGACCGTGGCCTACCAGCAGGCTCCGGAAGACGATATTTTGCTCCTTGCCCACCTTGAGGCCGACGAAGACACTGTCGGCCGGTCCCTGCCGGACTATGTCCCCGCTGTGACGGGCATCCCCAACTCGGCAGGGGGGACCCGGCTTGCCTCTAACATCCTGTTTCATCCGGTGGCCACGTGCGAATTCACCGGCCGAAGTGGGGTGCTTACTCTCGATGAAATACTCCCTCCGGGCTCTGGTACGAGTCCCCCCAACGTGCATTTCCTGCCGGTTTGGGCCGAGTTTACTGCGACGGAAAGCCCTGCCGACCGTTGGACGAAAAGCTTTTCGCGACTCTCGGCTTTTCTTGCTTGGGATAATTGAAGTGCTCTGCCTCCCCCCGGGCCAAGCTCGCCGCCTGGCCTTTTGCGATTGCCGCTTGCAAGCGGCGCGCAGTCGGTCGCTTGCCAGGGCGGTTGTATCTCCGTGGAGCGGGGTGGCGTAAACGTCATTTAAGCTAAAGTTCCTTTGCTTTTGATGCTTGATCTCCCTACGGGGCATGTCCCCGGGTGAGTCAACGGGCATAAGGTGAACACATGACGGCGGTTAGTTCGGGCGCGGAGCCAGTTGAGGGGAACCGTCTTGAACCTCCCTTGCTTTTAGCCAGGGCGGCCGGCTTTGCCGCGGCAATCCACGCTGAGCAGCGGCGAAAGCTCTCTAGCGCCCCCTACCTCGGCCATCTTTTTCGTGTTGCCGGGCTTGTTTTGGAGTATGGCGGAAGCTTGCAGGAGGCAGCGGCAGCCTTGCTTCATGATGCGGTGGAGGATCAAGGCGGGCTAGGTACGTGGGAGCAGATTCGTCAACAATTTGGAGAAGAAATTGCCGGTTGGGTGTTGGCCCTTAGCGACCGGACCGCACGGCCTGCCCCGCCTTGGCGGGAGCGAAAGGAGCGATTCATCGCAAGCCTTCCCCATACGCCCCTTCCTGTCCGCCGAATCGCTCTGTGCGACAAAATCGACAACCTGCAGTCGCTTTTGGCGGAGTATCGCTCGGCCGGGGAAGCTGTGTGGCAGGAATTTCGCGGCGGAAAAGAGGGGTCGGTGTGGTATTTCCAGGAGATTCTTCGCGTGCTTGAAAGTACCGCCGGGGATGCGGGTTTCCAAGCGGGGCTGGCGGTGTATCGTCAGCTGGTGGCCGAGCTTAATCGCCTTGTCTTGACTTCCCCATGACTTGTCGCAAAATGCGGTGTTGCCCGGCCTATTCCTAGGTAAGGCCTTCCGTGCAAATATTGCCAAGCGCCGTTTCCACCCGTCAGGAGCTCACGCGATGGTTACCCGGCCCCAAGAAACGTTCCCTTTGTGGACGAAAAACGTTTGGGCTTTGGTTGGTTTATTCTCGTTTTGCAGTTTAACTGCTTGGGCTATCGAGCCGGCCAATCCTAACTTGTGCGCAAAGGGTAGGGAGATTTTGCAATATTTCCAGAGTGTTTACGGCAAGCGGCTTCTTGCTGGGTACAATGTTTACGTTCACACGCCGGACGATTACGAACAGACGGGGATGCTGGCGGCCATTTGGGGGCGAGACATGCAGTGGTTGCCGCCAGTCGATGAGGTCATCGAGCATGCCAGAGCCCATGGCTATATCCTGACAATCCACTGGCACTGGTTTTTCGGCGGCGATTCCGCTTGGAAGTCCCAGCGCAAGTCGCAAGTGGACGTGGGCCGAGTGGTCACCCCCGGCACCCCTGAGCACGAGATTGCCATGCGGGAAATGGCCGCGGCGGCCGATGTGCTCCACAAGCTCCAGGATGCCGGCATAGTTGTTTTATGGCGGCCCCTTCATGAGATCGACGGTGGGTGGTTCTGGTGGACGGATCTTGACCGGCCGGAAAATACCGCCGAGCTTTGGCGGATGATGTTCCGCTATTTCACGAAGGAAAGAAAGCTCAACAACCTCATTTGGGTTTATAGTGCCGGAGTAGGTGACCTCAAGAGAAAGCCAGTAGAGTACCGGCGGCGATTTTACCCGGGCCCGGAGTTTGTCGACATCTCCGGCATCGACCTTTACGGTGTTAATCCTGCTGTGGACGAGGAGCCTTACTGGACCTTCTTTAAAGCGATGGCGGAAGTGTCACCGGGCAAAATGTTGGCCTTGGGGGAGTGCGACGAGATCCCCAACCCGGAGAAGCTAGCGGCGGGTCGAACACCTCTGTGGCTTTACGCCATGCCCTGGTGGGGCACGCCTTCGGGACGTCGGCCAGTGGGGCAAGCAATCACCTTCATGCGGCATCCGCTTGTGGTGACACTGGACGAACTCCCGGCCTTTGCCGGCGAGGATCCACCGCCTGTGGTGGGCATCCTTTCGCCTATGGACGACGGTTCCGCCTGGTACCCGGCCGGCGAAGTGATCGTGGAAGGCTATGCCGTTGACCGAAGGGGAAAAGTGGCCCGGCTAGAATTTTGGGCCGGCGACGAGCGTGTGGATGTGATGCTTGACCCTCCGCAAAAGTTCCGGTGGGTATGGCGGAATCCTCGGCCGGGCTGTTATGATCTGCGGGCTGTGGCTGTGGACGATGCCGGTCAGCAAATGCGATCGAACCGGATCCATTTGGCGGTAGGCGTTG
Source organism: Thermoguttaceae bacterium (assembly GCA_025060325.1). Taxonomy (GTDB): domain Bacteria; phylum Planctomycetota; class Planctomycetia; order Pirellulales; family Thermoguttaceae; genus DTLM01. Next base: position 43,827 of record JANXBW010000006.1, read on the forward strand.
TTGACGCAGCAAGGGGGAAAAAGGTTCAGGTATCTGCCGGGGAAAATCCCGCGGCTGCTACCGACGGCAACTACTACACCTCCTGGTTTGCGCCGCGGGAGGCTGAGCAGGCCTGGATTGCCGTGGACCTGGGGAAGATCCAGCGGATAAGCCAGGTCAATCTGGTCTGGGGATGGAAAATCCATCCTGAGCACTTCGCGGTGGAAGTCTCATCCAAGCCCGAGCCTAGCCCGGACGATTGGCGGCGCGTTTACGAAGTCAAAGGTCTCCCTTGGCAGACCTGGAAGGCCACTCATCGCGTCCAGTTTGAGCCGGTGGAGGCCCGACATATCCGCGTGCAGCTTTTCCGGCGGGCCAACGAGCAGACTTGGGGCGGATACGACCTAGTCGCCCTCGAGGTGCCTGTGGCTCCCTAAAAGCCCGTGTGGTGAGAGCGCTTCCTGCCGGCCTCGGTCGGACTGAGACGGTGGTCCGTCGCCTTGTCGTTTATTGGCCCTTATGCCTCCGAGCATGCTTGGTGTGTCCATAGGTTTAAGGAAGCGATCGCCCGCGGCTGTGCAAACTTGGGCCGGTTAACCCGCCCGCGGATGCGCACCTTTCGCCATGGTACGCAGGATCAGTGTCGTCGAACCAGGGGGTGGGCCAAGATAAGGGCGGTTTGCTTTCGGGAAAGTTCTCGGCGTCTTTCCCCAGCCGGGCACGGAGCGTGTTTACAATAGCGGATGTGACAACAGGTGCCCAATAGGCGGGGCTATAGCTTGTTTGCACAAGGCTTCTTGCGTGTCGGCCAAGGGAGTTGCGCCAAGAGGGATTGGCGGCTAGCTGGCGAATGCTTTCCGCCCACTCGGCCGGGGTTTGGGCAAGGAGCCCGGTTTTGCCCGGAAGGACCATCTGGAGATGGACCCCCACCGGATTAGCTACCACCGGAAGTCCTGCCGCCATATACTGGAGGACCTTTAGTCCACACTTCCCGCGGCTCCAGCTATCCGGGGGCATCCAAGCAATCCCAATGTCGGCCGTGGCAAGCGCTTGCCCCTCGGAATCTTCACTCCAGGGCCAAAGCTCAAGGGCAATTCCGCCCAGGCACGGGAGCCGATCGCATACGACTCGCAACACCGTGGTGGGGATCTGCTTGGCGATGGCCCGCAAATGTTCCGCCGCGCATTCCAAAGATGGAAGCGTGGACGAACTTCCGATCCACACCAGGCGAAGGTGTTGGTCCTTTTGCCCGTGGAGGGCAACGGGGTACTTTGCCGGGTCGACGCACGTGGGGACAGTAAGGCAGCGGCGCGAAAGAAGAAGCCCTGGAGCTGTTGACGATTTGCCGTCTTTTTTATGCAAGCGTCGCTGGATGCGCCGGACGTGGCTTGCCAGGTAATTGTTGCCGGCAAAAACCAGATCGGCCGCTGCCACAGTCATCCGGAAACGCAATCGCCGGTAGCTGCTTTGTGGACTTTTGGGCTGGAAACTATCGCGCTGAAAGACAGCGTCGTCCACATCGTAGATAAGTACCCGGGCATAGCGGCGAAGGAGGGCGATTTCCCAAGGCGGCAGAAGCTTTCGCTGAAGGAGCACCCCGGCCGCCTGGCGGAGTTGCCTGAGCTGCCGCAGACGTCGGAAGGGTCCCCGAGCAAGCGGTTGGACGTGGACGACAACACCGGCATCGGCTAGGGGCTTTTCAAATGGCCGGACCCGGTAGCGGTAGCAGACATGGTCAACAGCTTCGGTGAGGGCCACAAGGTGCATGGCGCAAACCTTTGGAAAAAAGCCGCAGAAGGCCCTTTTGGCGTACTGGGGAGTGCCGGGCTCGTCGGCCTAATTACAAAGTGTGGTAGTGTCCTTAGGCTGGGGACAATCCGGACGGCCGATTCTTTCGCAGATTGTTCTTTTGGGGCAAGGTCATTTAGGGGTGCCAGAACCTGTCCTTATGCCGGGGACATCCCGCCCGCAACGAGGGAGTATCACCCTAGAAGCCTTGCGAAGTTAGCAGGGGTAATGATGTACCCCCTGTGGCGGTGACGTGGGCTTGCCAATAAGGAGAGCTCGCCGGGGCATCCGGCTTGGGGGTTCGTTTGGTGTGCCGGGGACCGGCCACGAGTCGGTCTGCAGGGGGGCTTGGATAACGGGGATTCTCCCACCGCTCAATCAGGCGCCCCTCCGGCCGGGTGCTGGCTGCGAAGACTTGCTCATTGTTTGTAAGGACAGCAGTCCGCCGCTAATAGTGGAAAAGCAGGGCCATATTTGTGGCTTGCTATTATGAGTATCCTGGAAAAGAAAGGCAAACTAGGTGGGCTGGGCGCTTTTGAGGCGGTGCACCATGCGAGTTTGCATTCGGTTGGAAGCGGGGCACCTAGGGAAATCTCGCCACAAATTATGTTTCGGGGTTGATATTTCGCTTGGTGCGAGAGTGCGGGGGTTGGGGGATAGCCCGCTGGCGAGGAGACGGGCAATGTGCTCCTTGTCGTTCATTGCCTTTGGCTTGGTGGCCGTTATGGCCCTTGGTCTTGGCGGCACGGCCTGGGCAGAGGTCGAGCCGCGGCTTATTGTGAGCGAGATCCGGGCCGACAGAGCGTTTGAGATTTCTTTCGCCCCTCGGCTGGCCCGATGTGTGCGGCTTATCATTTCCCGGAGTTTCCGCGGCGAGCCATGCGTGGATGAACTTGAGGTTTACAGCCCGGAACGGGAGGGTAATATCGCACTGGCTGAGCGGGGTGCCTTGGCCAGTGCATCCTCATGTCTTCCCGGCTACCGGATCCACCGGATCGAGCACCTCAACGACGGTCGGTACGGCAACGACCATAGCTGGATCGCGGCATCCTCGGGGGAAGAATGGGCCCAGATTAGCTTGCCAGAACCCGTGCGTGTTGACCGGGTGGTGATCTCCCGGGACCGGCGGGGGAAATATCACGATCGACTTCCCACCGAAATGACTGTACAAATTTCCACAGATGGGCAGTCTTGGGAGGTGGTTGCCCGGGTGGTGGCGCAGCCGTGGACGCCGGAGTCAGCGGGGCCTGTTTATACCGGGCCAGTGCAGTTACCCGCTCGGGCCTCCTACGAGGAGCTTGTGGTCTACGCTTTTCAGTGCGAGCGCCACAGTTGGAGCAAGATCTCCGACCAAGATCATCTTTCGCCGTTGCGAAGCGATCGGCCGGCGGTGCCCGACGGGCCTCCTTATTGGGGCAGGCTTTGTCGGATGGAGCCGGTGGAGAGGACTCTTTTCCTTTTTGAGGAATTGCTTGAGCGGCTAGCTAAGAAGGGTGTAGATGTTTCTGCGGAAGAAGCGGAGCTTGGTAGGCTCTGCGATCGGTGGAAAACCCTCCGGGCCCAATATCCACGGGATTTGCTGCAGGAGGAGCGGCTTTATCTGGAGGCCCGCTGGGCTAAGCGACGTGCTATCTTCCGCGATCCAGAGCTTGCGCCCTTGCGGCGGCTCCTGTTTGTTAAACGACACCCCTACCATTGTTCACACAACTATAGTGACATCCTGGATTCGGAGTTTCGGCCGGGCGGTGGCGTGTTTATCTTGGAAATCCCTTTAGTGGGCGACCGACTGGAGCCGGGCCAGGCCACGCTGCGGCAGGTATTTGATGCTTCTGCCGGGATTGCTCGGGATCCGGTTGCCGATTTTGAAGCCCGGCGGATCTATTTCGCTTATCGGCCGGCCTTCAGTACGCGACCCGGTTGGCAACCTTACTGGCATCTCATGGTTGTTGACGAAGACGGCAAGAATCTGCAACAATTGACCGATGGACCATTTCACGACTATTATCCCTGTCCGCTGCCAGATGGGCATATCGCGTTTATATCCACGCGGATAAAAAGTCGCTACCTGTGTTGGCGACCCCAGGTGTTTGTCCTTTTCCGTATGCGGCCGGATGGATCCGACATTCGCCCACTTTCTTTTGCCAATCTCAGCGAATGGTCCCCCACCGTGCTTGCGGATGGAAGGATTCTGTGGACGAAGTCGGAATACCTGGACAAGGGAGCGGACTTTGGTCATACGCTGTGGGCGATTCGGCCGGATGGAAGCCATCCGGAGCTTATTTACGGCAATAACACGCCCAATTGTTATTTGAATGCCCGGGAGATGCCCGGCACAAAGGAGCTTTGCTGCACGCTTATTTCCCACGGTGGAGATCACAACGGCCCGATTGCCCTCATTGACAGGCGCAAGGGTCCTTTCGATCCAGGGGCTATTGTCAACATTACGCCGGATGTCACGCCGCAATATAACATGAATTGGCTGCGGTGGGAGTGCTTTCGGGATCCTTACCCGGTGACCTGGGAGTATATTTTGGTCAGCCATGCGCCGGGGGACCGCTTCGGGCTTTATGTGATCGATCGCTACGGCAATCGGGAGCTTCTCTACCTTGATCCGGCCATAGGGAGCATGTCGCCGTCGGTCTTGGCGCCGCGGCTGCGCCCGCCGGTGCTTCCGGCACAAGGGGATGCGGATCTTTTCCGAGGAAACAAAGCAGTGGTGACGGTTGTGGACGTGTACGCAGGGATAACGCCTCCGGTTAAGCGGGGACAGGCGCGCTATTTGCGCATTTGCGAGGAGGTCCGCTCTCCCTTAGAGGCGCTTCCGGATGGCCAGTATCGCTGGGATCATGAGCCGTTTATGGATTACTATGCCTCTCCCACGCATCTGGTGCAAGGACCCTATGGCTGGCCAAGCTATGTGGCCAAAGGGGTGGTAGGCTTGGTGGAACTGGGGGAGGATGGTTCGGCGACCTTCGAAGTGCCGGCCGGCAAGATGCTTTACTTCCAGCTCCTTGATAGTCAACTAAATGAGCTTCAGCGGATGCGAAGTGTGGTGCAATTTGCAAGTGGGGAAAGGCGTGGGTGCATCGGGTGCCACGAAGATCGCCGCACCGCGCCGCCTCCGGTGGCAGGATTTGCTGGCGGGCAGCTCCGCCCCGTGTTGCCACCGCCATGGGGCGCCGGGCCTTTTTCTTATGAACGGGTAGTACAGCCGGTGCTTGATCGGCATTGTGCTAATTGTCATGACCACAACGATCCACGGGGGATCAATCTGACGGGCATAGTAGATAGCGACCTCATACCGGCGTCCTATCGCACGCTGATAGCCGGCGGTTGGGTCCACTACTTTGACTACCACTGGAACCTTCGCCACCACAAGGCAGAGCCAATGACCTTTGGCACACTGCGGAGCCGGTTGTGGGAAGTGCTTGACAAGGGGCATTATGGGGTGGAGCTTTCGCGGGAGGATGTGCATGCCCTTAAGTGCTGGATTGATTTAAACTGCCCGCTGTGGCCTGACTACCAATTTCGCCCTGCCCGGCAAGTGACTAAACTTATCGGCAGAGACTAAAAGCATGTCGATCGTGGGCCAGCCGGCCATTTAGCATCCTGGAATGAGACAGTCCCCCCGCCACAAAGGCTTACCGTGTGTTGACGTTGTTGGAAGGCCGAGGAAATTGCATGTTTGGGAGATCCGCTAATGGGGGCGCGAGGCGTCAATCGTCGACAATTTATCGTCCGTGGTGGTCTTGCAGCGCTTGCTTGGAGTGTGCCCGCCTTTATCCCGCGGAGCGTGCTGGCAAGTCCAGGCCGACCCGGCGCAAACGATCGCATTGGCGTGGGCTTTATCGGCGTCGGGCGGCAGGGATCAAGTTTGCTAAATTATCTTCCGGCAGGCGGGCAAGTGGTGGCGGTGGCGGATGTTTACCGTCCCCGGGCCGAACAAGTGGGCGCTAAGTACAAGGCCAAGGCGTTTACGGACTATAGGTATCTGCTTGATCTCCCGGAAGTACAGGCGGTGGTAGTGGCCACTCCAGATCACTGGCGGGCAATTATTTGCATTCGCGCGTGTCAAGCGGGCAAAGATATTTACGCGGAAAAGCCGTTGACACTGACGATCCGGGAGGGTCGGCTTTTGGTTGAAGCGGTGCGGAAATACGGCCGGGTTCTCCAAACCGGAAGTCAACAGCGGTCCGATCCCCGTAATCGCCTGGGATGTGAGCTTGTCCGCAATGGCCGGATCGGAAAAGTCCACACGGTGATCGCCCACAATTACCCGAGCCCTTGGCACTGCGCTTTTCCGGGCGAACCGGTGCCGGAGGGACTGGACTGGGATATGTGGTGTGGACCAACGGAGGTTGTGCCTTTTCATCCGGATATCTTCGCTCCCCGGGCCAATCCAGGGTGGATTTCCTTCCGGCCGTGGTCCGGGGGAGAAGTCACCGGTTGGGGCACGCATGGGCTTGACCAAATTCAGTGGGCCTTGGGGATGGACGAAACCGGCCCGGTGGAGATCTGGACGGAAGGCGGTAAGTTCAATCCGCCTACGTACACGAAGCCCGAATCCAAGGATCGCGGCGATCGGATCTGCTCGGTTCCCAAAGTATGTTACCGTTATGCAAACGGGGTGGTCGTCCGGTTGGAAAACGGTCCGGCCGGGGGTGCGATCTTCCACGGCGAGCTGGGCAGTATCACCATTGATCGGGGAAAGTTTACAGTCGATCCACCAGAGTTGGGCAAAGAGCCGCTCGGGCCCAATGCGATCCGGCTTTACCGAAGCGATAACCACTTGCAGAACTGGCTAGACTGCATCCGCACTCGAAGCCGCCCGGTGGCCGATGTGGAAGTTGGTCATCGTACAGCCACGATCTGCCATTTAATCAACATTGCCCGAGAACTTGGCCGGCCACTTCGCTGGGATCCCGAAAAGGAGCAGTTTGTTGACGATCCGGAAGCCAGCGCGCTCCTTGATCGCCCCAGGCGCGCCCCTTACACATTGCCCGAAACAATTTAAGGTGCTCGGGCTGTATGCAAATTAACGCCGTGATAGATCGGCAAGGCAGTGGATTATCGGCCCGGTTGGGGCGCGGGGCTTAAGGACCGGTAGTCGGTTTTTAGCCTATGGCGGGGGTAAGCGCGTTTATCGGTACTGCTCCGGCGTGGGTATGTTGTGAATTTCACTGGAGGCCAACCTGCGCTATTATGTGAATATCCCGCCTTAAATCCGCTACCACGGTTGCCCTTGGAAGTTTCTTCCTCCTGCATGAGGGAAAGGAGCGAGGACAGGTTCCCGGGGTTTTCTTGCTCATCGTTCTGGGGGCGCGGTCTACGTGGATGTTTGCGAGAAGATAATTTCGGCGCCTGGAAAAAATGGTTGAGGATGCGTCGATCGGGGCTTGTGCTCTTGCAAACAAAAGGGTTGGAATCGAGGAAACCGAAAGGATCGGTAACATGTTAACTCAGGAAACACTGTGTGTGTTCGTCCCCGGGAAGTTCGTCTACGGGAAAAAAGGGGCGAGCGCGGCGGGGTTACTCACGGTCTTGGCCGCTATGCTAGGAGTCAACATCGCAGTGGGTCAGAGCCACACGGCCTCCCAGGGAGGTGAGCAGTTAAGCCTGCGTGCCGGCCGGCTTATTGCTTCCTGGCAACAGTCTCCTTCTGGGGTGGTGCTGGAGAAGATCGAGCTTGCGGACGGCGGCCCGGTTCTGGTGGGCCGGGCACCGCTTTTTGTCCTCACTCTGCGAAATTTGAGCACCGGGGAAAACCGCACCTTATCGAGCCAGCAAGGTTGGCAGCAAGTGGCATTTTGGGCAGAAGAGGGGGCGGTGGAGATTCGCTTTGGTCAACCCGCCGCTCCTTTTCCGCCCACCTTTGGCGCTCTTGTCCGCGTGGAAGCTCTCGCCGAGCAGTCGGCCTTTAGTTGGCATATAAAGGTTCCTCCGGCCGGGGGCGATTTTTCCCTGTGGGAGGTCCGTTTCCCGATCCTTCCCATCTGTGAACTTACCGCGGATGCTGTGCTTGTTTATCCGAAGGCCCCTGGTGTAGCAGAAGCGGGTGTGTGGCAGCGAGCGTTTGAATTTGGGGGCCGTTATCCGAGTGGCTGGGTCACCATGCAATTTGGGGCTTGTTATGTGCCGGACGGTTCCGGTGGCCTGTACATGGGTGTACACGATCCATGGGGTAGTACAAAGGAACTTCGCTGGCGAAGCGACCCAGCGACCAAGGTGGTGACCTTCTCTGTGGACTATCCCGTTCCCAATATGGGCCGCCCGGAGGCCGAGTTTTCCCTCCCTGGCCGGGTGGTGACACAGTTTTTTGAGGGCGATTGGTTTGATGCCGCTCAGATTTATCGCCGCTGGGTGGAAGAGGAAGCCAAGTGGTTTCCCACTTTGGGTCCTGAAGGCCGCGAAGATACCCCCTTGTGGATGCGAGAGCTGCCCTTGTGGATTCTTGGCGGGGGTGCTCCGGAGGAATGCGTGCCCGGGGTCCTTCGCTTCCGCCAGGCGATGGGGGTGCCGTGCGGCTTTCACTGGTACAATTGGCATCAGATTCCATTTGATAACGATTATCCCCACTATTTTCCCACAAAGCCCGGCTTTGCCGAGGGCGTCAGGCAGCTTCAGGAAGGCGGCGTTCATGTAATGCCTTACATCAACGGCCGGCTGTGGGACTCCCGCGATAAGGGGCTTGAGGACTTTCAATTCACTTCGGTGGCCCTTCCGGCAGCCACAAAGAATCATCAAGGCGAACCATTCTTGGAGACCTACGGCAGTAAGGAAAGCGACGGTTCGCCTGTTCGCCTTGCCGTGATGTGTCCTACGACCTCCGTTTGGCAGAATAAAGTGGGGGAATTGGTCGCCGAGCTTTTTGGCCGATGTGGCACACACGCTGTGTATATTGACCAGGTGGCGGCGGCAGCGCCCACCCTCTGTGCAGATCCTTCGCACGGTCACCCGCTAGGTGGAGGCCGTTGGTGGAACGAAGGTTATTGGCAGCTTTTGGAGAAAATTCGAGCTAGCAAGCCTGCTGATCGGATGATCACTACCGAATGCAATGCCGAGCCTTTTGTCCGCTGGTTTGACGGCTATTTAACTTGGCATTGGCAGTATGATCGACAGGTGCCGCTTTTCCCCGCCGTTTACGGCGGAAGCGTGCAGATGTTTGGCCGGTGGTTCGGCAATAGCGGCAGTGGCCGTCTGCAGGCACAGGACGAGCGACGCAACCGCGACCTATCGGTGCGAATGCGCCTGGCCCAGCAGTTGGTCTTCGGCGAGCAGCTTGGGTGGATACACACGACGGTCCTGGAGGAAGAGCAGAATGCCGCCTTTCTCAAGCAGCTTGCCCAATTGCGATGGGAGTTAAGGCGCTACTTTTATGCTGGTCGGATGGGCCGGCCGCCGCGGCTGTTATCGTCCGTCCCCACCGTAACGGCCGACTGGAAGTGGGGCGGGAAATCCGTGGTCACCACCGAAGCCATTTTGGTCGGCCAGTGGGTTCTCCCCGGCGATAAGCGAGCGATCCTGTTGGCCGTCAATGTCGCGGAGGATCCGCTCTCTTTGACCATGTCGGCCCCGGTGGGCGATCCATGGTTCCGGCTCGGCGCTGGGAAGATCGTTCGCACATGGCCGGAGAAGGTACCACTTGGTTCGATCGAAGGGGGCACTTGGCGGGTCGATTGTACGGTTCCCGGCCTTGGTGCGTATATCTGGGAGGTAGGGCCCAGCGAGGATTAGACTTGAAAATCTCAACTTTGTTTGTGCGTATTATGGGAAAGTGAGGTTTGGAACAATGTAGAAGTTGGCCGGCGGCACGGGCATTGGTCGTGCTTACCGTTTCCCTCCGGCCCGTAAGTTTATTGGTAAACTAGGAGGGCAAGAGAGCTCTTTGGCGAACCATCAGCGCGTGGCGTTATTTGGGATTCCGTCCGCGGAGTATCCGCGGTCAAGTGCTTCGGGGGAAAAACTTCTTGCCATGTCTACCAAGCTAAAGACGCGAGGTCTATGCCGCTTGCCGCGGCAAATGAGGCAACTTTTGGTGACTTGTGTGGTGCTGCTCTCGGCCGGGATTTTGTGTGCCGGATGTGGACCGGCCGTCCCTAAAGAGGAATTAGGCGAGATTTTGACCGATATTCCCCCGGAACTTCAGTTTCAGGAACCGTACCCCGTCCCGTGGGCCAATCAGCCTGCGGGCGGTGGTGGGGCCTCGTCGGGCACCACATCGCCGGAAGAGAAACCTGCGGCCGAGGTACGAGCGCCGCAAGCCGAAGGTCCATCCCAAGCACCCGCCACGGAGCCGCAAGCCGAAGGCCAACCAAGCTCAGCCGGCCCCAGTGCCGAGCAAGAGCCCGGACGTCCACGGCCCGAGTGATCCCCGGAAAGGTCAGCTTTCCAGCTAGCGGAACGGTGTTTTTTCCGAGGGCGGGGATCTCCGGCAAATCGGAAGGTGTAAGGGAAGGTTGAGAGCGTAAGTTTCCAAGCGGCGCGTTAGGTGACACGGGCAAAGGCGAAATTTCATTTCGGTAATCTATGCCCCGGGCATTTGCGACGGTTCGTTTGACCTACCTTTCGTAGAGGGTGTCTCCCGGAATGAATGCACTTGTCGTCACTTTGTGTGCGTTTGGGGTGTTAGCGCTAGCGTATGCCGTTTACGGGCGTTTTTTGGCACGCCGGGTTTTCGAGCTTGATCCCACGCGGCGGACGCCGGCCTATAGCAAGTTCGACGGCATTGATTACGTGCCGGCTAAGACTCCTGTGCTATTTGGGCATCATTTTGCTTCGATCGCTGGGCTCGGGCCGATTCTTGGTCCGGCCATCGCGCTTATTTGGGGATGGGTCCCGGCGATCCTCTGGGTGGTTTTGGGGGCCGTCTTTATCGGAGCTGTGCATGACCTTGGGGCACTTGTCGTTAGTCTGCGACACGGGGGCCGATCGATCGGCGACGTGTGCCGGGAAGTCATCAGTCCGCGGGCGCGGCTCCTTGCCCTTGTGCTTGTGTTTTTCCTCCTCGCGTTGGCGATGGGTTCGTTTGTGTTGGCCATCTCCGACTTGTTGGTCAACTACAACCCGGATGCCATCATTCCCTCGGTGGGGTTGATGTTTGTGGCCATGGCGGTGGGTTTGGCGGTCTACAGGTATCGGGCAAACCTGGCGGTTGCCACGGTCCTAGGCCTTGTTGCCTTTGCGGGGCTTATTCTTTGGGGCGTAGAGCGGCCCGTGCTTTCGTACTGGCTGTTTTTCTCTCCGGAGCAAAAGGAGTTGCTGGAACAGTTGGAGAAAGGCAAGAATGCCGCCCCGCCTACTGCAGCCCCTGCAGTGGGGGAGGTATCTGCGCGGCTCCCCAACTTGCAATGGGAGTCGCCTTACGGCGCAAGCCAGATCATGCGGTATTTCTCCAACCTGGACCACGCCCTCCACGATCTTGAGCAAAAGGATCCAGCACAAGCTGCGGAATTCCGTAAGGTGGCAGGACCGGTCTTGGAACATTGGCCGGGCTTTCGCCAAGCCTTAGCCGAGGCGCAGAACGCTTGGATCGTGGCACTTCTTTTTTATGCTTTTTTGGCCTCTGTGCTGCCGGTATGGCTGCTCCTTCAACCGCGGGATTACATCAACAGCTTTCAACTCTACTTTGCGCTGGCCACACTCTTTTTGGGGCTGCTCGTAGCGGCCCTGGCAGGGGCAAGCGAAGCAACGATTCAAGCGGCGGCATTTCGCCCGGTGGTGCCGATGGAACCGCTCCGGCCTGGTCAGAACCTAGGCCAAGTTGCTCATGCTCCTTCTTGGTTCCCGCTTTTATTTGTCACCATCGCTTGCGGAGCAGTTAGCGGATTTCATTCGCTGGTTTCGAGCGGTACGACCGTTCGCCAGCTAGACCGAGAGACCGCCGCTTTGCCAGTTGGTTACGGAGGCATGCTGGTCGAGGCAGTGCTTGCTGTTTTGGTGATCATGGCTTGTGCGGCAGGTTTGGGAGCGGCTGCATGGCAACCGCAGGGCGAATACGGCAGTTGGAAGGGCCTGGGCGGCGCAGGTCTGGCGGTCCAGCTGAGTGCCGTGGTTCGCGGCGGGGCTAATTTCCTGGCCTTTCTGGGGATCCCATTTGCCATCGCATCCGCGTTACTGGCGGTGACCATCGTGGCCTTTGCGCTGACGACTCTCGATACGGCGACGCGGCTGCTGCGATTTAACGTGGAGGAGATATGCCGATCGGTGGGACTAACACCGTTGGCCAACCGGTACTTTGCTTCTCTTGTGGCTGTGGCAGCCATTGGCTTTTTTGCTTTTCTCTTGTCTACCGGCGGCAAGACGCTTTGGACACTTTTTGGGACGAGTAATCAGCTCCTGGCCGGATTGACACTCCTTACAGTGTCCGTATTCCTTTATCAACTGGGTCGGCCAATCGTTTATACCCTTGTGCCGATGCTCGTGATGCTCGGGATATCTGTTTATGCCCTCCTGCTTCAGCTAACCGGTTTTGTGCGGGCGGGGAATTGGCCCCTCGTAGTCATTACCGGCGGGATCATTGGCATGGCAATGTGGCTAGTGGCGGAGTCGGTAAGGGCATTTCGTCGAAGTACCCCTCACCTGGCCGGTCTTCAAACTGTAGAATCCATCCCTATGGGCGAGGAAGCTGCCGCCGTTTCCTCCCGGTGATTTTTCTCACGTCGTCCTTGACTACCGTCGACCCGCCGCGGCAAAGGGAGGGGCGATTATCCATGCTCCTTGTTGGGCTGTGTTTCGGGAGGAATTTCAGGAAGCTTGCGCCCTGGGGCGACCGTTTCCTCTTCGGAGACACCTCAGCGGAAAGGAGAGCGTGGTGAGAGCACAGTGGCACGGCACGACGATTTTGACCGTCCGGCGCGATGGCCTTGTCGCCATGGGAGGCGACGGACAAGTTACCCTCGGGCATACGGTGATGAAAGCCGATGCTCAGAAGATCCGTCGTCTGCTGGATGGTCAAGTTCTCGTCGGTTTTGCCGGCGCAGGAGCGGATGCCCTGGCTCTTTTAGAGCGATTCGAAGAGCGCCTGCGGGACTATCCTGGCAACATGCCTCGGGCGGCAGTTGAGTTGGCTAAGCAGTGGCGGATGGATCGGGCCTTACGTCGGTTAGAAGCAATGCTGGCCGTGGCTGATGCCCGGCATACCTTGTTGATCACTGGCACGGGGGAAATCGTGCAGCCCAATGACGGCATTTTGGGCATCGGTTCTGGCGGACCACTTGCGGTTGCCGCTGCCCGGGCGTTGCTGGCATACTCGCATCTTTCGGCACCAGAGATTGTCCGCCACTCGCTGGAGATCGCTGCCTCCCTGGACGTTTATACCAACTTGCAAATAACCGTGGAGCAACTCAAGTGCGAGCCCTAACGCCGCGTCAAATCGTCGAAGAACTCAACCGGCATATCGTGGGGCAGGACGCTGCCAAGCGGGCAGTAGCCATTGCGCTGCGCAATCGTTGGCGAAGGCAGCAACTGCCGGAGTCCCTCCAAAAGGAAGTAACGCCGAAAAACATCATGATGATTGGCCCCACGGGGGTGGGGAAAACAGAGATTGCCCGGCGACTAGCCGAGTTGACCGGTGCTCCTTTCGTCAAAGTAGAGGCCACCAAGTACACCGAAATCGGCTATGTGGGCCGGGATGTCGAAAGCATGGTCCGCGAGCTGGTCCAAAATGCGGTGCATTTGGTTCGCCAGCAAGAGCGGAAAAACGTGGAGGAAAAAGCCCGCAAACGCGTGGAAGAGCAGTTGCTTGATCTCCTAATGGGCCAAAGCGACCTGGAGGAATTCGACGAAAATCCTGCGACGGAAGAGGAGGAGGAGCAAACCGGTACGAGTTCGCGGGGTTCTCGGGTGGCCAGACGGCGGAGGGTCCGCGAACGGCTGCGGGTGATGTTAGCGCAAGGGAAGCTTGATGATCGCCGCGTCGAGGTTCCCGTCGAGCAAAGAGTCATGCCGCCTTTCCTTGTGGCCGGGGGAGGTGAGCCGCCCGACCTGGATCTGGAGAACATCTTCGAGAAGATCTTTCCGAAGAAAGTCACTCGGCGGGAGATGACGGTTGCTGAGGCCCGCGAGTACCTGTTTGAAAAAGAATGCGATGCCCTTATCAACCCCGCCAAGGTTCAAGCTGAGGCTATTCGTCTGGCCGAAAATCTGGGCATCATTTTTATTGATGAAATTGACAAGATAGTCTCCTCCGGTTCGGAGCACGGCCCGGATGTCTCCCGCGAAGGTGTCCAGCGCGATTTGCTGCCCATTGTGGAGGGCACTACGGTCCTAACTCGTTATGGCACGGTGAAGACAGATCACATCCTTTTCATCGCGGCGGGGGCGTTTCATCGGGCGAAACCCAGCGATTTGATGCCGGAACTTCAAGGGCGATTTCCCATCCGCGTTGAGCTATCGGATTTAACCAAGGAGGATTTTGTGCGGATTCTCAAGGAGCCAGAGAATTCGCTCATCCGGCAATATCAGGCCCTTTTGAAGACCGAAGGGGTAGAACTGGAGTTTGAAGAAGAAGCGATCGTGGCCATTGCCGAGTACGCCTACAGGGTAAATCAGACCACGCAAAATATCGGGGCTCGTCGGTTGGCGACCATCATGGAACGTCTGCTTGAGGAAATAAGCTTCGAGGCATCGGAGATCGCTCCCACCCGCTTCGTAGTGACCAAGCAATATGTCGAGGACCGACTGCGGAAACTCGTTCAGGATGAAGATCTAACGCGATTCATCCTGTAGGTGGCGAAGTGTTCTTCCCCTTGGTTAGCTCACGTGGGGGATTGCTCCACAACACGGTGAGAGGATCTGCGAAGTAGCGGAGCAGTCTCTTGATCGAGCGACAAGTGAAGAAGGTCTCCGCAGCGAAATCAACGAACTTGACTACAAATGCTCTTGCAGTCTTTCGAAAGTTCGATATGATATTGTGACGATAGAAGGATGCGACTTAACCAATTAGTGAACGTTTGGCGGCTAGGAACGTAAATAGGAGTGAAAGGATCTTTGGAAAGGTAGAGGATGCACCGGGGTGGTCCATCCGTTGTGGTGACGGATGCCGGTTGCATCCGAAGTGGTTGCCTAAGTAAGGAGGTTTAGCCGTGGCGACCAAGAAGACCGAGAAGAAGGCCGAAACCGCAGGGAAGGAAAAGAAGGAAGCCGCCAAGCCCGCCAGCAAGGGCAAGAAGTGCTAACGCCCACCTAATTGCTCCTTCTTGTGGCTTATCTGACGGCCAACGTGTAACGACGAGAAAGGGCCACCTGAGCCTTCGGCTTGGGTGGCCCTGGAGTTTTTTAGGGAAACTCTCGCCTTTGACCTGAGCCGGCAAAAGTCCCCGTCGCCCCCTTAAATATTTGTGTTTACCCTTCGCTCTCGTCCTCTACGAAGCTTGGCCTAGTCAAGGCAGCCCACCTTGGCCCTAGCAAATAGTGGTTCTTTTAAGGAACCTTTTCAATTTGTAGAGGCAGCTCACCCTAAATAGCTTCTTTCCGGGTGGTTCTTGGGCTCCGCGTGCCGGCCGGCCAGCTGGCAAAGCGCTTCTCCGTGCCAGTCTTATCTTCGGCAGTGCCTGGCCGTGACCGAGTCAGCTAAGACAATCCTTCTCCCTCCGGCGGGCTGATTTAGTTCTACCCGGTTTCTTCCCGAGGCTAAAATCGGCCTTGAAAATAGCCGGGTGCGCTTTTGACAACAAACCTGAGAGCGCGGGAAAAAGGCCCGGAGTGCGTAATGCTCAATCGGGCTGAGATTCCACCCCGTTGGCGGTGTCAAGTTCCAAAAGCTATGGGCCGGGTCAAAAGGATTTGAGGCTCACCGGGGTATAGTCCATCCTCTCCCCCAAGCGGTGCAGCCGGGGGACATTAACCGGGTTCGAAAGGCACTGGGGCCACCGTCAGCGGGGAAGTCCGAAGAGGTGGGTCAAGTCCGCGAGCTATCTACGGTAGTTCCGAGCTAAATCTCCCGACGGTGATTGGTGGAAGCTTTCCGGCGACAGTCGAGGGTTTTTGACGATGAAGATTCTCCTCCTTGGTGCTAATGGCTACATGGGGCCACATGTGGTGCGGAAGCTTGCTCCCCGTCACAGGTTGCGGATCACTGATATCCGCCCGGCACCTGAGGAAATTCGCCAGGCTTTTCCCGATCAAGAATATCGGGATGTGGACATTACGGTGCGGGAGCAAGTGTTTGCCGCTGCCGAGGGGATGGATGCCATCGTCAACTTGGCCGTGGTGCGGCAGGATCCGGTCCTTGCGTTCCGGGTGAATACTTTGGGATGTCTTTATGTGATGGAAGCGGCGGCGCATTTCGGGATCCGCCGGGTGATAAACACCGGCCCTCATTTCACCGTGGCCGGTCCCAGCTTTGAGGAATTCGACTTTGGCATCCCGCCCGATGTGCCCCCGCACCCGGGTGTGGGACTGTATCCGCTGAGCAAGTCCCTCGGGCAGGAGATTTGCCGGCTTTTTGCCGAGCGGTTTGACATCTATGTAATTACGCTTTTGTTCTATATCCTGCGGGATAAAGGCGAGCTTCGCCGCGGTGGGGGAGGAATCCCGTTTATTGTCAGCTGGGAGGACTGTGCCGAGGCCTTCCGCTTAGCTTTGGAGATAGAGGAGGCCAAACTACCCTCCCGGTGTGAGGTCTTTTTCATCCACGGCAGGGTTCCGCAGGGTAAGTTTCGGGTGGACAAAGCGGAGGCCATTCTCGGCTTTCGGCCCCAGGACGACGTGTCGGTGTTATGGCGCCGGCCCGATTAAGGACGTTTAGCCCGCTGTGCCGGGGCCAGGCGGTACCCATGCAGCCGATGGGACCCCACGGAGGGTTGTCCTTTTAACCAAGAAGCGCGAAAGCTTTCCCGCGAAAGCAGCCGAGATCGCATAGGCACGGGAAGGGGAATCGAACTTGCTCGGTCGGTGCGCTCCTTAAACATTTGCCGCACCGAATTTGCCGCCTCAGTAAGGGATCGCGTCCATGCACGGTCTTGTGGCGGCTTCTCCGATCTTAGTGGTGCTCGTTCTGCTCGTGGTATGCCGATGGCCTGCTTGTCGCACGATGGTAATAGTGCTTATCGGTATGGCAGCCGTCGGCGCCTTTTATTGGCGGGTGCCGTGGGGATGGATGGGGGCAGCGGTGGTAGAAGGCCTGGCCATAGCCGGAACTCTCCTTTACATCATTTTCGGCGCCCTCTTGCTCTTGTACGTTCTTAAGCATTCAGGGGCGGTGGAGGCGATCCGTGCTGCCTTCGCCGGTATTACCCCGGACCGCCGGCTTCAGGCAGTGATCGTGGCTTGGGGATTCGGGGGGTTTATCGAGGGGGCCTCCGGCTTCGGCACGCCGGCGGCGGTCGCCGGACCGCTTCTTGTGATCCTCGGTTTTCCTCCGATGGCAGCGGCCGTCAGTACGTTGATAATCCAGAGTATGCCCGTCTCCTTTGGGGCCCTCGGCACGCCCATCCTCTTGGGAGTGCACAAGGGTTTAGAGGGTCAACCCGCTGTCCAGACTTACTTGAGCCACTCGGCGGAGCGCTTCGCTACTAGTGGCTCCTCAACAAGAACGCCGAGCCGGACGCCGGCCCGAGGATGGACGCAAACCTACAGCTCGGAAAGTTCCCGGGACGAGGCCAGCTTTGAGCTTCTTCTGTATCAAATCGGGGTGCGCACGGCTACGCTTCATGCCGTGATTGGTGCCCTCATCCCTTTGATAATGGTCTGCGTGTTGACAGGATTTTTTGGCGCTACTCCCTCCGTCCGGGCGGGGCTAGAGGCGTGGCGATTTGCCTTGTTTGGTGGCCTGGTGTTTGCTACCACCTACTGGACCTGCGCTATTCTGCTGGGACCGCGCTTTCCGAGTATCGTTGGCGGTTTTGTCACTACGGCAGTAAGTGCCCTGGCGGCCCGGCGGGGGTGGTTTCGGCCGAAAAGCCTCTGGGATTTTCCGGACCCGATTTCCTGGCCGACTGTGTGGGGAGAGCGGGGCAGAACCGCAGCACCTCAGCAGTACCATGCCGGCCAGGATCATCCCAACTCTTGCCCCTCGGTGACTAGCCACATTCAACTAGGGGATTTGCCCGAGGCAGCTTCCGGCATGCCGGGTCGGGGATCACCCTCCCCGGGGGAAGTGGGAACTTTGCAGGCGGCGGTCGCAACTGGGCGCAATATCACCCCGTTGGCCGCCCTTTTGCCTTATGTATTGGTGGCGTGCCTTCTCATTGGGGAACAAATTCCGGCGGTGAAAAGCGTGCTTGCGCAGTGGGAGTGGGGCCCAGCGGTATTGGCGGCCACGGGGGGTAAGTCCATTTCGCTGCGATGGAACATGGCGACCTCGCCGGGCACGGTGCTCATCCTGGTTGCTCTCCTTAGCACGGCCTTTTATCGCTTAGGGTGGGGCGAGATTCGCCAGGTCTTCGCGGAGACATCTGTTCGCGTGCTTCGTGCCGCGGCCGCTTTGATCTTCGCCGTGCCTGCTGTACGGATTTTTATCCATTCGGGCGTCAACGCGGCGGGGCTGGGCAGTATGCCGGAAGAATTAGCTCGGGCGGTGGCGGAGATCGTGGGGCCGGCTTGGCCAGGATTTGCCGCTGTCATCGGGGCTTTAGGGGCTTTTGTCGCTGGCAGTAATACTGTCAGCAACATGACTTTTGCTTTGTTCCAATTTGAGGTAGCCTTACGGATCGGGCTTGATCCTCGCTGGATTGTTGCCCTGCAAGCCGTCGGTGGAGCTGCCGGCAACATGGTTTGCGTCCACAACGTAGTGGCGGCCTCGGCGACGGTGGGCTTAACCGGCCGGGAAGGGATCATTATCCGCCGGACCTTTTTGCCCACTATCTATTACTTATCTGCCGCGGGCCTTTTAGGCCTTGTGATCACCCACTGGCTAAGGTAGCACTCCGGGTGCCTCGGAACGCGGCACTGACCAAGCGAAAAGTCATGGGACATTTCTAGGTGACCCCCACGGCGGACCAGTTCCGTAAGCGTCTTTGGCTTCAAAGTCTTGGTTTCCCGGATGTTTATGTTTCACCCGTCAACTAGCCAGGCACATCCTCCGGTCGATCGCGAGGTGCTCCTGCGACTGGAGGGCGTTAGTCGACGGTTCGCGGCCGGCCAGGTTGCCGTCGAGGCCCTTCGGGGGATAGAGCTTGAGATCTACTCAGGTGAACTGCTCGTGATCGTCGGACCTAGCGGCTCCGGAAAGAGCACGCTCCTTAATCTTTTAGGTGGGCTTGATCGGCCCACGACCGGGCGAATCTTTTTCGGGGGGATGGAGCTTACGGCGCTGAATGAGCGACAGTTGACTTTTTATCGCCGGCGGGAAGTGGGAGTGATCTTTCAGTTTTTCCATTTGGTGCCCACCCTGACAGCCCGCGAAAACGTCCAACTTGCGGCGGAACTCGTCCCTCGGCCACGCGATCCCGATGAGATGCTGCGACTGGTTGGCCTGGAAGACCGGGCCAACCACTTTCCTCCACAACTGTCTGGCGGTGAGCAACAACGGGTGGCGATCGCCCGGGCACTGGTTAAGGATCCTCGGCTCCTCTTGTGTGACGAGCCGACCGGTGCCTTGGACTATCAAGCTGGCAAGCGCGTCCTGGGGGTTTTGGCGAAGCTAAAGAACACCCTGGGCAAGACCGTTGTGCTGATTACGCATAATCAAGCGATCGCTGCCTTAGGGGATCGGGTCGTTCGGCTGCGAAGTGGCGAAATTGTCGATGTCATTGTCAACCCTCACCCTGCCCCAGCAGAAGAGATCGTCTGGTGAGCTTAGGTCACCGTCCTAAGACCGGGAAGATTTACGCCACGCCGCCGGATAGATGTACAAAGCACCCTCTGTCACCGCAGCAACCGCACGCGTTGCTGCCCCGGGCTGTCAAAATGATTGCGGTATGCCCGACTTACTCGGCCGATGACGATCGCCGTCGCGCTGGGTGGCGGAATACCTTGAGAATCTTCGAACAGGGTGTCTTTAGCGGTGAGTGTTCTTAATCGGAAGCTTTGGCGAGACTTGGGACAACTGGCCGGCAGTTTGGCCGCGGTGGCCGTACTCATGGCCTTGGGCAATGCTGCCTTCATCACCTTGGCAAGTGCCTACCGCAATCTGGAGGGAGCGCGACGGGAATATTACGCCCAGTGCCGGATGGCAGACTTTTGGGTTCAGTGTGAGCGGGTACCGCGGACGCTCCTCACCAGGGTGGCGTCTGTGGCAGGAGTGGGCAGCTGGGAGGCACGGATCGTGAAATACGTGTCGGTTTTTATGCCGGGGCAAAACCTCCCCGCAGGTGGGCTTGCGGTTTCCCTCCCCGACGACCGTCTCCCAAACGTAAACAGAATTGTGCTTCTTCAAGGGCGGTATTTTGACGGGTTGGGTAGGAGGCAGGTGATCGTCGGTCGGCCCTTTGCCCGCCATTACCAGCTTCGGCTAGGGGATCGCTTGCGGATGATCCTCAATGGGCGTCTGGAGACGTTCGAGGTTGTTGGCATCGCCGTCTCCAGCGAATTTGTTTACCTATCCCCGCCGGGGTCACTCCTCCCTGATCCGAAAGCGTTCGGCGTTTTCTTCCTTCCGGAGAGTGTGGCGGAGGAAGTCTTCGACCTCGCCGGATCGGCCAATGAGGTGGTGGGCCACCTGGTCCCCACTGCACAAACCGAGCGGCAGACCATTGTGGCCCAGCTTGAAGCGGTGCTTGCTTCGGCGGGTGTTCACTCGGCGTATTTGGTGGACCAGCAGTTGTCGCACCAATTCCTTAGCCAGGAGCTAGCCAGTTTGCAAATTTTTGCGGTCGCCGTACCCGCGGTTTTCCTCCTGGTAGCTACCATGGTCCTAACCATGTTGATGAGGAGGATTGTCGAGCGGCAGCGGACGGTTATCGGCCTTCTTAAGGCGCTTGGTTATACCGACTGGGAAGTCGCCTGGCATTACGCGAAGTTGGCCACGGTGGTTGGCTTGCTCGGGAGTTTGCTAGGCATTGGCGTGGGTCAGTGGGCCGCGGCGGCAATGACCGATGTCTATCGGGAATACTTCGAGTTCCCCCGTTTGCAAAGTCAGCCTTACCCGGCGCTTTGGTTCGTGACTTTAACGGCAAATGCCCTGTGCATTTGGTTAGGAAGTGCACGGGGTCTTCGGGCGGTGCTTCGTTTACAGCCAGCGGAGGCCCTTCGGCCGAAGGCCCCCAGGTCTGGCGGGGCTCTCCCTTTTGAGCAACTCATCCCTTGGTGGCATGCACTTTCCTGGAGTTGGCGGGGAGCACTTCGGGAAATTTATCGCCATCCTGCCCGATCGGCTCTAACGGCGGGCGCTATCCTCGGCGCTGTGGCGCTTGTTGGTAACACCCTAATGATGATGGACAGTACCTGGTTTATGGTGGAGTTTCAATTTAGTAAAGTGGCCCGCAGTAATCTCGATATTAGTTTTGTCCACAAGAAGAGGGCCGCGAGTGTTCGCCTTGCTGGGAAGCGGCTTGCCGGGGTGACTTCCGCCGAACCGATGCTTTATCTGCCATGTACACTTATCCACGGCCGGCGCCAGCGGAAACTGGCAATCACCGGCGTGCCCAAGGGCGCTAAGCTCACCGTTCCTCATGACCGGGAGGGGAGAGCTGTGCCTATTCCACCGGTAGGGCTGTTACTTACGCGCAAAGTGGCGGAGATTTTGGCCGTCGCTCCAGGCCAGCAGATTGTTGTCGAATTTACCGAAGGGCATATTCGTCGGCAGGTGGTGCCTGTGGCCGCGATTGTGGACACATTCATTGGCCTGGAGGCATTTGCCGAGCTTGGTTATCTCAGCCGGCTGGTAGGGCATCGGCCGATATGCTCCGCCTTAAAAATTAGGGCCTTACCCGGTCCCGAGGGAATGGAGTCGATCGTTCGCCAAGCGAAGCTTTGGCCTGAAGCGCAAACGGTAAGCCCGCGCTGGCAGAGTGTTCAAAGTTTACGGAGAATTGTGGCGCAAAACCTGGGCGTTTTTCTGGGGGTTATCCTGGTGTTTGCCGGCGGACTTTTTGTCGGTACGGTGGTAAGCTCGATAGTGGTGACTGCCTCCGAGCGAGCAACCGAAATGGCCACCTTGCACGCACTGGGGTTTACCCGCCGCGAGATCGCCGGCCTATTTTATCGAGAAAATGCCCAGCTTAGTCTTTTGGGTACAGTGGCTGGGCTTGGCGGGGGCTGGCTTCTGACCGTAGCCCTTTCCCGCGCTTACGAAAGCGAGCTTTTCCGCTTTCCGGTCATCTGGAATGTAAACACCGCTCTGTGGACGATTGTGTTTGTCCTGGCCGCCCACGGAGCGACATATTTTGCCTTTTTATGCTGGCTAAAGAGGGTTGACCTTCGAGAGGCCCTTTATTTGCCGGAGTAAACGCGTGTTGATTCGCCTAAGACTGTTAAACCAATGGATCGTGCGCGCCTTCGTGTTAGCGAGGGTGCTTGGAGGGTTCTTAGGGGTAGAGGAAGCAAGTTCACACCGGGCCACCGATTATAGCATGGACTGGGGGTAACACGGCTGTCATTTAAAGCGCGGGGTAACCAAGCTTTTTGGTCAGCCCTCTTGCGGAAGCTGCGGGGTGTCAGTTCCGAGTTGACAAACTGGCCTCTTTGAGTGGCTGAAAGACATGACGTTCGTAACATGACTAAAGGGATAAGTACACAACACCTTTGGCCTCATTTGAAGCGCGGTGTGTGGATTGCCGGGATTGCGGCGGCTATCGCCCTTGTGTGGTTTGCTGCCACGAGTCTCCCCAAGCTTCCCGAGGTGCAAACCGTACTCGTCACGCGGGGGACCATCCGTGTAACCATTACCGAAGAGGGGCGCACGCGGATCCCTACGGTGTTTACTCTGCGGATGCCCATCTCCGGGCATTTGGGGCCTGTTAATGCAAGGGCGGGCGACCTAGTTAAGGCCGGACAAGTTCTCGCGGAGATTGACTCACGAGACCTGGATCTCTGTTGTCAGATAGCCTCTGCGGAGGTAGCCCGGCTCGAGGCTGCCCTTGAACAAAATCGCGACACCACTCTCGAAAAAATCGTGTGGCAATTGGCAACCTACTTTTGTCAGTCCATGGAGCAAGCGCAGCTTGCCGCAGCCAAACAGCTTGAGGCAGCAAAGGCCAAAGCTGCTTATGCCGAAAGCTATCTGCGCCGGATGGAAACCCTTTTTGCCCAGAAGGCTGCCACCGAAGAGGAACGCGATCGGGCCCAGCTGCAATATGTCGAATTTCAGACCGAGTATGCCACCAGCCAGCTCTATCATGCGATGATCAGCGCTCTGAAAACGGCCGTGGATTTTACACCCAACCTTGTGGCCCGGTATATCGAGGAAAGGCCGCTTGAGGAAAAACGTTTACAAGCGGAGCTTGATGCGGCAAAGGGCCGACTGCGGCAAGCCGAGCTTGATCGCTCCCGGGGGAAAATTTATGCCCCAATAGATGGAGTGGTTCTTGCCCGGCATACCACAGGCGGAAGTTACTTGTCGGCAGGGAGCCCCGTTGTTGACATTGGCCGGCTGGAAGGACTGGAGGTGGAGGCCGAGATCCTGACCCAAGAGGCCCTCTTTATCCGGCCAGGGATGCCGGCGGAGGTAACCCTTGGCCAATCCGGGGGAAGCGAGACTCCGAGCCTAGCCGTCACGGCTTCGTCAGCACCCACTCTCGTAGCAAAAGTCGAGCGAGTCGAACCGGCTGCCACCACCAAAGTAAGCTCACTTGGTGTCGAAGAAGAACGCGTCAAAGTAATTCTGCGTCCTGATCGCGACCAGCTGAAGGCAATTAGTCAACAGTATTCGCTTGGCACGGGTTATTGGGCGGAGGTAAAGATCCTGGTGGCGGAAAAGCCGGGCGCCGTACTTGTGCCTAAGAACAGTTTGTGGCGAGACGAGCTTGGCCGGTGGGTGGTTTGGCGGATCGTCGCCGGGCGTTTGTCTGCGCAGCCTATTGTTGTCGGATTGGTGGGGGAAGATATGGTCGAAGCGACAGCGGGAGTCGACCCTGGCGACCAGATCGTCTGGCTCCCTTCGCCGGATCTCCGCCCGGCACAAAAAGTCCGTCCCGTCCTTATAGCGGCTCCTGGCCCCTGATTTGAGACTTGGCGCATCGGCCTGTGCGCGCGGAAGGGGTGGGAGCTCAAGGCGGACCGCGCGACTTTGTGTTGGTTTATC
Organism: Thermoguttaceae bacterium; assembly: GCA_025060325.1. Lineage (GTDB taxonomy): Bacteria > Planctomycetota > Planctomycetia > Pirellulales > Thermoguttaceae > DTLM01. The sequence goes on from JANXBW010000006.1 coordinate 67,714, forward strand.
AACGACCCCTGAGCGAGCCAACGAACGGCCGGGTCCCCCCAAACTTCGAGCAGAATCTCCTGAGAAATTGACAAAAATCGCTTAGAATTGCTAACTTTTCCTATTTCTGTCAAATCTCTATTTTGTGTAGCTGAGGCTCTTGACAACGTTTTTCTCTTTGCTATGCTAAGGTCGCGGGAGAAACCCACCGTGAAGGTGGGACCAATGCCCCTCGGGATTTTTGGGCGTTCGGCAGAGGGGATGGCAGCTTGAGGATGCGGAGGCCCCGGGAGGTACGGTTTAGTCAGGTGGTTCGGGGTGCGGTGATGTAAATCTCTCCAGAAGGAGGAGGTGTAACCATGAAACGCTGGATGGTGGTGAGCTTAGTGGCGCTGGGCTTGGTCGCCTTGTTCCTGAGCACGGCCGAGGCAGGGATCCTCCGGACTTGCCGTCCGATTACCACATGCGCCGTGGTGACTTGTCGGCCCGTGTTGACTTGTGCGCCCCTGACCTGCCGGCCTTTGTTAACCTGCCGGGTGGTCACTTGCCGGCCAGTTACGACTTGCGCTGTTGTCACCTGTCGGCCAGTAACCTGCTGTCCAGCTACTTGCTGTGTCGTCCCATGCTGCCCGGCACCTTGTGCGCCAGCGCCCGCTTGCGAGCAGGAGCAGGCAGCGCCGCCGGCGCAACAAGCCCAGAAACAAGGTGGCCAGTAAAAAGAGGGGAGCAAGCGAACTGCTTAGTTAGCGCGGGATGCCAGCGCCCCAGTCGACTCCCGCCCTAACGAAACAGTCGGTTATTGTTGACGGTTATTCGGGGTCTGCTTAAGCTCTGCCGAACATTTTCGCAGAGCCAGGCGAAGTCAGCGGGCATATGCGGGGCCTCCCACCCACTAATCGTGGCTTGATGCGATTAGGGCACTTGATCGCGGCTGTACTCTGAAAGCCGTATTAGTTGGCACCACCTTAATTTGTGGTCGACGGGCACAAAGGAGCACGGGCACAGGCCGGCGTAACTGCCGGCCGCACTTAGCTTTTTGCCCCGCTCGCCTGAGTTTCGCTAAGGACCTTCCGGGGTAAGTGTGGTCGTCCCGTCCTTCCGGGTGTTGCGCGCTTAGAGTTTGGAGCTTTCGAGTCTAGTGGGCCAGCTTTGTGTGCTGGCCTTTTGTTTTTGCTCGACAAGCTCGGTGCCTTTCCCCGAGCTTGCCCGTACCGTTCTGAGGTTCTCCGCTGGCCGCCGAGGATAACAAGCCGGGCGGTCTCTATTACGGGCGGCCGCCAATCTCACCACTTTTTTCCCTCTCCGAAACTCGAAGGGCTTGCTCCTAAAACGGCACGGAATGTCGCGGACGGGATCGAAGGCGATCCGCGGCGCGGAGGGCCTCCGGCATGTCGCTCAAGCCAAGTTTATCCGCAACGAGGCCTGCACCCTGCCGTGGTCCTGCGAGCTGTTTTTGTCAACAGAAACCCTGGCGACGCTAGTGACCTTGTCTGAAGGCTTTGGGGCCACTCAAGCCCGGTGGGACAGGAAAGAGCTCATTCGCGGGGGATGCGGCGATAGAACTTCAGCACCTTTTGCCGGACGATTCCCGCCTCGCATTCTCCCTCTTCGACCAATCGCTCCATGAAGCGTCGATAGGGTTCTAACCCTTGTGGGTCAGCTACCGGCTCCATTTGGACAAATGAATCCGACTGGGCATCCCAGCGGAAGATCAAGCGGTGCCCACCTTTTCCGTCTGCCTCGTAAAAGTGGGACAATCGGTGCCGAAACTTCCCGCCAATGGGACCAGCGAACATGAAAAGGACAAGGCCCACCCGCCCAACTTGTTTGCGCGTGGCATGAAGCGGCGGCCCAGTCAGGATGGAGCGAAGTTCCTCGATGGTATCTGCATGGAGACAGGTAGCGATCCGGCGCTTCCCTTGGATCAGCGAGAGAAAAGCCGGTACATCTCGGCCCCAAATGTACGCGTACCATCTGCCGGGACCAATTTCGTGCGCAAGGTAGCAGGCCGGCTGCTCGGGCGGGCGCCGCAGTCCCTCTGTGATGAGCTCGGTTTTGTCGACAGTGATGATAGGCTCACCTGGTGGGAGAAGGTGGAGTAACGCGGCCAAGAGTGCTGTCTTTCCGGCGCCAGAAGGTTTTGCGGCGGTGAGAATCGAGGCTCCTTGTTCGATTGCCCGCATCGCATAGGCGGCCATCAAGGTGTCCAAAGTATGGGCGCGGATGAGGTCCACAATGGTAAGCGTTCTCCCTCCTCGCTGATTGAGAGCCTCGATCTGCAGGAGATTGCGTCCTTCCACGTCCATGGCCTAGTGCCCTTGATGGCCGATCGGTTCGCCAAGTTCGGCCCCATAATAAATGGCCGACCGAGGCTCGAAAAGCGTTATCTATTTTCGCTATTTTTCCCCGAGATTTGCCGCCTTCGACAATAAATTATCCTCCCCATCCTTCGCCCATTTCCTGAAGACCCTTGCGAAAGCCCATGCCGCGGTAGGCCTAAATTCGCTGTAAGCCCCAGTCTATCGGAAATACTAAATCGCCTTAGGCGCGATCAATATCAGCTGGGACCTGGCAGCGGAGTTGCTAGCGCTTGCACTCAGTAACCGAGAAAGCCAAAACCGCTCCTGCGCTCCGAAAAGACCCAGCCCGGTGGACGAGTAGTTCCACGCATCCTTTTGCGGAGGTGTGGAACCCAACCCCGGACTTCTCCGGCGAAGCTTAGGTTTGGAGGTTTCCCGAAAAAGGTCCGCGGATGGCCAGGAACCTAAGCTTCGGCTGCCGGCTCGTCCCAGATAGCTGCCACATCAAGCGGGGATGGAGTTATCACGGTGGCTAAAGCACCAGATGTTCCCGCCTAAATCCAAGCGGGAAGTGGGAGCACGATCCTTCCTCACCTTGCGAAAGAATAAGTTCCATTTGGTCGCGCCGCCCAAATGCGGCAAGAGCATCGGCTTTGGCGGAAAATCACCCTCGCGGAAGTGCCGCCGATCTTCCGGGCCATCAGTAAACCGGTGGCTTGCCTAATTCATACACAACTGTGGGGGGCCGTTGAGGTGCGGTGAAACTCCTAGAAAAGCTCGCTTATTATCCACAACGCCCGTGCTCGTTTCTTGTCGAAAGTTGTTACCCGTCGCTCCGTTCCTGGGGATCCCCCTGGCGGTGAGACTAGTTGTGGAGTTTGCTCGCGACGCCGAGCTCATTCAGCGAGCGCCACAAGGAGAAACCACCCAGTGAGCCAATGGGTGCTCCCGGTTCACGAATGGAAAGCAGCCTCCTATGGCGGCTTGTAAGGGCGGTAGCTTCGCTCATTTAGGGTAGAAGGAGTTTCGTCACGGCTTTAGGATCTAAGCCTTCGCGACAAGCAAGGGAATTCTTTTCGCGTCACGCATCCCCTGATGCGGTCCTAGCCGACACAGCCGACCCGCCGAGGGAGGAAGTGCCCTGACCGTTTACTCCCCGCGGGTTCAAGCCCCCACAAGATCGGGCGCCACAAGCCAACGGAGCTCACCGGCACCTTCCGCGATTTCCTCTTCAAAGTCAACGCAAGCAATTCCGCCTTTGGCCAAATGCAAGCGTCCTTGGGGGGCACCCACTAGTCGAGCCAGGAACATTTCCAGATCCGGGGAATGTCCCACCCAGGCGATTTGGGAGGCCCCGCCGGCTTGCGATTTCGTAAACTCGATCATCTTGGCCAAATCGCCATCGGGTGCAAGAGCATCGGCAGGGACGACAGGGCATTTTTCCGGCAACTTTTTGGAAACGACCTTGGCCCAGATCTTGGCCGTCTCTTGAGCTCGTTTATATGGACTGGTAGCGATCCACGACGGAAGGACGCCGCACTTAACCAGCTTTCGCGCCATACGGCGGAATTCTTTACGACCCTGTTTGGTCAAGGGCCTAAGCCGGTCTTGCGGCCAACGAGCCGGATCGCTTGCTTCCGCGACAGCGTGACGCACAAGGAAAAGTCGCACGGCCAGACCCTCCTTTTGTTGATGTTTATTCCCCCCTCCCGAACCGGTTGCTTGCCCGACCGCTTCGGGTGACCTCCCTGAAATGGCTTGTAACCTCACCAAGCCCTCCCAAGACGTGCTTATTGTCAAGCGCGGAAAATTAAATGGCAAGATTCCCCAGGCCGGAGGGGCTAATCTGAAAGCCCGTCGACATAAGCCGCTTGCCTCCGCTAGCTTAGCCTCCAGCAAGCTCGCGTCATTTGATCCGCCACAGCCAATCGTCCGGGATCTGTAGGGCTTCTTGAGAGGCTGCAATTGCCGTTTTGAAGCGTTTTGCATCCCCGGGATAGCCGGCGGTAGGTCTAAGGCCTGGGACACGATGACACCAAAACGAATTAAAACAAATGAGGACAAGTTCCCGAATGTATTTTGCGATCATCGAGGCGGCTGCCACAGGCAGGAATTGCTCGGCCTTCTTCCAAAACCCGAAGTCCCAGTTACCAAGCGATGTGATGATGCGATACTGGCTCCGCTCTGGCGATTCGTTTACGACCTGAAGTTCCGCTGCCGGGAGCATCTGGGCAATTCGACCGACCAATTGGCCGTAATAAATCCGGCCGCCTTGACGATCGATAAGCACAACGGCTTCATCCTTTGGCGGGATAAGGACCTGGGTGAGAAGTTCGACAACAACCTCGGCCGCAAGCGCCGCTTTGTTACCCAGTAGACGAATATATTCATTAAAGATGGGTTCAAAGAGGATTTTGGCCCGGCAGGCCACAAGCTGAACTCGATGCGCGGTTAGCTGCTGACGAATCGCGATTTTGGCGCTCTCCAAACTTTGCGGCGAAATTGACCGCGGCAAAAGACAGACCCCTTCCTTTAGCCAAGGGAGCTCTTTCCATCGAGGATCGAGGCCTTGGTCAACAAACGGAAGCAGCTCCTGCAAGCATTTGCCGGCAAACCCGGCTAACTGCAGCAAGGATAGGGCCGCGATCTCAAGCTTGGGCAGATCCCTGGGGGAACGGTAGATTTTCTTGGAATCATCGATGCAAACCTTTTCCGGCGTCCCCTGAGCCTCACCATCCCGACGAACCACGGCCCGAAGGAGCGTTTCCAAAATGTGGGGATCGCGAGTTTGGCTCTCCCGGGGAAGTTGCCAAGCCGTCAAAGCCAAAACCAAAGGGCCAATCCTTGGCCCATATCCCGCTTCGTCCACACCGACAAGTAAGGCCATGCCCTTAAGTCTGTAGGCAAAATGTAAACGATTATTCAAGGTCCCGAAGTGGCGGCCGAATTTGCCGAGAAGCTCCTACGCTATATCCTACTACTGGGTTTGGCCACGCAAAAGGGTAGGTGCCTTCACCATGCTGCCTGCGGCGAGGAATGGGCCGGCACGACGATTAGCTCCCCGGCGGTTGTCCCAAAAGCTCGTCGAGCTTTTCCGCAAGCTCGCTCCACTTGTGCATGAGGTTTTCCCACCGGCCGGAAGTTGGCCCGGAGATGGCTGAATGTTCACCTTTCTGCGCCGCATGTTCTGGATGTTGGCGAGCAGGCTGTGTAGACAAGTTATTGTCACTTCTTTCGCATGCCGGCCGGATGGGAAGAATAAGCGGAGGAAGTTCGGGGCTTAGCTCCTTTCGACCTGCCGGGGTATTCAGTTCGGGAAATTCACCCGAGGATCGCCCGTTGACAATTTCCGCTTCCACCGCCCGGAGCGAAGCCCCCAGATCGCTAAGACGTTGGTCTACGGCCTTTAGCCGCTCGGTTAATTCCTGCGACCACTTCCCGAAGGTGGCGGCTTGTTCACCCTCAAGAGCAAGTCGCTGCAAGATGACAGACCAACCGTCAAGCATACGGAGGACAAATCGCTCCATTTCGCCCCACATTTCGCCCAGTTGAGCGACTGCCTCCCGCAGAGGACGAATGTCCACCGAAAGACCAACCTCGGCATCTTCAACGAGCCTATCTGGTTTCGCGCCTAAGCTCGTTGGAGATACCGGTTCTGCCTGAGGAAGGCGCGCCCGATCACGATCATCGGTTGTCATTGGCAGACTCCGGATCTCTCAGAATCCCTCCGTCGGGTTATTGCCGAGCGACGTGCGTTGGGTGTTTAAATTTCCTTTTGTCTAGTAGCCAGATGCAGCGACCTGGCAAGCTGATTACCAATTCCCGCTAAAATCCCAGAAACCGATGCCAAACTGCATGGATCGGGGGCCGGCAAGTTAGGTCCGGCCCCACCGACACAGTTGTCGCAGAAAGTCGGTGCACCACGAAACTTTCCCCGGAGGGCCTTCCATTGGCTCGGTTCAATGGAATCGCGCTCGAAGACTACCGCGTTAGCAACGTTTGTCGCCGGTTAAGGTTTCCAGTGTTTCTACCCCCCACCCAAGTCGGCCGGTTGGTCCTTGGTGTCACCGGCCTACGGCCCAGAGTAAGGGGCCGCTAAACGAAAGAGCCGCTTCCGCGCTGGACTCCCCTCTAAGGCAGGAGGCACTCTCCCATCAAAATGGTGGATATTGGGCTTTCCACGCACTTCCGCCTCGGGCGCTCGAAGGAGCTCCCAACTTAAAACTAGCCCATTGGGCGGGGGTTTTTTCGACGGTCCCCTTACCTTGTTTGGGAGAGTATCCCTGCTATTGGCAGTGCTCTCAGAATTCGCCTCGAGGAGGGACTTCGTGGCAAACAACCTTGAGGTTCCGAGAGATGCCCGCTCTTAAGATGTGGATCCGTGCCTGGAAGCGATGGCCAAGCTGGCTTGCGCATCCGCCTAACCGCGGCAAAAGGGAAGACAAGTCCCGCGCCCGCTCCGTGTGGGCGTTAAGGGAGGCCTACGTGGATCTTAAGCATCGGCCCCGGGTGGGAGCGCTCGGCAGAAGGCCGCGCTTTGGAAACTCGGTTTAGCCCGACCTTCCGGCGACCAATCCTCGCTTGGGGTTCCCTAGCAGAGACCTCCCCCACCTAAAGAGTTGGCGACTTGAAGAGAACGCTTGTTGGGAGCTAGCTGGCCATCGGGTGGTTTGGGCCGGGCTTGAAGCGGTAGATTTCCCTCAGACTGAAGAGTCCCAATAATCAATTCCGTCATTGCGGCGGATTCATCGGTCCAAAGCGCGTGCCTGGTTCGGAGAGGTGGCCGTGGGTCAACAACTAACCCGGTCGGAATGCGAGCGATTGATCGCCCAAGCTTACGAGGTTGCCCGGCGGGAGCTTTTCGCCCGGCAGGTGGAGGGGCATTGGGAAGGCCGATTGGCCGACTCCCCCTTGGCAACGGCTGTGGCTGTGTCAGCGTTGGCCGTGTACTATCGAGCGAGGTCCGGGCGGATCTTTGCCAAAGGACCGACATCGGTTCGTTCGGCCGACTCGGGGATTGGAGCCGCTGGGGAAGATTTGGTTCCTGCCTCTGCAGAGATCCCGGAGCCAGATGCGGGACTTATCGCCCGGGGACTTGATTATCTGTTTGCCACACAGCATCGGGATGGCGGTTGGGGCGACACCGACGCCGACCCCTCCAACATCGCCGCAACCGCCCTTGCCATGGCGGCCCTGCGGCTAACTTGGGGCACGGAACGGCACGAACAAGCGTGGCCGCTTGCCGAGGGATATTTCCGTCGCCAAGGGGGTGTAGACGGCATACTGGCCCGATACGGGGCGGATAAGACGTTCGCAGCACCGATTTTGGCCACCTGCGCTGTCGCTGGGATCGTTCCCTGGGAATGTGTGCCGCAGCTACCGTTTGAATTAGCTTGGTTGCCCCAGCGGTGGCTCGGAGCAGCCGGTTTGCCGGTGGTCAGTTATGCCTTGCCGGCCCTTGTAGCAATTGGCCAATTACGTTTTTGGGCGGGGGGTGGGGGGAATTGGCCGGTTGGCCTAATTCGGCGGGCAGCATCTCGGCCCACTTTGCGAAAATTGCCCTGCCTGCAACCCCCAAGTGGCGGCTTTCTTGAGGCCGTTCCTCTCACGGCGTTTGTCGTACTAAGTCTTGCGGGCATCGGCCTGTGTGAGCACCCAGTCGTCCTCAACGGAATCAGGTTTTTACGCCACATGGCCCGGGCGAACGGTGCCTGGCCTGTGGATGTCAACCTCGCCCATTGGCTTAGTTCGCTTGCGGCCTCAGCACTGTCTCACTTTTCACCGCAGGACTTGGAAAGGATCAACTGGGAATGGATCCTGAGTTGCCAGCATCGGAAAAGTCACCCTTTTACAGCTTCGCCTCCCGGCGGTTGGGGATGGACCGATCGTCCGGGAGCTGTTCCCGACGTCGACGACACATCGGCTGCACTGCTTGCTCTTGCTGTCAGGCGAGGCAGGGTTTCCGAACTTCGCTCGGCCACTGTGTGCGAAAAGAATCTCGGCGGGCTTTTGGACCGGGAGGCCCTTCGGAGCGACTTTTCGGCCTTGGACGCGGCTGCTTACCAGGGGCTGCAGTGGCTGCTTAATCTCCAGAACCCTGACGGCGGCTGGCCAACATTTTGCAAGGGTTGGGGGAAGCTCCCTTTTGACCGAAGCGCCGTCGACCTGACAGCCCACGCAGTCCGGGCAATAACTGCTTGGCTCCGCCTGATCCGGGGGACTCCTGCCCGTCCCGCAATCGGTTCAGAATCCGCTGGTAGAGCTTCGCCCAACGTGGTGGGCGAGACAGGGTCTTGGCGCAATTGTGCGTCTCTAACCATTCGCCCCGTATTTGAGGGGGTTTTATCCTCCCGGCAAGTTGAGGTGCTTGGTGCTCGACTTGAGGCTGCCGTCAAACGGGGGGTGGCGTTTTTGAGGAAACATCAGCGGAGCGACGGAAGCTGGATTCCGCTTTGGTTTGGTAATCCTTATTTGCCGGAGGAGGTCAACCCGATTTTCGGTACGTCGCGAGCGCTCCTTGCACTACTGGAGGTCATGCCCGCCGATTCGGGGCCGGTCCGCGCGGGGGTAGACTTCCTGGTGCGAACCCAACACAGCGCCGGTGGCTGGGGGGTTTATATGCCAGTGGCGGGTCGGGAAGGATCGACACCCGGGGCACCGGCCCACCAACCGGGGAAGTTTAGTGAAAAGGAAGTAGGGGGGCCCGAGGGGCAAGGATTCTGGCAGCACAGACAGAGTGAGGAACTTACCTGCAGGAGCGCGACAGGATCGCAGAATGATGAACCTACGCTTGGGCCGGGTCTAAAGGACGAGGTTTTAGCCGAGGGGCGGCCGACAATCGAGGAAACGGCCTGGGCGGTCGAGGCACTTGCGGCCTTTGCAAAGAGCACTGCCCACCCCTGGCCGGAAGTTGAAGATGCCCTTCTTCGGGGGGCAACATTTTTGGCCAGCGAGTTCTTGAGTGGGGGATGGAAGGCCCCTGCTCCGGTGGGTTTATACTTCGCCCGCCTTTGGTATTACGAAGAGCTTTACCCCCTTGTATTTGGGCTAGCCGCCTTGGGCCGGGCCCTTTGCTGGTTGGCTTCTCGTTAGCTCCGCGAAAGTCGCGCCCGTTGGTCGGCGGAAAAAATGCGAGTTTTCGTCACTTCTTGCGACTAAAATCCATCACACCCCAGGCCTTCCATGCCGCGACGGCCTGGTCCAGAGCGCGCCGGGGGGCGGGGAACCGTGCAGGCGACGGTCGGGGGAAATTTGCAGCTACCAAAGGCTGCCAGCTGTCCGCGAGATTTCGCGATTGGAGAATTCGAAAGAGTATCCCCACAGTTGGAGTTTCCCGGGGGATGACCGCTGGGGAGGCCCCTCCCAACTTAAGCTCCGAGAGGTGTCAACATCGGGCGCCGCCAGACCGGGCCGTTCGTGAGCTTATCCGGTCCCAGGCAGAATTGGCCGTTCACCACATCCCTACCGGCCAATGGTTTTCCCGCCGACTGCTCGAGGAACTGGCCCAGCAGATCCTCTCCCAAAACGGACTGCCGCGGGACTGGATGGGCTGGACGATGGTCGCCATCGCCAGCGCTTATTGGCGGCCCCAAATCATGGGCGTGCCTTTTTCCCGTCGTCTGGTCCTTCTGCCCCATTGCATGCGCTCAAGCGGCCGATGTCCGGCCAGTTACGAGGCGGATGGCCTTCGCTGCCGACGCTGTGGCGCTTGCCCCATCGGAAGTCTTGCGTCAGAAGCCGAAGCGCTTGGTTGCCAAGTTTTGGTAGCGGAAGGTTCCCCGGCCGTAGTGAGGATGATCCTGGATGGGGCGGCCGACGCGGTGCTGGGAGTAGCATGCTTGGCTTCGCTCGAGAAAGTATTTGATCGCCTGGTTGCGGCGGGGATGCCCGGAATGGCCGTTCCGCTCGTGGTAGACGGCTGCCGAGACACGGTAAGCGACGTGGACTGGATCTGGGAGATGATTCGCACCCCGTACACTGGCCGGGGGATCTTCCACCCGTCGCTTGTGCCGCTTCTTCGGGCGGTGCATTCGATGTTCCGTGCGGAAAGGCTTGCTCGGATTTTCGAGGCGGCCGGTTGCCCCATCGTGCGAGGTCCCGAGGAGCTTCAGGGGCTAGACGGCAGGCCAGTTGCCGATTTGGCGCCGGAGGACGCTACCCGCCGCATTGCCTGGGATTTCGTCCTCAAAGGGGGCAAGCACTTTCGGCCGCTTTTGGTAGCGGGGGCTTACGACGCGGCGACAGGAGGCCAAGCAGTCGGTCAAGGGGGCGAAGCGGCCATAGCTGCCTGGCCGGGGGCTGTTTGGACGGTGGCCGCCGCTGTGGAGGTCTTCCACAAGGCCTCTTTAGTCCACGATGACATCGAAGACGGCGATCTGGAGCGCTACGGGGCACCGACCGTCCATGCTCGCTTTGGTGTGCCGATGGCCATTAATGTCGGCGACTATCTTATCGGGATAGGGTATCGTTTACTAGGCAGTTTGGCCGGCGCCGTAGAGAAAGACGTGGCCGTGGACATTTTGCAGATGTTTACGGCAGCCCACCTAAAACTATGCCAAGGGCAAGGAGCTGAGCTTGCCTGGCGGGACCGGCTCGAAGGCTTTGCCGACCCGCTTCTGGCTCTGCGGATATATGCCCGGAAGACAGCCCCAGCTTTGGAGGCGGCCCTCCAGGCCGGTTTTCGACTAGCTGGTCGGCTGCCAATCTCCTATGAAGTTGTGTCTCAACTTTGTCGACATTTGGGGATCGCTTATCAGATTGTCAACGACCTAGAGGATTGGGAAGAAAAAACAAACGCTCGGCGGCCGGGAGGGGATGCCTGTGGACTTCGCCCCACAGTACTTTGGGCTTTAGCTGCAAGTGTCTCGGGGCCGGCCGACACGTCGCGACGCTTGGCTCTTTGGCGAAAGGTCGCGGGCCGGCCGGAGCTGATGGCCGAGGTGGAAAGCTGGTTCCGGCAGACAGGGGCGTTCGATTCGGCTCGGGAGTTGGTCAACAAACACCGGGCCCGCATCCGCCAATTGGCCGAACAGATCCCTCAGCCGCTTGTCCGCGACTTTCTCCTCCGTGTGGAGGAAATCCTTCTGGGCTAACTTGAGCTGCTGCTCCGAGCCAAGCTGGCTATTCGGGCACCTTGTTGACATATCCAGCCTGGCTCGCAGCTTGGTGGGTATAGTTACCACCTTGACAATCTCCGAGTAGTCCCTAAGCGGATTCAACCGGCAGGCATCCTTCTTAGGCCAAAAACAAAGCCCCCGTAATCACCCCTTATCTGGCCGGGCCAATTCCAGGCCATAGAGGCCGCAAAAGGCACTATGCATGATTTGGGGCGTCAGGCCCCATGCCGGAATAGACTGCGGCCATTTACCGTGTTGGGTTAGCTTCGGAGCCAACCGGTTTTTGAACGATCCGCCGGCGGAGGTTAAGATCAAGAAGTTGGCCGCTTTTTTGAAGCGGCTACCGGTGCGGGAGGATCGCGCGGAGGGTCCTTTGACCCCTTTATGGCGCACAGATACCGGCCTTGCGTTGGAAGGTTGACAGACGGGCGAGTTCTCGCTGTTTCCCCTCGTTTTGAGGGGGAAGATTCAAACACAATGAGGGTGTCATCAGGCCGGTCGAAAGAAGAATTTTCGCTCGGGCAGCGATAAGAGAGGGAAGCGCACGCCGGCGATGGTTCGGATTTTCGTCCCCGACTACGTGATCGAGGATGTGCAGTGGCTTACGCCGGCTGTCTTAGCGGCGATGGGGATTAGAGGGCTCCTACTTGATATTGACTGTACGCTTAAGCCTTATCGGGCGGTGGGCGTGTCCCCGGCCGTCAGGCATTGGGCAGAGACGTTGCGGCAGGATGGAGTCGGCATGTACCTCGTCAGCAACGCCCGAGGGAAGCGGGTCGAACCGATCGCCGCGGACCTTGCCCTCCCGTGGATCGCCCCGGCTTGGAAGCCACTGCCCTTTGCCTTGTGGTGGGCGATTCGCAAGCTGAGACAGTCTCCCAAAGCGGTCGCGATGGTCGGAGACCAAATATTTGCGGATGTACTAGCGGCCCGGCTGGCGGGCGTGCGGAGCATCCTCGTGCGCCCAATTCTTCCGGGGGAGGAACCGTGGTGGTCGCGATGGAAGCGACCGTTGGAGCGGCTTGTTTTGGGAGCAGACACGCGGCTGGTGGGCAAAGCCGGAGCCGGTTTCCCTGGTGCCCAGGGGAACTTGCAGGACATATCAAGGCGGGAAGCGGGCCAGGAAGAACGCCGCGAAGATACCGCCAATCAAAATAGTTGCCTCCGGGCGGATTTGTAAGCAGAGGGGTATCCCGAGTGCCCCAGAGAGCTATTATCCGCCGACTTTGGCCCGCGGTAGGGCTTGAGTCGCCCAGTCCCCCTGGTCGTTGGCTTAAAGGGGATCGCTAGCTTACCCTTTCCCTCCGAAAAAAACGGGCGTGTTTGGGAGGAACCGCGAATGAGCTTCTTTTCGGGCAAGTCTGGTGGTGGGCCCCTATCCTGTAGGGTATGTGGCCGAGAGCTTGATCCAGTTGCCTATGAACAAACTGACGATCCGATCTGTAGCGAATGCTCATCAAAGGCTTTTGGGGCCGTAGAGGGTAGCGATGCCGCTACAGAGGGGGGATTGCAGCCCCTAGTAGCAGACGAATTCTTAGGGTTGGGGGACGTCCGCACCTCCGACAGGCCGGGTGGCGAGGACCAGGACGCGTCTGCACCAGGCGAAATCGCAGTAGCGGCGGCGTATCCTCCGAAGTTGCCAGATTCGGAAAGTGTGGAAGGCTCGGAGATTCCTCTTCAGCGCGCGCAAGCGGAGCAAACCCCGGCAATGATCGAAACCGCGCTGGCTTCCGGCCGGGATTGGCGGGAGGATCTCATCGCGGACGTGAGACCAAGTGAGTCGGCCTGTCCAGCAGCGGGCGAAGGTGAGGTTGAAATAGCAGAAGTCGGTGAGGGATCGGCTGAGTCTCAGGGCTACGCCGGGGTAGAAGACTCCAGCGAAACCACCGCCCTTGCCGGCGCAGTAATCGAAGAGGAGCCGGCTCCGGGCCCCACCGGGGAAGTGGCGGAGTTGCCCCCGGAGAAGGTCGGAGTTGAGTTCCGCTGCCCGCACTGCGATGGCCATTTGCGAATTGCGGATTTGAGGGTGGCTGCCACTGGTGAGGGCTTGAGCCCCCACCTTGTGAGCCAGATTGAAGCGCTTCTGCTGGCTCCCCTTAAGCCGGCGGACTCTCCGGCGGTGATCTCATTTCCGCCACCTTCTGACGTACCGGGGGTAGGCTTTCGCATCGCTGTGCCGGAGGAGGAAGCTCGACGTCGGCCGTTCGCCCGCCCGGCTTACAAAAAGGTGAACATCGTCAAGGAGTTAATTGGCTGGGTTGCCGGTGGGTTATTAGGTCTCGTTATCGCCTATTACCTGCTTGTGCTTATCCGGGGGGATCACGGAAATTTTCTTAAGGTCCCCCTTCCGGGGATTAGGAGCACGTACAAGTATTCGCCTTCTTGGTTTCCTTGGTTCTTGAAGGAAGCCGCGGCCGAGGACACTGGCGAGGCATCAGGCCAGACGCAGGAAGCTGCTCCTAAACGGTCAAATACGGGGGGAAATCGCGCGGAATAGCTACCCCGAGGGCCCGCGGCAGTTTTCGGCGTCCCGTGGCTGGGGGGCCTTCTTTCGGGTCTAGTGAACCGAAACAGCCTAGTTCGACGCCGAGGACTTTTGTTCCAGTCGTCCCCCGTCACTATTTCGGTGTGGTAGTAGCCTTTTTTAGGGGCTCAGCCCCCGGCTGTGTTCCCTGCCGTCTACTGCGGAGATTCCGGCCAGCTGGCACCTCGTGAATGCCGCCCTTTAAGAAGTGGGAAGCCAATCGTTTAGCAGAGCAAATTAGCTGGGCAATCGGGCAGGTTTTCCCCACTATCCCCGAATTCACTCGATCACTTCATCACCTCTGGCCAAAGGTGAATAATTCGTCTCGAGGGTTTCGCATCGTGCCAATGTTCATAACAAGGGACGCCAACTGATCGAAAGCTCGCCGGGACAGAGGTAAGTGGCTCAATACGACTGGCGAGGTTGAGTCCGGACGAGCACCTCCGGTTCAAAAAAGGGGCTTCGTTTTTAAGCCGACGTGGCGCAATACCTATGAGCCGAAAAGTTTACCTTGTGACTTTTGGTTGCCAAATGAATGACCTCGATAGCGAGCTTGTCTCGGCAAGCTTGCTTGAGGCAGGCTACGAACTTGTTAACAGCATTCGTGACGCGGATATTGTCCTCTTTAACACCTGTAGTGTCCGGCAGCATGCTGAAGACAAGGTCTATAGCGCCCTTGGGAGGCTTAAGCGGCGGAAGCGCGAGCGGCCCGGGACGATCATCGGCGTTCTTGGCTGTATGGCGCAGAAGGACGGCCAACTCATCTTCGAGCGTGCTCCCTGGGTTGATCTGGTCGTTGGTCCAGGGCAATTGGGCCGGCTTGTGGATTTGCTTGATGACTTAATTAACGGCCGGAAGAACCGAGTGTTAGAACTAAGTCTTCCGCGGCGGGGCATGTCCCAGGCAGAGGTGGCACGGAGCTTTGTGCCGTTTGATCCGCCTCGGCGAGTAGATGTTCGGCCGTTGCGCCAGCAGGCCATGGTACGGATCATGCGCGGCTGTGACAAATTCTGCACTTATTGTGTTGTGCCGACGGTGCGTGGTCCGGAGCAATGTCGGCCTGCTCGAGAGATCCAAGCCGAGGTTCAGGCCCTTGTTGACCAAGGATGCGTGGAGATTACCCTCCTGGGGCAGACTGTCAACAGTTATGTCGACAAATCGGAGGGGCGAACGGTACGGCTTTCCGATCTGTTGGAACGCATTTCCCAAATTGGCGGGTTGCGGCGGATCAAATTCGTCACCAATCACCCTAAGCACATGACGGACGATCTGCTCCAGGCGGTCCGCGATCTTCCCCCGGTTTGCCCGTACCTTCATGTGCCCGCCCAGAGTGGCTCGGATCGCGTGCTTGCCCGGATGCGCCGGGGCTACACGGTTGGCGAATATCGGGAAATGATCTGCCGAATCCGGGAGTTTGTCCCGGCGGCGGCCATTACGAGCGACTTTATCGTGGGCTTTTGCGGCGAAAGCGAAGAGGATTTCGAGCAGACGGTGGAGCTTGTCCGCTGGGCGCGATTCCGAAATTGCTTTGTGTTTAAATATAGTCCCCGACCAGGTACGAAAGCAGCCGAGCTGTTTGTGGATGATGTGCCCTTGCCCGTCAAGCAGCAGCGTAATCAGACGCTGCTTGCGGTTCAGAACGAGATCAGTCTATCAGAAAACCAGGCGTTTGTCGGCCAACGGGTGGAGGTGCTAGTGGAAGGTCTGAGTAAACGGGAGCGGGAAAAGTCCCCAGCGCTTTTACCGGTCATCGCCGCCAGCGCGTGTACGAGCAAGTCTGCGGAAGGAGATGGTGGAGAAGGGCTTGGGGGATTGGCTCCGGCAAGCCTAAGTGGGTCCAGGCGGGACTGTCTAGAAGGTCTTGAGAGCCAGCCGCTGGATGTAAATCCACGGGGAAGGCAAGTGTCGATCGTCTCCGGGGGCGATTTACCTCAGCTTAGCGGACGAACGGTCTGCGATCGGATAGTTGTCTTTCCTGGCCCGGTCGAATGGATCGGCCGATTTGTGGAGGTCCATATCGAGCGGGTCTCGCCGGTGACGCTCTTTGGCCGCGTCTCCAGGGTGTGCGACTGACGGGATCTTCGGAGGGAGGTTTTTGCAGACGGATGGCCGGTTCGAACCGCGGCCAATTGACCTGGGGCTGTTGACGAAATTAAGTCCGGCAGCGATCCACCAATTTGATTAGGCTGAGACGGGAGAGGCGGCATTTGTTTACAGCCAAAGGCCTGTCGCTTGCCGATCGAGGTAGGGATCAGCCACTTGTCCATGGAAATTGCTACGGTTGAGGAAATTCTTTCAAGTGCTGATACAGCTCAGCCGTTTTTGCTTCGGCTGGGACTTACCGATCTTGCCCGCGGCTACGCGAATCTGCTAGCGCTGAGGCGTCATGGTCTGACGCCGGACCTTTTGGCCGTTGTGTACGAGCAGCTAGCGGCCGCTCTTCCCAGCTGTCCGGACCCGGATATGGCCCTTAACAATTTGGAACGCTTTGTGGCCCGGGCGCGCAATCCGCTTTCTCTTGGGGCACTTTTCGAGCGAGATCCTGACACTTTGCCGATCCTCATTCGGATCTTCTCGACAAGCCAATACCTTAGCGATATTTTGGCGGCCGAGCCTGAGTCGTTCGAATTGGTCCGGGCAAGCCAGGGCATGCCTTATCCACGGCAGGTCCTTGTGGACGATATTCTGGCTGAGGTATCCGCCTTAGAGTCGGAAGCAAGCGTCCTCAGTGCCCTGCGGCGGTTTAAGCGCCGCGAAATTCTCCGAATTGCCTACGGCGATATTGTTTGCGACCAGAGCATCCACACGGTGACGGCCCAGATTTCCTATTTGGCCGAGGCAATCTTGGAGGCAGCACTTTACGCAGCCTACCGGCGTTTAAGTCAACACTATGGGGCACCCCGGCTGGCCGACGGAAACCGCGCACGCTTTGTCATTTTAGGCATGGGCAAGCTGGGTGGGGTCGAGCTTAACTATTCCAGCGACTTAGATCTAATCTTCTTTTACGAAGATGAGGGCCACACCGATGGGCTGCGAAGACTGTCGAATGCGGAATTCTTTGAGCAACTTGCTGGGGAAGTGATTCGCCTTTTGACAACGCCGACACCGCTGGGGGTGGCATATCGTGTGGACATGCGTCTTCGGCCGGAAGGCAAAGAGGGCCCTTTGGCGATGTCCATCCCGGCGGCCCTCTGGTACTATGATAACCGTGGACGAACCTGGGAACGCCAGGCATTTATCAAAGCCCGACCGGTGGCCGGCGATCGCGATCTGGGAGAACATTTCCTCCGCCAGTTGACGCCGTGGATTTATCGCCGCTTTCTCTCCCGGGCGGATATCTCGGGGATTAAAGCACTGAAGCGCCGCATTGAGCAGCAGACGCGGTCCTGCGGGGCGGAAAGTACAAATGTCAAAACGGGTCGGGGCGGGATTCGCGATATCGAGTTTGTCATTCAATTTTTGCAGCTTTTAAACGGCCCGGACTTACCAACCGTTCGCACGGGGAATACCCTAGAGGCAATCGCCCAACTGGCCGCCGTGGGATGTCTCACCGAGCAAGAACGGGCGATCCTTTCGGACAACTATTGTTTTCTCCGCAAGCTGGAACATCGTTTACAGATCATGCTTGACCTGCAGACGCATACGCTGCCATCGGACGCTGTGGCGCTTCGGCGTCTGGCACGGAGGATGGGCTATGTTGATACGCCAGAGGCTGATGCCCTGGAACAATTCCTGGCTGATTACCGCCGCCGAACCGAGGAAAATCATCGGGTGCTGAACCACCTCCTCCATCATGCCTTTAGCGACGATACCGAAACCGAGGCCGAGGTCGATCTTGTCCTTGATCCAAATCCCTCTTGGGAGCAAATCCATGCCGTGCTGGGGAAATACGGTTTCAAGAACATCCCGGAGGCTTATCGCAATCTGATGTCTCTTAGCGAGGAGCGGGTCCGCTTTTTGTCTACAAGGCGAACGCGCCATTTTCTGGCCTCGATCGCTCCGCAACTCCTTCGGGCCATTGCGGAAACTCCTGATCCGGATGCCACATTGGTCAACTTGGATCGGGTAACGGGTTCGCTCGGAGGTCGTGGTGTTCTTTGGGAACTTTTTAGCTTTAATCCGCCATCGCTTCGACTATTTGTGGAGTTGTGCGCTTATAGCCCTTATCTATCGGAGATCCTCACCAGTAACCCGGGGATGATCGATAGCTTGCTGGACAGTCTAGTCTTGGACAAGTTGCCCACCCGTGACTGGCTGCGGCAGTCGCTGGGTGAACTGTGTTTTGCCGCAGAAGAGCTTGATCCGATTCTTAACGCATTTAAAAACGATCAGATTCTTCGCGTGGGGGTGCGGGACCTTCTGGGGAAAGAAGACGTCATCGCGTGCTGCCAGGCTTTAAGCGATGTTGCCGAGGTCATTCTGGAGCAAGTGGTAGCCGCCGAGTTTACCAAGCTGCGTCGTCGCTACGGTGTGCCCTTGCCGGAAGGTGCTTCAAGTGCCGACCAGCCCGCCGAGCTTGTCGTCCTGGCGATGGGAAAATTTGGCGGGGCAGAACTTACCTACCGGAGCGATCTGGATATTGTCTTCCTTTACGATCGAGATGGCTCGACTGTTCCCGGCGACTTTATCAACAGAGAAGGGTCGCTGGCTAATAGCTTGTTTTTTACTGAGCTTGCCCAGCAAGTTATCCACCGGATGAACCGCCTGACCCCCTACGGTCGGCTTTATGAGGTGGACATGCGGCTGCGGCCGATTGGGGCAAGCGGCCCCTTGGTGACATCCTTCGGTGAGTTTCGCGATTATTATGCCGGGCGCCACTGCCAATTTTGGGAGCGAATGGCGCTTTGTCGTGCTCGCCCGGTGTATGTGTCGGCCCGTCTCCGGCCGGAAGTGGAAAGGCTCCTCCGGGAGTGCATTTTGGCGCAGCCGTGGCGCGATGCCATGTTGGGGGAAATCCGGCATATGCGCCAGCGACTAGAGGAGACCGCGGGGGACGGGAATTTAAAGCGGGGAAAGGGCGGGGCGGCTGATGTGGAGTTTATCGTACAAACACTGCAGCTTCGCTATGGCGCCAACTATCCAGAGATCCTTTGCCCGCATATCCTGCAGGCCATCGAACAGCTCGTCACCCGGGGGCTTTTATCACAGGAGGCCGGGTCGGCGCTGGCAGAAAATTACCGATTCTTGCGGCGGCTGGAATCGCGGATTCGTCTGGTCAATCCCGTGGCCCGCAATCGTCTCCCCACCGATCTGGCCGATCTTGCCCGAATTGCCCATCTTATGAATTTTCCCGGCCCCAATGCCCTCCTTGAACGCTATCGCGAAGTGACGGCGGATACGCGACGCCGGTTCGAGGAATTTTTTAAAGGCTAGGTCTCGCCTCCGCTTAAGCGTACGGGAGTTCTGGCGAGGGGATGCTCTCGGCTGTCGTGAAGCGGAGTGACTGCGCTGGAGCGTGTTTGCCGGCCGCCTCTGGTCCTCCGATGGGATCGCAAATTCCGATGGATAGTCGGTGCTTTTCGTTTGACGCCTTAAATGGCACCTGAAGGGCCGGGGAAGCCCCTCTGCTTTCCGGGGGCTTGCGGTTAGAACGGGGTCCACCGGGCCGAAGGTCGCCTCTTCAAATTCCCGCAGCGTGGAGGTTTTCGCCGATTGTTACACCCGCGCAGGTGATAAAACGGAGCCCAATCTGCGCGATCGGGCTGGAATCGCGATTTGGCGGAAAACGTGCCTTGGCACCAGCTTTAAATCGAAAGCTTGCCTTTTGAAAAGGGTGGTGAACTCTCCCGGCGTATAGTCAAAGCTAGTGTTCTCGCGTTGCTACAGCGTGTTACCCCTTGACAAACTCTCGGGAAATGCCAAAAAAAGTGACCTTTCCGCCCCACAAGCGCTCCCGCACGGCGGATGAGTCCCTCAGCATAGGAAATTTCCGATCTCCCGAGGGTCCGGCCGTATAACGGCGAGGGGTTGAAGCCGGGCTGGCTTTCGCGGTTTGGCAGCCCCTCTTCCCCGGTGGACCTGCCGCGCGGACCGGGAAGATCGGGGAATCCCGGCTTCGGGTTGCCGCGTGGGAGAGGACCTAAAAATTGGCGGAAAGGGAGCGGGATGCGCTTCCGGCGGAGCTATCTCGGCGAGACAACCTGGGCCTCAAGCACCGGTCAGGTAATATCGCTTTGGGCGGGGCAGGAAGTTCGTTCGGCGTAGCAAGGTCGAGGTAGTTCGCGAAAGAGCAGTTTTTTGGGAAAGGTAGGGAATTCCGCCAGAAAAGACGGGGGGCTTTGGAAACCGAACATGTGGCCGGGTAAGTCCGGCGAGTTGCCGGTGCTTGGCTGGCGGGAGTGGCTTTTTTGAATTAGGTCGAGGACTCGGTTCTCAAAGATTGCTGCATCCTGGAAAGCCTATCTTTAGAAGTTCCGCCAATGAAGCTTGGTGTTCTTAAGGAGCTAACCCCAGGTGAACAGCGGGTGGCTATTGTGCCGGCGTCGGCAGCTGCCCTGCGCAAATCCGGTTGGGAGGTTCTGGTCGAGCAGGGGGCGGGGGAGGCAGCCGGCTTTACCGATGCCGACTACCAAGCCGCCGGAGCGACAGTGGTCGCCGGGCGGGGGGAGATCTTCGAGGCGGACTGGATCGCCTGTGTACGCTATGGCGCTAGCTGCTCTGGCGCCTGGGGAGAATCTTTTCTCCGACCGGGTCAGGTGCTAGTGGGGCTGTGCGATCCCCTGGTTCATCCGGAGGGTCTTCGGGCGGTGGTGGCCCGGGGGGCTTCGGCCTTTGCTTTGGAGTTAATCCCCCGGATCACCCGGGCCCAGCCGATGGACGTCCTTTCCTCGATGGCCACAGTGGCCGGCTACAGGGCGGTGCTTTTGGCGGCGGTGCAATTGCCCCGGTTTTTTCCCATGCTGATGACGGCGGCCGGGACGATTCGCGCAGCGAAGGTGTTCGTCATTGGGGCCGGGGTGGCCGGACTGCAGGCCATAGCTACCGCTAAACGGCTGGGGGCAATTGTGTCGGCTTACGATGTGCGGCCGGCGGTGAGAGAACAAGTGGAAAGCCTTGGGGCGCGGTTCGTGGCTGCTCCGGTGGTGCCCGCGGCAGAAGATAAGAGTGGCTACGCTAAGGAGTTAGAAGCGGAAGTATTGGCCGCCGAGCGGAAGCTCTTGGCCGAGATTGTCGCCGAAAGCGACGTCGTGATCACAACCGCGGCTGTGCCCGGTAAACCCGCACCCAAGCTCATTACGGCAGACATGGTGGAGAGAATGCCCCGCGGTGCCGTCATTGTTGACGTGGTGGCGGACCGTGGCGGTAACTGCGAACTGACTCGCCCTGGGGAAACTTACGTCCACGGCGGGGTGACGATCCTGGGGCCTCTCAACCTACCCAGTCAAGTGCCTTATCACGCAAGCCAAATGTTTTCGCGAAATATGGTGGCCTTCCTCGAACATGTCCGCAAGGTAGCGGTGCGGGAAGGAAGGCTCGATGTGACAAGCGATGATCAGATCGTGCGAGAGACGCTTGTAGTGGGAGAAGGTCGGGTTTTGCATCCGGCCGTTGAAGCGGCCCTAGCTAAGACGGCGCCGGCCCCGGCCGAGCCTCAAAAGGTATAGTTGACGAATGGACTTTGAAGGACGTTGGCTTAGTTTCTGACCCAATCATCTGCTGTTGTTGAAACCATCCTCCAACCTTAATCCATAGTGAGTGCGGATTTCGGAGGCGGACATGGACGCGGGAATGATCCTGCCAGTTTTAGCGACGAAAACTGTTGACTTAGTCATCATGGCCGACATAATTGCCGAGGAAGCTACCGCCGAAAGTGCTCGGGGACTTCCTCTGATGGCCGCGATAACCATCTTCGTCTTGGCGATGTTTGTGGGTTTTGAAATCATCACAAAGATTCCGCCGACGCTCCACACGCCGCTTATGTCTGGGTCGAATGCCATTTCCGGGATTACACTGGTGGGGGCAATTATTGCTGCCGGGGCAGGTCAAGGCACCCTTGTCCAGATCCTAGGGGTTCTCGCTGTTATCTTGGCCATGATCAACGTTGTCGGCGGGTTCCTGGTGACACACCGCATGCTGGGCATGTTCCGCCGAAAGCGGTGAGCCCCTCATCCAGGCTTTTGCCAGCTTTTTCCGTGACAGCAGCTCTTTGGCGAAGTTTGTGGGAAGGATCAAGCGGGGCAGGAGAACTCATGGCCCAGAGGGGGGCTCATTGGAGCTCAAGTTTCGACCGTTGTGAAACTGGCAGTGGTTGAGAACCGAGCCAAACAACAAACGGGCATAGCCACAGGCATTGCTTACCGCAGAAAAGAATCGACGTAGGTCACAGCCGTGGATCGCGAGAGCATAATCACGCTTGCTTACCTTGTAGCCTCGGTGTGCTTTATCTTTGGGCTCAAAGGCCTGACGCACCCGCGGACAGCGGTAGCCGGCAATCTCCTTGGGGCGATTGGCATGGCCGTCGCAATCCTGGCCACCTTAGCCCAACCGCAGCTTGTCGAGCATCCGCAGGGTTACGCCCTGGTTGCCGGCGGGTTTCTCGTCGGAGGCGTTGCCGGCGCTATCTCTGCGCTGCGTGTTCCCATGACGGCCATGCCCCAGATGGTCGCCCTTTTCAACGGGTTTGGCGGCGCTGCTTCAACACTTGTTGCGGGCGTGGAGCTTGTGCAACACCAGCCGATTGTCGGCCAAATTGACCCTCTGGTGCTCTCCGGTTATTTGGCCGGGATTATCGGTGCCGTCACGTTCTGGGGGAGCCTCCTTGCCTTCGCCAAGCTGGAGGAATACAAGGCCTTTCGCAAACCGATTGCTTATCCCTTTCAGCAGCCGATCAATGCTGTTTTAGGGGCGGCTGCCCTTCTTTTAACCATTTGGGGAGTGATGGAGCCGGCTCGATTGGGAGTATTTTGGCTGGCGGTGGTGGTCGCCAGTATCCTCGGCTTTACTCTCGTTAATCCGATCGGCGGCGCAGATATGCCGGTGGTGATTGCCCTCCTTAATTCCTATAGCGGGCTTGCCGCCTGCGCCACGGGATTTGTGCTGGAGAATGCGGTTCTCATCATCGCGGGATCGCTCGTGGGGGCCTCGGGATTTATCCTCACGGCGATCATGTGCAAGGCGATGAACCGCTCGCTGTGGCATGTGCTCTTTGGCGTGCTTGGCCCTACCGAAGAGACGCCCACCGAAGAGCAGGTGTACGGAGGCAAAGTGAAGTCTGCCACTGCCGAAGAGCTGGCCCTCCTGTTTGACGGTGCCCGCCGCGTTGTTATTGTCCCTGGCTACGGCATGGCGGTATCGCAAGCCCAGCATGCCGTTCGCGACTTAATGAGCCTGCTTGAATCCCGCGGCATCACCGTGGAATTTGCCATCCACCCAGTAGCTGGTCGGATGCCAGGACACATGAACGTCCTGCTGGCTGAGGCGGAGGTTCCTTACGAGAAGCTTAAGGAGCTTGAGGAAATTAACCCCACCATGGTGGAAACCGATGTGGCAATCGTGATCGGCGCAAACGATGTGGTTAATCCGCTTGCCAAGACCGATCCGAAAAGCCCCATCGCCGGAATGCCCATTGTGGAAGTTGACAAAGCCAAAACGGTCATTGTCGTTAAGCGGAGCCTCAGTCCTGGCTTTGCCGGCATTCCCAATCCGTTGTTCGCTGCGCCAAATTGCCTAATGTTCTTTGCTGACGGCAAGAAGGCGATCCTGGACCTAATCGCTGCCCTCAAGGAATAAGAAGCTGCTCTATCAGCGATTTTCTACCGTAAGATCTCCGCTGGCCCGGCGGGTGGCAGCTTCATCCCCAGCACCGGTTTACCCGCTGTGGGCTATCGGCCACAATACACCTTTAGGGCCGCCTGCCCTCGCGGAAAGAGTGTGCCGTAGCCACAGAGAGGGGCCTTTGGGAAATGAGCGATTTTTCGGCCCTTTTGGGTGCGTATCTTGGCCAGTTGGGGGAACTTCGCCGCCGGGGGGCTTCCGAGGCCAGCATCCGCGATGCTTTTCTCCAGTTTTTGCGATCAGCCTTCCCTCGTGTAAACGAAGCGGAGCCGTTCTGGCTGGAAAAGCATGTGCCTGCCCTCCGGGTCCGGGGTGGTTTTGTCGACGCACTTTTTGGCGACCTTATCTTCGAATTTAAGCGCAGGCTAGACGAGACTCATCGAGCCGAGGGGGTCAAACAGCTCCAGGAGTATCTTGCTGGCCAGGATACACCGGAGCGGTTTTTCGGGATCCTCACCGACGGCGAAATGCTGGAGGTATATGCCCTCCGGGAGGGCGAGATTCTTCCCCGCGATCAGCTTGTGCTGCGTCCGGAGGAGGCGGACCGCTGCAAGCTCTGGCTTGATTGCTACCTCTTTCACGAAAAGCATGTTGTGCCTACGGCCAATGATGTGGCACTTCGCTTCGGGGAACGAAGCCCGACCTTCTGGCGGTCGATGGAACTCCTAGGGCGGGCGTGGCGGGAAGCCCAAGCCGACCCCGCGGTTCGGACGAAATTCGCCGAATGGAATAGCCTCCTTTCGTTTGTTTACGGGAGCCCAGTTGGCGACGAGAACGTCTTTCTCCGGCACACATATTTGGCTCTTTTTGCCCGGGTTCTTGCCTTCGTGGCCCTGGAGCGGCGGGCACCCCACAGGGACGAAGTGGAAGGTGTTGTTATGGGCGCTGTTTTTGAACGGCGTGCCCTGGATAACTTCATCACCGACGACTTTTTCACCTGGGTGACCCACAGCGAATCAATCTTGAGAGATCTCATAGCCTCTTTGGGCACCCGGCTCATAGCTACCTACGAGCTAGAGCGAGTGAGAGAAGATCTCCTCAAAGAGCTTTACCAGGAACTTGTGGATCCGGAGACAAGGCACGATTTGGGAGAGTTTTACACCCCCGATTGGCTAGCGGAGCTAACCCTCAAGGAAGCAGGATTCCCACGTGTGGATGAAAAGTCTGGCTGGCCGGTTGAGCAGTCGCTTTTAGACCCGGCCTGTGGCTCGGGGACTTTTTTGTTCGTGGCCGTCCGGCTTCTTCGTCATGCGGGCTTAAAGGGGGAAAATCTCGTCAGTTTTTGTGAGCGACAACTTGCGGGAATGGACGTTCACCCTCTGGCGGTCACTATTGCACGGACCAATTTGGTGTTGGCCGTTGGGGAGGATCTTCGGGGCTTGTCGAGACGATTCCACGTGCCGATCTACATGGCCAACACGCTCTCGGTTCCCGATCGAGGGCAACTTCAACCGGCGGTGTCCGTACCTGTTGATGTAGAAGGCCTGGCCAAGCAAACGGGAAAAAAGCCGGAGAACTGCCTTCCGCGGGAGTTCCAATTGCCCCAGTCTTTGGCCACCGACGTGAGCCGGCTAAGCCAAGCGATTGACATTTTGGCCGATTTCGCGAAGCCGGAGCGAGCCGACGCCGAGGCGCGGGCCGGCTGTGCAGCCGAGTTAGCCCAGCTGGGCGTACCGCAGAACGAAATGCATTATTGGCATAGCGATCTGCGGCTAATGCGCTGGTTGCTTAAAGCTCCCGCCACCAATAGCGTGTGGAGGTTTATCCTGAAGAACGCTTATGCGCCGCTTCTTTTGGCGACACGTCGCTTTGACTTTGTGGTCGGAAACCCGCCGTGGCTTTCCTACCGGTTTATTCAGCGGCGAGATTACCAGGAGCAGGTGCGATATCTGGCAGTGGAGCGATTCCGCCTCTTAGACAAGGCGGATGCACATTTGGTGACACAGATTGAACTGGCGACAATATTCTTTGCCTTCTGTGCGGAAATTTATCTGGCCGATTTTGGAACTTTGGCCTTCGTTCTACCGCGGAGTATTCTAACCGGTGCGAAACAGCACCGCGGATTCCGGCAGAAATACATCAACGGGGCGAGGTCCCTGATTGACTGCGAACAAGTTCGACCACTATTCAACGTGCCAAGTTGCGTGGTGATCTGGGATCGAACCACCCAACCACCCGACCGCGGGGCTATTCCCATTCTTCGCCTTGGCGGCGAGCTTCCCGGGCGAAATGTCTCCTGGGATGAGGCCCGGTCCGTTTTGAAGGAGATACAGGAAACCTTTAGCTTGCCCCGCGAGTTGGGGCAAAGCCCCTACTACGACCACGTCTTCCAGGGCGCATCACTCGTGCCGCGAGCATTGTGGTTTGTACGGACTCTTCCGGACGCTCGCGTCGACAGACAGATGCCCTATCTGGAAACTGATCCTAGCGTTGACGCCCAGGCGAAACCTCCCTGGAAAGGGTTGCGGGTAGAGGGGAAGGTCGAATCGGACTTTTTATTCGCAACACTCTTGTCCGATAACATGGTTCCTTTCGGAGCCCGAAGGCTATCGCTTGTTGTCTTACCCCTTTTGCCCCAGAAGGGTGGCCGAGTCCGCATCATTGAGCCCCTGGAAGCTTTGCGCCTTGGTCACATCTACTTGTGTGATTGGGTTGAAAACGCAGCCAAACTTTGGGATGCGCGTCGAAAGTCGCAGTTTTCGTTGGTAAGCCGATTGAACTGGCAAGGGAAGCTAACTTCACAGCGGGTGACGGGCGTTTTCAAAGTGTTGTATTGCACAAGTGGAACACACCTGTGCTCGTGTGTGATCGACCCGCACGCCATAGCTAAAGCCATCATCCACCGCCTGCCTGTCCGCGGGTTCGTAGCCGACACCAAAACGTACTGGTTCGAAACCAAAAGGGCAGGCGAGGCTTACTATTTATCTGCCGTGCTTAATGCCCCTTGCGTAGATGAAGCGATAAAACCTTTCCAAACGAAGGGGGCATTTGGAGCGCATAGGGGTAAAGGCCAGCGCGATATTCACAGGCGGCCGTTCGAGGTCCTGCCGATACCTCTTTTCGATTCTTCGCGGGCAGCGCATCAAGAACTTGCCAGACTCGGCCGGCGGTGCCACACCAAGGTTGGCAAGATAGTAGCGTCCCTTTCGGAAGCGGATCTTGCCCAGCCTATTGGAAAGTTGCGGCAGAGGATTCGCGAGGAGATTGCCGAGGAGCTTTCGGAAATCGACCAACTCGTGCGCAAAATCCTGAAGCTCTCAAACTAGTGGCCGGCCGGGAATCGAACCATTCCCCCACTCCTCTTTGCCACCGGAAGGAGGAGCGGGATCAGCCCCAGCCCAAGGAACCCACCTTTGCCGCCGTCCCTAGTCCCGGCACTCCAAGAGCAGCCCGACCGGGTCGGCGCCCAGGCTCGGTCCTTCCTGCCTGATTTTGGCTAAGGCACACTTTATTAGACCGAGGTTTTAAAGGAAATCGATGCCCAAATAGTTACATTGTTCGTAATCATGCATTCGTAAGAGGGTGAGCCTTCAAACCCATCGGCCAAAGGGCAGGCTGGACAAGCCCGTAAGTGGCGTGGGTCCCGAAGGTAGTTCCCCAGATGTCTTTACTTTCCTGTGGCGGCTTGGTTGGGCCATGTCCCTAATGAGGGATGCTTGGCCCTTCCCATGCGTCGTTTACGGGCGATGCGTTTAGAAACGCTTACAACCTCTCCTCAGGGTCTCCAAAAACAGCCCAAAAAAAACTAAATCACAGGTCCGGGGGTTGTTGCGTCGGTGTGAAGTGCCAATTACAATCACAGGTGTTTCCCGCCTGCATAATTTGCTCATGCCAACGGAAAGGCCTTTCGCAGCTCGGGCAAAGCTTAGCCGACCGTTATCGGGGCATCGTCAGATAGAGATCAGGTAATGGCGAGAGCTTGCGGAGCCCTCAGGTTATCAATCTCGCAAAGCCCAGCTTGCAACTTTCGTCCCCGCATCATTGCAACTTTTTGGCCAGAAAGCACTCTCGATCATCGCAAATTTGGTCAGCTTGCTGGCTGTTACTGTGTCGAGAACATCCTGGAGGCGGCGCAAGAAGGGCGAACAATTCGCTTCAACCACTCGCGAATCTTCGCATAGGACGCGGTAGCAGTAACGGGCGAAGGTCGGCAGATCTCATGGAGGGCAAGCCTTTGGGGCCTGGGTCCGGCCGAAGGAGCGAAGCTCGCCCCATCATCACGGAGGGTTGGCCTTCACCGGGAGGGCGGGGACGGGCATGGCCAGCTGATGTTTTTGTCTCCATGTCGATCGATTCGGTAGGGATTGATGCCTGGTATCCGCCAAGTCGTCGGTGCGCCGCAGCTTCGGAGGCTAACCCGTGCAATCGGTCGCAGAGCTTAGAGCCCTAACGGTCAAGCAACTTGCCCAAATGGCTAAATGCCGGGGCATCCCAGGATGGCATTCAATGCGAAAGGAGGAGTTAATCAAAGCCCTAAGCAAGGTCTTAAAAGCGGAAAAACGAAAAGCCGGCAGAACTTCAACAAATCTTTTAACTCAGCACACCTTCGGAATCGGATCCAACGGCGAAAAACAGGCAAGTAGGCGAAACGGTAGATCGGTCAAACTAAAAACACCTTCCTCTTCTCCCTCATCCAGCTCGTCTATTCAAGATTCTCAGTCAGCCCCTCCAGCCCCTGAGCCTCCCGTTGATCCAAAAGACCTCGCCTGTCGATTCGATCCTGCCCATGTCAGTGCAGACCGGGTGATCCTCATAGTCCGCGACCCTTATTGGCTCCAAGCGTGCTGGGAGATAACTCGACAAACGGTAGAACGTGCTCGGGTGGCTCTGGGGCAACAGTGGCATCTGGCAAAGCCGGTGCTTCGACTTGTTGAGCTTGATCCGGAGGGGACAGAAACGGGCAACCGCCGCGTGATTGGCGATATCGAAATCCACGGAGCGGTGAACACTTGGTATTTACATGTGCCGGATCCACCGAGAAGTTTCCAGGTAGACCTGGGCTACGTGGTTCCGGGCGGCAAATTCCATTGTTTGGGACGCAGTAACGTCGTCACCACCCGGCCGGGTACGTCGGCCCATTGGTGGCCTAATCCGTTGTCGGCCAGCAGTGTCGATTGGGAACGGATCCTTGCCCTAAGCGCCCGGGAAGAATTCGCCCCGGAGCAAGAAGATGTCCGCGACTTCCTGGAAGAAAAGCTCGACCGGCCCATCGGGGACGGTTTGGTCAGCCGGTTGGGGGCAGTTTGGTCAGGCCTTAGCGAGGATCGTGAAGACCCGGTGCCATTGGAAATCGACGCGGAGGTGATCCTCTACGGCACGACGGTTCCTGGGGCAAAGATCACCGCTCGAGGCGAACCAGTGGAAGTCCGTCCCGATGGGACCTTTGTCCTCCGCTATCCGCTCCCTGATCGCCGGCAGGTGTTCCCCATTGTCGCCTGGAGCCGGGACGGTTCCGAACAGCGAACAGTCCTGGTCGCCGTCGAGCGAAATACAAAGGCAATGGAGCCAATCCAGCGCGACACCGAGCTTTAGTAGGTGCTGCCTTTCTTTGACACTACTTCCCTCGGGGCTCCCAAACCTTTTCACGTAATGAACCAAGTGGACTGTGTTGGTCCTCGGCGTCCTGGGTCGGCAGCGACCGGGACAAACGAGGCCTTTTTACAAAACCTCCAGTTCTTAGCCGGTAAGAACCCGCGCACAAGGGCCGAAGCTTATCCACCGCGGCATCAACGAATTGGTTAAAATTTACCGGCTCGTTACCCCCAGGGACCCAATGGGGGAATTGTGTTCCAGCGCACGCGCATGGGAATTGAGCGAGTCTTTTTCCAGGCTTGCCAAGAAGGCCGATCGGCCCCGGGAGTTGCCAGGAGTTACTCCTCGCGTTTGAGCACCCTCCTTAACCGCCAAGTGTCTCTTCCGAGTGCTAGTCGTGCTGACGCTTCCCGAGGAACCCGGAACAAACCGTAAAACGCTCCTAGGCGGCCAACTTCGCGCAAGCTGGGCAGTCTTGCCAGGTTATTCTCCGTAAACAGTTACGATGACGGACCGGTCGCGGGGACGGATATCGCACTCCAAGTGAAAAATTTGCTGCCATGTTCCCAACCGGAGTTTTCCCTCACTGACTGGGACGCTTAGCGAGGCACCTAACCAAGTTGACTGCAAGTGGGAATGGCCGTTGCCGTCGTGCCAGGTCTGTTCGTGGGCGTACTCCCGGCTTGGGGGGATAACCCGATCGAGAAGTTGCGGCAAATCTCGCTGGAGGCCCGGCTCGAATTCAATCAGGCCGACCGCCGCCGTGCTCCCCACCGCAAAGACATGGGCCACCCCGGTACGAATCTTGGACCGACGGACAATCTCCGCCACTTTGTTTGTAAGATCCTGCATATGACCGTGACCCCGAGTGGGGAAGTCAAGCTGTTCTTGGTGGACCATCGACGCATGCCTCCTTTGTCAACAAACTGAGTGTTGCCGTCCCATCAAGTTGGGGCTGAGCAAGAGCCTTGTGTTTAGCGCATCCGGGAAACGCTGCGCCGGCAAACTGCGGACACTCGGCCAGGTACCGGACGCGGAATAAAATTGTGGCGACCTATGCGTGGATCTGCCAAAGGGGGGCACCAAGCCCCGCCGAAAATGGCCCAGGGTTCAGCTCGCTGGGACCAGAAGGTTTTTCGCCATCTACCGGGATAAGTTGACAATGGAGGTCGGCGTCATAGGTTCCATTTGGGTTCGTTTAGGCACTTTAATCCTCCCAATAGGGTTAAAGGGTGTCCCGCCAACAGGAAACTCGTCATGTCCAGGGCAGGGCCGGTGTATGTGGCCGGAGGATGCCGCAAAAAGCGTGGGGCGACATGTTCCGAGACAAACTCGGCCGCCCATGGCGCCCCCGCAAAAACCGTTTCCAGGTGGTTTTTCCCGAGCTTTACGTCAACGGCTGCACTTCCGGGCAAGCTCGGCTCTTGTTGGCCAGTGTAGCGGCGGAATAGGGTTTCTGGTACCTTTCGGAGACGGGGCCAGTGGCTGAAGTCTTGACGACAGGCGCTTGCCGGTTTTGGCCGCCGGAAAGACTGCGGGTGGCTCTTGTCGCAGCAGGTTCCGGTGCGGATTACTGTGGGAGTTGTTTTCACAGTGCCGAGCTGGCCCGGTCGCTCCAGGCTGTCGGGGTGGAGGCCGTCATCGTGCCGACCTACCTGCCGCTTGATCCGGCTAGCGACTGCCTCCCGCAGACCCGCGTCTTTTTTGGTGGCGTCAGTGTTTTTCTTGAGCAGGTGATCCCGCTTTTTCGCTACACACCGGCGTGGCTTGATCGGCTGTGGGAAGGACGTTGGCTTTTGCGGTTGCTTGGCCGTCTTTCTGGGGTAACTCGGCCGGAGAAATTAGGCCCTCTTACTGTCTCGATGCTTGCCGGCCAGGAAGGGCACCAAAGGAAAGAAATTGACAAACTTGTAGACTTTCTCCGGACGGAACTAAGACCGCACGTGGTGCATTTGTCTACAGGTCTTTTGGCCGGCGTTGGAGAGGAAATCGCTCGTCAGCTAAACGTGCCCGTGGTGTGTACGATGGCCGGGGAGGACCAATTCCTTGATCGCCTTTCGGAACCGTATCGGGCCAGGGCGTACACACTGATCCGCCAGAAGCTCGAGGCCATCTCCGCTGTGGTCGCGTTAAGCAGGTATTATGGTGCTCGGTGCATAGATCGCTTTGGACTTAAGCGCGAAAAGGTGACAGTGATTCCCCCGGGAGTAAGTACACCAAATAAAGTACCGCGGCAAGCTTCCGCAGATAACGGGCGGGATGGGCTGCCGGTGCGCATCGGCTTTTTGGGGCGGCTTTGTCCCGAGAAAGGGATTGGCATTTTGTCGGATGCGGTCGCTCAGTTGGCCGAAAGCTTGTCCACAAGCTTTTTCGAGATCCGGTTAGCCGGCAGGATTCGGCGGGACTACCGCTCGGCCTGGCAGCGAAAAGTGAAAGGCCTGAGCCGACAAGGCGTCAACATGACTTATCTTGGCCCGCTTAGTCCCCAGGAAAAGGAGGAGTTTTTTGCCACGGTCGATCTTATGGTGTTGCCATCGCTTGTGCCGGAGCCCAAGGCTGTCACTGCGATCGAGAGTGTTGCCCGGGGGATTCCGGTGATTGCGCCGGCCGAGGGTGCGCTTCTTGAAATCGTTGGCCAAACCGGTATCGGGGAACTTTACTGGCCCAATACCGCCGAAAGACTTGCCGGCGTTCTTGAGCGCTGGATCAAAGACTTTGTCCACAAGCCTGCCACGGATCGCTACACGATGGGCTTGCGTCCCAGTGGCTATTATCAAGCGGAACGGATGGCCCGACAAACCGTTGCGCTTTATGGCCGTTTACTTTGGCCGGTGGAGTAATTTGCTTCGAGGATGGTGTTGACTTTTTGCCCGGCCAAGGAAATGACCTATGCTTGTTGCCGTAGATCGCAGGCCTATCAACTCCGTCAGGATATAGCCCCTCTCCTAGTGGCAAAGTTTTTTCAGTGGTCGGTTGCCGTATTGTGGCCGCACATGGTTTGCGTGGCAGGCGAGCTTGTTCCTCGCTTAACAACACGGGTTGTTTTTTCGGAAGAAGTGCCACTAAGTCCACGCCTAGGCCTAGGCTTGGTGATTTTCCCGGTGATTCGCACTAGCGTTTTAGGAGAAGGTGGACTTTTCGAACCGAAAAGGAGTCATCACCCGAAAACACAAGCCACATTTCCGTGCCGTCGGGGCTTATCCACTTGGTGGGAAAACATCCACTTTCGCCAGGATCCACATCCCACTTTTCCGTTGAGAAAACAAGTGTCCACGGACCCCAGGGCTCGGGGGCATCATAGATGGCAAAAGCCCAGTTCGAAGCTGAACCCTCAACCCCCTGGCGACCGCGGTGCGATTGCCACCAGATGTACCGCTTCAACCCCGGGTTGTAGCTGATACTTGACCGCCCGCAGCGGCCGGGGTTTTCAAACACGGGTTGCCGCATCCGGATATCTGGCGTCCAGCGGGGCATGCTCTTTTCGTCAAAGCCGGCGAAAAATTCGTACTTTTCCCGCTGGCAGATTGCATGCTTAGGAACCCGGGCCAATACCATCCGATCGCAGGCAGTATAAGCGCTGTCGCTATCGGGCGAGACGATGTATACGAATTGATCCCGCGCGCCTTCATAATTTTTCCCAAAGTTGACGAAAGTAGGACAGCCAAAGCTTTCCGTAAACTTCCAGGACGCCCATTGCCAAGTTCGGCCACGATCAGTTGACCAGGCCAGCTGCGAATTGCCTGCATTGCGGACAAGCATGAAGAGGACACCATCGATCATGAGCATGCCACTTGCTTTCTTCCCAGCTGGGCCGTCCCCGTATTGCTCACCCGTTGGCGAAGGGATGTTGACACCACGGATGTGTGGTGGCATGCCTTCGACGCGGGCAATACCTAAGCTTAATTTTCGTGGCGCTTTCGGTTCAAAACCCCAGCCATCGCCAAATGCGGTGTAAAGATGATCATCATCTGCCCATGTCATGGGCCAATTGTCACTTCCCGGAGCAAGGCGGATGATATCCGTTGGGTTGGCCCACTTTACGCCTGTAATAACAGGGCTTTGTGGGTGACGCTGTCCGTCGACAGCTGGCTCCGTTGACATGTGGCGGCCTTGCTTTGCCGGACTTTCGCTTACCATCAATGCGTGCGTCAAGGGTTGGAAGAGATACTTCTCCCAGTTGACGGTCGAGTCTGCCGGCGAAAGGGCCCCGCCATTTCGCACCATAATTAAGTGCAGGCTGGGGATAACAAGAAGTACCTGCTCTTGGGCACCTGCGCCCCAGAATGCATCGCGAGGCAGACAAGCGAACCGCCCCCCGGCATTCGTCCACCAACCGATGCCGCAATCCCCTGGCAGACCTACGGAGCGGGTAACTGCCCGAACTGTCTCCGCACGAAGGATTTGCCGGCCATCCCAAAGGCCTTCGTGGAGGACCAGTCGGCCAATCCGGGCAAGTGCCCGGGCTGTAAACGATCCGCCACCCCAGCCGGCGACAACCGGAAGTTCATCAACATAAAAGGTCTGCCCGTAGCCGATCGACCACTCCTCGTCGCCAATGCCTATGGGCCGGTAGATCCGGTCGCGCAAGAGGCGGCGGATGTCATTTTCGGGTGCCTTCTTTAAGGCCGCAGCTACCGCGTACGTAAGCATAGCAATGCCGGGATTACTGTAATGAAAGCGGCTACCGGGCGCAAACAAAACCGGCGCTTGATCGCGGGAGATGGTAAACGGATCTTGCGGAGGCGGGAGCCGCTTCCAGAACATATCCTTCCACACTGCCTCTTCATTAGGCCGGGAGTCGTCCAGCCCCGATGTGTGCGAACCAAGGTGGCGAATCGTAATCCGGGCCTTTTGCGGATCGCTTTGCCAGTGGGGAATGTATTTGGCGACAGGGTCGTCAAGATGGAGATAGCCGTCCTCAATCGCAATTGCTACTGCCAGGCCGGCCACCACCGCCTTGGCAAGCGAGGCCGTGTAATGCCGTCGGTCAGGCCCATGATCCGGTGCGTACCATTCGTAAACAATTTTATCGTCTTTAACAACTAGGAAGGCTTTCGTTTGCCGCCGGGCAAGCTCGTCTTTCATGTGCTCCAGCCGGTGGCTGCAAAGACCGAGCTCTTCAGGCACCGCTTTTTCCCACTGAAAGATCGGGGTGTGTGCAAGCAATTTGGCCTTGCCCAAGCTGGCAGAAAGTACAAGCACTGTGACTAGTAGGCGGCCAGTTGCTCGGAATCGCAGGCGGGCCATGGGGGATTCTTCCCAGAAGTTGTTTGCCAAGTGCCTTGCTCCCTGCATTGGCTTGGTCTATTCTTTCGGCATGAAGATACCTAAGTCCTGAGCGGCCACTCGAGCGGGGAAAACCTAGGCTTATTTGTCTTTGGGCGCCGAGGGATGAAATCTTGCAAGGTGCCCGGGCAAGGTGCCCACGTCAAAACAAATGCGGCACTGCACCTGGACCTCGTTTTAATCGGCACCCCGGTTCACTATGAGCCCGGGACCCACTCCTGCCGCGGTTGACTTTTGGGTTGTTGACAGAATTTGTTTGGTGCCTATATTATGCTCGAGGTGATCGTCCAAGTGAACAGTCCCGCGGTGTTTTCTAACGGGAAAGGTTCCAAACAGTGATGAGATTGATCTTGGCTGTCGCAATTAGCTTACCGCTGGCAACCAGGGTGCTAGCGGTGGCACAACCGCCGGCTTTGCCGTGGACAATAACGGATTACGATGAGGGTGACTGCTACCTCGTCAGAGGCGAAGAGAAGCTCTCCTATCACGGGATGCGCCAACCCTGGGTCTTCAATCGGGCGATGGTGTGGCTTGATAGCTCGGCCGGGCTAGAGGGGGCTGTCCTCTGTTATGCAGATTCTTCCCCGCTTATTCTGACCGGCCAAAAGCAGGTATCGCGTTGGTACACAAGCGAGGGGAGTAGCCTTGTCGACGTTGATGATCGGTTTACGCGATTTATCAGGCGGGCTGGTAAACTGGCGTGGGATCATGCTTGCTTGCCGCCGTTTCAGTTTTCGATTGAACAACACCCGATTGCGGAGCTGGTGGTGCGGGAGGCTTCCCACCCGTGGCAACTGGTCGTGGTGATAAAAGGTCGAAGTGGTCCGCCCCTTTACGCCAGTCCGTGGCAGGAAGGTCCCGGGACCCTTCAGGTGGATCTTCGTCGGCTTTACCGCCAAAAAGGCTATCGCCATCAGTTTGCCGAGCTTGTCTTTTTTGTCGCCTTGTGGACCAAGAACACGGAGTCCGAAGGGTTTGTAGAGTTTTCGCTTTGCCTGTTAGGAGAGGATAGTCTTGTCCCCTCACTTCCGGTGATTCGGACAGCGGAGCGTGCTGCCCGGGAAGGGATACCGGTTTATGCCCTCGTCCTTGATCAACAAGCGCGCCGGCTTGGCCCGGCTGATGTCGTCGTTGAGCTTCGCTTCGGGGATCGGAGAGTGCCCCTCAGCGCAGGGGAGGATCAAATCTGGTACGCCCGGTTGACAGATGTACCCATGGGCGATCACTGGCTACCGCTTGAAGCAAGGTGGCGGGATGGTTCGGGACGAAAAGTTACAAACCACATCCACATCCGCGTGACGAGCGGTAACTTCGTTAGCTACGATCCGAAGCTTCGGCTGTTACGGCGGCAGGAGGGCCCGCTTGGGCCGCTCACTGGGTCCTACCGGGGACAACCCGTTTTTCGTCAACTAGGCAAGCCGGAAGAGAGGCTCCTTCAAGGGCAACAGGATTGGCAAGAGGCGATCAAGGATCCATCGCAACCGGATTATGGATTCCACTTTTGGGAAGCATTGACGCCGGCCGAGCTGGATAACGATTACGCTTACCTTGCCCGATGTGGCTGGCACATTGTGCATCTTTGTTCAGGTTGGCTATGGTGGCCGCGTTGGGATGCGGCAGGAAGGCTCTCCCCCTTCTACGCCGAGCAACTTTGCGAGGTCAGTTCGGCGGCAAGCCGGCATGGGCTTATGCTTCTTCTTGCCCTTAGCCACTATCCTCTCGGGCAGGCAAGTCCGCCTTACATGCAGTACCTTGAGGCAGGTTATCGCAGAGAAGATTACGGTGATTTACAGTCGACGTTTTACCACATGTTCGGCCAGTATCTCCGGCAGTTTGCCGAGGTTTTCCGGGATGATCCCACCATAGCGTTGTTTACTGCTTCGGGAGAAGGAGATACTGCTTGCGGCCCCGCATTTGTCAACTTTGTGTATGATGTGATGAAGGCCAACTCACCTCGGCACCTCTTTGCTGCCGAGCCGCACTGGAAGATCGTCCGCGACCCTAACTATTATCGCAAGGAAGGGTGGAAGCCACTCTTGGGTGGCATGCGAACATACTTCGTTGACAATCGCCCACCAGAAGCGATTGGCGTTCAGTTTAAGCTTGCCGGTCTGGGCCATCTTTTTATGGCTGAAGGGTGCTTTTATGGCTTCCTTGGAGGTAACCATCAGTACATGAATCCGGAGATGCCCGTAGAGGGTTATCGGCGGCGGATTCGCTTGACTATCTATACCGGCCTAGCCCACCGAAATCCCCTCCTTTTGACGTGGGAGGAGCGGATCGTGGAGGATGAGCGGATTGTTTTCGAAAACGTACGCCGAAACATCAATTGGTCAACGGCTTTCCGCACTCCGCCAGTTGCCATCCGGGTTTATCCGGATCAAATGCCGCCCGAGGCTCGTGAGACGCTCTTCCGACTTGAACGTAAGCTCACGCAGATCCCTGTCGAGTCATTTTATCTTTGGGAAGATGAACCGCCGCCTCCGGGCACGCAAGTGGTAATTGACAGTCGGCAGGATATTGGCACGGTTGACTTTGCATCGTCCGGCGGGTGCCTGCCGGACAAAATAGCAGCTCAGTTGCCCTTGCGTTTACCGGCAGGCTGGATGGCAAACTATTCGTGGAGTGTGGATGGGTGCACACTGCTTGCCTTTGTTCGCCCGGCCGAAACTGCCGCCGAAGATTGGTCCACGGTGGAAGGAGGACGATATGCCTATGTGGACACTAAACTTCGGCTGGATCGGGATGTGAAAGTTGTGGGTTGGCAGGTCCTTTGCCGAAAGCCGGGGATTATTTTCCTGCGCGTTTATCGTTTACAGGCCGGGCAGGTGCAGCTTGTGGCGGAAAGCCCGCCGGCGAAGATGGAGCGGCCCGGCTGGTGCCAATTTAGCATGCGTGTGCCCTTGGAGGTAAAAGAGAACGATTTCATCGGTTTTTATATCCCGGAGGAAGACACGCAGATTGCCGCTCGACCTGAGGGGCATATGCTTTTTGTGCCTAGCCCCGGCCGACGAGAATCGCGTCTTGAGGATTGGCAGAGTGAACCCAAGACAGCAGCCATTCGCTTGCTTGTGGACGATGGCAAGACCGTTTGGCCTCAAGTGCCGAATAAGCCAGACAAGAAAGCAAATGGCGACCGGCTGGTCCTCCGGAATTTTCCGGCGGTTGCACTTAAGTTTCAGATCTTCGACCTTGAGTCGAAGGAGCTTGTGGGCGAAAGGATTTTCACCACCGGCCAGTGCGAGATCAGCCTCCCGGGGCCTCGGGACCTATTTCTCATCGTCACCCCTGTCCGGACCGGCGAGAATTGAGCCCGTCGCGGCGGTTGTGCTGATGACTGAGTCAACTCGCCCCGCAGGCGCGTCCCAGGTTTCGCTTCTGCCGTAAGGCCAAGCATTGCGAGGCAGTCTGTGGCCAATCGCTTAGCTGTGCTTCTCCCTCCAATTCTTCGCTTTTCCCTCCTATTCTTTGCGGCACTCTCGAGATCCTTGTCTAGATTGAGTAAGCCGCAGGGGGCCTACCGACACTATTTGGGGGATTTCTTTGGGTTTAGGTTTTGGCGCTCAAAGTGCGCGCGTTGGTATCACGTAGGCCAGTCCCCTTCGGGTCACGGCAAGAACGGGGTTTCAAGATGGGACGAAAGGCCTTCAGGCTCGTGGAACTTCCGTCGGTGATTGCCGTTATCGGCATTCTCGTTGCGTTACGGCTCCCGGCGGTTCAAGCCGTCCGAAAAGCACCCCCGCGCTTACAGTACATGAACAACCGCAAGCAGTACGGTGTCGCGCTTCACAACGCCCACGGAACGTATCTGAAACTCCCGCCTCTTATCATTAACCAGCGGTCCAGCGTGAACCCCGAAGCCAATGCGGTCCAATGCCCCCTTGGAAGGGACGGTCACCTACCAAGGGAAGCCGGTTCCTTTTGCGTTAATCATAGTTACAAACGGAAAAGAATCGGCGACCGCTAACGCGGATGCGGAAGGTAAGTTCAAGGTGGAGCATGTTCCGTTGGGCCAGGTGCAGATCGGCGTTAACACGGATGCGGCCAAAGGTATTGCCGTAAGGGCAATGATGTCCGCCAAGGCAAGCGGGACCCGGCCGCCTAGCCTTGTTGATGTGCCAAAAAAGTATTTCCAACCGTCAACATCGGGGATTAAAACGAGAATAAAACACGGCTCCAACCAGTTTGACATTAAACTTTAATGAGCTAGTCGGCGCGAACCGCCCGGGTTGCCGCCCTGCCTTAGGTTGGGAGGCGTGGGACCGCCGGGGTTGTAACCTTAGCTTGAGCTCGAAGTGCTCGGCCGGCTCCTAGGGAGGAGTCGGCTTTTTTTGCGCGCCGCTGCGATCATTGATAGACGGATATCGCGAAGCGAGTCTATTTGCTCTGCTCACGACGCTTTTCCCGCCCCATCTGGTACTGGCTTAGGCAGCTACCGTGTACGACAAAAATTGGTGTTCCCCTGGGATTGCCAAACCGTGGTCAATCGCTTGCGGCATGAGCGTTTATTAGCTGCGGGCAAGTGTTTATTCCAGGGTCGGATAGGCGATGTCGCCGCGGAGTTGGGCCTGGCCGCCTTCTGCTTCGTATACCCCATAAAAGATCGAGCATAGGTCCAGCCAGAGCATAAGCCGGCGAAATTCCTCCTGTTCCAATTTGAGGCCGTAGTGGTCTCCTTGGAGGATTTGGCGCAGCTTACTTGCCCGTGCCCCGAATTGTCCGGGGATCGTCCGGTAGCTATGCCGATAACTCCAGAATCCGTATTTGGAGGCCAAGTTGACATAGGAGGCAAACCACTTGCCCTGGAGAGGTTCGCGACCGAGGTTGATTGCCCCTTGATTTTCCATGTGGCACGGGACACATCTCCGGTCAAGGATCGGCTGGACCAGTCGAGCGTAGCTAAACGGATTAGCTTCGTCGGCTTCCGGGGAAAGGCTTGAGGGAGCCCGGGTGAGGGCGGTTGGCAAACGTAAACTAAAACTTGGGGCATGGTGCCTCGGATCGTGACAACCTTTACACACGAGGAATTCCCCGGGCTTAAGATAGGTGGCCGACCGCATCGACTGCACAGCAAGTCCCCGCTCGTCCAAAGCTTGGAAGAAAATCTCCTTATTGGCCGGCACCTCGAAGTAGGCGCTGCCGTCAGGCTCAACGGGCACTGTGCCCAGGACGTAGCGGGCAAGCATCACCGAATCCTGAGCCTCCGGGAGGCGAAGGCCGATCTCATGGGGTGGCTGGCCGGAGGGAACTGTCATGGGCAGGATCTGAACGACGCGAAGCGCCGCTATCTTCGTTTGCGGCGGCCAGGGATGCAGGGAATCGTAAACATTAATCACGGCCACCCGAGCAAGGGCAGGGGACGTTCCCCGCGGGAGGGGAGCCACATACTCCTGACTGGTGATCGGCGGTGGGATAAGCTCGGGCACTTGGTGCGGCACGGGCCGAGGCTTAAGCGGAATCGGGTTTTGGCAGGATATCGTCGGGTCACGATAGATCAACACCTTGTTGCCGAAAGCGTCGACCAAATAAATGCTGTAATCGCCTCGGAAATATGGCTCCCCCTCAAATCCGCGTGGACGAATACCCTCGCCGTCTATTGCTCGGGGGTCATAAGCAACAAGGTAGTAGTTTTCCGATAAAGGCCAGGGAGTTCCGTAGGCCAATGCACCGCCCTGCGACTCCGGGAAGCCAATCTCGGGGGTCACTCGTCGGACGGGATTCATACGGTCGTCATCATGTCGCCGGGGATCCACGATGACAATCGAGCCAAACGCCTGGCCATGGTGCGGGGCTGCCGTGGCTACAAACTTCACCGACCCGGGAATAGGTTGACAATCCAGTTCCATATCGGGGCGGAATTGCCGCGGGGTAAAATTGCCATGGACGGCACGACTGTCTCGCCCATCGATCGTTGTTACCCAGGGCATGTGGGCGGTGACACCGTGCCGGTCTACATAATCCCATCTCGTGTACAAAATCCGGCCATCGTGGGTCACGGTGGGATTCCACTCGTTGGTTTCGTGGATACTTAAGGCGCGCTTGGACGAACCGTCGGCGGCCATATCGAAAAGCGTGTACGTAGGACAAACGCGTCCGCAGCGTAAGTAGCCGCCCCGCCTTTCGCTTATAAAAGCAATCCGGCCATTGGGCAACCACACCGGATCAAAATCGTTCCATGTGCCATCCGTTAGTTGTTTTAGTTCCGTGCCATCAGTTCGCACGGTAAAAATGTGGTAACACCATCCTTCGTGCCAATGGCCCTGAGAGGGATCGGTATGGAATCGATGGGCTCGATCACCACGGCATTCCACATAGGCAAAGGCAATTCGGGTGGCATCATAGGAAAGATCCGGCGACAGGAAAGCGCCGCCTTCAAGTTTTTGTCCAGCCAGTCGGCCTTGTTCGACCACCGAGTTGGCAAGAAGGTTTTCCTCCCGCGGGTTGTCGCTAAAAGGGTTATGAATGATATAAAGTCCCCCGCCAGGCTCGGCGTTGACACCATAGTACTGATCGCACATGTGGTCATACCGAGCCAGATGACGCTTAAGGATAAGAAGACGATCGAAATCAAGAAGCGGATTAGCAAAAGCCACTTGCCGCCGCAGGCGAGAGATCTGGCGGAAAAGCCCCAACCGGGCATCCCGATCCTCCACCGGGATGCGGGCTCCCTCCTCAGCCAGCCGACGCCACTTTTCCCAACCCCAGGAAAGCTCCAGTCCCCAGGTCTGCCGATAATCCTCAAGAAGGGCTTGCAAGCGACGCAAAGCAATGTCAACAGGATCGCGATCCGAGGACCAAATCAACGCATGAGGGTTGAAGGTTTCCGCTTGGACGGCGGCAAAATAAGCTTTTCGACGGAGATCTCGCTCAAGCAGAGCAAACTCCAGCTCCACCTCATCCAGTGGTCTTCCGTCGGGGTGGGTGAAAGCGAGCCATGTGGGCGACTTGGCGCGGAACACAACACCTGGGACATGAATTTCCAATTCCGCCACCGATGTCCACGGTTGGCCGTTGACTTCCGAGGTGGCCCGAAGGCGAAAGAATCTGCCGGCCACAGGCTGGGCGAAGCGCACTTCCTTCGCCGGTTCTCGCCGCCCAAATCGCCCCTTGGTGATGAGATTTCCCTGGGGGTTGTCCGGCCCACCAACAAAACATTCAAACCCGTCCACTGTGCCGTTATCGTGGTCCTGCCGCGCTCGGTAGGTAAAACCTTCTATCATCCACACCTGGCCAAGGTCGATCCTTAACTCGTGTGGATGAGGCGGATTTTTTGCCCCAAACTCCGTATGCCAGATCGTTTTGGGATTGCCGTCAAGGGCGCGGTAGGCCTCGTAAGAGTTTACTTCGGAATTGGCCCACACATCCACCATAACTACGCGAGGCTTTGCTTCTTCTGTGGGAGCAGCCGCTGAGATACACGCGGAGGCTACTAGGTACAGAAGTACCAAGAAAAAACGCTTTTTCATACCGCAACCCTTGCCGTTAAGAGTAAACGCCCGTCCATAAATCACACCGCGGTTATCATATCCCTGGGGAGAAACCCGGGCAAGAAAATAGCGCCTTTCTGCCGCCTGAACGGGGCTCTCCCCCCTTGAGAGTTGCCCGCGTTGCAGGAGGGCTTAAGGGAGTGAGGATGTCCGGTATGAATCGGGCGATTTACAAATGGGAGCTCTTGCGCAAACGAATGTGCTTGATGTGGATTTAAAGAGCCTACTAACTAGCGTGGGAGGTGTCCGCTAGCATAAACCGTTTTTGCCGGAGGGGAATGGCGGACCCGGGGAAGGGGATCCTTTGTTGACGGTGATCGAAAGGGTAGTTGCTTTTGCGATAAACCATTTCCGCGGCTTGAAAAAGTCCGCTGATACAGAGACTGACATCATGGGCTTACGATTGAGCAAAGAAGACATCTTTTTAAGTACGACTATTGACGTCCATTGAAACTGACCGTCAATAGTGAATAACTTGCGGTCCACTATTTCTATCTTGAGTCTACTGCCAGTTGAAGAAATTTCAGGGGCCTTGCTTCGGTTTGTGTATAACCGGCGGGGCCCGGAAACGGGAAGGTTAGTTTTCTGCGATATTTGTGAGGCAGTTTGGCGTGGTGGCACTTTCGTCAACTTGTTTCTCTTGGACGAAGACGTGGGTCAAGCGCATCTCGGAGTCCGTCGCCCAGGAAGTTGAGCGCAAGTAGGGTTGCGGCCAAGGCAAGACTCGGGAAAAGTACAAGCCACCAGTAGATTTTGATTGGGGTAATGACCTGAAGGCCCTCGTTCGCAAGGAGCCCCCATGACACATCCGGTGGCTCCACCCCGAGACCAAGGAACGAAAGAAATGCTTCAAAGAGCATGACGCGGGGAATTGTCAGCGTCAGATAAACGATAATTACTCCCCAGAGATTGGGAAGAATATGTCGAAAGATGATCCGCGGGTGGGAGGCTCCCACAGCCC
Organism: Thermoguttaceae bacterium; assembly: GCA_025060325.1. Lineage (GTDB taxonomy): Bacteria > Planctomycetota > Planctomycetia > Pirellulales > Thermoguttaceae > DTLM01. The sequence continues at coordinate 110,673 of JANXBW010000006.1, forward strand.
GGGCGGCGTCGACAAACCCTTCATTCTTAAGCGAAAGTACTTGTCCACGAATCACTCGAGCCATGGTCAACCAGTAAACTGCGCCTACCACAAAGTAGAAAATAACAATCCGGTTAGTGCGCACCCATCGCTCGTAGCGCTCAACGCCCAACCGCCAGCCCGGGTTTTTGCCCTCGGCTGTGTACTCAAGGATGTAAGCACTGCCTGTAGGCGTTTGCAATCGCCAGCTCTCCCCGGGGCGAATCGGGCTCACTTGGGCCACCTGCGGCAAACTAACACCAATCTTCTGAGCTGCTTGACGAATGATGGAAGGAAGCTCGCCTTCGTTTAGTTGTCGCAAGAGCATGTTCGGTTGAAGCGGTGCCACAGGCCGCTCCGGTTGGTCCTCAGAGCCAGGGTTGCCGGTTGGACTGTTTGCTAATGTGTGGATTTCTTCCAAGGGAAGCACGCCCAAGGGCGACAAGCGGCGGGTCTCGGCACTTAAGATGGTTACAAGAAAGATCACGATGAAGATAAAGGGCACGGAATAAAGAACATCAACGATCCGCATCATGATTTCATCGACAATGCCGCCGACATAACCCGCCACAGCGCCGTAGGTGACTCCAATAAGGAGGGACACCAGGGCGGCAATCACGCCCACGGCCAGCGAGACCCTTGCACCCCACAAGACTCGGGAAAGGACGTCTCGACCTAATTTGTCCGTTCCGAAAATGCTTGGGATGGACCAGTCTCCCCACAAATAAAGCCGCACGCGGAGCAAAAGGTCACTAGCCGGGTCTAATGGCCCGAAGCCTTCCCGGATTCGTTCTTCCAAAAGTTCCGGCTGGCTTGCGTCGGACGCGTCGGGCAGCCAGCGAGGAGCGGCCGACAATGTGGGCGGTGAGAATTGTCGGGAAGTATCGATCAGCCGAGGCGGTTGGAGCGGCAAGGCCGGGGTGACAAGCGCCAATCCCCCAAGTCCGACCAGGTAATAGAGGGCGACCATAGCCGGTCGATTTGCCCGCAGTTGCCGCCAAGCGCGTCGGCCGGCAGAGTCCTTATAGCCATCTGACGGAGGACGAGTTGGCGACTCCGAGTTGGTTGGCGGTTCTACTGAATCTCGGCTCAACACGGCGTTTCTCCGATCTTCGAAACTCATTAATTTCTCGTTTGACTGCGGTCGCCCTTTACGGGTGCTAATGGGCTGGAGGCGTCTAATTGCCGTAACGGCCTTGGTTCCCCCAGGGGGGCAAACAGTCCCACCGCATTCCCGACGAGGAGCTCCCAGCCTGGGCGGGCCCGCGCCCCTCTGGGAACTTCGGTGAGCTTTTGGCCGCGGCATCCTAGGTTGGCAAGCGTTGGGACTTTGTCACGGAGAGTCGGCTAGTGAACCCGAGGCTTCATCCCAGGTCTCGGCCGGGCATCTCTGCCGGCGTCGGCTGAAGATGGCGGGTCTAAAGAGCGCCACCATTTCTCGCATTATTTGGCAAGGCTCTCCCGGGGACTGAGGCCTAGCGCATGGCCCTCCGATTTCGATAAACTTCACCGCCTTAGTAGTATTCCACCGCTACTGGCGGAGCGTGTGTGGCCACCGGCTGGGCCGGCGAGTGGGTATTGACATATTCTGATCAATTTTGTATAAACTCTTGAGCGTATACTAACGTTATCAATTTAGGGGAGGTTAGGCCTGTCACGCTTAGCTTAGTGTGGGTGGATATTCGAGGAGTTTGCTCAATGTCAGTAGCCGTTAACGGGCGGATTTATTCGGACGTTACCCAGGTTATCGGCAATACCCCGCTTGTGTGGCTTCGACGGTTTGGCAAGGGGCTTCCAGCGAGCATCGCGGCGAAGCTGGAGTGCCAGAACCCGCTTTGGAGTGTCAAAGACCGAATCGCCCGGGCGATGATCGACCGGGCTGAGCAACTGGGCCTCATTAAAGAGAATACCGTTATTGTTGAGCCAACAAGTGGCAATACAGGGATCGGTTTAGCGTTTGTCTGCGCGGCTCGGGGTTACCGGCTGATGGTCACTATGCCGGAGAGTATGAGCTTGGAACGTCGTCGACTGCTCAAGGCCCTGGGCGCGGAGATCGTGTTGACCCCTGCCTCCGAGGGGATGTCTGGGGCCGTTCGCCGCGCGGAGGAGCTCTGCGCGGAGAATCCCAACTTTTACATGCCTCAGCAATTTAAGAATCCTGCTAACCCGGAGATCCACCGCCGAACCACAGCGGAAGAGATTTGGCGCGACACGGATGGTCAGGTTGACATTTTCGTTGCGGGGGTCGGTACGGGCGGTACTATTACCGGGGTGGGCGAGGTCCTCAAGTCCCGCAAGCCCCTTGTCCGCGTAGTGGCGGTTGAGCCGGCTAATAGTCCGGTTATCACCCAGAAACTTCAGGGCCAACCCATTCAGCCGGGTAAGCATTCCATTCAGGGGATCGGGGCGGGCTTCATCCCGGATGTGCTTAATCTCAATATTCTGGATGAGGTCATCACCGTCGAAGATGAGGCGGCGATGGAGACCTCACGGCGCCTTGCTCGCGAGGAAGGGATCCTCTGCGGGATTAGTAGCGGAGCAGCCGCCTGGGCGGCTTTGCAGGTGGCCAAGCGCGAAGAAAACCGCGGTAAGCTGGTGGTGGTGGTACTTCCTGACTTGGGCGAGCGGTATTTGTCGACCAAGCTTTTCCCGGAGTAATACCGATCCTACACTGTTTCCGCCCGTTGGCCGGCCCATCTGACCTCGATTGATCCGGCGAAAACCCTCCCTAATATAGGGCCCTGTGCCGGGAGCGCATTTACCTTGCCCCTAAACAAGAAAGGGCGAATTCCCAATCCTCACCGTTATTGACCATCGTGGTCGGGATTTCTCCTGGTCCCCAGTCGTTCAGCCTTGACTTTACGCTTCGCTCGGCCGGGCCGGGTTTAACTTTCTTTTTGCCGGGGCTAGGCCAGGAGCAAAGCCTTTGGGTGTGCCCCTCCCCTGAGGCGCAGCCGGCGTGCGCCAGGAAAGCTCGTGGGTTGGGGCAGAGCCTGGGTGCTTTTGGCTCGTGTTCTTTTCCTCATCTCCTCATCCTTCCCCGATCGTGGCCCGCCGGAATAATTTGCCCGCGTTGCGTCGCTTGCGTTCGATCTTCTGGAATCTCTTATCGTCAAGTTGGGAGGCGCCAAGAGTTGCGGTACCGCTGAAATCACACGGGCCGTGAATTAGCTCCGCCCGGATAGTTCCCTTCGCAGGGGACAGTTGTATTCCCGACCGGGGCGCCATCACGCGCCGGCTGGATGGCCTCCCTTAACGGTGAGGGAGGGTTTTGGGGAAAAGCCGGCCTTAAATTCAGGGCTCAACTGCCGTGTGGGAACCTCAATGTCGCAGGGCTAGACGCCGGGGAGCTTTCGGCCTACATTGGTGGGCAATGTCCCCACTTTTGGGTGATCCGGCAGATGAAAAATTATGGCCAAAACTTGGGGGGATCTGTAGGTCGAGCGTATTATTTCAGGGTAGAGGCTCTGGGGGAGCCTTTTCTGCGGGGGCATCCGTCGTAGATTCGCCGCCTCCGGGGAGAGTTTGTCACGGGGGTGAAATGTCAGCCGGAAGGCCGGCGCCGGGCGTTTAAGGGGGCAGCTTGGGCTCGGACGTTAACGGGGAAGGGGGAAACTTGCCTTATGGCGTCTGTCCGCGTTCAGTGTCCGAAGTGTTTTTCCCAGTATAGTATCGACCCTGTCCACCTGGGTCGAAGGGGGCAGTGTACAAAATGCAATACTCTTTTTGTGCTCACAGCCTTGCCGGAGGCGGTAACGCGAACTTTTCAAACCGGTCGTCGTCCATCAAGCTCCTCCGAATCTGAGGCCTCCGCCGAACGATGGAAGGTAGGCGACATCATTCTGGATGTTTACGAAGTTCGACCCCTTCGGCCGGATAAACCTTTTGCCGAGGGGGGGATGGGTGTCGTCTATCGTGTTTACCACCACGGGTGGGGAATAGATCTTGCCGTTAAGTCCCCGAAAGCGGACGAATTCCGGAGCGAGGAAGGCAAGCGAAATTTCGAGCGGGAATGCGAGGCGTGGATGCGTCTCGGACTGCATCCAAACATCGTCACCTGTTATTACGTCAGGCGAATTGCGGGCATTCCTCGCGTCTTTGCCGAATTCGTTGACGGCGGAACGCTGTGGGAGTGGATTCGCGATCGCAGACTCTACGAGGGGGGTGTTCGGCAAAGTCTCCTCCGCATTTTGGATATTGCCATCCAGATAGCTTGGGGGCTTAACCACGCTCATGAACATGGAGTCATTCATCAGGACGTTAAGCCGGAAAACGTCCTGATGAAAGGGGAAGTGCCCAAGGTGACGGACTTTGGGCTGGCTCGGGCGCGGTGGGCAGCGTCGGCAGCTCCCGTGCAGTCCACACAAGGCAGTTTGACCGTCAGTTGGGGCGGAATGACCCCGGCATATTGCTCGCCGGAGCAGATTCAGGCGGCCGTCCAGGCTGAAAGCGGTGTCCCGGCCGATCAGCGGGTCAAGCTCACTCGCGGGACGGATATCTGGTCTTGGGCGGTGACGGTTTTAGCGATGTTTTTCGGCCGGGCACCCTGTCGCTTCGGTGGTCATACCGCGGCTGAGGTCTTTGAGAGCTACCTGAAGCAAGGCCCGCCGGAGCGTTTCCTGCCGAAGATGCCGGAGGGTGTGGTCGAGCTTCTGCGTCGCTGCTTCCGGCGCGATCCGCAGGAACGGCCGCGGGACATGGTCGAAATCTCCGACTGGCTGCGGGGTGTGTGGCGGGACTTGACCGGCCAGCGTTATCCCCGTTACCAACCCACGGCGGCGGACCTGAGGGCCGATTCATTAAACAACCGGGCCGCCTCCCTCCTGGACCTCGGCAATTACCAGGAGGCCCTGCAGAGCTGGTCCTTGGCCTGGCGAGAGCATCCCTGGCAGCCGCAGGTAACTTTTAACCGGGCACTTCTTGAGTGGCGCGGGGGTCGCCTGACGGATCTCGAGCTTGTAAGTCAACTGGAAGAATTGTGCAAGAACCGGCCGCAGGCGCCAGAGGCGTTTTTCGCTCTGGGCCTTGCCCAGATGGAACGCTTCGAGGCGAAGCTGGCGGTGGAGGCTTTGGAAACCGCGCTGCAACTTGGTGGCGGGCCGGAGGTGGCTTCCGCTTTAGAGGAAGCCCGGAAGATGCTCGCCGATATGCCCCGTTGTTTACGATCTTTTACGGGTCAGCCACCGCATGTGACGGAGGTGTACCTGGGTGCTCGGGGCGACCGAGTCCTGTCGGGGCTGGATGGGCGGACAATGCGGCTATGGGAGGTGGAAAGCGGCCGGACGTTGACGACCCTTGAGGTCCCGGCTCTTGTCGGCAGCATCTCCACAAGCGCGGATGGGCGCTGGCAGCTGCGTCGCAGTCGCGACGGCCAGTTTGTGGTCCAACAAGCCGCCATGCCAAGCACGGCCGAGGTGTTCCGTAGGATCGAATGGGGGCGGGCTGATCGGCTGGAAACGCCCGACGGCAAACATGTTGTTGTCGCCACCGAAGAGTGTACGATCGAACTTCGTCAACTGGCCGACGACACGCTGGTTCGAGTCTTTCGGGGACATACGGCGCCGGTGCGGTCTTTGGCTGTCAGTGCCGATGGAGCGTGGCTGCTTTCCGGCAGTAGCGATAAGACATTGCGACTGTGGGAAGTGGCCACAGGACGCTGCCTCCGCACGCTGAAGGGCCATACGGATCCCGTCTCCGGTGTTTATCTCAGTGCCGATGCCCGTTGGGCGCTTTCTTGCAGCACCGGCCGAACGCTCCGTCTGTGGCGGCTTGGGCCAATAACTGATCCCCAGCGCCGTTTCATGGCCCCCATCCTCCTGTGCCAGGTGACCAGCTCCGAGGAAGCAGGCCGGGTCCAGAATCAGTACGTCGAGCTGGTGCTCAAAGCGCGGATGGCAATGGCCAGCGAGCAGTATGCTGAGGCCCTTCAGTATACGAGGGCAGCGCGCCAGCTCCCCGGTTACCGAATGACCCGCGAGCTCCTTGAGTTGTGGAATCGCATTGGTCGCCGATGCATCCGGCGTGCGTGTGCCGATGGCTGGTCGCTGCAGGTTCTCGAGGCTCATTCGGGCGAGGTCCGCTGCGTGACCTTTTGCCAGGGAGCTAAGCGGCTGCTGTCGGCAGGCGTGGACGGCACGGTCCGCTGGTGGACGCTTGATGATTCCGGGGAGGAGCCAGCCATTATTTCCGCCCATGCCGATTGGGTGTCCAGTGTTGTGTGCAGGCCGGGTGGGGATATTTTTGCTTCCGCAGGTCACGATCGGGTCATCCGCCTGTGGAGTTGCGAGAGCAAAAACGCCATCGGCGTCATCGAAGCAGGTGCACCTATCAACGACTTGGTCTTTTCGCCCAGTGGACGTTATCTTTTCTCGGCCGGTTGGGATCGGGTAATCCGTGAGTGGGATGTGGCAAGTACGCGGTGCGTGCGGACATTTGCCGGGCATGAAAAATATATCAACGCGCTGGATATTAGCCTTGATGGCCGGTGGCTGCTTTCAGCAGGGGAAGATCAGACGATCCGTCTATGGGACATCCGCACTGGCGAGGCCGTCCGGGTCATTAAGGCTCACGGGGACTGGGTGTTAGATGTGGCCTTTTTGCCGGATGGTAAACATGCCGTATCCGCGGGCAAGGATTGGACAATTAAACTGTGGAATTTGCAAACCGGAGAATGTATCCGGCAGTTGACAGGTCATGAAGGCCCCGTCCATGCCCTGGCAGTGACCCCGGATGGGCAGTTTTTGGTTTCCGCCGGCAAAGATCGGGCGGTTCGAATATGGGATCTTGGGTCGGGGAGTTGTCAGCGGGTCTTGCTCGGGCATACAGGGAGCATCCTCACCGTGGCCATTAGCCCGGATTCCCGGTGGGTCCTGAGTGCCGGTGAGGACGAGACAATTCGGCTGTGGGAACTAGATTGGGAATACGAATTCCCCGGTTGGAGCGATTGGGACGAGCGGGCGGAAGGGGTCGTTCGCGCTTTCCTGGCCTGTCGTGGACGGTTGCCGCTTGCCAACGGAGCTGCCCTCCCCAACGGGCAAGGTTGTGACCGCGAGTGGCAACTCCTCCTAGAGGAGCTTGAAAACAGGGGACTTGGCTGGATTCGTCCGCAGGGTGTCGAAAAGAGAATTCGTCAACTTTTGGGGAGTCCCTCGCGAGCGTAAACGGCTAGATCGCCAGGCCCGCCGAATGCTGGCCAAGTCAGCACTCCTTGTATACGCCGCACCTACCAAAGACCAGTTTAATTGCTGCTCTCGGCGAGAATGCTCGGCGGTCATGCCTTATAATTGTTGCCTTGTGGTGTTGAGAGAATAGTTTATTTTTTGCCGATGAAACTTGACGAAGGGCTCGTTGTTGGCGGTTGCCCACCGGAAAGAATCCTGTGGACCAATGGCCAGAAGCCTCGACCGGATGGTGCGTGTGTTGTTTACTGGATGACGGCTTTTCGCCGTTTGGGGTGGAACTTTGCCCTGGACCGAGCGGTTGCTTGGGCCGAAAAGACGCACAAGCCGCTCCTTATTGTTGAAACATGGTCCCCCTGTTTCCCTTGGTCAAGCGAGCGTCAATGGGCGTTTGTGGCTCAGGGGATGAAGGAAAAGATTGGCCTCACCCGGCATGGCCTGGCAAGGTACTATCCCGTTGTCGAAACGAAAAGTGGCGAGCTTATCCGCATTTTCCGCCGGGTTGGTACACAGGCGGTCTGTGTGGTGACTGACTTTTATCCGCTTCGGGCATGGCGGAAGCAGCTTACTGAAGTGGCCGCGGCTGTCCCGGTGCTGGTGGAGGCAGTCGATTCAAACGGGCTTGTACCTCTTGCCGTATGTGATCGGATCTTTGCCCGGGCATTTGATTTCCGCCGATTTTGGCAGAAGAACTTTCGGCGGTTTTACGCCGTTCAGCCGTCGGAATCGCCTTTAAAGCGGCTTTCGGCCGGCGGGGAACTGCCCCGGGAAATGGCGGCATTGCTTTCCCCGGTGGTGGCGCGGACGAAAGAGTTCCTGGAAGATCGCCGCCTGTGGACGAAGCTGCCCTTTGCTTGTGATGTGCCACCAGTTGACATGCCGGGGGGGACAGCGCCTGCGCGCGACCGCTTGGAGCGGTTTATCCTTAAGCATCTTGCCACATACGCCAGGGATCGTAATCACCCGGACCTTCAAGCCACAAGTGGGCTATCGCCTTATCTTCACCACGGGTTTATTTCCGCACAGGAAGTATTTGCCGCTGTGACCGCGGTAGAGAGGTGGACAGCGGATCGACCCACGCGCCCGGCCAGCGGACAGGTAGGGTTTTTCGGCATGGGCGAGGGGGCCGAGGTGTTCCTCGATCAGCTGCTGACTTGGCGGGAAATTGGCTTTAATTTTGCCTTCCTCTCCGATACCTATGACCGTTTTGATAGCTTGCCTGGCTGGGCGCAAGAAACGCTCAAAGAGCATGCTGGGGATCCGCGGCCTTATCTGTACACGAAGGAGGCGTTAGAGGCGGCTGCCACCGTGGATCCCCTTTGGAATGCTGCCCAAAACGAGTTACGGACGACTGGGATCCTCCATAATTACATGCGGATGCTGTGGGGGAAAAAGATCCTCGAGTGGACTGCCGATCCACAAGAAGCACTGGAGAGGATGATCGATCTTAACAACACGTTTGGGCTTGATGCCGAGGATCCTAATTCGTACTCAGGAATTTTTTGGATCCTTGGACGGTATGATCGCCCTTGGGGACCGGAAAGACCCATCTTCGGAAATGTCCGCTACATGAGCACGGATGCCGCCGCTCGAAAGCTAAAAGTCAAGTCCTATGTCGCCCGATATTCGGCCCAACCTGCCCCGTTGCTTTTTGACCAAGATCCGCCCCTCTCGTCCTAAGAAGGTAGGGCCACCTCGCCCGACGAAAAAGGGCAGAGCTTTCCAGAGTTGCGGCGCGAGGTCGTTACCAAACGGGGTAATTCTTCCCCTTGCAAATGATTTGGGTGGGAGCGAATGCCATCGAAGAGATTGGGTGGCTGGAGTCGCCGGAAGTGATCTGGGTTGACAGTGCGCCGTTTGCCCCGAGGTGAGGTGCGACAATTTCTTTACGGCAAGAGATGCGAGGTAGTCAAAAAAGGGCGAATGTGGCAATTGTAGCGGTAGTCGGTTGCGGCGTGGCTTATCTTTAATCTTTTTGTCGGCCGTAAACTCCTTGTCCCACCGTGGGTTACGACTCAAGATAAATTGTAAATGCCACTCCGCATTTGCCTTCCGTGTTGTTGGAAGCAAGATTGATAAGAGGGCGTTATCGCCGGGGCGACGGTGTGCGCTTGGGATGCCCGGCCAACCAGAGGGCTGGGCACGGCTCGTGGATGGGCTTTTATCGGTGTAATCGCCCTAATTGATCCGTCGGGCAACCTAGAATTCGGATGATTGCCAAAGGGCCCGGGAAAAGCCCGGGACACTTAGCGCTTTTGATTTCGACTCGCCTTGCTTGATAGGCAACGGGTCTCCTCCGCCGGCGCCGGTGATTTGCTGGTGTTGACTACGGCCGGAGGAGCGAGGATTGCAAGCTTACGAAGCAGGGCGGCAGAACTTGCGAGATTTACAACTTTGCGACGAAGTAAACCGCCGTTTGCCTGGGCCGAAGCTTTCTCGCAAAGATCGGAGGACTGTCTCTCCGCAAGTTAAACGCAGTTTGGCTCCTTGTGAAAATCGCAGGCTGCTTGGGCTGGGCGAGGTTTCCGTGCGTTAGGCGGAACCTGTCACGTTCGGCCTTTTTTCCGCAGCGTTGAACTAGGGCGCAGCGGAAGCCCTCGCTTGAGGAAGGGAGGGAGAAACGATGACATGCCAGAGGATGATCCGGTTGGCTTTTGTGGGAATTACCGGGGCAATCGTTTTCGCTTTTGTCAACGCCCCGGCCGCCGGACAAGACTGTGTGATCGTGGGCACGCCCCTGGTAAGTACCGTTGGGCCAACCTATCGGTTGGAGTATCAAACTGTTTATGAACCGCGGCAAATGACGGCCTACCGAGTGGTGCAGGAAACTGTTTACGAGGAGCATCAGGTTACCCGTTACCGTCCGGTGTGGGAAACGGAGTATCGGGAAAATCGTTACCGCGTAGCGCGCCCTGTGCTTGAGACCTCCACTCGGGAAGAACGTTATTGGGTGCAGAGACCTGTTTACGAAACGCAGTACCGCACCCGCGTGGTTAATCGGATTCGCTATGTGACGGAGACCTCCGAGCGGGAGGAGCGTTATACCGTTCGTCGACCCGTTTGGGAGACATCGGAAAGGGAAGAGGTATTTACCGTCTACCGCCCCGTGACGGAGACCTCCTATCGCCTGCAGCATCGAACGGTTTTGCAGCCGGTGGTGACCTACCGCCCGGTGGTTCGCGACGAGGGGTTTTTCACTGAGCAACTTGTGCTTCGCCCGGGGCTTTTACCCCAGGTGAGGCTTCAATGGCAACCGCCCGGCTGGGTCACTGACCCTGTCACCGGCGCAGTCACCTGGCAGCGAATGGGGCTTTATTGGGTCCAGTCGCCTCGTGGCCGGTGGGAAATGCAGCGGGTCTGGGTCCCTCGGCCAGTAACTTACCACGTGCCGCAGACGACCTTGGTCCCCCAGACCGTGACCGAACAAGTGCCCGTGCAAGTCACCCGTTATGTACCGGAGCAGGTTGTCCGAAAGGTCCCTGTTCGCGTTTGTCGGATTGTGGAGGAACAAGTCGTCCAGCGGATACCGGTGACAGTGCAGCGGCCGGTGATGGAACAGGTGGAAGAGCAAGTGCCGGTGCAGGTTTGCCGGCTCGTCTGGCAGGAGGAAGTCCGCCAGGTGCCGGTCACTACTTACCGAATTGCTTGGGAGGAGCGAGTGGAGCAAGTGCCGGTCCGAGTTTGCCGATGGGTGGCTAGCCAGGAGACCGTCTCTATCCCGCGAGTGGTCGAAAAGCGGGTGCCTTTTACTTACACTTATTATGTTCCCCGCACCGTGGTGTGTCGAATCCCAATAGATCCCTGCACCGGTGAGCCGATAAGTGCTCCGTCGACAAGTTCGTCCGCTGTGTTGACACCACCCCAGGAGTCAGCCCAGAAAGTTGAAGTCCAAAAGCCGGCAGATCAGGCCCCCACCAACCAGGGGCAAGCTGGTGCCGCCGCGGGCGAGCTGCCTCCTCCGCAACCTCATCCTGTGGACAATACGCGTTAAAGCGGAAGACTTCCGCCGGCGAAATCCAGGATCTTCTAACTACTTTCGATGAGCTCGAAGGGACGAAGCCATGGCGGGCAGAGTTGATCGGCCTTTGGAAGGGCGAGTTGTTGTCCTCCTCGGGCGGTTTGCCGGGGCAAGTCAATCGGATGTTGGTCGCCTGATCAAGGAGCAGGGGGGTACCGTTTGGCCACGGGTTCGTCCCGGCGTCCACTATGTCGTGCTGGGTGAGGAAGACTATCCGCTGGGGCGAGGATCTCTTCCGGAGGCTGAGCGGCGGGCAATTCTCGACCAAACCGCCAGTATCCGCTGGCAGCCGCGGTTTTTGGCCGAAAGCGAGCTTTGGGAGTGGCTAGGCCTTCTTCGCCTCCGGGAAGGGGCCGTGTCAGTTTTTGCCCTTGGCATTGCTTCGCAACTTTCCGGCGTTGACCGGCTTTTGCTGCGGCGATGGATCGGGCTGGGGCTCCTTAGGCCGCGATGTTGGGTTTTCCGATCGCCTTATCTCGATTTCGGGGAAATTTCGCTTGCGCGGCAGCTTGGCGGATGGGTCAAGGCCGGCATCCTGCCGCGCCGTCTTGAGGCCCAACTTGAGGCCTTGGCACGGTGGCTTGCTTCTCGAGCACACTGGCCGGAAAACTGGCACGTCCGGCAAATCGGGCCGTCCCTTTTTCTGGAAGGTCCCCTGGGCTTGGTCGATCCCACCGGCCAAATGTTGCTATTTAGCACGGAAGATACTAGTTCTCGTGCTCCCGACCCCAACGGCGGGACCGAGCAGCACCGCGGCGCTACGGAGTCTTCCGAGGGGGCTGGTTCCCCTATCGTGCGTAGGCTGGTCAGTTTGGGAATAAAAGGAGGTTTGGAAAATTCGGGAGGGATAGGCGGATCTTTAGCGGGGTTTTCCGAGGGCGACGATTACGATCTGGCTGCGGCAATTGAGGCGGAGCGGCTTCGGTTGGCGATCGCCGGTCCGTCGCCGGAGGGCTGCTTTCAGCTTGCAGAACTTCTCTACCGGGCGGGGGAGCTTCAGGCGGCCAGGGAAAGGTACTGGATGGCCCTGGAGCTGGATGAAAACTTCGTGGAAGCCCGGGTGAACCTCGGTTGCGTGCTGGCCGAATTGGGCGATAAGCACTTGGCACGGGCAGCCTTCCAGGGTGCGTTAGATCTTCAGCCCGACTGCGCGGAGGCTCACTGGCATTTGGCCTCCCTGCTAGAGCAGTTGGGATGCAAAGAGGAAGCTCAAGCCCATTGGTTGGCTTATCTTCGGCTTGCGCCGGAGGGGCCTTGGGCTGAGATCGCCAGGTCGCGGTTGGAAAGGCTGGACGATCCGGAGGCTTCGGACCTGCCGGTCAGGGGCTCTTAAGCGGTGAAGGAGAATCCCCCCTTTCGGATCGTGCGACCTAAATTTAGAAAACGGCAGGCATGCGCCCTGAAGGTTTCCGACAAGCTCGCGGAGGATTAGCAAGAAATCAAAAGAAGTTCGAAAATCAGCGGTTAACTCGAGCGATTCTTTGGCGAGCAGCTCTGCGTTTGTGTCACTAAGCCAGAAGTTTTTCGACGGGAGAAAGAGGCTGTGAATGCGACTCGTCTTGAGCGGGCGATAGCGGAAAAGTCGGCTCGGGTTGGAATCATTGGCCTTGGCTATGTCGGGTTGCCCTTGGTGCGGGCATTTTTGCGGGCGGGCTTCCGCACTATGGGCTTTGATATTGACCCGGCCAAGGTGGAGAAGCTCCGCTGTGGACAAAGTTATATCAAGCACATAGGATCCGATTGGATCAAAGAGAGTGTAAACGCCGGCCGATTTGAGCCGACATCCGATTTTTCCCGCCTTGGCGAGCCAGATGCTCTTCTTATTTGTGTGCCCACACCGCTTAACGAAAGCCGGGATCCGGACTTGCAGTTTGTGGAAAAAACGGCGGAAGACATTGCCCGGACCCTTCGGCCCGGTCAACTAGTGGTCTTGGAAAGCACCACTTATCCTGGCACAACGCGGGAAGTGGTATTGCCGGCATTGCAAAAAAGTGGCCTTAAGGTGGGAGAGGATTTCTTCCTTGCCTATAGTCCGGAGCGAGAGGACCCCGGTAATCCGAAGTATTCGGCGGAGAATATCCCTAAGGTCGTCGGGGGGATTGACGAAGTAAGCGGCCGCTTGGCTCAGGCCCTTTACCGGCATGTGGTAGCGGAGGTAGTGCCCGTTTCAAGCTGTGAGGTGGCCGAGGCCTGCAAGATCTTGGAAAATACTTATCGTTCGATCAACATCGCCCTTGTCAACGAACTAAAGGTACTCTTTGCCCGGATGGGTATTGACATTTGGGAGGTAATCGAGGCGGCTAAGACGAAGCCTTTTGGCTTCCAGGCGTTTTACCCAGGACCTGGCTTGGGGGGACATTGCATTCCCATCGATCCGTTCTATCTCAGTTGGCTTGCCCGCAAGTACGGAATGGTCACCCGATTCATCGAGCTTGCCGGCGAGATCAACACCAGTATGCCCGACTATGTCATCAAGTGCGTGGTGGAGGCGCTTAACGACCACGGCAAGCCACTGAGAGGGAGTCGCGTCTTGGTGTTGGGCGTGGCATACAAGAAGGATGTGGACGATCCTCGGGAAAGTCCATCTTTTGCCCTGATGCAGCGGCTTTTGGCAGGCGGGGCAATTGTGAGCTACAACGATCCGCATATTCCTTCGCTTCCGGCGATGCGCCATTACAAGCTGCCGCCTCTGTGGAGTGTGGAGCTTACTCCGGAGCTTTTGCGCTCGCAGGACTGTGTCTTGATCGCTACGGACCATTCCAGTTATGATTACCAATTCATTGTGGATCATAGTGTCCTTGTTGTTGACACGCGGAATGCCACTCGGCATGTTACTCGTGGCAGGGAAAAGATCCGCAAGGCTTAGCCCACTTACGTGCTTGGTTAGCCCTTGGGATTTGCGCGTCGGGCTAGTGGCCCCGAGGACGATTGACCGAGAGTGGTTTGGTCCCTGGCGTGATTAAATTAGTTCCTTGACCCGGCCGTTTATTCGACAGGCTTGCTGGCCTTTGCCGAGGTGTTTACCAGACGCTTAGGAGGGAAAAGCCCGGCACTTTTCGCCCGGGAGGTAGAACTTGATGAGCCAGCCCGCGGTTGCCACGTACCTGGTTACAGGCTGCGCTGGGTTTATTGCCGCCCGTGTGTGCGAGCTTCTCTTAGAGGCAGGTCATGAAGTCCTCGGCGTTGATAATCTCAACGCGGCGTATGATCCGCGGTTAAAGGAATGGCGCTTGGCTCGGTTGAGGAGTTTTCCTCGATTTCGCTTTGAGGCGCTGGATATCTCCGACCGAAAGAGTGTGGAGAATCTTTTTGTCAACGAAAGGGAACGGCAGCGCTTGTGCCAGCCGGCCAGCCGGGATCAAGCACCATTTGCGGCCGTTATCAACTTAGCTGCTCGGGCTGGGGTCCGGGCCAGTGTTGCTGATCCTTGGGTTTATTATCGCACCAATTGCGAGGGGGCGCTCAACCTTTTGGAAGCCTGCCGGCAATTTGGTGTGCGGAAATATATTTTGGCGTCAACCTCTAGCCTCTATGGCGCTCACAACCCCGTGCCGTACGATGAGTCGGCCGACACCGATCGGCCCCTTTCCCCGTATGCCGCCTCGAAAAAGGCCGCGGAGACCATTGCCTATACTTATCATCACCTGTACGGAACCGATGTCAGCGTCTTGCGATATTTTACTGTTTACGGGCCGGCGGGCCGGCCGGACATGAGTATCTTTCGCTTTATCCGCGCTATTGCCGAGGGAGAACCAATCGTCGTTTACGGCGACGGAACCCAAAGCCGCGATTTTACCTATGTTGACGATATTGCTCGGGGGACAATTCTGGCTCTTCGGCCGGTGGGTTACGAGGTGATCAATCTGGGGGGTGATGCCCCCGCTGTCCTCAATGATGTGATCGATACAATTGCCCGACTAGTCGGCAAGCCGGTCCACCGAACCACTCGGCCGCGCCATCCCGCCGATGTGCCAGCCACTTGGGCCAACATCCGCAAAGCAAGGGAAATACTTGGCTGGCAGCCTCAGGTACCGCTTGAGGAGGGTCTCAGACGAACGGTAGCTTGGTATTGGGAAAACCGGGACTTTGTTTGCTCTCTTGAGCTTGGGCCGTGGTGAAAGCGGTCCCGCCAGGTGGGTAGGTAATCGGGCTTTGTCTCCACCCGCGAAGGTGCGACAGGCCGTTCTAAAATTTCCCGTTGCGCACCTGAAACATGGTCGGTTTGCGAAGGGTGGGACCTCCGCGGACAAGCCAATCGGCAATCCAGTGGATGAGTTTTTCCTCGGGCACCAGAGGCTCCCCAAGAAACCGGTAGCTAGCTCGTGCGTCGTTCAAAAGGGCATCCGGCCCCTCTGTGCTGCCGAAGCGCACCTGTTTACCAAATAGCCGACCAAATTGCAGGGCCACCTCGCGGACAGCCAAGATCTTTGGCCCAGCGATATTAAAGATCCGCGGGGGGACGGAGGCGTATTCAACTGCCCGCACTGCCATCAAGTTGGCATCCCCCTGCCAAATAGCGTTGAAATAAGCCATCGACAGATCGACGGGCCTTTCCGCAAGGACCAGTTGGCCCAGATCCACTAGCGTCCCATAACGCATCTCATTGGCGTAGTTAAGCCGAAGAAGGGCCACTGGCGTGTTGTTTTGTTGACTAAAGTAGGTAAAGATCTGTTCTCGGCCGAGGCAGCTCATGGCGTACTGACCGATAGGCCCAGGCGGATCGGTCTCCTTAGAGCCGCCGGTCTCCGGCCGAACAAGTGGGTAAACGTTCCCTGTGGAGTAAGCCACAATACGACTGGCCGGATAGCGCTGGCATACAAGCCCAGGCAGGAAGCTGTTAATGGCCCAGGTGGTCGGTTCCTGACCGGTGGTGCCGAATTTCATAGCGGCAAGGTAAAAGACGATCGGCGCATCGGGCAGTTGCGCAAGTCGGTGTGGATCAAGCAAATTGCAGGTGCGAAGCTCGATTCCCCAGCGGGCAAAGTTGGCCTCAAGTTCCGGCCGGGCTTGGCGCACCACCCCGATCACCCGCCTTTTTTTCCCGGCAAGGTCACTTGCTCGGCGAATCATATGGGCAAGGCTTGGGCCGATCTTGCCCCCGGCTCCCAAAAGGATGATGTCTCCGTCCAATTTGCCAAGACAAGACACGACCTCCTCGCTTGGCAGACTAAGAAGGTCCTCGAGCATGTCTACATCGCGGATGGAGGCAAGCCCTTCGTAAAAAGCTCGGGAAGCCAGCAGCTCGCCCATTCCTATCTCCTTGTGCACTGTTTGTTGGGGGCAGTTTGTTTAGCTTTCGGTTTCGTATAAAGTCTGTTTGCCAGACTTACCTTCGGGCGGGGCCGGGCCCTTTTTGTCAACAGCTGCCTGAGGCCTTGCCAAGGAGGCTCCCAAGACCCTAGGTGGCCCGTGCTTCGTCCGCCAGGCGGAAGCCAAACCGCCCAAGCTCGGCACGGACGCCGGGGTCGGCAAGGAGCTCCCGAAAAGCGACGACCGCCGGCCGATCCCGCCGCGATAGTGCGACCACAAAGTCAAAGTGCTCTTCGGCCAGAGGCAAGAAGCCCAAACCGTTGAGTCGGGCAACCCACTCGATGGCCACTCCCCAGTCGGCTCGGCCCTGGGCCACCGCCGCCACCACCGCATGATGTGTGTTGACAGTGACACTATATCCCGGTGGTCGAGCGCCCTGGAGCAAACGGTCGATCAAGATCCGTGTGCCGCTGCCGGGGTTCCTGTTGACCATTCGGCAGAAGGGATCTTCGCGAATCCGCCTGAGGATCTCTGGCAGCTGCAGAGCTCGGAAACGAGGATCCTCCGCCCGGAACACAATTCCTTGCATGCGGCGGTAGCCGGGAATAAGTTCGAGGCCTTCGCTGAGGAAGGGGCGATTGTACTGGCCGCTTTGTTCGTCAAAAAGGTGGATTCCTGCAAGGTCGCATTGCCCACGCTTAACGGCTGTTAGGCCCGCCATGGAACCGGCTGCCAGGAATTTGACCCGAAAGCCGCGCTCCCCCAGTTTTCCGACAAGTAGATCAACCCCAACGCAGTGACTGCCGATGATGGTTAAATCGGGTATCGCCGGATGACGGCCAAACCAGTACACGAGCCGCTCAGTGCCGGCCGGGACAATTTCTTCCAGGGTGTCAACAACAAGGTAGCCATCGGCCTGCTTGAAGGCGGAAACGGATCCCGAGCCTTTGCCGACGGGCCATGCAAGGGGGCCCTGGGCGCTGGGGAAGACCTGCACGGGGACATACTCGCGTCGCCCAGGCTCGGAGTGGATGGCTACTGCTACGCGAGCTGGCTGCCGGGCAAGTTCAGGTGCCCGCCGGCCACTTAGTTGACAAAGAAGAGGTGCGACAAATTCATTAAAAGTAAACACCGCCGAGAGCGGAAAGCCCGGCAGAATGACAACTGGCTTTCCTTCATGCACAGCAAGACAAAGGGGTTTGCCGGGCTTGGCAGCAATTCCGTGGACGATAATTCCCGGCCGGCAAATCGCCCGGACTGCTTGATAAGAAAGGTCGCCACCACCTTTGCTTGTGCCCCCTGAAAGAAGCACAGCGTCGCATTGCTCCAGGGCACGCCGGAGTGCTTCACTTAGTCGCTCTAGCTCGTCCTCAATAATCCCGAAAGAGATCGGTTGGCAGCCAAGCTGTGTCACAGCCGCTGCGAGCATCGGCCCGTTGGCATCGTAAATTTTTCCCGGCTGAAGCGGCCGGCCACTCGGAAGAAGCTCATTGCCTGTGGAAAAAATGGCTACGCGAGGACGTTTGTAGACAATGGCGGAATCCATCCCCAAGGCAGCCAGTACGGCAATGTCGGCCGGGCCGATTATTTCCCCGGGCCAAAGTACCGTTTCGCCTCGGGCCACGTCTGTGCCGGCGTAAGCCACCCCTGCCCCCGGCACAAGTGCTCGTGTAATCACAAGCTCGTTTTCGTCAACAAGACAATCCTCCACCATTGCGACTGCATCTGCCCCTCGAGGGAGCATCGCGCCGGTGGCGATGGCGATCGCTTGACCACTGTCTACTTCCGTCGTGGGAGCATGCCCCGGTTCGATCCGCCCGGGTAGTAGCGCTAATTTACGCGGATTAAGCTGGGTTGCTCCGTAGGTGTCCTCGGCGCGGACGGCAAAGCCGTCCACAATCGATCGGTCAAACGGGGGAAGATCTGTGGCAGCGACAATCGGCTGAGCAAGTACCCGACCAAGGAGATCTGCCAATGGGATTTGTTCTTCGCCAAGCGGCCGGGGATTGACCGCATCGATGAACTTTCGCCAAGCTTCCTCCGGCGGGAGGACGGTGAGGAATTCCTGAATGGGCGGTTGATCACTCATCGGGGTGCAAAGATCTTGCTAGGAGCCCATGGTTGTGTAGGTTGGCGAACTTGTCCGGCCGAGCTTTTGAGGGGTTACCACATGTTCCCGGTCGCGCTGGACCAGTCGGTTTGGTGAAGCCGTGGGGCGGCTATGCCGTCAACATTCGTTATAGAGGAAGACTTCCACTTCCGCCCCGGCCGGATAACCCTCGACCTCTTCCGGACAAAGCACGAACCCGTCGGCGCGAGTTGTTGACGAAAGTATCGCGGCGCCAAATACGGCGAGCGGTTCGACTTGACCGTCCACAATGCTTACCCGGACGTAGTCCATGCGGCCCAAAGCCGAGGTGATTTTTTGCCGTAAGGGCAAACGGATTGATCGGTATGGCCAAGAAGCCCCCCGGCCGCCGAGCAGTCTAATCGCCCGGCCGGCGAAAAAATCGTAGGCACAAAGGCAGGAGACTGGGTTGCCGGGCAGAAGAAACACCAACGCGTTTCCGATTCGACCCATCCCTGCGGGGCTACTTGGCCGCATCGCTAACCCGTGGATGACGACCTCCCCCAGCCTGGCTAAAGTTTGAGGAACAAGATCCAGATGCCCCACGCTTGACCCGCCGGAGACGAGAATAACGTCGGCCGGTTGACAAAGGGCCTGGGCGATTACCTCGGGGTCATCCGGGAGAAGTCTTCGCTCCCGCAAAACCCCCCCGTCGCGACTAACTAAGGCGGCCAACATTGGACCGTTGGCGTCGGGGATCCGACACCCCTCTGGGGGAGAGCCGGCCGGCAGAAGCTCATTCCCAGTGACGAAGATCCGCACCTCCGGTCGTCTGACCACGGGAACATAAGATACCCCTAAGAGGCTTAGCAACCCCACGTCTTGAGGGCGAAGCCTCCGGCCGCGCGGCAGCACCAGATCACCTGGCCGAACATCCTCCCCCACTTCCCCGATGTGTTTAAAGGGTGCAACCGGCGCCTGGGCGAAGACCGTGCCGGAAACTTCCTCGGCAAACTCCGCCGGCAACACGGCATTTGCCCCTGGCGGGAGAGCTGCGCCGGTGGCAATCCGAGCTGCCTGCCCGGGACCAAGCTCAAACGCCGGCTCTTCGCCAGGGCGAACTTCCCCCACTAGTCGTAAGGGCACAGGGTTGGTGACCGAAGCCCCTAAGGTGTCCTCCGCCACGACGGCGTAGCCGTCCATCATCGCGCGGCGAAACCGGGGAACCGGCCCGGGACTGCGGATATCCTCGGCAAGTACCCTGCCGTAAGCGGAATCGATAGCCACCGTCTCGGGGGGAAGCGGCTTTGCTGCCGAATCGATCCACGCCCAAGCCTCGGCTACTCGCTGCCGCTTTAAAAAAGGCTGCATCGAGGCGGAGAAGTCACTCAGTCTATCGCTCATCGGTACCAAAGTGGGCCGGGCAACTTGCTACCAAAGTAGTGGCGTTTACTCCCTTCCGGGGGTCATCGGGGGTAGCGTGGAGGACTCCATCAAGGAAACGTTAATGGAATGCCCCCATGGCAATCGCCATTTGTAACCTGCTCCGCCGCGCCAGCGAGAGGCTTTGGTCTTCTTACGCAAGCCCTTGGTGACCTTGGTTCCTTGCGCCAGGGGAAAGGCTTGTTGCGACGATCGGGCTTAACGGCTCAGACGACTTGGTCCCCTGCGCCAGGGAGAGGCTAGCGACTGATCGCGCGGAACATTCCCCTCAACCTACCGGGCGAAGGACCAGCACCATGGGTGCCGGCCCCGGGAGAGGCAGTTTCTGCCAGCTTCCGCCCGGCAGAGGTTCACCGTCGGTCATTTCCCCGGAGACAGGATGAACCCAGGTGGGCCGAAGGGCCGACTTAGTCGAACGGAGGTCAATATCCAATTCTCTCCCCTCCGGGATGAAAGTGACATACTGCCGGCCCGGCTCAGCCAACAGGTACCCCGTCGAGGCAAGTTCGGGGAGCGGAAGCATCGCTTCCAGCTGAACCATCTGAGCTACCCGGCGGGTAACCCCCATGGCCCGGCGGATCTGTTCGGCGCCAGGAATATCCGGTTGGTCAGCCCGGCCCGCCCAGGTTATTACCTTGCGGGTGATTTCCATAATTCGGTCCATAAAAAGCGGATGGTGGCCCCGGGTGAAAGTCTTCCACACCCACACAGGGTTTCCACCTTCACCCCACAGGTGATCTGTGTCATTGAGCACGACTTTCCGTCCGTCATTCGGAGGCGGATCGTCCCGAAAACCCCCCTCGGGGTTAGGCGAGATCCAATCGGCAGGACTTGAGAAAAGATCTTCGTTCTTGCCACCGCGATATTGGAAAGTCATGCCCACGGGATGCTCTTTCCCTCGGCGGCGGGCTTCCTCTTTAACAAAGCGTATGACCTGGTATTGCCACTGGGTGGAATAGGGACCGGCCTCGTTGCAAACCTCATAAAGCACATTGTCTAGGTCGTTGACAGCATCCATCACCCGGCGGAGGTAGCCAGTCTGGAGCTCCCAAACCGCTTGGTTGGCAAGCGTGTAATAATCCTGCCAGTTCATTTGCAGGTTGTTGACATTATTGTTGGGATGAAAAGGATGGAACTGCCAGCCTTCCTCGGCAAACTGGAGGCAGTGCCCTTCGAAGAGCATGACAGATACGTAAATGCCGCGTTTACCGGCCGCTAAGACTCTTTCCCGCAGCCGAGCGAAATAGCCCTCGTCAAAGCGCGTAAGGTCGAATTTGGGTTTGCCATCGGCGGCTTCGCCGGGGCCGGTACGCAACCACGGGTGGGGTTGACAAAAGCTGGTCTGACCTTTGCGGGCCGGGCCGTAGTTCCATCGCGGAACTTCCCACCGCCACAACCGGATGAAGTTATGCCCGTACCGGCCCAAAAAGTTAAGGTAAGCCTCGAAGTCAAAGACAGGCGGAGGGTCGCTTAATCCTTGATCCTGAAGATTAGCCCAGGTATGGGAACCGGTAACGTAAACAGCTCGCTCCCCATCGGCTGTAAAGTACCGCGGGTTTTTCGGCAACACACGCAGTGGGCCTGCCGCTTGAAGCGATTCTGTGGAGAAGCTAACGCCCGCCGAACTGGCAAGCTTCCCTCGGCAGCTCATGGCGACAAATGCGGCGGCTCCGTGGGCCAAGAATATTCGTCGCTTCATGTTTCCTCCTCCCTCCTCTTGTGGACAACGGGACTTTATTGGGTCGGAACTGGCAGGAGGCAAAATGTGCCAAAGGCAATCGCGCCCGGCGAACTTCCGGAAAACACATAGGGTCGGTAACCGGTAGCGGCTGCGTAGCGATCGCAGATGGCCTGGATGGCAGGTGCTCCCTGGGGCGTTCCCAAGACAGCAACGCACCCTCCGGATCCGCCCCCAGTAATCTTCGCCCCAAATAGTCCCCGCTCTGGTCCTTGTGCTTTGACTAAGTCAACAATCAGATCGGTTTGCCAGGTGCCTAGTCCACAACGGGAATAACTTTCGTGCGAGCCAAACATCAACTCTCCAAGTTCCTCCAGGTGAGCCATCGGCTGATCGCTCCGCAAAAGCTCGGCGAATCGCTCCACCCGGGCGTTCTCGTAAATCGGGTGGGCGGTCGGATAAAAAATGTTATATCGTCGGGTCGGGTCGATTTTGGTCACTGGGTCAGTGGTTCCTTGATACCGGGCGAGAAATTCCTCGCCGCTTAGCTCCGCCGGGAGTCTTCCGGCAAATTCGGCCTCAAATTCCGCCGGTCGGACGTTGGCCAAGTACCCATGCCAACGCGGATCGTCGACTTGCACCAGGCCAGGTTGGTCGGTAGGTCGAACGGTCAAACCGGCCAGCTCGGCCAGGATGCGGTATCCCATAAACGCCCCTACTCGCACCGAGGTGTAGTCTGCTCCGGACACACTGTGCCGGACCCCTGAATCGATTCCCCAGAAGCAAACCCCTGGCGGAATGTCAACAGGTGGCAAGATGAGGGCCGGCTGACATCGAAGGGCAAACAACCTGCCCTCGTGCCCAAGGGCCGAGGTCATCTGGTCCATGACACCGCAGGGCGCAAGAGCAATGCGGTTCTCCACCTTTTGACAAAGGAGAGCGAGCTCCGGACCTTCAAGTGCCACCCCGAGAAGCTCTGCCACCGCAGTCATCGAGGCCACTTCCAAAGCTGCCGATGAGCTAACCCCTTTACCCTCTGGAACAGTTGACCAGATGAGCAAACGGACACCACCGCGGGACAGCTGGGTTTTGCCCTCGTAAACAAGCGCAAGGATCGTGCCGAGGGAGTAGCTGGCCCAGCGATCCGCGGGCCGACTAGCAAAATACGCGCCGGCCTGAGGATAGTCGCTCAGCTTGCCATTTTCGATGAGCTCAGTCGGCAGCTTGACATGGCGAGGCAATTCCCCCGGCGCGGAAGCAAGACTTAAGGCCTCAAGGACAGGTTCCTCGCAGATTTGAGCGGCAACAAAGGTTGCTTCCGCAAGTGGTAGTTCCAGGACAAGTGATCCACTGTAGTCGGCAATTCCCCCCATACAATCCAGTCGACCTGGTGCTCGGGCACAGATGATGGGGCGATCGGGATGAAAATAGGGCCTTTTTTCTCCGGTCTCTAAGCTTGCCAAAGGCTCCCGGATTACACCTTGGACAATTTCCAAGAATTGATCAACATCATGCTGGCTTTGATGAGGTTGTAGTTCCACAACAAGCTTTCTATTCATATGTAGCCCAAGCTCCTTAGCAAGCTGATACTGTGGATGAACAATCCAAGTTTTGGGACCTTTGCGCTCTGTTTGCCGAAGGGATCGCCGGCTATTTTTTCGCAAGATAGGGGCACCGCGCTCGGAGTTTGCCGGAAGTCTCTTGAATAGGGGCGGTTCCCTTTATGAACCACATCACTCGTGGGGGACCTGCAACTAGGCCGCCCTTTCGTTCAGGGACGGCAACTCAGTGCCCGCGTTGAGCCCGGGTGATTTTCCCGCCATAAAATCGGCAAAAGTCTACAGAAGCCCAAATTCTTTGAGCAACCGAGTCAAGATCGGCTGAACTTTGTCCCGAATCTGGTGATTGGCATAACCAATCCACGCCACATTTGCCTCTAGGTCTAGTGCACAATCGAGGGGCTGGCCGGTCGGGTCGGTTATAATGACGCCCAAAGCCTGGGCTATCGGAGCTGTGCAGACATCATAGGGATGGCAACACAGTCCCAACGGCTGGCCGCGGCGGCGAAGTTCCTCGGCCAAAAGGGGACGAATATCCCCGTTAAAGCGATCATGCCCCATGGCTAGCTCATAGAATTGGCCCCCGGTGGAGGCATACTGATCTTCAAAGCAAAGGGCCTTGCCAGAAGGACTGTCGCCGAGCAGTTCGCGGATTAGGCGTTCCTCAATGGCGGCTATGACATCACGAGCACCGGGGAAAAATCGGCTGAGCATCGCATAACCATGCAAAATGGTATCCGCTGTGGATGGCCGCGGATGGATGGCCATTTTGTCATCACCGCTTAGGCTTAGCCGCCACGCTTCCACTCCTCGCTCTTCCACCCACATTAATTGATCAAGTAAATGTTGCTTAATGGTGGGCACTTCGGTCTGAACGGCCGCCACGACATCCCGCAGTCGAGTCTCAGGCCCTTTGTTGACGGCAATGGCCGTCAGGATCCACGCACTCCGTTTTTGATAAACAAGTCCACGCGTTCCGTCGATGGGATCGACAATCACTCGCCAACGGACACGTGACGGATCGGTGTCGGTAGGCAAAACCACTTGACCACCTTCCAGCCCCTCGGCAACTAAGACCAGGGGGGCAATTTCAGCCACCTGAGAAAAAAGCTGAAGGAGCATCGGCTCGGCGATGGCATCGAGGCGAAAAATAGTATCGCCCGGCAGGTCACGCTCCACAGAACCAAGCAGATATGGCGACTGCTCTCGGCAGGTGCGGACAAGCTCGCGGGAAAGTTCTAGATGTGCCCGGCGGATAGCTCGAGCTAGATCCAGTGCTTCATGAAAATTAGGCATGGTGTACTCGCAAAAAGAAGGCCAAGGGTTCGGTTGTTGGGAAACCTGTTTTCGCAAGGGTGCGGTCTTCAACCCTTCGTAAGTTCCTGTCCACTTTAAACGGAAAATGATTTCGCCATCGCGTCTTTTCCTTTCTTTACCCAATTTGCTTATGGAAGATCGGCGGCGAAAGCTTAAACGTACCCGATGGTGGCAGGACCTTGCGGGCCAATTGATTTCGCCTGGACTCTCCAGGTAAGTGAAGGCTTTGGCAATCGATCAACGGCGCCCCATGACATCAACGATTCGGTCAACGGTCATCACAATCTGGTCAACACAAAGCGCTAGTTGCTCTAGGGGATTGTCATAGTCGGGGGTTCGACCGGAGCGGCCGACTACGCCCTTGCCGGCGAGATTGACACCAGCCAGTCTATGTCGGCGAAGGAGCCTTGGCCGCCACCGATGGCTCACCGGAGCGTTCTTTCCGCTTTTTGTAATGAAGGGTGGAAACCGCCTGAAGCTCGGCCGCCTTAGCCTCGGGGGATGTGTCGCTAATAAAGCAACCGCCGCCAATCTCCGGGCCTGCCAGGTACTTAAGCAAATTGGGCTTGCGAAGTGGCGGATGAAATTCCATGTGGAAATGAAACGCGGAATAATCCCCGCCGTCTGTAGGCGCCTGGTGTAGCGCCAACACATAGGGGAAGGGAATCTCCCACAAGTTATCAAAGCGGATGGTCACCTCCAAAAGCACAGCTGCCAGGTCCTCGAGCTCGCGATCGGAAAGTGTAGCTAGGCTTGGGTGCTGAGCTTTCGGTGCCACGAAAGTTTCGTAAGCATATCGGGCAAAATAAGGAATAAACGCGATGGCGGAATCGTTCTCCGCCAAGATTCGCCGACCATCCGCCTTTTCCGTGGACAGAATCTCGCTAAAGAGCATTCGGCCGGTTTCTTCCCGAAAGCGCCGGCAGGAGCGGACCTCGGTCTCGATAATTTTGAAAACAAAGTTTGTGGCGTAGATTTGGCAGTGTGGATGGGGATTGGAAACGCCCACCACCTCGCCCTTATTTTCAAAGATCAACACGTGGTTGATTTCCTTAAGCGAGCCAAGCTCCACGTATTGATCTCGCCATGCTTTTAACAGGGCAACTACTTCCGGCAACTCTAGCTCGGCCAAGGAAAGATCATGACGGGGTGTGTAGCATAAAACGCGGGCAATCCCTTGTGCCGGGCAATTGCGATAAAAACCTGGGGGTTTGGCCAATTCCTTCGGGGCGTCCATCGCCACGCAGGGATGGTCGTTGTCGAAAACGAAAATCCCCGTGTACGGCGGATTTAATTTGCCGCTTACCCGCCGGTTACCCGGACAAAGATAACAGGTCGGGTCGTAGGCTGGGCGGGGCTTGTCGCCCAAATGTGCTTCTTCGCCCCGCCAGGGGCGATCTTGCCGGTGGGCCGCTATCACGACCCATTCTTCGCGAAGTGGATGCCACCTTTGTTCGAACGTCATTGGTCAACTTGGCCGCGGAAAGTTTACAAGTCCACTTAGACTCGAAAAGGAACTCACACGGAGCTAGGCGTAGGTTCTTGGGCTCCCCTACCCGGAGGGGTATGAAGAACTTGTTACTCGAATGAGCACAGTGCGATAGCCGGCCCAGCCTGCCGCAAACGATCGGTACTGGCCTTCGCTTTGGCTGCCAAGTGCTCGAGTTTGCACTTCCGTTTGAGGCGGCCGGCGACAATCGCCTTATGCTATTCCTCCTGTGCTTTTTCCGCAAGGGACGGCCCACCGTCTCTCAGAGGGGTAAAAGCCTAGTATTTTAGGGACCTCAAGCGCCTCTGTCGGCTCAGGCAGCAGCGTCCTCGCGGAGAGGACGCTGCGAATGTTTAGCCACCTGCTAAGGCGGCGAAAATCCAAATTGTTAGCCAAAGGAGCCCGTAGCGGTGTGCTCGCTTTCAGGCAAGTGCGTAGGAAATAGGTACCGCCTGCCGGATCCGGGCTGCGACGGAGTTAGCAAAGAATCATGTAGGTGGGCGGCTACCACCGGCAGTGGCTGAAGGGAAGGTCGTTCCTTCCTTTGGCTGCGTCTTAGCGGGCTGGGGAGGGATGCCTACCGAGAATTTTGCCGCCAAAGCTAGTCAAGCGGCAAGGGCGGATGAGGAATAGCTGCATATTGTGCCTCGATCTTCTCCGCGTGGTCGATAAAGCCGAGCAATTTGCGGGCCCGCATGGGATGTTGGAGTTTACGCACGGCTTTCGCCTCGATTTGCCGCACGCGCTCGCGAGTGACCGAAAAGATCTTGCCCACTTCTTCTAGCGTGTACGAATACCCGTCGGCCAAGCCGTACCGCAGCCGCAATATCTCTCGCTCCCGGTAAGTAAGCCCGGCGAGCACTTCGTTGATCCGCTTTTTGAGGAGTTCGCGGTTCATTTCATCTAGCGGATCATGCTCGCGATAATCCTGGAGGAATTCGCCCAGGAAGCTGTCGTCGTGTTCACCAACCGGTTGATCGAGGGACAGCGGCTGGCGAGTCAACTGCAGGGCGGCTCGGGCCTCTTCCAAAGGTACACCGGCCAGCGAGGCGGTTTCCTCTAGGCTCGGTTCCCTGCCCTGAAGTTGCTGAAGGAATCGACCGGCGGCCCGCATTCGGCCCATCGTCTCGATCATGTGGATGGGAAGCCGAATAATCCGACTTTGATCGGCTATCGCCCGGGTGATGGCCTGGCGAATCCACCAGGTGGCATAAGTGGAGAATTTGTAGCCCCGGGCATACTCGAACTTATCGACGGCCCGCATGAGGCCCGTATTACCTTCCTGAATAAGGTCGAGGAAGCTTAGCCCCCGGTTGCGATACCGCTTAGCGATGGAAACCACTAGCCGGAGATTGCCGGCCGAAAGTGCCCGTTTAGCTGCGTCGTATTCTTCCCGCAATGCCCGAATCCGCTCGATTCTTCGGCGGAGAGTGGCCGGGGTTTCTAGCGTTAGTCTCATGAGTTCCCTAAGCTGCTTCCGCAATGCTCGAAGGGCGGGATCCCCTGCATTCCCGGCCGAGATCTCCCTAATCTTTCGGAGCAGTTGATCCATGGTTTGGGAAATCTCTTCCAGCTTCTCAAGCAGCGGCTGCAGTCGCTGGGTACGAAGCCCGAGCTCTTCGATCAGTCGAATTGCCCGCCTTCGCCGCTGGGTGAGACGTGACCAAGCAGCCCGGCGAACGTGTGCCGGCTGAGACCGCGAGACGGCTGTGCGGAAATCCTTCTTGTTTTGCTGGCTGATTCTCTCGAGCGTTGCCAGGTGGGGTCCAAGAATTCGCATGACCCGGCGTTTTTCCCGCAGGTTGGTTACAGAAACCTCAATGGTCCGGTCCAGGCGAAGCCGCCCCTCCCGGATCTTTTGGGCCATGACCACCGCCCCTTGCAGGACAAACTCGCTGCCGAGCATTGCGTGGCGAAATCGCCGCCTGGCCCGCTCGATTCGCTTGGCGGCTTCAATTTCCCCCTTGCGAGTCAACAAGGGGATTTCGCCCATCTGCATTAGATAGATCCGGACCGGATCGTCAACCTTGTTTGCCCCCTCCTCCAGTTCGCGCGGACCTTGGATTTCCTCGAGCAGGTCATCGTCAAGGAGGAGAAAACCGTCATCTAGACCAGGAATGGGTGGTTTCTTGGATCGCCGTCGGCCGGGCTTCTTGGCTTGGCCGTTACTCCCCGGCGACATACCGGCCAACGCCGAAACCTCGGAGGCAAGGGGGCTTGTTGCACTCTTATTAGGCGCAGGGGTCTCCCGGCTCTTGCCGCCAGACGGAGTGGCTGGCTTGGAATGGGGGGGCTTTTTGGAGCGCGACTTCACGTTCGACAAGGTGCTACCCTCTTTCGCCGTTGCCAAAAGACCCTGCTTGACCGACAGCGTGGACGAAGGGTTCCGGTGCCATTCCGCAACCTGAATTCCTTTGCCGGCACAGTGGATGCCGAGTTGAGGCGGCGGCGGTGATTTCCACTTGTAAGTTGGGATCCTGCCGATGCTTACGACATAACAAGCCGCCAAAAATCCCAAAGGCCCAAGGGGGCCACGTTGCCGCACATCAACACAGGCAGTCCGGGAGTGTTGATAATTGGCAGCATGTTGCCAAAATCCTGTTTATCTTGCCAGCACTAACTTTTCAGCTTTCTTGCTTCATTTACCGGAAATGCCTGATATTTTTGAAACGTGGTATTTTCTGCATTTTCTCCGTTTTATCAATCGTGCCGGCATTTCGGATTAGGATATATCACTTCATTTCCAAATGAAATGATGATGGCTAGTACGGATAAGACGCGGGGCATGGCCGAAGGGTATCCTGGGTCCTATCCGCAGCCGGCGCCGCAGCAGAATTCGGAATGGGTGTGGGGACGCTCCGGCCACGCAGGGAGTTTCGCGCAAGCGATTTAATGCTCCAGGGGTAGGGCAAGCCTCGTAAACTCGCGGACCGGTAAGGCGCGGTCCCCGCTCGGAAATCTCGGGAATCAGAGGCACCTATCCGCTTGCTATGCCCCTGCCCCCGCGCTGCCCAATGCCGTCAAGGGAGCGGAAAAGGCTCGGCTGAACGGCGGTTAGGGTTGGTCCAACGGCCGGGGCGGGTGCGAGGCGAGAGCCTCCCCCACGGGGTCGTCGGCCGTTTGCGCCAGAAGGATAAGCTGCCAAAAGCGTAGGGCTGGGGGAGGGGACCATGGGTTACATCTTGCCCGGGGCCCAGTGGCCGCTCGATGAGCTATAAACCAGGAATCTCGGAACTGTCCACCTGGCGGCCGGATGCCAGCGCCAACCGCCGAGCTTCTAATCCGCCTAAGGTGCTATCCCACCGCACTGATGGATGGCAAAGTGGAATTTCGGAAGGACGCCGGCCCTCTGCGTCTTAGCCGCGGGCCTTTCTCAGATCTTTGGTCGCCTGAGTCTCGCGTAACCGCTAGTTACCCGAAAAGTAAACCCGATATCCTGCGCCTTTACCGGCTAAAAGATCGCAGGAATTCGGCCTCCACTGCTTCTAAGTCTCCGAAGACCTCTTGGAAATCTCTCAGACGAGCATCGGGGGGATATTCTCCCCCGATAGGAAGATCCTTCATTTTCTTGATGTATTTAATTGTCTTCTGTGGATATTTTCGCAGCAGGTAGTAGCTTAAGGCCCAGGCCTCGGCGTAGGCATCGATCGCCGTGCTGGTGTCGCGGAAGCGGTCGTCGCTTTGGATCAAAGTGGCGAGCGAATTACGTGCCCGGCGGGGGAGGTACGCATAGAAATCCGCTGCCCGCTTGGGATTCTTTTCGCCCACCCCCGCCCAGCCGGCTGTGCTCTGAAGATCCGGCGTTTCGAAGAACATTGCAATCCCCTCGGAAAGCCACAGCGGCGTTTCCGTCATCCGGGAAAACATTCCGCAGTTGAAACAAAGCTGGTGCGTGGCCTCGTGGACGATCGTCGCCACTGCTCGAGAAGCTTGAGGATGATTAAGCAGCCGGTTGATTTCCGCTACCGACCGTCGGCCGCTTTGTGGGGCTAGCCCCGACGTTTCCGTTAGGTCATAGAGTATCATCCGGTTCTTTTCCAGGTGATAGTAGCCGATGATCGCGGAGGCTGCACCGCCCACGTCGGCCGTTGCGTAACGGGTGAAATCCCGTTGGTTGCGAAAAACAATCGCCACAAGGGGGTACTCCGGCTCGCTTAAAGCCAATCCTCGCCGAGACCAAAAGTTCTGGAACGCACCGTAAAGCCGCTCGAATAGCCAGCCGCACCACGCCGCGTAAGAGTCCCCGCAGTTGTAAACGATTAGGTAGTGACCTGTCTTCCGCGTGGAAAAACCGGGTCCAAATTCCTGCCGAAGCTGCTGAGCCAGTTCCTCGGCTGTGAACGCCCGAAATGGCTCAGCGTCGGAGGAACGTTCAAGGATTTGGTCGGAAGAGAGGAGCCAGTAGCTGCCGTCGCGGGTTTCAAAAAGTAGCGAGCCGTCGGCGGCTTCCACACGGACTCGCCCAGTAAGCGTAAGTTTCCTTCCCTCCCGCTCCACAGTCACATGATCTAGCGCCAATGAAGGGATTGCGGAAAAAAGAACGGCAAACCCACAATAAAGCGGAAGGTGCACCGAGGATCCCGCTCGAAGTCCTCCCCGCAATTGACGTAGATGAAGCTGCATCTGGAAGCCGTCCACAAAAGCGGCATGGATCGGTGAAAGACTGCTTACGATTTGGTTGCGGCGATCCTCTAAAGAAGCTTAGGAGGCCCGACGCCCTGTGTAAGGGGAAAGCTCGTCAACAGCGTTTTCGGGCGCTTTGGCAAGCTTCTGGACCACCGCTTTGCGTTTTCCACCATTTTACCTCCCAGGTTCAGCCGCCGTCTCGCCGGCGCACCGGCCCAGATGGAATCCCCTTTTGCCCGCATCGGCCCGGCTTGGAAAGTTCCTGCCGGATCCGACGAGACTCGAGCATGCCCAGCGTAGGGGGTTTCGAGTAACTCAGCCTCCTATTAAGCGGATGCAAAAACCCAGGGTCGCTCCCCCTGATACGCATGGCCTGGTCTTTGGACAGGCGACCAATCACCACCGGAAAGCATACCCTCCGGATGCCGTCGACCGTGATGAACGACACCCCGCCGGGCTGAAATTAGCCGACAGCTTTAGCGAGATCCGTCCCACTGCGACCGCCGGCTTGCACGTGGACGACATGAGTCGCCCCAACCTCCGCGGAGAAGGAAGGTTCGGTATGTTCGTGATGAGTGAAGATCAAGCCCCTTCGCACCGTAGAGGTGGCAAGATGATCGCCGCTTTCTGGATTAGGTCGAAACGGACAAGGGCATCATGGTTTAAGACCGGTCAAGAAACCTCCGGGTTCACCGCTTAAAGTTCGCCGGATTTAGACCCGGCGGTTACCCGCGAGAGGTTTCGAGAATGGAGGATTGATCCTCGGGCGGCCAATGATCCCCCAGCTGGTAAGAGCAATTGCCCCGGCTCGGACAGGTCGGAATTTTAGGCCGAATTTGGACCATTTTCGCTTTTCTCTTCAGACCCTACCGAAATGAAATTTGAGCCTACCCTAATGAAATTGCTGCTGGCCGCTTAGAATGCGCTGAGACGATGTGCCAGCGATCAGCCGGCCAAGGCTGGGTGCAAATCGCCAGAGGCTTTGGTCCCCTGGGCTTTTTAGTTTCGTCAACTCGTACTGCCGGCTGTCCGAGGGTGTTTGCGCAGGTTGGCGCCAGCTTTCGGGCTCGGTGACCAGGAAAGCGGCAGGGGGCCGCCCTCAGGCTTGTTGGATTAAACACCGGAGGCGGCCGCGAGGCCGATTGAGTAAGGGTTGCCGTGGCGGCGAGGTGTTGCCATTTATCGGAAACCGGGCGGATGGTATCTCAGACGGTAAAACCCGCGTTGCTGTTGACATTTTGGGAGGTCTTCTCCTGCGGGTATTTGCCGCGAGCGAGGTGGGAAGGTTTTTTGTTGATAACTGCCGCCGCTCTGGCAATAGCTGCCAGTTTCTCTGGCAATGCGGAGGCACAGAGGACTTCGCCATCTGAGGATGTGGAACTGGAAATGCGGGCGGGGCTATTAATTACTCCGGCGGCGGAGCGGGCCATTCAACGGGGGCTTGAGTACCTCGCCCGGCAGCAGCTACCGGACGGCTCGTTTGGCTCAGGAGCTTATCGCGGCAATGTGGCTATCGCAGGACTTGCCGGCATGGCTTTTCTTGCTTCCGGAAGTACTCCGGGCAGAGGCCCGTATGGCCGGAACATCTCGCGGGTAATTGACTATCTACTTGCCCACACCGATCAAAGTGGGTTTATCTGCTACGCCCCGGCGGCAAGTCATGGACCGATGTACGGCCACGGGTTTGCTACATTGTTCCTGGCGGAATGTTACGGAATGGACCCACGACCGGAGCTGGGCGCTGTCCTCCGCAAAGCCGTGCAACTGATTGTTGACACACAAAATGACGAAGGCGGGTGGCGGTATCAACCGCGGCGGGCTGATGCCGACATCTCCGTCACCGTTTGCGAGATTATGGCACTTCGTGCTGCCCGCAATGCGGGGATCTTTGTGCCTAAGGAGACCGTCGATCGCTGCGTGGAATATCTCCGCCGTTGTCAAAACCCGGACGGGGGATTCGCCTATCAGCCACAGGTCGGGGAAAGTGCCTTTGCCCGATCGGCAGCGGGCCTGGTTGGCTTCTTCTGTGCCGGGATCTACGAAGGTCCGGAAATCCAACGGGCCGCCGACTATCTGATGCGATTTCTCCCGAAGCCGGGGCAATTCCAACCGGATCCTCCTTACTACGAATACGGCCATTACTACGCCGTGCAAGCGATGTGGATTTTGGGTGGCTCCTATTGGCAGCGTTGGTATCCGGCAGTGCGCGATGATCTTATAGCCCGGCAACGGGAAGGATACTGGCGTTCGCCCCTGTCCAATGAATACGCCACCGCCATGGCCCTTTTAGTTTTACAGATGCCTAACAATATGCTGCCGATCTTCCAGCGATAGGCCCTGGTAGCCACCAGGCGGGCATAATTTATGTTGACACAGTTGACAAAAGCGCTAATGAATGTCCTGAGCTTGTTGAGTTTAGGAATAGGGTTGCCTCGCCCGACTGAGCGATGCCGCCCGGGATGTTCCGCTCGGAGGAACATCTCGCCATGCGCTTGGCTAGCGGACCGAGCGCCCACGATGAAAAGGGGTGTAAACAGTCGAGCTTCCTTGCTTTTTAGGATCACTCTCGGTTGGGTGTTGGTGGGCGTTGTTGGGCCGCTTGGTTGTATACCAAACCTCTTCGGTAATGAGCTTCTTTTAGTCGACGGCCGGCGGTACGTGGGTGAGCTTGCTTCCGCCCATGAGGATGGTCGACTGGAGTTCCTGGCGGATCTTGCGCCCCTTGAAGTCCGAATGGAGGAAGTTGTTATTTGGGGGAGATTGCCTGACATCCAGTCCCCGGCGATTGTGATTCTTGCCGATGGGTCACTTCTAGCCGTTACTGGCATTCAGATTGCCGAGGAGCGGGCTTATCTCCGCGGCGTCCACCTAGCGGAAGCCGTTCTTCCCCTCGATCTTCTAGCCGGCGTCGTCCTTATGCCACCGGGAGATAAAGAGAGAAAAGACCGCCTCCTTGATCGGATTTTGTTTGCCGACATCAACAACGATCAGATCCTGCTTGCTAACGGGGACCGGATCTCCGGTGTGGTCCTTCGCTTGGACGACAAGATTTGTCTTGTGGAGATCGAGGGCGGCACAGCGCCGGTACCGCGAGAAAACGTAGTGGCCATTACTTTTCAACCGGCCTTGCGGGCAGGGGTGACTAAGCCGATTACCGCAGCCCAAGACGCGGTCGGAATCGGCGAGCGGCCCGATCGAATCCTTGTGGGCCTGCTAGATGGGTCACTTCTTTGCTGCGAAAAGCTCCGGACGGCGGCGCAAGGCATGGAATTTACGCTTGTTTTCGGGGTTAGCTTATCGGCTAAAGCGGGATCAGTGGTTTTGTTGGAGCCACTCGGGGGGCCGGTCGTGTACATTTCGGATCTTGAGCCGGCCGAGTATGAACATCGCCCCTTTTTGGGGATTAAGCGCGAGCTGGGAAGGGATCGCTCGGTGCTCGGCAGCCGACTGCGGAAGGGGGGGCGAGTATTCCCTAAGGGGCTGGGCATGCAAAGTTGGACAATCGTTAAGTATTCATTGGCCAAGAAGTTCCGGCGATTTGAAAGCTTGATTGGTCTTGACGATTTGGCTGGCGAGCGTGGCAGCGTGGAGTTCGTGGTGCGACTGGACGGGCGGGAGGCCTTCCGCAGTGGCATTATCCGGGGCAATGATCCGGCCCGGCCTGTGAGCCTCGATGTGACTGGAGTTAACGAACTTGAGCTTGTCGTCGAATATGCAGACCGCGCGCACGAATGCGACTTTGCCAATTGGTTTCTCGCCCGAGTAATTCCTTGAAATCCAGGTTTAGAAAGCTCACGTTTGGTTTTTGGAAGGCCCGAGTTCGGCGTGGCCCGTTGCGGTTGACGGTCGGTTCTTTCTCAAATCCTCCTTAAGAGCGTCTCGGCTCATTCGGCGGGGGTGTAAGCCGGAGCCACGAAGGGGGATTCCCGGTAGGTAACTTTTTCCGGTGGATTTCTCCACAGGCTTATAACTAGCCGGCAAAGGTTTTTAGCCTGGGTTCCAGAGCGTTAGCCTTTTCACCCCGGACCTTCAATTGGGATCACGCAATTGCCCTTCTAGAGGATTTTGGGTAAGTTTTGTGTTGGAAAATGTCGTACCACCCCGGCCGCTAGGTCGGCGAGAGTTCTGCAAGCCGTTGGCAATATCGCCCCCTTTTGGAAAACCGGGCAAGGCAGCGACGCGGGAAGCTTTTGACACAAGCCACGGTAGCGTAGGGCTGACTTATGAGCGAGGGATCTACTTCGCGCCCCAAGTCGGGGGGCCAGCAGCCCCAGCAAGCTAAGTCCCCACTTGCAGCCCGGGTGCAAAAGGCAGCCGATCGTGCCTCGTCGGTTTCTGCACCAAGCGGTGCGACAGCACCTAGAGCGGCAGGCTCCTCAGTGGCCTCGGTAGTGGCGCCTGCAGCGGCGGAGCAGGTAGCAGTACCAATCGCAGCCCCCGAGAGGGAGCCGGGTCGACTGGCTCGCTTGGTCCACCAGCTCCTCCGGCAGACCCCTAGCTGGCTCGTCAGCATGGTCCTTCATACTGTGATGCTTTTGGTGTTGGCACTTTTAACGTTACCGCCTCCGCCAAGTGACGAACTTCGCCAGCTAGTCGTGGCTCCGGGGGAAGAAGAGCCGGTCGAAATGATCGAAACACTGGAGGAGGCTCCGGAAGAAATTAACGTGGAGGTGGCCGAAGCCGTCTTCGAGACTGCTGTGCCGCAGCAGATGGATGTGTCTCCCATGGATCAGATGGAAGCGGCGGCGGTTTCGGTACAGTTAAGCGACTTCGGCCTGGAGCATGCACCGCGGAGCGATGTGTTGGGACAAATCGGGGCCTTTAGCGGCAATGCGTTCGAAGGTCGGGGGGCCGGGAAGGCTCGCCTCTTGGCGGAGGCGGGTGGCACCGAAGGAAGCGAGCAGGCTGTCGCCCTGGCCTTGGAGTGGTTGGCGGCACACCAGTTGCCAGATGGAAGTTGGTGCTTCGACCAACGAGCTGTGCCGAACTGTCGCGGCCAGTGTCGCCACCCGGGAGATTTGACCAACGCACGGATCGGGGCGACGGCCCTGGCCCTTCTCCCCTTCTTGGGGGCTGGTCAAACTCATCGGCAGGGGAAGTATCGTAACCAGGTTCAGGCCGGGCTTTACTTCCTGGTCAACCAAATGAAAGTAGGGCCGGAAGGCGGAAACCTCCACGAGCCGGGTGGCAATATGTATTCCCACGGCTTGGCATCGATCGCTTTGTGCGAGGCTTATGCCATGACGAGGGACCGGGGCCTATTTGGCCCGGCTCAGCAGGCCCTGAACTTTATTTGCTACGCCCAGGACCCAGTTGGCGGGGGGTGGCGCTACCAGCCTCGCCAGCCGGGTGATACCTCCGTGGTGGGCTGGCAACTGATGGCCCTCAAAAGCGGCCATATGGCTTATCTTCGGGTTCCGCCCATTACTATTCAGCGGGCTGTCCGGTTCCTGGATTCGGTCCAGGCAAACGACGGCGCCAATTACGGGTATACAAGTCCGGGCCAAGGCCCCGGCACTACTGCGGTCGGGCTTCTGTGCCGAATGTACCTCGGCTGGCCGAAGGATCATCCCGCGTTGGAACGGGGCGTTCGCTGGCTGGCAGAGCGGGGGCCATCGAAAACCGATATGTACTACAACTACTACGCCACCCAGGTCCTCCGCCACCTAGAAGGGGATCTGTGGAAAAAGTGGAATGCACAAATGCGCGACTGGTTAGTTAGTACACAAGCTAAGGAAGGTCACGAACGTGGCAGCTGGTGGGTCGACGGCGGTCACCAAACCGAACGGGGTGGCCGATTGTACGTCACCTGTATGGCCGCCATGATCCTCGAGGTCTACTATCGCCACATGCCCATCTATCGTAAACAAAGCGTGGAAGAATCCTTCCCCTTGGACTAACAGACGCTTTTCAGCCCTTTTAGGAGACCGTCTTAGAATCCTGTCCCCCGACGCGCTTTTTCTTGAGTGGCAGCTCATTCCGCGTTTCGCGCCCCCCTTTCTACACTTTGTGTGTGCGCTTTCACACAAGCCTTCGCGGTGTTGAGGACAACCCCTAAAGACACCAGACCCCGAATGATTCGGGCGGGGAGCCACGTTCCGCCATGAGCTGAAACCCCGTCTCGACCGCGCAAGCTGCGCCAAATTGCTGCTGGTCTCATTCGCTCCCCCATGAGCGGCTACTCCCGAAAGGATCAGACGAGCCCGTTCGATCTGGTTTAAGCTATTCCGCTCGATTTCGAAGGTAGTTTCGAAGAACCGCGCGTTAGGTGAACTGAAGGTACCGTGGCAGGTCGCCTGGGCCAGAGAAGGCCCATCCCGCACAGTGCCTGGAAAATAACTCAAAGGCGCCGGTAATGGCCCGCGCGGCCGCCGGTTGGGCGCCCCGAGAGGATCAGACCAGCACCGACGGGGAGCTCCACCCCTCCCTAGTCACTCCACTGATACTCCCCCGGTTCTTAAGACAATTTCTGGGTGGGAGTGTATGGCCGGCGCTCTAGTACTCGGATGGCATGTTGAGACGTTACCTCTTATTGAGTTTACCTCAGTAAGATTTCTTAAGTCTCCCAATAACGCTACGCTCCGGGACATATCCAGGGACACTTGGTCAGATTTAAACCAACGTTGCGAACGGCACGAAGTCGGTAGAAGTGGGCGGCCCTAGGTGATTCCCGTCGGTTCGCTGCTACCGGCCCGTGGAAGTCGTTTTCCAAGCCTTTGGCGTGGGCACTCCGTTGTTTGAGTCAACGCGTGGGTGCGACGGGCAACCGGAAACCCAAGAAAGAATGTGTTGGCGCCAGGAGTAACTGCCCGCCAGCACCGATCCGACTTGCCGCAATTCGAGCCACCCACTCGGACTGCGTGGATAAACTCTGAACTTGAAGCGTTTCCGCCCGATGTCCGAGCTTAGGAGATTGAGGGACCAAACTGAAGAGATCTCGCCCACCCGCTTTTGCCGTGCAACCCTTCCTTACCCCGCTAACCAGCCGCCGCCTTCATGCCTTCCCACCGCGTGAAACCTCAATTTGCACCAGGTTTTGCCCCCAACGGAGATGCTCGTCGTGTGGGGGCGTTTAACCAATGGGGGCGGCCCCGGCATGCGGGTGTGGTTTGCGAAAGCACTTGGCGTATGCAAATTTCCGTTTATTGCGGGATCCGGTGGCCGCAGTTCGGGACGTTTTGTGGGGCCCAGTGGGGCCGGTCATTCTGCCGGAGCTAGTCCCGTCGAAGATTTCGCCTATCGTTTGAGCCGATTCGGTATCTCGCGTATCCTCCGGCTGAG
Organism: Thermoguttaceae bacterium; assembly: GCA_025060325.1. Lineage (GTDB taxonomy): Bacteria > Planctomycetota > Planctomycetia > Pirellulales > Thermoguttaceae > DTLM01. Next base: position 148,598 of record JANXBW010000006.1, read on the forward strand.
GTTCCAGGGCAGGTTACGTGATGGGCGACGCTGGGAATTGGGATAGTCGCCTTGTTGAAGAGTGACAAGCGGTGGTGGGGGTAAGCCGTCCTCGGCTGGATCGGGTGGAATTTAGTTTTCCACAATTTTTGGGGTGACGAGTTCTTTTTATTCTCGCGGCATTGGGCCTGGGCTTTGTTTGCTGTTTTCGTATTTGGACTCAAGGCGATGCGTAGTTGGCAGCAGGCTGCTGTGGTCGTTTTCGTGGCAATCGCACACCTGGTGGGTTTGTATAACCTTTTGGTTGCGGCAACCGAAAGGGCAGCTTATCTAGAAAGACCGCTGCCGGAGAAGCGGTTCTTCCTTTTCGGGATGGGCCTAAGGGACAAGTACGTCCACCGGGACGGCATGCTCGTTGCCCTTGAAACCGGGCAAGCGGTTAGTCAATGGCAACTCGATGTTGACGAAATCATCCTTGCAGAGTACACGGTAAAGATCAAAACCAAACAGGGGGCAAGCTTTACCATTGTCGAAGACGAGCAAGCTGTGTGGCTAAGCGAGCCTGGCAGGGAGCGGACCGCTTTGCCCGGGACGCAGCATCCGCTTCGGCTGCCGCGGTTTGAGGATCATCCGCAGGCTGAGCTGCTTCGCATTTTGCATCATGAAGTGCTTATCGGTGTCACGCGGCAAGGGCCGGTGCCCAATCCCTTAGTGTACCGGAAACCGTGGTATCGCGATGCGGCTGTGATGGCCATGGTTTTGAAAGTGACGGGCAATCTTGATCAGATTCGTGATTGGATTCTTTCCCTGCGGGAGCCCTACGATTTTAACAACGGAGTCCCCGAGCCGGACAATCTTGGTCAGGCTTTGTTTTTGATCTCGCTTGTGGCGGACAAATCCCACCCGCTTGTTCCCATCATTTTAGAGGAAGCCGAACGACGGGCGGTCCGTAAAGATGGCGTGAAGTACTTGGAGGGCCTGACGGATGGCGCCCGACACCCAGTTTATCAGACGAAGTGGCTCAAATTTGGGCTAAAGGCATTAGGGCTTCCTGACGATTGGACTATCCCAGCCGTTGCCGATAGCTACAGTGCTCTTTTCTGGATGGACTTTAAAGATCAACATGTTCGGGGACATGATGCAGCCGACCGGAGGCGATATCCTTACCTTGCCTGGGCATGCGCTCACTTTCACGGCACTGAACCAGGACCTTTTTCTGGCCAAGCCTATCCCCTAACTTGGGAGGCGGAGGCATCGGCAGCGGATTATGCAAAAATGTCCGCGATTAGCCCGGAGTTTGCCGTTCGTCGAGTCGCCGCCCCCCACGCTTGGCACGCCGCTGAAGCCTTCCTCTATCTTCTCGAACTTCCGCGTAGGCCCTAAAGATTTTGGCCGGTAACCGGGGGCAATCGGTGAAGAGATCTCACGTCGAGAGGGGCGCGGGGAACCTTTACGTGGCTAGTCTCGATTTGGGAAAGTGCCCTCTTGAACCTTCCTGAGTCACTCGGCGGGGGCGCCCACCCGAGCGCACTGGCCGGCCTTTGCCTGCCATGGCATAATCTTCGAGCCGGGTGCCAAAATGCTAAGTTCTAAGAGGGCAGCTATCCTTAGGCTTATAACCGCTCGAAGTGGACGGAAGCTCCGGACATTGGGCGCTTTCACGGTCACGTCGGGTTTCCCGGCTGGGTTTCCCGGGGTGGCGAGGGATGCGATCCGGATTTGTGCGGCCGGGTGGCGGTGCTCGGCCAACGGGAAGTCCCTCGCAGCCGGGGGAGAGCGCGGGCCTGTCTTCCGGCGCGTACTTGCGATTAGGTGTCGAGCAGATAGTTCAATTGCGATAGAAGAAGTAAAGCATCCCGCCTTCGCGTGAGATTTGTCCCCGGTTTTGGGGTGGCAAGAGGGCGGGAGCGCAGGAACTGCGACGAGTTGCGCACATGGTCGAGGTAGTCTTGCACCCTGAGGGGGCTAGGGTTCAGATCCGGTCTGGTGCCCGTCTTCGCGACATCCTTCCCCAGTTAGGGGGAGAGTCGACCGATAGCATTTGGGGGGCCCGCATCGGGGAAGAAATTATCGACCTTCAGACGCCTCTCCGCGTTGAAGCCGGGGCGGCCCTCGAGCTGGTGCGGGCTGGCGAGGCACCGGCGCTTGAGCTCTTGCGCCACTCTTGCGCGCATGTTATGGCGCGGGCGGTGATGCGGCTGTTCCCGGGGGTGCAGCTGGCGTTTGGTCCCACCGTTGAAAATGGGTTCTATTACGACTTTTTGACCCCCCGGCCGATTTCGGAGGAAGACTTCCCGGCAATCGAGGCCGAGATGGCCAAGATCATAGCCGAGGACGAACCTTTCGAGCGGATCGAACTCCCCCGGGATCAGGCGTTGGAATTGTGTCAAGCCCTTGGGCAGCGCTTCAAGGTTGAGCACATCCAAGAGGGCCTCCGGGACGAGCCGGTTCTTTCCTTTTACCGTCAGGGGGAATTCATCGACTTATGCGGCGGGCCTCATATCCCCAGTGCAGGAAAAATCCCGGCCTTCAAACTCCTCTCCGTAGCCGGAGCATACTGGAAAGGAGATGCCTCGCGTGAGCAGCTCCAGCGACTCTATGGCACAGCTTGGTTTAGCCGCCAGGAGCTGGAGAGCTATCTCCAGCGGCTGGAAGAAGCCAAGAAACGGGATCACCGCGTCCTTGGCCGCCGACTTGAGCTTTTCCTCATCGACCCAGCAGTCGGGCCGGGGCTTGTGCTGTGGCTTCCAAAAGGGGCGATAATCCGGCGCGAACTAGAGAACTTCATCTATCAGGAGCTTCTCCGTCGGGGCTATCAGCCGGTGTACACGCCGCATATTGGTCGGGTTTTCCTGTACGAAACTTCTGGCCACTTTCCCTATTATGCCGACAGCCAGTTTCCGCCGATGCAGCTTGCCGACGGGGAGCGTTACCTGCTTAAGCCGATGAATTGCCCCCACCATGTGATGATCTACAAAAGTAAACCACGAAGTTACCGGGAGTTGCCGCTTCGGCTTGCCGAATTAGGCACCGTTTACCGCTTTGAACAATCCGGCGAGTTAAGCGGGATGACCCGGGTCCGCGGCTTCACGCAGGATGATGCCCATATTTTCTGCACAGAAGATCAGGTGGCTGAGGAATTCCGCGCCTGCGTGGAGATGACCCAGTATGTGCTCGGTAAGCTGGGTCTTAGCGAGTACCGTGTCCGGCTAGGCTTTCGCGATCCGCGAAGCACTAAGTATGTGGGGAGCGACGAAACTTGGGCCAAGGCAGAAAAAGCTTTGGAGGAAGTGTGTCGCCAGATGGGGCTCCCCAATCTGTCGGTGGAGCGTGGTGAGGCTGCCTTCTACGGACCTAAGGCCGATTTCTTGGTCACCGATTGCATAGGCCGCGAATGGCAACTGGGCACAGTGCAGCTTGATTATAATCTGCCCAGTCCGCAGCGGTTTAATCTCCACTACATCGGCGCGGATAATGCCCCGCATCAGCCGGTGATGATTCATCGGGCACCATTTGGCTCGCTGGAACGGTTTGTGGGGATTTTGATTGAACATTTTGCCGGGGCTTTCCCGCTGTGGCTTTCGCCGGAGCAGGTGCGGGTAATGAGTGTTAGTGAACAAACCGAAAGTTATGCCCGGGAAGTTGCAGCGAAGCTTTCAGCGGCGGGCTTCCGGGTGCAAGGCGACTATCGGCCGGAAAAGATTTCTTCTAAGATCCGCGATGCCCAGCTGGAGCAAATACCCTATATGGTCGTGATCGGTCGGCGCGAGGAACAAGATCGCACTGTCTCCGTGCGACACCGCCGTCGCGGAGATCTCGGGGCAATGAGCCTGGAGAATTTTGTGGCTCAGCTCCAAGAGGAAATTGCAACGAAGGCCTTGCCTTAGGCAAGTTGACGAACTTAGGTTCGCAAGGCCAACCCGGTTGACACACGCCTGCCGGTTTAGTTTCCTCGTAATGCTCCGGAGAAGGCCTTTGGCGATCGGGCTGACAGTGGGCAAGCAATGATTGTCACTATCGACGGGCCGGCCGGGGCCGGCAAAAGCACCGTGGCAAAACTATTGGCCGCCCGGCTTGGCTTTGAATATCTGGACACTGGAGCGATGTACCGGGCGGTGGCCTGGGCAGCACTCCAGGCCGGGATTGATCTTGCCAATCCGGAAGAACTTGCCAACTTCGCCCGAAACCTCGACATCACAGTCCATCGGGGGCAGGTCTTTGTGGACGGCAAGGAAGTAGGCGAGCCGCTTCGCACTCCGGAGGTCACTCAAGCCAGCCGCTATGCCGCGGACAATGACGCAGTTCGTGCCCACCTTGTTACCCTTCAGCGTCGTTATGCAGCCGGGCGAAATGTTGTTACTGAAGGTCGCGATCAGGGGTCGCTTGTGTTTCCGGAGGCGGAAGTGAAGTTCTTCCTGACGGCAAGTCCGGAAGAGCGCGCCCGCCGCCGGCTGCGCGAATACGAACGTGCTGGCCACCAGGTCCCATCTTTTGAGGAAGTCCTTCAAGAGCTAAACGCCCGAGATCAGCGGGATGCCTCGCGGCCGTGGGGGCGACTGGTCAAACCGCCGGGTGCCATCGAGGTTGCCACCGACGGTCTCAGCGTTGAGCAAGTGGTCAACCACTTGGAGGCCGTTGTGCGTGCCGCCATAGCGGAAAAGTCCAAGAGGGGCGAGATTGCTGCCGAGCGGTGCGGCCAGGCGAGCTCGGGCACAACTGGCTAAAGCCTCTACCCAGAAATCCTGTCGCCGGTGCCTTTTCCCAGCTCCTCCCTTTCGCAGTCTCCGAAAAAAGGGACAATAATCGCACAAGACGGAAACCTGCAAAGGTGCAACTGGCAGCTGGAAGAGCACTCTTCGTTGGTTGCGGCAACGTTTGGTGCGAGTACACGTTCCGGAAATGCGTTGTGGCCATTTAGAATTTTCTGCGTGCTGTTGATAAACTATCTGCGCGGTGGGTCGTGAGGGACAAAATTCCTAGTCGAGGTCAACAAGGAGCATGGCGCAGAGCCAATCGCATAAGGCCGGGCAACTGGGTGGGGTTGCCCCTTTAGGCAAAAATCGTTCTTTCCCAGTTCAAGACTATTGGGAGGCACCAGACTGGTGGTACGAGCTTTTTCGACCGGTGGTCCGCACCTGCTGGTCTCTTGTCTACTGGGTGCACTACACGGGCAAGGAAAATGTGCCGGACTGCGGTCCTGTCCTTGTCGTGTCTAATCATCAAAGTCACTTTGACCCGCCGCTGGTGGGAGCGGGGGTCCGTCGCCGAATGTGGTATTTCGGACGGCGGTCCCTTTTCACCTTTCGCCCGGTGGGTTGGTTTTTTAGTTCGCTCGGGGGAATCCCGGTCGACTTAGAGGGGTCGCCGCTAGCGGGCGTTAAGGTATCGCTCAGGCAGCTCCAGGCCGGACGGGCACTCCTTATTTTCCCCGAAGGAACGCGGACCTGGGACGGGGAGCTAGGACCTTTTCGGCCAGGCTTTACCATGCTGGCCAGGCGTACACAAGCAACAATTGTTCCAGCCGCGATTGAGGGGGCATTTCATGCCTGGCCGCGTTGGCGGGCTTTTCCTCGGTGGGGAATTATGCATGTGGTGTTCCTCAAACCCTTAAAGCCGGAAGAATTTGCCGGCTGGGATGACGAAGCGATCATCGCCGAGGTGCGTCGACGCATTGCCGAAGGGATCGGGCTTCTCCGCCGGCGGCCTATCCTCCAGGAATGGCGCAGGTGGGTTCATCAACTGGGTTGGGATCGAGCACCGGCCGATTTCGTCCGCAAACATCGGGACGAGATGGCATCGGGGGATAGCCACTTCGGAGAGACGAGTCTGTCGAGGGCATAAGATCGGGACAACATAGAACCGCGCCCCCGGAGGTCTTCATCGTCGCTTGAGGGGATCGTTTATCCTCGGCCTTGCATCCGTAACTTAAGAAAGTTGAGGATTGTTGTTGACTTTCGACCCCGCAAATGGATTGGGCAGGAAAGATGGCGCTCGCCTTGTTGACATATCCATGACTGCTGAGGTCGGGAGAGTTCGCTTTTCCGGAATCGCCCCGCCAAAACGACGGAGGACGTCAACATGGTGGATGGATTATCGTGTGCTTCCCCAGCGTTTTTTCCGTGGGGGAAGGTGCGTATCCACAAGATCTTCACGTTAGTTAACCTATGGCTCTTGGTTTTCTCTGGTGTTGGGGCCGTCGGCCGGTCCTTGCCGGTATTGGCGGAGGAAGAGCAGCCATGGGAAAGGCTTTATTCCGGCGGTGAGGCCACTGGCCCTCAGGTCATCGCGTTATGGCAATTCCTTCCCGGGCGGGAGGCCGAGGATAACTCCGGGCGCGGTCACCATCTTGTTCTACGGGGCAAATCCCGATTTGTGCCGGAGGGTAAGTTCGGCAACTGCCTAGAGAGCTTTAGCGTTGACAGGCAAGAAGATCAGCCCGTCGGTGCCATGGCGAAAAACTCGCCAGAGCTTACCCCCAAGGGTGCGTTTACGCTGGAGATGTGGATTTGCCCCAAACCTGAGATTGACAAAGTCAGCCAAGCCTTCCTCCTTGATAAGAAGTACTATCACTACAAAAGTCCGTTGCCGCAGGCTAACTGCGACTACGGTTGGTATTTACGGCGGCAGGGGCAGGGGCGATTCCGCATGGTCGTAGGCCTGGGCTTTGGGAGCGATTCGGCGGTTTGGGAGTCTGCTCCCTTTCCCCTTGAGCCGGGCCGATGGTACCACCTGGCTTTTGCTTATGACGGGCGGGGAACTGGCCGGTTCTTTGTTGACGGCAAATTGGCTGGGCGGATGACGGAAGCCGGTCGAGGACCAATCGCCCCTGGCCCTCATCCGCTTGTAATCGGCGATCGCGTAGGAAGCATCCACGTGGGTTTCCCCGGTTATATCGATCAGGTGCGGATTGTCCACGGATTGGCCTCCTTTATCCCACGGGTAGCTATCGAGCTTGCCCCGGGAAGCCGCAGAGTTTGGGTGAGACTTGAGCGGGAGGCTACGCTCAAACTCGTTGTCGCCAACATGGGAGCGGAAGATTTTTCCGATGCCAAGTTGCAGGCGGAAATGCCCTCTGGGGTGTTCGAGCAACCGCTTGGGGCATTAAGGTCGGGCGAGTCAGTCCGTGTGGACATTCCGGTTGACACCCGCCTTCGGCCGGGGAATTACGCAATCAAAGTGTCTTTCACAGCTTGGCGAGGTAATCCTGCTGGGAAAGACGCGGCGCAAGAATTTCGGCTTGCCCAGGAAATTCCGCTAAGCATTGTTCCTCCACCTTTACCGGGCCGAATGCCCGTGATTTTGTGGGGTACTGGTCCTGTAGGGCAGGTCCGCCAGCTCGGCTTTACTCACCAAATTGTGCACATGGTTGACTACCGCCGGGTTTGGGAGGCCGGCGCGGTTACAAGTCCGCTGCTACCGGCTTCCCTGGAAAGTGTGCGCACCGAGCTGGATGAACATCTTCTCCATGGCCTGGGGGCTGTGGCATCACTTTCGCCTGGGGCGTGGATTCTTCAGCAGGAGGAACTACGCAGACGATTCGAGCGGATTGACCGGAAGGGCAAACCTTATTCTACAGCCGACATCTGTGGACTTTTCCCGGAGCTAGAAGTTTTCGTTTACAACGTCGGTGCGTCGGTTGGGAAAGCGTTCGGTGATCGCCCTGCCTTTCAAGCTGTCCTTGTGCACACGGAGGTTCGCGATAAGACTAACCTCTGCTTCCACGACCACGATTTCGCAGCTTACCGAAACGCCACCGGCCAGGAGGTCCCGGCGGAAGTTGTCTCCAAATGGGGATTTCGATACACGAATTTAAAGGATTTTCCTCCGGACCGTGTCGTCGCTGATGACCACGGGCTGCTTGTGTTTTATCGGTGGTTTTGGAAGGAAGGTGACGGATGGAATCGGCTCCACTCAGCTTTGCATCGGGGGCTTAGGGCATGTGCACCAGCTCGCGTGTGGACGTGGTTTGATCCGGCAGTTCGGGCGCCTAGCCTTTGGGGGAGTGGCGGCCAGGTCGATGTCCTTTCACAGTGGACGTACACCTATCCGGACCCCATAAAAATCGGCCAGGCAACTGATGAACTCTTTGCGATGGCGGGAGGCTCGGGCCAACAGGTGATGAAGATGACACAGATCATCTGGTATCGTTCACAAACGGCGCCGGTTCTGCCGGAAGATCCTCACAAGAGGGCGGAGTGGGAGAATCGGGTCCCCGATGCGCAATTTATCACGATTGCCCCGGATCATTTGCGCGAGGCTTTTTGGGTGAAAATATCTCGACCCATTCGGGGAATCATGTACCACGGGTGGGGCTCGCTTGTGGATGCTGGCCCGGGGGCATACCGGTACACGAATCCGGAAACGAAGGAGGTGTTGGCGCACCTTATCCGCGAGGTGGTCGAGCCATTGGGGCCCACGCTCCTTGAGCTTATTGATCCGCCGGCAGATGTGGCCCTGTTGGAGAGTTTTACTTCGCAAATGCTTGCCGGCCGAGGTACCTACGGCTGGGGGCAAAGTTGGGAGGCCGACGTTCATCTTGTGCTTCAATGGGCACGGCTGCAACCCAAAATCGTTTACGAGGAGACCCTTCTTCGCGATGGTCTTGACGGCTACCGGGTGCTTGTGCTTCCCGGCTGCGATGTTTTGCCCCGGAGTGTAGTTGAACGAATTAGCGCCTTCCAGAAAGCAGGCGGAATTGTAATTGGCGATGAAAACCTATGCCCTGCTATCAAACCGGATTATGTGATCAAAACATACAAGCGGGCGCAGCGAGCACAGGAAGATAAGGCAGCACTTCAGGAGGCTGCGGAAAAGCTGAGGGAGTTCCTGGCCGAACGGTACCAGTGGCAGGTTGACTCCTCCGAGCCGGATGCGATTGTCCGCCGGAGGGTCGCTGGTCAAGCAGAATATGTCTTCGTCGTAAACGATCGGCGGACATTCGGCAACTATGTGGGGCACCACGGCCGGGTTATGGAAAAGGGCTTACCGCTTGAGGCGACTGTCCGTGCGTTAACAAAAGGGCGGGCTGTTTATGATCTAGTGGCTGGCCAAGAGGTGCCGGCCGAGCAAACCGAAAAGGGACTAGCTTGGAGGGTAAAGCTTGGCCCAGGTGAAGGCAAACTGTTTATGATTGCTCCCCAAGCAATCGGCCAGGTGAGGATAAGTGCCGAGCGGACCGTGCCCACTGGCGGAGCTGGAGCTGACGGGGGGATGGAGGGTCAAATTAAGCTAAACGTGGTTCTTTGCGGGAGGGATGGGTCAAGGCTGGCGGCGGTGGTTCCTGTGCGAGTTGACTTAGTTGATCCGGCTGGTCGACCCGCGGATATATCGGGCTATTATGCGGCCAGGGATGGCAAACTAGAGCTTATCTACGTGCTAGCGCCTAACGACACCCCGGGCATGTGGCGGGCAGTTTGTCGCGAACTTGCCTCCGGAAAGACCGGGGAGGTAAGTATCGATTTGGCACGCTAGGGGCCAAATCAGCGGCCAGAGGACCAGTTTTTCCGCCAGACCGGCCAGACGGGTTTTTTCGGACATTGGGGCGACCAGCACGTGACGAAAAAGCCCATATTGGCGGAACTCACATCAAAATCGACATGTGCGGGCGGCTAACGTAATTCGACTTCTTTTCAGGCCGTTGACGCAGCCGTGGCTACCTCGCCATGAGATGTTGACAAAAAAGTGGCCGGTTCCCGAACGATGATTATCGGCAGAAGATTTCCCGAGGTTGCTCGGCCGAAAAAGCCATGGCGGATTTCGCCCCTGGGCTGCCGAGGGACTTTTGCCTTTCAAGCAGACGTAAGCAGCGCTGGCAGATTCCCTCGGCTGTTAACCCCAGATCGGCCAAAAGCTCGTCGCGCTCTCCATGTTCGACAAATTGATCCGGGATCCCCAACCGGTTGATATTTCTTGAGTCAACACCGGCTTCGTTGGCGGCTTCGAGGAGTGCCGAACCAAATCCCCCCTGGAGACAGCCTTCTTCCACCGTGACCACAAACGGCATCTGGTCAACTAGATCAACAAGGCGAGGATCAAGCGGTTTGGCAAACCGGGCGTTGACAAGGGTCAGATGGATGCCAAGCTCTTCCAGCCGTCGACAAGCCCGCTCTGCAGCAGGAAGGAGCGCCCCGTAAACAACTAGGGCACCGTCTGGTCCCTCGCGGAGGACTTCTGCTCGGCCCAGCTCAAATGGAGCCGGCCGGCGGGAAAGATTTTCGGCAGCTGCCTTCGGGTAACGGATCGCAACGGGTCGGCCAGAGGCCACCGCCCAGCGAATCGCAAGGTTGAGCTCGGCTGCGTCCCCGGGGGCCATGAGGACCATCTGCGGCAAATGCCGGAGGTAAGCAATATCGAAAACGCCGTGGTGTGTCGGTCCATCTGGTCCCACAACACCTGCCCGGTCCATACAAAAAACCACCGGTAAAGGTTGAAGGGCCACCTCCTGGAAAATTTGGTCGTAAGCTCGCTGGAGGAAGGTGCTGTAGATGTCAACAATTGGGATAAGCCCGGCCTTGGCCAAGCCGGCGGCAAAGGCTACGGCGTGCGACTCGCAGATGCCGACGTCAAAGAACCGCTGCGGGAAGTGATCGCGGACAGGCTCGAGCATATTGCCCTCGCACATGGCCGCGGTGATCACCACCACGCGGGGATTCTCTGCCATTATCGAATAGATCGTATCGCGAGCTACCTGCGTGTACGTCAGCCGGTCAGAAGCTTTGAGAACAACTTCCGTGCCATTTCGCCTTGCAAAAGGTGCCGGGGCGTGAAATGTGATGGGATCGTCCTCGGCGGGCTTAAACCCGTAGCCCTTCTTGGTGACCGCATGCACAAGCACAGGCCGATCGCATTGTTGAGCAAGGCGGAGGTAGCGCTCCAGTTGACGAATGTTATGGCCATCTACAGGCCCGAGGTAGTGGAAACCAAGCTCCTCGAAAAGCATCCCGCCCAAAAGTCCGGCCTTTAGGGCATTGCGGGCCTGTTCGAGGAATCGTTCCACCGGGTCGCCAAAGAGTGGCACGTGGCTGAGGATCCGTTGTATTTCGCTTTTCAGGCCGCGGTAAAAGTGCGTCATCCGCAACCGATCAAGATACTCGGCCAGACCCCCTACCCGCGGGCCAATGGACATCTTGTTATCATTAAGCACCACGATAAGGCGGGTCTTCTTCATGCCGGCGGCGTGGTTCATCGCCTCAAACACAACGCCGCACCCAAAGGCCCCGTCCCCGACCACAGCCACGCTAAATCGCGCGCAGCTGGAGCCTTCCACCAGCTCGTCGCCCACCCGCAGTCCAACAGCCGTGGAAACACTTGTGCCGGAGTGGCCAACCAGGAATAAGTCAAAGGGACTTTCCGCGGGGTTAGGGTAGCCCATCAGGCCCCCCTTGCTTCGGATGGTATGAAAAAGCGGATAGCGGCCGGTGACAAGTTTGTGCGGATAAGATTGGTGCCCCGTGTCCCAAACAAGCCGGTCTTGTTGAAAATCGAACACGCGATGAAGGGCCAGCGTTAGCTCGACAACACCCAGATTGGATGCGAAGTGGGCACTGCGATGACCAAGAAGTCGACAAAGCGCTTCGCGAATCTCGGCCGCCAACTGCTCAAGTTGACGATAGGACAATTCGCGAAGATCAGCCGGCGACTTGATTCGCCGAAGAAGCTCATCCATCCGCTTCCGACTCCTTCGTCTACTCGTGCAATATCGGAAATACCGGCAAACTCGTTAGGACCCGCCGGGGGCAGATGTCGCGATTCTTTAGCGCCTTCGTTCCAAGACGAATTGGGCCACCGTGATCAGATCATTGGCGGCCTGACCGAAGACGACCAAGGCTTGGCATGCTTCGTGGATTAAAGCCGCCGCATGTTCCCGACTTGTGACCACCCCGAAAACAGCCGGGTAAGTTAGTTTACCCTGCTTCTGGTCCTTGCCCGGCGTTTTGCCAAGGGAAATCCGGCTGCCCGACGCGTCGAGGATGTCATCCACAATTTGAAAGGCAAGCCCCAGTTTTTCACCGTAAAGCTCCAAGGCGGCCAGTTGTTCCGGTGATCCACGGCCAATTAAGCCGCCTAGGCGAACAGAGGCCCGAATCATGGCGGCGGTCTTCCGGCGATGGATCGACCGAACTAATTGGGCAAGCTCTTGCCCGCTGACCCTGTGGTCGCTAAGCGAACCCTGCCCTGCTGGCGAGGGAGTTCTTGCAAGCCGCGTGCCCGTACTGGCCGGCATGCTCTCCCAGGTAACCTCACCCCGGCAAATACATCCAGTCGCCGCGAGATCGTCGGCCTGACCACCCACAAGGTTCTCAGCCCCTGCTGCCTGGGCTAAGGTCAGGCAGCACTCGACGGCCACAGAAGGTGGGCTAATTCGCTGTGCCAAAAGCTCGAATGCTCGGGCAAGTAATGCGTCCCCCACTAAGATCGCTAATCCTTCGCCATAAACCCGATGACACGTGGGCCGACCCCGCCGGAAATCGTCATTGTCCATAGCGGGCAGGTCATCATGCACCAGGGAATAGGCGTGAACCAATTCCACAGCACAAGCGGCCGGGAGGGCAGCCAATTGGTCCCCCCCGCAGGCCCGACACGCTAGCAACACCAAAATTGGCCGGAATCGCTTCCCCGGCCCAAGAACGACATATCGGATAGCCTCCGCCAAAAGTGGGGGACAACCCTCCCCGAATTGGAGACAGTCTCCTAAGGCCGCCTCAATAAGCGGGGATATTTCGGCCGTAATTTCTTCAAAGCTTCTCTGAGACACCAAGTGGAAGCTACAGCTCCAAAGTGTGATTCACGCTTTTTCCCGGGTCCCGTCCCTTCTTGTTGCCGGGTCCCATCCCACGATTCGGGGAAACGGTGAACGCTAATCATTGTTCCGCAGTCGTTATTGTGTGCCGGAGCTGCCCGGCGGCGGCAGCTACCCTGCCCTGCTTTGCACCACGCGAACTTTACGCCATTTTGCCCGCGGAGCGGCCGGGCTTCCGCCAAATGCTCCTGCCCTAGGGCAATTCCAGCGCTACCGATTTAATAGACCTGCGGAGGCTCCCTCTGCTTGTGGTCAGTCAAATGAGGACCAAAGCTAGTTTCGAGGCCCGATGGCTCTACTGACCCGCTCCCGCCACTGTGGAACGCGCCGAAATGCCCGATTTGACTTCGCCACTGTAGCTGGGCAATTTGGCCAAGATCCAGAAGACAGGCGGCTTGGTGAATTTGGAGTGCACCTCCAGGATTTGCCTCTTGGGCGGCTTTTCCATTCTAGTTTTGGCTCGCAGGGCGGTCTACCGCACGACTTTGCGACCGTTTCCCGCTTGCTACGAGTTCGGCTGACCGACTCCCAAGACGGTGCACTGGCATTTGCAAGCAGCGTTTATCTTGCGAGCATTTTGCTTTGCCAGGAAGTTTGCAAACCACGGCGGCTTGCAAAGTAGCGCCATCTCTACCCACGAGGCCCTTCGCAGGGAATTGCGGCACCGGAACCCCTCGCCGCTTTGGAAAGTGCCACCGAGGCGTCGTCGAAAAACTTTCTCCAGGCACGCCTATCGGCGCCGGCGATTTTGTCGAACCTTTAACCCTCCATTCGGTGAACCCTAACGAAATTTCTTAGGCGGATCCCCCGGCACCATACGCTAGTCGATTTAAGGCCGGCCCGGAGCGGTCCTCGTCTTTCGGTAGCCGGAGGTGCCTTGAGAACCAGTCAAGCGACGGCCAAGGAGCTTGCATCTCTTCCAGGCTCCCACGCAAGGGGCCAGTCGATCAAACCGAACCAGGGCCGAAAAGCAGAAGGCGCCCGAGCCTGAGGCTACAAGTTCTGTTGTCAAGATTGCGCACCCTGCTCCGTAAAAGATAGTGGAGCAAAATCGCCCCGGTTGGTAAACCTGCTGGAAAGACCCCGACCTTTAGCGAGCGTGTTGAATCATTGCAGTTGTTCACCACCTTGGTGCGGTAAGTTCACAAGGCGGTCACCTCGCGAGCAAGGGGCAGACAAATCGACACTTCTTTGTCACAGCGATCGCCGCAGGACCGTGATAAGTAGGCCGGTAAGGCGTGTAATCCCATCCCCCAGATTTAGCCAATGGGATGCAAACCGATCGGCTCCCATCGCCATTCCCTATCAGCTTTTTGACCAACAAGGAGCGTCTTTATGGACGCGGACGCGGTTTGCGGCAAAGCCAATCGGAGAGGTGGCTGGGTGAGCCTCCGGATCGTTACGTGGATGAGAACTGCGGTGGTAAATGCCGGTAGTTTCCTTCGGCGACTGGTGCTCTACAAGCCGGTTAAGGAAGCGCTATCGCCGACCTGCGGGACATTGAAAACGAAATGCTAGTTCGGATTCAGGCCAACCTAGCGGAGGTACCGAGCATTGGGGGGCCTCCCTTGGCAGTCGGATCATTCATCTCCGGTATTGAAGGCGCAGTGGAGGTTCTCGTTAGTTTCATGCGGGAAATAGTTCCGAAGCAGATGGCCGGGGGATAGGATCGTTTGTTGCGAACAAGGTGGTGCCCGGCCTTATCAACTGTGTGTCAGCGCAGGGTCTAGCTGGGGGGCACATGTTGCTGCGGGGTGGTGGACCTTTGGCATAGGGTTAATCCTGGCAGTGGGAGTCAATGTTATATCCGCGCAAATTCAGAATCAGATCCGTCGCGAACTCTATGCCCAAATTGCCTTCCAGCTAGATCAGATCCGCGAGCAACTGGTAGGGCATCCGAACGGATTGCGGGCTTAATGATTGAGGATTGCTGAAGACTATTTCAGTAAGCAGAGGGGGCTGGTTGTTGATCATCTTCGGAGGCCTCCTGGCGATGTAGATAACTGGGAACACGGTAGGTGTGCCCCACGGCCTCTGTCGGCATTATGACTTGCTGTCCGCATTAACCCGGGAAGAAATTAACCGCAGATTTGCGCCCGTTGGGAAAGGAAGTAGGCTCGGTATGTAAGCAGGCTCGACAAAAGGGGCACTGCATGTCCCGCCTGATCGCCTTGTTTAAGATTCCCTTGGCGCGGTTGCTTGAAGGAGCATGGGTGGCCGCTGCTTCCGGAATGGTCATTTGTATAGGCGTGCAGGCGGGTTTCTCCTGAGGCAGGCCAGGCAGTAAGGCGGATGGTAGTTAGTCTTCCTGCTATTGGAGTTATTCCGCTTGTTTTGTTCGGCGGGATCGCTAGGTGGATAGCTCGGCGGCGGGTACTTCTGCCGCGACTTTCAGCAAGCCACCCGGCGAGAACTCCCACCTCCGGGCAATCGCCGAGGCTTGTTCGAAATAGTCAACTCTCCCCGGGAACACCCCGGGCGGCTGCAGGGTTTTTGCACAGGGGTTTCGGGGGATCGATTGTGGTTCCAGGTTGGACATCGTTTGACCAATCTAAAAACGACGGCGCTTTCGGTTTGCAAAGCCGAGGTCGATGTCCGCTTGATTGAGTGGGACCGCTTCCTCAGGTAAGTTGGATAATGGAGCAAAGTACGGGTAAACAACGGGGCGCAGACGAAAGGGCATTCTTTTGCCAGAAGAATGCTTGCTTTCTCGGTGGTGCCTAGCCATCCGAGGAGGGAAGGATGCTTCGCGACTGGCAAGTACGAGGGGAGGACTTTTCAAAGGGCCGGATTCCTGTGCCCTGCCTGCGTTTGCAATAAAAGGAGGACACTCATGGGCTACCTTGTCTACCATATGGAGGCGATCGAGGAACTCCGTGGCGAAGATCGCAGCAAGATAAAGGAAATCGAGACGAGACTTGTCAACGAGCCCGTGAAGCATTCGGGATATGTCCCCTTCTTTGAGGCGCTAGGTCGGGGTTATTTCAAGAAGCGGCTAGAGAAGAAACGCCTGGTCGCCTACCGAATGGACGTCCATCTGGAAGGGAAGTGGGTCCCTGTCGTTGTTTTTCTTGAGCTTTTTGATCGCAACGATCCAAGTTATGGCGACGGCAGCGCGGAGTACTTCGCCCAGCGTTTTGAAAAGCTTCTGGCAAATAAAGAGCCGAAAATAAAGGATTGGGCAGCCAAGAAATTGCAAGAGTTGGCGAAAGTTGCTGTCGTGGAGCCTAAGCCCCTTCCGGAGGCTGTCAGGGTTATTCACCAGCCGATTATCTCTCAGCGAGGCACGGAGGGGATCTTTCATTCACGTTTGTGGGCACAACAGTTTGCCAAGCTAGATTCGACCCATTGGAAGGATTTGTATGAAGCCTTGGTTGAGGTGGGCGATCGGGTGGAGAAAGGTTCCTATTCACCAAACCAAGTAGCTCGGTGCACATTTGGAGAGGTTGAAATCCATTTCGCGCCGCTAAAAAACCCGCAAAGCAACATTTCCCATATTTTCTTTGTTGGCTTTGTTCACCCTGAGTTAAGCGAGGCTGAGGAACCGATTTGGCAGGAAAGAATTAAGCAAGAGATCGAGCGCCTCGAATACGAGATTCTCTATCCGTTCCTTGAAGATGAGGGACTTAAAGAAGAAGACTTTAACAACCGCATTTCTCGATTGTCGGCCTATGCCTACCCTTATTTTATGCTAGGTGATTATGATGAATGGGTGGGCATGATGAAAAGAAGCGAGGTTCTTCTCCCCCTGTCTTTTGAAGAGCACTCGGTATTAGAGAAGCTGCTTCAAGGAAACTGTTTCCCGGCAGTGATCGAAGGTCGTGCAGGGAGCGGCAAGACCACCTTGTTAACGTTTTTCGTTCCTCAGCGGCTGGTGCGCGTTCCGCCAACCGACGTTGACTTAAGTGGGGCCAGCTTCGATCTGCTTTTCCTAACCCAAAGCCGGCGGCTACTAAAGCGGGCCGCGGACACCGTTGATAAGCTTATTGGACAGTTAAAGGCGGAAAAACCTGATAGCCTTTCTTCAAGTGCAAGGATTTTGCGAGAGCAGTTCCTAACTTTCCACGAGTTTGCTTTACAGCAGCTACCTCCGGAGAGACGGTGGCGGTTCTCACAACGATCGCGGGAGGGAGGGTGGATTGATTTCTATCACTTTCGCTCGCTTCTTCGTGATCCCAAACGGGGACTCCGCGAAAGGCTCTCACGGGAGCTTCAGAATCCAGAGGTCATTTGGTTTGTTCTGCGGAGTTACATCAAAGGATTTAACCTGGGGGTTGAGAAAGATGAGCGGTGGATGACACCCGAGCAGTATGCGTCCGGAGAGGACATTGGGAACAAGGACCGACAGGTATCTGTGGAGGTCTTTGAAGAGGTCTGGCACAAAGTGTGGCCATGGTACAAGCGGCTCACGGTTCCCTGCCCGGAGAATGATTTCCATCCAGAATTTTGGGATGACATTGATTTAGCTTGGGAGGTCCTGGACCACCGCGGGGAAAGTGCTCCTTCCTATGCCGTGATTGTCTGCGACGAGGTGCAGGATCTGAGCCGTGTTGAGCTGGCGGCAGTGCTCCAAAGTTTGGAGCAATTGCGATACCGTATTCGCCCGGAGGAGGTGCGTCAGATTCCGGTCATTTTTGCCGGTGATTCTCACCAGACCATCAACCCTTCCTGCTTCCGCTGGGCTCGTTTGACGGCGGATTGCGGCAAGGCGCTTGTCCGGCAAGTGCCCGATGCGGAGTGTCCTTCGATTGAACCTTTTGAGCTTTGTTTCAATTACCGCAATAGGCCCTCCATTGCCCGCCTTTGCAACGCCATTCAATTTTTCCGTCAAGAAATCCTTAAAGTGCGCGAAAAGCTGCAGCACATTTGGGTGCCGGAAGATGATCCTTATAACCAGGCGGTCAAAACGCTTATTGTCGCCCCCGGTGATAGCATCTTAGCGCAGCTTTTTAGGAAGGGGGTGCTTTTTGTTGGTCCTGAGCCCGTTGACGTTCAAGACCCACAAGGCAGGGCGTTTTGGAAGGAGATAGGTTTCCCGGAGGGGCCGCCGGAGCGACAAGCTTACGAAACCCCCGTGGATCTGAAAGGATTGGAGAAAGATTACGTTGCTCTTCTTGGCTTTGGTACCGCCTTTAGGTTGCTTGATATCCCTCAGTTTCGTGAATGGGATGGCCGGATGCCATTGAACGAACTCACCGAGCGAGATCGCTTTGCCCTGGAGTATTTCCTAAACAGACTTTACGTGGCAGCAAGCCGGGCGAGAGAAGAGCTGTGGATTGTAGAAACCAAATCCGGCTGGAAAGCCTTTTGGGAGCCGTTTAAGAAATGGTTGGAGGCCCAAAAGGAAAGTAGGCCGTTTTTGTCGTCGGGGGGTGACCTGGCAACCAAGTCGGCAGGTGGGGAGGGGGTCCCGTTTGACCTGACGTGGGTGGAGGGCAAACCAGAGGATATTATCAAAGTTTTTGACAACAAGTTTGGGGAGTTGGCGAAAGAGTATTTAGATAGAGCAATACAGGATTCGAGAAATCCCGAGGATGCAGAGCGTGCGGCATACTACTGGAAGCGAGCCGGAGACGTTATCAGCGAGAGGAAGGCGCGGGCCTGGCAGCTTTATTTACAAGGAGAAAAATCCAAGGCCGCCGGACTTATGTGGGAAGTTGATCCCTCCCAGGCGGGGGATTGGTGGTGGGAAGCAGCCGACTGGCAGGAGCTGGCAGGAAGGGAAGTTTCGCCGACTTGGCGGCGCCTTGTAGCCCAGCGAATGATTCAGATCGCATCTTCCCCCCGAAAGTCGCGGATTCTTGAGTTGGAGACCCTTTTCCGTCAACGTGGCGATTATGTCGATAAAGATCGACGAAGAAGTCCGGAAGCCTGGCTCACGTGGAGTCAGATCTTAACAGAGATTGTTGAGGGAGCAGGAGCGAGTGATTTTACCCGGCAGGAACGGGAACAAATTGTGGATTTAGCCCGGCGTTACGAGCATGAAGCATTTAAAGATCCCGTCCGCTTCCACAAAGCAATGGCTCAACTGTACTTTTTCTTGGATCGCTTCGAAGATGCCGTAGGGCACTGGGAGGAAGTCAACGACAAAGGCCATCGGGACTACTTTTTGGCAAAGGCCCGCATCACTCCGTTCCCTGCCTGTCTTGCTTTTTATGAAAGTGCGCAGGACTGGGATGCCATTGTCCGCGAGGACGAGCTCAACCGGGACAAGCGATTGTCGGTCGAGGACTACCGACGGGTCTTCCGGGCATGTTTGGAAAAGGGGCGCCTTCGCCGCGCGGTCGAGGTCGCGGCTGCTATTGGCGATCGCGAGTTCAGCTCGCGATGGGCGTTGCTGATTGAGGATGAAAGGGTTGGGGATCTGCGAAGTCTTGTGAGAGCGGCTCGAGCGACCTTGGAAAATGCTATTCGGTCAGAGTTGGAAGCCTCGTCGGAAAAGACCGATGAGTTCGAGGAGCGATTGCGGGCAGAGGTCAACAGCCGCTGGTCTTTCCTTATATTGGACACCTTACAATTTGTTTACGAACGTAGCACGCGTTTCGAGCGATTTGGAAATGAACGAACATGGTATCCGTTGCTTGATGCCCTAAGCCTCGGCAATAATCCCGACGCTGTGGCCGGCCGATTCCAGACCATTTGGGAAAGACGCTCCGAACTACCTGAACGGTGGGCGCAAGCGGCGCAGTTGCTCGACCATCTTGTTGATTTCGCTTTGGTTCTTCTGGAAGAAAAGTGGAGATTGAAATATGTGCGCGCAGTAGCGAACCTCACCCATTTAATCGTGGGGTTGGTTTGGGGGGTTGCTCGGGAAGATACCCCTGAGGGCCGAAAGCGCCGCGTTTACGACGACATGTTGGGCGGCCATTTTGATGTCGTAAGCCCCCGAGTGTACGTGCGAAGTTCGAATTTCGGTGGCGAGGCGCGTTTTGATCGGACTGACTTCGCGCAAGAATTCCTGGGGGTTGTGCGCAAAGCTTTGGAGGCGGTGGCCGAGGCTCCACCTGGGCTTTTGCGATCTGCTTCCGGTCCGGATTACCGGGACTTTCGTGACTTATTGGATGGAATTGGGTATGGCTTGTTAAAGCATGTACAGTTGGTGGCCAGAACCGGTCAAAGCCGGCCTACACCCGATCAAGAGGATTGGTGGAAATTGGCAGGGAAATTTGTTCGCAGGTTGCCATTCCGTAAGCTGGCCGTGGCATTTTTTAATGAGCTTAAGAAGATTCACGAGAACCTTGGTACCTCGCAAGAGTTTGAGCGGTACATCCGCGAAGGCCTGCGAGAGGCCCAAAAAGACCTGGATGAATTTCGCGATAGATCCCGGGAGTGGCGGCTGGGGCCCGGTGAGTGGAGAGAGGATGGAGATCTTTTGGTTCGAAGTCTCCCCAACAGGCCGGAAATTATTATCGAAGTGCTGCCTAGCTATGACCAGCTTCGGTTTGCTATAGAGGACAAGACAGGCGAGGCAACTTTGAGCCGGCCTAGAAGCGTGGAAGTAGATCGCACTGGGCGTGACGGTCGGGCGAGGTGGTGGCAGTTTCGTTCGCCGGCCGGGAAGCTTATCCGCATTGTTTGGGAGGAAGGAGAAAGACAGGTCCGCGTGGAGGGCGAGGCGACTTTTTGGGTGACGCTTGCCGAATGGAGGAGAGGGGCCGAGCAATAACATCCTGGGCGGATGGAGGAAGATAAGGGCATGTCACAGGTTCGGCCGGCGGGAGGGGCCGGGTGATTATGATTCTGTCGACATGCCCTCTTCTCTTTCGGCGGGCCGTTCGTCGGGGCGCTTATAAAAGCGCTCCAGGTTAATGCCGCCGCGGAGCTCTTCCTCTAGGAGCTTGAGGCGAACCTCAAGACGCTGGAGCTTTCGGCTTAGAAGCATAATCGTCTTCTGCGGGGACTCTTCGCGCCGCGGCCGAGGCACCGAGGGATACCCAAGATGTCGGGAAAGCGCAGCAAATAAATAAAGCGGATCTTTTTTGCGGTTAGCGGCTGCAATCTTTCCCTCCTTTTCCCCAAAGAGAATGGGCTTTCCCGGATCGCCGAAGAGTTGCCGGTAATATTCGCTTCGCAGGAAAATGAGGTCGGCAATATCCAGGAGGCCCACTTGTCGACGAACGGTGAGGATCCATTCGCGCCAGTTTTCATCGAAAATCGGGTCCCCTGCCATAGCAGTCAGGCCACGATCGTAACCTAGGCGGTTTCGGCAGAGGGTCTCGAATTGGTAGAGAAATATCCCTTGCGGGGTGGCCCCCTGGACACGGTACTCGGCTTCTTTTTGAAGCACCTCAAGAGCGATGCGGAAATCAAATCGGCCATCGTCCTTTTCGGCCTCGTGGATGACAAAGGTTTGGAATGGCGTAAAGTAATGACTGAGCCGTGCCATCGCTGTGGCAAAGCCGCCGGTTAGCCGCAGCTCTGCGGCCAGGAAATCAAGAGCAAGTGGTAGCCGAGTTGTTGATAAAATCTCCTGCTTGATGGACTTAATTAGCTCTTGGGTAGAGACATTTTCCTCTAATCTTTCGCGGAGGGTGCGGAAGAAGTAGGCTTGTTCGATATACTCCTCCCGCTCCAGAAGCTGAGCTGGACCTGCGATTTGTTTTTCGATGTAAGACCAAATTTGAGCTTGGGTCATGCGTGCGCGTTAGGTACTAAATGGGCGATCAGTCCACGGGGCAACTGTTTTCCAAAAGTTTGCTCATGGTGTGTTCATTTCCCCGTGGGCGAACCATGGGGCCGTCATACGGTCACCAGTTTCGTTTACTAATTTAGAAACGCTTCCTATTTTGCTTGACAAACAATCACCCCGTCCCAACCGGGCGGGGCAATGCGGTTGTGCTGGACGATGTAAGCCAGGAGGAAGTCTGCGCCTGTGTCTTCCGAAGGAAGCCGCCGCAACAGCGAGTAAGCCTGTGTCCAATTGCCCTCAAGGAAGGCGTCTAGGGCATGTTCATACACACTGATATGTTCGTCGCTGAGGACGGGATCGTCAGTGACCGGTGGGCGAAGCTCGGCAATTTCCACAGGACGGTCCAGACCATAAGGACGAACGCGGGCAAGGCGACGCACGCGGGCCACAGCGGGCGGAACTTCCGTGCGGATCGCTTGGGCCGTTCGCTCGTCAACAAGAATGGGCACTCGGAAGATCTTGGTCAGCCCTTCTAGCCGGCTTGCCAAATTGACCACCGGTCCGAAGACCGTCACCTTCACCTGATCTTCTGTACCGATTTTACCTGCTACCGCCGGACCAGTAGCAATTCCGATCCCCACATGAAAGCCCGCCAGCGGTCCTTTATCTTGTTGAGCGACATCTTGGAATTCCCGGCGGATGGCCAATGCCGCCCGACAGACTGATGGGATCCAGGACTTGTCGGCCAGCGGCCAGCCCCAGAAGCCCATGGCGGCATCTCCGTGGAAATCGCCAATCACGCCACCTTCGCGGAGAATGGCCCGCGACATTACTCCCAAGGCGCTGCTGACGCGGTCCAGTAGATGCATCAAGTTGGCGGCATGTCGCTCGGCCTCCCGGGAAAAGCCCCTCAGATCGCAAAAAAGAACAGTCACCACCGTCTCTCGCGGAGCCAGAAGTTCGTCCAGATCGCCACTCCCTAGCCGCCTCAGGAGTGCTTGAGGGAAAAACTGTCTTAGTTGACTTTGTCGGCGCTCAAGTTCGCTCAGATCGCGAAGGGCGGCCACGATCGAGGCGGTGATCCGGGCAAACTTCATGTCGCCTTTTAGGGCCTGAACCACTTCGGGCAGGGCATCCAGACTAAGCTGTTGTGGCCAGCTACCGGCCACGTAGAGCACAAGCTCCGAAGATGTCTCCCCGATCACCGGTGTACAAAACGCCCAGTCAAGGCCTTCCTGCATCGTGAATTCGGCGGGACGCTCCGCGGCAGGTGGCTCCTTGGTCGCGATTGGCCGCTGGCCCATTGATGATGGCGGTTTCTGGGCGAAGTGGGGCGAAACCCCGGCTGCCGAGCGCGCGGCCGGATTACCTTCCGGGCACCGCCAAATGTGAAGAACCGTTTGTTGCTGGGTTACTGCTTCCCGGACCAGCCGGCGACTGGGCTCAAAATCCGAAAACCGCGTCTGACGTTCGTCCCAATAAATCGTCTCGAGGCGAGGAAATCCGGTTCCCCCGCGCGGTGGCGGGTTACCGGCAAGGCCGGACTCCATTCCACCCTCGGTCGCTTCCCCCTCCGGTATCACCCGAACAACGGCGGCCACCTCGGCCAGCACAATCCCGCTTAGAAGCATTCGTACCAAAACGGCCGAGAGATCCCCGATATCGGAAGCCTGGGCAATTACTTCGGGCAGCCGGCTAAGCACCTCAAGCCGGCGGTCAGGATTTTGGAACGATACAGCTTCGAGGTGCTCGGGACTGACGATTTCCCGGTAAACAAGCTCCTCGACTAACCCATGAGGACTGGGCAGATCTTCCAGAAACGTGAAGGTAGTCGTCCCGATGACAAATCGATCGTTGGGGCGGAGGACGGCCTCCCGGACTTCCGATCCCCTGAAGAAAACCGGGTTACGAGCCTCCGGCAGCACCCGCAGAAAAAGATGACCATGGCGATAAAGAATAGCCACATGCTTCCGCGATATCCGCAAATCCCAGGGTACGCTCCATGCGGCGACTTCCGTTCGGCCGAGGGTAATTTCTTGGCCTACGGGGAGCGTTCGCCGCCAGCGGAACTCGGGCTTTTCCCCCTGGGCGACTAGCACCGCCATTAACGAGATGCTCCTGAAGCCGCTCCAAAGCGGGGTGGGATAAAGATCGGCCCAACCCTTCCGGGCAAAGTAACCGCAGTTTGCTCCGGACGAACGAGGACGTGGAGGGAAAGGCCCCTCTCCCTCCCTGCAAAGATATCCCCGAAAGTTTACCGCAGAAAAGAATTCCCCACCCGAAGTTGGCCTTGGCGTGTGCTATCGGATAAAGCCAGGAGCGCGTTACGGAGTGCTGCCGGCCTGGCGGGCGGCCCGTCGAGCTGCTCGCGGTCTGGCGGGCTGATTCTTCGGGACCAGCTTTCCCCCGGCGGGATTTAATTGGTCGAGCACAGCTTGGAGACGTTTTCGGGCGGCTGCCGCTTCGGCCGCCTGCCCCTCTACCGGTACGAGCCGCTCCTCAAACGGGGCGTCGCTCATGTCGAAAAGCTCCCCTTTTTCGTTCAGCTTCCACTTCATGTCGCGGACGTACCACTGGGCGCCAAGCTGAACGAAAATCCACTCCCGAGGATTGCCCCGCTCCCCGCGAAGTTGCGCAGCAAAACTTCGTCCGTCGAAGACCACCCCTTCGGGCAACTTCGCCCCGGCAAGTTCGGCCAAGGTGGGCACAAAGTCGCTAAAGTCAACAAGATCTTCTAGCACCTTGCCTGCGGGCGTCACTCCTTTCCAACTAACTAAGAGAGGGACATGAGCGCCGCCTTCCCACATGGTACCTTTTTGACCGTGGATCTTTCGGCCGTTGATGGTCCCCGATTCCACTGCGGTTCCATTGTCGGAGCTAAAGAAAATGATGGTTTTTTCCCGCAGGCCGAGCCGCTCGAGCTCGTCAATCAGCGATCCCACCTGTTTATCGAGGTAAGCGACATTGTCCGCATAGTACGGTTGGCTTGGACCAGCGCCACCTTTGATGCCCTTAGGCGGCCGACCTTCCGGACCGACCGGGCTATCCGGCGTAGGGAGTATAGGCCCGTGGACTAAGTGGGAGGAGTAGTAAAAGAAAAACGGACGGTCCTTGTGTCGACGGATAAAGTCTAGTGCGAATTCGTGGGCCACATCCGGGTAGTAAACAACTTCCTCCAGCTCAATAACCTGGCCATTCTTAATGTAGCTTTTTTCCCAGAAATAGCCGCCGGCTGTGGGATCCGTAAGGTATTCGTCGAATCCCCAATCACCGGGCAAAGCGCCCATCTGCCGCCATTTGCCGCACATACCGGTGGCATAGCCGGCCTGTTTCAGGATCCGTGCAATGGAAGGTTCCTCTTTTGGCGAGGGCAACCCGGCCGTTTGATTCGTCAACCCACCTGTGCGGAAGCCATACCGTCCGGTGATAAGCAAACACCGTGTCGGTCCGCACAGCGGCGTGCAGTAGCAGTTTTGGAAGCGGATACCTTCCTGGGCGAGCCGATCCAGATTCGGCGTTTTGAAACGGTCCGATCCATAGCAGCCCACCCCATCCAATCCGTAATCATCGGCAAGGATAAAGAGGATGTTCGGCCGCGGCGGCTCGGCGGCCACTCCCCCCTGCCACATGGCCGTCCACAGACAAGCCAAGGCACATCCCCAATAAGCAGCCCCAAGTCTCATGGCCAATTCCTCTGCCGGTTCAAGATTGACTAACTTGGCGGGCTCCCGACTTTGGCAAAAACGTATTTCGCCAAAGGTGGGGGCACAGTGTCAACCGGGCACACGGGCGTAACTCACCGGAGAAGCGGTTGGCTCTTTGGGCTAAGAAGCTAATCCGGGGAAGGGTTTCGTTCAACGCGATGGAGGGTTTCGGAGGCGAATGCCGCTCTGCCCAATCCCCGGCTAGACAAAGCTTTTTGCCAAACCGTATCCGCTTACGGTTGGGAAGTGCTTTCCCTTCCGCGCAAGCGCCACGGGAAAAGGTGTCGCACAACGGCGAAAACTGTGGCGAGATCTAAGACAACGCAGCGGGTATGGGTGACTACGCTCGGCGGCGGCTTTCTAGGAAGTTTCTCCCAGAAGGCGGCGGAGCCGATTGACTTCGAGTCGCACCGCCTCCAAGTTAGGGTTGATCTTTAAAGCGCGGCGGAAGGCCTCGAGGGCGCCCCGGAAATTTCGAAGCTTTAGGTACGCGTAGCCCATGCCTGCTGCCGCTAAGAAGTGATAAGGATTAAGTTCCAGCGCCATATGGTGATCCCGGATGGCTTCTTCGTAGCGATCCTCGGCCATTAAGGCGTTTGCGCGGAGGTAATAAACTTCCGGGACATTCTTAGCGGTCTGGAGCAACGTGGTGGCTCGTTCGACCACTCGGCGGAATAATCGAGCCGACGCCATCCGATTGAGAATCCGAAGCTCGCGTTCCAACCCCGGGATTCCCGGCCTCAGCCAGACATTGCGGATCGCTTCCTCGGCAAGGAGACGCACCGGCCGATCAGAGTCCCGGAGGGCCTCCCCCAAAGACGGATTAGCCGCAAAATCCCCCAAAAAGCCTAGGGCCAAGGCAGCTGCCCGGCGCACCCGCGGATCCGCATGCTTGAGCAAGCGACAGAGCGTCCCCTGCATATAAAGGCGGCCGGTGCGGGCGACGAACCGCTCCACATCACCGTCGTCCAAGTAATCCTGATAGAACTCGATAATTTTTGGCAAAATGCGTGTTGAATCCGTCACGGGTTTTCTCCCATGCGCCGGGCGACCAGATCGCGGCGATGGTCGCCTGAGTTCTCGGTTTTTGGACGGACGGCTCAAACTGTGGCCCCCGGCTCCCTTGTGTCCTTGCTACCCTCAAGGATCTATGAGGACGCCTGGGCTTGACCCAGCCTGCCCGGTGACCTCTCTCCGTCGATTCTAATTGGTCGGTTCACGGACGCCAAAAAACGGTCCTGCACCGCATGATAAGTAGCATGATAAGCACCGTAAACTATCGGCCGTTATTCACATGTAGCTTGGGCTCCTCGCACGCTGTGCATTGCTTGAGAGGTTACCTGCTTGCGCTGGTGCCCTTGGTTGCGGTTTGTAAGGCCGTGTCAACTGTTTTTTTCGCATCCGTGGGCTTTTTAGCCCGCTAAATCGGCGGGGACCTTTTGGGCCCGATTTTCTCCTCGAGCTTTTTCAGGCCCGCGGCACCCAAGCCACGTTGCATCTCCCGTTGCTCCTTCGCCCGTTACATATGGCAATTGCTGCGTGCCGCGTGTCCGGCGTGCTGATCACATGTCGACTCGTTTTGGCGGATAGACGGGAATACGATGGAAGCACCGTTTAGGGGCCACGGCGGAAGGGGCGCAAATTGGTGATGAATAGCCCGTTTACTTATCTGCGGAGAGTCTCACAGATGAGGGGTTTGTTCCCTCCCGGGTTAATGCGTAAAACGTTGCCGGTTGGTCAACAATTCCAGATTGCTCCTTATCGTGTTGTCTTTACTCTGTGGATGGCTATCAGGATCCTCCTTCCGGAGTCGGCTTGGGCTGGGGGCTTTGATCCAGTTGCCCCGGCGGTTCGTGCGGAGTCGATCCGCGTTAGTGCCGACTTCGAGGGCGGCAACGTCTGCGCTGTGGACATTCGGCCTGCCGAAACGGCGGCAGAGATTCGCTTTGCCGCTGATCCGCGCGGTGGTACTGAAGCCCTTTGGTTTAACTTCAAGCTGCATGCACCGAGGGGGACTCAGCTTCGGCTCATCCTCACCAATCCGGATACGCTGCTTGGCGGAGGCGGAGATTGGAACACCGTCCATCCTGCAGTGCGCTTTTCCGAGTCGCCCGAGCGGATGGGACCGTGGCGGCGCGTAACAGGGGCGCACATGCATCGATTGCCGGACGGACGCATGGAGGTTGCTTGGACCCTCTTGGCGGAAAGTGAGTACCTCCAGTTTGCGTTCTGCTATCCCTACGGCACCCACGAGCTTTGTGACACGGTGGAAACGTGCCGTGGGTATTGGAAGGTTGACCAAATCGGCGTTAGTTCCCGAGGACGGCCAATTCTGCGGCTAAGCAACTCATACGGCGATCTTTCCCGGCAAGTGCTGGGGGTGCTGTTAACCGCAAGGCAACACTCGGGTGAGACACCGGGCTCTTGGGTACTTGACGGACTTCTTCGGGACGCTGTAGACGAAATCTCTCCGGAGAAACTTGTCCTTTGGGTGATACCTTTTGCCAATGTGGACGGCGTGATCGAAGGGGAGTACGGCAAAGATCCCCATCCCATTGATCTAAACCGAGACTGGACCTCCCCCATGCCTATGCGCTACGAAACGAGTGTGATCCAGAAGGATATCGAGCGATTAAGGCAGCGAAGTCGGTTGGTGGCGGCGGTAGATTTCCATGCGCCAGGTGCTCGGGAGGCAGCCGGTGCCTACTTCCAGGTGCTAAAGCCTCAGGATCCGCAGGCGGCGGCAATCCGCCAGTTTGTCGACAAGCTTATGCCCTATCTGCCGGCAGAACTAATGGCCAAAGATGCGTTTCGCATTGCCACCTACGGTTCGCGGTGGAATGAACGCGGGACACTGGGAAGTTACCTTTGGGACCGCTATCACAACCTGCTCCTGCGCTTGAAGTGCCCTACTCTTGCGTTGGGGAGAGAGTCCTCGAAATTGACGATTACCGCCGGTTGGGGGCTGCATTAGCACGGGCCCTAAGGAACTATGCCAACGAAGCAGTCCGCGAGAAATCTGTACCTTGAAACTGATGGTTAAGCATGGGTGGATTTCCGGATGATACTTTGCGGACTTTCCTGCTTATTTTCGTAAACGATGGAGGAAGCTCTGGTCATGCCCTCCAAACCACGGATAACTGCCCTAGCGGACCTTGCGCCGGGTCAGGAGGGGGAATTCTTCGCCATTTTGGCGGCCAAGGAAGAACTGAAAACGCGTGACGGAAAGCCATATTTTCGGGTGACTTTCCGCGATGCTCGCCGGCAGGTGAGCTTTCC
Source organism: Thermoguttaceae bacterium (assembly GCA_025060325.1). Lineage (GTDB taxonomy): Bacteria > Planctomycetota > Planctomycetia > Pirellulales > Thermoguttaceae > DTLM01. The sequence continues at coordinate 176,988 of JANXBW010000006.1, forward strand.
CATTTGGATCGATTCTCGCTGGGGGCCGGAGTGTCGAAGCCATTGGCAAGCGGGCCGATGCTATCGGCTCCGGGCACTCTATCGGGAAAGTAATTTTGGGCCGGAGCTCGACATCCGGCAGATCCGGGAATTTTCCGCCGAGCAAGACAAAGACTTTGTGCCCGAGTGGGTTTACGGCGGTTCGACCCGGCCGGCGGACGAGCTTTTTGCCGAACTTCTCGCCCTGGTTAACGCGGAAATATCCGACAGCGGGCTTCAGCGGCTTGTCTTGGCACTCCTTGAGGGCCATCGCGACAAATGGCTGTGGACGCCGGCGTCGAGCAAACATCATTTCCCGCGGCCAGGAGGCCTTTTGGAGCACACGTTGCGGGTAGCTCAGAACGCCGCGGCCTTTGCTCGGCTATATGCACAGCGCTATCCGCCGGCAGAAGTTCCGTGGTATCCAGACTTAGTTGTCGCCGGGGCAATCCTCCATGACATCGGCAAGTTGTTGGAATACGAGAATGCTTGCCAGGCGATTGAAACTCCCGCTGGCGGATTGCTGGGCCACCTGGTTCTTGGCCGAGACCTCCTCCGCGAGGAAGTCGCTCGACACCCTATTGAGCCGGAGAAGCTCCTTCGGCTTGAACACATCCTTGTTTCGCATCATGGACAGGCAGAGTTTGGGGCTGTTCGACCACCGATGACACTTGAGGCCATTTTGGTGCAATTTGCCAACGAGGTGGATGTTCGGATGGAGCTTGCCTGGCAAATTCTTGCGGAAAAATCCCCCGGTACGCCTTGGACAAGTGACCGGAACGTTTTGAAACAGCGCTTTTATCGGGGGATCCCTCCTGCGGAAGAAACCGGCTCCCAGTGAGCAACGGCGCAAGCTTCGGTCCAACGTGACTCCGCGGCCGTCCTCAGGGCCTCGCTCCTCCCTTTACGTTCTTCGTCTCGGAATCTTATGACCCGCGAACCAAGGCCCGGTTCGTCTTTGTGTTGCAGCTTTGTCAAGGTCGGAAGGGGGTATCCGTAATTTACCTGAGGGAAGTCTTCCGATCGCCGGCGATTTTTGCCGGTATTGGCTTGTCCGGGTGCGGTGGCAAGTTGGGCCCTCATGCCTCGGAGATACGTTGGGAACTTCCCTGCTTGGCATAGGGGTTCATAGGCAGGTTTGGTTCAGTGGTCTCTTTGCCAAACGGAGTAAAGGTTATGGTTTGCGGTGCTAGGCGACGCAAGGTGGTGTGTGGGGTTGTTGTGTCGGCTGTCCTTCTAGTCTTGGCGGCGGGTGGCGGCGAGAGGGCTCTTTTTGCCCAAGATGGTTTGGCGGTTAAGCCTTTGGGGACTTCGCTCCTCGGAAAGGAAGACCTACCGCCTTCGCGACGAGCTGAGTGGCTTTCGGCCAGCCAAGATCTAACGAAGCGCCAAGTTATCGCTGAGGAGCTGGGTGAAAAGGCAGCCCGGATTTACGCCCGAAAGCAAGGGTGGCAACCCATTTCAGACGGCACTTCAAAGCAACTATCTATCGGGCCCGATCAGGTATGGCGGAATCCTGCCACGGGGGAGGTAATCGTGATTGAAGCCAAAGGCGGATCCGGGCGCCCAATCGTGAGCTACGGCGAAAAGCAAGGGACCTCCATGTGGGCCGTGAAGTCAGCACAGTCGGTACTTGGGCATAAGGGCGCCTCCCCAAATGAAATCAGGGCAGCCAAGGCCGTTCTGCAAGCAGCCGCCGAAGGCAAGCTTCGAGTCCAGACCACGCGATTGGAACACGTCTTAGGCGAGCCCACGAAGCTCCTTCTGGAAGCGGACGAAGTTACGTCTCCCCAAGCAAAGGAGCTAGCCCGACGAATTTGGGCAGGGATTGTGGGTGGTGCGCATCGTGCGTCCATTGGAGGTAAAGGGAGCAGCCGCTCCGGTGCCGCTATCCAGCCGGCGAGGGAGACTCCGGGAAAGAACCTACTGGCGGCATCAGATGTGCAACCTCGCCCCCAGCAAGCAACTTTGAAGAGCTGGGAGGTTCGAGGTGGGAAACCCGGCTTGGGATCGAAAGTTGGTGTCCCGGCGGCTGCGGGCAGCGCTGAGCCCCTCAGCATGGGAGCAGCTTTGCCAAGCCAGGGCGGGACCAGGGTAAGTGCTCCGGCCAGGCCTGGAGAGTTTTCGCTCAATTCTGGGGGGACAAAAAGTCCTGTCGTCGGACGAATTGTTACGCCGGCCGTAGTTGTGGTCTCTGTCGCAGGATTTGCTCAGGAGGCGTACGCCGTTGAGCAAGAGTACGCGGATGGTGTTATTACAGCCGAAGAGCGGTCGCAGAGGCATGCCGAGAACGCCGCGGGACTGGCAGGTGGCTGGGCTGGGAGTTTCGTGGGCGGGTACGCAGGCGCAGCGGCAGGTGCCTTGGTCGGATCCTTTGTTTGTCCGGGGGTCGGAACGGTGGCAGGCGCATGGGTGGGCGGGTTGCTCGGAGGCATCGCTGGTTATCATGTGGGGGATACCGCGGGGCGGCAGGCCGTACGAGGGCTGTATTAGGATGAGCGAAAGTTAAGCTATTTAGGGCCACGGCCGCGCCACGGGGACCCGATCCGCCAACCTATATCCAAGGTACGGGAGAAATCGCTTGAGTTTCTCCCACACCATGACGTTTTGGCTGGATACATGCCGGTCGTCGAGTTAAACTCTAAAGAAAGGGAAAAATGGGCAATTTTGGCGGTCCTCGACTCCGAGGTTGAAGGCCGGAGGGCTGTTTGATGCTCTGTTGCTCTCGCGCCACTTGGTTACCGACCGGAATGGTAGGGGCGTAGGTTGGCTGTTCGGGCTATATGGGCGGAGAAATTCCAGATTTCTCGGCGGCGAAAAGGGAATTTCAATGAGTCGGGGTGATTTCGATAAGCTTTTCGAGGAGTTTGACGAAGCTCAGCCGGGGCGCGACTCGGCCGGGGACTTCCCCTCGGAAGAACCACTTGAAGGGCAAGGATTGCCTTCGGACTTCGGCGGTACCGAGCTTGGCGCAGCTCCACCCGGGGCGATGGCCCCTTCAGAGTCACAACAGGCTTTGGAGAAGCCGGAACTTGAAGATACTGAAGAAGAGGAAGCCCCGCGGCGACCGGGAATTTTTGCCCGCTTGGCCCAGACAAGCCCTTATGTGGTCATGCTTTTCCTGAGCCTTCTTGCCCTGATCATAGGCACCCTTATGCTGGGTGTCGAACTATGGCGGTACCAATTCGAAATTAAACCGCCCGGCTAGCCCCCTAGCGTCAGAAACTGTCATCAGGGTTATTGTTGAAATTCTCTTCGGGATTTCTCGACCCCTGGGCCCGGTCAGGCGTCGGTGTTGGCCCCTGACTAATTGACTCGCGCTACGCAGACACCCAAGCTCCGTGAGAGGTGGGCGTGAGGGCGAGCTATATCGCTTGAGGATTAGACGGCGCACTCCAGTCTTACCAGCACGTCTGAAGGTGCGAATGGTGCGGGGTTAATACCCGAATTGTTAGCTCCTCTTCGGGGTGTTTACTCCTTAACACCGGTAGATTGTGTTTGGGGTCTTTGCGCCCAGAGATTGTGGATTTGAGAGGTTCTTTGCTCCGGGATCGCGTGCGGCCGGCCCCATCGCAAAAGTCAGTAAGGGGAGCCCGACGCCCGCTATAAATTCCTGCTCGGCTTATGGCAATTCAAGCTATTGCCTTGCATTTGCAAGACAAGTCTGTGGGCGGCTGTCTGCAAGACCCAGAGCCCCAGCTTGGCCGCCGAAAAATCGCCACACCTTCAACCTGAACTTAGTCGCCAGTTGACGTGGCGGCAGATCGACAGTTACCTCAGGCGCCCGAGACGCGCGAGAGGTCGTGGGGAGCCCGACCTAAGAAAAGCCCCCTCGATTCCAGGAATTTGGCAGACAATCTCTCAGGCAGCGTTACCAACTACCGGGAGGTAGCCACTTGGGCTTGGGCCTCCAGGTAAAGGGCAAAGGCAAGTTCTTCGATCCCTCCCACCGGAGGCCAGCCGCGGTGGATCCATACGCGATACGGTAGCCGGACGGTCTCCCCGGCAGGCAGTGTCCGCGGTTCCACCCCCGGCCAACCTACACAAAGGGGACCGTAGTGGCGGGTGAGCCAGGTGGGCGGAAAGTTTGGGTGATCCGGGCGAACAAAAAGGGTGGCGCCACTTTCTTCGGTCCCCTCCCCAAACTGGGAAGTAAGGTCGGCCCAGCGGAGCCGAGTTTCAAGAAGGTCTTCGCTTGTCAGCCCGTCGGGGACGGTAATCTTGACGGGCCGATCAGGCCGCACACGAAAACGCATCGTCATCCCACCGTAACTTTTACCGGGAGCACCCCAAAGCGTGACGGGTTGCCCCTGCGGTTGGAAGAAAAGTTCAAAGTCAACAAAACGGCCTTTTTCCAAAGTGGGCCAGACGGTCACCCAAATGCGCTCGATCACGACCAGGCGATCGCCCACATACCAGCCATTTTCCACCGAAAAGCGTGCACCCAGTGGGCCTGCCCATAACCCGAGCCATTGGCGAAATCGTTGACGAATACCCCGGTCGGCCCAGAGATCGTACTCCACTCCTTCGATCTGAATATGTGGCCAGGTCCAAAAGATGCCGTGATGATGATAATGGTCCTTGGGAAAATCGTCGGTCAGGACCTCCCCGTCTAGGCCGAACACCGGGTGGATGTAACAGGCCCGGGTGCGCCGCGAATCGTTTTCGGGGACCCATCCGGCTGTTACCGGCGAATGATTGTAAACAAGCACCGCACGATTATTTTCCCAAAGGATAAGCCGCCATTGGTCAAGCGTAAACGAAAAGCCACCTCGATCCACCTCCGGTCCTTGGGCTACTTCACTCGGGTGGGTTAGCATACGTTGTACTTGGGCGGGAGTGCCCACAGCAAAACGCCGCACCGGTATGGAGGGCTTTTCCCCGGTCTTTTCCGGCAAGCCTTGGTCTATCGAGGTTTCCCCCGTAGGTTTAGATGGAGGAATAACCGCCAAAAGCTCAAATCGGCTGCACTCTGGTTGTCCGGCGGGGCCCGCCCCAGGCAAAACCCAGCCTTTGATGGGAGGAGGTAATTCGGTAGTTCCGGAGCTTCCGGCGGAAGCATCGGCCTTTTCGGTTAATTCGACAATATCGCCCGCTTTGTACACTTCCTGCTCGCCGGGTAATTGGATGCGGATGAGAAGGGGGACCGAAGCACGAGGAACCACCACTTCCGAGGCCGGGGTCGATGGCTCTTGGCCGGCCAAAACCTGCCCGCACAAAGCGAGCATCCCAAGCCAGATAATTTGGCCCGGCAGCAGCTGGCGTCCACGGCGACCAAATACACACCGGCCTTTGCCGTCTTTGTGAACTTTTCTCAAGCCGAACTGGGTGGGCATAACTCGATCCCCGTGTTGTTTCTCTTTTGTTGCGATGGATTCCTGCAGATGTTTAAGAAACTCGGCAAAGCAAGATGGGGCCGGGAGAGAACTCCTTGGGCCGGCCGTTAGGCAGGTTTATTCCGACTGGGTGGAGGTGCCCACTCGATCCGGATTTCCCAGTCGGGATGTCTCGAGGCTTGCGAGGCTCTTCCGCTGGGTCGCAATACTTCCCGTGCCGGCGTCAACCGGCCTTTGTAAAAATATAAAGGGATTCATGTACCGGCCGGTTGGCTTCGTATCAGCGGAGCCCTCTTAACGCCTCCTGGGGACTTATCCCTTTTGTCGGTGATGCCAACCCGTGGACTAATCCTTGCGGAAATTACCCTTTGCGGCTTGCGGCTTTGCCGGGGTAAACAGCGGGAAGCTGGGACTCCCCATTTGTGTTAAAGGACTATTAGTATCAAGGACCAGTTAGCCCGCCACTTGTCCCTTGAAAACAACGGCCATAGCCACCAGGCAAATGGCAAGGATTGCTGCCGGAACAATCCACACTCGCCGCCAGACAAATTGCTCCCCCACTTTGGCCCGATCCATGACCGCACCTGCTAACTGCGTCCCCAGGAATAGGCCTACACCGGTGGTGGCTACGAAGATTAGCGCCTGCATCGAGCTGCGGATGGCTTCCTCCGCCACCGCGTTAGCGTACATTTGGCCAGCAATCATGAAAAACACGTAGGCTAGTCCATGGAAGGCCTGAATCACGGCCACCAATAGCCGCGGCTTACCCAAGATGTACACGATATAAAGCACAAGCCAGCTAAGAAGCCCCACCACCAATGTCCACTTGTAACCAAGCACCTCCGGTTTAACCACCGTGCCCAGCAGGAACCAAGTAGCTAGTGCCTGCACAGCCTGGGCAATGGCCATGATGCCGGGCACGTTCTGCGCTGCGATCCCAATGTCCTGCATAAAGCGGGCCGACCCAAGGAAGTAAAATTGCATCATTCCGGCAGCTGCCAAAGACACAATGAAGAAGAGGAGAAAATCGGCAGATTCCAGCTTGGAAAGTGCAGCGAGGATCGGTACCTCACCAGTTCGTGCTGGCTCGTTTGTCGGCAAAAAGGCAGCGCACACGAGGGCCATCACGATTGCCAGGACGCCGCCAAAAATTAGGCAGTCTCGGCCCTCCCGTTCTGTCTTAAAGACCCAGCGCCAACCTGTCAACACATAGCCGATTAGTGCCCAGGCCACAGGTGCCCACAGAAACACAAGTGCCTGGGTCCCAGCGTCCTTGACGTTGACAAACAGGATCGCGTTGACAAGTGGCAAAGTAGCTGCGTAAAAAGTCGATTGAGCAAGCATTACCCAAAACAGCGGCCAAAAGGTGCGGATGTTAGCCGCCGCTAAGAGAAAAACACCAGTTGCCAGCTGACAGCCAGCTAAGATCCATTTGATGGGCAGGTAAGCGTCGGCGAGAGCTCCGGAGATCAGCGGGGCATAAATGCAGGCGAGGGGCAAGGTGGCATAAATCCAACCGGTTTGTTTACCGGACATCTTTAGCGGGCCTAAAAGCCGTGCCGCCAACACCGGCGCCCACGCACCCCAGATAGCGTACTCAAGAAACATCGCGGCACTTAAGGCCAAGTAAAGGTCCCAGCTGACCGTCACGGCTTTTCTCCCCGTACCCAGAAGGTGCCTTTGCTACCAGTAACCCAAGACTGATATCCGCCGGCCATGCCCAGGTAAGGCCGGCCTTTCCTCCCGAGAAAGGCTGGGTTGATCTTGGTCTCGAGCTTAGGCCTTGTCAAGCCGTTGGCCCCTTGGACTAACGGTGCTGCTTAACCGGCCGGTTGTTTAGCTCCTTGAGCGGGAGGCAAAATCCCGTCCACATCTGGGGTGCAAATTGATTCCCGAGCCCCAACAGGGGAGTAGCGATCCAAGCGAAAAAAGGGTTTTCATTAATCTGCCGGTAAGCCCTGTCCGGGGGCGCAAGCTGAAATTGGCCTTCCACGCTTTACCGACAAGTTACCCGGCGTGGCAAAAGTGCAGAAAGTGACGCCCTCAATCTCCGGCTCGATCGGGCAATTCTTCCGTATGACACGCTTCTCTTGCGGGATGGCCACGGGGGAGTGCTGCGGGTTTGCTACTTGCTTGATCTCAGCCGGCTAGTTGCGAGGATGGCCCCGGCTGGCCGCATAAGGTTGACCTCGTTTCGCAAACCTATGGCATGGGGGGAGAGGCCTCCGGAGCTGCCGCCACGCCAGACCCCCAATTTGGCGGCCCAGTACCTCTCGACAGTCGGCCGACTTGATTTGTCCGGATGGAAGCAGCCTACCGCCTACAGGTAGATGCGCAGGTCGAAGCAGTGTGTCCGCGATAGCCGGACCGTCCCGCCTTCCAGCGATCTTGGTCAACGATTGGCTTTGCAGGATGTCGCGCGGGTATTAATCGGCCAAGTTGACACCGGTTCCCCCGCGGACTGGGCCGGGATCTTGGGTGGTTGGGGAAAAGTTTTGCCCAGCCCGGGCTAGCTAAAGTTCAAAGCGGAGTATTCACACTTAAGATTGCAAGTTGGTTCCAAAAGGGGGCGGTCGCGTAAGAACCAATGCCGAGAACTTCCGAGTTTAACTCCCCCTGCCCGGCGTGGCTAACCTTGTTGCCGTTGTCCTATTTGCCGTATGGTCTGCCCAATAAACCGCCGAGAGTGCAAGGGGTCTTCCCAAGTTTGTTGTTAGGGCCAACACCATGTCAGGCAAAGCGAGAGTTAGAATAAAGCGAAAATAGGGGATCTTAGCTAATTAGGGTGTTTTCGAAAGAGGTGCCAACTCGTGACAGCCGAATGGGTTCAGGTCCTTACCACAACGGATCGGCGCGAACTTGCGGAAACTATTGCCCGGCAACTGGTGGAGAAGCGGTTGGCTGCCTGTGTACAGATCGTGGGCCCCATCCTCAGTATCTACCGCTGGCAGGGCGCAATTGAGCAGGCTGAGGAGTGGCAATGCCTTATCAAAACCCAAGCCCGGTTAGTGGACGAAGTCGACCGGGAGATTCGGCGTCTGCATACCTACCAGGTACCAGAGATTGTGGTCACCCCCATCGTGGCCGGAAGCCGGGACTATCTGGAGTGGATCGTCCAAGAAACCAGTCCGCCGGAGCGGGCCGCCGATTAGGTCCACAAGAAGGTTGCCCCAAAGCGCTAGTTTCAATCCGGAGGATGTGCCATAACTTTACGCATCGCAAAGTCGCGATCCTTGTAGACGGCATTACATCCGCTCAACGACGCCGATGCCAAGCAGTTCCAGGCCTTTCTGGATTGTTCGTGCCGTCAAATCGCACAGCAAAAGCCGGCTCTGACGAAGCTCCGGTGTTTCCGCCTGGAGCACGGGACAAGTTTCGTAAAAAGTCGAATAAAGCGTGGCCAGTTCGAATAGATAATTGGTCAACAGATTTGGGCGAAAATCCTCCAGGGCAAGATCGATTGCTTCGGCAAACCGAAGGATCCCCAGTCCCAAACGCCGCTCCACAGTGGTCTTCAAAGTGATGCTCCCGTCACGAGCGCGGACTTCTTCCGGGGTAAGCCCGGCTTTGGCAAAAATACTTCGCACCCGGGCATAGGCATACTGCATGTACGCCCCTGTGTTACCATTCATCGCCAACATCTTGTCGAAGCTAAACACGTAGTCGCTGGTGCGATTTTGCGACAAGTCGGCATACTTCAGAGCACCGATGCCCACGACCTCGGCAATGCGTGCTCGCTCTTCTTCGGAAAGTTCCGGGCCATTTGGTTTGGCCTCATCGTTTTGGTCAACAATTTTTCGTGCCCGGGCCACAGCTTCGTCAAGCAGTGCTTCCAGCGGCACGGTTTCGCCGGATCGCGTGCGGAACGGACGTCCGTCCTCGCCCAGTACTGTGCCAAAACTAACGTGGACCAATTTGACCTTGTCGTAACCAAGCAGGCGAGCAGCAGCAAAAAGCTGCTGGAAGTGGAGGCTTTGCCGATGATCAACGACGTAAAGGATCCAATCCGGTTGCCACGTCTCCATTCGATAAATGAGCGTCGCCAAATCGGTGGTGGCATAGAGGAATGCCCCGTCGCGTTTACGAATAATCATTGGGGCCTTGAACCCCTCTAGGAAAATGCACACTGCCCCTTCGCTTTCCTGAGCGATGCCGCGGCGACGGAGGTCCTCCACAAGAGCCGGCAGCCGATCGTGGTAAAAGCTTTCCCCCAAGGTGTAATCGAAGGTGACGCCCAGTCGGCGGTAGATGGACTCAATCTCCTGTAGACAGATAGGCATAAACTGCTGCCACAGCTGGCGGTTTTCTGGGTCGCCGGCATGAAGTTTGGCTGTCTCCGTCTGCACCGCCTGGGCCACAGCGGGGTCTTTTTCCGCCAGTTCGTTGACAAGCCGATAAAGCCGGCCCAGCTCGCCCAGGGGATCCTTTTCGAAGTTGGTCCGATCGGCAAAATGCCGCCAGCCGTAGATGATCATGCCAAACTGTGTGCCCCAGTCACCGATGTGGTTGTCGCTAATTACTCGGTGGCCCACAAACCGGAGCATCCGGCAAATGGCATCGCCGATTACAGTAGACCGAATATGGCCCACATGCATGGGCTTGGCGACATTGGGAGCAGAGTAATCGACGACAAAGGTCTCGGTCTGTTGACGAAGCGGTATCCCGAGGCGGGGATCGTGAACCGATTGCGTTAGCCGAGCCTCCAAAACCTCGTCGCGAATACGCATGTTGATAAAGCCCGGGCCGGCTATTTCCAACCGGTCACACAAATCGCCCAGCTCGGTGCGGGCAAGAAGTTCGTGGGCTAATTGGCGGGGTGATCGGGCAAAACGCTTGGCCAAGCACATTGCCAAGTTGGCTTGATAGTCGCCGTATTCCGGCGATTGAGCCGGCCGGACTTGATCAATCCACCGCTTGGGGTCCTCTCCTAGGGACTCCAGACTAACGGCAAACCGAGCCCGTAACTCTGTCAGAAGACTCATCGCCAACCCCTACCGATGTTGACTTACAAGGCTTCCTCCCCCGGTTGCGGAGGGGGAGCATCCGGCTGGCCAGCTTCGAAAGGTACCGGCGTTGCATCACTCCAGAGATCCTCCAGGGCGTAGTAGGCGCGGGTTTCTGGCTCAAAGAGGTGGATGATCACGTCGCCATAGTCCAGGAGGATCCACCGGCTGTCGGCTTCCCCTTCGATTCCCAGCCGAATGGCACCCGTCTCTTGGGTCAACACACGATCGATTTCGTCGGCCATCGCACGAAGCTGGCGGCGACTTGTACCGGAGACGATGACGAAATAGTCGAAAAGATCGCTTACCTGCCGCATGTCCAGGATCACGATGTGCTGGCCGCGACAATCAGCTGCCGCTTGTGCTGCCAGATAAGCTCTTTGACGCGAAAGATCCTTTTCCGCCGATGACCAGGTCCTAGAGGCTCGCCCAACTTCAGGCGCCACTCTCGATTGCTCCTCCCCGCAAAGGGTGATGATGTTGACTGCCGACCGCGGCCTACTTCTCCGGTCATTAGCTAGTGAAAAACCCGCCACCTTGGGCTTTCCGCACGCCCACCAACAGCCCGAGTTGACTTCCGCCTTTAGAGCCGGTGCCACGGAAACGACCGTGGCGGATACGACAGGTCACTTTGGGACTTTTACCCCCCCTCTTGCGGACATCTAATAAAAGATTCTAAGCAGGCGACCTGCCAC
>JANXBW010000070.1 GCA_025060325.1 Thermoguttaceae bacterium
ATTTTTCCTCTTCGGTATGGGCCTTCGCGAAAAGTACCTTTACCGAGATGGCTTGATCATCCGGATCCACGACCGGGAAGTAATCCACAAATGGGACAAAAAGTCGCACGAAATTCTTCCCGCCGAGTACACTGTGCGAATAACCACAACCGACGGACGTCAGGTACATATCCGCGAGGATGAACGAGCGGTATGGGTGGAAACGCATGGTAGCGATCCCGCTTCACTACCGGGCACGGAGGTCCCCGTGCGGTTGCCTCGGTTTGAGGGTCATCCTCATGCGACCACGCTGCGCATTCTGCATCACGAGGTACTTATCAACGTCACACGCCATGGCCCGGTGCCCAATCTGTTTGTCTATCCCAAGCCTTGGTATCGGGATGCGGCCCTCATGGCCTTGGTGCTTAAGGAAACCAAGAACGTCGATCACATTCGCGATTGGATTTTGTCGCTGCGAGACCCCTACGACTTCAACAACAAAGTTGCCGAGCCGGACAATCTCGGTCAAGCACTTTTCCTCATCTCGCTGGTGAGCGATCGCAACCACCCGCTGGTCCCTTTAGTTCTCGAGGAAGCCGAGCGCCGGGCCGTGCGTCAAAATGGGACAAAGTATCTCCAAGGTCTAACCGACGGGGAGTTGCATCCGGTCTACCAGACAAAGTGGCTTAAGTTCGGTCTGCAAGCGCTTCAACTTCCTGACGATTGGACCATCCCCCGTGTTTATGATAGCTATAGTGCCCTTTTCTGGATGGATTTCAAGGACTTTTATGTACGCGGAGCGGACGCTGCCGACCGAGTCAAATACCCCTACCTTGCATGGGCCTGTGCACATTTTCACGGGAAAGAGCCCGGGCCACTTGCATCGGGACCGTATCCGTTGACTTGGGAGGCCGATGCCAGCCAGGCGGCGTACGAGGGGATGGATATTGTTTCGCCGGAGTTCCGTGCCCGCCGACTTGCCGCACCTCATGCCTGGCATGCAGCGGAGGCATTCCTCTATCTTTTGAAGTCGCAGAATTCGGGCAACACAAGGCGTTGAGAAAAAGGCGTCTGGAGTGAACGAACTTCATGGCTCTGGGACAGCCTCGAGCGTGGGGGGCGCTCAGGGGGTGGGGCTCTCCACCTGGGGACCATCGCCGCCTTCGCTTTGGGGAATTTTGATTGGGGTCTTCGCCGGAATCGCTCTCGGTGGGCTCTTTGGGCAAACTTTGTGGCATGCGCGGGGAGGTCCGGGGCAAAGGCAGGCTCGGTTAGAAGCCGAGCTTCGCCGAGTGGAAAGCTTCCTCCAAAGCACCGTCCCGACGGATGCCGCCCGTCGTCAACAAGCGGA
>JANXBW010000071.1 GCA_025060325.1 Thermoguttaceae bacterium
TCACCAGCTTCTTCAGCGTTTGCCGGCGGTAATGGCCGGTCAAGTTCGTCCAGCTGCCGAATCTTATCTCCAGCAAAAGGAGCACGAAGGCCGTTTGCCCCTGGCCGTCGCGACGGACGACGCCGAGACAGATCTTGGGGTCCTCGCGCAAAAGGCGGCTGATGGTGCTGCCTTCCATGGCTCGGCCCTTGGAATTCCGCTTTTTTCCACAAGATTCGTGTCGCGACCTTAGGGCTGAGCCTTTGATTTGGCAAGAGCAAGTCAAGGTGCTTGCGATATCCTTCGCGTGTGGAGCTATGTAACAAAAAGCTTACTCGCGGACAGGGGGACGGTGGTCATTGGTCAGTTTTCGAGGCTGGCACGGGAGGGCGACCTGTGAGGCCCGGGGGAATTCCGCCGGTTTGTGTCCGGCGAGAGTGCACAGTTATCTCGTTGAACGTGTGTCCATAAGCGACGGGGTGGACCGATGGCGGAGTTCGGGCGATGGCCATCGGCCAGCCCGCCACAGCATAGATTCTGCGATCCTTTTCGTCCGCATCATTAGCCTTGTCGCAATTGGCCACACGAGCTCGGTGCGGCAAAAACTGTTCTTAATTAAGTCAACGCCGGCGCTGTTTATGGGACCGTTTCCACGGCGCTACAAACCACCTCGGGGGTCAGACCTGGGTAGGACAGCCAAAGGCCTGGGGGAGGCGTCTTGACAGGAAAGTGTCGCCTGGGCGGTGCGAAGTTCGATGGTCAACAAACGCGGATGAGTAAACAGTTTGCGCTGGCCGACTCTTGTGGCCACGTCTTTTCCCGATCTGCTCAAAGCTTCACGCAACGGCGGCGTAACACGGTTTTTATATGAGGAACACACCTATCGCCGCCCCGGTTTCATTCCACGCGATATCCCCTCGTCCCACAGCCAAACGCTGCCGGGTCGCTGAAACGGAAGATGCCGCCCCGGGGGTTTACGGATACTTTCCCCGGTGGCCGGAATCTCGGCAGTCCCCGGCGAGTTGTGTGGTTTATTGTTCGACTTAGCTGGCCTGCCCGCCTCTTGGGCCGGGGAGGCAATAAATCCATCGCTCGCCCCAGCAAGAAATCCCTCCGCCGGGTTGGTACAATCGGAGGTAGCGTAGGCAAAGGCCGAGAGTGCCTCTTGGGGGCGATTC
>JANXBW010000072.1 GCA_025060325.1 Thermoguttaceae bacterium
GTCGTCTCCGTCGACAGGAACATCCCTGCGCATGCAGGGAGAACTGCTCCCAGTAGTGGTCCGAGCCGGGCACGAGCGGAACATCCCTGCGCATGCAGGGAGAACAGGAGGTGCGTTCGAGGATGAGTTCACAGACCCGGAACATCCCTGCGCATGCAGGGAGAACTCCCCGGCCGATTTTAAGACTGTAGTGCAGTACGGAACATCCCTGCGCATGCAGGGAGAACAGCCGGACGAGTTCGAGCTACCACTGGAGACCAGGAACATCCCTGCGCATGCAGGGAGAACGAGTCGGCGGCGAGGGGGAAGAATCAGGGGTATGGAACATCCCTGCGCATGCAGGGAGAACGTTTGTGTACGCCGATACAGGTGGAGAGGGAGTTTGGCTACGTCAGCGCTGATCAGCGACACCGCCCGCCAGACCGTGTGTAGGCCCAGTGCCTGCCGCCACGTCAGGCGACTCAGGGCAGGCTCTGGCCCAGCGGTTATCGAGGGCTCCGACTGCCAGATAACCGCTAGGGCATTCCTCAGCCTCGTTAACAGCCCTCCAATGGCTCCGATAGCAGTCCCTCCTGGACTGGTTAGATCCACACGATCTGCGGCTCAGCCAGTTGTTCCCACGGCAACTCGGTGTCTACGTGGCCTACAGCCATGACGAGTGCTACCGCCGGGTCGATCGGAACGTGCTCCGTCGGTTTCACTAACCGCCGACCCGTCTGCGACGCCTCCACCCGGACTTGTGAGACGGCGTAATCGAGCACAGGATCCGGACTGTGAATGAGCCGCCCAGCGTATGCCAGCTCCTCCACACGCCGGATCAACCCGTCCTGATGCCGGGCCGTCATCGGTTGCTCAACAACACGGAGTCCAGCTGCGCTGAGCGCTGGTACCATGCCCCTGGCACCCCATGGGTCGAGGAAAATGG
>JANXBW010000073.1 GCA_025060325.1 Thermoguttaceae bacterium
TTGGCCGCTTTCCGGGCGGCGTGCGACAAAGTTTGTAAAGCGGGGACACGACGCGGACAAGGGACCCTCCGAGGATCGATAGTTGCAGCTTTAGCAGGTTTTTTTGAGAACTTTCTCCTGGGTGACTATCCAACTGTCTAGCGGGAGAAAAGGGTTTGGTTGGCTTCCCATAAATAAGCTCTTGGGCGTCGAAACGGGTCTGAGGATGGTTGCGCTTGTCGAGGGATGCTGGTTGTCAACGCACCTGGGGCACGTCTTGGCAACTGGGCCTATCTCGGCGCAAAGTTCGTCAAATTTGGCCGAAAACCGGCCTCCCCGATCTTCGCTGAGGATAATCCTCTGCTCGGAGGGTTTGCATGTTTACGCAAGGTTAGGCAAGGATGCGCGGTAGATGCAAGTAAAATAAGGACTTACGACTAAGATTTCTCTGTCTTGCTTTGTGGTGACGGAACATTCTGTGCGGGATTCTGTGCCACTACTGTGCCGATTTTCGTGCGACTAGTTGAGGGCGGATTGACGCGGTTCGGTTGCGAGTTTGGGTGTCCCCACTCTACCGCTTGTCGATACGCGGTATCGGTAGGATCGACGTAGTGCCGGAGGGCAATCGACGGAGTGTTCCCAAGCCACTTGGTGCCTGTGGCCAAGGGGAAGGCTTGAGCTAAATCACTTTCGCAGCTTGCCCGAAGGTTGTGCCCCAGTCGCGGCCAAGGTCGGACCCCGGCCCGGCGGATGATCTTGCTCAATGTTGTCCGGAGATTAGTCCGCTTCCATCCCTCATGACCATAACCGCGGCGGCGGAATTCCGGCGGAAAGATAAACTCTGCCCATTCAGGGGCAGCGTCCCAGCTTTCTAAAGGTACGGCCGGAGAAATTTGAATAGGGGAATAGTCCGGTGA
>JANXBW010000074.1 GCA_025060325.1 Thermoguttaceae bacterium
AAACGCGCAACTCATCCTTCGCTGCCGACGGTTGCCTTTCCTGAGCCGGGTGAGCAGCGACGCGATTGGCGCGAGTGGGTGTATGATCCGACGCCCAGCCTGTTGGAGCAGCTCATGGAGCACGATGAAGCGTGCAGCATGCTGGATGGGCTGATGCGCCGTCTCAGCCCGCTGGAGGCGCGTGTGTTCGCGCTTTACGGTCGCGGGCAGACCTATCGCGAAATTGCTGCACAAATCGGCTGCTCACCCAAAGCGGTCGATAACGCGCTGATGCGCATCAAGCGGAAAGCCGCGCAGATGAAAGCGGAGAAATGATGGTGGAACAAGCACTCCGCTACGGCTTCGTGAAGGGGTGCATGCAAGTGGTCTGTACGAGGGGCGAAGGCGTGTGAATCGGGCGATTTTGAGTTCGTTTAGTGGAGCGGAGCGGATTCGAACCCCCGACCTCTAGAGTGCGATTTTAGCGCTCTCCCAGCTGAGCCGTTTCGAACTCAAACTCCGCCCCTGCGCCTCGTCGAGCACTAGGACAAGACAAACGATAGGACGCGACAAGCGAGAGGACGCCAGAGGAGGTGGACAGCCGATGGAACGGTACTGGTTGGAGCGGCTCGCTGACCTTGCCCGCGCGATTCAGCACCTGATCGACACCGCCTGCGCTTCGGCGAAACTTACAGGGGCGAGGGGTTCTCCGCTGAGGCGTACCGCGAAGCCTTCGCCCGCACGCTTTCGCTGAAGCGGGTTCTGAATCTGGGCGCGCATGGGGGCGTGCCCCTACACCCCCTGTGC
>JANXBW010000075.1 GCA_025060325.1 Thermoguttaceae bacterium
GAGGAATCTGGCAAGACGTCAGCTCAGACTGGCACCCGTGGATCTTCCTGTCCGAAATTCTTGTTGGCTCAGTGACAAAATGGGCTTGGGATGTCGAGTGCGCCATACCCCGGGTTGCTTTTTTTAGGGGGGAACTCTTAAGAGGGCTCCCAAGGGTAAGAAGCCACTCCGAGGCGACCCTCTGGCTCCGCGCGTTCCCGCGGCCGTTGCCCTATTGGGGGAATTGCTCCACGTTCCGCGGAATGAGCTTGATCGCACCCGGGTCCGTTGGCGTGCTCGGGGAAGGGGGTAAAACCTCCCGTCAGCCGGGTAGTACCGCTTTTGAAAGGCTCAGAGCTAGTCCGCGCAGAAATGCCGGCCCAGCGGGTTTAGCAGTCATTGCGGAGGCCACTAATAAGGCACGCGGATTGGGAGGAAATGACTATTTTTGTTGCATTGGTTATGGTCGCGTTTTCCGCCGGAAAAGCTAAGCGACCATTTTCGGGACGTCAAGATAAGACGGCTCGGACACAAGGGCCACCACTTGGGCAACAAGGGACGTAGGCCGGCTCACAACAAGAGATTCGATATCCCCCAGACCGGAACATCAAGAGGCAGGCCGGCTGGGGAGCCCACCACACACAATCCGCCCACGCTGCATGAAGACATTCATTCTTTCGCCGGGGCGGGGGCCGGAACTTGCGTGCCAATTTCCGCCAGTTTTTTGCGGATCTTGTCTGCT
>JANXBW010000076.1 GCA_025060325.1 Thermoguttaceae bacterium
CATGCAGGGAGAACACTAGCTCAGCTGAACGACTATCGCCCACTACCGGAACATCCCTGCGCATGCAGGGAGAACTATCCCCGCTAGTCACCATACTAGTCAACAGACGGAACATCCCTGCGCATGCAGGGAGAACCAAACATGAACCGCAGTGATTTCATGGTGGTCAGGAACATCCCTGCGCATGCAGGGAGAACGGCCTCACTTACTTTGATGCCTTTGTCCTTTGCGGAACATCCCTGCGCATGCAGGGAGAACTTCTCCCCGAAACACACTCACGCTAAACGTACAGGAACATCCCTGCGCATGCAGGGAGAACTCGCCACCCCGTAAAGAACCTGACCTCGTGAAAGGAACATCCCTGCGCATGCAGGGAGAACCATTATGACATGGTATCCATCGCATGGGTGGACGGAACATCCCTGCGCATGCAGGGAGAACGAGGTGTGTTATGAGGCACTTTGCTCTGGATTGGGAACATCCCTGCGCATGCAGGGAGAACGACATACCACGATGACGTCCGCAGTGGTTTATAGGAACATCCCTGCGCATGCAGGGAGAACTGAACACGCGCCTAGACCGCCTAGGCGCTCGCCGGAACATCCCTGCGCATGCAGGGAGAACGATAGTCAACAGATACGTATGCGAACCAAATTCGGAACATCCCTGCGCATGCAG
>JANXBW010000077.1 GCA_025060325.1 Thermoguttaceae bacterium
GTTGAGGTGCTCCGTGGTTTGCCAACAAGTAAGGGATGGCAGGGGGGGTAAACCGATCGTCATGATCGGACCAGTTCGCGCGGGACCTACCCATTGGTTGGGGTCGCTCAGATAGTCCACTGCCCACCACAGGAGCCAGCATGCGGCCGGTTCGTTTGTGCTTACACCTTCGGCTAGGAGTAGTGTGGACACAATGGCGCGGCCGAGACCCCAGCGGACTTCAAGCATCAGTGCTTGGGTCAAGCCGAAAAGATCGTTTCTTGTGGTAACAGGCCAGCCGCCGATGGCCCCGTCGATAATCGTCAACACCGCACCGTGGGAAGGCCGGCGCAGTGTGTGCGAAGCGATAAGCATCTCCGGAATGTGTTGACCTACTGGTGGGCTATAGACGGTGCCGGCCGCTCCGAGCCAGTAGCGAAGTGCCGCCGGGGGCAACTCGGCCGCCACGGGGTGCGGGGGAGTGCGGATGTGTCCGATGACGGCCCCAAAGCCCGTGGCAACCATTGGCATCCCGGCGAAGCGTTCGGGCCAGTTGTGGTCGGCCAGGATCAAGGCTCGGCCACCTTGAGCGATCCACCGCTCCAGTTGCCGCCACTTCTCCGTTGACACGTGGGCTTTGCGTGGAACGACCAGAACGCGGTTGAAATCGGTAGG
>JANXBW010000078.1 GCA_025060325.1 Thermoguttaceae bacterium
GATTTGCGCCGCTTGCGTTAGAACTTAAACAATTTGTCGCCGGGCGGGGGCCGCTGTCGGTGACCTATCGTGTCAACGCGGGACCTATCCCGCCGGACCACTGGCTGGCCGATCCGGCCGAGGGCGGCCGAATAGTGGGCGAGGCTTGTCACTTCTTTGACTTTTTTATTTTCCTCACAGGGTCGGAACCGGTCGAACTTGCCCGGCTTTCGCCGGATGGGGTGAACCCTCGCGACGATGGCCAGTTTCTGGTGCGTTTTGCCGACGGATCGGTGTGCCATCTTATTTACACGACGACCGGCTCGCCCGGCTTCAGCAAGGAACGGATCGAAGTCCACGCCGCCGGCCACTCAGCGGTCCTTGAGGATTTTAAGGTCCTTGTTTCGGATGTGGGGACCAGTCCCAAACGCCGCCGTCTCTGGGTGGCTGATAAGGGGCACCAAGCCGCTGTGACGGCATTTCTTAATAGTCAACTTCGCAGTGATTGCTCTCTCCCTGTTTCCCGGCAGGAGCTTCTTGCGGTTACGGCTTTAACATTGGCCGCTGCATCTTGTGACCCTAATTCGTTTAGTGAATACTGTCGACTAACCTCGGATAATTCGTCCACGAAGAAAATCGATTAAATATTGTCGCTAAAT
>JANXBW010000079.1 GCA_025060325.1 Thermoguttaceae bacterium
AAGGCGTCGGGGGAACTCTCCTCAAGGAACTCGGCAAATTGCCCCCGTACCCTCGGTAGAAGGGGGGCCCGTGGGAGTGAAGCCTTTACGGTGTAAGCTCCTGTGGGTCGCAGAGACCGGGTGGTGCCGACTGTTTATCAAAAACACAGGACTACGCAAACCCGTAAGGGGCTGTATGTGGTCTGAAACCTGGCCAGTGCCCGTAGGTTAAGGGGAGGAGTGCAAGCTCCAAACCGAAGCCCGGGTAAACGCCGGCCGTAACTATGACGGTCCTAAGGTAGCCTTGCTGCCTGAACTCCGCTGTATGCGGGGAAGCCCTAAGAGCCTGAGCTACGAGAAGCAAAAGGCTTCCGTAAAAATGCTCAGGATTGGGTAATCCGCAGGAAACCCTCGTGGGGTTCCTCAGAGACTGCACGCGGAGGCCTTGCCTCTCTGGAGGAGAAAAATGGAGCTGTCTCCTGACTGGGTTGTGGGCTTTGTGGATGGTGAAGGGTGCTTTCACGTGCAAGTAAACAGGCATCCAGAAACCTCTACAGGCTATCAGGTTTTACCAGAGTTTGTGGTAGTTCAACACGAGAGAGATTTGCAAGTGCTTTACGCTCTCAAAAGGTTCTTCCGTTGTGGCGTGGTGAGA
>JANXBW010000007.1 GCA_025060325.1 Thermoguttaceae bacterium
CCGCTAGCTGACACGGCACCGTCCCGGGTTTAGAATACACTTGCTTCTTGCTCCCCATCATGGCTCGGAAGGTCTCAGTCGTGCACAAGTGGTCACGTTATACGGGATCGGAAGTCTGTGGAACATACCGCCTGCAACTGGAAGGAGCAAGCCGTTCACAAACCATCGTAAAGGAGCCCAACCATGAAAAACAGTTTGAGTCGACGCACCTTGTTCGGTGCTACCACCGCAGGATTTGCTCTGTGGCAGTTTGTGAAAAGCATTAGGCCCGCAGCAGCGCAGGAGGAATTCGTGCCTCTCAGGGGTCGGCTTAAGCAGTCGGTGAGTCGATGGTGCTATAACCGGATCCCTCTGGATGTTCTGTGCAAATTCTGTAGCAAATTGGGCATCAAATCCGTCGAACTTATCGGTCCGAAGGAATGGCCGGTCGTGAAAGAACATGGTCTTACGTGCGCTATGGTCTCCTCCGGCACTCCGTTGACGCGTGGGTTCAACCGCCGGGAGAATCACGATTGGCTTGTCGCCCACTATGAACGAATGATCCCGATGGTAGCCGAGGCAGGCTTTCAAAATCTTATTTGCTTCTCCGGCAATCGCGAAGGGCTCGATGACGAAACTGGTCTTCGCAACTGTGAGGAAGGAATCAAGCGACTCCTGCCCTTGTGCGAAAAGCATAACGTGGTGCTCGTGATAGAGCTCCTCAACAGTAAAGTCGATCACCCCGACTACCAATGCGACCGAACGCGCTGGGCCGTCGAGCTTTGTAAACGGATCGGGTCCGAGAAATTTAAGATTCTCTACGACATCTACCACATGCAAATCATGGAGGGAGATCTGATTCGCACAATCCGGGAGAACATTCAATACATTGCCCACTTCCATACCGGCGGCAATCCAGGGCGGAATGAAATTGACGAGACGCAGGAGATCAATTACCCCGCGGTGATGCGGGCAATTGCCGACCTCGGATTCACCGGCTACATCGGTCATGAATTCGTGCCGAAATCGCCGGATCCCCTGGCCGCCTTGGAACGCTGTGCCCGATTGTGCGACGTGTGATCCTGTTGCAGGGCAGAACGGCTTTTCAACCTTAAGCAATCCGGAATGCAACCCGAGAAGGGTGGCGGTCGAAATCTAGGCTGCGTGCTGCAAAAATGCGCCCGGCCGAGGGTCAGTTTCCTCAACAGGTGGCCGGGGGGCGGTAACCGAATCGATTAAGATCCCGACTGAGGTTCCAGAAGGAGCACGGGCACTTCGTCGCCAGCGGTGGCTTCGTCCCTTGGGCCCTTTGGAGCCTGCACCGAAACGGGAAGCACTTTGTCCCCCTGCAGATCCCTGGCGGGTGAGGTACCAACCGGCCGGGAGGCAGCAATTGTTTGCGACCGTTTGGCTTCTCCTGCAACGATTGCCGGGGTGACCACTTCCCCTGGCCTCAGGCGGACTTGCCACCCCCCACCTAAAGCTTTGTACAGGGCCACCAAGTAAAGGGCGACATTGCCTCGACTTTCCGCCAGGGCATCTTGTTGCTGCAAAAGGACGCGCTGAGAGTCAATGAGCCTCTGATAATCGATGACACCCTGTTGATAAAGTGCGGTGGCCAGCTGCACCGCCTGTTCAGTGGCTCGGACCGAATCCGCCAAGGCAGCAGCCCGTTCTTTTTCCCGCAGGTAGGCGGCGATTGTTCCCTCCGCCTCCTCAGCAGCCCGCAGGACTGTTTCCTGATAGGCAAGAATCGCCTGACGCAGCCGAGAATCCTCGGCCCAAATACTGTTCCAAATCCGACCGTAGTTAAGAATCTTCCACGAGAATGCCGGACCGACACGGCCGGCGATGGCATCGCCGAGAAACAAATGCCCAAATTTTTCGGCCTCCCAGTTAAGTGTGCCGGTGATGGCAAAGTGTGGATAAAGATCCGCCTCCGCGATCCCGACACGGGCTGATTGCGCGGCCACGAGGCGTTCCATTTTCCTCACATCCGGGCGTTGACGAAGGAGGTCGGCCGGAAGCCCCACCACAACCTCCGCAGGAGGATCCGGAATCTTGCCCGTTCCCACAAGAGGATCGAGGTCCTGAGGGGGCATGCCCAAAAGGGTACACAGGCGGTTTTCCGCCCGACGGCGACCTAGCTCCAAAAGAGGAATAAGCGAGCGGGTAGTGGCGACGATAGCTTCCGCTTGACGAAGGTCGAGGCCGCTGACCAGCCCCGCCTCGAATCGGGCTTTGACAATGTCCAGGGTTTGCCGCTGGAGATCCAAATTCTGCCGGGCCAGGGCCAATCGTTCGTCAAACGTCCGGAGTTGGATGTAGTTTGTGGCCACCTCCGCTTGAAGAATGACAAGCACTTCGTCGTAGCCGGCTTCTTGGGCCTCCAAATTGGCTTCGGCAGCCTCAATGGCCCGGCGGAACCGTCCCCAGAAATCGAGCTCCCAAGCCGCTTCAAATCCCACACTCCAGTGGTCAAATCTGCGTCGAATGGGAAAGCGTCCCCACGGGAAGGCTTCGGCACTGAATTGATTGCGTTGGAAAGTCCCCTTCATTTCCTGCATCTGCGGCCAGAGCGTTCCGCGGGCAACTCCTAGCTGCGCCCGGGCCTCCACCACCCGCTCTGCAGCAATTTGGAGAGGCAGGTTTTCGGCCGAAGCCATTTCGATGAGCCGGGTCAGCGTGGGATCATTAAATACCGCCCACCAGGCGACGTTCACCGGCGTCTGTCCTGTCCCCTGGCGGCCCTGACTGGCGGTGGGCTCAACTTTCAGTTCGGGACTGGAGCTATCGATCCACTGGTCACTGACCTTGGCGTCCGGTCGGGCGTAATTTGGGCCGACCTTGAAGCCGTTTCGGACCCACTGGCGAAGGCTCGTTCGGCACCCGCTCCCGGCAAAACACAGGGAAACGGCCAGCAACGCGATTGCCCAACGGAGGAACCAGGAGCTCTTCCCGGCTGAACCTGCGCCCTGCTGGTTTAACAGGGGTGGGGCGGCTGGCAAATTTGCGGGGAATGGTGAAATCCCCTTGCACCACACACCGCGATCAATAGACCGGTTGCGTAAATCCATTCTCTTGGGCTCCTCCATGAGCGCCGGATTTCCGCGGGTTTCCTCTCCCCGACAGCAATTTGGGAGCGGAGGGATCCAACCCGGCCGATGGTAGCAAGAATTTCTCCCCCAGGAGCGGGGAATGGTCTAAGTCCAACTTTGGCAGAGACCCCGGCCCCCGCCCGAAACAGGATCTTGGGTCGGCCCGGGCCTCCTGGCCATACCTTCCCTATTCTCATCATCTTCGGCAAACCACGATCAGCTTTCGAAGGAGTCACGGCTTTTCTGATTGCTGACAAATGCAACCGCGGGAGGCTCGGCCGGCCACAACCTTAATCCGGGTAATTTTGCTGACCGATATAACGATGAACTGACTGATGGGTCAGAATTTCGGATCGCTGTATTGCCGCTCGAATGTAGATGGGGTAAAATAGACCGGGAGTCATTGAGGCGACCATCATTGCCCGATTTGGATTGCCCAGTTTGGCTTCGGCTTTGGTGAAGGACCTACCCTGCGCGTCGCGGAGAGGATCGCCGATGAGCTTCGAGCGGGAAACCCAGGGGGGAAAGTCGCTGGCGGCCCAATGCCGGGAAATTGCCACCGCGGCTATGCGGGAAGGGATTTTTCAGGCGGCACTGAAGGTTATCCGGGAGCGCGGCTTCGAAGGACTAACCATGGACCGTTTAGCAGAGGTGGCAGGGGTCGCAAAGGGCAGCATCTACAACTACTTCGCCACCAAGCAGTCGCTAATGGAGTTCATCTTTGAGCGGGTGGTAGGCCCGGCTTTGGAGCGGGCACGGCAGGTGGCGGCCTCCGCCCTCTCCCCCGTAGAAAAGCTCCGTGGCATTCTCCGCGAATGGGCGAATCACTTCGCCAGCTACCGGGGTGTTTTTGAAATCATGTTTGCCGACCCGGTTATTCGGCATTTTTGTGCTGATGCTCGCCGGGGCAAGTACTCGGAAGGTGTCGCCATTTTTCAGTCCGTTTTTCAGGAGGGTGTCCAACAAGGTTTATTTCGGCCCATCGATCCCCACCTGGTGGCCGAGGTCTTGGTAGGGGCACTTGTGTTGCCAGTTGAGCGGGACTTGGAGTCTGGCCGGGTCCGCTCTCCGGAGGAGTGGGCCGACAACTTACTGGACATGCTCCTTTGGGGCCTTGCAGGCAAAGCTATCTCTGGCCCAATTGCCTCGGCGGGGGCAGATGAGGCTGCAAGGCTAAGTCCACAGTTAGCTCCCCGGCCTTGAATAACAAGAGGCATCCCTGAAGCAACGACTTCTGACATAGGGCTCTAAGGCAATTACCCGGTTTTGTGGCAGTAGACCTAGCTTGATAAAGGTCAGTTTCTGAGCAGGAAATAAGCTTTCCTTTGCGCTCTTAAATACGTGACAAGGCAAGCTTTAATGGGAGCATCCGCCCATGGCTAGTCGGGGGACCTCCTGGCTGGTTGGTTTTGGAATTCTCATCGTTTGCGGTGCTGCCGTAGGGGTAGCCGCGTGGCAAGCAGGTAAAGGCGCAAACAACCGGCATCCGGTAGCAACTTCGGCCCCGGCTGAGGAACAAGCCGTAGGGGTAGTTGTCGGCTCGGCCGAGTGGCGGGAATTCCGTCAGGCAGTGAAGACCTCAGGCAGCGTTTACGCGGTGCATTACGCTCTTGTCTCGGCGCGGATTCCGGGCACACTCGATGCTGTTTATGTCCGCGAAGGAGACCGCGTTGAGGCGGGCAAGACCAAGCTCTTCCAAACTGACTCCCTGAAGCTTGCCAAAGCCCTGGCCATTGCCCAGGAGAATCTCAAAGTGGCCGAGGCGGCCCTCCGCGAAAAGGAGGCCTTAAAGGAAAAAACCCTTGTCGCCAAGGAGCAAGCGGAGCGCGATCTAAAGCGATACGAGGAGCTTTTGGCAGCCAACGGGGTGTCCCGGCAAACGGTGGAACACCAGCGGGCGCTTGTCCAGCAATTGGCGGCCGATCTGAAGCATGTGGAGACACTAATCGACTTGGCCCGGGCTCAGTTGGAGCAGGCGCGTCTATCAGTTGGTATCGCCGAAAAGGATCTATCGGACTCGCTTGTCTATGCGCCTATCTCTGGCGTGGTGGAAGAGCGCTATCGCGAGCCAGGAGAGATGGCCGGGGCAGGAACTCCAGTACTAAAGATCTCCGATCCCACTGTGGTGGAAATTCGCGTGCATGTGCCCCAAGAGTATTATGGCTCGCTCCGGCCCGGGCAGACCCAGATGTTGGTCCGCGTGGGGGCACGCGAATTGCCCCCGCAACCGGTTTCATACAAGGCGCCCACCATCGACCTTCGTTCGCGCACGTTTGAGGTTCGCTGCCGCATTCAATCTCCCCCGGAGGATGTGGTACCGGGGGCGTTGGCCGATGTGACCATCATCTTGGAAGGCCGCAAGGGAGTCGGGGTGCCGCTTGATGCAGTTGTTCAGGCCGGCACCTCACCTGTCGTGTTTGCCGTCGAAAACGAACGGGTCCGCAAGGTCCCTGTGCGACTGGGACTCCGTACCGACGGGTACTACGAGGTGCTTGAAGGTATAAGCGCCGGCACACCGGTAGTTCTTTCGGGCCAGGGACGGTTAGACGACGGAACTCGTATTCGCATCTTGTCAACCAAAGATACCAAAGCGACAACTGTGACGGAACGACTCACCCGCCAAGAGCCAAGTGTTTAGCTGCCCTAGCTGCGGAGGCAGCTGGCTCGATAGACCGGCTAAATAAGGACCAAGTGTGGCGGCTCGTTAACAGGACTAACACGGGTTAAACCGACCATTCAGGACCGATATTTGTCAACAAAGCGGCGATTTGGAGTGGGCTAAGGCTATGTGGCTTGTTGATATTTCCATTCGTCGACCAGTCGCGCTCACCTGCCTTTATATCGGGCTTGTCATCCTTGGCATTTACTCGTACCGGCAGATGCCGCTTGAACTACTGCCCAAGCTTGATGTCCCCTACATAACGGTGGTAACTGTTTACCCGGGGGCATCGCCAGAAGACCTCGAGCTTGATGTGGCCAAACGAATCGAGGATGCGGTGCTAACCGTGGAGGGACTTAAGCACGTCAGCTCCTCGTGCATGGAAAACGTGGTTGTCACCCTGCTTGAGTTCCAGCTTGGTACTGATGTTGACAGGGCGGCCACGGACGTCCGCGAAAAAATTGACCTCATCCGCCGTGATTTGCCCGAGGGTGTGGAAGATCCCAAAATCGAAAAATTTGACATCAACGCGTCGCCTATCATCACCCTGGCCTTAGTGGGCGACCAAACCGTCACTGTTGACGACCTCTATGACTACGCGGATAACACCCTGCGAGACCGCCTTACCACAATCGAGGGCGTAGCCGGCGTGCAGATCGTCGGTGGGGCGAAGCGGGAGGTGCGGGTGGAACTTGACCCAGAACGGCTATTTGCCCGCGGGTTAACCACTGCCGACGTGATGGAGGCCTTGCGGCGTGGCCTGGGGACAATCCCCTCCGGTCGCGTCCAGGAAGGAGGCACTGAGTTCTCTGTGACCTTTGACGCCGATCCCCGAACGGTAGAAGCTTTGGCCGATCTTGAGATCGCCAACTTTGCCGGCCGGCGGGTCTACCTTCGGGACGTAGGCTCGGTGCGAATGGGCACCGAAGAACTTCGGCAGCTTGCTTGGCTGGATGGTCGCCCGGCCATTTCTATCCGCGTGGTGAAAAAAGCGGAGGCCAATGCTGTTGCCGTCACCCGGCAGGTCCGCCAACGGCTTGCGGAAATCCAGAAAATGCTTCCCCCGGGCATGGAGCTTGTTTGGGTAGCAGAAATCGGCCGTTTTATCGAACAAGTCAACCAAAGCGCCTGGCAGGACGTGGGGATGGGAATTGTGCTCACGGCCGCCATCCTCTTTGTATTCCTCTACAACCTCCGGTCGCTTCTGATCGTGGCTATCAGCATGCCCGTGACAATCGCGGTGGGGCTATTCTTTATGCGGGTGGCGGGGCTGGGATTAAATACGTCCACGCTTATCGCAATAGGCCTGTCAGTTGGGGTGCTGGTGACCAACTCGATCGTCGTGCTGGAGGCCATCTTAATGCGGCTTGCCCGGGGGATGAATCCTTGGGAGGCAGCTCGGATTGGCGCAAGCGAAGTGTTCATCGCCGTGCTTGCCAGCGCGACCACGAACATGGTGGTGCTCTTCCCCTTAGCCACGATGCAGACGCGGGTTGGACTTTTCATCGCCCCGCTTGCCATCACGATGTTTATTATGACCGTGGTGTCTCTATTTATTTCCTTCACGTTGACGCCGATGCTTGCCTCCCTGTTTTTGCGAGAGCAAAGGGACGGTCGGACCGGCCTGCTTCAGCGGATAGCTCGGCTCTGGCAAGGGGGACTTGAGCGGTTGACCGAGGGCTACCGAAAAGTGCTTTGGCAGCTTACCCGCCCGGCTGTTGCCCTCTTGGTGGTCGCTTTGAGTATTGGTCTTCTTGTCCACGCGGGCTGGGTTGCCCGTCAATTGGGCACAAGCTTTATCGCTACCCCGGACATGGGCCAGGTGTACGTTAAGTTGGAATTTCCCACTTCATACACACTTGAGCGAACGGCGGAAATCGTCCGCCTAGCCGAGGCCCGAATGCGGGATCTGCCAGAGCTTAGGCATATTCTGTCGACGATTGGCAAAGTCGAAGGCGTCCTGGGGCAGGCGAGCGAGGGCGTGTTCCTTGCCCAGATCCTTGTTGTCTTCTCCGATAAAGATCGCCGGTCGTTGACGATCGAGGAGTTGATGGAGCAAATTCGTCAGCGGATTGCCGATCTGCCGGATGCCGCTATCACGGTAAGCCAGCCGTCGGCGATCGGTGGCCAAAGCTACCCGATTGAAATGGAAATTGCCGGCGAAGACCTTAAGACGCTTGACCGCCTGGCCGACCGAACGTTAGCGCTTGCCCGAGAAATACCAGGAATTTTGGACGCGACCACCACGGTCCGCCCGGGTAAGCCTCGGCTAAGAATCACTCCGCGCCGGGAAATCCTCGGCGACTTGGGAATTCCTTCAACGGCTGTGGGCTTAACCCTCCGGGGCAATTTGGAAGGGATCGAAGCCGGCACATTCAAAATGGGCGCGCGGAACTATGACATCGTCGTTTCACTGAAGAAAAGTGAAGGCCGGGACCAAGTTTGGGAATATCAATTTCCCGGCAGGCCGGGGCAACCTCTAGTGCTTACTTCGTTTGCGAGCATTGTGCAGGACGAGGTTCCGATCCAGATCTTTCGGAAAGACAAGGAGCGTGTGCAAAAGCTCACTGCCCAATTGGCTGAAGGGGTGGCCCTCGGGAACGCGGCAGCTCAACTCTCGAATGCAATCCGGGAAAAGGCGGGATTCCCGCCGGGCTATTCCTTCCGCTTTACGGGGATTTTTGAGGTGATGACCGAGGGCCTGGGCGGACTGGCAGAGGCCGGGGTGCTTTCGTTACTTTTGGTCTACCTTTGCCTTGCTGCCATCCTGGAGTCGTTCCGACAGCCCTTCCTGGTGATGGCAACTGTGCCCCTTGCTCTTGTGGGAACCTTTTGGGCCCTAGGTCTGACTGGCGAGAGTCTCAGCATCTTCGCCGTGATGGGAATAGTCATTATGATAGGTATTGTAGTAAACAATGCTATCCTTATCGTGGACCGGCTGAATATCATCCGGCAAACCACGGCAACCACTTGCACCTCGGCAATGATCGATGCCGCTTGCGACCGACTCCAGGCGCAGCTCATGATCACCCTGGCGGCGGTAATGGGCATGCTTCCCATGGCTGTAAGCCGCGGCCTGGGGGCTGAGCTTCGCAATGGCGTCGGGATTGCTTCGGCCGGGGGGATCCTGGTATCCGCCACACTGACGTTATTTGTCGTCCCGGCCCTTTACCTCTTGGCCCACTGTCGCGAGCGCAGAAGCTCCGCCCCTGCCAGCAGCACCGATTCGGCAAGTCTCGAGCCGCTCCCCGAGGAAAGGCAGGAGTAACCGAGGCGCAAATAATTCATGAAGACTTCTCGAGAGAAACCCGCGGCAGACCAGCGTAGAAGTATCAAAGGAGTTAAAAGTTCACCGCTTGGTCCGTGGGAGAAAGCTTGTTTGGCTGGTGGTAACAAAGTGTGAACGCTAGGAGTCCTCTTAAAGCGCACGGCTTGCGGCGGGGGAAATGGGCTGCCCGGGAATGCTAGGCTCTCAGCGGGAAACCGGACCGGGTGGTTTAGAGCCGTGACTAGCCGGTTCCGGATCGGGAAAAGGACCTCTGGGCTAAGGACGCCAACCGGCAAATTTTCCCCCATTGACGACTTGATGGCGATCCTCAAGGGAGATCGACATGAAGCGGGCTTCCAAAGGGCAGCAGCGAAAGTCACTTGTTCCTGGGGCAATTCCCCCGCGCCATAAGGCCGTGCACGGTCTGCGGATTATCGGAGGCAAATTCAAAGGCCGGCGGATCGCATATAACGGCTTTGTCACGGTCCGCCCGATGCGGGATATTGTCCGCGAGGCCCTCTTCGCCCATCTGGCCGAGCGGGTGGAAGGAAAGCATGTGTACGATCTTTTCGCGGGAACGGGAGCGCTGGGGCTAGAGGCACTCAGCCGCGGGGCTGCCCGGGTAACCTTTGTGGAACGTCACTATCCCACATTGGAAACACTCCGCCAAAATGTGGCCAGCTTGGGGGTGGAAAACCAATGCGAGATTGTCTTCGGCGATTGCTTTGTCTGGGGTCGGCGGCTCCAAGCCCCCGTTGACGATACCCCCTGGCTTGTCTTTGTCTGCCCGCCGTACGCTTATTTTCACAGTCAACCGCTTGCTATGCGCGAACTGCTCGCCCGCCTTTTGGAACTTGCCCCGACAGGAAGTATCGTAGTTGCCGAAGCGGACAACCATTTCCGCGGCGAAGCTCTGCCAGAGAATTTCACCTGGCACAAACGGGACTATGGTCAAACGGTCTTGTGGATTGCGACCAAGGAGTGAGCCGGTCGCAGGAGGTTCTTCGCTCGAACGACTCAAAACCCCGGGGTCCCTAAAGCTGGGTGTGCGACCAAGCGTATTCCTGACCACAAAAAGGAGTAGCCCGTGGACGTGCGAAACGTTGACGAAGTTCCGGTTTTTGTTACAAAGGACGGCTCGGAAATTAGGGAGCTCCTGGCATACCGCAATTCAGTAATACGGAACCAAAGCTTGGCCGAAGCCCGCCTCAGGCCAGGGCAAAGCACCATCCCTCATCGGCACTTAAAGACCGAAGAGATCTACTTCATTCTTGAAGGCACCGGCCTCATGCAAGTCGAGGACGAGCTCCGCGCCGTAAGACCAGGCGATGCTATCGCGATCCCCCCTGGGGCATTTCACCAAATTACTAACACCGGGGTGGAAGAGCTGCGGTTTCTGTGCTGCTGTGCCCCGCCGTATGAACACGAGGATACGGTACTTGAGGAAGGGGAAGCTTCTGGCTAGTCGCCTGGCCTCTCCCGGCGAAGGGTTCCTCATGCGGGCAAAACTTCGAAGTCAACGCCTCCGGTAGTTTTCCGGGGGCGGTGCTGCCCGCACAAAAGCTACCGCCTATCCTTTAAAGGGCTGATGGCACACTAGAGCCCGGGACCAAGACTGCCCGACGGTAAGCCCCATGCCCGTTCGGTCAGCATATGGCATTCCGGCGCGCAGTTCCCCGGAGCACTCCCTTAGGGTAGCTCGGCGCTTGTTTACGAAACCAGCCCATCCGACGCGCTAGCGTCTACTGCCCCGACAAACGCTCGCCCTCGCTACACAGACCTAATATCCTGGAGGCCCCAGGAGTTGAGGCCTTCGGCGGCCGGTTCTTCCTTGAGGAAGGACAAACTCCCTTCTGCTGGGCGAACCACGCGCACTTGCTAAGAAGCGCAGGACGCCGAACCTTTTTGGGACCTGGTGTCACGCCAAGGTTTAAGCGGCAGCTTCCACGGCGTCAAATGCTTACGCCACAGGTCGTCGCTTAACGCCGCCCTGCGGTCACCAAGGGGAAGTTATCGGTGCGGAACGGCGAGGCCGGGAGACCGACCGCGTTGAACAAGTTCGGCTCGGCATCGTCGCTCCAGCCGAAACGAACCCCAACCGGTTGCGGGACTTCGTCACTCCACACCACAACCGTTTCGCCGTCAATGACTGCCTTAGCCGGCCGAAATTCCCCATCCGCACCGGCCACCTGGAAGTGCGTAAGCTCCCCACCTTTAGCCACTAGTCCGCCGTCGACGTGATCAAAGAAAAGCCGAACTTTGTTCCCCTCGATTTTTGCCTCCCGGTAAAGGGGGCCGCTGTAAACAACATCTTGGCCGTAGGTCTTCGCCAGGGCCCACAAGGCCAGCCGTCGACCCACCTCCTGTTTATTGGTCGGATGGATGTCGTTGACATCGCCGATATCGGTGGTCACCACCATCCCGGTGTTCGGTAGGCGAAGGGTCAGACGCTGGGCCTCACGAAGCTCCGCGGCATTCCGTGGGTCGGCGTTCCGGTAACGGAAGGGTGCAAGCTGAACGAAGTAGAACGGAAAGTCACCAAGCCCCCAGCGCTTTCGCCAGTCCTGAATCAGCGTTGGGAAAAGTTTCTGATACTGCTCGGCCCGAGCACAGTTGGATTCCCCCTGATACCACACCACGCCGCGAATGGCGAAATTCAAAAGCGGATGAATCATCGCGTTAAAAAGCACCGCTGGCTGATGCGGGGACTTGGGATCGAAATTGGCCCCACGTTCCAGGATCGGGGCAAAGTCTGGATCAGTTTGCAAAGCTTCGCGACTCGTCCACGCCTCCGCCATGGTGCCGCCCCAGGAGCTATTAATTAAACCCACCGGCACGTCGAGTTCCTGATGAAGTTTCCGCCCGAAGAAGTAAAGCACAGCAGAAAAGTCCGCGATCGTCTGGGGAGTACACACTACCCACTGCCCCTCGCAATCCTCTTGTGGGGTGGCGGCTATTTTGCGGGCCACCGTAAACAGCCGTATCTTTGGCCAGTTTGCTTCGGCAATTTCTTTTTCCGCGTTCATCGACCGGCTCACTGGCCACTGCATATTCGATTGGCCTGAGCCGACCCACACCTCGCCGACCAGCACATCCTCAAGCTGGATTCGGTTCTTGCCCGCCACAACTAAACTCTGAGGCCCGCCGGCAGAGACCGGATCCAAAACCACAAGCCATCGCCCCTCGCTGTCCGCTACCACAGATCGGCTCTGACCAGCAAAAGATACTTCGACCTTTTCGCCGGGGTCAGCCCATCCCCAGACCTTCACTGGCCGCTGCTGCTGGATAACCATATGCGAGCCAAAGATCTTGGGCAGGCGGACATCAGCCCAAGCTGGTGCGACATAGATCACCACACTCGCTAAGACGGTAACTGTCCACACATAAAGTGCCTGCCGCGGAAGCATCCTGAGATGTG
Source organism: Thermoguttaceae bacterium (assembly GCA_025060325.1). GTDB lineage: Bacteria > Planctomycetota > Planctomycetia > Pirellulales > Thermoguttaceae > DTLM01. The sequence continues at coordinate 12,423 of JANXBW010000007.1, forward strand.
ACATACTCGCTGACTCCTTAAAGATAACGGCAAACGGCAACAACCCGATCCGGTTTGAAAACCTCTAGAGTTTCGCAACTAACGCTGACACACTGATCGAGAACCCACCCTGTGCCCCACGGGAAAGCACCGCTCCCTCATAGGTGTTGCCCCTTTAAGCTTTGCTCCACCACGCGGAAGGACCGGAAAGCCCACTTGCCGTCGCGTTTGCCCCCAAATGCTCCTCAGATTCGCGGAGAGCTACGTGAACGCAATTGGCTCAGGTTCGAAATCGGCCGTTGCGGCCACTCAGGTGGCTGATGGCGACGCTAGGTAACGGGAGAGAATGTCAACATTCCGAATAAATGTCGTTGTCGTAATGATCTGCTTAAGATCCCGCGGACCTTCCTCCAGTCGACCGGACTGAAGCCATCGTCCCTCGGGGTCTAGTTCGTCGATGATCCGACGCACGTTGGCAAGTTCCGAACGCGACGGCGGCCGGAGCAGATACTTCTCCTTGGTCTCCTCCGCCGCTGCTTGTTCGGTTAAGCGTCGATATTCCCTCTCGATCGAATCCAGGTTGTTTGACACTTTGAAACCGTAGTGTTCCGGCACATCCTTTTCGTCGTAAGTCAGCTGATAGTCGCGAGTGAAATACAGAGGACGATTGGTTTTGAGCTCATAAAAGCGAGCAAGTCGGCCGTCGGGCAAAACGGAACGACGAAGGTAAGCGATAGCCCGGGGAATTGGCTCAAGGAAGTTTTTGTTGCCTGTGCGGCGGTAAAGGAGCATCAACACGCGAAGGACATCCTGAGACTCATACCCGGAGATGGCCGGCGGCTCAAACTTTCTGGCCCAGGCCGGGTGCATTTGAAAATCGTATTGCTGGGCCCAAGCCGGCTGAGGATCGGGCATCTGAGCAAGGAGGAGAAACTCCCCTCCCTTGACCGCGGTCTGCAAGTAGCGTGGCTCATTGTAAACATCCGCTGCCAACAGGAACATTCGAATAGTGTTCATGTGGGCAAGATCGTTCAAGGTGTAAAAACGCCAATACTCCTTAAAGGTTGGCGCCGGGGGAATCTCTGGCGGATAGCTGGCTCGCAACACCGGGTAAGCTGAGGGGTCGGGCGGCTCCCGATAGCCCTGCGGCCAGGCACCGCACGGGTACTGCACCGCGATGAGCTTCTCCAGCCCATAGCGAACACATTCGTTGACGGCCTTGTCGCCAAAACCCAATGCCCGATCAAGCCGCATCAAAAACCGCAAGGCACTTTGCGTGGTATCGTCATCCAGCGTGCTGACGTTAAAACCCTTTTCGCCTCGGGGAGGAAGTCGATAAAGAAACCTCCGCCGCGCCGCCGGGTCAAATTCGATCCGATAAGTCCAGCCGCCGCTTTCAAGTTGCCCTTGCACCAGACACAAGCCGGCTTTCTTTGCCCCGGCCAAGCAAATTTCCTCTCCTGTCCGTTCATAAGCAGTGAGAAGGATATCCCCCACTGCCGGCGTTCCGGGCGGTTGGACCCACACGGTCTTCTCCGTTGCCCGGCCTTCACCCTCCCGGTAGCGAAGATCGGGAGAATACCGCCACACGTAGCCACCTTCGACGGCAACCTTGTCCACAAAGAATTGCACTGCCCTCCGTAAAGCAACCCGCGCCGCTTCACGAAGTTCCCTAGTGTCAACAACCTGGCTAGCTGACCCACCCCCAAATTGAGTTCCCCCAAGTGCAGCCCGAATCAAATCTCCCCCACCCAAAGCACCGCAAAAACTAGCTAGCACTCCCGTGCTAAGCCGAAGCATCCCTCGTCGCGAAACCTTCTTACCCTTACGCATAACGGGGCAACCTCTCCCAAAGTGACGGCTGGGAAACGTCAACATACTTGACCACTAACCGAAAGACCCGGTTCCTCAGCCTACTTGTACACGATGAAGGTTTACGCGGTAGAGGTAACGTTTGCTACCGCTCCCAGGGCTTCTGGCCAGTGGAGACATCGACGGGCCGGGTGCAAACCTTAGCCCAAAGGCGGGACCTGTCAGTGGGGGGCCAAAAGGCCTTTATCGGCGCATATCACAACGGTTAAAAACCGGCTTTCCGGCGATCCGCCAAAGCACCGCGACTTAAGCCAAAGGTTGTGCCCGACCGAGGGGGCCCAGCTCCCCCGAGGAGGCACCCGAGGCCACCGCAAGGAGGCGATCATACCCGGGCACCCATTCGTAGCAAGGTGCACAGCGATCCCGACCGTCCGGTCCCCAGTCGGCCGGTGCTCCCAAGGCGCTAGCCGAGCAAACACTTGTCGGCCAAACGTGAGATCCGTGTGGCTGAAACGCCGCCCACAGGGAGCACCCTCACCTCACCCCGGAGCGCTTAGGCCCCCAGGTTGGCCAAGCTTCAGGCTGCTTGGTCAACTGCATGCAGCCCTACAACTTGCCGGGCCTCCTGCTGTGGCGGATCAAATAAGGCAAGCCACTCCTCAGGTGCAAGGACCAGTCTACCGTCCGGATCGCCGCCGGAAAAGATTCGCGCGAAGAGCTGCCGCTTCTTTTTCAGAAGTTCCTCGATTCGTTCCTCGATGGTTCCAGCCATCAGGTACCGCGTCACAATTACCGTGGAAGTACTGCCCAACCGATGTGCTCGGTTGATGGCTTGATCTTCCACCGCCGGATTCCACCATCGATCGAAGAGGAAAACGTAACCGGCAAACTGGAGGTTGAGCCCGACTCCCCCAGCCCGATAGGTGAGCAATAACACGCGTCGGGAGGGATCGTCTCGAAACTCGGCGATGATGGCCTCTCTTGTTTCGCGATCAATGCCCCCAAAGTAAAGGAGGGGATGCCACTGCGCCAAAAGACTAGCCAAACGACGCAGTGTTCCCACAAACTGACTAAACACAATTGCTTTCCCGCCGGAAGCCAAGGCCTCTTCCAAGTCCTGCTGAAGGCGCTCGGCCTTGGCACTCCGACCGGTTACGGGATCAAAATTGCAGATCTGCTTGAGCCGGAGGATCTGCACAAACACATGCCGGAGGAAGTGTTCCCCCGCCGACTCCCGCAGTAGCTTACGCGCCCGACACGTTAGTTGACAATAGCGAAGGGCTTGCTCGGGAGTAAGCTCAAGTACGCAGTCGCGAAAGACCTTTTCAGGCAATTGCTTGGCCACCATCTCCTTTGTCCGCCGCAAGACATAAGGAGCCACGGCGGTTCGAATTTGGGCAAGGACCATCTGACTGTTGACTAGCCCCGGCTTTACGACCGCAAAAACGCCACATAAGTCGGCCACGGAGTTTTCTAACGGAGTCCCACTCAGTGCCCACACGCGCCGCCGCGGCACGCGTTGCAAGACTCGCGATGCCCGAGCCGTCGGGTTTTTGATCCGCTGGGCCTCGTCAAGAATCACCAGGTCGTACCACAAGAGCCCCTGGCTTGCCCATCGCTCAAGGTACCGCGCGTCGTGGACTAAAAGCTCGTAGTGGACAAGCTGCAACGTAGCCTGCGAGTGCTGCCAGAGCCATCGACGCTGCGCCGGCAGGCCGGCAATAAGCTGAGTCCGTACCGTCGGCGCCCATCGCGCAAGCTCCCGCTGCCAATTGGTAAGGAGCGATTTCGGGGCCACAAGGAGTGCTCGCTGCACCTGCCCCTGGCTCACCAAGATTTGGAGCGCCACGAGCGTCTGAGCGGTCTTTCCCAACCCCATTTCGTCGGCAAGGAGAGCCGCGCTTCGAGCAAGAAGAAAGCGAACACCTGTCCACTGGTAGGGGAAAAGTTGCGGTCCATGACCGGCCTGCAACGGAACAAAAACTTCGGCCCGCCCCGAACCCACATCCGCTGCGGTCGGGCAATCGTAAAGTCCGGATGGACTGGCAAAAATTCCGTCGGCCTGGCTCGAAATTTGCATAGGCGATCACTGCGGGAATATACCCGCACGAATGAGGCTGCCTAGGCACAGCCGGCAATCGGCGCACAATACATTCGACGTTGGCACCGATTGGCCGGCTGCCTCTTTACTTCCTTCTAGCAAAAGCGGTTGAAATTGGATTCCGGCGGTAACAGGTAGGGGCACACCGGGCTTTTCCGATGGGATGTCCGGTCACGCGGAGTTTCTATATCGGGCGAGGACCGGCCAAGTTTGAGAAGATCCTATGGCATCCGAAACCATCCAAGGTTTTCCGCAAAGCATACTTCGTGCTCGACGGCACCCGGTGTGCCTGAATATACTGGCTTAAGAGGTCAAAAGTAGCGCAAGAGGGTACCGAGGATGAGCCAGGAACGACCGCCCCATCCGCCTAGCTTTTACAGTCAGATCGATGTTTCCCAAATAGGAACTCTGCCGGCCAGGCAAGTTCCCGGCGATGCGAATGCGGAAATCATTCACCTTCTTAGGCAAATCCTCGCAGCCCAAGAGCGGCAAATTGCCTTGCTTCAGGACTTAACCCACTACTGGACGCACCTGCAGCGCGAGCGGGCGCAAGAACTAGCCCAATGGCGGCAAGCAAATCCGGAGTTAGCTAAGCGCTGCCGGGCGGCCGCGGAGGTCTTGGCTCGGGCCCATAACGAATATCTGCACGCGCTGACGCAGGAGGTGGTGGAAAACGCCGATGTTCTCCAGGAAGGGGAATTCATGCTAAGCGAGTTCATCGACAGGTTCGGGCCACGAATCGCACACCTCAACGGCCTTTTGCACCTTCTTTATCAACTTGGCGCCCTATCCGAGCAACAACCGAAAGCAAGCTGATCGTCCCCGCAGGGTCAAATCTCGCGGGCAACCGGCCTGGAAAGCTGGAGACCGAAAGCTCCGGATTCTGCCCGCCGGCTAGTACACTTTTTCCCAAAGGTTTTCAAACGGTTCGCAGTTGCCGGGTTTTATCGCGGCAACCCTCAGCCGTCAAGCTGCCCTTTGGCCAACCTTACACTATTAGCACCGATTTAGCGAGCGCAACGGCCCTCAGTCGAATAAGCTCAAGTTTTTTCCTAGGCTGGGGTTTACTCCGTTGCGGGGGGTAAATGAGCGGGCGCTACTAGCAAGTAATCCTTCTGCCCCAGGTCCTCGGGGCCCGGAGCTGGGCCTAGCCATATCAGAATCGAAACAAACACAACTAAGGCGTTTTATGCTCGGGCGGAATTACGGCCGGTGTTGAGGAAATCTTCAGATCTACTGGGAGGAGGAGCCCTTAAACCAAACTAGGTAGTAAGTCAACGCCTGTTTTTGTGCCCCGGAGTCCCGCGGATTCCGGCAGTCTTCCCGAAGCGCGTGATGGTCTTCAAGCCGGCCGGCAATTCGAGCGGAAAGTACTTTTGGAGAGCCGTTACAGCAGCCTCTTATTTGTAAACACTAACTCCCCAACTAAAGCGTGTCCGCGGCGGATGATGATAGTAGTAACGGTACCGCGGATAATGCCACCAGGGCGGCCCGTAATGGTACTCTTCGATGATTACCGGGGGCGGCGGTGCCTCCCGCACAACCACCGTTCGCGGCGCTGGCGGGGTGGCCGCCTCTTGAATCGCCCGAATGACCGCAGCGCTGACGCCCTCTTGTTTCAATGTCACCAATTCGTGCGGCCCTGGTTGCCGGGTAACGCCGTTGGCCCGGATGTGGTTAATAATTAACTCATCCTCAACGCCCGCCTTGACCATCATCACAATCTCTTCGATAGTCACAGGCCCCGGGCGGACTTCCCTACCCAGTTGGGCAGCGATCATTGCCCGATTGCGGGCTTCGATCTCATCAAGAGTGTCCCCAATAGCAGCGCCAGTGATTGCCCCCACGCCCGCCCCCACGACGGCGCCGGCCCCAGTGTGGCCTAAGGCATTTCCTATGAGGGCACCAGTCCCCGCACCCAAAAGGCCACCCAATAGGGCACCGCGGTCACTGTAATAGGGCGAAGCACAGCCCGAGCCGAGCCCCAATATGACGACAATGATTGGTGAAATGCTGAAGATCCCGCGAATCCTCGGAAGACAAGTCGGCTGAGACGCCGCACTCGAAGGGCCCTCCCATGTTAGGCGGCCATTTGAGTGCCAGCGCGGATCTTGCTTTCGGTAAGACTTGCTTACCAGATATTTACCTTTCCACGGATCAATTGGTATCTGCAAGCCTTCCATGGCATATCGACTAATTCAAGAGGCGTAACCTAGCTCGGCGGTGAGGCATTCCCGCCGGCCACGAGCGGATCTACCCCTCATCCGGCATCTTTAACACCACATCCCGTTACTAGCAGGTGGATTCCGGTTTCGAGCCGGGGCAATTTCTTGTGGCGCAAAAAGGCCACGCCCAATTCGCCGATTCAGTTCCCCAAGTAGGCGATCGGGCTCCCCCATACCAATCGACTCGATGCCTTCCCGCCGGCACCCCGCTGGCAAAAGCCGGCCGACTATGCCGACCAGCTGCTCCCTCTGTAGTGCCCGGTTTATTCCCTTTAAAAAGTTGAACCAGGGAACGATAGCGCAAGTACCGGAAGTTACTCTCGCCAAAAAAAGCTCGGCGATCTCTATGACTCCTACGAGCCGGCCCCAAGCGCTACACTCCCGTCGTGGAGCTATTTAAAAAGGCGCCCCGCTTGGCCCGAGCCGCTAAATAACTCCACATGGGAGCGACATCGCAGGCATCTGAACACGATCTTTCGAAATAAAGCGGCCCTCTCTGTGGGTTCTTCCAGCAAGCTGTCTGGCGCTACAGTTCCTTTGTGGAGCTATTTACCGGCAAGAAGCGGCAGCATGCCCACTTACCTTGTCAGGGCGTCTGCCTTCGGCACTTAATCCCAATCGACGCCCAATTCGCCGGACTTTAGGCTCGCAAAAACACCCCGGGGGGACGCTCCGGGGATAGGTGCGAAGCCGATTATTCCGGAAACCTTCCGCCAACGACAAGCTCGCTTCCGGCTCCCACTAAGTTGGGAGCACCTCACCAAAACAGCGCGTTAAGAAGTTAAGATAGGGCGCAAGCTGCGTTCCAGCCCGTTGGCAATATTGGGGAGCCGCATCTAAGTACAGCTCTGTGCCGCAGGTCGGGCGCCAGCTTCCTGACCTGGAGAAAGCCACCCCGCGAAGAATGGGGCAAGGCTTCGTGCCGACAGTCTGCTTAATTCAAGTAGCCCCTAAAGTGCCTAAGTTTCGCCGACTTCACATTTTCCAAAAAGCGCAGCGTCCTGCCCGGCGGCGGCCGACGTCAGAATGAGGTGCCGACGTCAGAATAGGTTTTTTGTCTCGGCGCCTCCCGGCTAATCTCAGCGGTGCGAGGGCCGGCACCTAAAAGAAACCTGCGCAACCCAGGCGGCTCATGGGTGCCGTCCCAAAGTTCCGCGCGTTTTCCAGGTGCCAAATGTGGCGAATGCCTACCACAAAGGAACCGCTTACTTGCCCTTTCCCCGCAATGGCGGAAAAGCCGGTGGTCCGTAAGCCCAATGGGCTTCCCACCTCTGGAAAACCGTTGGCTGTTTTTCTTAAGAAGTCCCCCCACGCCGACCGAAATAGCTCCGGGCACTAGTCCGCCCAGCCAACGGGGATTTTTCGCCGGCAAAACTCGGGAACTGGCAAGAGGAAGACCCATTTTTTGGGAGCCGATCTTGCCGACCCAGGCCCTGCCCGAACCCAGAGTCTTACGGAACGAAGGCAAGTGCAAAATAGTCGGCTTCTGCAGACTTTCCCCTCAAAGGACGAAATTCGGTGATCGCTAGCCGAACTTCGGGAATGAGGCTTCCCAGTAAGGATCTCCGTCTAAGGAGCCGATTGGGTCAGCGTTGTACGAGGCATCGCACCCTTTGGCTCACTATTACCTTTCTGGCCGGTCTAATCGGATGGCTTGGTGCGCCCCGGGCTCCCTTCGCCCAGGAAGGACTTGAGCGCTCCCCCCAACCAAGTGCTTTCAGCCAACCTTCCGGCACACAGAGTTATCCGCTTGCCGGCGGTTACGGTAGGTGCAGTGATCCTCTGGATAGCGGCTGCGAGATTGGATCGGCCATCACCGCTCCTTTTCGTTCCACTTGGCAGCTTCTGAAGTACGGTTGGCACCAGTTTCGCTCCGACTACTGCGCCAACCGCACTTGGCCAGCACCCTATGCCGATTGTGACCGGGCTTCAGTGTCGCCGGCTTTTTCCCAAATGGTCCAGAAAGGTTGGCCGCGGCAAAACTTGCTGGCGGATCCGCATTTCATCCAAGCGGGTGATCAGTTGTCCGAAGCCGGTAAAGAGCGCATCCAGGCAATCCTCCAACTACAGCCTCCTTCGCGAAGGACTATTTTCGTGTACGCGTCTGATCCCCAGCTTGCGGCAAAAAGGATCGCGGCCGTTCAGCAATTCATCCAGGCAAGCTCTTGGGAGGGACCACCACCGGCAATTGTGCCTACGCATACTCCGCCGGTATGGTCATCGGGAACCGAGCTAGACATTGTTCGCCGGAAATATCTCGAGTCAGCGCCGATTCCTCGCCTACCGGCCTACGAGCCAATTCAAGTAAGATCACCCTAAGCGGGCAACTTTGGGGCCAATCGGCTTCCCCCAGACACGAACTCCACGACACAAAGGGCACCGTGGGGCACGGAGAGCGAAGGGCATTTACGGTGGAAGGCACCGTTGGGCGCTAGGAGGCGACCGATTAACGCTTCTGCGATCCTCTCTTTTTCGTAGGCTTTTCTTTCTGGTGGCGTTTCGCCCAATAGTCATGGGATTGAGCCGGACGTGATCAGCCGCAAATCCATTTGCCGACAGCGAACCTTTGTGACAAGTAGCTTGATGGCTGCTCTTTGGGGCTTTTGGCTTTGGGAAGGCGACTTTGCCCATTCTGCGCGACACGGACCGCCCAAACTCTTTTTCCCGCAGGGTAGCTGTGGGGATTTTGTTAACAAAGAGCAAGTCCTCGCCGCGGACTGGCCGCTGCTTGGGAAACGAGATCCTCTTGCCAGTCAAAACGGTGCGAAGGACATTCTTTTCGTACAGTGGCCGGCAACCAACTTGGGAAGCGGCACCAGCAGGGAATCCTGGTGGACTCAACTGACCGCACCAATTCGCCAAGGAGCGAAGAAAATAACCTCGTTCTTCACCGAATCGGTTGGGCCGCGGACTGAGCCTACCTACAAGGCCGATGCTATCTCACTGAGCCGGCCGGCGCGAGCAAGTCCTCAACTCTATGTGGCTTTGGCGCGATTGGCCGAACAACGTGGACGATTCGACGAGGCCGAGCAACACTATCGTCGGGCGCTGGAAATTGCCCCGAGTGACCTCGATGCACTCCTTGGTTTTGCGCGGCTCAAAGACCGCCTCAATGAGCCAGAGACCGCTGCGCAACTGTATAGGAAAGCCCTATCTACCCATCCCCGCGAGTCCGCCGTGTACAACGACTATGCTCTTTATCTCGCCCGGCGTGGCGATCTACTCCAGGCAAGCAAAATGATGGAGGAAGCCATTCGGCTTCAACCAAGGCGGTGGCTTTACCGCACAAACATGGCGGTCATCCTCTTGGAGCTAGGTCAGCCAGAGGCCGCTTTGGCTCACCTTCAGGCGGTGCAAGACTCGGCCTCAGCCTGCTATAACCTGGGTTACTTGGCTTATCGCAAGGGCGACATTCACTTGGCCGTACACTATTTCGGTCGCGCTCTTGAGTTTAATCCCCACTTCGAGCCGGCTCGTCAGTGGCTGGATCAACTGGCCAGGTCACAGGCTGTGCCCGCTCCCGGGACAATCCCTCAGGCGAGCTTGTTTCCTGAGTACGGTCCTAGCGCCCCCGATCCTGCGGAGCCTATAGCCCCATACGCGGCAAGCTCTGCCTCAAGCCTACCTATATGGACGCATGTTTCCCAGCCTGGCGGTAGCTCCCCACCCGCCTTAACGCCTCCCCAGTCGCCAGCTCAAGCGATGCCCGGGCTTCTACGTTGATGTTCTTAGTTTTCTTAACGACGCAAGTTCCGACAGTCACACGGCATTTTGACGAGGCTTTAAGCCCGCTTTACTGCTTGTGCCCGCCACGAAAGCGATAAAGGCAATAGTGGGAATATTTCCCGAAAAGCGAGCTCTTTGTTAACCAAAGCCCTAGTCGTCCACGTGATAGGCTTTGCAAGAACCCTTATTAACAACACGGTGCCGGCTTGGCCGTGCATCCTTGTGTAAACAACTATGGACAGCGGCCGGCTCCCATGGCCAGTTCCGAGCAACTACCAAGAAGGCGACCCGTCTAAGAACGTTGCTTCGGGTGTCAAGACCGCGGCTTCGAAAACGCTAGTCGCCTTTTCCTCTTAAACGCTGGCCTAAGAGCGCAAGGCCCGCAGCCAGGGAAGGCCGTAGCGCGGCGAACATAGCGGAACCAGGCGATGGGTGTACAGGTGGCTCGGTAATCCGCACAATGGGGGGTACTATACAGTCGTCCTAATCCAGGGGCCACAGGAAAAGGGCACCCCTCCAGCGTTGGAGTCCGGCAAAGTCGCAACACTTTGGTCTTCGCAGTCGCAACCCTTTGGCCTTCGATAGGCCTACCCGACATCGGCACAGCTGAGTTGCTGCTTTATTTCCCGCGGCAAATAAAACAATCCCCGCCCCCAATTTGGGCATCTTATCCTAAGCAAGTTTGTTAAACAGCCAATGATTCCATCGGTGCGAGCCCAGTAGTAGCGCAAGTCATTTGACAAGGACGCTAATGATGGGCTCAGTGCCGTATAAGCAGTCGTGCAAATCCGGACCTTCGTAGCCTAACCCACCAACCCATCGGAAGGGGCGTTACCAACTTGGGGTGTTTGATCCACGCCCATCACCCTGAAAGGGTTGCGGGACAAGCCGGCACCAGCAAAACTTGTGGGATGGTTGGCTAAGGCCTGGCGTGGATTTGGCCATGCTGCGGCAAAAGTGCCGAGGCGAGATTTTCTGGGAATTTTTGAAGACGAAATTGGTATAATTTTTCTGACGGCGTCTAGCCGGCGCTCACGGGAGAAATCGGTCCAGGCTTAATGAAAAGGAGGGTCAGTCGTCTTTCACTAACCTCGCCTTCAGCGGTAAGCCCGCCCTTGTCCCAAGCCAACTAACCCTGGCCTGCGGGAGAGCAATCGATGATTCAGATGGCCAATAAAGAGGGAACGTCGTTTTTACATCAGGTAATGGCCGAAACCCCCCGAGGGGAGCGACTTCTCCATTGCATTCAATGCGGGAGCTGCGGGGGCTCTTGTCCGAATGGCCCGGACATGGACTATTCGCCGCGGATCCTCTTTGCATTGATTCAAGCGGGCGAGCGGGAGAAGGTCCTTTCGGCCAACACCATGTGGATGTGCGTTTCCTGCTATTACTGCACGACCCGCTGCCCCCAGCAAATCCCCATCACGGACATTATGTACACGCTTAAGCGGATGTCTCTCCGCGAAGGGTTGGCCAAGGGGACCGATGCCCCGGCTCTGGCACGCACGTTTGTCCACTATCTGGCCACCTACGGGCGGGCTTTCGAGCTGGGACTTGCTACACGGTTTTACCTTTTTAATAAACCACTTGCCATGGTCAAAATGGGCCCCTTGGGTCTGAAAATGCTTGCTCATGGCCGGATGTCACTCATGCCGAAAAGAATCCGCAACATCGGGCAGCTGCAAGCCATTATCGCTAAGGCTCAGGATTTGGGAGATTGACCGTGAAGTATGCCTTTTATCCCGGCTGCTCGCTGGAAGCTAGTAGCGCCGCCTATGCTCGGTCGATCGAAGCGGTGTGCCGGGCACTTGGGATCGAGCTAGTGGAAGTTGACGATTGGAATTGCTGCGGCGCAACCGAATATCACTCCCTTCATCGACTGACAGCCGCGGCGGTGATCGCTCGGAACTTGGCGTTAGTCGACCAGCAGCTGACGCAATTGGTGGCTCCCTGCGCTGCGTGCTTTCTCAATTTGAAGAAAGTCGATCATCAAATGGCAGACGAGCCGGCCTGGGCCGACAAGGTCAACGCCGCTCTGGCCGCTGGCGGACTCCATTACCAGCCGGGACGCGTTAAGGTCCGTCATCTGGTGGAGGTCCTCCATTCCGATGTCGGCAAGGAGGGAATTCAGGCCCGGGTTAAAAAGTCGCTTGCCGGCCTTAAAGTGGCGCCTTACTACGGGTGCCAGATTGTCCGGCCGTTTAAGGATTGGGATAACCCCGAGTATCCCATGAAACTTGACGAACTAATGTCCTGGGTCGGCGCGGAGGTGGTTCCCTATCCGACAAAAGCGGCCTGCTGTGGGGGCCATATGACGCAAATTAGCGAGGCCCAGGCTTATGAGCTTTTGCGGCGGCTCCTTCAGTCGGCTGTCGACGCAGGCGCCGACGTCATTTTGTGTATGTGCCCGATGTGCCAGCTCAATTTGGACGCCTATCAGTCGGCAGTGAATAGTTACTTCGGCACCAACTACCGGATGCCAATCCTGTTTTTCACCCAGGTGCTCGGACTAGCCTTCGGCCTGTCTCTTAAAGAGCTTGGCTTCGGCTCAGAGATTGTGGCCGCCCTTCCGGTCTTGCGGCAAAAGGTCCCGGCCGTCCTTGCCGCGGCAAAAAGCTAGCTCAAGATCCGTAGACTACTCCGAGCCGTTCGGCTCAGCTTAATTTCGCGAGAACCGAAAAGAACTAACCTTAAAAGGTATTTTAGCGGGGAACAAGCGTCGGAATTAAACCAGAAAGAAGGCGTTGATGCGGCAGCTGGCGCTGTCCGGTCCGCGATAGTTGACAAAGCGGGAGTAAGCCCATGGCCGAGCGAATCGGCGTTTACGTCTGCCACTGCGGAAGCAACATCGCCGGCACCATCGATGTGGAGGAAGTAGCCCGGTGGGCAGGCGCCAATCTCGAAGATGTTGTGGTGGCCAAAGACTATAAGTTCATGTGTTCCTCTTCCGGCCAGCAGATGATCGAAGAGGACATTAAGACGCACAATTTAACAAGGGTCGTAGTAGCCGCCTGTTCCCCCCAACTCCACGAGCGAACCTTCCGCCGCGCCTGCCAGAACGGAGGGCTGAATCCATACCTTTTCCAAATGGCCAATATCCGCGAGCACATCTCCTGGGTAACCACCGACAAGGCGGCAGCCACCGAGAAAGCCAAAGCCATTGTGGCGGCCGCAGTGCGGCGGGTGCGGCATCACAAGCCTCTTGAACCTTTGCCTGTGCAGGTCAATCCCCGGACGCTTGTGGTCGGTGGCGGTATCGCCGGCATTCAAGCAGCCCTCGAACTTGCCGACGCCGGCTATCCGGTCATTTTGCTTGAGCGGGAACCTTCCATCGGCGGCCATATGGCCCAGTTTGATAAGACGTTCCCGACGCTTGACTGCTCGGCATGCATTTTGACACCGAAGATGTCCGAGGCCGGCCAGCACCCGAACATTAAGCTGCTTACTTATTCGGAGTTAGAAGAAGTCTCCGGCTCGATTGGCCACTTTAAAGTCAAAATTCGTAAACGGGCACGGTTCGTGCGGGAAGACCGCTGCACTGGCTGCGGGATTTGCGTGGAAAAGTGCCCCACCAAAGTTCGCGATGACGCCTTCGAGGCAGGGCTCGGGTTCCGCAAGGGTATCTATATTCCTTTTGCTCAAGCCGTGCCGCGGATACCGGTAATCGATAAAGAACACTGCATTTATTTCACCCGGGGCAAGTGTCAAATCTGCGGCAAGTTCTGTCCCACCGATGCCATCGACTACGACCAGAAAGACGAAATCCTCGAGTTCGAGGTGGGCAATATCATCTTGGCCACTGGTTGGAAAATGTTTGATTGCACCCGGATCCCGCAGTATGGCTACGGGCGACTGCCCAACGTGTTTACAGCGCTTGAATTCGAGCGAATGTGTAATGCCGCTGGCCCCACCGGTGGCAAGATTGTGCTCCGCGATGGCAAGACTGAGCCTCGTCGCGTGGCTATCATCCACTGTGTAGGGAGCCGCGATATCAACTACAACGAGTACTGCTCCGGCATTTGCTGTATGGCGGCTCTCAAATTTGGGCATCTTGTGCTGGAAAAGACCAAGGCGGAGGTCTACTCCTTCTACATCGACATGCGGACCAACCAAAAGGGTTACGAGGAGTTCTATCAACGGCTGCTTGAAGAAGGCATGAAATTCGTCCGGGGCAAGGTGGCTGAGGTGACTAACGCCGACCGCACGGAAGAAGAAAAGGGGCGGCTCGTCGTCCAGGTCGAGGACACACTCACCGGCCGACAGCGCCGCATCCCCGTGGACATGGTCATCCTCATGGGGGCCCTTGAGCCACAGGAAGATGCCTTCGAACTTGCTCGAAAAGTCGGCATCTCGTGCTCAACTGCTGGGTGGTTTACAGAACGTCATCCCAAGCTAGATCCAGTGGCCACGATGACTGACGGCGTCTTTATCGCCGGTTGTTGTCAGGGGCCTAAAGACATTCCCGCCAGTGTCGCGCAGGGTGCGGCAGCGGCAGCCCGGGTCGCCGGGCTGATAAGCCGTGGCACCGTGTGGATTGAGCCGATTGTGGCTTCCATCGACGAAGAAAAATGTTCCGGCTGCCGCATTTGCAACAACCTCTGCCCGTTTAACGCGATCGAGTTTGATCCGGTCAAGCAGGTCAGCCGAGTCATCGTGGCTTTGTGCAAGGGTTGTGGTACGTGTATTGCCGCTTGCCCAGCGAAGGCCATCACCGGCGCTCACTTTGCCGACGAGCAGATGATGGCCGAGCTGGAAGGGGCCCTCTGGGACGCAAGCGAGGAAGCCCTGGCGGCCATTGTAGGGAGCAAGTCCCAGCAGGAACTTCCTGTAATTGGCGCATAAAGGTCACTAAGGGGAGAAAGCCTCCACCCGTCGGGGTTCAAATAGACACGGTAACGGCAGAAAGTTGACAACCGATGATTTCAAGGTGTGGGGGATTGATCGCGTTGCCAAAGAGTAGACGACCGGTGGAACTACTGCTTCCGCATCCCAACCGGTGACAAAGGAACTGATATGAGCGACGGACAGGTGTTTGAACCAAAGATCATTGGATTTTTCTGTAATTGGTGCTCCTACCGGGCGGCAGATCTTGCAGGTATCGCTCGGATTAAACAGCCGCCGAATGTCCGCGTTATTCGGGCAATGTGCAGTGGGCGAATAGATCCGGTGTTCGTCCTCAAAGCTTTCGCTCTCGGGGCGGACGGTGTAATGATTGCCGGCTGTCATCCGGGCGACTGCCATTACATCGAGCAGAATTACAAAACGATCCGCCGGTATGTGATGCTTAAGCACACGCTGCGCCAGTTGGGAATTGAGACCGAACGACTGAAGCTCGTTTGGGCCTCGGCGGCCGAAGGGCACATTCTTGCCGAGGAAATCGCCAAATTTGTTGACCAACTGAAAAAGTTAGGACCCCTGAACTGGCGGGACAATTGGCGCCCGGATGAAGCCGAGGCAGAGGCAGTCGAGGCCTTAGCCCAGGAACACGCAGAAGCCTTAGAGGTGCCAGCCTAGTTGTGGAGGCCAGAGCTCAAGTGCCGATCCTTAAGCCTAGGGTGCACCGAGCCCAAGTTGCGGCAAGGACGAATTAAAAACCTTGGGCTTACAAAAAAACCGGCGTTTTAGGGTCGCACGGATCGAGCAACAAAGCAGGTCCTCGTTGGGATAGGACAACCGAGTTTCTCGACCCAAATTTGTCCGCAGTTAGGAGCAGATCATGAGTGGGCCATCTGCCACATGGTCCGTCGAAAATAAGACCAAGCCGAAGCTTGCCCTTTACTGGGCGGCCAGCTGCGGCGGATGCGAAATTGCCGTCCTGGCCATCGACGAGAAGATCCTTCAAGTGGCCGATCATTTCGACATCATCTTCTGGCCCTGTGTAGTGGACGGGAAAGTCCGGGATATTGAAAAGCTGCCGGACGGCGCGATCGACGTGTGTTTATTCAACGGGGGCATCCGCACTAGCGAGCAGGAGTACATGGCCCGACTTTTGCGTCAGAAATCGCGAATTCTGGTAGCGTTCGGGTCATGCGCTCATGAAGGGTGCATCCCAGGATTGGCCAATCTCAGCACGCGAGAAGAAATCTTCAACACGGTTTACCGCGACTCCGTTTCCACAGATAACCCCACAAAAGTAGTGCCGCAGACGGAAACGGAAGTAGCGGAAGGGACAATTCATCTGCCACTTTTCTACGACACACTGCGGCCGCTTGCCGACGTGGTCCCGGTGGATTACACGCTCCCCGGTTGTCCCCCGGAAGCTGAAAACATTTGGGAGGCACTTCAGGCGATTATGGACGGCCAATTGCCGCCGCGGGGAGCGGTCATCGGGAAGCAGACCACTGTGTGTGATGAATGTCCCCGGACCCGCAGCGAAAAGAAAATTAAGGGCTTTAAGCGGATCTGGCAGGTCATCCCCGACGACACCACATGCCTCTTGGAGCAAGGGATCATTTGTTGTGGAATTGCCACGCGTGCTGGCTGCGGAGCAAAATGTCCACAAGTCAATTCTCCGTGCATTGGCTGCCATGGGCCAAACGAAGGGGTAGAGGACTTTGGCGCTCGAATGATGGCCGCGTTGTCGTCGGTGATCGACTCGAAAGATCCTGCGGAAATCGAGCGGATTATTAGCGAGGGTATCCCCGATCCGGTAGGGATGCTCTACCGGTTTAGCCTAGCCTCCAGCTTGCTCAAACGATCGCGGTTGCCGAGGCGCCAGGAAAAGGCAGAAGCCGGCCAGCCCCAGATGGCTATGGCTGCAGCGAAGGGTTGAATTTTCCGCGGCGTGTACTTACCTGAGCGAGTGGATATCAAGAGACCGCCGAAACGCACGGACATACTTGGCAAGATGAATAAGTGATTCAATTCGGAGAGCTTGCTGATAAGCGCGCTTTTTTCCAGTCGGTAAACACTGCCCCCACTTGGGCAGAAGTGCTTGCCCCCGGAAGCAAGCCTCTTGCTCGGAAAGGAGCATGATAAAGGATGGTCACCACTTCCAAGCGCATCTCAATCGATCCGATTACGCGGCTTGAAGGTCACGGGCGGATTGACATCTTTTTGGACGACGCGGGCAATGTTGCCAACGCTTACCTTGTCATTCCAGAGCTGCGAGGGTTCGAGCGCTTCTGCGTCGGTCGGCCCGCTGAGGATATGCCAAACCTTACCAACCGGATTTGCGGTGTTTGCCCGGAAGCGCACCACATGGCCGCCGCCAAGGCGCTTGATGATCTTTTCCATGTCGATCCGCCGCCGACGGCCAAGAAGCTCCGCGAGCTGTTTTACTCCATCTTTTTTGTCACCGATCACACAACGCACTTTTATGCTCTTGGTGGCCCAGATTTTGTCGTTGGCCCCGAAGCCCCGCCGCTTGAGCGGAACATCTTGGGCGTCGTGAAAAAAGTCGGCATGGAGATCGCCGGCAAAGTGTTGCGAATGCGGCACACCGGGCACGAGCTCATCCAAATGCTCGGTGGACGTCGTGTACACCCCAACTGGGCTGTTCCAGGCGGTGTAAGTAAAGGCATTAACGAAGAGCAACGCCGGCTCATTGAAGAGCGGGGCCGCGAGGCGATCGAGTTTGCCCAGTTCTCCCTGAAGCTATTCCGCGATACGGTGTTGTCAAATAGCCGCTATGTTGATCTGATCAAAAGCGACACGTACACCCACCGCACTTACAATATGGGCACAGTCGACGCCCAAAATCGGGTGAATTTCTACGACGGAATGATTCGCGTCGTTGGCCCGGACGGTCGCGAACATGCCAAGTATCATCCACGTCAGTACCCCGAATACATCGCGGAACATGTCGAGCCGTGGACTTATCTAAAGTTTCCGTACCTGAAGAAAATCGGGTGGAAGGGACTGGTGGACGGAGAGGATTCTGGCGTTTACAAAGCGACGCCGCTTGCCCGGCTGAACGCAGCCGATGGGATGGCCACCCCGCTTGCTCAGGCAGAATACGAACGCTTTTACGATGCACTTGGGGGGAAGCCGGTCCACCACACCCTGGCTACTCACTGGGCACGGTTGATCGAGCTCCTTTACGCAGCCGAGAGATGGGTCGAGCTGGCCACCGATCCGGAGATCACCGGGAAAGAGTATCGGGTTTTGCCCACAAAGACGCCCACGGAAGGTGTGGGCTGCGTGGAAGCTCCGCGGGGAACGCTGACCCATCACTACTGGACAGACGAGCGGGGAATTCTCACACGCGTCAATCTGGTGGTGGGTACAACAAACAATTATGCCCCGATTGCCCTCTCGGTCAAAAAGGCGGCTCAGGGACTTATCCGGCAAGGTCAGGTTCGGGAAGGCCTACTGAACATGGTGGAAATGGCCTTCCGGGCTTATGATCCGTGCTTTGGCTGCGCCACTCACTACCTGCCGGGCCAAATGCCGCTTGAGGTCAACATCCGGGCGGCCGATGGGACGATCCTTCAGACCCTCCGGCAAAACCTAGATTGATTTTTCGCCCAGTTGCCCCCGGAAACCCTTGGATTGCTTGGGCGGTCCCACGCTCCCGACACTTGGCTGCCAAGGCTCCTCGGAATGCGATGGGGCCTGGCCTTCTCACGCGGTATTCAAAGCCCACCGCCTGCGGGCGGCTAACCCAAAGCCGCTTCAGCGGGTCGGTACACACCTCGGTAGAACGCACAATCCCGACAGATAAACTTCGCCTGCTCTCGCGGCCCAGACATTCGATGGACACTTGTTTCCCCTTGGGCTCATCCGCTTGATCGGATTCGGCCCGCTTTAGTCACCCTGAAATCGGGTGACATCCCCTCCTTGCAAATTTCCCACCATGCGGCTTTTACTGGGTCATCCCCAGCCGCTCCCGGGCTCCTGTTTTTTCGGTCGCGGCTTGTCGCAAGAATCGGACAGTTACTCTCCGGCAACCTCTCGCCGAAAGAGGCGGGCGAACTGGACATCTTTTGCCCATAGAGCGGTCCCAGCGCTTCCCTGCGCACGATAAGCATCCATAAACATAAAGCAGCGCACAATATCCACAAACGGTTCGAAGACATCTTCCTGATGTGCGGGGAGGCCCCTGACTCGGTGTCAAGTCTTGTCCGGAATTTGCCAAAGCCCGCACTAGGGACGGCGGGGTGTGGACGTTTACTACGCCGCAGCACGTCCCATTGTCTTCGCTCCCGGTTATTGATGCCTCCAAGTGACCTACGACTGGGAGCGGTTGGCAACCGCGTGCAACTGGCGCCCTGGGCTTTTAAATTAGGCCGGCGTTTGAAAACACTCGGCAAACTTTCCTCGCCGATATCAACTCTGCGTAAGGCGTCAGGTGATATGCCGATCCGGCCCCTCGCTCCCACTACCTTATCCAGTCGCGGTGGGTGATTGATTGCGGTCACTCTGCCAAGTAAGCTGAAGTCGCAATTGGGGCCGGGTAATTTGCCGTCCAACGGAGAAACGGCTAGCTGAAGACCGCGAGGAGGTATTTGTCCGGGTGGCACGCCGTCCGGGGAAGAATCCTTGGCACGATTTGAACCGGAAGTCGCTTGAGCCAAGTTAGTCGGCTTGTTAGTGCTGGCCCTTGCGGCTGGCGAATTTGCAAAGTCTTAACGAAAAGTGCAACGTGAACGTCGGCGCTCCCCAAGAAGGAAGCCACTCACCCATGATCAGAGTGCAGCCTCAAGCACAAAGAGCGATCCGTCTAATTGTCAACACAACTTTGGCCGTCGTGTGGTTAGCGGTTTGTGCCCCGGTGCTTGCGGAGGTGACACTTGTCCGGTGGCGACACCTCTCCAGTACCCGGGGCGAAGTTCCAGTCCCCGTTACGGGTAACGAGCAGACGGCGTGCCTTGTCGCCGATTTGGACGGAGACAAGCTTCAGGATATTGTTATCGCCGAGCGGACCAAGGCCCCGTCGCTTGTTTGGCTCCGCCTCCGGGCGGGAAGTTGGGAGCGATTAGCTGTAGACGACAACCCGCTGCCCATTGAGGCCGGCGGGGCCTGCGGAGACATCAACGGAGATGGCCGGCTCGATCTTGTCTTCGGTGGTGATTGGCGAAGTAATCAGGTTTGGTGGTGGGAAAACCCGGGGCCGCCGTTCGATCGGCCTTGGCGGCGTTTTGTTATCAAAGCAAGCGGCGGAAATCAACATCACGACCAGATCTTCGGCGATTTCACCAAAGACGGCCGCCCGGAAGTTATCTTTTGGAACCAGCGAGCTCGGACCCTCTTTTTGGCAGAAATTCCGCCGGATGTGTACCGTCCGGAAAATTGGGAGCTGCGCGCCATCTGGACCTGGCAGCAAGGGTCACACGAGGGTTTAGCCCGGGCTGACATCAACGGGGATGGTGACCTTGATCTTGTTGGGGGAGGCTACTGGTTTGAATATCTCGGCGAGGGTAAGTTCCGCCCTCATAAGATTGACGATTATGGCACGTCGCGGTCGGCCGCAGGCGATCTTAACGGGGACGGCCGGGTGGATGTGGTACTCAATTCCGGAGATGGGATCGGCCCTTTAACCGTTTATTTCAATAGGGGCGGGGAGTGGGAGAAAAACATCCTAGAGGCGAAAATCGACCATGGACATACACTTGAGATTGCCGATCTAAACGCCGACGGAGCGTTGGATATCTACGCTGCGGAAATGCACACCCCGGGGCCTAAAGACAAATGTCGACAGTTGATCTTTTACGGTAACGGCCAGGGAGAGTTTCAACCGCAGGTCATATCGGTCGGCATCTGCAATCATGAATCACGGGTGGGGGATGTCAACGGGGATGGCCGGCTCGATATTATCGGAAAACCCTATACCTGGAGTGCCCCACGGGTAGACATTTGGCTTAACGAAGGCTCCCAATAACCGGCCACGCCCAGTCTCACTTAGAAGAAGCCAAGGTATTTGTCGACATCAACCCTGACAGGAACAGGTGGTTAATTGCGGCCGAAGCCTCGGCTTGCTGAGACCCGCAAGAAAGGTTCCGCAATTTCGTGCGGGGTTTTGTCGACATAAAGGGTATTGGTGTGAGATTGGTAAGGGTTCTTCCGCATTCGATCGCGAGCTTAGTGCGACCGGACTCTCATTAGGGCAAGAAAATGCTAGGGAACATCTCCTCAGGGCATGGTGCCAGGTGTGGTTGCGTGCGTTTGTACGTGTTTATGAGCTTGATTATCATGGCCGGGGCAACACCGGCCAGACTAGCAGCGCAAGCAATCCCCTCGGGCCGGTCTTCGCGTGTGGTGTTCGAGCTTCAAATCGTGGACGAGTCGCCGCCAAATCGACCTTGGGCTAAGTTGGCCGGGGATCTTGATCGCGACGGAAAGGTGGACATTGTGATAGCCGGCGCCAACGGCCCGGTGGTCTGGTATAAGTCGCCGATGTGGACAAAAGCCGTTCTGGCCGACGGGGGTTGGGACGGTGTGCGTGGGACAATAGCCGACATCAACGGCGATGGCTGGCCGGACATTGTTCTTGGCGGTCTAGTTTGGCTAGAAAATCCAAAAGACGAGCCGGGGCGATGGCCCTCCCATCTTATCGAAAAGCGAAGGCTTCACGACGTGCTGGCCGTCGATCTTGACGGTGATGGTAAGCTGGAGATCATCGGCCGGGACCAGTCGGCCTTCGGGAACAAAACAGGCGATGCCGTTTACCTTTACCGCAAGCAAACCGGAGAGAATTGGGACAGACTAGTGCTTCCGTGCGACCACGGCGAGGGGATTGCCGCGGGCGACTTAACAGGCGACTGCCTGCCGGAGGTCGTGATTGGGCCTCAGTACTTCGAAAATCCCGGGAAGTGGCAGCCAGGCTGGACGCGGCGGGCAATCACCGGCGCGTGGACGCATCCTCACAATAAGGTGGAGCTTGCGGACCTTAATGGAGACGAGCGGCTTGATGTGGTCCTGGCCCCGGCCGAGCTTGCCGGACAAGTTTACAAAATAGCCTGGTTTGCTGCCCCCCGCTTGCCCGACCGAGCTTGGCAAGAACATGTCGTGGTAGACAGGATCGAGGCTGTCATCCACTCGTTGGTTGCTGCCGATTTCGACGGTGACGGCGCGGTCGACCTCGCATATGCCGAGATGCATCAAGGGCAAGACCCGGACGAAGTTGTCGTTTTGCTCAACCGGGGCCAAGGCAAGAACTGGCATAAACACGTCCTTTCGGCGCGAGGTTCCCACGATCTGCTGGCCGTCGATGTCAACGGTGACGGTGCAGTCGATCTTTTGGGGGCCAACCACGGGGGACCCTACCAGGCAGTCGAGCTTTTCCTTAATCGTACGACTTTAACCAAGACAGATATTGGCAGCCTTTTGCAAAAAGACCGTTAGGCGCACTCTCGGCGCCATTCCCTGAGACATTGCTCCGCCGGGGACTTAGCTGTGGGCGCTTGGCGCGCACTTCCCTTTAAATGTAAACGAATATTCGGCGCCGAGGGAAATCGCCTCGGCCAGTAATTCCTAAAATCAATTTCCCGGGGCCAGGGCGCCGGACCCCGGCCGAAGAAGAGTACGCCCCTTCACGGACTAACGAGTCAATGCCCGGTACCATAATGGCCATGGCCCGATCGTCCCGCGCATTGAGCCAGAACCTTCTTTAGAAAGCTCCCCGCCGGGCCTTGACACGGCTGCTGCCAAGAACCGGTCTGCCAAGGACTTTGCACTAGATTTCTAAGCCGAAGAGGCGATGAGAGTCGCTCCTGGTTGTGCGTGGCATTTAAAGAAGGCCCTTTCCGCGTCAACTCGTGCGGGCTAAGAGGCAGCCGAAGATGGTTGCTTTCTGGACAGTGGGCTAACTCGCTGACACTTTCGGCCTCTAACGGCGGGAAAGATCGATTGCTTGGAGCTCGCCCCAACTTGGCCCGGCGGCAAGGTCGACTTTAAGCGGCACTCGTAAGGGATAAGCGCTGGCCATTACTTCGCCCACAAGGACCGCCGTCTCAGGGAGGGCCTCCTCGGCCACTTCGAACACAAGTTCGTCGTGGATTTGGAGGAGCATCTGGGCGGGCAATTTCCGCCGTGCAATTTCCCGATCGATTCCGATCATGGCCAGTTTGATTAAGTCGGCGGCGGAACCTTGGATCACCGTGTTGATGGCTGTTCGCTCGGCCAAGTTTTTCTGCCGACCGGGATTGGCACGCACTCCGGAGATGGGTCGACGCCGCCCGAGAATCGTTGTCACGTAACCATTCTCCCGGCAGGTACGGAGGACTTCGGCCATGAAGCTCTCAATGGCCGGGTAACTTGCGAAATAAGCGTCGATGAATTGGGCAGCTTCTTCCTGGGGAATTCGTAATTGCTGGGCAAGCCCATATGGTGTCTGGCCGTATATGACGCCGAAATTGACCGCCTTGGCTTTCCGCCGCATCTCCGGCGTCACTTCCGCAAGGGGCACGCCGTAAATCTGACTGGCCACTCGGGCGTGGATGTCCTCATCGCGAGCAAATGCCTCGCAAAGCCGAGGATCCTGAGAAAAGTGCGCAAGCACCCGAAGTTCAATCTGGGAATAGTCCGCCGACAAAAGTTTCCAACCCTTGCGGCCGGGGACAAAAGCGGAGCGGATTTGCCGGCCCTCTTCGGTGCGAACCGGGATGTTTTGCAGGTTCGGATCGCTTGAACTGAGTCGCCCCGTGGCCGTCACCGCTTGATGGAAGGACGCATGGATCCTGCCGGTGTGCGGGCAGATCATCTCCGGTAATGCCTGGACATACGTTCCCAAAAGTTTGGCAATCTGACGGTACTCCACTAACTTAGGCACGACCGGGTGGGCGTCGACAAGCTCTTCCAGCACCTCCACATCCGTGCTTGGTCCCGTCGCTGTCTTTTTGATCACTGGCAGCCCGAGCTTTTCGAAAAGAACCTGCTGAAGCTGTTTAGGCGAATTGATGTTAAACACCTCTCCGGCCAGGGTGTGGATTTCCGCTTCCAACCGGGCAAGCCGCTCGGAAAGCTCTCGTTCCAGCCGGGCAAGCACTTCCGGGTCAACACGTACGCCTGTGTACTCCATCTCCGCCAGGACGGAAACAAGTGGCATCTCTACGTCCTCAAAAAGCCGGGAAAGGCCGGTCTCTCCCAGCTTCTGGCGGAGAATGGCCTCCAAACGCAGCGGCAAAACAGCATCGTCTACAGCGTAGGGAACAATCTCGGCAAGCGGAACCTCGTCCATACGACGCTGACGTTTACCGCTGCCGATGAGACTTCCGATCTTGATCGTCTGGTAACCCAAAAAACGGTACGCAAGTTCATCGAGCCCGTGGCTTCGTGCCCCTGGTTCAAGCAGGTAGCTAGCCACCATGCAATCGAAGCTAGCCCCGGCCACCTTGATCCCGGCGCATCGGAGTACCACCAAATCGTACTTGAGGTTTTGCCCAATTTTGACAACACCTGGATCCTCAAGGACCGGCCGGATAAGTTCAATCACAATAGACTCATCCAGCCGGGGTTCGCCTGCCGGGGCACGTATGGGGATGTACCAGCCTTCCTCCGGTGAACAGGCCATTGAAATCCCCACAAGCTTTGCCCAGCGAGGCCGGATGTCGGTCGTCTCAGTGTCCAGAGACATCCGACCGGCAGAACGAATCCGCCGAAGGATCTTTTTTAATTCGTCGACAGAAGTGATGGCGTGCCGCTTTGGCGGAGGAGGCCCCTCCACCTTGACGGTGGGGGCTTGACCAACCCAGTGTTCAAAATCGCGCGCCAAGCTGCGAAAACCGAGCCGACGGAAAAGCTCTCGGACACGCTCCTGGTCAACGCAGGCCGGCGTCACTGGTCGCCAATCAATGCGAACCGGTACATCCGTACAAAGCCGGACCAATTCCCGGCTCAAAAGGGCCTCTTTTTGGTGCGCAAGCACAAGCTCTCGCAAATTTGGCCGGAGTTTACTTGCCCCATCGGCCAGCAGGGCGTCCAAAGATCCGTAGCATTCAAGAATCTGCTGAGCTGTCTTCGGCCCCACTTTGGGGATGCCTGGGACATTATCTGTCGAATCGCCAACTAATGCCTGAAAGTCCACAACCTGCCCCGGTTCGATCCCCCACTCGGCCTTCAAAGCGGCGAGATCGAAAACCTGATCTTTGCGAATGTTGTACAGAAAAACCCGATCGGAAATAAGCTGACGGCAGTCTTTGTCCCCTGTGACCAAATAGCAGGTGCCACCGGCCTCCTCTGTGAGCCGAGCCACGGTGGCCATGACGTCGTCTGCCTCGTAGCCGACACAGCCCAGGAGGGGGATACCAAAAGCTTCGATCAATTCGTAGACAAGAGCAATCTGTGTTTGCAAATCCTCGGGCATTTCTGGCCGATTGGCTTTGTAGGCCTCGTATTTCTCGTGCCGGAAGGTCTTGCCTGGCACATCGATCGCGCAAAAAAGAAAGTCGGGTTTTTTCTGGCGAAGAAGAAACAGAATATCCCGGGCAAAGCCAAAGACTACCGCCACGGGCTCCCCCTGAGGGCTTGCCATCTCTGGCATAGCGTGGTACAGCTGATGGACAAGTGCATGCGTGTCAACGATCCAGACGCTTTTCTCCTCCAAGGGTGGCGGCGCTGCCAGAGGCGAATCGGCCGGCTGAAACTCCTCCCGACTAGCAACCGCTGCCGCTTGGGGGGAAAGCTCCGCTCGAGAAGACTTCGCACCGCCGGCCGTCACAGAAGGAGCAGAGCGGCCCGCTTGCTTTGGCCCCGTGCTTGCTTGCGGTGGCTGATGAGAGAGTTTTCCCCAGCCTTCAAACTCAAGTTGCGTGTCTTTCTTTTTTCGTGCCATAGCAGGCCCCTTGTCCCCCGGCCAGCTGTATTCGTTGACGGCATCCTCGAACGGCGATAGATTATTCAAGAGGACATAATTGGAAGCTTGAACGAGCAAGCGCAGGCGGCAGTCGCAACCGTTCCGCGTCAATTTTCGGCCTGGCCACCGCTTGATGCCAAATTCATCAAACCACCCGGCGGGACCCCGCCATGTCCGTCACCTATTTTAAGCGATACCGGATGGAGGCGGATCTTCACGACCTGCCCCTTCATTGGCCGCAAGTCCCCGCTGGATACCGCCTCCTCCCATGGTGCCAGGAACTTTTGGATCTTCATGCCGAGGTGAAATACCTCAGCTTCCGCCACGAATTGGATGCCCAACTTTTCCCTTGCTTCACCGATCTTGCTGCTTGTCGTCGCCTGATGCGGGATATTGCAAGTCGAGAAGGTTTTCTCCCCGATGCGACCTGGCTGGCCGTGTGTTATCGGGGGCCGGACTGGCTGCTTGAACCCTGCGGAACGATCCAAGCCGTTGTTGATTCCTGCGGCGAAGGATGGATTCAAAACGTCGGGGTGGTTCCTCAACACCGTCGACGAGGAATCGGCACGTGTTTACTGCGGCATTGCTTGGCCGGGTGTGCCCGTGCCGGTCTTAAGCGAGTCCACCTTGAAGTAACAGCCGACAACCTGCCGGCCGTCGCCCTTTATCAACGGGTTGGGTTTTCGGTGGCTCGGACGATCTTCAAACCGGTAGAAGTCGCCTGGCGTTAATACCCCGGGGGCAAGCTGTCAACGCCCACGCTTCTCAGCCCAATAAACCTATCTTGGTTTTGACATCAGCCAGATAGCCCTTTTCGGGGAAAGATCTATCGACAATGACTTACGGTAACACCGGGCAGACGTTGAACCAGCGGCGGCCTTGGGCTTCCATCCATTGCTCGGAAATGGGCGGTCCCCACTCGCCCGCCTCATACAGGGCAAGCGGCGGTTGACCTGCTTCCCACGCTTCCAGGATCGGGTCGATAATCCCCCAGGCTAGCTCCACTTCATCGGATCGAGCAAACAGGCTGGCATCTCCGTGCATCACATCAAGAAGCAGCCGTTGGTATGCGTCCGGCATGTCGTCGGCGAATTTTTGCCGGAATTGAAAGCTCAAATCTGTAAGCCGCAGCTGCATCCCTGCGTCCGGCACTTTGGTGTGGAAATGGAGCTGGATACCTTCGGCAGGCTGAATTTGAATAACCAGACGGTTGGCTTCTTTGACCGACCGCGGCCCGGTGGCAAACATCATGTGGGGCGGCAGTTGAAATTGGATGACAATTTGCGTGGTGTTGCACTCCATAGCCTTTCCAGAACGAAGGTAGAAGGGGACTCCTTTCCACCGCCAGTTCTCCACATACAAGCGAACCGCGGCAAAGGTAGCCGTCGTGCTGTGGGGACGGACATTCGGCTCGTCGCGGTACTTGCGATATTGACCGCGGACAGTTGCCTCGGCCACCTCTTCCGGACGCATTGGGGTAATTGCTCGCAAAACTTTGACCTTCTCGTCCCGGATAAAGTCCGCGTCGAAACGGGCGGGGGCTTCCATCGCTGTTAGCGTCAACAATTGCAGTAAATGATTTTGAAACATGTCCCGAAGAACCCCTGCCGAATCATAATAGGCCCCCCGCGTACCTACTGTGCCCGCCTCCGCTGCGGTAATCTGTACATGGTCGATGTAGTTACGGTTCCAAATCGGCTCGAAGATCGAATTGGCAAATCGCAAGACTAGTAAATTCTGGACCGTTTCCTTGCCCAGATAGTGATCGATGCGGAAGATCTGATGTTCGCGAAAAACCTCGTGCAGCACAGAATTAAGTTGCCGCGCCGTAGCCAAATTGGTCCCGAAGGGCTTTTCCACTACAATCCGGCGCGGTCCCGATTCTTCCGCGGCCATCCCGGCTATGCCCAGGTGGCGCACGGCAATTTCGTAAAACTCTGGTGCCGTAGCCAGGTAGTAAACGCGGACCGTCGGCTGCTCGCCTTCAAGCTCCCTTACGGCAGCCTCCAGCCGCGGAAAACTTTCGGGATCGGTGATGTCGCCCGGCCGATAAAAGAGGCAAGGGGCAAACTGGTCCCAGACGGTCGGATCGAACTTTGCGCCGACAAATTCCCTGGTGGTCCTTTGGAGGTAATCCCGCCAGGCGTCATCGGAATAGGGGGTTCGGGAAAAACCAACCACCCGAATGTTCGCCGGTAAGCGTCCTTTTCGCTTTAGTTCGTAAAGTGCGGGAACCAATTTCCGCCGTGTGAGATCCCCTGAAGCGCCGAAAATGACAATCATCTGATTCATCGATCATTTCCCTCGCCGCGCGCTCGAATCTCTCCAAATAATGCGAGAAGCCCCTACCACCAAACCACTTCCTCGGATCACTCACTAGGCCCATTAAACGGAACATGCCTTGGGCGTCGAACCGAGCCTTCGGTCCCCTTGCCGTCCACCTCCCTTCACGGCTGCTTGCAAAAAAACAGCCAATTGAGAAAGCCCCCCGATCATCGCGGAAATTCCGCGGACTGACGCCCGAAGCCTGGCTGTCGATTTCACCTTGGGATTACAAGGCGACGATTTAGCCAATAATCATTGCGGCTGCCCGGTCCGGGATAGGGGCGGGGCCGTTTTGCTCACCGCTATCAAGCTATTGCTAGTGCTATTCAGCTCCCTCGGCCGAAAACTGCTCAATCACTTGTTCGATCGCAGCGTCCCGGACCAAAACGACCACTGTATCCCCCGGCTGGATGCGGTCGTCAGCCCCCGGTGTCCAGGCATATTCTTCCCGGATGACCGCAGCGACCAGCGACTGAGAGGGAAGTCCGACCCGGGCTAATTCATCGCGAGTAGCCGGAGCACCTTCCGGGACTTCGATCTCCAAGACGAAGATGCCACTCCGCTCGGCCAAGGGGATTCGCGAGACCACTGGCCCCCGCGTCAGAAAGCTTCGGACTTGCCGGGCCATCACCACCCGGGGACTAATCGCTACCTCAATCCCCAGCTTGTGGACGACATTGGCATAGTCGGGGCGGGCGACGATGGCCATCGCTCTCTTGACGCCCAAGTCGAGAGCCTCCACGCATGCGATAATGTTGTCCTCGTCGTCCCCTGTGCAGGCGACAAAGACATCGGCGTCTCCTACCCGCTCTTCCTCAAGAATTGACCTTTGCTGGGCATCCGCGTGGATGACCGTCACTTTTTGCAAGTGTGCAGCGAGGAATTGACACCTTTCCGGATTGCTCTCCAAGAGCAAAACGCCAAACTGAGGGTTATCAAGCATTTGCGCCAAGTGATAGCCGGTCTCCCCACCGCCGGCGATGACCACGCGAAGCCGAGATAGCTCAATACCAAAAAGATCGTAAACTTTTCGCAGTTGATCCCGCTCACCCACAAGGATCACTCGGTCGCCGACAGCGACAACGTCATCCGCGCCGGCAATAAACCAGGTCCCATCGCGAAAGATCGAGCCAACCCGAACCCCTTTTGGCAGCCGGAGATTGCGAAGCGGAGTCCCGACGGCCGGGACCTTCTCCCGGATCGGGACCTCCTGAATCTCCAGTTCCCCCCGGACGAGACTTTCGACCAAAAGGAGCTCCGATCCGCGAATCGCCCGGAAGAGCTCCATCGCTGCCAGGTGTTCCAAGCTTAGTAACCGGTCGATGCGAAAGTGTCGCCGGTAGTCGAAAGTGCTATAGTCGCGATAGATCGGGGCATAGACCCGGGCAATTGACCGCCGACTTCCCATCGCCTTGGCCAAACTAGCTGCGACGAGGTTAACTTCGTCGGAATTTGTGACGGCCAGGCAGATGTCGGCACTTCCCACCCCCGCCTGGAAAAGAACGCTCGACTGGGCTGCCTCACCGGCAATGCCGCGGACATCAAGCTCGTCATTGATCCGCTGAATGATGGCCGGATTGCGATCGACCACCGTGACCTCATGCCGCTCCTGGGCCAACATCGCGGCGATATTCCGGCCGACAGTTCCCGCACCTAGGACGACGATCTGCATAGGTACCCCCTACACAGCGAATAAGTCAGCCCACTGTGGCACCTCGAAGGTTGCACAAATCGGCCACGAGGGCCCCACTTATTGGAACCACGTGAGGATGACCAAAACTGCCAACAAGATAAGCATAAAAGTGACGATCCAGCGGGCAACTCGGAGGGAATAGCGAAAGATCTCCGGGAGGGTCTCAAAACGAGTGGCGGCATAGACAAGGGCAATTGCCACGATAAGGGGGACGGCAAACCACAGGTCATTGGACCATATAGCTTCCCACCAAGAACGCTGCACGTCGGGATCCTTTGGCAAAAAGGACGGATTGTAAACGGGCGAGATTGAAACTGACCCCCAACTTGACAGGCTAATCTCTGAAAGCTTTAAACAGTGCCCCCTGGCTTCGAACGCAAATTGGCGTGCCACAACGACGTTCCGACCGACAGGTCATGGAGCCCGTAGGGCCGAGAACATCGTCACCCACTTCGCTCGCGACCCTTGGAACACCAGGTCTAGCGGCTCGCTCTGCCGGAAAGGCACGCGGAAGGCTGGGGAGAACATTCGTCCCCGAAAGGCGTGCTTCCCGATACCAGCCAAAAAAACTTTTCAAAATAAGCCCTCTCTCCCTGCTAGCCTTCAGACGCCGGTTCGTCCGGATGCTCCTCCTCTTCCCCAGCCACCGGACCGCCCCAGGCATCGTAAATCACCAGAATGTTCAAAAGTCCCGCGATCGCCGTATAAACCGTCCCTAGGTCAAAGAAGCGGTGCAGCCGTTTCTGGAGGGTGTCCAAGGTGTAGGGTGGGGCGAGGTCCTGCGGATCCTCGCGATCCGGCCCAAGAATAGGTGGCGCCATAAAATAGTGCCAAAGCGGTTCTTTTCCCGAATTTACCCGAATAGCCTGAATTATCGCCGGCAGAACCGGCACTCCGACCCACATCTGACCGAAAAACCACAGCCGGCGATCACCGGGCCGCATCGAAAAGTACACGACTCTTCCCCAGCCCAGTTCGCGACTACCGCCAAGAAAGAGTCCCCAGACGAAAATGGTCATAATCGTGATCGAAAAAAGAATTGCTTTGTGAGTCCGCCCCTGGTAAAGGTGACCAAGGCCCGGGAATACCCAGGCAAGAAAAGCTGCGACCCACGGGTCCCGCAACTCTATCGTGGGGGCGGCCATTTGGGCGGAGGCCCTGGGCGGTTCGCCCCGCGGCGAACTTGCGCGTGGTTGGTGCTCCATAAGAAGGTCCTGTTTCACACGAGGCTAAGACTCACCGGGTAGTCGAAAACCCTTAATCGTGGCCCCTTGACCGATCGGGTTCCCTTTACGGCGTAAAGGCTTTCCCCGTAGCGGGTCCCAACTTTCCGAGCCCTGCGTATCCGTGCTCGTATGCCGCCCTTCGGAATGCTGGCCTCTCACGGGCTAGGTTTACCCAAATTAACCGCAAGGCGACTGCTGTCTGGGGCTAATATCCAACTTTCGGCGGGCGAATGATCGCCCCTGTAGGCTCTGAGGGGTTTGGGCGGACGATTACCCGCTTTGTTTCCCTCGCCAATTAGCTCCCAGGGATGGGGGCGTCGAGTCTCTCAAGTGTATTTCGGGCAAACCTTGCTGCCCAGCATCCACCCCGCCGGCGGCTCTCTGTCCGGCGCCCGGAAGGAACAAAACGATCATGGAACTTGGCCAAGAAATCGTCGGCCCCGTAGCGGAAATCACAGCCAGACCGGTAATTGTGGCGGGAAAGAAACCAACCGGGCAGGTCATGTAGCTCGGGGCAAAATGAGGGCGGACGAGTTTCCGCAAATTAGCGACTGTATCCCCGGGCTAACGTCGGCAGACCCAGTTGCCGCCAAGTCGGCGAAGAAGTTGCCTCATTTCAAGCAAGCTAATCGTGGCAAGAACCTCCGCAGTCGGGAGCCCCGTGCTTGCCACAATCCAGTCGATGGAGGTTGGGTCTTCGCCGACAGCCCGCAAAACCGCAAGTTCCTTCTCGGAAAGGTTAGCCCCCAACCCCGCCGGCACTCCCGAGGATGGACGTGCGGAACCGGCGAGCACCGAAGAGGCTTCACAGGTGCCCCCGGCACCCGGTTCCGACACCGGGAAGCCGACATTTGCACCCGCGACTGTGGGGTATTTACCCCTTTTGGCGGGGAAATGATCCCTTCCGGAGGCGATCATCGGCCGAAGAACCTCGATGACATCCTCCGGGCAGGTAACCATCGTGGCTCCGTCCCGCAAGAGCCGGTTGCACCCTTGGGCAGTGCGATCGTCGGCCCGGCCGGGAACGGCGAAAACTTCTCGACCTTGGTTCAGCGCATGCTGGGCAGTGATCAATGCGCCGCTTTTTGCCCCAGCTTCGACCACGATGGTTCCCCAGCTCAGACCACTAATAATCCGATTGCGTTTCGGAAAGCGGTTGCCCACCGGTGGGTCGAATGGTCGGCATTCACTGAGGAGGGCACCCTGGCTAACGATCTGATGTGCTAAGTCCTTGTGTTCCGGTGGATAGACGTTTAGTATCCCGCTCCCGAGCACCGCCAATGTCCGGCCGCCGGCCAAGAGAGCACCCCGATGGGCGGCCGCATCAATTCCCCGGGCAAGTCCACTGACGATGGTAAAACCCACGGCAGCTAAACCCGCTGCTAACCGCTCTGCCTGGCGAAGCCCATACGGCGTGGCATGCCGAGTGCCCACAATGGCCACGGCGAAGTAATCCTGCGGCAAAAGCTCCCCTTTTACAAACAACACAGTGGGCGGATCCGGGAGCTGCCGCAAGAGCTCCGGGTAATCCGGGCTATCTGGGAAAAGGATGGCAATGTTTTCCTGCCGGCAGAGCGCCAACAGCTCGCGGACCTCCGTCTCGCTCGGAGCCTGCGTGATCCGCTCAGCCAGCACGGGACCAATCCGGGGCACTCGTTGGAGGGCGGTGGGCGAAGCCCGCAAGACCGCTTCCGGCGTTCCAAATCGGGCCAAGAGAAATTGGATCGTCCTCGGTCCAACCCCCTCCACTAATGCAAGCCGAAGATAAGCAATTCGTGACTCAACATCCTCTCCGGCGGGAATGGCCGAGTGAGAGGGGAGAGCTCGGGCCGAGCTCGCGCCGCTTTTCGGCACCGCCTCCTCGGGTCCCGCTGCCCCCTGGCCGGTAAGGGCATCGTCGGAGTCCTCTTTCTGGCCGGGCGGTTGGCCTTCCGGTTGCGCCTCGTGGCCTTCGAACCCTAACAACAGTTGATCAAGATCCGAGACTTTTCGCGACTCGCGAGCCACTGCCCATTTCCACCCCGCCAAAACATGCGAATCGTCCGTCGAGGCTTGCCCCCCGAGGGTCCGCAATTAACGGACAAAACTATCCGATTCTAAGAGCTAGCAAAGCCGGTCGAACCTCTTCTCGGGCCAATCTTGGATCCTTCCCAGCGCGGATCTTAGCCGCCGAAAACTAACAAGTTTAAGCGCTCTTAAGGACTTGAGCTACGAGTTTTTCCAAGAAGATGCGAGTGGCTTTAGCCGCGCTCAGGATCCCGTCCGCATCGCGCGGATTGGGCCGATCTACGCACTCGACGACAAGATCGCCGCTTGTGAATCCTCCCTGACGCAGCCGCCGCAGAACTGCAAAAAAATCCACACGGCCCTTACCGGGCGTGACCCAAACGTCCTTCCGAAGTTGACCGCCTTCCTGGCTCATGACAAAGTCTTTGATGCACATACCGTGTCGGACAAGACCGTCAACCTGGGCGGCGTCATCAACTGGATCAAGCTTACCATCGGAGTAGAAAAGAATATTCCCTGGGTCGTACCACAGGCTAAAGTTCGGGTGGCCTACTTTTTCGATTGCCTTCCGACAATCTGGGCCGGTGGCATTCAGTCCTCCGTGAGGCTTAATTGTCAAGACAATTGATCGCTCTGCCGCGTAATCACAGCAGGCTTTGATCGTATCGTAATAAAGGTCGTAAAGCTTGGGATTACCAGTGCCACCGAGGAGAATCGATGTTGCACCGGCTGCCTTGCAGTTGTCGATTAACCGCTGCAGACTAGCGACGGCGGCCTCCTGACCGGCGGAGAGGTTAAAGTCGCTGTAAACCGATGTTAGGACCAAATTCCGCTTGGTGATCTCTTCACCGATGGCGGCGGCTTCTTCCCGGGGAATGTCCGGTGTAATAACCAATCGCCGACCGGGGAGGGTTGTTGTCATCAAGCCTACGTAACGGTACCCGGCCGTCGCTGCTGCATCAAGTGCCACGCGATAGTCGAAGGCATCCCACGGTCGCGTGTAAATGCCGATCCGATAGCCGCCAGCTTCTTCAAGGATGCCAGCGGAAAGGCGTCGCACTTGCCCGAGCAGAAGGCCCGTTGCGGTTACGCCAATAGTCCCATGCAAGAAACGGCGCCGGTTGCAAGTTCGATCTGTTGCTTTCACGCTGAGATTCTCCTTCTCTTCTATTTGCGGCAAAGGCTGGATATTTATAAACGCGAAGCCTGCGTTTTTGCCAACGACCCGCCCTAAGTTAGCACCTGCTATTCTACTTCTCGGAGCAGCAACTTGCGTAAGATTTCCCTCGTCCTGAAGATATGTTTTTACGGGGCTAGCTATCCACTTCTGACCGCCCCACCACCGCAATCTCTACCAACCAAACGCGCGCCCTAATCAGCCGTAGAGAACTCTACGCTGCTACCCCGGCCGAGAATTTCCGTGTCTTTTGCGCGGCGGATCCGGAAGGCAAGCTTTCGCCCGGTAGGGAGAACTCCTACTTTGTCAACGGCCGGGAGATTAAAACGATCGGTTGTGCCATCGCGCTTCCAGTCTTATAGTTTCTCGCCAGCGACATGCAAGCACAGTTTCTCCCGGTATCGGTTTGCTTTCGAGCCAATTCAGTGCAGCCGGAGCTAATGGGGCCGGTTCGCTCTGCCGGTTCACAGCTGCTGTAACCTGCTTCGAGCAAGCAACCGAGGACGACCGCCGCAGGATGCCCCAATTATCTCGCCACGACAAGAAAATGGAAAGTCTGCCCGCCGTGGAATCATATGCGGCCGGCGGGGGTTCCGCTTTGTTAACAGCTATCAGTTTTTACCAGCTGACACAAGCCGAAGGCTAATCATCCACACGTCGACAGCACGCTGACCGGGGATCTTATCCGCTCGCAAAGTCAAGAGCCCTCTGTCGGCCGGGAGATTTAACATCCCTAAACGAAGAGGCCGAAACTCCTTCATGTACGATTCCGACCGCGGTACGCGATCTTCGGCGGCACCGATCAACGGAGGGTCGAATGCCTCGGCGACTGTCGCGGCTACAGAACTTTCGCCAAAGCTCAGTCGCAACTGGGCGCCGACATCCTCTGCCCGGCAAGTGTAGTAAAGGGTAGCCTCGTACAAGCCGGCTGTTTTCACCTCGATGTCCCACGTGATGCTGTCATCGGTGCTTTCCCAGCCAGTGAAGAAGGAGCAGTTCGGATGCACCGAACTTCGCCGGATCTTACCGTGTGGGACCCCATCGCGGGCCGGCAAGTAAGCAATCGGAAACTGTGTATACCCCACGGGAAAAGGCCGAGTGTCTGGCTCCTTGGGCAGGACCTCCTGGCGAAAACGCTCCACGGCCTGAGAAAGTCGAGCAGCCACCGCCGGGAGCTGACTCCGAAGATCCCGGGTTTGCCCCGGATCGGTTACAAGCGAGTACAGCCGGCCGCGGTCATCGAGCACGTATTCCCGCGTGCGCACGCTAACACGACCATTCTGATGGACGAGAATCATTCGGTCAGGCCAGCCCGCACTCTCTCCGCGTAAAAGCGGCACAAGGCTCTTGCCGTCAACAGGTTTTGGGGGCCGCCAGCTTAGACCAGCAAGTTCCACCAGGGTGGGGGCTAAATCGATGGCGGCAGCCGGCTCGGCGATGACCATGCCTGCCGGAATCTGCCCAGGCCACCAAAAGATGCACGGCACCCGGCACCCGCCCTCATCAGTGGAGCCTTTCCGACCACGCAGTCCTCCATTCCAGCGCCAACCATTCGGTCCGTTGTCAGAAAAGTAAACAACGATTGTCCGGTTCTCTAATCCCAGCTCGGCTAGTGCCCGACGGAGCCTA
The DNA here is from genome assembly GCA_025060325.1 of Thermoguttaceae bacterium. Taxonomy (GTDB): domain Bacteria; phylum Planctomycetota; class Planctomycetia; order Pirellulales; family Thermoguttaceae; genus DTLM01. Next base: position 48,056 of record JANXBW010000007.1, read on the forward strand.
CCCACGTTCCAGTCGATATTTTCGCACATTGCCAGTGCGGCCCGAGTTGCCTGGAGATCTTCCTCGGCTGCATGGTGGGGCATCGGTAACTCAGCGATGGCAAAACGTTGATAAAACTCATCCGGCACCTGAAAGGGAGAATGCGGCGTATTGAAGGCTAGGCAGCAAAAGACCGGTTCGTCCTGGTGTTTACGGAAAAAGTCAATGGCCCGATTTGTCAAATCATCCGGCAGATAGCCGCTCCCCCTGACCCATGTGTCGTTCCATTCAAGCGGCGGACTAAAGTAATGACCCCAATGGCCGGAGGTGAAGCCATAGAATTCCTCAAACCCACGCCCCAGCGGGTGGTATGGATATTGGCTACCGTTATGCCACTTCCCGAAAATCGCTGTGCGATATCCTGCCTGCCGGAAGACCTCTGCCACAATCTGTTCGTCCAAGTTGAGCCGTTCTGCTCCGGTGGTGACACCTCGTACACCGGTGCGTGGATGATAGCGGCCGGTAAGGAATTCGGCCCGGGTTGGGGCGCAAACAGGGCTAACATAAAACCGTTCGAATCGAGCACCCTCTTGAGCAAGTCGGTCGATGTTCGGCGTCCTAAGATTTTTGTTGCCGTGGATGCTCAAATCGCCCCAGCCTTGGTCGTCGGTGATGATAACAAGGACATTCGGCCGTTTGGCTGGCCCGGGGCCTTCCACCGCAAACATTTGCCCCCTGCGACCGAGAGCAACCACAGCCACCATAAGGCAGGAGGCAAATGCGATCACTCTCCGCCGGGACATAGGCAAAACCCTAAAAAGCAAAATAAACAGGATCGGGACGCAAAAGCCGCGGGCACGCAGACCAAGACAGCTCTTTGGCACAATCACGGCGCTATCGTGCCGCGTGTACACTAGCGCGTGGTGCAGGATTGGCCCTCACGCAGACTGGCCCGTTGCTTGCCGCGAGAGTGCTGGTAGTGGCGGCGTTTTCAATTCCCGGCCAATTTACCGGGACGAAGCTGCCCCAATTTCAATTTCGTACCATAGGGTTTGATAACTTGGGTGGATTTCGACGGCGCAGACCTTGGCTCCCCGGATCATTGGCCGACTAACGCGAACCTCAGCTTTTCGATTCCCGCGCTCGTCGAGCGCCCAAGCGCGGACTTGCTCGGCCGGGACCGGCAGCTTGATTCGACCAGCAATACCCTCGCATAGCACCGGCTCGGTCCCCCAATTGCGGCGGAGGGTAATGCGCTGGCCGCCAAGCTCCTCGAGCTTTGCGCCGCTGTTTTGCACATAACCGGTGGCGGCAAGAAGGATCCGTGCTGGTCCGAGGAAGTCATCGCCCTCAATCACCGTGAGGGAAACTGTACCCCAGTCCAGCCGAGTCTTCTCAAGTTGGAGGCCCACCTCTCCCAGATCAAAAGTTCGCCCACCGATGAATCCAGTGAACACCTTGGTGCGAGAGGTGTTGACGATGAAAAAGCCAGCCCCCTCTTGCGAAACATCCCAAACAATCTCCCCCGTGTCAGAGCGAAATACCTGCTGAGGGGGTAGACCCTGGGGAGGCTCTCCGGCCTGGCTTCCCTTGACGTCCACACCAATCGCGTGGACGAGACCCCACCGAGAAGGCAGGCCTACGTCGTCTGTGGTTAAACGGCGGGAATTAAGCGTTTTTCGCAGAATTTCCCGTTCCTTCTCCGGTGAAAGTGGCGCAGCCAGGAGCTTCTCCGCCGGCTTTACATCGCCGCGAAGGAACATAGCGGCACAGGCTGGCATGTGCACAAGTCGCGTTGGATCGCTTTTGATGTCGAAATAGCCCTGAAGGCGCCGGATTTCAAAATCGCGGCTGTGGGAGTAACAAAAGACGTAGATACCACCCCAACCCTGGAAGGCCCCGAAGGCAGCCACCATGGGGAACCCTTCCGCCGCATAAAACAGGGGTGCCGGATGATTGTATTCACTTAGTGTATAGACTCGTCCCACCACGCGCCGAGAGGCGAGTGTCGTCAACGTGCCCCCTGGATTGTTGACCATCGCGATGTTGCGGACATACCAGTTCTCGGGATCCCACGGGCGTCCAGGAAAAGCTGGATGTTGCCAATAGGCGTGATCATCGAGATAGTCCAGTTGGGCCTGAATGTGCGTGGGGCCATAGCCTAGTTGGGTCCCAGCCACTAGGGCTTTAACCCCAAGCTCCTCTTTAAGGAAGCGGAACATGCCCACCCAATAGGCCCGCTCTACGTCCCACATAAAATCGGCGAAATCAGCTCGAGCTTGTTCGGGTATCACCGGCCCGCGGCGCCTGGGGACCGGCACAGAATCATCCTCAAGCCGCTCGCCGGCTTTCAAACCGATCACACCGCCTGGGCGAAGCGAAAAAAGAGCCAGCTCGTATGTGCCCGGTTGTAAACTTGTGATCGTGATCCGGGCATTGGGGTCATCCTTCTCGGCGAAGAAGGTTAGCTGGAAAGATCGCCACTCTCGATCAACCGGTATAGGGCTGGCTAGCCCTAGATTCTCCCACGGCTCGTGGGCCATCATGCAGTTAACCGTAATGGAACCGGGCTTATCCGCGCGGACAAATCCTTGTAGGGTGTAAGGCATGCCTTGCTTAACGGCAATGCCCGGGTGCGCTATTTGTGGACGCCAGGGCACCTCCCCCATTCGCTCGACGCGGATCTGAAGTGCCGCCGCCCCTTGCGGACCAGTGGGCAGACGCCTAATTTCCACCAGAGTTTGGCTGTCGCGCTCCAGGCGCCAAAACTTTTCGTAATCCGGGCCGAACTTCCCGCCGGCAAGGAGCTCTTCGCCCAGGGGAAATTCGCCTGCCTTCCAAGCAGCGCGAAGGGCGTCAGTAGTTCCGTACTTTTTCTTTAACCAGTCGTTCCACAACTTTCGGAAGGTCGTAGCATAGGGATCGGGCAGATCATCAAGATCTCCCCAGTTCCACACTGTGTACAAAGCGTCCTCATTGCTTATCTCTACAAAGGCAACGGCCGGGTCCTCAGCATACGTGAGGCCTGTATACGGATTGCGGTGCAAGAGGAGATCGCGAGCATATTTCTTCTGAAGCTCGATCATCCGCGGCTCAAAATTGCCCAATCCCTTGTCATACTGCGGTCGCTTGTCGCGATGAGGGAAGCCTTCCTTGTCGTCCAGCCAGCGGGAAACGTGCAAATTGATATTGACGTAAATCCCGTTTTCCTTGAGCTGGTAGATAAGGTAATCGAGTTGATCAAGCTTTTCTGGATCAATGATCGTCTTATTAGGGCTTTTGCCCCAGATGGAATAACTATCCATGTGGTGAAGCCGGACCACGTTAAACCCAAAGCTTGCAAGTCGCTTGGCCAAACGCTCGGCCTCCTGTCGGCTGGGGAAACAGGCTTCAAAGCACAGATTAGTTCCCCAGAAGCGGATCGGGCCTGCGTCGGTCACTAGACGATCGCCCTGGGCCCGAACATGCCCAAACTTCCCGGCAGGCCGATGCAGCCACCTAGAGACATCGGTAATATTCGGCCGGTCACCGTAAGCGACGACAAATGGAAAAAGATCGCCCTCGGCTTGGGCTGTTGACGAAAGACCCACTGCCACAAGGCCGGCCACTAGGCCGACAAGCCATGGAACAGTCTGCAAAAAGCGGCTTTCCTTCATGATTGGATCCCTACACGAAGACCTTTGCCACCTTGAAGTTTCGGCGGGACATTCCCTTTGACCCTGCGAGGTTCTCAGACTTGCCCTTTAGGGGAAAGTTACCGGCAGGACCGGCCCGGCGGGCGGGCATGCCGAGTTAACCGAGGCAATTCCGGCTGGAAGTGGGTAACACGAGGCCGGTGGGCGCTAGAACTCCATCCGGCAAAAGGCGCGGATCCCCAGCCACATGGGCACGGCAGCAAAAAGCCCTCCAATAACCGGGCTTGCCACCGTCCCGAGCAGCCACCACCACCGCAAGAGCGGTTCAAGCTGGGGATGAAGTTCAGCAATGGTACTGCCACCAGGGGTCCATGATCCAAGCAGCAGATGCGTGGGCAGCCCCGCCGCCATCACCACGCTGACAATTAAAACGGTGCTAAGAATCAAGTTCAATGTCCCGCCAAATCCGGCAGCTATTTTCGCCGGAGACGGCTCTCGGAAATTAGGAATCTTTGCCCCCAGCCCCACCGCCAACCCTGATAGCCCAACCGCTAAGCTCACACAAAGAAGCTGATGAGTGGCAAGGATCTTTGGCGAGACCCCCAGCATGCTGTCACTCAGGAGAATCAGTCCACAGCAAGGAATAACTGTTCCCACGGTGGCAAACCAGAATTTGCTCCACAACAAGGTTTCCCGCTTAAGCGGCAACAGGCCAAGGATCCAAAAATTGCGGCCTTCGAGGCTAATCATCGGGAAGATGAATCTCGTCGTAAACGTCGAAATAAGCAGAGCCACCACAGCCAGGTTGAGCAAGCTTACCATGTTGACCCAGCCTTGGTAGTAGGTCTCATAACTAAAACGCCGAATGTTGATGAAATAAAGCACAAGAAGGCCGAAGAAGATAAGCACTTGTGTCCACTGCACCGGATCGCGGCGGAAAAGGCGAAAGTCCTTCAGGAGTAGCACTCGGGTCTGCAATGGCAAAGGACTCAAGGATGCCGATAGCCACCGGTCCAAAGAATGCAACCTGACTTTTCTCCTGCGGGTTTGGCCGGCTTGAGCTTCCGAGAACACTCGCCGGAAAAGCCCCGCGGCTGTCCAGACCCCAATTTGCCGAAAGAAAAGTGCATTGGCCACCAGCACCCCAAGGAAAGCAAGACTTTCCACCGGTTGGTGGCGGCTTGCTTCGAGCAAAGCACTACTTAGCCACCAACTGGGCAACAATCGATGTTGTGTAAATCGCAGCCGGGCAAAGATCTGCTGGAACCACTCCGGGGCCAATGCCTGCTCACTGAGGGCCGTGCGAACATACCAAACCCCCCAGGCAAGGCCAAAGACCACCACAGTCCCGGCAAGAATCGCAAGAAGTCCCGGCCGTCGCAAAATCCGGTGCACTAACACCAAGCACACGATCGCCCCAAAAGAGGCGGGGATGTGGGTAAAGGCGACCAAATTGGCCGGCATCAACAGGTAGTAATACCAGGGTGCCTGAACAACCACACCATAAGCAAGAAGAACGGGAGTGCCCAAAAGGAGAAAAGCCCAACTGCTTAGAAAGAAAGCATCTCCATACTTGAAAACAAAGATCCGCTCTGCTCGCACGGGCAGTGTCAGTAGGAGGCCCACATCCGGCGAACGAAACAGACTTCCGTAAAGCAGAATCGCCGAAGAGAAAGCAAGCATAATCATCAACGTGACAAAAAAGACGCCAAAAATGACCTCGATCACCTCCACCAATAAGTCCGCAGGGATAGTGTTCTTCAGAAATAGGAATCCGTCGGCAGACAGAAGGAAAAGAGCAAGCCAAAGCACGGCGCTTAGCAGTGCCATCACGCCCAGCTGAAGCCATGAGTTCTGTATGGTTTGCCAGAGAACCGTGCGAAAGATCCGGCGCCGCAGCTGACTAAACGTGGTGCCCTCTGTCCAAGAACTAGGCAAGCGCGCTGTGTACGAGTTTACCACACTCTGAAGGCTTCCAGCAAAGAAAGGCGTGCCTTCCGTCGCAATATCGATGGTACCAGCTGAAAGATTCGCCGATCGACTCATGGGCTAATTGTTACACAAGTTGATATCCGCTGATCGTCCCACTTCAACGCTCAAGTTATTGTCGCCAAAGCAGTCGCCGTGCCTGGCCAAAGGTGACTCGGCCGGCTTCGGCACCAGGTCCCGCGAGTATTCCCCCCTCTTTGTCACTCAGGCGCTTCGGTTTCTGCCGTTCGCGAAATTAACCGATCCAGCCACTTAAATCGATTGCAGGCTAAATAAAATCTGCGACTTTCATCCACGCGCGGCAGCCTGCCGATCGCCGCCCGGGCTTGCTAAGCGGTAACAGCGTTCTTTCTGGCTAAGAGGCCTCCCGAGCAGTTACTGGGCCTTGTGCCGCCCTTTCCTCTAAAGTCAGTTGGAGGAACATGCTTTCAAGCGATTCGTCAGGGGCGGCCATTTGTCGACGCAGCTCTTCCACCGTCCCGTCGAAAAGCAGCTGGCCCCTGTGGATGATCCCAATACGAGTGGCGATCTCTTCAGCAATACTTAGGGTGTGAATGGACATAAAAACGACTCCGCCCTGACGAGCCCAATCACACAGGAGATCTTTGACCATGCGTGTACTTTTTGGGTCCAGACCGACCATCGGTTCGTCGACAACCAGGATGGGGGGCCGATGGAGCAAAGCCGCCGCGAACACCGTCCGCTGCCGCATGCCGTGGGAGTAGGTTTCCACCAAGTCGTCAAGGAAACCGACCAGCTCAAATCGTTCCGCTTGTTCGCGGATTGCCCGCTCGGTTTCTTGCCGGCTCATCCCCCTGATTTGGGCCACAAATTCCAAGAACTCGCGGCCGGAAAGCTTTTCGTATAAGAAAGGCTGGTCGGGAACGTACCCCATTAATTGAGCACATTCCCGCGTATGTTGTCCGACGTCAAAGCCTCCGACAAGAACGCGGCCTGCCGTCGGTTGCAAGAGACCAACCAACATCTTAATTGTGGTCGTCTTACCCGCTCCATTAGGGCCTAAAAAGGCAAAAAGCTCTCCCCGGCCGATGGATAAACAAAGATCGTTGACGGCAACAACCTTCCCAAACCGCCGGGTCACATGGACAAAATCGATCATAAGCCACTCAGAAAGGGACGAAGCACAAAATCCACGGTGTGAAATCTTCCGCTCCGGAAACTTGACTTGACGCACTCAGCAGACAACGGGGCCTTGCACCTTAGGCCATCCTGCCCTAACAGGAGCCGCCGGTTGTTGACGGACAACACCCCGGAAAGTCTTGGCCTGGGGATGGCGGACGGCTCGCTCCAGCGCCAATTTCTTGTACCGCCCAAGTCCCTATTTATCCCTTGCCGTTAGCTCAGAAAACCTAGCGGCAAGTTGGGCCGCTGCCTCGTTCCTCAGCCGAACAAATGTCAACCTCGCGTCAAAGACTTGTGCCTCCTGTTTAAGCACCGTTCCGTCGGGGCGAACCCACAGCCTACCGCGAGGGACGGCCGCCCGACTTGCACCCTTACCCGGTTCACTGCGGTACACCACCACCCAAACTGGGTTTATGCGACCACCCCAAGCAATTTGGTCCAGTCGTTCGACTCGGGCTTCAAGAATTTCCACCGGCTGATTTGGCGAGGCAAACGGGCTATAGACTTGAACAGTCCAGCGCTGCCCTTCGCGGAGCCCGGGCAATTTGGCCACAGGGGAGCTTGTGTCACCAAAAAGCGAGTGACGCGGCAGCGGGATCTCCAATTCTTGGGAAAGGTCTCCGTAGCGGACGGTTAAGTGAAGCTTGCCTTCGTCCGCTTTACCAAGCACGCGGACCCCCTCCGCGACTGGGGGAAAACGGACGTGCGAATAGAAATGGGTTAATCGGGAAAGAGGGTCAAACATTGCCTCGCTGCGGACTTCCATCTCCAAACGGATCCGTCGGGGATCTACCTCCGCCGGCAAAAGCAAGCCCTGCAGCCATTTCGGGAGGAGGTCTTCAAGCGGAAGCCGTTCCAAGTAGACGAGGCTATCAACCCGGGTCATCCCATCCTGTAATTGCTTCGTTAGCGATAGAGCCCAACCGATGTCTTTTTCGTTGCAAAGGACTTTCCAACCGACTAGGGGATCTTCCCGCTGCGACTGCAGGATGCTTTGATAGCTTGGCGGCTGGCCGATGCGAAGGGTCGGCAAGACCTTCGCGGTGAGCAGCCAGCCCATCGCGACCAGCCAGGTGGTTATGACCGTCAAGTTGTACCAAAGCGTGTTCATCGATTAGTGTCTCTGCCCAGCGCGGTGCGAGCCAACTATCGACGCTCCCTTGAGGCAGTTCGCGATTCCCGAAATAGCGGTTTCCGGGCGCCCTCGTACGCGTAAATCCCCCATTTTTCCTGCTTCCTCCCGCTCAGCCCGTCCATCCCCCAGGGCTTGCCCAGGATTTTGATAATCCCTGACTGCCCCCATTAAGTGGGCCCCAATTGGGGGCTATTTCGGCCGGGCTCCAACGGGAAATCCGGGACATCGTGCCGGGTGGAACTTTACGCTCCGCCCATTATTGTCGCCGCCGGGACTAGTGGCCGGAAGCGCTGCAAACGTTGCGGAAGCTTGGGTGGTTAAACTAGCCCACACAATAAGTGAAGCCGCACTCGCAGTGGCCAGCGGGCCCGCCATCCCTATAATTGCGAATGAGTTGCAACTGCGTTTATTTCCCAGGCTGCGCTTTAAAGAATCGGCGAAGGGCTCTGCCCAGAAGCACGTGGGCTTGGCAATCCCGGCGGATCGCCGACGGTCCGGATCTAGCGAGCAAAGACTCCTGGTGGGACCCGACGCGTCAGGCCTGCGACTCCGCTGACCCTGGACAGGAGCGAGTAAGGTGTTCCGTAAGAGCCGGTGCAAAGGCACAGGGACTCCTCCCGGTCGGGGGTCGGAGTGCGCAAATTCCAGGTCTCGGCCAGCAATCCGGAGCCTAGACGGCGTTTTTGCTTGGCTATTACTAGCGAAAACCGGCGGTTTTTGCGAAAAAAGAAACCCAAACGTTTCCAGCGGGCCGTAACGCTGATCCGTGGTTGGGGTAAGCTTGTTTGGCGGAGGGGCCCCCAGCGGAAAGGTAAACTCCGTCACTTCGCCCAGCGGGCTCGGTATTCATTGGATAAAGCGGGAACGAGCAACTCTTGAGCCTTGATTGCGGTTGAAACGGTTCAGGCTTTCGTAGCGAAACTTACCTGCATTTGGGGGATGCAAGCAGGAAGTGGGGTCTTCGCTAGCCGAGACTAGCTAGAGTCGGGGAAATTGGTAAAAGTCCCCACAGCATTTGAGGAACGAATCCGCTCACCGCTGAGCTTACGGATTTTAGAAACAGGTCAATGGCTGGTGGTTCTCCTGGCAGTTCCTCCCGTCTGACAAAGGGCGGGCTTCTTTGGCAGCTCGTTTGCTTCTTGGCCTCTCTCCGCGTGGCGGTCGTCTTGTTGACGATTTGCGCCCTTGTCCTAGCTGCGGCAACGTTCCTTGAGTGGCGGTGGGGTACCGAGGCAGCTCATTACCTGATTTACCAAGCGTGGTGGTTTCACCTGCTCATCGTGCTATTATCACTTAGTGTGCTCTTTTCCGCGTTGGTGCGGTTTCCTTGGAAGCGGCATCATGTCGGATTTTTGATAACGCATTTTGGGATACTTGTGCTTCTCGTCGGGGCTTTGCTCGGTCTGTGGTTTGGTGTGGATGCTCAGCTCCCGGTCTTTGAAGGTCAAACTGCCCATCGGGCCTTTGCCCAAGAAAGTCAATTCGTTCTGACGATCTCCCCCTGGGCTAGAGGGTCGGAAACGGGGGATGTTCGGTCAATCGTAAACAGCGGGGGAGCCGGGGATAACTCGCCTCAGGGTAAGATTATCCGCATTCCTTTTCGCCCCGGGCCTTTCCACTGGGATAGCTACTCCAGTTGGGGTATCTGGCTTCTTGGGCAACTAACGCCATCCAGGGGCGTGCTTTATGACGACGGTAACATCCGCCTTGAGGTCCTAGATTACTACCGAGATGCTGACGTTGTGCCGGCGCCGGCTCTGCGCTTGGGGGTGCGGAAAAAAGACGGCAGCTGGGAGCAGCGGTCATTCCGCGCCGGACATCTTACCCATTCTGGCATGCCCCACCGGTCTTTTGCGGTTGGTGCGCGACAAGAACTGCCAGGGGGACAACGGATCGTATTTTGGGTGGCCTCAAGCCGGGCTGAAGGAGAAGCTTTCCTCAAGGTGCTCCCAAATGGCGAATTACCGCCGGGTGGCCAACTTGTGCTTTTTCACCGCGGGGCGGTTTTCCGCGCATCGGTGGACGAATTGGAGGCGAAAGGCCAGGCGATTTTCGACCTTGCCAAATTGCGTATACGTCTGAGCCAGGTCAACCAACGCTTTCACGGGGCGGTAGTTGACCTGGAGCCACTCCAAGCTGTTGGCAAGGCAGGGCAGCCAGCCTCCCAATCCCGCCGGGTTATCCTTTTTGCCGACCTGGTGGAGTTTAACCGGCATGATGATTACTACGGTGTTTACGGGGCTTATTGGCACGACGGTGCAAAAGCCGCCGAGGCTGTTGATTCGCCAAGCGGGCAGAGCGCTTCTCAGGAAACTGGCACAGGTGAGGCTTCCCCTCGCCCATCGGGCCTGTCCCGGCCGGACAGACCGCGCGTTGACATCTTGCAGACAGTCGATGGAACACTCCTTTATCGAGCATGCGCCAAGGGCAAAGTGCTGCAAAGCGGCGTGTTGCCGATAGACCGTACACCGGTGCGACTTTTTGCGGGACTTCCGGAGGAATTTGAGATCCGTGTGGAGAATTGGGCGCCGATGGACCGACCGGGCGAGCTTCTTCGCCCGCTACCGCTCCAAAGTGGGAGCAGTCGGAATTTCAAGCAGCCTTTTGCCCGGGTGCGGTTAAGCGTTGACAATTGGTCTGAAGAATTTTGGCTTGAGGAGCAGCCAGCAAGCCCATTTATGGAAGAGGAGGCGGAGCAATATCGGCGCTGGGTAGCCGGGCAGGGGCGGAGTGTAGCTGTTGACCTTGTCCCTAGGATGTTCGAGCTGGGGTTTGTAGTGCGGTTGCATGAATTTGAAAGGCGATTGGAGCCCGGCTCAAAAATTCCGGCAAGCTATGCCAGCCGTGTTGACGTAATTGACCGCCGGGACACGGGACGAGTGCTTGTGCGGGATTGGTGGATTTCGATGAACCGGCCGCTCACTGTGAGGGATCCGGCGACTGGGTATGTATACCGCCTTTATCAGGAAAGTTACCGGGGGCCATTTACCCCGGGCGATCCGCTTTTTGAGCGGGTGGTCCACGGTGGCGAGGCCCGTCAACAACTGTACCTATCGTGGCTTGCTGTTAGCTATGACCCAGGCCGCGGATTGAAATACCTCGGATCGTTGTTGACAGTTGTGGGGATTATCATCACGTTTTACATGCGTGGCTATTTCCGCAGCGGAGGAGCAACCCAGGAGGAACGTTCCATGTCCGCGGCAGTCACTCCTCGTTGAAAATGTTGTCTGGTAGTTTGAAGGGAATTGGGGGAGTGACTCCCCGAAAGGCCGTCAAGAGCCAGATCATCGCCGGAAATGTTGACAAACTGGTTATCCTCGCAATTCTGCCTGGCCGCTCAAAACCTTAGAAAAGCTTCGCTCGGGTTTTGTGAGATAAAGAATCGGTTAGAGAATCGTTTGCCATGTGTGGATTTTCTTTGCCTTTAAGATCAACCCGCCGAGGCGGACCACTTCGAGCCCGTAGGTTCCAACAGGCTACCCTCACCCACATAGCCGGGGCAGTGGTAGCCCTGGTGGCACTTACTGGCACCGCGACTGGCCAACAAGTGGATTGGTCGGCCTGGGAGGAGCTGCCTGTATTCCACAACGGCCGGGTGATGCCGCTTATTTCGTTTGCCGAGGAAATGGCGGAGCTTATCTGCGGTCGCGCAAATCCCGTTCTGGAACCGGATGGGGCTCCCGGCCCGGGCACCCCCCTGTTTCCCGACGGCAGGCCCCGGCGTTTTCGCGCAAGCGAGCTTGTCTTCAGTTGGCTAGTCGCCCCGGACTACTGGGAAAGTGTGCCCTTCCTGCTGGCCGGACATGAGGAGCTTCGCACCTTATTGGGGGTGCCCGTAAGAAATGCCAGCGGTAGCCGGTTGCGATTCGTCTCCCCGCGGACGGTGGCTGAGTCGGCCTCCTTTCGTGAACAGATTGGCCAAATTAACCGGAAGGTCGGCCAGGCAGAAGCTCAGGGTATTAAGGTGCGATTGACACCCTTCGAGGACAGTTGTCAACGGCTCTACCGGGCGTTCCGACTCTATCAGATGCTTAGCTTCCGCAGTAACCGAGCAGGAGAGCCGCCCGCGGAGTTTTGGGAAGCTGCCGGGGCCGCTACGGAGGCTTTCCGAGGAGCTCGGGATACTGTGAGCGAGATCGACCAGCTTTCGACGAAGCTGCCACAGGATTTTTCCATTGGCCCGCTCGCCAAACAGCTGACCACCGTCCAGCAAGTTATCCATGAGTTAATGAACTTCGGAAAGGCCGAAGAAGCATCCGTAGTTTCTGCCGAATCGTTGATATCTAGGCTGGGACAAGCTGCGGATGAACTCCGCCGGGCGGCCTTTAAGCTCCGTGAAGACACACTTGCCGCAGTTGGGCCGAAAACACTTACCTCTGAGGAATGGCAGAGCTTTCTCAGTGCCGTCAATCGGCTGGCCACTTTGTCGGCGCAAATGACTTGGGAGCTGCGAACGGCCCACGTGGCACTCTTCGAACCGCAATATGCCGTCCGCGTAGTTCCTGCACTTGAGCCGGCGTTTCTTGAGGTGGGACACACGGCTGCAGAAGAACCACACGTTTGGCTGGCGCTGGTAACGGTGCTTGATGGCACCCCAGCCATTTTGGGACCGATGCCCGAGGAAAACCTGCGGGCGGTTCGCGCCGCGTTTGCCAAGGCAGAAGCTGCTTACCGTCAGGGCGCTATTTGGACGCAGCCCAAGCTTTTCTCCGATTATCTCCGGGAGCTCAGTGAGGCACTTCGGGGACTGGGCACATCCGTCAACAGAGTCCGCGACGGCTTGCCTGTTGCCCAACGCGACGTGGTGTTCGATCAAGCTACCCGTTACCCGGAGCCCGGCGCTCTTTCGGCAGAAATTGTTTACCATCGTCTGCAGCCGTTCCTTTGGGCGTGGGTTACGAGCGGACTTGCGTTGGTGGGATTTGGACTGTCGTTTGGAGTCATTCGGCGGGTTGCCTTCGTTTTCGGGGCGATTGCCCTACTTGCTTCGGCCGGCTTCATCGGGTACGGGCTGACCTTGCGGGCACAAGTCACCGGCTACACCCCGGTCACCAACATGTTTGAAACGGTGCTCTTCGTGGCGATGGTGACAGCTGTCCTGGGGTTGTGGATTGTCGGCTGGCCCTGGTTCGGACCAGCACTTACCCGGGGATGGCGCCTAACCGCGGTGCCAAAGACATTCGAAGAAACACCGCTTTCTCCCGCGGATTTAGCCTTCGCAAGGGAGACAACTTGGCGCCAAGTCGGGTGGATCTCCGCGACTATTCGTTTACTGCTTGGGCTGGCGACAATTGCGATCCTTCTTAACTTGCGATCCGGCGCAAAGGGAGGCCAGCCAATATTCTCACTGTTGCCGGGAGGCGGTGGGGCCCTCACGCTAAACGACTGGGTGGTATGGTTCGTAGGGATCTTGGTGTTGGTAAGCGCCGCGTGGTTTGTTCCGCGGGTTTTGCTTGCGATCGTGTTAACGCCGTTTATGTTGCCGTTCTCGCTCAGGGGGATTGCTCCTGGGGAATTATGGCGGGAACTTTTTAAGCGGCGGGCACTTGCAGCGGTAAGCGCCGCAGTCACACTTCTTGCCGCCTTGGTTGCCTACATGGCGCCAATTTCCGGAAAAAGAATCGCCCCGCTCATGCCAGTGCTGCGGGACAACTTTTGGTTGGCGCTCCATGTGTTGACGATAACGGCCAGCTACGGTGCCGGGGCTTTGGTGTGGGGACTGGCTAACCTATCGCTTGGGCACTTCTTACTTGGCCGCTATCGATTAGTGACCGAGCAACAGGGGGGCGAGTCTGCTCCTTCGGTCCGCAAACAACCGCCGGAGGCGTGTTCGGCATTAGCCCAATATATGTATCGTGGCATGCAAGTGGCCGTCGTGCTTTTGGCTGCCGGAACCATTTTCGGAGGTCTGTGGGCTGATGTCTCTTGGGGACGCTTCTGGGGGTGGGATTCCAAAGAAGTTTGGGCGCTTATTGCCCTGCTTGTTTACTTAGGAGTGCTTCATGGCCGGCTGGTGGGAATGCTCAACGAGTTCGGCCTGGCCGTGGGAGCCATCTTCGGGGCCACAGCCATCATCGTCGCCTGGTATGGTGTGAATTTTGTCTTCGGAAGCGGTCTTCACTCTTATGGCGAGGGGACGGGTGGCGGGGGTTATGTGGCGCTGGCGCTTGTGCTCAATTGGTTGTTTGTGGGCGCGGCATGGCTCCGATACAAAGCGGAGCTTCTTAGTCCGGGCGAAATCGGCCGGCAGCAACTCTCGGTCGAAAGCGCATAAGCTTTCGATACGATACCCACCCCACTGAAAGCCGGAGTTGCTTAAGCGGGCGCCGCTGCACTGCGACAAAGCGGGAAACCGAGGGTTAGCCCGGCGGCCGCCGTCAGAAACTTTTACCCCTACGGAACAAAGCTTTCGAAGTAGCGGTCGCCTTGGGCGTGCTTCCTCGATGCAAGTAAAAAGGCGCTTAGCCAATTTCGCCCGATTGAGCGATCGAGACATGTACCTCGCAGAACCGAAACCCGCAAGGGTTAACTGCCCGCCTCGCCCATAAGTCTGTAGCCGGCCAAGCAACCGGGCTCTTCTTCCACCCAGACCTCGACCTCTTGAGGACTAGGTAGTCCTTTCTCCGCTGCCCGTTTCTCGACCTGCAGGGCAATAAATTCGGCAAGCCGTTCTGCGGTCACATTATCCACATCGATAAGCGCACAAGCCGACCGGGGCAGTTCCAGCGTGCTCCTGCCGCATTGCACCCGAACCTGAGTGCGATCAAGCGTGATATCAATTGCCGGATTTCGCACCGGCAAGAGCACGCGATCGTTAAGTTCCGACAGTATCTCCCCCGCGAGGGATCTCAGCCGCCTGAAATCGACGATATATCCATACCGACCCAGCTTCCCTCGCCATATCACTTCCACGCGGAAAGTGTGGCCGTGAATAGGTTCGCACCTTGTCCGGCCAAAGGTGATGAAATGGGAAGCCGAAAACGCAAGGCCGGTAATCTTGATAGCAAAAAGCCCCGGGGATGGCATCCTGGGAAGTTCCTATCGGGCTTGATTTGTTCAGGAGCCAAGGACGACCTGTGTAGACCCCAAAACCGATTGGGGTAAGCACAGCTTTTGCCTGTCTAAGTTTACCGGTCTAAAAAGTCAGAATTGTACCGCTCCGCCGCGACCACGTATTATCTTGGCCGAACTGCGGCCGCAATTTGGGGACGTAATCCGAGCGGCAACGACTCCTGCGCAACGGAAGGATTACGAACGGGGGCCTCTCTTTAATAGGGAAGCTATGGCCGCGGATTGGCCCATGTTGTCTGCGGAAAGATCCGCCAGCTGCAAAACCACAAGGCATCTTTCGACGCATGTATCCTGCGATTATCGACCGGTATTTGCTTCGCCAATACTTCTGGACGGCCTTGATAACCGCCATCGGCGTGGTCGGCCTATTTGTGATCTTCGATGGCTTCACAAATTTGGAAGAGTTCCTCCGCGCGGCGGAAAAGCATGGGGGACTTCTGCCCCTTCTTGCCCGGTATTATGCATCACAAGCAGTGATGGTCTTTGATCGCAGTGCCTCGCTGGTGACACTTATTGCCGCCATGTTTACGATCACCTGGATCCAGCGGCATAACGAAATGACGGCGCTTCTGGCTGCAGGTATCCCCCGATGGCGGGTCATCTTGCCGGTGGGGGTTGCGTCCGCAGCGATTATTTTCTTAGCGGCGGCCAATCGGGAGATCGTCATTCCTCAACTACGGGATCAACTTGCCCAGCGGCCGCAGGATTTGATAGGGGATCGAGCCTTGCCATTTGTGCCGCGATTTGATCGGCAGACAAACATCCTGTTCCGTGGTCGCGCGTGTTATCGAGAGGGCAAACGGATCGCTGAGCCGAACCTTCTCCTTCCGCCGGAACTAGGCAGGCTTGGCCGGCAACTTTCCGCCCAGGTAGCGTTTTATCAACCCGCCGGCAAGGCTTACCCAAGTGGCTACCTCTTAAAAGGAGTCAACCGGCCAGCGAATATTGCTGAATTGCCGTCGGTGTGGCTGGGCGATTCCCCCGTCATAATCACGCCTCGAGATGCGCCTAATTGGCTTAAGCCTGATGAATGCTTTGTTGTCACTTCCATCGATTTCGACCAGCTATGCGGTGGGACCGCCTTTCGCCAGTTTTCGTCAACTGCCTCGCTGATACGTGCCCTTCGAAATGCTAGTTTAGACTTGGGTGCGGACATCCGAGTGACCATCCATGCCCGGATCGTGCAGCCGCTGGCAGATTTCACCCTGCTTTTTTTGGGGTTGCCCCTGGTCATTCAGCGAGAAAACCGCAACGTGTTCGCAGCCATCGCCCTGTGTACGGTACTGACAGCAGCTTTTTTCGTAGTTTCTCTGGGGTTTCAACAATTGGGCGCGGCCTACTACATTGCACCCGCACTCGCCGCATGGGGGCCGCTTATGATCTTCGTTCCGGTGGCTTCCGTTCTTGCCGAAACTATCTGGGAGTAACTCCGAGGAGGTTTATTCATTTGCGCGGGCCGGCCGGCAACAGAAGCCAAACTACGCCTTGCGCGGCGGAATTGGTGGCCAGCTACTCGTTTACGCTGACGCCAGCAAATCGAGCGGATTACCCGGCCAGCTAGGCGCGGGTACTTCCCACCGAAGGACAGATTCAGCTCGCCTGAGAAGATTCGAAAGAAAACGGATAGCCGCCCCTCGCTCCAAGTCGACGTGGAACCGGCGAAAGAAGGCTCGTAAACGTCCGGGATCTTCCGGTGCGGAGAAAGACGGTGTCAACCGCCTATGAAAAGCCACCCAGCGGCCAGGCCGTCTACCAAAAGTTGCTTCCCGGGTCGTCCCAAGCGCTCCTTGGGCGGGAGGAGCTTCCACCGGTTTGTCCGCTTCCACCAGAGGAGGCAGCAGCGGGAGCACCCTGGCCGGACGCCGGTGCGCTTGAGGCGCTAACAGCTGCCCCACCCGGAGCCTGGGGAGCGGCTGGTGGTCCCCCTGGCCCAGCGGACGCCAGACCGGGGCTGCCGACCCCGGCAGGAGCAGCTCCCGACAGGGCCGCAAGACATTCCTTCGGGGTTATCACTCCGTCGTTGTCCAGATCGTACCGGAGGAATTCCGCTACCACCGAGTCATTCCAGCTGGTGGCATATTCGGCCATCGAAACCTGCCCGTCTTCGTCTTTATCACGACTGACGAACCAATCCGGGAGACCTTGCGGCAAGAGTTCGTGGGGACGCCGGAACCGCACAAATCGCGTCCCGTTATTAGGAGTGGGCGAAGACTGTTGCCCTCCACCCCCCGGACTAACCACCTGTGGCGGCGGAGCCGAACCAGGTGGTCCACCCGAAGGACCTTCCCGCCGCCGGCCGAAATCTGCCGCGTACTGCTGCAATTCCTCGAGCGTAATCACCCCATCCCCGTTCCGGTCCATTTCTTTTGGATTACCCCGGAGCTCGCCCCACTCATCTTGCTCGAGGCGACCGGATTGGTTCCTATCGTTTCGGCGGAGAATGCTCTCGGCAAATTCGCGGATCCGCCTCTCCCGATCCGGATCGGACCCGGCCACTGACCTAGCACCGCCGGAAATGGGGCTAGCAGTCGGTGCGGTCAAATAGCGGCTGAGGGACATGGATAAAGCAACGCCCTGGCCGAAGCTGAGCGTTGCAGCCTCCGCTGAGGAGACACCGAAGCCTGGCACTAAACTGGGCCCAGGAGGCGCATTATTCGAAGAATTCGAAGAAGAGGACGACGATCGCTGTGGCTGCTGCGAGGTCTGCCCGCCCCTCTGCTGCCCGGAAGAAGAGCCACGATCGGACCCCCGATCCCCAGAACGGGAATCCCCTCGTGATCGTGCGGCCTCTATCGCTCGGTCGATCGGTATGGGGCGGTTGGGATCCAGCCCGGCTCGCTCAGCCATAAAAGTGAAGAAGCGTCGCCGCTCCTCAGGGATCTCCCGAGGATCGATCACTCCATCCCGGTTTGTATCAAGGCTTCGCAAAAAGCCTTCAAAACGGCTGGAGCGATCGGATGATCCCCCTTCAGAACGTCCGCGGTCGCCCTCGGGCCTGCCGAACCCTCGGCCTGGTCCGAAACCACCAGGAGGCCCGAAAGGCATCTGCCCGGGCATCCCACCCCGCATCCAGGGGGGACCTCCACCCTCCGGGCGCACAAAGCTGCCGGGTCCCCGATCACCTCCGAAACCGCCAAAACCTCCGGGAGGGCCGAAAAACATCGGTGGGCCGCCGCCCGGAAATCCCCCCATATCAGGACCGCCAGGCCCCCATTGAGCCAACGACAACCCAGCGGACCACGTCAGAATGCTCACGGCGGCCAGAGCGAATGATTCGAATATCTCGACACGCATGGAACAGCCAACCGCGTGTCTAAATCGGGGGGAAGGTGTGCCCCGCATGCTTAAAGCCCTCACACTGACGTCCG
Organism: Thermoguttaceae bacterium; assembly: GCA_025060325.1. Taxonomy (GTDB): domain Bacteria; phylum Planctomycetota; class Planctomycetia; order Pirellulales; family Thermoguttaceae; genus DTLM01. The sequence continues at coordinate 66,376 of JANXBW010000007.1, forward strand.
TTGATGCGAACCACCTGCGGCCGCTGAACCCGGTACTCGAAATTGACCTACACTGCCACCGGTGCCATTCTGAGTCACCAAATATCCCGAACTCAGACTACCGACTCAGACTACCGAAAACCGAGTTCTTTCCGGGGCCCCCTTGCAAACGCCGATCAAAGCCCATTTCGGGGTTGTCCTAGGCTTTGGCCTTCGCCGAGTTTCCTGCCTATGGGGCGGTGATGCGACTTAACACCGTGCCAGTTGTGCTCCGGCCATCGTTACCATGATACGCCCCTGGCTCCGCTGGCACCAACCGGATTCAACCCCTAGCGGAACTCCGCAGCCAGCGAAGCCTGCTGGCGCGAGGAATTAAAGCGCCATACGAGCAATTCCTAGCCAGCCGGCTCACAGATTCCGGATGCCGTTCGGCTCCCGGTGGGGCGCAAGGTTTAACAGCAAAAACTCACCGAGCCGACACCCGGCCGGGCTGACGCCCCCTCAGATATTTAAGAACCAACCGCCCTGCAAGTACGGCAGACTTTGGCCACCTACTTTATGACACAGCGGAATCTTGCAGGTGTCCCTAAATTCTTTAACCCCCGCGGTTCCGGTTAGTTTTCCCTGGGTTGCCCAGGGTGTTTCGGAGAACTCCCGGTCCAGTCAGAACAAATCTATCAGCCCCCGGACTGAAAGGGACTTTCCTTTCAGTCACCGACCTTTTTGGCGGCATGGGAGAGGCCCAGTCCCTGCCCCCCCTTTTTGGGGGAGCTTCTTGTCGGCCCGCCGAAACCTCTCAATCCCGCCTCGAGGGATGCGCACTTCGGGCAATCCGGCCAACCAATGGTCCCGCACCCTCACCTGCCATCACCGTGCGCTTCTTGGCGATTTATCGGGCTGTGTCTCTACCCCCCAAAAATGGTACAGCGACATGTGCCCTCTGTGCTTGGCTGTGCAGGTGATAGCGGAACCTTCGGTGCGGTTGCGGTGTTTAGAGAGTGAACCTCGAAAGCACGCGGGGCTCATGTGGAAACGCGCGGCGTTTGAGGGTGGTCCAGTAGGTCGGTTGTAGGTGTGTCAGGTTAGGCATCCTTTTTACAAGGAGGAGGTGCGATGAAACCGCGGTGGATTGTCGGACTGGCGCTGGTGGTGAGTCTTCTAGGCGCAGCCGCTGCATTGGCTCAGCCCCCTGGCCCCGGGCCTGGCCGGTTTGGCCCTCCGGGCATGGGCGCTGGCGGATTCGGCTTTGGCGGCGGACTGCTCGGGCTGCTGCGCTTAGAGCAGGTGCAGAAGGAACTTGGCATCACCGAGGAGCAGCGGAATAAGCTGCAAGAGGTCGGTCGGCAGCTAATGGAAGAGGGCCGGGGGCGGTTCCAAGGCCTTCGGGATTTGCCGGAGGATCAAAGGCGGGCCCGCTTTGCCGAACTAATGGAGCAGAGCCGGCAACGGGTGGAGGAGGCCGTTAAGCAGGTGCTCAGCGAGCAGCAAGTGAAGCGCCTCAAGCAGATTGAGTTGCAGCAGGCGCTTCAGGCCCCCGGCGGTGTGCGGGCGTTGACTCGGAAGGACGTTGTAGATGCGCTGGGCCTCAGCGGCGAGCAAGTGGAAAAAATCAATGCCCTTGCTGAGCGAATCCAGGAGCAGATGCGGGAGGCCTTCCGGCCTGGTGCTGGTCCCGAGGCCCGTGAACAGATGCGTCAGCGAATGGAGCAGCTGCGGACTGAAGCTCGGGCAGAAGTGGAAAAGATTCTCACCGCTGAGCAACTCGGCAAGCTAAAAGAGCTTCTCGGCGAGCCCTTCCGGTTAGAAATGCCGCGGTTTGGACCACCGCGAGGTGAAGGTGCTCCGCCTCAGGGCGGCGAAGGTGGGCGTCGAGGCCGTGTCCGCGGTGGTGAGCGTCAAGGCGCCCAGACCTAATCACGGGGAGTCGCCAGATCCCCGCACGGTTGGAACCCAAGGCGAGGTAGCTGATAAGCAGCTGGCGTAAAGACCTAGCCAATTGCCGGAGCGGGTGAGCGGCCTTGGGGAGGTGGAAAACTGCCCCAGGGTGGCGAGTCCGGCATAGGGGATCAAAGCGCCCGGGAGAGCTTTGGCGACACAAGGCCAAGTGCATCTCTCGGGCGCTTGCCCTTAAGGGACGGTCGCCCACCCGACTCCGCAAGGATCGTTTTTTGGATCCGAAAACCTAAAGGGACAGGCTTTTTCGTGTCGGTGGCCGTACCCGCTTAAGGGGCGGAGCGTACAGGTCGAGGCCATCGCGCAAAGGAGCTCGGGATTTGGGCTTGTCACGCGATTGTGTGGGCAAGCCGGCGCGTGAAAGGGCCGTCACAAGGTTGCGACCGTTCGGTGGTTGAACTGCTTGAAAAGCACGTTACTGGGCCAGGCCACATGGTAGTGACGGAATGATAACTGCACAGGTGATGATCGAGTGGGATGTGAGTTGCGGGCAGCTTTAAGGGACCGGGGATGTGCAAGTTAAAGCCAGGTTTTTAGGCTGGGAGGCGAAATTGGCCTGGGCGGGCTCGGTGGCCGGAAAAATTGATTCCGGATAGTCGGTTGGGGGGTTATGGTAAGAAGGGGGGCAGGAAAAACTTAACTGAGGGGTAAGGCGACGTAGGGATGCGTCGCTCCCGAGGGTGAGATCGCCGGCAAACCTTTGTCCGGATAGCAGCTATCGGCCAGGATTGGTGCCATGGACATCGCTGAAGTTTTGCTGAGAAAAGGACTAGTGGATTCGCAGAAGCTGGAGCAGGCCAAAGCCGCCGCCGGGGACGGTGCGCGCCTGGACCAAGCGCTTGTCCGCCTTGGCTTGGTCCAGGAGGAGGCTTTGCTACGCGCTTTGGGCGAGGAGGTGGGCCTCCAGTATGTCGACTTGTCGGAAGTAGAAATTGACCTATCGCTTTTGAAGCGGTTTCCCCTCCGGCTGATCCACCGCGAGGCTATCTTCCCCATCCAACAGAAGAACGGGGCGATTGTCGTCGCCACGAGTGACCCCTTTAACCTTTATCCTCTGGACGAAGTAAGTGTGGCCACCGGCAAAACAGTTGTGCCGGTGTTAGCAAGTCGGTCGGAAATCAACAAGCTCATCAAGACCTACCTGGGCGTGGGTAGCGAGACGATCGAGGGACTGCTGGCCCAGGCCCAAGAGGACGAAATCGAAGTGCTCGATCAGGGCGAGGGCGACGGTTCGGAACTGTCCCAGATGGCCCAAGAGCCTTCGGTTGTCCGATTAGTCAACGAGATTTTGTTGGAAGCGCTTGAGTTAGGGGCAAGCGACGTCCACATCGAGCCGCAAGCCTCTGGACTCCAAATTCGTTACCGACTGGATGGCGTGCTCCATCCGCAGCCGGTGCCGCCGGAGATCACGCGTTTCCAAGCAGCAATCGTTAGCCGCATCAAGATTATGGCCCGGCTCAATATCGCGGAGCGCCGCCTGCCTCAGGATGGTCGCATCCAGCTGAAAGTAGCCGGCCGGGAGGTGGACATCCGCGTGTCCATCATCCCCACTGTTCACGGCGAAGGGGTGGTGCTGCGTATCCTCGATAAAGGGGCGATGGAGTTTACCCTCTCCCGGCTGGGGATGAACGATCGGCTCCTGGCGATGTTCCGGGAGCTCATCCGGTTGCCACACGGGATCATTCTGGTCACCGGCCCGACTGGATCCGGGAAAACCACGACGCTTTATAGTGCGCTCCTGGAGATTCGCAATCCGGGCATCAAAATCATCACGACCGAAGACCCGGTGGAATATCAGTTAGAAGGCATTAGCCAAATCCAGGTCCATCCGAAGATAGGACTGACCTTTGCCCATTCGCTGCGAAGCATCTTGCGTCACGACCCGGATGTCATTTTGGTGGGCGAAATCCGCGACCTGGAGACGGCCGAAAATGCCATTCAGGCCGCTTTGACTGGTCACCTTGTGTTTAGCACTTTGCACACCAATGATGCGGCAAGTGCCTACACCCGATTAATCGACATGGGAGTCGAGCCATTCTTGGTCTCAAGCACGGTGGAGGCGGTGATGGCCCAGCGGCTCGTGCGAACTCTCTGCGAGCATTGCAAGGAGCCATACCTGCCCAAACCTGAGGAATTGCCGGACGATTTCCCGCGAGAGCGGCTGAAAGATACGGTGATTTTTCGGCCGGTAGGATGCAAAGCTTGTCGACATGTTGGCTACAAGGGCCGAGTCGGTCTCTTTGAACTTTTGGTCAGCACCAGCCGGATTCGTCAACTGGCCCACGATCGGGCAAGCAGTTGGGCTATTCAGCAGGCAGCCGTCGAGGAGGGCATGCGTCTTCTGCGTCAGGACGGTTGGGAGAAGGTCCTGGCGGGGCGAACAACCATCGAGGAAGTCGTTCGCGTGACCAAAGGCAACGACATAGCTTACGCTCATGCCTGAATTTGCGTATGTGGCCCGGGATGCCACCGGGCGGAAAGTGGAAGGGGTAATTGAAGCGGCCACGCGGGCGGAAGCAACAGCGGTATTGGCCGGCCGCGGGTTGTTCCCCGTCAGTGTCGACGGTCAATTACAAAGGCCGGAGAAAATCCGATTCGGCCGGGTGCCACGTCAGCATCTGGCAACTGTTTATCGTCAACTGGCCGATCTTCTTCGCAACGGCGTGCCGCTCCTGCGGGCACTAGATGTCATTCGGCGGCAGACCTCGCACCGAGTGATCCGGGACGTCTTGGGGGAGGTTTACCGCCGCGTGGAAGACGGCGCCTCGCTGGGGGACGCGATGGCTCGCTTTGAGCCGGTCTTTGGCGAGATGGCCGTCAGCATGGTCCGGGCGGGGGGCGAGGGTGGCTTTCTAGAAGAGTCACTTGCTCGCGTAGCAGAATTCACCGCTATTCAGGAGGACTTGCGGAAACGCACTCTGGGGGCAATGGCCTACCCGATCCTCCTTGCCATTATGGGCACGTTGGTGACGGTGGCCCTAATGGTCTTTTTTGTGCCTTGGTTTGAACCTCTGTTTGAAAGTCTCCGTCAACGAAACGAGTTGCCTTGGATTACGGAATTCCTTTTGTCAACAAGTACCCAGCTTAAGCGATGGAGCCCGCTTCTGCTAGTGGGCTTAGTAGGGACGGTATGGGGCCTGAGGGCGTGGGCCCGCACAGATGCTGGACGGTGGTGGGTGGACGGATTTAAACTCCGCCTGCCGGTGGCAGGGAACATCTTCCGCAATTTTGCTGTGGCGCGGTTTTGTCGGGTGCTGGGTACCCTACTTCGCAACGGTGTGCCCATCGTGCGGGCATTAGAAATCTCCAGCACAGCCACTGGGAACCGATTATTTGCAGTGGCAATCCAGAAGGCGACGCAGGACATCACCGAAGGTCGTCAACTTGCACCGCCGCTTGCTGCCTCCGGCCATTTCCCGCCGACTGTGGTGGAAATGATCGCTGTGGCTGAGCAGGCCAACACCTTGGATTCGGTGCTTCTTGATATCGCCGACACATTGGAGCGGGATACTTGGCGGCTCTTGGAACTAGCCGTGCGACTCCTTGAGCCGGTAATGCTTATGGTCATTGCATCCGTAGTACTTGTGCTGGTGATCGCACTTCTTTACCCAATGCTGCGGATGAGCATGGCTATCGGGTAAAGATGACGGAGGGATTGGCGCTGTAAATCCGCCGCCAAAATGGACCCTTTACGCGACCATGCCCAGGTACGTGCCAATAGGGGTTGTGCCCGCCGGGAAATGCCCCACTGGTGAGTGATGAGGTGGTGTCTTTAGCTTCCCCGGGGTGGGTTGAAAGTTTGCTTGGAGCAAGTTCTTAAGCCAGGTTGTCGACACCAAGGAGCGGGCGTAGAAATCCCCGAGCAAGATAATTTGGGACTCTCGCGCAAAAAGCATCTCGAAAGACGGTACGCTGGTGGTGGCTCCCAAGGGCAACAAACCGCGTGTTCATCCGATAAGATCCGCATTCGTTCCAATAAAGGACAGTCGACAGGGGGAAGTGGGATGACCGCTCAAATCCACATAGGATCCGGCAATAAGTTGCTGGAGGCTTCCCAGGTCAGGCGGCATTACCGGAAGGCCAATTCGTGCCCCCCAAACCGCCGGAGAAAGCCAGCCGCCTTTACGCTCGTCGAAGTGCTCCTTGTGCTTGTGATTTTGGTGATCATCGGCTCGATCGCCGTCACCGCGTATGGCCCTATTCAGCGGCGGGCTTATATCAACGCCGCCCGGTCCCAGATTAAGGCCTTCAAGACACCGTTAAATGCGTACCAGTTGGATGTGGGCGACTACCCATCAAGCGCCCAGGGACTGGAAGCCCTCCGCTATCCGCCGGGTGATCTCCCCGATCCTACAAAATGGCAGGGTCCCTATTTGGATAGCGATGTGCCCCTCGATCCCTGGGGGAATCCTTACCGGTACGAATATCCAGGCCGCTATGACCCGACTCAGCCAGATATTTGGTCGGCCGGGCCCGATGGCATAGACGGTACGGATGATGATATCGGCAGTTGGCAGCAATAGCTTCCCAGACCGGGTTGGTGGAGCACATCGGGTGCAGCCGAATGAATCTCTTCCGAATGACGGTGCCCCATGGTAGGCGGAAACTGGGCAAAGAAACCGCCGGCATGCTTCTGCGCTCCTCGCTGGGGCTGGTCCGCTTGTAAGCGTTCTCGGGTAACAGGTCCGGTTGATTTACGGAAAGTTCCAACCGGCTTTACACTCCTTGAGGTCCTCCTTGTTCTGGCTCTTATGGTTGTTTTTGGGAGCATGGCATGGCCCGCTTTGCGCTGGACACTGGGGGCGCAGCGCCTGCGAGCGGCGGCGGAACAAATCCGGGTGGAGTGGACGCGTACCCGATTGGCGGCGATCAAGAATCAAGTGCCCTATGTTTTTCGCTACGTTCCCGGCGAAAGCGTTTACACAATCGAGCCAGTAACTGGGGCGATGTCCACTTTCGGAAGCTTTCAAGGTTCGTGGGACATGCCCGTCGGTTATGCTGGGCAAATGGGGGATATTACAGCGGGAACTTTCGGGGCCGGACCGACTAGTTCGCAAGGTGCGGAGCGCTCTCTGCCGGAAGGAATCGTCTTCTTTTCGGGAACAAGCAACTTGGACCTCCGCGGTCAGACGATCCTGGAAGAGTGGTCCGCCCTCACAGGCAACTATGCGGCCGGCTGGATGGAGAGCGTGATCTTCTACCCGGACGGCACAGCCACAGATGCCGAGGTGGTCCTCGAAAGTGACCAAGGTCGGCAGGTAAGCGTGTGGATCCGCGGGCTGACAGGAGTGGTCCAAGTGGGACCAGTGGTCCGGGCGGAGACCACATCCGGCTTGTAGATGAAAAACGAGACCGTTTACCGGAAGCTCAAGTAATAGTCTTGATTGTTGTCAACGGGAGCAAGTACCAAAGGGGTCCGGCAAGACGAAGATGGGGTCGGACGACCGCTGAATGACCCAATTCCGCCCTCAGGAGTGGGCAACTGAATTTGCCAACAGACGTGTATATCCACACTTTGCTATCCAGCTTTTAGCCGAGAATTTGCCCGAGGCCTGCGGCGATGCCGGGAGTATTCCGTCGCTCCCAATCAATTAGAGGTGCGTTCTCGCTACTTGAGGTGATCTTGGCGCTGGCCATCCTCGGAGGGGCGCTTGCCGTGCTTGGCGAAGTGGCTCGGATGGCCATGCGCAATGCCGCCCGAACACGCGACTTGGCCCAGGCTCAGCTTCTTTGCGAAGCAAAATTGGCCGAAATCCTTGCCGGCGTGGAACCGCCCGAACCTATCACCGGCGCCCCAATGGAGACAGGCCAGGTTCCGGATTGGCTCTACTCCATCGACGTGGCAGCCCTTGATGTCGAGGGCCTTATAGAAGTTCGCGTGACGGTCGAGCAAGACCTTCCACCGGAAAAGCGGCCAGTCCGGTACACGTTGGTCCGCTGGATGGTCGACCCGCTCAGTGTCACCGAGGTGGACTTAGTGGCGGAAGCAGAGGCGGCCTCCGAACAGGCATCCACCGGCCAGCAAAGAACTGGCACACAGTCCGGCTCAAGCCAGACGGGGACAAGCGGGACCCCAGGAGGTGGTTCAGGCACACCGGCGCCATCCGGTGGACCTTCAACCGAACCTTCGGGCGGCGCGATGCCGGGCGGACCGACCCCCAGCACACCCGGCTCAGCCCAGCCACCGCAAGGACCAAATATGCCTCCTTCTGGCACACCGGGTGGTGGGCCCACTGGACCTGGTGAAAGTCGCCCGGAACAACCTTTCCGTGGGCGATAAGGGGCCTGGTTAGTAGCCCTTTGTGCCGGGATCAAGGAGGGGAGGCATATTAAGCAAGCTGCTGGAAGAGGCAATCGAAAACAACGGAGTCGAAACGGCGGCATTAGGAACCAGTGAGATTGAGACAATTCAGATTGGGGTCGCGAGGATCCTGCGGTGCTCGTAGCTCCGTAAGTGCTCCAAACCAACCATCCGCGATGGCCTGCGGAAGGTGACGAGAAAGATGAATGTCCATTTCGCGAGGCAAACCCAGGGAATGTGCCCAAGGTGCATGGCTCAAAGAGGCTTCACACTGCTTGAACTGGTATTAGCCTTCGGCCTACTGGTAGTGGTCCTGGGGGCGCTTGCTTTGTCCGTGGATCTCCATTTACGGGTATCGCAGCTTGGTAGGCAACGGGTGGAAGAAGCCCAGCTTGCGCGGGTAATTCTCCAGCGGATAGCCGACGACATTCGAGGTGCGGTGCCCCCGCAAACGGCAGATTTCGAGTCTCTTGCAAAAACCCTTTCCAGCCTATTGGAAGGGGTGGAAACCTTGCCGCTTTCGGACGCGGGGCTAACCGAATCGGAGTCACAAGGGCAATCGGGTCAACAAACTTCCGGAGGTTCTAGTCAGCAAGGAACCAATCGGTCCTCAGGCAGTCAAAGTTCCGGGCAAATGTCAACGGGTAGTGGTGGCAGCATGTCAACCGGCTCAAGTGGCAGCGGAGAGACCAGCTCTGAAAGCGGTGAATCGGAAGAGGGGGAGGAGGAAACTACGGAAACCATCCTCGGCGTTCCGCGGTCTGTACCTGGGCTTTACGGTGGGCCAGATTGGCTTCAAGTGGACGTAAGCCGAATCCCCCGACCGGACGAATATCAGGCCTTTTGGCCCACGGGTATAACCGGCAGCGAAGGCTGGGAACTGAATCGCGTGAGCGAAATGAAAACTATCCTCTATGGCCTAATGATCCCCGGAAGCACCATGAGCATGTCCCAGACTTTGGTCAGCACGGATGCCTGGGGGCTGTACCGCGACGAAGTGGACCGCGCCGCCGGAGCATTGGCCAGCGAGCAGAATGTGCTGGACCAAAAAGTCCGGAGTGTCGGCCCGCTTGCTCCAGAAGTCGTGTGGCTTGAGTTCTGGTACTTCGATGGCATCCAGTGGTATGACTCATGGGACAGCGAGGCGCAGGGTGGCCTTCCGGTGGCAATTGAGGTCATTATCGGCCTAGATATGTCCCGAAGCCCAGCCGTGGCAAACGCTGCGGCCACTGAGCTTGCTGGCTCCGAGCCGGTCCTCAATGAACCACAGACATTGTACCGGACGGTTATCTATCTCCCAGTAGCACAGCCGACAGCAAGCCAGACGGCGAGCACGGAAGAGTTGTCAACAGGTTCGGAAACATCCGAACAATCGAGCTCGGGGTCTCAGTGAGTTGGCAGGAGGGTTGGATGGTTTAGGCACATTCATAGCTCAATCGACAGAAAGTGGTCCGTTCTCCACTTAAAGAGCAGCGTAGTTTATTCGTTAACAGTCCGCAGATGTAAACGGATGGATCTAACTTAGAATGCCACGGTCACAGCTGCCATCCTCAAAACGACCAAGAGCCAACAGGCGCTGGCGGGCCATGGTGCTTGTGCTCGTCCTGGCCGTGGTGCCGGTCTTAAGCCTCGTAGCGCTGACTTATTCTGAGCTGATGTTAACGGAGTATGAGGCGGCGATTATTTCCGGCAGGCGCGGCCAAGCACGGGAAATTGCCCTTTCCGGCCTGGATGCCGTCAGGATGTTCTTAACGCTGGATGCGGATACCCAAGCCCAAGCCGGCGGAAGTTACGACAATCCCTCGTTGTGGTCGGAGAAGATCGTTGTCGACGATAGCGATCCGCGGGGGCGCGGCCGATTTACGATCATCGCTCCGAATCTCCAAGATGGTGACTACGCAGGCGTTCGTCATGGAATCCAAGACGAATCCACTCGGCTCAACCTTAACGCCCTGTTAGTAATCGAACAGCGCTTCCCGGGTGCGGGAAGACAACTTCTGATGGCCTTGCCAGGGATGACCGAGGACGTGGCGGATGCCATCTTGGACTGGATCGATAGCGACGACGAGCCTCGCGAATTTGGCTGCGAGGCCGAGTACTATCTTTCCCTTGACCCTCCTTACCAGCCCAAAAACGGACCGTTGGAGACGATCGAGGAACTCCTGCTTGTTCGTGGCGTGACTCCGGAGCTTCTTTTCGGGGCAGACACTAACCGCAATGGTGTGCTCGATTCGGGCGACGCAGATCCGACCAGTTTGGCGGAACTTCAGGGCTTGGGGGAAGAGGCTTACCTCGGCTGGGCAAGCTACCTGACACTTTGGAGCATGGAGCTTAACTTAAAGCCGGACGGCACACCGAAAATCTACGTCAACAAAGACGACCTGGAAACCCTTTATTCGGAAATCGAGGAGGTCTTGGGAAGCACCTGGGCGACTTTCATTGTCGCCTACCGTCAGCAGCAACAGTCTAACGAAAGCGGAGGCGCCGGGAGTCAGGAAAATAACCCTCAAAATGATCAACAAGAAGGCGACGATGAAGGCGGGGGGCGCTCCGGAGGTTCCTCCTCGACCCAAGTAGAGACCGAACCTTCCGGGGAAATTGATTTCACTCGCCCGGCCCGAACCCGGATCCGCACCATCCTCGATTTGATCGGTGCCCAGGTCCGCGTCCAGTATGCTGACCAAGAAGAAACGAAGACGTTGGCTTCCCCATGCCCCAATGAACCGGGGGCGATAGCCACGCAGCTACCCCTGCTGATGGAAAACTTGACCGCGGTCGATTCGCCGGTGCTATTTGGTCGCATCAACATCAACTTGGCACCCCGGGCAGTCTTGCGGGGCATCCCCGGCATGAGCGACGAAATTGTCGAGGAGATCATTGCCCGACGTCCGCAAGATCCGTCTCAGGCGGATATCCTTTATCGATACGAAACTTGGATCCTCTGCGAAGGGATCGTCACTTTGGAGGAAATGAAAACCCTGATGCCGTTTATATGCGCGGGCGGATGTATCTACAGAGTCCAAGTGGTGGGCTACTACGACGGGGGCGGGCCGTTTTCCCGGCTTGAGGCCATTTTGGATGCAAGTAAGTTGCCCCCGCGGATTCTCTTTTGGCGCGACCTCAGCCATTTGGGCCTCGGGTGGACACCCCAGGGTGCATCGGCTGGTTTTATTGGCTGGTCGGGAGCTAGCGGGTGGGACCGGACTATAAACCGTTATTAGCGGCCCCTCCCCGCCTCACCATGCCTGCGAAAACACCGCTCTGACCTGTATTTGCTCGACCTTCCCGCCACGGTGAGCCAATAATGGAAAAAGAGTCGTCTCGGGCTCGGGACGCCGAGTTTGACTGCACCAGTAGCAGGGCTGATGTCGAGAATGTTTTGCGGAAGGTCAAGTAGCTTTTTACTTCCAGGGGGCGGGGTAAAAACGTTTGGAGTAAAAGAGAACAGGTTTCCGTGGGTACCGATTGGGGTTTGCCGAAAAGGGCAGCTTCCGGATTGCTCGGTAAGATAGCGAAACGCAGAGCCTATTTATGCCCAAAGTCGTAGCGTTTGAATGGAATGCGGAGCAACTGCGGGTCATTCAAGCGCGGATTGCTGGCCGGTCCGCTAGCTTGGAGAAATTGTGGACCTTCAACCTGCCCACTCCGCCTGAAGAGCGCGATCAGCCGGAGACTCCTCTTTCAGAGAAACTTGCTCAACAAGTTGGCGAGCTTTTAGGGTCGTTGAAGCTTCCGCGGTGCGAAGCCCTGGTTGTCGTTAGCCGGGCCCATGTGGAACTTCGCCAATTGACACTACCGCCGGCTCCGGATGAAGAATTGCCGGACATGGTCCGCTTTCAGGCCAGCCGGGAGTTCACGGCCCTTGAGGAGGACTGGCCTCTTGACTTTTGCCCCTTGGATGCCGATCCCTCGCAACCGCGCAATGTGCTAGCCGCGGCTATGCATCCGCGGTTGATGGCTCGCTTGCAGGAGGTGTGCCAAAGACATCGTCTACGTCTCGTACGCGTGGGTGTCCGGCCGTTTACGGCCGCGTCGGTTATCCTCCGTGCCGGTGCGGACATTCGGAGCACGCCAGCTTTGCTGGTGGGGCTTTTTTCGGACGAAGCCGATCTGTCGCTTATCCTCGACGGCCAGGTCGTCCTCAGTCGCTGTGCCCGCTTGCACGGCGATCCGCTTCAAGACGAGCAAGGTGTTTTTGACCTCGTGGGGCAGGTCAGGCGGACGATCGCGGCAGCACAGGGGATGCTCGGGGCCCGCCGGGTGGAGAAGGTTGTGCTTTGCGGCGCCGGTCAAGCAACCCTGGCACTGGCCGAGCGACTACGTGGGGAATTGCGCCAGGAGATTGTGGTCTTTGACCCCACGCTCCTTCCGGCCATTGCGGGAGCCATCGGTCAAGTTGGGGCAGATACCCTCGGCCAATTCGTGCCTTTGGTCGGCATTTTGGAAGAGCACGCCGGGCAAGCTCCGCCGACCCTCGATTTTGTCCATCCGCGGCGTCGGCCGGCCCCACCGAGCCGTCGGCCTTATGTGGTGGCAGGCCTGGTGACCGCAGCGATAGTCCTGGCTGGCACTTTTGTCTACGGCTACGCTCAGGATGTCGCCAGACGAGAGGAGATTCGCCAACTACAAGACCGCCTTAAGTCGCTTGAGGCTCGCGATCGACAGCTTAGCCAACTAGAGCAGAAGGTCAACGAGCTGTCGGCTTGGGAAGGGGAAAGCGTCAACTGGTTGGATGAGCTTTATCGGCTGGCCAGCAAGTTGCCCGGAAGCGAAGAACTGATGCTCCGGCAGATTAAGGGCACGGCTGTCGCCGGGGGAGGACAGATAGAAATCGACGGCGTGGCACGGTCGCTTGAGGCCATTCAGAAGGCCGAGCTTGACCTTCAGGACGACACTCACGCTGTCGCCGGGAAGAGTAAAAATGAATTAGCTTCCGGGAAGCATTATCGGTACGAATTTCGGTCCACTATCCGCGTCCAAAGGCAGGCGGAAAAGACCGCGCAGACAGGGGCTTCGCGGACAAGTCCCGCTCGCACCGTCCGAAGAACCCTCCTGCCGCCTCGGGGACAACCGTAATGGGGTTGACACGTCGGGAATTAGTCCTTGCCGTTGTGACCGGGCTGCTACTTATCCTGCTAGCCGGGCGGACAGTGTGGACGGAACTTTTTGGCACCGGTCGGCAGCTGCGGCAACTCCGCGCGAATTTGGCGCAGCAGGTCGCCCGGCTGGAAACTCGCGTGGCTAGGCAGAAAAAGCTCGAAGCGCAGTTGGAGGCCTTCAAGCAACGATCTTTGCCCGGTAACACCGCCGTGGCCCGGTCCGTTTACGGGCACTGGCTCCTTGAGTTGGCGAAAAAATCCGGTTGGCAAAATACCTATCTGGACAGTGGCGACTCTCGGGCGGCCGGCTTTTACAGCAGCTTTCGCTTCAACTTAAAAGGCGACGCCCGGTGGGAGGGATTGGCTCGATTTTTGTACGGCTTTTATAGCGCCGATTATCTTCATCGGATTCGGCTTCTTACCCTCCAGCCGAAGGAGCGCTCCGACCAGCTGGAGGTCAACCTCAGCGTGGAGGCCCTTGCGCTTGAAGAAGCAACAAGCAAAGAGAATTTGCCCGAAAGGCCGCCGCGGTCTTTGCCCGCTGGAGATGAACGAGCTTATAGTGATCTTTTGGCCAGGCGAAACATCTTCGCCCCCTACAGTCCGCCTCGGGAAACACCGTCAGTCCGGGTAGTAAACACTCCCCCACCCACACCACCGCCTCCACCACCGTTTGACGCAAGCCGATTTGCCTTTTTGACGGGGATTGTGGGTCCGCCGGACCAGTTGGAGGCGTGGATCCTCAGCCGAACCGAGGGGAAAACCTATGTGCTCCGTGAAGGGGAGAGCTTCCAAATTGGTCTTTTACGTGGACGAATCGTTCGGCTGGAACTTCGCGCGGCGGAAATTGAGGCCGACGGGCGGCGGTGGCGGGTGGCAATTGGAGAGAGCCTCCGCCCGATGATGGGGGTCATTTCGGGGTTCGGTGGCCCCACTTCTCCGCCCAGCACTTCTGGCACCCCATCGCCTGTTATCCCAGCCCAGGTCCCGCCGACAACACCGGGCACGCCTGCCTCTGCCGCGCTCGCTCCCACCTCCGGATAGCACTCCGGAACATGCCCCATCTTATCCGAGACGTCCCTTGGTGCAATTCTTCTGGCCGAGAGGGGCTGACTTGGCCATCAGAAACCAAAAGGCCAAGGCCTTCTCGGCTTTAGCGGAAGCCTTACGTTCGTCAACCGCGGTCGCGCGACAGATTTGGCCTGAAAACTTACGGCCATGTGCACGAATTATTTGCCCGGCCTTGGCCGGGGCGCACCCGGGGGCAAAAGCTCAAGCGGTCTCGGCGCCTGAAGGGGCACGAGGAGCTTGGCAACTTTTCCGTCCGCGCGGACGACCTTCCCCCCTGAAGCCTCAATACATCGCTCCGCCAGCTGGCAGAGGATGTCTACCTGCTCGGAAATTGCGATTTCCGCCGGAAGCTGTGGCCGTGTGCGGTTGACATAGCGGTCCACCACCTGGCATTGAGGTAGCTGCCGGATCCGCTTCCAGCCCAAGAGTGTCCCGACGACTGCCCCAGCAGTGGCCGCGTTGCAGTCCGCATCATGGCCTAAAGCCATGGCGTACTGAAGGGTGCGGTAGAAATCACCCTTGCCGTAAAGAAGGGCAAGGCAAACTAAAGCTCCATTTGTGGGGGTCGAATTATCATTCCAGCCCCGCTCTACAACACACTGACGATGCACCTGTTGCCGAGCTGCCTTCCAGTCGTCGCGCCATGTTCCCAAGGCTTCGCGAGCATCAGCCACTGCCTCTCGAAGCGCGCAGGCCGGATCAGTCGCCCCCAACGCTTTGTCAATTAGTTCATCAACAGAGCCACGGTGGAAAAACGCCAGGCTCACCATGCTGGCCCAAAATTGCGCTGCCTGGAGTGGCTCGCCGGAAACAGCTATCCGAGCATAATGGAGCGCAAGCTGCGAAGCCTTTTGCGGCATTCCCGGGGCTATAAGACCGTAAGATTCCACCGCGAATTGTCCGGACAAGTTGTACCACGCATGAGGATTCCGACCAAAGTCGCCAGTCTCTGGCGGCAAAGTCCCTTGCTCCATAAGCTCGCGAGCGGCTTTGTTTGCCCGCCACACCCCCTGGTTCATATTGGCCTTCCAAATTTCGGCAAGCCGTGGGTATGGCAGGAAGAGCATCCCCTCTTTGTACATAAAGTAAAGATGCGTCCACTCAATGTCGTTATCGTCATCGCTTCGGGCGCCGCCAGCCAGGAAAGTAAACTCCGGCAACTCCTCGCGCGGATTCTCCCGGTATTTGAATTCGTGCGGCAATCCCTCAATGCCTCCGATGAGCATCCCCACCCAACCGCCGTAAATGCGGTCCCGCAGCTCGTCGGCCGAAAGTTCGGCCAGTTCCTGAGCTATGGTCGGCCTGGCAAAGCTAAGGACAAGGGTAAAAACAAAAAGTACCCGCACCGGCCGCAGCCCGTTTCCAGCAAGAGTTCTCCTAGATGGCTGCACGTCGATAAATGATCGCTGGGCACTTTGTGTACAAGACATGAAGTGAGCCTCCCCCAAGGCAAATTTCGATGGCGAGCCCCAATCCCATGCAGCCGACCGCCTCAATAGCTGAGGCTTAGCCGAATCAGGGCAGTGTCACCCGGGCGCAGCTTCGTCGAGTCATCCTCAAAGGTCAGCTTTCTGCCAAAAACATATCCCCCTTCTAGCCGCCAGGAAAGTCGGTAAGCGGCTTTCTGTTCGATCCCCACAAGGAGGCGAAAATCGCGATAGGTGGCGACATCTCGAGTGCCGGTGGCTCGTTCCACAGACCAAGTCCCGCCGCCAAATTCCCCAGCGACATAGAGCCAGTTTTCCGCCTCCGGGCGGTCAAGCAAAAACCACTGGATCTGTCTTGCCACCCTGGGCCGGGGCATGAGCAGTTCGAAAACCCAATCCCGGCTCGGCTGCCACACCAGGCCGGCTACCGGAACCACGCCCACATCTTCCCGGTCAAGGTAGGCCGCTCCAAAACTGAGAATAAGCGTGGGCTTCCATTGAAAAACAGCAACGGCATGCGCAGGAAGCCTAAATGTTGACGAATCAACAAACGCAAAATCCCCGCAAAGTCCAGGTGTCAGTCCCAGATCGATTTTCCATCGCTCGGATAAAGTGGGGAGCCAGCGTAGCTGTAGATATGCCTCGTAGAGCCGCGGCGGCAGGTCTGTCACCTCCGGTCCTTCAAGAAAGTAAACAGCAAACCCAGGGGTCAGGACCAGCGGCCGGCGAAGATCCGGAAAAGGTGCCCCCCAGACTGATTTGACCTCCCACTGAAAAAACCCCAATTCTTCCGCGCCGCCGGGCGCAAGCCAACTGTGGTGAGCGATAAGCCGTTGGAATGCCCCTGGGCGGACAGGAGGCGCAATCAAAAGGGAAGGCGCAAGCCCAGCGGCGCTTTCCGCGGCCGATTCCGGTTCGGTGCCGGAGGCCGGGATCTCCGGAAGTGTCACCGGCTCGCTTGGCCCGAGGTAAATGGTCTCGGGCTCTGAAGGGGGCATTACCGTCGGAAACTGTGCCCCAACCCACACGCTAAGGGTAAACGTCCACAAGAGGAGGGAAAGGATTGCCGGCGAGGCCCACTTTGCCCGATCACGATTACCTTTGGAAATGCCCATCACAATTTTGCTGGGTTCCGAAAGCCGTTAAGTTCCGGAAAAAAACGGCTGTGCAACAAGAAAAGCTCCGAAAAGCATCACATGTTGCGGAAAACTCCCCTAGCAAACCTGCCCCAACTGCCCCATTGTTAACGCCCGCCAAAAGTTGTCCGTCCTCTCCGCCGAATTAGTAGGCAATAGCTCCGCGAATGTAAATTGTCGAATTTGGCCGAAAGGCCGGTATTGCCGGTTGACCAATGGGTTCCACGTAGACGATCTCCCGCCCAAAAGCGCCGCCTAGCTCGACTAGCCCAGTAAGCTGACGCACGGTGATGAACTCCACCCCTAGCCCGACTCGAATATCGTTGTAATCGATTTCGTAGGGATGCGGTCCGTAACCGGGCTGATCAAGGTCCACCGTCCAAGCATCCCCTCCGTATTCGCCTCGCAGGTAAAGCCACCACTCGACCGTGCTATAGCCGGGCAGCCTTAAGGCCAAGCGCGGGTTGGGGAAGACGGCCTCCAACTTAGCATCGGCTGTCGGCGTCCACACAAGTCCGCCCGCCGGCAAGATCTTCACTCGATTGCGATCAAGGTACCACACCCCCAACTTCAGCTTCATATCTGGCGCAAGCGTGATCACTCCTAGGCCTCGCCCTTGAATCCGGAGAGCTTCTTCCACCCATTCTTCAAAATCGCAGTACACGCCTAATCTTACTGCCAGCTCGGCACCAACGATTTGGCTAAGCTGTGGATGCCACTCGGTGTGGAGGAATGCTTCGTAGGTCCGCGGGGGAAGCTCTGCCGGAGGGCCTTCAGGACCATTCCAAAATTGGAAGGCAAAGCCGGGGGTTATCAGCAGTGGCCACTCAAGCTGAAAGACAGGTACCGCGAACGTAGCCGTTAGCTCCACATCGGTCAAACCCAGCTCCTCCGCTCCGTCCCCTGGCATCCACAGCGCGTCAATGCCGACGGTCTCTAGGAATCGCTTGGCTTGATTCCAAGTTTCCTGAATCTGCGGAAAGATGGTTCCCGTTGCCGGCTCGCTGATAAGTTCTGAGGGCGGCATGGTGCCTGGCGGGGCGAACGGATCCCAATTTGGTGGGGGGTTGCTCGGCACGGTTCCGGGGCCGGTTGTGGAGGGCAAACCAGTAGTCCCCGGCGGTGTCGGGGGAGTTCCCTGTTGCGCCACGGTGATCGCGCCGACTCCGGCACTGTTTTGCGTCGGAGTCCCGCCCAGTGTAGTACTTCCCCTACCCGCACTGGAGATTGGACTTATCGCAGGATCAGGCGGGAGCCCAGGTGGCGAACTAAACGCCGGCCGGTTGGGGGAGATTGGGCTAATACGGGTGGCCGAACTGTTCCCCACCCCAGGGGAAAGGGGACTGCCCCCGAGGGCTCCAGATGCTTGACTGGCCGTTCGACTGCCCGGGGCTACCTGTACAGTCCCGGATGGAAACTGAATCCGCTGGGCGTAAACAAGCCAGTCCGGCGATATTCCGATCGGCAGAAAACTAAGGAAAACAACCCCCGCGGCCAAAAGGAAACCGGTTCCCGGGCCAGTTGCAAAACGACCCCTTCGATGCGTTTTTGCTATCACATTCATAGGGGCAATTCGAATAGAGCTTGGCATCAGGAAGGACCGTCGCGAACTAAGTAGGCCCCCATCCGCCCTCCCCGCCAAGTAGCCGTAGGGACCGAATGGGCGAGAAGTTCTGGCCTCTCCGACACGCCCCCAATCCCAAAGGGCACCCAGCCGCCGGATGGTTTACGCGGTGGAGAGGCTCTGCTACTTCGCCCCCACGGACAAGTGCGCTTTGGTTTCGCGCATCTCTTCTGCGTGGACCTCGGGGCATTTTCCTTTTTGCCGGGTGCCTTTTAGGGCCCCCACAAACCCCTACGAATCCGTTCTGCCAAATGACAAGCTTGTCGATAAGATTTCCTTAGAAGGGCAGTATAACGAGTGTGCCCGACGAGAGATGTGGGCACAACGGCAAGCACCTGCCGCTGGCTGCCATTCAGGCGTCGAAATCTTGATCCCCCAAAGAGCTGCGCATCACTTGGGTCAAATTGCGCACTGTAGTGCCCGGATTGGAAACCGGTCAACGCCCAATCTGAATCGGGCGCCGCTCAGGGAACGACGGTGCCAGGACTAGGCGGCCCTTGCCAAAGGGAAACCCGCATGACCCATGACCGGGAGGGCAGCTACTACGTCCGCCGGCCGGCTCCCGCCACTGCGAAGTAACCGCCTCCATCGAAGGTGTTGAACTTTTACTTTGATTTCCCGATTTGCCGGATTAAGCTGAATGATGGGGAAGAGCTGGGATTTGCCGACGAAACTTTCTCCTATCGGTAAGAATTTGTGCTGCGGATGAGAGATGGGCAGGGAAGTAGGTTCAAGAGGCCTTTAGGCGTCCCGGCTTAAGGCGGTAGCCGGCCGAAGTCCTTCCGAGGCTTACACTTAGGGAATTGTTGAAGGCCCGATTCGTCGGGTAATCGTGGAGGTCCAAATCAATGAAGGTTTTGAACATGGCTCGTCTTATCGGGGTTGTGGCATTAGGGGCTTGCTTGGTTGTTGCTGGAGGCCCGGGTTGGTCCGCCGAGCAGAAAGCGTCCCCGCAAGCTCCCGAAGCTGTGGAGGTTGACCTTTTTGGGGCGATCGAAGCGGGACAGATCGATGTTCGCTTGATCCCTAAGGATTCCAAGCAGTGCACTGTCATGGTGAAGAATAAGACGGACAAACCCCTCCGGATTAAGCTACCCTCGGCGTTTGTGGGCGTTCCGGTGCTTGCGCAATTCGAGGGCGGTTTGGATGGTGGAGGTTTCGGTCGCCGGGGCCGGGGCGGTGGTTATGACGGAGGGTACGGCGGTGGTGCCCAGGCCTTCGGAGGAGGCTGGGGTGGCGGTTGGGGTGGAATGGGCGGTTGGGGTGGAATGGGCGGCTGGGGCGGAATGTGGAATATCGCCCCCGAGCGCACCGTCAGCTTTAAGTTGCAAACCGTTTGCCTGGATTATGGCAAGCCCGAACCCAGACCCCAGATGACATATCAGATCAAAAAGATCGAGGAGTACACCGACAACAAGGTTCTCCATGAGGTAATCCGGGCATTGGCTGCGGGAGTCGTACCCCAGAAGATTGCCCAGCTTGCAGCCTGGCATGTGGCAAACGGAGTCAGTTGGCAGGAGTTGGCAAGTCAAGTCTATCGCCACGCAAATGGAATGCGGACGCCCATCTATTCGCCGGCCGAAATCCAAGCCGCCATGCAGTTAGTGGCCGCGGCACAGAAGCGCGTCGAAGAGCAAAAGGATTCAACCGGTTACCAATCTGTGAGCATGAAGTAAATAGCTTAGGCCACTTGTTACAGTGCGAGTGGAGTCCGAAGCTGACGCACCCCAAGCCGCTTTTAAGTGGGGAATTGGGGCCTTTCCAGGCCAGGTGCGGATGACTCCAGGTCAGCAAATGTAAACGCAAAGCAGGCGACGTCTAAAATTCTAGAAGGCCGACCTGCCGCAACCAGGTCGGCCCTCTTATTTTGTCAACTTAGCTCGTGATGACTAATTCCTGATTGAAGCCTGATCCTATCCTGGGCTACCCCTTGGTGGGGGAATCCTGCCCGGAGGGAGAGCCGGCTCATTCGAACTTGATGTGCTCGGTGTGGGGCAGCTTGGCGAGTGCTTCCCGCAACCTTTGCGGCGCCTCTTTGAGCCGAACGGAGCGCGGTCCCATGGCAACTGCAAGCCATGGGATATCCGTCGTTGCCAAAAGCCCAAAACAGAAGAAGTCCGGCCGGGAGGTGACATCCCAATTGTTTTCGATCACCTCTTGGAGGGAGCCTAGCGGCCGTACGAGCACAAGGGCGTCGATTGCCTCCTGGTCCATGAGGGCAGCAAGAAGGGCAGCAAGGCAACTTCGCTGGCCCCAAGCGATAAGCTCAATGGGTTTGTTACCGACCTGGGATCTCCACCATCGGGCGGCGGCGGCAATTTCGGAGGCCTGGAGTCCCACCGTCCGCTCCCCGACGCTGGCAAGGAGGAGGTGCCAAAGATAATTAATTGCCCTCTCACTATAGCCTGTCGGGCGGACCAGAAGCACGCGTCGATTGTGGCGGACTAACTCAAGCACCCGTTGACAAACCGCTGTGTTGTCCTCTTCGCTTACCAAGAGAACCCAGGGGGGCGAAGCGGTCTCACCTCCGCCTTGAGGGTTATTCCCCGAGGTCTGTCCCGGCACAAACTCCACAGCCGGGGTTGTCCACGTGCCATCTTGAACGATCCGCCAAATGCGAACCACATACCCTGGCGCTTTTTCCTCGAAAACAAGCTCGCTTTCTGGGCGAAAGCGACGGAACCGGACGGTGGACTCCACTTGCTCCCGGTGCTTCTGCACCCAATTCCGATAAGCGGCAGCTTCGGCCGGCGGTGAAGGTCCTGCTGGCAAGTGAGCAGCTAACTGCCGGGCCAACTTGTTGAAGTCGGCGTTATCCTCCGGTAGGGGGACATAGAGTTCCTCGGCCGATTTGAGTTCGGCTTCCGAGGGGATTTCCGTCGCATCGAAGGAGGCTGGATCATCCGCAAAGAAGTCGCGCAGCATCCGGTAAAAGGCCTGGCGGTTGTCAACCTCGTAATTGTGCGTACCGGGCTCGTAGTTGATGTGGGTGCGGAGAAAGTCCCCTTTGCCGTAAAGTTCGTAAACAGGCCGGGCAGCTTTCACGAGCGGTTCTAGGGCATAGCCGGCCTCAAAACAGCACTCGTCTTTGGCGTTATAAGTTAAGAGCGCCGGCCGAGGTGCCAAAAGCGCCGTAAGGTGCGTGTAATCTGCCAAGGCGGCCAAATCGGTCGGTGTTTGCTCAGAGTCGCCCAGATCCTTGTGGTGCCATACCCGAGTGCGAAAGCTTGAATACCCCGCCACCGGATTGGCCAATTTAATCCGTGTATCCAGCGAGCTAAGAACAATTGTTTGCCAGCCACCGCCGGAAAGCCCCGTCATCCCAATTCTGGTCGGATCAACTTGTTCCAGGCTGAGCAGCACATCCACACCGCGCTGCATGTTTAAAAAGAAAACTGCCAGCCCACTTACCCCACACAAGTCCAGTTGATTCATCCGTCCGTGGTGATAACCGGGTGAACTTAGCTGGCCCATGCCCACCCATTCGATGTTGAGAGCGATCACGCCTTTCTTGGCCATGTTGATACAGCGTAACTGCTTTGGCGGGTATTGCTTACCAAGCGGGGTGTGCCCGTTGACATTAAGGACAGCCGGTACCCTGCCAGTTATTTTCTCTGGTTCGTAAAGAACTGCCGGGACCCAGAGGCCAGGGAGGGCCTCATAGCGTAGTTTCCGTAGACGATAACCCGGTCCGGCAGGAATGGGATCGAGCCATTCCACCCGCAGTGGATGCTCGCGCCACTCCCGAGGGACGCCGCGAAAGACAATCTTCTCTAAGATTCGGGCCCGGAGGCTATTGGCATAGGCCTCCCAAGCTTCCACGTTTTCCGGTATCGATAGTTCGGCCACCTTGGACTCGCAAAAACGCTGGACTTCCAGCAAACAAAGATTTTGTACTGACGAACGCTCTATGAAACCCAGTATCTGCTTTAATTCCGCCTCCTGGCCCCACGTTGCGTAAGGGTGGAAGACGAAACACAATAGCACGAAGCTGCATATGACCGAGGATTGGGCATAAGGTGGTTGCCGACCCTCTGGGGCTGGCAAGCTCCGGTTGGTCACATTTGCCGACGCGAAGCGTTCACAATTGGCTTGCGGCTGCTGCTCGAGTTTCATCGGTCGCTCCTTTGCAAACCTCCGTTCGTTCTCGCATTTTCAACTACCGAATCACCTTCGGGATGGGGGAAGATCGCTTGACCGCGTCCGATGCACAAGCGCCCGATCTCCGAGGCCGCCTACCACCCATTTTGGGAAAAAGCTTTGCCGCTTCAAACCTCTTTCCGTGGGGGAATAACCACCTCTTTGAGGAAACTTCGGCCATCTGGAATCAGAAAGTTCGTCCACGCGCTGGTGATCCCCGTTCTCGTCATGACTCATCAACATCCCGGCTTTGCGCCTCTCAAGTCGCCAGCGGTTATAACCTCTGGCAAGATCGCCTGCAATTCTTAGGATTGGAAAACATTTGCTGGCAACTTGCTGCAGCTTGGCCCATAGTCGCTTCCCCGCCAAAACGACTAATTCAGAAATCGACAACTGTCTCTGACTCAATTGTCGAAGTCGCCCACCCTACGGTGCCGGCCGTCAGGCGCCCCAGGTGAAATACCGGCTTAGATTTTGATAACAGCGGCTTGCCACCGAGGTCAGAGGAATCCTCCTCACACGCGCCTCGAAGCCATCTTTTGCAGGGAGCCTTTTTGCGGATCAAGCGGTCTCTTGCCGGGAACAAAGCCCCGGATATGCCCGAGATCGCGTTGGAACCAAACGATGAGTCGGTTGCCCCCGAAACGGAAAAAATGCGCGCTAGCAAATTCCACCGCAGGGGATCCCCGTCGCTTCCGAAAAGCGCCAGGGTGGAAACATTCCCCCGTATCATGCTCTGGAATCATCTGCAGGACTTTCCCGCCAGATCAAATCCCACTCAGTTCGAGGGTGAGACCGCCTTCTTTGGGAGGGAAGGTTGGGTAGAATTAATGCACAATTTGCTTGTTTTAGCTTGCGCTTAAGCAGAGACGACCGTTCTTGGCGAAAGACGGACCGGCCTTACTTCCGCATGGAAAAATTGCGCGAAGGAAAAGTCGCATTCCTGTTGGTCGGGGTCCAACGGGGTGCGATCTGAAAGAGTGGCAAGAGTAGCTTCCGATCGGAAAGAGACGGCAATTAATGCTCCTGTCAGCTGGTACCTTATCCCCCTTAAGCCAAAATCCAAATGTCCTCGGCGCGATTGACATCGGGTCCAATGCCATTCGGCTGGCGGTAGCGCAGGTGCTTTCGGACGGCGAAATCGAAATGCTTGAGCATCTCCAGCGAGCCGTTCGGCTGGGACATGATACGTTTCGCCGGAACCGGTTAAGCCCGGAAAGCCTTCGCTCGGCTGTAAACATTCTGCGCGATTTCCGCCGCGTTCTGGAGCTGTATCAAGTCGGCCGACTGCGGGCCGTGGCCACCAGTGCGATTCGGGAGGCGACCAACGCCGATGCCTTTTTGGACCGCGTGTCGATGGCTACCGGACTAGAGGTAGAGGTAATCAGTACGGCCGAGGAGAGCCGGCTCACCTTGTCGGCTGTGTACCGCTGTTTGGGCGAGATGTTTTTCCATTCCGGGGACCGGATTCTGGTGGCGGAAGTGGGCGGGGGAAGCACTCTGCTTACTGTGCTAGAAGGCCCAGCGGTTCGCAGCTTCCGCAGTGCCCGGCTAGGTTCGATTCGGATGCAGGAGCTTTTAGGCCTCTACGAGGAGAACCCCGGCCAGGCCGGCGCTTTGCTGCGGCGGTATATCGCTAAGGTCGTCAGCGCCTTGGAAGGGACCATCGACTTTCGAAGTGTCAACAAAATGGTAGCCGTGGGGGCCGACGCTCGCTTTGCTGCCCGCGAAGTGGGCACGCCTTGCATCCCGCCAAATGTTTACGTTGTCTCGGCTGCCGACTTGGCTGAACTTGTAGACCGCTGCCAGTCTGCCACAGTCGAGGAGCTTAGTCGCCGGCATGCGTTGCCCCTGGCCGAGGCCGAAACGATTGTTCCTTCTCTTTTGGTTTATCAGAAGCTTCTAGCGCAAACAAATACCAGCCAGATGTATGTGGCCTTTGTCTCCATGCGGGACGGGCTTATCTTAGAATTGGCGCGAGAGATATTGGGCAAGGATGATCCGCTTTTTAGTCAAAGCGTCCTCTATGCGGCCGAAACGATCGCCGAGCGATATCGTGTGGATATCTCTCACGCCCGGACCGTCCGCGACTTGTGTGTGCAGATCTTCGGGGTGCTTCAAGAGGAACATCGGCTGGGACTTCGTGAACGGCTGCTGCTGGAGGTAGCGGCACTTCTCCATGAGGTGGGTGGCTTCGTAAGCAGTCAGGCTCACCACAAGCACAGTTTTTACATCATTTCCAATACGGAAATTTATGGTCTTAACCGTTTGGAAACTCAGATTGTTGCCCACGTGGCACGGTACCACCGCCGCAGTGGCCCAAAGCCGTCGCACCTTGAGTACATGGCGTTACCCCTTGCGGCACGAATGACGATTAACAAGCTGGCGGCAATTCTCCGCGTGGCAGACGCGTTATCACGGGTGCAATTAGGACCGGATAATCAGCTATCTATTCGCAAGACGCGCGAGGAGCTTATCATCACTGTGCCCGGCCCCATTGACCGCCTGCTGGAACGCCGGGCCATGGCCTTAAAGGGTAGCCTGTTTGAGGAAATTTTTGGCCTTCGCATCAGGCTGGAAGAGGGTTAGACTGGCCCAAGTGTAAACTGTTTATCGCCAGCCAAAGCAGCAGGCATCGACCGATCGGGAAGCCTCAACAGCCTAGCGCTTTTCGGTTGGTTGTCAGGAGGCAAGTCCCGAGGACAGGTGTGCCGCTTACTTGATGATTAGATTGAGGATTTTAGCTGAGTAATATCGCTCCACCGATGACCACCGCCGCTGTGGATAAAAGTAAGGTTGAGCCGGCTTTTTTTAATCGCGAGCTGAGCTGGCTGGAGTTTAATGACCGAGTCCTGCGAGAGGGTCTTTCGCCCGATGTACCACTTCTGGAGCGGCTGCGCTTCCTGGCCATTGTGGACACCAACCTTGAAGAATTCCTGATGATCCGCATAGCGGGCCTTAAGCAGCAAGAGCGGGCCGGCATTTCCCACCGAGATTTTTCCGGCTTGACCCCGCGGGAGCAGTTGGAAAAGGTTTCCGCTCGGATCCGTCGGTTAGTGGCGGATCACCAGGCAGCCATTCGCGAAGTTTTTGACCTCCTGGCCGGCGAAGGACTGGAACTTGTCCGCCGCGGTGCTTGGAGAAGCGAAGATCGCTCGGCCCTTCGGTCTTATTGGACGGAAGTATTGCAGCCGGTGTTGACGCCCCTTGCTATTGCTGAGCTTGATCCGCCGCCCCTTTTGGCTGGTCAACAACTCCACGTGGCTTTTCTGGTGGCCAAGGTCCCCCCGCAAAGCGAGCCACGACTAGTGGTTTTCCCCGTTCCCGCTGGCTTTAGCCGTTTTATTCCCCTGCCCGGCAAAGATAAACAGCGTTTTGCCCTTCTGGAGGAAGTGGTCGCTGAATATGCCCCCGAGCTATTCGCCCGGGAAAAGATCCTCGAGTCCGGGGCGTTTGTTGTCATTCGGGACGCCGATGTAGCCATCGACGAAGAGGATGCGCGAGATCTCTTAGAAACGGTCGAGCAAGCGGTGCTTGCTCGGCGGCGCCGCCTCCCGGTGTGCATGTTTGTCACCGCGGACATGCCGGAGAAACTTAAGGACCAATTAATCGGTTGGTTTGGGCTAAAAAGGGAGGAGGTCTACACTGTCACCGAGCTGCTTCGCCCCGGAGCACTTCACGAGCTGGTTCAGCGCGTCGGGTTTCATCACTTGCGCTACCCGGACTGGCCTCCGCAATATCCGGCGGATTTTGCCTCAGGACGAAGTCTCTGGGAGACAATTGCCGAAAAGGATATTCTCCTGTTCCACCCCTATGAATCCTTCGACCCGGTCATCGAATTGCTGCAGCAAGCAGCCGAAGATCCCAATGTCCTGGCAATTAAGCAAACCCTGTATCGGACCAGCGGGGACTCGCCTGTTGTGCAGGCCCTAGCCGAGGCAGCACGCAACGGTAAAGAGGTCACGGTTATTGTCGAGCTGAAAGCGCGGTTCGACGAAGCCCGCAATGTGCGCTGGGCCCGCATGCTGGAGGATGCCGGGTGCCACGTTGTTTATGGATTGGCCGGGATTAAAATCCATGCCAAAGCCTTGTTAATCGTGCGGCGGGAAACTGGCCGGATCAGACGCTATGTACACTTGTCAACTGGGAACTACAACGAAAGAACTGCTCGTGTTTATTCAGACATCGGGTTCTTGACCTGCGATCCGGAAATTGCCGCCGATGTGGCTAGTCTCTTTAATTTGCTGACGGGTCGATCGGAGCCTACTGGCTGGCGGAAGATTGCTGTCGAGCCACGACAACTGAAGCGAAAATTCCTCGACCTTATAGCTCGGGAGGCACTGGCGGCAAGTTCCGATCAAACCGCAATTATCATGGCTAAGGTGAACTCCCTGGAGGATCCGGACATAATTCAGGCGCTTTACGAGGCAAGCGGTGCCGGAGTGAAGATTTGGTTAAACGTTCGTGGGATTTGCTGTCTACGGCCGGGCGTACCGGGACTGTCGGACAATATTGAGGTACGCTCGATTGTCGATCGCTTCTTGGAGCACGCCCGGATCTTCTATTTCCACAATCGGGGAACTCCCGAGGTCTATCTCTCCAGTGCTGACTGGATGCGACGCAACTTGGATCGGCGAATCGAGCTGCTCTGGCCGGTCACCGATGAGCGACTCCGTCGACGTTTGAAAGCCGCCTTAGATCTTTATTTTGCGGACAATGTGAAGGCTTATCGCTTGCAGCCGGATGGCACATACGAACGCCTTCGGCCGGAAGGTGAAACGCTTCGGGCGCAGGAAAAACTTTATCTGGAATGCGTAGAGGCAACTCGCCGAGCGGAGTTGTCCCCTATGCGTTTTCATCCACTTCAGCGGCCCGAGAGCTAGGTTCTGCTGCCCGCTCGCGGTCCTCTGCGTTAAGCCTTTCCCATCCTAGCCGGCAAAGGGGCACAAGCACCCATCCCGCTGACACAATCAAAAATGCAGAAAGTGTCAACCAAAGATTGTCAAAGAGATCCAACAGTCCAAAGTTTATCTTTTCCGCTTGAGAAGCTGCGGAGGGTGTTAGAAACTTTGCCGCCCCCAATTCCCTTGCCACTCCTGGCGAAAAAAGAGACTTACCCAGTTCATAAGCCAACCTCAAGTCTACGATTGCCGCGGCCGAGCTTAGGAGGCCGGCCAACGTGGGAACCGTTTGCACCAACAGCCGGGCAAGCCAACCGAGGATCCGTCCCGGCAACTTCTTGAGTTCCCACGCAGGGTCGCGCAAAAAGCAAGCCGCCTCCCCATGGGTCAAAGCCCCGGGGAAGGACAGGATGCTCAGAGCGATCGCTTGGGCCTGCACGAAACCTATAAAACCCAACATGAGAGAAGCGAAGCCCTCGGGAGTGTTCGCATGGTGGGTCGCTAAAAGCAAGCCGCCCAAACCAACGATCCAAATTCCCGCAGCGGCTGTCCTTGCCCAATGAACGGGCAATGGATCGCAGTCTACCCACGGGGCAAGGAGGTTGAGACGATGAAGCATTCGGGAGAAGGGCACCCCCGCGACGGCCAGCCCGAGTTTCACCAAAACGAGGGCCAAGGGCAGAATGATCATGCCGGCCCCTACCTTAATAGAGACAATGGCGGCCAAAATGACACTGGCTGCCGCCCCCACTGCCAGCCCGCCAATGAAAATCGCGGGCATGGTCGAGTTGACGCACTGAAGGGTGTCCTGGATTAGCTCGCCGAGCGGACCTTGCGCAGCACGGGGGGCCATGGTCAAGGCTACTTGCACATGTGCCCGGGGAGGAACCTCTAACTCGCTTGAGCTGACAGGTGCAGCGGCGGTTTCTGGGATTACCCCGGGCGAACTGACCATGGGTGGCGACGCCGCGAAATCCGCCTGGCCTGGGGGTCTTTCGGGGAGCGTCGCAGCCCCAAATGAGGCGGGGCCCTGCCCTGTGCCGCCCTCTTCGACCGACGGCGCTTCGAGGAAACTCTCAGGCAAGGGAACGTACTGGATTTCGGAAGGAGCGAGCTCTGCCTGAACGGAGAACCTCTCCCCTCCGGTACGCGCCTCTTGAATGGGTACGCCTGATGGGGGGACGGCGGGGGAGGATGATTCCGGGCTAGGGGGAGGAGCTTTCTCTTTGCTAGGGGCAGCCGGCGGTTGAGGGAAAATGCCGCGGACCCTCCGCGCCTGTACCCATCCGGGCAATCCCGGCCGCCACACCAAATCCGTGGGCTTAAGCCGACCGGTTGCTGCCAGCTCCTTGAGGTGGGAGCCGGAGACCGGCCCAACTGGCTGATTGCCCAACAAGTAGTACCATCCGGACTTCGCCATCAGCTCCCCTCACCGTCACAGCTTTCCCTAACGCTCGCGGTTTTCCATTATCGATTCTGGCCAACGGGTCGGGCATTGCGAAAGCCGCGGATACCGAAATTTGGACCCTCGGGAAAGTTCGACAGTTGTTCGTTCGGCACAGAGGTTTCTCCTCCCAACTGCCAATGGGCCAAAATGCCGCCGGTCGCCCGGCCCCATGACCGGGAAAGTGTGCCGGTCCTTGGGCGCACCAGCCGGCGGACTTCCTCCCCGGCTTGGCTTGGGAGTTTCAAGTCCACTTAACCGGGTACCCGTGCTGGTCACTATGCCCCTCCTTTTCACCCCGTTTAACCTCGCTTTAATGCATGGGCAGGACCAGACCGCTGAGGTATCGCCGCTTTACGTTAAAGGTTCCATGGCTATGCCGGATGGAGCAAAATCGTTCTAATCAGGACGCCGGATGGGCGAGCGAATTTGGTCGCTTGATGATCCGCGAATTGCCTTTTACCGAAACCTTCGGGAGCGAACCCTCCGCGGAGAAAGTATCTTCTTGGCCGAGGGGAAGGTGGTCACCGAACGATTGCTCCGCAGTCCTTACCAGGTTGAATCCCTCTTGTTGGATGAGCGGTATGAAGGGGATCTTGCGCCGCTTGTCCCGCCGGGGGTCCCCATTTACGTCACCACGGAAAAACTCCTTGAACAAATTGTGGGCTTCAAGTATCACCAGGGCGTCCTGGCAGCCGGCAGGCGCAAGCCGGAGCCCTCTTTCACCGAGGTCCTGCCAGAGCTGGCGGGGCGGCCAAAGCTTCGCTTAATCGTCTGCCCGGAAGTCACCAAACCGGAGAATCTGGGGCTCATTTTTCGGACGGCCGCTGCTTTCGATCTCGAAGGGGTTATTCTTGGCCCTCAGGCTTGCGATCCGTTCTCGCGGCGCGTGCTCCGGGTGTCCATGGGCGCCGTGCTTTTTAGTCGCTTCGCCCGCAGCCGACACCTGGTTGAGGATTTGGCCACTCTGCGGAGCAAGCTAGGGGTCAAAATTGTGGCCACCGTGGTCGATCCAAATGCCGAGCGGCTGGAAGACTTCCGTTTTCCGGAGAAAGTAGCCCTTCTGGTCGGAGGGGAATACTACGGACTTCCCCAGCCGCTTGTCGATATCGCCGACCACCGGGTTACCATTCCGATGAGCGACAAAGTAGACTCGCTTAACTTGGGGGTGGCCACGGGCATTTTCGTCTACCAAATGTGTCGGCAACACGCCAGCCGACAAGGAGAAAGTGACCAGCCACCACACCGGCCGAGCTCCAAAGGGGGGTTAAACAAGTCTTCCAGGCCGGGCGAAGCGCTTCCGCCAGCTTGCTGAGCTAAGCGTCGAAAAGCGGCTATACTGCTAGCGTTGATTTTTTTGTTGACAAAACTAACGTCTGTTACCATCCCCATGTGATAGGAAAATTGGCTTTCATCCGCCTATGTTCATTGCCTTCGAAGGTGGTGACGGCGTCGGCAAGACCACACAACTTGAGCTTTTGGCTTTCGCGCTGGCAGAGCGCGGGTGGCCGGTGGTCTGCTTTCGCGACCCCGGCTCGACCGCCTTAGGTGAGGAACTCCGCGGCATTCTTTTGCGACGCCAGGAGCTACCCATTAGTCCCGTGGCAGAGACGCTCCTTTACATGGCTGCCCGGGCACAGCTGGTTGACGAAAAAATCCGGCCGGCCTTAGCCGAAGGGAAAGTCGTCCTGTGCGATCGCTTTCTTCTTTCCAATGTCGTTTACCAAGGGTACGGGTGTGGGCTAGACCCAAGGCAAGTCTGGGAGATCGGCCGTGTGGCCACCGGTGGCGTCCTTCCCACGTTGACACTGGTGCTTGACCTTCCGGAAGACGAGGCCGTCAAGAGAAGAAAAGCCTCCCCCGACCGCTTGGAGGCTCGAGACGCCGAGTTCCATCGCCGCGTTCGGGAAGGGTTTCTGGCGGAGGCTGCCAAAGCCCCGACATCGACCGTTGTGGTCGATGCAAGTCCTCCCACACAGGAGGTGCATCGGCGCATTCTTGAAATTGTCTTAGAAAGACTCCACCAACGTGGTAAGAAGTAGCGCGACATTAACAGTTCCAATGTTGACAAATCGGAATTTGCTACTCCTCCGGGCAGGTAAATAAGCGCCGGCAGACTTGAACGATCATATCCAGGCTTTGCCCTAGGGGAAAGAGGGGCCAATGAGCTGGGAAGGCTTAATCGGCCATGATGAGTGGGTAGACCGCTTCCGCCAAGCAGTGAAGCGCGGACGCTTGGCCCATGCGTTTTTATTTGTCGGCCCACCCGGTGTCGGCAAGCGCCGTTTTGCCATCCTTTTGGCCAAAAGCCTTTTTTGCCGGGGACCGCAGGCAGCCAACTTACAACCGTGCGGCAGTTGCCAAAATTGCATCTTGGTCGAGGCGGGCACTCATCCGGATCTTCTTCTGCTCGCAAAGCCGGAGGACAAGTCGGAGTTCCCCGTAGAGCTCTTAATAGGCGATCGCCAGCATCGTGGTCAGGAGGGAGCCTGCCGGTCGCTTGCGTTAAAGCCCGTGCTGGCTTCCCGACGCATTCTGATTATCGACGATGCCGATTTCTTCAACCCCGAAAGTGCCAATGCCCTCCTTAAGACAATCGAAGAACCACCGCCCGGCGCCGTCGTGATCCTTATTGCTACGTCCCTGGCCCGGCAACTTCCCACGATACGTAGTCGCTGCCAGATAATCCGCTTTCGGGCACTCCCTCTAGCAACAGTAGCAAGCAAACTTGTGGAGCTTGGCTATGTGGACAATCTGCCGGAGGCGGAAAGGCTTGCCGAGGTAAGCGGGGGAAGCATCGGCCGGGCCATCGACCTTGCACAGACCGAAGCGGTCCACTTTCGTCGTGAATTAATTGATGGTCTCGAGAAGCTTCCCCGCTCGCTTGCGAGCCTCGTGGAAAGCACAACAAGCTTTTCCGAAAAAGGGCAAAGCTCTGCCGAATCCAAGAGCCGGGTTCGACTTGTGCTGGAATGGTCCGCCACATACTTCGCCGATCGGTTGCGGCAAGGCTCCGCGCCAGCATCAAAGGCGCCGGCTTCCAGTACAAGTGCACAAGGGCACTCCAGTCCCTGGAGTACATCGGCCGACAAACTCTTGCGTGCCCTCGAGCTGACCCTCCAGATGGGCGATTACGTAGAACGTAATGTCAACAGGGCGTGTCTCCTCCAAGCGTGGCTCCAAAACCTCGCCCAGCTTGCTGGCCAAGTCCCCTAAGGGGGCCGGCCTCTAAAGGAGCTTGTGGAAAAGCCACTAGTACCTTCACAACACCCCATAGTGAAAATGCGATGTCCTTGCCGCCCTCAGGGAAGCACGGGTGCCCTTGCCCGGCGGCGCAATTAAACTGGGATTCTCCCCTGCCCTGTGAGGGACTAGGCTGGGCGGATTCTTCAGTAAAGCAAGTAAAGCCCCCGGAGTTTCGCCCGGCAAAGATTTCGGGAAAAGGGGTTGCTCATGCCGCGCGGTAGGGACGCGCTAGCTTTGCCCTCGACGCGAGGTTACACTTTAGCTCACGCGGCTTTCCCAAATAGCCCGGGTTGAGTCCTCCCTAAGAAGGGGTGCAGCGCCCCAGGCGAGCTACCTGCTAAAGGCAAAGGCTCTCCGTAGCGGTTGGCAGGCTTTCCCTTTGGTAAACACGCAAATAGAGTTTCGACCTCATTTGGTCTGTTGACAAAAGGAGGAAAAGGCAATGGAAAGGCGAAACTTTGTTCTTGGTGGGCTTACCGCACTTGCCGCAACGACCTTCCCCATCGGTTGGAAAAAGTCGCTGGCAGCCTCTCAGCGCAAGAAGCGGGTCCTTTACTTTACCCGCTCGGTGGGATTTGAACACTCAGTGGTGCGTCGGGAGGGCGACGAGTTAGCCCATTCGGAAAAGATCCTGGTTGAGCTGGGGCAAAAGGCAGGCTTTGAAGTCATCTGCACCAAGGATGGCCGCGTCTTTGACGAAGATCTAGGCAGATTCGATGCCTTTGCGTTTTACACAACCGGCGACTTGACCCGGCCGGACAGGTCGGGCACCCCGCCCATGTCGCCGGAAGGCAAGCAGCGGCTGCTGGATGCCGTGGCAGCCGGTAAGGGATTTATTGGGTTCCACTCCGCCACCGACACTTTCCATTCTCGTGGCAACGAAATCGACCCGTACATCGCCATGATAGGAGGCGAGTTCATCGTCCATGGGCGGCAACAGGAGGCGACGCTCATCAACACCTCACCGAAATTCCCCGGAATGGCCAAGATTGGGCAGCGGATACGCCTATTCGAAGAGTGGTACGCTCTCAAGAATTTCGCTCCTGACCTGCACGTTATCTTCGTCCAAGATACTGAAGGGATGATCGACGATTGCTACCAGCGTCCGCCTTTCCCGGCCACCTGGGCTCGAATGCATGGGAAAGGACGTGTTTACTACACATCCTTAGGTCATCGGGAAGACATCTGGACAAACCCAATCGTGCAGGAAATCTTCCTCGGCGCATTTGCCTGGGTACTGGGCCAGGTGGACGCCGATATCCCGCCAAATATCAACGAGGTTACTCCGCAGGCCAATCAGCTGAAGCGATAGCAAACAGAGAAACCCGGGAGACGCTCCTGCAAAGCAAGCCCCCGAGACGGAAGGGGAGATCGCGAACGTTCGGCTTTCGGAGTGTGCCGAGTCGGAAGCTCCTCGCCCGTTGCGGGAAGTTTCAGCAGTTTGCGCGATGCCTGTCAAATCACACTCGGGCTATTGGGCTCTGCCAACCAATTAGTCTGCCCTCCGCGGCCTGGACGCCGTGATCAGGATAATTGGCCATTTGCCGGCAAACTAACCATGCGGATTGGCCTTGCGAGCCTGGGGCCTAAGCGGAGCCTTTCCCGCAAGGATGGGGGGAAAGAGCCTACCGAGTTGAGAACGTGAGGGTTCGCCTCCCGGGGTGCGCGGGCCAGTTTGATTGCTACTGCGCGGATAATTCGCGGCGTGAGCCTCTCGCGATAAGTCTCTGCCTGTTTCTTGCTGGTCGGCCCAACCTCTTTCCTGTTTGCGTTGGTTGAAAGGGGCGCCGCTTTACTTTCGGGCCGGTTTTATCGCGTCCCACACGCCATCGGTTAAAGCATAAATGCTTGATGCACACCGTCCCCGCCGGGGCGGGAAAAAGCTTAACCGCTTCCGCCCATAAATAAACAAACCCCGCTCCCGGCGTGGGACCGGCCTTCGCTTCCGTGCTCCCTTGCCTTTCACGACCCGCCCCCAGAGGTGTTCAAGAGACGTTGAAAATCCAGCCCTTGTCTTGCTTGCGTCGGGCATGCCGACACACTTGGGAAATGGATGGACAACTGCCGCCGAAGCCACCTCGGCAAATTATGCCACACAGGGGGAAACGGGCACTTTCTCGTCTTCGGTCGTGTACAAGTGTAAAACGCTCGCAATACCCATCCGAAAAACATCCCTGCTGTTAGAAAAGATCCCAAGTTGTAAACGGTCGGAAGCTACATGGGAAAGACAAGTGACCCTCATGACTCGCTCAATTGCGGGGTAGGGTTTTCGGGGGTTGATCCTGTGACCCGCACGGGCACGTCTCCGGGGAAACCCATGCATCCGCCAAGCCCTCCTCGAGATTCGGAGCAATTGTCATCGCAGGCAGACTGTCAAAAGTGGATTAGCCTCCGGTAGACCCGGCTCACTTTCTCTCCTTGCTCGACGGAGTGCGTTTATGAACTTCCCGCCCCGAGCGGAAGGACAAGCCGAGCTAACTCGAAAAGCTCCCGCCGCGCTAGCACAAGATAGAGAAGCACTCCGAGGCCAACAAGGGCAGCCAACCGGATCACCTCTCCTGCACCGGCAAATGAGAGCACCATCCGCCCTACGGCCACAGCCATGCCCATGAGCAGCGTCGCTCTCACCGATGGCCAAATTGCCCGACAGACTTCCTCCACGGCGATCTTCGCGATTTGCAAAACCGCCAATAGGTAAGCTGGGAAGGCAAGCAGTCCGAGGGCTCCCGTGTAGAAGCTGGCGACGATCTCCAAAGGATAGTTCGTCCACGATCCGACGGCAAGGCCGGCCAGCACAGCCGAGGTTTGAAGAGCTGCTAAAGTTGTACACGCCAATGCTAAGGGCCTTCCTTTGCCGGCCGCGGCTAAGACGGTGCCAAAATTCTGAACAAATGCCTGAGAAACAATCGTTAGCGCCAAGATGGCAAGGAGAGGACCAGCCGGCCGCCATTGTCCCCCACCGAGAATGCTCATCACTTCCGGCCCGACCAACGCCAGCCCCACGGTGGCCGGAAACATCGTCGCCGCGATTATCCGGAAACAAATCAGGAGGATCGCCCGGAAGAAAGCCGGGTCTTCTTGCGCCCGGGATAAAGCGGGCAGCATGATTGTCGACAATCTTGTGATGACAAGTTGCACCGGCCGGGATGCTAGATTGTACGCCTGGCTATAAAGTGCCGCCGCCCGAACTCCCAGCGCATATCCTAGGCAAACTTTGTCCACTTGTGTGGCCACAAAGTGCATAAAGGTAGCCCAGGTGCATAGCCCACCAAATCGGATCATTCCCAAGATGCCGGCTCCGCGTAGCGTTAGCTTTGGGCGGAACGGCTCAAGCGTCCACACCAAGAGATCGAATACTGCCAGCTCAATATACATCTGAGCAACAAGTGCCCACACATGCCATCCGTTGACGGCAGCCGCTATGGCTACAAGGTTGCCCGACACCCCCGCTGCCAAGCGGATAGCTGCCGCCGCCCCGAGCCGCAGTCGCCGCTGAAGGAGCGCATAATGCTGGAGTCCCAGGGTCGCCAAAAGATTGGTCCCGGCCAGCACCGCGGTGACCTCAAGGAGCATTGGTTGTCGA
Organism: Thermoguttaceae bacterium; assembly: GCA_025060325.1. Lineage (GTDB taxonomy): Bacteria > Planctomycetota > Planctomycetia > Pirellulales > Thermoguttaceae > DTLM01. Next base: position 102,280 of record JANXBW010000007.1, read on the forward strand.
TAAAACCAGGCCACAACGGGGGCGGCCGCGGCCACACCGAGCGTTACCAAAGCGCCAAGAAGTTGCTGTACCCAAAACAACGCGGAAACTTGGGAGACATCAAGCTCCGGCCGTTGAATGGTGGCGACGTCTAGACCCGACGTGACCACGATCCGCGCCAGATACAGTAGCGGCACCACCATGGCCAAAAGGCCGTAAGGGTCAACACCGAGGACCCGGTAGAGAATCGCCAAGAAGACGAGGTTGGCAAGTTGATGAACGGCCTCGATAAGCACCACGGCACTTGCTCCGCGGCGGATCCGCCCGGCAAGCTGCCGCCTTGTTTCCTCATTCCCATGAACATCACAGCAGAGATCGTTCGTCAACCCTGTGCCTTCAACTAGCAAGATTCGTGACGTGTACCGAACAAACCTCTTCTCACGGCGAAAAGCTGTTGTTAAAGTGAACCACCGGGTTAAATCGCTAAGCTGGCATGACCGGCCGGAGAGTGTTAATCATCCCCCGCCGGACAAAGTGGTGCTCAAGCCATTACCCAATAAGCTGGTACCTTCCGTCGGCAGTAGAACTTCTCAAGCTTCCCGTACCAAGTATGCCTAAACACCGCACCCACCAACCGGTTATTCGGCTTTCGCCTCTTAAAGGCCTAATAGGTCGGGCAAGCCTTTTGGCCGGATAGTAGGCCGGCAATCCCAAAATTAGAATAGCTTATTCGAACTCCTTCCTTTCAAGCACACTGTGGCCGGCAGTTTGGCGGCGGGAAACCCGCGGCTGGCAGCGCAGGCGCCGCCGGCTTTCCAGCAGGCGTTCGGTTTGGCAGCCCAGAATGCAGCTTGAAGTCTAGCAGTCCTTTCTTCTACCAAGGAGGAAGTGCCAATGTCGCGCTTAGGTTTGCCGTCCCTAACCGTCAATGGGCACTTGGGGAAAAATATTCTCGTATGCAGTACACGCGTTTTTTCGGCCACAGTTCTCCTGGCAACGATTCTGTTAGGTATTCCAAGCTTTAGCGCGGGAGCCTCCCAGCCCGCCGCCGGCAAACCAAACATCTTGTTTATCGCCATTGACGACCTTAACGATTGGACCGGCTTTCTTGGAGGACACCCTCAGGCGCAAACCCCTCATTTGGACGGTTTGGCCAAGCGGGGAATGGTCTTCACGCGGGCCTATTGTGCGGCTCCAGCGTGCAACCCTTCCCGAACGGCTATTCTGACGGGGATTATGCCGGCCAGTTCCGGTGTCTACCACAACAACAATCCCTGGCGACCGCAGCTGCCGGAGGCCGTAACCTTATTCCAACATTTTCGTCAACACAACTACAAAGTTTTTGGCGGCGGAAAGCTCTTCCATGGCCCATTCAACGATGTGCTCTCGTGGGAGATGTACTGGGCCAGGCCGGGTGACCCCATGCCGCCAGGCCGGCCGCTCAATGGCATTCCCAATGCGGCCCAGTTTGACTGGGGCCCACTTGATGTGGACGATGGAGCGATGGGCGACGCCAAATTGACGGACTGGGCCATTTGGTTCCTCCAACAAGAGCACGACCGTCCATTCTTCCTTGCAGTCGGCTATATTCGCCCGCATTTACCGTGGTATGTTCCCCGGCCTTACTTCGAGCGGTTTCCCCTCGCCAATGTTATCCTTCCGCGCGTTAAAGAAAATGACCTCGACGATATTCCGCCGCTTGGGCGTAAGATTGCCAATCCCCAAGGCGATCACGCCCGCGTATTAGCCACCAACAATTGGCATCGCGCCGTCCAAGGATACTTGGCTAGTATCGCCTTTGTGGACTACCAGGTGGGGCGATTACTCCAGGCCTTTTATCAAAGCCCTTATGTGGACAATACGATCGTCGTCCTTTGGGGTGATCACGGTTGGCATCTGGGACAAAAACAACACTGGCGAAAATTCGCTCTTTGGGAGGAGGCCACCCGCGTTCCCTTGATCATTGTTGTCCCTGGGCTCACAAAGCCCGGGAGTCGCTGCGGCCGAACTGTCAACCTGGCCGATCTTTACCCCACGCTGTGCGAATTGGCAGGCCTGCCTATCCCACCCCAAGTGGAAACCCGCAGCCTGGTGCCTCTCTTGAAAGATCCGGAGCATCCCTGGGACCGGCCGGCAATCACTACGCACGGCTACATGAACCACGCAGTGCGGTCGGAGCAGTACCGGTACATTCGCTACAGCGATGGGAGCGAAGAGCTTTATGACCACGAAGTCGACCCGCTTGAGTGGACAAACTTAGCGAACGATCCCAAGTACCAACAAATCAAGGATGAATTGGCCAAATGGCTGCCCCAGGTCAACCGCGAGGAAGGCCCACGGGTACAGGAGAGGCAACCAGCCCGCATCCGCAGGCAGCGCAAAACCGCTGACCTCCCGCCCGCTATTCGAGCTTATTTGGCTCAGGAATGGTTTGGCGAAATACCGTGATTTGATGAGCGGGGTTACCTTCCTGTTAACAGAGCAAAAGATTTACTAGCGGCGCCGAGGGTCCCTGACACCGGGTTAAGATCCCATTATCTGCCTTCACTTGCGAGACTTAATTGCAAAACAGGCTTCCTCCAGGCTGAGGAAGAGGGCTGGCTTTTGTCTCCAAAAGATACTGCTGGGCACCGGGATAACCGCAAGTATTTCCCGTAGTCGATTTACGCTCAATGGAGCAGCAAAATGGATCATCTCGGTAAATTTCGGTCTGGCCGGCTGAAGGGGTTCGTGTTCACATTTTCGCTTGCGATTCTTCTCTTGAAAGTGGCATCTCTTAGCGCCCGGTGCGACGAAGTGAACTCTTCCCCCAGCCGGGTTGGTGATCACCTAATTTATCAGATGTCAACTCTTGGGCGAGCTATCGATGATCTTGCCGCAGCATATCCGCCCGAGGAGTTCCCCGCCTACCAACTAAAGGCCGAGCTAGAGGACCTAAAAGAGAAGCTTATCTTGCTACCGGCAGCCCGTGATCAAGTCGCCGCAAGATTCCGCCAAGTTCAGCAGGAATACCTTCGGCATCATCCGCTTCTTAAGGGGGAGAAATTGCTTATTGTGAAGCGCCGCCCTCGTTTCTTGTCGCCCGAAGGCAAACCCACTCCTCGTGGACCGGCCGGCCTTGAGCTGGCAATGCCCTCCAATCACGAGTGCAATTCGTCCTTAGCCCGTATCGGGTATGACAATGAAATTGCCATTTTAGAGCTCATTTCGCCGGAAGGAGTGCTGCGAACACTCTATCGGCCTGAGCACAGCGGCTATGTGGGGGAAATCGATCTTCACTACTCTGGCACGCGGTTTTTGTTTACTCAGTCCGACCCGGAGAGCTGGAAGATTTGGGAATTTGACCTTTCGACCGGTAAGGTTCGGCAGGTGACGGACCTGCCGCCAGATGTGGATGCGATGGACCCTTGCTACCTACCCGACGGAGGGATCATTTTCGGGTCGACGGCGTGTTTTCAAGCCGTTCCATGTTGGCACGGGTTAAAAAGGGTGGTCAACCTTTACCGACTTGAGCCGGACGGGCGGACAGTGCGGCGACTGTGCTTCGATCAGGATCATGACCTCCATCCGGTTCTCCTACCCAATGGGCAAATCCTTTATAACCGCTGGGATTACACGGGAATTAGCCATATTTACTTACGGCAGCTTATGGTGATAAATCCGGACGGTACGGGCCAGCGGGCTGTTTACGGTAGTAACTCCTGGTTTCCCAATGCGCTTTATTTTGCCCGTCCTATGCCGGGTGACAGTCAACGCTTTGTGGCAATCCTGTCGGGCTATCATGGCCCCCACCGGATGGGTTGGTTGGTGCTTGTGGACATCTCCCGCGGTTGGTTTGAGGAGACTGGCATCGTGGCCCGAATTAGCGGTCAGGGACAGCCAGTGGAAAAAAGAATTGTGGATGAACTCGTCAAGGACGACTGGCCGCGATTCCTCCACCCTTACCCGCTCAGTGACAAGTACTTCCTGGTGGCTTGTCAACCAAAGCCGGGCGCTCCCTGGGGCATCTATTTGGCCGACGTGTTCGACAATCTCATCCTCGTCAAAGAGGAACCGGGCTGGGCACTGCTTGAACCAGTGCCCTTGCGTCCCCAACCCCTCCCGCCGGTGTTGGCCTCCCGGGTCAACCTGCGTGATCAAGAGGCGACGGTTTATCTCCACGACATTTACCGCGGCCCGGGACTTGCCGGAGTCCCGCGTGGCACGGTGAGGAAGCTCCGCATCGTTGCCTACCACTTTGGCTATCCGGGATTGGCTGGGCCGGACCTCATCGGTTACGGCGGGCCTTGGGAGGCCATGCAAATCTTAGGAACGGTTCCCCTGCTCGAAGATGGTTCGGCGATCTTCCGCGTGCCGGCCAATACCCCCCTGGCTATTCAAGCCCTCGATGCGGAAGGAAAGGCCGTGCAACTCATGCGAAGTTGGTTTACAGCGATGCCGGGGGAGAAGGTTTCTTGCGTCGGTTGCCACGAACCCCCAAGCGAAGTACCAACGGCCGTTGCCGAAGCCGCCTTCAGCCAGCCAGCGGCCATCGAGCCTTGGTACGGTCCGCCGAGGGGGTTTTCCTTTCTCCGGGAAGTTCAGCCCGTGCTCAACAAATACTGTGTCTCCTGTCATAATGGCCGGGACGCACCGCTTGACCTAAGACCCCCAGAGGAAGTGCCCCACTATCGGGGATTGTCCGTCTCCAAGCTTGCCCGGGAAAGGATGCATCCGGCCGTCGCCACCCTTACAGGTGGCGTTGTTAAATTTGCCCCGGCATACGAGGCACTCCTCCCTTACATTCGCCGCGTGGGTATCGAGGATGATGTGTCACTTCTTTTCCCGGGGGAATACCACGCCGACACAAGCCCCCTTGTGCAACTGCTTTATGGGGGCCACTACGGCATTTGGCTTGATGGGGAAAGTTGGGATCGGCTTGTTACCTGGATTGATCTTAACGCCCCTTGCCACGGCCGCTGGAGCGAGGTAGTTCCCATCCCGGACGGTATGCACGAAAAGCGAAAGGAGATGTGGGAGCGATTTGGCGGCCCGGCTCAGGATCCGGAAATCCTTCCCATCAATTTGCCGCAACCCGACTTTTGCGCACTACCCCGCAGTGACGCGCCCTCTCAGCCGGACGACATGGCTGTGGACTTTCCTCTAACGCCTGCTCAAGCGGAAGCAAGGCAAAAAGCCCTGGACGAAACGTGTCGTCACATTCCGCTGCCAGGGGCTCGACCCCTTGTGTTTGTGCGCTTGCCGCCGGGGGAATGTTTAATCGGGGACCGAGCCGGCTGGGAGGATGAAAAACCGCGGCGGCAATTTCGCTTGGAGAAACCGCTGTGGATCTCCGCTTTTGAGATTACCAACGAGCAGTTCCGGCTCTACTCCCCCGGTCACACTCCCCGGTACTACCAAAAGCGGCATGCTCGTGTTGACGACCCAGGTCTGCCACTAGATCATCCCGACCAGCCAGTGGTGCGGGTCTCCTGGGAGGAAGCGATGGGGTTTTGCCGGTGGCTAAGTGAGAGGACGGGGCTTCACTTTGACTTACCCACAGAAGAGGAATGGGAGTATGCGGCCCGGGCGGGTAGCGATTCTCCATTTTTCTTTGGCGGCTTAGATACCGATTTTTCGCCTTACGCCAATCTGGGCGACAAAACTTTTGGCGTAGGGCTTTTGCCCCAAATAACCGGCGGCCTGGAACACCTGATCCGGGAAGGAGGACCGCTAGCCGAGGCGCGCTTTGACGACGGGCACTCGGTAACTGCCCCCGTAGGATCGTTTCGTCCCAACGCTTGGGGACTTTATGACGTCCACGGCAATGCCGCCGAGTGGACAAAATCGCCGTATGTTCCCCGCGGGCTACCGGAGACAGACACTTCGGACCCGGCGCTGCCAGAAAACCCAAGCCACTTGTCCACTCGCCGGGTTGTGCGAGGGGGTTCTTTCTTCACTCCGCCGCGATGGGCACGCGCGGGCATTCGCCGCGGCCACTGGCCTTGGCAACGTGTCTTCGACGTGGGCTTCCGCGTCGTCCTGCGAGATGAAGAAGCCACCGACACCAAGGAAGCGCGAAAACCGTTTGCCCAAGAACCGTAAAAGGTTCAGCCCCTGGGCGCCTCGAAGCTATTCCGGCAAAGACCGTACTAAAGGTGATTTGGCCGCCCTTTGGCCGGCCATTACGGTTGCTCGACCACCCAAATGTTGTTGACAGCCTGGGCAGGTTTAAGGTTGGTGATAATTTGGCCGGTGAGGCTAGCCGAGCCAGTCCCTTCGGCAATGGCGATTTCAACCGGCTCGGGCGACTGCTTTCCTTCAGCAGGCCAGAGGACTATTTGCTCCGTCTTCCCCTCCGACCGGGGCTTACCCGCCGGGACAGTAGTCAAAAGGAAACTCACCCGCACACCTTCTTTTTCGTTTACGCTTACCCCCAGTTGGTAGCGCTTGCCCGGGCGGAGCATCACAACGGCGCTTTGCCAAACGCGCCCCACTCTTTGAGGTGTGGCCATCCAGCGATCAGGTTCGTCCACACCGAGCGTGGACAAGCAAAAGTCAGGGTTATACACGAGGTTTCCCGGCGGATCTGTTGACGAAAGTTCAAGGTCGATTTTCGTCAAGTTACCCGGGCCTAGTGTTACCTCCTTTTCCGCTAGCAAAGCCCCGGGACGGTAAGCCACCAGGCGATACGTCCCCGGCGGAAGATTTCGCCATCGCGCCGTGCCCACCCAGGGGCCATCTCCCGGTGGTTGATCCGCCTCAGCACAGGTGGCATAAGGCGTCCCCAACAGCACCACCCGCGGTTCTTGCTCGTTGTTACCGGGCAGAGCCGGGGCGCGGATCTTTACTTCAAGAGCGGCTGTCCCGGGAATGTCTTCCTCCTTTAGACCAAGCACAAAAAGCGTGTACAACAAATCGGCCGTCACCCGGGTTGTCTCAAGAGCCGATTCCAAAACGATCGGTTCGATCTTCTCTCGATCGGGAAAGACGGCCAAGGCCCGATCAGCCCGCTCGCTCGAAAAGGCTACCAACTGCTCAATCCGCTTGCGGAGGCCCACGAGCGCCTCTTCCTCATTCGTCCCCAAAAGCTGTGGACGATAACCCTCAATTCGGATTAAATCAGCTCGGACCCAAGTCTCCAGCTCACCATGATGTGGACAATTGGGCTTGGCGTGAGGCGGGGCGCCCACATCTTCCACAAAGTGAAGAATCGGCCCAATCTGCCGGGCGGCATTGGTTGGCGTCTCGGTTCGCAACGCCTGAAGTGCTCGCCGAAAGTACGGTTCGAAGGCGGCTTCCACCTGTGGCATCACGTGGCTGATATGCTGCGGCATTGCCGGGATAAGGAGGTAGTCATCCGCATAGTATCGCCCCAGATCCCGTCCACGATGGTCCGGAAGCAAACAGTGTTGGAGCAAAGCGTTGACGTTTTCCTCCCCAAGCCGGGCTTTGATCTCCGGCAAGTTGGGAAGGACATCAAGCGCAGCGCGGGTAATTTCCGGATGTGGCCCCCAAGCAAAAGTAGCGGAACTCCACAGGCAAACCGCCAAAAACCAGACGATTATCCTCGTGAAAGGCGCCCGAAGCATTCTCCCACTCCTTTCTGATTGGTCAACAGGTGAAAGAAAGCCGAGCGTATAATCCCCGCACTTACTCGAAAACGGGCCAGGAATATATACAATATTGCCAGGCGGACCCCGGGAAATGGTGCTGTCGACCCCTTGGGTAGGGAACATCAACTAACATCCCGGCATAGGGGCAGTTACCGGCCGAGTCGCCCCGGACTTGCCCGCTGCGCAAGGCGCCCCCTTTTGGTTCCCGGATCGTCCAAATGGCATTAAGGATTGGCCCTGCAATTTTACCCACCCTTAACTCCCATTGCATCTTTTAAGAAGCGCTCTGTGCCTTGTTCGGTTAGACCACTCGGAACACCGGGGCACGACGGACTCTGCTGAGGAAGCCTCTCAACCGCTTTTGGACCCTCCGGCACAACTCTTCGCCCAGAAGTTACCCGTGCCGAAAGAGGGCAAACAAAAGAGGTTCACTTGGCTTCAAGGTACAAGTCTTTTCGCCCAAATAACAGTTAACGATGATACCGCTCAGCCCGGCTGCCAAAGGACAAAGATCCCAGCCCGTAAAGTCCGCCCGGTTGCCGAACGAAGAGCCATTTGTCCGCAAAGATAGCCCGCCGGGGCAAGTTGTGGCAAGGCACTTTTGGCAATTGTCAACAGCTTCTGAGGGGTATATCCGGTGGCATGAGCGGTGAGAACCAAAAATCGGCAGCGATCGCCCACCAAACGAGAACACCCTTCCAAGAGCGGCCGAAGATGCTTATCGATGTGCCAAAGCTCGCCTTTTGGCCCGTGACCATAAGTCGGCGGGTCAATAATTAGGGCATCGTAATTCCGTCCCCGGCGAGCTTCCCTCTCCACAAAGCGCCGGGCATCTTCACAAATCCAATGGATTTTCGGCGCGCCTAGCCCGGAAAGTTCCACATTCTTTTTTGCCCAGGTGAGGACGTTCCTAGCGGCGTCGACATGATAAACTTCAGCTCCGGTAGCCGCGGCAACAAGTGTCGCCCCACCCGTGTAAGCAAAAAGGTGCAAGATCCTGCAGGGACTGCCAAGGCCACTCAGTCGATCGTGGATCCAGTGCCAAATCGAGTCTTGTTCCGGGAAAAGACCAATGTGCCCAAAAGGCGTACATTTAATCAACAAGCGAATATCCTGCCACTGGACAAGCCAATTCTCGGGCGGTTGGCGCCGGAAAAGCCATTGACCTTTCTGATCGGTTTGGCGGATAAATCGGGCCTCGGCCAACTCCCAGCGTGAAGGAACGGCTTTGGGCCAGCGTGCTGCCGGTGCTGGTCGATCAATGACGTATCCAGCCACCCGCTCAAGCTTTCGCCCCTCTCCACAGTCTAGAAGCTCGTAAACTTCAGGATCCCAATGGGCTTCGAGGATCATAAACATCCTCGCCCCTAAGCCGCCAAAGCCGCTATATTCCTTTCCTTCCGTTGACAAGCGCCTTTTGGTCTGCCATGTTGGGCAAACATCCTGATTCTCTCCGCATGCCGCGATTATTAAGAAGCTTCCCGCTATCGGTTGACGGCACCTTATACGGCGGATCGTTTTGTTAACCGCACAGCGTCTCAGCCAGACGGGAAAGAGCCGATAAGCCAATCGCTTTTGGCTATCCATTGGTTGGTCGATAGCCGATAAGCTTTTGCGCCCGAGTCGTGGGAAATCGTGCCGGGGGACATCTTCCCCCAATATGTAAACAAGTCCACCAGCGCCACCTTTCCCTTTTATCGCTTGCCACAGCTTCGGCAGCCCTTTGGAGCGCCTCGATAGCATCGGCGCGAAGGACCCAGCCTAGCCGCCTAGCTTCTGCCGGTGGCGGAACCCGGTCCATGACGCGGCCGACCCGCAGCACTAGCACCCGCAGAAGCTTTTCGCGGGCGAATTCTCGACAGACAAATTCTGCCAAGTACTCTGCCAGGCCATGCTCATCGTCCACGGCCCGCGGCCGCCAGTCTTCATCTACAAGAAAATCCTCATCGTAAAGCTCAAACATCCTCAAGGTGCTAACTAGAAGGCAACCTTTCACACCTGCAGCAACTGCCGCCTGGAGGAGCTGGTAAGTCCGCCGGGTTGCCTCTTCCACGCGGGCTGCCGGCGGGATAGCTCCTACTTCCGGCACGCAAATCACCACCGCCTCACGCAGAGCAAGTGCCCGTTGTAACTCCTGCCGATTGTCCACATCGATCGGAGCGGCAGGAAATCCCTCAGGAACCGCTAAATTTCCCCCATCCACCGGAACCCAGCGGAGGACCTCAACCGCAAGCCGGCCCCTCAGCTGCGCGATAGCTTCCTGAATCCAAGTCGGGAAAGCCGAGCCCGCAAACACAAGCCTAACGCGGGCTTCGACCGGCGGTTGGTTTTCTATGACCAGTGCCGGCTGGGAAGCACTACCCGTAGCAAGTCCACGCGAGCCAGCAGCCGCCACTGTGCCAGAAAGCAAGAATCCTCGACGGTCCATGCCCTTCTCCGGAGCTTACTGGGGGCTTAACACTGGAGAGGACTTTTCCAAAAGCGGAGCTAATTCCTTGGCCCAGTAGGTGATGATGATCGCTGCCCCTGCCCGGCGAATGCACGTCAACAGCTCGAGGGCTGCCCCTTTTTCGTCAAGCCAACCCTGACTTGCCGCCGCCTTAAGCATGCTATATTCCCCGGAAACTTGATAGGCTGCCACCGGCACACCGGGGAAATGATCCCGCACAAGCCGGATTATGTCCAAATACGGCAGAGCGGGCTTAACCATCACCATGTCGGCGCCTTCTTCTAGGTCCAGTGCCACTTCCCGGAGAGCCTGCCCCGGGTCGCTAGCCGGGTCCATCTGATAGCTGCGCCGGTCGCCAAATTGCGGAGCACATTCGGCAGCTTGGCGGAAGGGACCATACAGCGTGCTAGCAAACTTTGCCGCATAACTGAGAATGGGAACGTGGTGAAAACCTTCCCCGTCTAAAGCCGCCCGGATGGTGCGAATCATCCCGTCCATCATCCCGCTAGGGGCAATTACGTCGCTGCCGGCCCGCGCGTGCACAACCGCCTGGTAGGCAAGCTCTGCAAGTGTCCGATCATTGTCAACGGTAGGCTCCCTCTGTCCCGGAAGGCTCCCCAGGATCCCACAATGTCCGTGGCTCGTGTATTCGCAAAAGCAAAGATCTGTGATAACCAAAAGCTCGGGTGCTGCTCCCTTACAAGCGTCGATGGCTTCCGGGATTATCCCCCGCTCCCGCAGGGCCGAGCTACCCCGTGGATCTTTGTACTCCGGAATCCCAAAAAGGATGATGCCGCCCAATCCAAGCTGAAAAGCAGCTTGTGCCTCCTCAGCGGCCAGATCGGGCGACAATTGATAATGCCCGGGCATGGAGGGAATCGGGCGACGAACTCCCTTTCCCGGCCGAACGAAAATGGGCAGCACCAAATTCCGCGGCGAAACACTAACTTCGGCCACCAAACGCCGGATCTTAGGCAACTCCCGTAATCGCCGAAGCCGTACCGACGGAAATCTGCCAAAAAAATGGGCGTTCATATCGTTCCACCACCCATCACAATCACGCACTTTCCCTTGGGTACTATCAGCCTAGCCCTCAAGCGAGTTGCCAAATTGCCACCGCTCACACGATACTCAGGGGGCCGATAGCTTCCAAGAGAGCCGTTGCTTTCCTGCCGGGATCCGGTTCCCGGATTAATCGCCCCTTGTTGATCACATCTGTACGTCCCAGAGACCCGCCCATCCGGGATAACGCGGAAAATCATCCTTCGGAGCTAAACCTCTCCTTCCTCGGAGGCGGGACTCCGGCGGTTGACTGAGGACTTTCCCCCACTGCGGAAAAAAGCGCCGTCGAACAATTTCGGAAATTAGCAGGCGTGCCGCTCAGTTGATCTGCCCGTTGAGTCTAGTTTTCTTTGGGCACGGAGGGAGACGCGGTACTCGGCGGGTTGGACGGAGGCGGCCCGGAAGAAGCCCGTTGACTTGTGCGAAGCTCGGCTTCTAGCGCTCGGGCTTCGGCCACAATCTGGGCCGCCCACCGTTTGCCCTCATATAAAGTGAGGATTGCTTGACAAAGTGCAAGGGCGCGTTCCGGTTCGGTCTCCTGTAACGCCCGTGCCTGCCGGAGCCGGCTTTCCAAAGCCTGAAGCAAATCCCCCTGGGCCTTATCCAGTTCTTCCCGCAGCCGAGCAAGACGCCGGCGGGCTAACTCGACGCATTGATGAGCTGGCCCAGTGGGATCATTTGCCGATCCCTCACTGGGACTGTAAAGAGCGATGAGCGCCTCCAACTTCTCAGCTGCGAGGTCCGGGTCAATTCGCAGCAGGCCGATGGCCTCAAGGTACGCCCGCTCTACCGGGGCCAATTTCCCCAGCTCCATCTGCCCACGCAATCCCCGCTCGAACTGCCGTTCTAGGCGATAGAGCTCAATTTCGTTGCGAAATTCCTGAAGCTTCCCCACTCGTGGATCGTCGGGGAATCGCAGGAGAAATTGTGCGATGTCATCTTCCACGACCAAAAGGGCGTCAACACCGCCGGCCTCCGCTTGCCTTATGACCCGGTTGTAAAGCTGGTCGGCCGTGGGGGGCTGCAAACTATACCATACAACTGTGCCTACGGAAACAAGAGCCAGGACTAGCACCCAAGTCTGAAGCGAGATCAACGGCCTTGAGGGCTCAGCAGCTACTTCCTCCGTCTTGCCCAACTCCTCTGGCGGGACGACTACAAATCGTCCAGTTTGCCGCGGGGAGGCAGCTTCTGCCTCGGCGGACAGCGATGGTTTTTCTTCCGCCTCCTTATAGATGCGAAAGGCTGAGGTTTCCTTGGTTTCCGGCAATTCACTGGCCGAGCCGGCAGCCATGCTTGCCGGCAAGACGGCAACAGTAGGCAGCGGTTCCGTGGCAGGGGCGTCTTCCTCGGCGGGGGCGCGGTTGGTGAGGATAAAGCAGGAGCTGTCAAACGGTGTCACCTTGGTGGCCGCAGCTTCCCGGCTTTCCCTGTCAACAACAAGCCGGAGTAATTCTTCCAGCCGCCGTCCCAAGGCCACCGCGGTCCCAATTCGGCGTTCCGGATCGCGCTGTAGGAGTTGGCAGATAACCGCCTCCAACTCCCGGGGGACATCGCCGTTATAGAGCCGCAGCGGATCCGGCGGTTCCGTCCGCTTTTTTTCCAACAGTTCCAAAGCCGAACGGGCCCGATAAGGTGGCCGGCCCGCCAGAAGCGCATAAAGTACTGCCCCTAAGCTATACAAGTCGCAGCGGTGGTCAACGCGTTTTCCCTCGGCCTGCTCGGGGGCCATGTACTCGATCGTTCCCAGCACATTGCCTGCCGAGGTTAGGCCGGTGACCCCAAAAAGCCGGGCGATGCCAAAGTCCGACAGTTTCACCGTGCCCTCTGGGGTCCGCAGCAGATTGGCCGGCTTAATGTCCCGATGAATGATGCCGCGATCATGGGCATGGCGCAAAGCTCCGCACACTTGCAGCCCGATAAGGATCGTCTCCCGGGGTGTAAATCGCCGGCCTTGATGGAGCTCCTGTTCGAGGCTTGGGCCACGAACCAGCTCCATCGCATAAAACAGGGTGTCTCCCTCCTCTCCAAAGCCGATGAGCCGGACAATGTTGGGATGATTGAGTTTACGAAGAGCTTCGATTTCGGCTTCAAATCGTTGACGAAAACCTTCTTCGCGACTGACCGAGGCGGCAAGGACCTTGATGGCTGCCGGTTCACCAGTTCGGCTGTCTACTCCCTCGTAAACCCAACCCATTCCCCCCCGGCCGATGAGGCGGACAATTGTGTACGGTCCGAGGCGTTCCGGATGCATAAAGATGGCTCCCCCGTGGCTGCCGCCCGCCAGGGAAAAGAGTTGTTTGCCCGCTTAGCCTTCACCATCGCCGGCCTGATGCCGCACGATTTCCCCCTCCACCAAGTAGATGACATCCTCGGCCAAATTTGTCGCATGATCCGCAATCCGCTCCAGATTGCGTGAAGCGGCCATGATGGCAAGAGCCGGCCCCAGCAAGTTGATATCGCTTCGAATGACTTCTTCCGCCCAGCGGCGGACGGAGCGCTTCATCTCATCCACTTCGGCGTCGCGACGAAGGACACTTCGGGCAAGGCTGCTTTGTCCCTGCACCAACGCGTCCACACTATCGCGCAGCATCTGCTGAACCGCACCGCACATCTCGGCAAGAACGCCGGGCAGTTCTACCGGTGGCTTCTTGCAAAGGGTCTGCGTCTTGCGGGCTATGTTGACTGCCAGATCGCCAATGCGTTCCAGGTCGTTGTTCATTTTCAAAGCGCAGACTATAAACCGCAGATCGCGAGCCACCGGTTGATAAAGAGCGAGGATTTTGAGGCACTCTTCCTCCAGCTCGATTTCCGCATGGTCAATTTCTTTATCATCACGAATGATCTGCTCGGCCAGGGCGGAGTCTCGCTCAACAAACGAGCGCACGGCTCGGTCCACCTGATCAAGCGCCCGGTTGCTCAACCTCAATAAGCTGTCTTTGACTTTGCCTAATTCCCGCTGAAAGTGGACCGTCATGCGCACCCCCTCGGCAAAACCTAGTGAGTTTTGTCAGCAGAACACAACCGAGACACGCCTCCAGAAGGCTCGGGCTTCTACGAGAAGCTCCCCGCCCCCTTACAAGTTTTGTTCCTCTCCCCCTAGCAAAAGGTTCCTCCGGCCAAATTACTCCGCGTGCGCATATCCATGGTGGGCCCACGGCCAAACGGCCCGGACACAAAAACCTACCCAATCCCCGGAATGATACGCCACCGGGAAGCCGACCGCAGGAAGAGGCAACCGCGGTTTTCGCCGGCCGATACCTTCGATTATTATAGCCGCTATTAGGATTCGCAGGATTTCCTGGGTCCTGGTCAAAATTTCCCGGTCCCAAGCCCTCGACTTTTCTAAAACGTCTTTTGGCGGTCGCCCAGAAGTCTTAGGCGTGCTTTCTCCCCCCACCAAAAAGTCCTTCCAGCCAAGACCGGCCCCTTCTTGGGTAGGGGACTTGGAAGCCAGGTCTTTTTCTCATAGCGGCGCCGAGTCGTGGCCCCCCGATTGGAAACGTCGAGCTGTCCCTTACAAGCGATCCGGCTCTCGGGAGCGAATCGGATGATGGAGTACCTTGACGGTCGTTTGCCGTAAACCGGCTCCTGCCTCCTCCCGAAATTCTTCGGTGGCCATAGCCGGCCTAAACAGCTTGCGGTTGAAGCTCCGGCTAGCTTTCCCACCGGCTTGGAGCGGCCTTTGAATTCACATACAGCCTCCTGCGTGCAAGAAAGGCCAAGGCTTACAAGCTCAGCCCACCTGATTCAAAAGGTTTATGGATTTATCCCGTTGAGTGCGACCAACCAAGCGCGGGTATGACCGGTTGACCCAGAAAGCCCCGGTGATCAGAATGTTAGCCATCTATAGGCCAAAGCTTAACTTTCGCCCCGGCCCGAGGCCCTGTCTTTTGCCAGGCAGGATTTCCGCATGTTTCGCGATGGTGCTTGGCTTGACCCTCGGCCGCCCGAGCCGAATTGATATCTTCCGGTTATCGCGCGGATGAGGATGTGCTCATGGGCTAGGAGGGCAGCACCCGGGCCTGTGGCTACGGACGCGGAGAGCCATCCCTGATAAAGAGCCAAGAGAATGCGAGCAGTCATTGCTGTCCTTCTTGCCCTTAGCCTCGTAACGGTGGTAGGTTTTGCCGTTTTCATGGCATCCGCGCAGGTGCTCGACACTCTCGGCGACCCAGCCGCCGCCACTGTGTGCCGATACCTTTCCCTCGCGTTGGCATTGGGTTGGGTTATCGAGCAGATTCTGTTGCTATCGGCCCTTGCGGCGCAGGCTTTAGGGCTCAGTTGGCCGGGACGAGAACCGATGGCAGGAGAGAATACTTGGCCTGCGGACGAGGCCGGGGCAATGCCGCCGGAAGAGGACGACGAGGAGTCATCGGCCCTTCCACCGCGGGGATAGCCGGGATACACAAGAGGCTTCATCCGCCCTGTTTATTTAGGGGCAGAGAAGCCTGCCAATTAGCCTGTGTGCACAAACCAGTTTACCTATCACTCGCCCATTGGCAATAAAACAGGGGGGATAGCCGGGCGGGGATTTCGTCGCCGGCTGTTTACGTTCGGACAGGCAAGGTCGAACCACGAGCAATCTTGCAAGCACCGCAGGACAGGAGCGATGAATACGTCAACAGGTGTACAGTACATCGACCGCAGGGACGCTCAGGCACCCTTTTTCGTGGGCGTCGATCTCGGCGGAACGAATACTAAGATTGGAGTTGTCGATGATTTAGGGCGGCCGCTGGCTAGTATTAGTATCCCCACTCAGGCCGAAAAAGGCCCAGAAGACGCCGTGCGGCGGATGGGCGAGGCAGTGGCGGAAGTAGTTCGCAAGGCGGGCCTCCAGATGCAGGAGATCGCTCGGGTGGGGCTGGGTTCGCCCGGAACAATGGACATCCCCCGCGGGATGCTCTTAAAGCCTGTCAACTTAGTCGGCTGGGATAATTACCCCATCCGCGACCGCCTAAGCCACTATTGTGCCGGTTTGCCCGTTGCCTTTATCAACGACGCAGCAGCCGCCGCCTACGGGGAGTATTGGGTCGGAAGTGGCCGGGGCTTCCACAGCCTGGTGTTGCTCACCTTGGGCACTGGGATTGGCTGTGGAATAATCATTGGCGATCTATCGATCGACGGGGAAAATAGCCACGGGGCTGAGTGTGGACATATTATTATCAACCCGGCCGATGATGCCCGGTGGTGTAACTGCGGCCAGCGCGGACACTTAGAGGCTTATGCAAGCGCCACCGCTGTGATCCGGAGAACTCGGGAAGCCCTAGAAGCGAATGTTCCTAGCTCGCTCCATGAGCGGCTGCGGCGGGGCGAGCAGCTTTCGCCCAAAATGGTAGCCGAGGAGGCCGAAAAAGGCGACGCCTTGTCGCGACAGATTGTTTTCGAAACGGCCCACTACCTAGCCATCGGCATAGCCACCTTGATTCACACCATCGACCCTAATGGCGTCCTCCTGGGCGGGGCGATGACTTTCGGCGGACATGGCTCGCCCTTGGGACGGGAATTCCTGGAGCGAATCCGCCAGGAAACTCGGCGTCGCATCTTCCCAGTGTTAGCAGAGCGAACGATCATCGATTTTGCGGCCCTCGGCTCGGATGCCGGATTCATTGGGGCTGCCGGTGTGGCCCGGGTGGAACACAAGCGAGTGACAGGGGGCTGAGGACAGGATGTGCCCCCGGCCACGGGGAGCCTTTGGCTGAGGAAATCGGATTTCGCTCGCTAAACCTCCGGAATAGTGCATCGGGGCTCGAGATGAGCCTTGTTTGAGACTTTCCCGACCGGCGGGGAGCTCCACTCAAATCCCGTGAGCTGCGCAGACGCCTTGTTTTAACCTTACGCGCTATCGGCTCAATCGGGCACAGCCGATCGGCTAAACGGTGCAAAGTCGGTAGTTGACCCGCCGCAGATACATATGCGCGGTGCTCTCACAAAATATGGGCGACTGGCTGTTCGGCCCGACACGCTCAAAACGGAATCTCCTAACGGAGCTTCCAATCCTCTTAACCGGCTTCACTATACCAACAGTAGTTCAGCCAGCCCCGAGGAGAAATGCTCACAAAAGAGAGGTAAATCCGAGCCGAAGAATTAGGCTTCGATCCTGATTAGATCACTGATATTCTAATTATATTCGTCCAAGCGAAAGCCGCACCAATTTTCTCACCGAGTGCTGAGCCACGCGATGCACCAGGGGGATTGCTCTCCGCCTGGCCTCCGGCGTCCCGGCAAGCAGTTAGACTCGTGCTTGGCACTCTAAGGTGAGTAGACCCTCCTGCAGCGGGGAAAATTTGTGCTGGCACCTTCCGCAGTTCTGTGCGGGGTCGCGCAAACTCCGACAGACGTGGTTACTAGCGACCCAACTTTGGCGTTAAAATGTAGGAGGAGTAACTACAGAGCCTAGGGGAGAAGATCGGGAGGGAGGAGTGGGCCAAATTCATCGGGGGCCAATCCCGGCAAGGACGAAAGGGTACGCCGGGAGAAGCCGGCGAAGTTTTAGCGGAGTGCGACCAAGCGCTAGCGATTGGGCCGGCCCGTCCTTAGCGGCCATCAAGAAGGCCATTTGGGAGTAGTCACGGGGCTTGGACCAAGGCCTTAGTTTGGGGCCCGGTCCAAACGTGTTGTCTAGATGCTTTGCAAGTTGAACGGAGGGTATCCGAATTGGTGAGGAGCCAGACTCGAAATCTGGTGCCGGCTCTGCCGGTTGCGGGTTCGAGTCCCGCACCCTCCGCTTGGTAGTTCGCAACGTTGATAATTTCCTGTTGGAAGACCGGGTTCATCTTCCCTCTTTTTGCCTCGTCCTTTCTTTTGACCCTGCGGCTACTACGTACACCGATCGCTCGCCAGCAGTCTCGCTTTCTTTGCGTGGGCTTTGGCCAACAAAACACCAAGCGGTTTGACGCAGGGTCGAAGTTACAGCACTTGGTCCTCGCGATCGCCACGGTCGGCATCTCACCAGAAGAGTTGACACCGCCGGTTAGGCTACTTCGCGGCCCCAAAACTCCACAAGCCCACATACCTGATGAGCCGACCGCCACATGCATTCTCCGGACGGGCGATCCTACGCGGGTGGGATGGCCTCGGGTGCGTCGATAAGTTGGTAGTAGACGTTTCGCCGCCGCGGAACGAACCCGGCATCGCGAATGGCTTGGCGGATTTCGGCTTCCGTGGTGCGAAAGCGGACGCCGGTAGCAGCCACTACGTTCTCTTCGATCATCACACTGCCCAGGTCGTTTGCTCCGAAGTGCAGCGCCACCTGAGCTACCGCCAGACCTTGCGTAACCCAGCTTGCCTGAATGTTGACGAAGTTGTCAAGGAAAAGCCGGGCGATGGCCAAAGTCCGCAAGTATTCGGCTGTTCCCACCCGCGGCAGGTTCGCTAGGGCCGTATTGCCGGGTTGGAACGTCCACGGAATAAATGCAATAAACCCCCCAGTTTCATCCTGCAGGGCACGGATCTTTGCCAGGTGCTCAATCCGCTCCTGACGGGTCTCCACATGCCCGAACATCATCGTGGCCGAACTTCGCCCGCCAAGGTGGTGCCAGGTTTGCATGACCTCGAGCCAACCGGCCGCTGAGACTTTGTGAGGACTGACGGACTCGCGCACTCGGTCCACAAGGATTTCCGCCCCGCCGCCCGGAAGGGTTCCTAGTCCAGCAGCTCGCAACCGCTGAAGCACGTCGCGAACCGAGAGGCCGGAAATCTTGGACAAATGATGAATTTCCGGTGGGCTAAAACCGTGGATATTAATCCCGGGAAACGTGCGCTTGATCTGCCGCAACAAATCCTCGTACCACTCAAGCGGCAAATCAGGGTGAAGACCGCCCTGCAAAAGGATTTGGTCACCGCCCAAGGCGATTGTTTCTTCGATTTTTTGTCGCAGGGTGTCCCAATCGATCACAAAGGCGTCGGGCGAATTCGGCTTTCGCCAAAACGCACAAAAACGGCACCCGGACACACAGATGTTTGTGTAGTTGATGTTACGATCAACGTGATACGTGCGAAACGGGCTAGGGTGCAACTTTTGGGTTCGCGCTTTGGCGGCCTCACCCAAAAGCGGAAGGGGCGCCTCGTAAAGCGCAAGGGCCTCCTCGACGGAAAGGCGCTTTCCGTCGATTGCCCGGCAAAGTATTTTCCGAAAACGATCGCCGCTAGTTCCCATCGATAATTAACAAAGGCGGTATTCCAAACCAAATGAAAACCTGCTGCCGTCGGAGGAAAACTGGGTCAACAACAAGGCCAGGCACTCCCGCACCCAAAAGACATGACCTTTTTCATTAACGAACTTTCAACCCGCCCGATAGGCTAGGAGCTTGAGTACTCTAGGATACGGCGACTGGTAACCAGCGTTCGGAAAAGCTCAAGTCCTCGCACTGTGTCGTCATCCAAGTAAAACCACAAATTGTCTCGAAGGTAATGCTTGCACTCAGATATTGACCAGCCCACTTGGCCCGCATGACGCTGGCAAATCTCGTCGATGCGCTCAAGGCCGATATCACGAGCCAAAGCAAGCAGTCGATTCAGTTTTTCACACTTCACCTCCGGCCGGCCAAGCCATAAGGCAAAAACAAACGGCAAACCTGTCCAATTTGTCCACAATTGGCCCAAATCCCAAACAAAGGGCCAGCCGTCGCATGCATACCCGATCGCCCGGTCGCCGATAAGGAGCACCGCGTCGGTCTCCACCCTTTGGGGCGGCGTTTCAAGCGGCAATGGAATAACAACGGGCGAGATACCGAATCTCTCCTGGAGCAGGAGTCTTGTCAACGCTATGCTCGTGCGCGAAGAGATATCCGCAGCAAGGGTTCGTATTTCCGAAAGGTCTTTTCGGCCTAAAAGAACAACACTTCGCACCGGTCCGCGACAGGCGATGCAGGCATCAGACAGAGGACACCATTCCGGATGGCGGAACCACTCCACAACCGGCACAAGCCCGACATCGATTTCGCCGGCAGCCAACTGATCGCTCAGCCGAGCGGGGGTGTCAAACCGGAGAACCGCTTCCGGCAGCACCTCCGGCAAAAACTCTACTAGCGGCCGGCTGTTTAGATAGCTGACAACTCCCAGGCGAAGCGGGCCATTCGCCTGACTGTGAGCACAGTCCTGAGCGAAATTCCTCGGCGTGTACATGTCAACGACACAAATGGAAGGCGAGACCAATCTTGACTGGCAAACAGTGGTCGTTCCCGACGGCAACAGACCCACGGGGTAAGTGGCGAATTATATTCCGATCCACCTCCGAGGTGTCACATCGACAGCTATGCCACTTTGTGGGGGAATGAAACGCTCGGGTAGTCCGAAACTAAGCGCCGGCAACAAGGCGGCCTGCCGGACCAGGCTTTAAGCTAGGCTTTTCCTAGGGAGGCGGGACCGGGTAGCGGGCCGACTTTTCCGCGTCCTTACGTTGGCCACCTGAAAGAGCCGACAACTCGGGACTTTTTTGCCACCACGGAGCTGAGGCCGCATGTTTCGAGCTTTGCGCAACCGGTCGGTCAAAGACCCTTTGGAGCGTGTGTCCGGACAAACGCCTCCTTCTCACACCTCGGATCCTGAGGGCCCGAGACATCCCACTTCCGTGGAGGGCCCCGGTGGCGAAGCGCCCAGTGAGACGCTCCGAACCAACATGGTCTCAAACCTCTCAGCGCTGCAAAACACCAAGGACGTGGCAGACTCCATGCCGTCCCCTACCCTCTCAGTACCCCAGGAGGCAGAGTCAAGCCCCTCAGACTTGGAATGCGTGTCCGAAACCCAAGAAGCTCAGGCAGCCGATCGGAGCCCTATACTTGGTGACTTGCCCGGGCCTTTGACAAGGTTTCCGACCAGTATCGGGGCTGAGGGAAGTTCTGCATCCGGGACAGTCACGCCCGAGGATTTTGATCCCGAATCCGATTTCGTCCCCATTGAGCCTCGAAGTTTCGAGGAGGCCAAGCTGACCGAAACAGAAGTGGAAGGTCTGATTCTTAAGTTCTTGCTTGCTCGGGGGGAAGCAACGGGCCGGCAAATCGCCGATCAACTGAAGCTACCTTTCATCCTCATCGAGCGGCTCTTACGGACGATGAAAAACGACCAACTGGTAGCCCATCGGGGGGCCGCCCCAATGAACGACTACGTCTTTCAACTGACGGAAATGGGGCGGGAGCGAGCTCGGCGGTTGGTGGCCCACTGCTCATATTTCGGAGCCGCCCCGGTGGCCTTGACCGACTACGTCAGGGCCGTCCACCTGCAGTCGTTAACTCGCCGGGTGCCTTCCAAGGAGGCTCTGGAGGCTGCCTTCGCCGATCTGGTCATGGGCCAGGGCCTCCTCGACCGATTGGGGCCGGCTGTTTGCTCCGGGCGGGGGCTCTTCCTGTACGGGGCACCCGGGAATGGTAAGACGAGCATCGCTGAGCGCGTAACCCGAGCGTTCGGACCGACCATTTGGATTCCCCGGGCGCTCGGTGTGGATGGCGAAATCATTCGTCTATTCGACCCGGTTATTCACGAAGAGGTACCGCTCGAAGAGGCACCGGGACTTTACGACGGCAGGCCGATCGACCGGCGGTGGGTGCGAATTCGTCGGCCAACAATAATCGCTGGCGGCGAACTGACCATGGCGTCGCTGGAGGTGACTTTGGCCTCCACCGGCATTTGCGAGGCACCCCTGCAGCTGAAGGCCAACTGCGGGACGCTGGTGATAGACGACTTTGGCCGGCAACGGATCCCGGTGGCCGAGCTTCTTAATCGTTGGATCGTTCCACTTGAAAAAAGGGTGGATTTCCTGAGCCTCCCCAACGGCAAAAAGATCACGGTGCCGTTCGATCAGCTGATTATTTTCTCGACCAATCTGGAGCCCCGACAGCTGGTGGATGAGGCATTTTTGCGGAGAATCCCCTACAAAATTGAGGTTCCAGACCCCACTGAAGATGATTTCCGGGTCCTTTTCCGCCGGGTGGCCGGACAGCTAGGGCTAACCTGCTCGGATGAGGCGGTCGAATATCTCTTGGAAAAGCACTATCGGCAGACAGGGCGGCCGATGCGGTTCTGCCACCCCCGGGACCTCCTGCTTCAAGTGCGAAATTACTGTCTTTATCACGCACTCCCGCTGGAGGTGAAGCCGGAGTACCTCGACGTCGCCGTGGCTACCTACTTTTCGGTCGTATAATGGCCCCCAAATCGTCGCAACTTCCTTTCCACCAGAGCCGTTCGCCCGATGGTTTGAGGCGCACCCAGCAGCCCTTTCCGGAGCTGCCATGCCTCTGCCCTGAGCAGAATGTGCCGGACGGCAGATCCGAAGACTGCCAGAGCCCCCCGGCCAACAATCGCGCCCAAACTCAAAAGTGGGTGGTGCAAAACTTGTGGCATTCGCAGGCTCCCTCGGGCTTCCCGGTAAGCTGGGCCGCGGAGTAATGGGCGACGAGTTTGAACGCCTCCCGGTCCAGAGGCCCCCTTTAACCTAAGAAATGAGAAAAAAGCCCGCCAAGCCAATAAAGCGACAAGGCCGCCCCGGGGAAACCCCGGTAGCGGCCTTGCGTGGGGCGACGGGAGGGCATGGGGCTGCAACGCACCCCGCAGGACTCGAACCTGCAACCTTCGGTTCCGTAGACCGATGCTCTATCCAATTGAGCTAGGGGTGCTTGAAGGCACTTCCTTTTACGCCCGGCGCTGGGCGGCTGTTCGGCCTCACGGAACGGGTGCTTACCTTTTCGCTTTACTCACCTGATTTTATTCATCCGCCCCTGACATGTAAAGTCGTCACGCTTTGGAAAAAACATGGACGATGTATTCAACTTCGACCCACGAGGTGAGGCGTCCAGCAAACCCTGTTCCGCCAAGTACCTTCGGACTCAAAGCCCTTAAACTTTCAGAAAAGCCAAAGTTGCTTATCATTACCGCGCCGATGAATTTAACAATGCCGACAAACTTTGTTTGGATTGCCCGTCGTACTCAGCTCCCCAAACGATAGCTTTCTAGCGATCAACGCAAACTTCCGCCGGGCGGTCCGGCCGAGAATCCATTCCCTTCGCTCCATCGAAGCACTTGGCTCCGGCCGCAAACTTCCCGGTCAATCCACAACGTTACCGCGGCCTTTGAGCAGCCTCGGCGGCCGGCAGTTCTTTTACCACCCGGCTCCATCCGGGCGGCGTCCGGGGCTTGACCCAACTCTCTTCAAACAGTCCCAAAGGGTCCAGGATGTTCTTTGCGTTGATCTTCATGTCTTGGAACCGAAAGACGGTGCGATTCTTCCCATTGGGTTCCACCAACTCCAAGGCAAACGGGGTCATGTCCTGCCAAAGGATGATCATGGTCGCTCGCTGGAAGTTCGCAGCATCGCTTTGCCACTTTGGCCAGGCTTCAAGCCAGACCTGACCTTGGGCTTGAGACGGCGTCACTAACCGCAGGTAATATCGATTCCTTAACTCAGCGGCCTTTGCCCCAAACACGAATGGCAACGGTCCTGCACTCATCGGCCGTTCTTGAGCTTCCGGCGGCAGGGGGTACTCGATAAGCTGCTTTTGAGAGTAATCAAATTCGTAAATGGCCTTTCCATCACAGATCCATTGCTCCGCCCGCGGCTCGGAAATGTCCTTCGGCTGAAAAACGCGAAAGAGCCCTTTGTTCGGAGCCGCGTACTTGATCTCACCCTGGTCAATGGCCACTGGCGTATTTGGCGGTCCGAAAACCGGGTCATATTGGAACCGGGTAAATCGGCACTCCAGCGTCTTGACCTTGCTGGTGGCTTCTTCCCACCGCTGAAGCACCTGTTGCAGCGCCCGCTCTTCTTCCGGTGTCAACACAAAAGGTGCGCCGAGAACTTCCTGGCGTGGTTGAGCTGAGGCCATAGCCGCAGGTGCCGCCGGGCTAGTTGGCAATGTGGACCTAGCCGACCCACCTGCCCCCCAAGTCGGTCCAGCGGCATTTGACTGACCTGGTCCTGGAACTGGCGTCCAGTTGGGCCCTTGGCCCACGGCACTACTAGCGGCTTGGGCGGCAAAACTGGTTTGAGCAAGGGCAACCACAATTAGCCACGCTAAACACTGGCAAACCACGTGATAAAAACCGGCCCACCAAGCGGAAGGTTGACGCCCGCCGGTCCAGAGAACTTTTTGCGCAGTCAACGGCGATTCTCTTTCCGGGGATGAATTGATGCAGTTCATAAACACAAAATTTCCTGGAATTGACAACGCGCGCGGACACCTCGGGATTTAACCTGCCAAAATCGTGCGCCGCAGCGTGGACTCATTCTTCCGCGTACACGTGCGTATTTTCTTCCTTGGCCAAGGGTGTCCGCAGCTCGTCACTTGTTACCTCCACACGGATGCGCTGATCCCCAGCGCGGATGGCCTGAGCCGACAACGTGTACACCACCTCGGCCTTTGGCTGCAGCTCCGGAAGTGGGTCGAAGGTGATCCGGCCGGAGTCAGCCACATACCGCACAGGAGCCTCGGCGGCAAGTGGCCGAAGGCCCGGCGGTAACTGAATAGTCACACGAACTGCGGCTGCCTTTTTAGAGCCAGCATTCGTCAGCCGGATCTCATACACAGTCTCGCCACCCAAGGCGACAGGATCTTGCCGGTCAGCCACCTGGAACTGCAGGGCAGCAATACCTTCGACTTCAATCGGCAACGAGGCCTGTGCAGGGCCAGCCCGTTCTGCTTCCGCCAAAGCTTGAAGTTCTACCCGACCCAACTGCCGCGGTAAAACCACAAAACGCGTCGTGCCAGTCTCGCCGACCGGCAGTTCCTCCAGCTGCCAACGGATACGCCGGTTGGTCGGGTCAAAGAGTCCGTTGTTGTTAGCCGAGACAAAATCCACGCCCGGAGGCAGCGTCACAGCCAGCCGCACTTGCCGAGCCGGGGCAGTGCCCTTATTGCTCACCGTCAACTCAAACGGTGCTTGTCGTTCAAGATAGCGGCGACGACTTCCCCCCAAAGCCACTTCTAGCTGCGGGGCGGTAATGTCGATGGGTACTTCGGTTACCATCCGCAAGTTTGGCTCTCCGCGGGCCACCAATCGACAAAGCTTTTTGCCGGGCTGTTTTGTCTCAAGGGTCAGGCGGACTTCCCGCGTCTCCCCCGGAGCCAACGGACCGACCTCGTACATGATGGCCTGACCTGCGGGGTGCGAAATTCCTTCCGGAAGATGGGCTTCCACCACCACTTGCGAGGCGGGGCCAGAGCCGGGGTTACTTACCCGAAGCACAAGCTCAGCCGGCGAGCCAATCAGCACTTGTTCGGGTGCTAGGATGCGGAGCTCCAGTTCTGGCTTCGAAATCCGGAAGCGTGCCCCCGCCGGGGCCGAAAAGACAACTTCCGCTACACTGCCTCCCTCACCCTCTTCAAGCGGAAGGACCTCCATCTCCACAGATACTTCCTGACCGGGGGCTAAGGTCCCGACCTTCCAAACAAGCCGACCCTCGGACGTGGCGATAGCCTCCGGGCGACTGCTTAACAGTCGGGTCCCCTTGGGCACCCAATCGCGGATTTCCACACCCTCGGCAGGGATGTCGCCCGCGTTGGCCACGCGGATGTAAATCACCCCCGGCTTGCCAACAAGCAACTCCTGCGGAGCCACCTTTTCAATAGTCAGTCGAGGAGACTGCGGCCCGCTTAACCGCGGATCACCGGGCACTCCGAGCGCCTTAACTTGGGTAAGAGTGGCCTCGCCCCCCGGCTGCTGAGCACCCTCTAGGATCCCCCCCGAAGTGACGCCGGGGGCAGAGTCGCCGCCCCAAGCCTCGCGATTAGCCTCCCCGATAGCCCCGGAAGGTTGCTCGCGGGCCGGAGCCTGAGCAAGACTCGCCGGGCCCGAGGTTTGGTTTTTTTGCGTCGCGCCATCACCCCCTCTGAAGGCGGTGTTTTCCCCGGGACTAAGCGGCCCAGTGGCGGAAAGAGCTGCACTTTCGCCCACCGGCCTTGTCCCCATATCCGGGGCCGTGGCCCTTTGTCCCATCCCTACCGCACCAGACGGGGCAGGATTGCTCGCCGAAGGAGGCCCGGTATAGGATCCAGTGCTGGGATCCAGACCCACGTCTTTTGCCGATGCGGCACCACCCGTCTCTCGCGGCAGTTGCTGGCCACTGCCCAAACTGGCCGGTCGGTCCGCCTCATCGCTTGAGGGTCCCCATTGAGGAGGCGGGAGTGGCTGGCCCTGAGCGGCTAACGGGGAGGGACCGAGTTCTAAGGGAGTACTTTGACCTGCGCTTTGTTGCCGATCCGTGGAGCTTGAAACCGAGGCTACTTGTGGCAGCGGTTTTGCCTCTGCCGGTGGTCCTGTCGGGCCCAGCCAATCCTGAGGTCCACGGCCCGAAGACTCCCCCAAGTTGGAACCAGGTCCCGCACCGCCGGCTCCTGGAGTGAGCCTTTGTGGCTCAGCCGAATCGCCAACTGGTGTCTCTCCGACTCTTATCGGTCCCCTCTCCCCTTGAGACACGGTGGACATACCGAAAAATGGCGGCGGTGTGGAGGCTGCGCTGCTTCCCGTCGAAGTAGATGAGCTTGCCCCAGCACCAGCCGCAGTGGGAGCAAACGAATCCCCCCAAGGATGCTCAGCTAAACCAGACGAGGCCGCAGAACCAGCCCCAACACCGGCCACGGAAGGCGCTTGGCCAAGACCAGCTAAGCGGGCGGGAGATCCCTCCGAAGCTACCTGACTTTCGCCGGACCGAGGTCTCGGTGGAGAACCCGCCCGCCCTAAGCTTGTTCCCTCAACAGGGGTAAATGGCTCGTAATTAAAGCTAGTGGATCCCGTTCCTGACGGCACCGAAGGTGCGGGAAAGCCACCCAGCAAGGCGGCGCTGGTTGCCGGCAACGTTTGGCCCGGAGCGCTGGTCGTTTCGCCCTGGGCGGAGCTACCCCCGAACGAGGGCAGTCCCCATTGGGTTAGCTGGGGAGATACCGTAGGCGGGGAAATATCGCTCGCTTGGTCCGAAGCAATCCTGGCCCCAGCTTGACCGGGGGTACTTGTCTCGCCCTGCCCCCCCACTGCGGTAGCTTCCCCGCCCGGAGAAGGTCTCGAATCTTCGGAGGACACCTCGTCTTGAGCGGTGACCTGGGCGTGTGTCGACGTGGTTAACCCATTTCGGAAGGTGGCCAGGCCGATCCCAACTCCGACGGCTAGAAGCGTCCCAAGGACTACAGAAACCTTCGCTCGGGGTGACAATCGCCCAAACGCATGGATGACTGAGGAAGCCAGGGCTGGAAATCGGCCAAAGGCGGTCCCAAGGCCCCCCAAGATCCACGTTACGCCCCTGGGCCTTTTGGAACCATCGGCACCCCCGTCGCTAGTAACTCCGCAAGGCTCTGCTGAAGGGGTGGCGACCCCGCCCGGCTCGTCTGGTGTGCCGCCCTCAACCCAGCCGGGCCGATCACCTTCCACACCGGAAGCTGTTGCGCGATCCTGATCCAGCCTTTCTTTCGCCATAGCCGGGCCTACCCGACGATTGGTGCTAGTCCCCGCGCCGGTAACTGCCGCCTACTCTCCTCCAGCCCACAAGTCCCGCCAAATCGGGCAATGAATACCAACTTGGAACCTGCGGGGGCTAGAGCAATTTGGAAAGGCACGTTGAAGGCCAGAGCTCACCGTCTTCCCGCCTAAGCCCTGGGATGTGTACTCATTCATGGTTAGCCCGCGAGCAGGATGCATGATTGGCGATGACAGCGAGTTCGCATAACCGTGGCTTTTGGGTGGTTTGGTTCATTCCCGAAAGGTGAGGAAACTCGAGCGGAAGGGATTCTGATCCGGGTCCGGCGTCCCTACATGCCCCCCACCTTTGCCCCACAGGAGATAGAACATGCCCGTACGACTAAGGCCCCTTTTTCCGATCAACCCGGAACGCGCCTGCCCGAGCGTGCTTATTTGAGGGCCATAAAGAGGTGAAGTAGGGGCTTTCGGGAACGCGCAGAGCTGCAACGGAGCCCTTTGTAACCCCCGGGATGAAAAGAAAATCGCGAGAGCACAAGCACTCCCAGCAATGGGCACTATCCATTTCACACCGTCATGACGCACTGATTCAAACCGTCACGAAGCCCTAAGAAGCTTCGGACCACACCATCAGGCCGTTGGGCCTTTTTAGACAACCGCGTGCAACCGGAGAAGTTTTCCTCGGAGAGCTCTCCTGACAGCCCGCCTTTAGCCCTCCGAGATTCTGGCCCGCCGGACGAGCGATCCCTCAAGACTGCCGTATGTTTGAAGTTCTGTCGCCAATCGGCCAAGCCGAATTGACATCCCTTCGAGCCGGCCTTGACCACTCGGTCGGCCCTCAGGCAGCCGGAATTGGAGCCAGGCACAAAATGCCCGGGGCCAAAACCAGTGGGTGTTGGCAAGGGGAATTTCCACCAACCGATCAATCACCCGAAGGCTCGCTTCCGCTTCTCGAATTGAATCGCCGGTCACTGTAAGGACCACGACCATCCGCCCAGACTCACTCTCCAGCCGGGCCCTTCGTCGATAGCTCAGTGGGCGAATCGTAGAATTCCACTCCCCGAAAAATCCCGCGCGGGACGAGCGGCTCCCAGGAAGTCCCAACGGACGGGTCTATCCGAAACTTTCAGCAAGTGCCAGCTAAGATCGGAAGCGCGGGAAATCGGGTAGCATCACTGGCCCACGGGAGACCACTCAGAATTGTCATATCGAGTTCATAACTCTACTAATGCATGAGAAGTTCGTTGTTAGCGCTTGGAAGGACACTTTCGAAGCCCGCGGAAGGGCGTTCGCCTTACGGGGCTTCTGTCGCCGCGAGATTAGCGAAACCTAGGGTAGTTTATGGCAGAAGTCGCGTGGTCACAACCTGTTCGGAGTGGTACAGCTCAGCCAGCCCTCGCCGGCGTGGATCCTGAGCTTTTGCACAAGAACCCAGAGCGGATTCGGCAAATGTTTGCCGAGGTCGCCCCGCGGTATGACCTCCTCAACCGCCTCTTGTCGTTCGGCATGGATGTGCGGTGGCGGCGGTGGGCCGCCCGGCTTAGTCCACGGCCGCTTGATGGCCCCGTATTGGACGTATGCTGTGGCACGGGCGATCTCGCGCTTGCTTATTGGGAGGCTTCCGGGCGCCAAGCATCGGTGGTTGGGGTAGACTTTTGCCTTCCGATGTTGCGGCTTGCAGCGCGCAAAGCCGAGCGGCTCGGGGCTGTCCGCCACACTGCCTGGCTGGTAGCCGACGCTCTGCGGCTACCCTTTCCCGCCGATAGCTTTCAGGTAGTGGCGGTGGCATTTGGGATCCGCAATGTCGCTAGTCCCCAGGAAGCGCTTACCGAGATGACGCGCGTGTGCAAGCCCGGGGGACAGGTGGCGGTACTCGAATTCTCCCTTCCTTCGCATGCAGCCCTTCGGGCGGTCTACCTCTGGTATTTTCGTCGCATCTTACCCAAGGTGGGAAACCTGGTGGCCGGAAGCCGTCAAAACGCCTACAGTTATCTCCCCGCTAGTGTGGGGCAATTCGAGTTTGGAGAACCATTTCTCAAACGGTTCTCGTCCGTGGGGCTAGCCGACTTAAGGATGAGGCCGTTAACAGGCGGAATTGCAACGCTTTACTTAGGTTACAAGCCTGCCGCTTGAAGTACACGAGCAGTTAAGAGAACGTTACCGGGCCAAAAGTCGGGGGTGGCGAGCCTGTCTGCCTGGCTAGTGGTGAAAGGTCCACAAGGAGTTGCCCGTGTCTTGCCCTGAAAACCGGCGATTTGTCCTGGCCATCACTGGAGCAAGCGGTGTAATCTACGGCATTCGACTCTTACGCGTGCTTGTCCAGGCTGGCCATGAAATTGACCTTCTTATCAGTCCGGCCGGCAGGGATGTTCTTGAGCAAGAATTGGGCATTGCGCTTGACCTTGAGGCATTTGAGCTTGGCCTTCTCGAGCCTTTTTTTGTGGATGGCATGCCTACCGGCAACTCGCTTCAGAACATTCAGCAAAGTAGAGAGGAGTCGGCAACTCTCACGGAAGCCGCGTCGCCTCGGCTCACGGAGCGAGTCTTTTATTGGCACTATCGCGATTGGTCTTCCCCGCTTGCAAGCGGGTCATCCGCCCGGGAGGCGATGGTCATTTGTCCGTGCTCGCTTGCAACACTGGCTTCAATTGTCCACGGCATTTCCGACAATCTGATTCGTCGGGCAGCCGAGGTCCATCTTAAAGAGCGAAGGTCTGTCATTGTCGTGCCGCGGGAGACCCCTTTGTCCACAATCCAACTTCGCAATCTTTACCGGGCTTCAAGGCTGGGGATTGTGGTCCTGCCAGCCATGCCTGGCTTCTACCATCGTCCAAAGAGCGTTGAGGAGCTTGTGGATTTTGTAGTTGCGCGGGTGTGCGATCAGCTTCGGATCAAGCATAATTTGGCGAAACGATGGCCGGCGGTTTAACTATTAAAGAAATCGACCGCACCGAGCCGCCCCAGGTCGGGTGGTTACGCCGCGTATTTCTTAACGTGCGGTATGTGCTTGAACTTATTCGGTTTAGCCACACCGTCTTCGCCCTGCCATTTGCCTTCCTGTCGGCCGGGATGGCCATTCGCCTTTCGGTCGCCGAAGCGCAGGGCTGGCTTCCGCCATGGCGTCATTTGTTGGGAATTCTTCTGTGCATGGTCTTTGCTCGAAGCGCTGCCATGGCTTTTAACCGGCTAGCCGACCGGCATTTTGACTCACTTAATCCACGCACTGCCGGACGGCACTTGCCCCGAGGGATCCTAAGCGTCCGCACAGTGGCCTTGTTTACAGCGGCCTGTGGGCTGGGGTTTGTGGCAAGTACACTTCTATTCCTGCCGGAGAACCCCATTCCCGTTTACGCATCTTTGCCCGTCCTTGCTTACCTTCTTGGGTATAGCTACACCAAGCGGTTTACGGTGCTTTCGCACTGGTGGCTGGGCGGCGCGCTGGGGCTTGCCCCCCTTGGAGCCTGGGTGGCCCTGCGTGCCGAGATTGCCCCGGCTGCCGTCATTCTTGGGCTGGCAGTCCTTTTTTGGGTAGCAGGTTTCGACATCATTTACGCTTGTCAGGATATCGACTTTGACCGGACCTATGGCCTCAAGAGCCTGCCGGCAAAGTTAGGCGCGGAGCAAGCATTACGCGTGGCGGCCGGCTGTCACCTGGTGATGATACTTGTCTTGGCAATCCTGCCTTTGCTATATCGGCCCTTTGGAATTGTTTACTACATCGGACTTGGTGTGATCGCGGTTATCTTGTGGATAGAACACCGCCTTGTTCGGCCGGACGACTTAACACGGGTCAATCAGGCCTTTTTCCATGCCAATGCGGTGGTAAGTGTCGGGCTTTTCTTGATAGGTCTCGCAGATCTTCTTGCCTGACTTACAGGGGAGCCCATTTGTCGGCTTGGCGCAAGCAAAGTTCGCCTCAGTTAGGCTAGCGGCATTTGCCAAGCTTCACAGAAAGAGATGCGCCGCCCTTTGTCAACAATTAGCTTAAAAGTCAGTCACCTGCTGTGCTTAAAGACTCCTGCTTGTTGCCAACAATCAGCCCGCCGCACGCTTAAGACAAGAAGTTGCCCCACCTCAGTTAGTAAAAAGGGCAGTCGGTTTCATGCTGCCAGCCCCGAAAATGCGCAAAGCCTAGGCCGCCCGTCTATGCCCGACTATTGCTGCTTTTCTTTGCCGCTTGAAAACGCCTCAGGTAGGCTGCGGCCAAAAGCATTCCGCCGCCAATGCCAACCAGATTGGCCGCAATATCGCCAAGATCGAAAAGTCGCCAAGGCGTTATCGCCTGCACTAGCTCCATAGAAATGGCGTACACAAAAAGGAGTAGAAAAGTTCCCACCAATGTTTTTGTCCACTCCGCCCGCATCACTAGTGTCGCCAAGATCGCAAAGGCCACCACATGCTGGAGCCGGTCGCCACCTTGGCCAAGCTGAATGCCGGCCACGCTACTCAAGATCCGGTGCGGAGCCAATAGTCCAATAGTCAGCACTACGACGTAAACAGTTGCCAAAACACGGAAAAGCCGCACGTTCCCACGGTCGCCGAAAAGGGGACGAAACGGCTCCGACATGCGGCAAACAGCGTGCGCTAATTGTTGGCGAATGCTATCGGTTGACGTACTCCGCGATAAAGTCAACTGCCTCGCCTACCGTCTTGACGGCTAAGGCCGCCTCCCGATCCATTTCGATCTGGAATTCCTCCTCGAAAGCGTCCACAAGCTGAACCGACTGGGAGCTATCGGCTCCTAAATCGAAGACAAAGTGGTGTTCGGGTTGGATATCGTCTTCGTCGATGGAAAGCACTCGGCTGACCACTTGGATGACGCGACGCTCGATCTCGCTCCGGTCCAC
Organism: Thermoguttaceae bacterium; assembly: GCA_025060325.1. GTDB lineage: Bacteria > Planctomycetota > Planctomycetia > Pirellulales > Thermoguttaceae > DTLM01. The sequence continues at coordinate 134,607 of JANXBW010000007.1, forward strand.
GGTCGTTACCTCCACAGCGTAACATTGACACTTCTTTGGACGGTTTGTGTTAGTTGGATAAGTACCTCCCGCATGTTTACTGCTGCTGGTTTGGTCAGGAGAGCACAATACGTGCGTCTGCTATCCCGTAGCCAACTGGCCCGACAATGACCGGGTTTAGATCCATTTCGGCTATTCGCGGGCAATCAGCCAAAAGCATACTGAGCCGAACCACCGCATCGACAAAAGCGTTGACATCCGCCGCCGGCTGCCCCCGAAGTCCCGAAAGTAACTTGTCCGCCTTAGTCTTAGTCAACATCTTGCGAACCTGCCCGGCAGTCGCCGGAGCCAAGGCAAATGCCACCGCTTGCCACAATTCTACATAGATTCCCCCTAAGCCCACCATGACCACCGGACCAAACGAGGGATCACGTTTTCCGCCGATAATCATTTCGTGACCCGGGGGAATCATCCGCCTTACAAGAATTCCTTCAAGCGGGGCATCCGGTCGGGCCGCCTTTAGTCGCTCCACCAACAGTGCAAATCCCCGGCGAACATCCTCGGCACTTCGCACATCTACAAGCACGCCACCCACCTCCGTCTTGTGGATGACCGCCGGACTTTGGATGCGAAGCACCACGGGGTAACCTATCTCCTCGGCGGCAGCAACAGCTTGTTCTGGCGAGCGGCACACCCGGTAGCTGGGCACCTGCAGACCATAAAGTCCCAGGAGCGCAAGAGCCTGGCTTTCCGGCAGAAGCCCCGCGGGCGACTCATCCACCATTTGGCGCGCCTGCCTCCGAGCCTCCTCAGGAATTTCCGGAAGCCCATCGCCCACAGCGCTTTGGCGCCATCGCAACACCTGCTGGAGATGCGCCATTGCCCGGAGAGCATCTTCCGGCTGACGATAGTGCGGCACCCTGGCTTCCTCCATTCGCACAACCGCTGGGGCCACATCCACACCGCCCATAAAACTTGCCGCCAGAGCCTTTGCCGAGCTTCCCGCCGCCGCACAGACTGTCTCCGCCACCGCCATGATATCCGTCATTGATTGCGGCGTCAGGATGACAAGAAGCTGGTCGATCTCGGGGTCGTCGAGGACGGCAGCAATGGCTGCCTGGTAACGATCGGCCCGAGCATCACCAATAACGTCCACCGGGTTAGTCATATTGGCTGTGGCCGGCAAATGTTCCTTGAGCCGTTGACGAGTTGCCTGCCCAAGGGGCGGTACCTCCAGCCCAAAGCGAATCGCCGCATCCGTGGCCAAAACCCCCGGGCCGCCAGCATTGGTGACAATCCCTACGCGCGGACCACGCGGCAAGGGCTGATTAGTGTACAAAATCGCTGTGTCAAACATCTCCTCCAGGGTGTCCACCCGGATCATCCCGGCGCTTTCGAAAACAGCGTCGCAGATGGCATCCTCCGTGGCCATCGCACCTGTGTGACTACTAGCGGCAGCAGCCCCCCGGCCAGTGCGAGCGCTTTTTATCACCAGGATCGGTTTAGCATTTGGCCCGCGTGTGATTCGCCGGGCGACCTCGTAAAGGCGACGTCCTTCGGCTATTTCCTCCAAGTAAAGGAGAATGATCGACGTCTTTGGGTCTTCCGCAAGGTACTCAAGAAGGTCAATTTCCGACACGACCGCCTTATTGCCAAAGCTGACGAATTTCGAAAAGCCAATATGACGTTGACGAGCATAATCGAGAATGGCTGTGCACAGTGCACCCGACTGGCTTAGCATGGCAATCGGCCCGGGCTGCGGCATCGCGCGAGCAAACGAGGCATTAAGCTGCACGACAGGATCCGTGTTGATGACCCCCAGACAATTTGGGCCAATGAGGGTAATCCCATACTGCCGGCATAGCTCCTTAATGCGCTCTTCGCGACGGCGACCTTCGGCACCAACCTCGCGAAAGCCTGCCGAGATCACAATCGCCGCTGGGATGCCCCGCTGCCCACACTGCTCAAGTGCCCGGTCAACCACTTCGGCCGGAAAGACAATCACCGCCAAATCCACAGGCTCGGGGAGGTCAAGCACATATCGAAAAGCTGGCACCCCACAAATGGATTTTTTCCCCGGCGCTACCGCGTAAACCTTACCCTGAAAGCCTGAGTTGACAATGTTAGCCAGAATGTCGTAGGGAACCGTTCCAGGGGCGTTAGTGGCCCCCACCACGGCCAAACTCTTGGGATAAAAGATCCCATCCAGTCGAAGCCTCGGGCGATCCACTGCGGAAGACACAGCGTTGTTGACTAGTTGCGTCACCAATTGCTCCTCCCGGATTCACACTGATATGGCCCAACTTTGGAAGATTTCACACCTCCTGCCGCAGAGAGTGTGGCGATAACCGGCCAATCTACTGCCCACAAAACGCTTGACTTGTTCGGATATCCAAGCGGCACCAAACGTAGCACAGTTGACCCGATACACACAGGCCGAAGGTTCGCAGTCCCTCCGCGGTCTGTGGCGAATCAGTCACTTACCTCGGCATTTGACCCACTGAGACCCGCAGCACCATCGGCTAGGGTGCCGCCCCTCCCCCGAGCGTTCACTCGCAACGGTGATGGCGACCAAAGGCGACCGCTGGGCCGGGCGCAAATGCGGAAAAGTTTATTTTCACATTAACGAGTTTCAAGGCCGGGTGAAGGTAGCTAAGTGCGATCAGCTTTTGCAGGCAGGAACCCCTCGAACCAACACCTAAACGCAGTCAACCCAGCGCACCCCTGCGCACCTGCCACGGCCGAGATGATTACCCACTTGGCTGCGGAGCTCTCCCTTCCAACGGATTCGAGACAAAGTCCGCCCTTGGTACTGCCCATCGCGGGTCCTGCCCGGCCCCCTCACACCGGTCGGGAGGCAGCCATCCGAGAAAGACCTGCGGACCCGGCAACGGCGGAGCTAGCGCGGTTTTCCAAGTTGGCGGGAAAGACCGGGGCGGTTTTAGCCGACAAACATTTCAGGCCCAAACTTCCCGATCGGTCCCCCAATAAACTTTAAGCAAGCCGCTTCATCATGAAAGTCACCATAGGTTGCCTAGCACTCGCTCGGTTTGGGCAAGCAACGGAAAGGTTTCTCGGGTCTTGGCTCGGTCAGAGCATCACGGCGGCATAAAGGCGGGAGGCGAGGGTAGCGCGGCCCGGTAGCGTGGTGGAGCGACACGGCTTAGCCCGGAGCACTAAGAATGGAAGATCGCCGACTTCAAATCTTCGTCGGACTAATGGTTCTGGGGTGCGCGGTTTTGCTAGCGGTTCTTCTCCTCCAATTCGCGGGGCATGAGCCGGTTTTCCGACGGTCGAAGGTAATCCTAGTGCATTTCCCCGAAGCTCCCGGGGTCAGCCCCAATACCCCGGTGCGCAAAAGCGGCATCTTGATCGGGCGGGTATCGAAAGTCCAGTTGGCCGAGGAAATCCCTGAATACGCCGATTGGGGAGGGGTTATCGTCACTTTAGAGATTGACAGCCACCGAAAGATCTTTACCGATGAGGTGTGCATCATCCGCAGGACTTTACTGGGTGATGCGGTGCTCGAATTTGTCCGGCGCAGGGTTAATGAGGTGCGGCCTACTAGCTCTCCCGGGCCAACCAATTCGGGGAATGGCTCGGCCGGTTTAGTTGAGCCGGCAGTGTTCCAGGCCCAAGTTCAGCGGCAAGAGGTTCAGCCTGGGGGGCCGCCATTACGCGGGCAGGTGGTGGCCGATCCGCTCGAAATTGTGGCCACCCTCCAGCAAGATTTGGCATCCGCCGCTCAGGGTGTCCGCAGAGCGAGTGACGAGATAGCAAAGTTTGTTAATCGCATCAACGAGCTAATCAGCAAGGAAGACGGTCTGCCGACGCTCAGGAAACGGCTCGAGGAAATTGCCAACCGCACGGGGCAAGCTTTGGAAAGCTTTGATCAGTTAGCCAAGAACATTAACGAGCTAGTCGGTGACCCCGAACTCCGGGGGCAAATCCGACAGGTAGCTGCCGAGATCGGACCAACCATTCAGGAGGCGAAGGCCACCTTGGCCCAAGTGAGGGAAACATTCGACGAGGTCGAAAAAGCCACTGCTTCCGCCCGGGACAACCTCGACAATTTGCGTCAATTTACTCAGGCTTTAGGGGAGAGAGGGCCTACCTTAACGGCCAAGATTGAGGAAACTTTGAACAATCTGAACCGGCTTTCCAACCAGTTGGCGGAGTTCTCGGCCCGGCTGGCTGATCGCCGAACAACCTTGGGCAAGCTTACCTCCGACAGCGAACTTTACGATAACCTGAACGACCTTGTGGTGCAGGTGGATCAGCTTAGCCGGCAGTTACAACCTGTGGTCCGAGACCTGCGGGTATTCTCCGACCGGATTGCTCGAAGTCCGGAGCTCCTCGGTGTTCGGGGGGCCTTGGAACGCTCACCAGGAACGAAAGGGGTACCGACCCTGGCCGAGCTTGATCCGGAAGGATATCGGGCAGGCCTCCATTCTCAAATTCCGGCTTACCGGCCACGTTGACCGGACCTCCGAATTACCCACAGAGTGGGGGTTTTAAGCACCTAAGTCCCCTCGGCGTTCGCTCGTGATTCGGGCCGACCACCCTTTATTCGGGCGCTAGTGGGGACCTTCTCCGCAACCAAACTTGCCGTCTCCGCAAGCTCCGCGTGGCCCTCTCGAAGAAGCGTCTCCCATTAGAAGAAGCGTCTCCCACTAGTAGTTCCCTCGCCGAAGCGGCGATCTGCCGGAATCGCTCCCGGCGGTTTGGTATAGGGCGGCGGAGCCCGTGCAATTGCTCGGAAATCGGAAAAAGCCGACACCCCAAGAAAAACTTATTGGCCCTCGAAGCGTGGAGCCGCTTGTGCCGGGAGCATCGGCCCGGGTGGGGGTAAAGCAGGATAAAGGCCCGGGACACTTGGGGTAAGGCCACCAGGCGTTTGATATTGGCCCTGGTCCAAAGCGCCGGGAGCACCCCCGGGCCCGGGTAAGGAGATGTCTGGTAGGCGTCCTCCTTCCCTAGGTGGAGCAACCCGATCTACCGGCACGACATTAACCCCGGCTTCGCGACTCACAAACTCCCGCATGGCTTCAGCCCGGCGCCTTAACTCTTCTGCGGGGACTATCACCTCCGGCTCGAGTTGGAACGACAAAGTCCGATGATCGCGGATTTTTCCCGGCAACACGTTTTCGGCGAAAAAGTCGAGAGGTGGGATCTGGTACCAAGGCGGGGGGATAGGCTGATAGACGGTCTTGGTCCGAAAGCCGTCTTTCACCAAACGAATTTTCCGCGTCCCGTAATAGGTGAAATGAGTCGAGCACGGCGAGGTCCCGATCTCATAATCGTCGATAAAAACGCGGGCGCCCGGCGGATCAGTGCGGACCGTAAGCCGGCGTTCCACACACCCAACCGCGGCAGTAAGCACTAAAGCCAACATCGCGAAGAATAAACATTGCATCGCGCCAAAATCCCCGAAGGCGGGGACTGGGCCCTCAGCTTTGAGGCTGCCGACAAGTCTTCCATGGTGGGGAGCCCCCCACCAAAGCTTCATCGAGCCTCCCGGATGGACCGCCGGGGGCCGGGCGCTCGGGACAGATAAAACTGGTTGGCTGCGAACTGATGGATTGTGACGCCCAGGTCGTCTCATTCAGGACTTCTCTCCTGCCCCGCCCTCCTTTTCCGCACCTTGGCCTTCGCCACCTAGCGGCTCGGGTTCGTCCAATCCGCGATTGCCCGGGATCCTTCGGAGCAATCGCCTGTTAAAGAAAAAGCTCGAGCCGCCGCTCGACCGAGCAAGAGATCCCCTAAATGGTTAAGCCCGCCGGTAGTTTAGCCGCGGTCTTAGCAGGTGCGCCCAACTTGTCCCCCAGCTTAAGCGGCAGGTTTATTACCCAGCAGGACCAGGCAACACGGGCGGGACCTGTCCCGGGTAGACCTGGGGCGGATGCGTCCCGAACGTTCTGACCCTGCTGGCAGAAATGACGAGTTTTAGTCCAAAAGGGCCTTAGCTGTCCTCGCACATTAAGCCGGTTCCACTCAAAGTCGCTGTCAGCGTCCCAGCAACCATCAAAGCCCAAAAAGGGCCAAATTACGTCAGATCAACTCCGGTCGGCAAGCTTAGTTTTTCTTACGGCCGGTGCGGGAACTCCGGTCCTCCCACCAGTGCGGCACTTCACCTCGTCCGGGGAAATTTGGGTCATGTGTGTTCCCGCCTACAAACAAATTGCCGGGTCAACCTGCCCCAAAGATGGGTTTCCAATCTCCCCCTCAGGTTCGCCGCAAGGGCTGGTTGGGTAAGCTTCATCCATCGCGAGCGCCAATTTCAGTCCCGCGCGAATTTACCATGGTTTTACCCGGGCACTCTCCTTGAAACTTGCCGGAGGGCGATGCGGCACTTAACGTACCCCCGCCAATCCGTGAATAATCGCGGCGAGGAACTAGCCGGATCGGCCCCGGGTCTAAAAAGGAGGGGGAGGCACCTTAGGTCGCAAACCCCGCGAGAACCTATTAGGCTTCGGAGGTATTTTGGGAAAACGTAGTAAGTATCCGAGGACAAAGTTGGAGACTTCACGGCGTTTGACCAAACGCGTTGTAGCGGGGTGCCTAAGCGGAGGATTATGGGCACTTGATCCGCAAGATCGGTGCCCCCGCAGTTTTTCCCTGGGAGCATCCGCCCAGATAATTTGGCTTATCGCTGCGGCCCAGCTACTTAATTCCGCTCAGGATTTTCGCCGGTGGCGCTTCCCGGTCGGGCATGCTATCCGCGACTAAGGAAAATTCATAAATCGCTCAAGGAACTGGCAATTGGTTGACATCCGGCACACCCGCGGGATAGACTGACAAGGTGACCAGGAAGGCAGCAATCTGCGCAAATTTCGCAGTCAGCATGGGCATCGCCATTCCGCGGAGTCTCGGGGCAGAGAACCTGGTCCTAATGCCGGACTTTTGAGTAGCCAGATCGTTCACCCAAAGGATCCTCGTCATGCCGAAAAGCGAGGCCGTTTGGTGTCTTGATGTCGGTAATGCGTCGCTAAAGGCGCTTCGTTGTGCGCCGGGTGATCGCATAGATCAGATACGGGTAGAGGCTTTCGACTACATCGAGTACCCCAAGTTGCTTACGCAGCCCGGCGCCGAGGTAGCCGAGATCTTAAACGACGCTTTGAAGCAGCTTATCTCTCGCAACAACCTGCGGCGTCAACGAGTGGCAATCAGTGTGCCGGGCCAAAGTGGTTTGGCCCGATTTATTAAGCTGCCGCCGGTTGAGGCCAAGCGCATCCCCGACATCGTCCGATATGAAGCCCGCCAGCAAATCCCCTTCGCCTTGGATGAGGTAGTATGGTCTTATCAGCGGATGCGCGGCGGCGTGGAAGAAGAAGGGTTCGTGGCCGAGGCGGAGATCGGCCTTTTCGCCATGAAGCGTGATCAAGTGTATCGCGCTTTACAGCCGTTGGCCGCCGTGGGTATCGAGGCAGAGATTGTTCAGCTGTCGCCGCTTGCGCTTTACAACTTCCTCATTTTCGAGCGATGGGACGAGCTGCCTAGTGATGCGGAATATGACCCGGACAATCCGCCCCCGTACTATGTGATCTTATCGATGGGTACGGACGCCAGTGATCTTGTGATCACTAATGGCTTCCGGGTTTGGCAGCGAAGCGTTCCGCTAGGCGGGAACCATTTTACCCGCGCGTTGACAAAGGAGCTTAAGCTCACCTTCGCCAAAGCGGAGCATATCAAGCGGAACACCTCGGCCGCGGAAGACCCCCGCGCCGTGTTCCAAGCCATGAGGCCAGTGTTCAACGATCTCCTCACCGAGCTTCATCGATCGATCAACTACTTCAGTAGCATTAATCGGACGGCTGAGATCCGCTACTTTGTTCCCCTGGGCAATGCGATGAAATTGCCCGGCTTGAAGCGTTATCTCAGCACAAGCCTCGGGTATGAACTCATCGACATCTCCAGTTTCCGCGGGTTGGTAGGCCCAGAGGTCGTCCAGTCGCCAACTTTCCAGGAAAACATCCTCACCTTTGCCGTCTGCTATGGGCTGGCGGTGCAAGCCCTGGGTAAAGGGCGGATTGAGACTAACCTTCTGCCGCCGGAAGTGATCCGGGACCGGCTCATCCGCTCGAAGAAGCCTTGGGCAGTGGCAGCTGCGGCGGCCCTTCTTCTTGGGTTTTCGCTCAGTTTCGTGGGCTATTCACGAGCGCTTGGGATCATGTCGCCTGAGCGGTACGCGGATGCCGAGCAGCAGGCGGCTCAGGTGGTTAAGCAGTCTCAGTCGCTCCAGCAGGAAAAGTCGGCTGCTGAATCGGAGTACCAGGCGACCGATCAGGTGGGGCAAAACCTGGTGAGCCACGTAGAAGGCCGGTTAGAGTGGCTTGAACTTCTCCGGGCGATTAACGAATGCCTTCCTCGTGACCCAGAGGACCAAAAGCCCCAGGAAATTGAGAGGAGAAACGAACTCCATATTGTCAACATCGAAAGTCAGTACATGCAGGACCTGAGCCAGTGGTTCGCGCTGGTTCAGCAGTGGTATCAACCCGTTGGGGCATCGGGATCGCCAGGGAGTTCGGCAGCTGGTAGCACGGCACCCGCGGCACCTGGCATCATGCCCACCTCCATGAACCCGGCGGAAACTGGCCTGCCCAGCGGTTTTGGCGCGACTCCTGCTGCCGGAACAAGCGTTCAGGGACCTTCCGGACCGGGTTACGTTATCCAGCTTACGGGCTATCACTACCACAACATGCCCACAGCCGGGGCGATTCAAGGTGCCCAGTATGTCCGCGAGACTTTGATTCGCAATCTCCAAACTGGCCGAGTGCTCCTCCCGAAAGTGGACGAACCTGGCGTGGAATGGGTGACGATGGAAGAACTGGGGATTGGGTTCCCCGTGTTGATCAATCCCGGTCGGCCCTACGAAGTGCGGGTTCGGCCACCGACGGCCCGGTTTGCAAGCGGTATGGGAGCGGGCATGTTCGGTCCGGGGTATGCCGAGACGTATAGCGGCGAGACTATGGGAGCCTATCCCGGCGCAGCACCTATGGGACCGACCTATCCCGGTTCAGTCGCCCCAGGTGCTCGTCCGGGTACCCCGCAAAGGCCAGAAGATTTGGAGATTGTGCTACGGCGATTTGACTTTGTGGTCCAGTTTTGTTGGCAGCCGGTTTCGGCTCGCGAACGGCACGAAAAGCGCCGGCAAAAGGAGGCGGAGCAAGCAGCGGCAGCGGCTACGGCTGAGCAAGCCCCCGGCGCTGCGGCAGTGAGTACTCCGGGCGGGGAAGCCCCACCCAGTGGAGCCCAAGCTCAAGGGCCACCGGCTCCTCCCCCCGGTGGGCCGACGGCCACCACACCGCCGCCAGGGACCCCATCGGCCGCTCCGGCGGCACCATCGGTATCTCCTGGCGGCGCACCTACCCCGCCAGGTGCCCAGGCAGCGCCTGTTCCGGCTCCCCCTGGGCCGGCCCCTGTTCCCCCGGCTACGCCTGGCGGAGCGGGCCCGGCGACCCCGCAGGGTGCAGGAACCGCGCAGGCTCAGCCCGCAGCTGCGGCAGCCCCCGCCGCACAACCGCCTGCGCCTCCGGCTGGCCCAACACCCCCAGCTGGGCAACCGTGATCGCCGCGCTAATGACACTTAACTTTCGTGGCAATTACTTCGTGCACAAACAATTAGGAAAAATCCCTGAGCGACGCGTTTAGACAAGGTTTTTTCAGCTTTAAGCCTCACTGGAGAGGTAAATCCGGGAGAAGGGGCGGCCAAACGGGCCAATGGTTTAGAGGATGATCCTCAACCGGAGTGAATCTTCCCCGGGAGGAAGTTTATGAACAACGTCAACGTTCAAGTTCGGCAAGTCCTGGGGCTTGTGCTGAAGTACCACTTTTGGATCCTTTGTGCGCTGGTGGTCATCATTGGGACAATCTTTTGGTTTGTGGCAAGCAGTCGGCTTGCCCGGGCCACCGAAGAAAGACGCACCCAGCTTCAGCAAGCCCGCGACCAAGTGGCCAAGGTTCGCAGTGTGTCCGATCACCCCAACAGTAAGGTAATTGCCGCCCTCAGGCAGGAACACCGCCGGCTAATCGACATTGTTTACCGGGCTTGGGAAGAACTCTACAAAGATCAACGTGAGCGGAATCAGTGGCCTCGTCAACTGGGGGCAGAATTCCTTAACGTCATTAACTCGCTCGGTCCCGATGATGAAATCCCAGTTCAATACCGCGAGGTTTACCAGTACTTTATCAAAAACCACTTCCCTGAGTGGTACGACATCATCGACCTGCGCTTGCCGCCGAAGCGCGACGCTCAGGGGAACATCATGAAGGACGAAAATGGCCGGCCCCTCAAACAAGATCCCTTTGAGCGAACTCCAGCTGGCATGGCAACGCCGTATGCTGGTGGCTATCCCGGCTCGGCCACCTACACCGCGCCCGAGACCGGGTATCCGGGTGAGACTTATGCCGGGTCCACCGTGACGCCAACAAGCACCGGGCCCGGCGACGACCGGATCGGGATTGTGGAGTGGAACCTCCAAGATCTCCAGCGGATTCGCGCCCAATTCGATTGGCCGACTACACCGACTACTTTCGAGGTCCGCCTAGCTCAGGAAAATCTTTGGGTGTACGAAGCGCTTTTGTGGATTATCCGGGAAACGAACGCGGGCGCAACCAGTTACTACAACGCTCCGATCAAGCGGATCGAAAGCCTTCAAATTGGGCAGGAGGCGGCGGTGTCGCTCTTGCAGGCGCAAAGCCGGCTTTTCGGGGCGGGGATGTTTGCCGCGGGAGCAACCGGACCAGGTTCTCCGGAGGGTGCCCCGGGAACTGGCTTAGGCGGAATGATGACGATGCCGGGGTTGGCTCCAGGCATGCCCATGGGGAGCATGATGATGCCCGGGATGGGTTCCTCGTACTATCCCAGTGACTACGGCCCGGGTGGTCCGGAAGGTGGCCCAGGCATGGGTATGCCAGGAATGCCAGGTGCCGGAGCGGCTACAAGCGCTTCGCGGGAAGAAATGATCCGTCAACGCCTGACGCACTTCCGCTATGTTGACAAAGAGGGTAAGCCGCTGGCTGCCGATGCGCCCCACCCATTTGCAGAATTTAAGATGATGCCCGTGAGGATGCTCGTTTACATGGATCAGCGGCGGATCCCCCGCCTTTTGGTCAACTGCGCCAATTCGCCGATGCCTGTCCAGGTTCGGGTGGTGAGTCTCCGGCCCGGGCAAGGTCGCCAAGTGAATCTGGGTTTGCCGACCGGCCCCGGCGGCTCTCCGTATCCTGGGATGGGCAGCATGGGGAGCATGATGGGGATGGGACCCCCAATGGGTTCGACCGCTCCGTACGGTGGGGAAACCTATCCGGGAGCTTCGGAAACCTACGGTGGTTATGGGTATGGGGACACGATGGGTCGGCCAGGGTTGGGCGCCTCCGGGGAAACAGGAAGTGTGGATGTACCCGTGGAAATTGCGGGGATCATTTTCATCTTCAATCCGCCGGATCGAAGCAAAGTAGGAAAGCTGGGCGAGGCAGAAGCGCCTGGGGCCGTGGGCATGCCGACTTTGGAGCAGGCAATTAGTAGCCTCGCTCAACCCGCGGCTCAGCCGGGAGCACAGCCTACTGCGCCTGGGACCGCCCTTGGGCCGGCTGCCCCCCAGGCAGGAGTTCCGGGTGGTGCGCCTGCAGCTGCTCCGGGTCAACCGGCTGCTGGAGCGGCTCAACCGGCCGCTGGGCCTGCTCAAGCCCCGCCTGGTCCAGCTCCGGGTGGGCAACCGCCGCAAGCATCAGCGGCTCCGGGTCCGCAGCCGCCTCCAGGACCTGTAGGAGCCGCACCGGCCCAACCGCCTGCTGCGGCACCGAGTGGGGCGGTGCCCTTTGCGCCGGCCGGTGCGACTCCGGCCCCGGCAGGTCCGCCGGCAGCACCGCCAGCACAGCCGGCGCCTCAGCCAGCAGCACCAACGGGCTAGAAAAGGCTGCGGTCAGTCCGGGATAGCCCTGTGGAATTTTGACAAATTCCTCGGCTTCCTGGGAGAAATGAACATACGCGGCGTTGACGGCTGAGCGGGAAAGCCGCCAAGGCTTGGTCCGAAGATCGTTTGGAAAAGGCCCGCGTTTTTAGGATCAAGACTCCAAATTGTTGAAGTTAACATCCGGGGACGTGAACGAACTGCGGGGCAGGGTGTGGTAGAGGAAGATCCGGCATTCGGTCGCCACGTGGCCCAGTGAGTTGAGGAGGGTTGGGCAATAACGGATCCGGTCGGTTTTAGGCGCCGGAGTATTTGCCAATGAAGTTCAAGTTCGATCTAAGCCTGCTTACCAATTTCCTCATCCATCATGGCGAAAAGCTAGTGGTGGGTGTGGTCGGGCTTGTGTTTTTGTGGTGCCTTGTTCGGGCGGTGTCGACGGCCGGTAACACCGTTGACTTTTCGCCAGACCAGCTGCGAGCCGACGCTCAGAGTGCCCAGCAGCATATCGAGCAAACTAATCCCTCGGCGACGATGCAGCCGACTGATTACGTGGTGATTGCCCGCCGAATCCGCGACAAAATCGACGACACTTACTACCGGCATCCGGTGCTGTGGGATCCTCCGCTATGGGAACGCCGGGGGCTACGGGGTGAGCCGGCTGTGTTTGGCCTGGAAAAAATCCGGGCAGTAGCGGGGAACGGCGTTTTCAATATGGCGGATCCAACCGCCCCGCCCACAAGCGCTGCAGCAGGGGCTTCGTCAACGCGAGGGCAGCGCTGGGTGGTCGTTACCGGACTTATTCCTATCGCCCGGCAAGTGGAAGCGTACAAGGAAATTTTCAAGGAGGCCCTGTACCGCGATCCTCAACGGGATTACCCCCTTTACCTGCACTACTGGGTGGAAAGAGCTGAGGTCACACCGCGGAGCCAACCGGGCCAGCTACGCTGGGTACGAATCGATCCGCGACTGATGTACTACCACTTTTGCCGCTTGTGGCGAGGAGCTTCCCAAGAGGTGGTCCACCCGGCTTACATCCCCCGAGTGGCTCCTGGTGGGATGCCGCTTGTCTTCCCTTTAGGACCTCGCGTGGGTGAGATGTGGGGGCCGGAGGTGGCTTTCCCGCCGGAAATTCCGCTCGCCAGCGCAATGCGGGGTGTGCCAGGTGCTCCCGGGGTGCCGGGTTATCCGGCCGAGATGGCAGGTTATCCCGGGATGCCTTCGCCCGGTTACCCAGGCGGGTCGCCCGCCTATCCGGGAATGCCCGCTTATCCGGGAGCGGGAGAAATGTACAGCGAGACTGGGTACCCCGGCATGACCATGCCTTACCCGGGATCAACGATGACAAGCTATCCGGGAGCAGCTCCCGGGATGCCCGGCATTCCGATGCCGGGGGCTCCGGGCGGAAGCATCATCCCGCCGCTGGGAGAATTGCCTGGTCTTCCGGGGCTGCCTGTCCCTGGGACACAACCTGGGACCGAGACGCAGCCAAGCACCACCCCTCAGCCCGGTCAACAGCAACAGCCGGCAGCATCGACCCAACAACCGAGCCAGGCCCCGACGGCTCCGCCCACATCGGTGCCGGGAACAGTTGCGAGCGCTATGCCTAGGCTTGAGGTTAAGTATCAACTTTTCCGGTTCTTTGACTTTACCGTCGAACCGGGCAAGCAATACGTGTATCGCGTCCAGCTTGTGCTCTTTAATCCCAATTACCGGCTCGATCCTCAATACCTTGAGCGACCGGAACTGGCCGAACAGCCTTGGCTGGAAACCCAGTGGAGCGAAGCCACCGAGCCGGTATGGGTGCCAATGGACGCCCGGGTGGTGGTGGGACCGGTCAAGCCCGCGCCCACGGTTATGCATGAACCGGCGGCCAACGTGGTGATTCTGGCCTTCCGGGCGGAGGATGGCCTGCGGACGTACCAAGATTTCACCCTCTTCCGCGGTCAGCTTGCCAACTTGGAGGGAGTAATAGTCAAGACGGGCTTGCGGCCGGGCATGGCCTATCCTGGCTCCACCCCTTACGGTCCAGAGGGACTTGAAGGTCTTTACATGCCGGAGATGGGAGGGCCTCCGGCTGGTGGCCCGCCTAGTGCACCGGGGGCGCCAGGGGCACCGCCGGGTGGTCGACCCGGAGGACCTCCGGGCCGACCGGGAACTGCTCAGAAAACCGAGCAAGAGGAAAAGTTCCTCTACAAGACCGAAATGTTGGTTGTGGATATTGCCGGCGGTGAACGTCTGCATCGTACCGAAAGTTCGATGACGGTGCCGGGCGAGCTCCTAGTCATGGATCCGAATGGAACTCTGCTTGTCCTTGACGAACTGTCGCATCAATTCGAGTACAAGCTCTACCACAAGGAGCCCGAACAGCCCGCACGGCGGCCGGGACCTGGTCGACCTGGAGAGCCAGGGAGCCCGATGGCAGAACTTCCTGAGGATTACTACATGTACACGCCGGAAATGATGGAGTATTACGAGACCGGTCGGCCGCGGGGTGCCCGTGGGCGTGGCCGAACTGGGAGAACGCCGGCGGGAATGGGTTCCCCAGGGCGCCGACCAGCCGGGCCTTAAACTGGCCCTCGCAGGTTGGCTTCTTCTGTCACAACCACCCGAAGATCGCCCACGTTGGTATCGGTGGGACCTGTTTTGATCAGTGTCCCCCACTCCTCGAAGAAAGCGTAGGCATCATTGCGGGCGAGATAGTCTGCCACATTTACTCCGCTGCGGCGGACGCTCCCTATCATTTCCCGATCAATCCAAGCGCCGGCTGCGTCTGTGGGGCCGTCTTCGCCGTCAGTACCGCCGGCTAGCAGGACAAACGGTTTCGGCAACACTTTTCCGAGCTCTGCTAGGCGAAGGAGCTCGTTAAGGACGGCCAAAACTAGTTGTTGATTTCGCCCGCCGCGGCCCCGTCGCTCTGGCTCCACAAGTCGGACCACCGGCTCGCCTCCGCTGACAAGGCAACGTCGCCCCGGGGTTTGTTCCATCGCCCAAAGTTCCCCAACAAGTTGCGTGGCCACCTCCTCTGCCGTTGGCTCGGCCGATCGGGCAACCGTGGTCTTGACCTCATAACCAAGCAGCCGAGCCGCTTCCGCCGCCGCGCTAACAGCGGTCTCAAGATTGCCGATGATGATATTTTCGACTCGGCAACTCGGGCGGGGGGTGGGGGTTGAGCGAGCGGTTGTAAGAACTTCAAAAACGACCTCCGGAATCACTGGCGGCCGAAGACCTAACTGCCGAAGAACTTCCAAAGCGTCATCCGGAGAGGTAGTATCCGGCACAGTGGGACCGGAGCCGATCACATCAAGCGGATCCCCCAAAACATCGGACACGATAAGTGCGACAAGCCAACCTGCCCGACAGGCCGCGGCCAGGCGACCGCCCTTTATCCGGCTAAGATGCTTCCGCACGGTATTAAGCTGATCAATATTGGCACCGGCAGCACTAAGTGCTCGAGTGACCTGAACTTTGTCCTCAATAGTTAGCGGGGGAATCGGGGCTGGCAAAAGCGCCGACGCCCCACCTGTGATCAATACCACGCACAGATCTTCCGGCCTGAGCGATGAGACAAGCTCCAAGATGCAAGTAGCACCGAGTGCCGCTTGCTCGGTTGGCTCGTTCACTCCCAGGGGACGAGCCGGATAAAGCCGAATCGCTCGAAGTGGCTTCGCTTGTGTTTCTGGGACGTTAACCCAGCCAGTAAGGCGTTTGGCCTCGATAAGATCCTGGCCCAGGATGTCCTCCAGAGCCTCTGCCATTGGAGCGGCCGCCTTGCCACCTCCGACAACAGCGATTTGACCGATCGAGCGCAAATCAAAAGAAAGAGATCCGATCAGTAAAGTGTCACCCTCCCGGCGTACTACCCGCCGCACAAGCGCCCCTGTGTTGACAGCCGCCACACCTGCCCTCCAAATCCGAAAGGCATCCATTTGAAGCTCGTTGACGCCAGGATTCATCAACGCCACGGCTGTGCACCCTAAGCCAAAGACAATTCCCGCAATGAAAAGGTTCGGAAAAAACGCTGGTGTGGACTTGCAGGATTTCGCACCAAGATTAACTGGCAGCTCCAGCCCCAACGATAAGGCCGCTACCTACTTGGCGAGCGGAACGCCCCTTCCTACCTGCCGGCTAAACATGGCTGCGAATAAAAAGCGCCCGGCGCCACCCGGCAGGCCCGTCCACAGCTTCGGTACCGAGCGTGGTCGGTTCCGCTGTGCGAAAGACCATCCCCACCAACACGGTTTGATCGCGAAATCGGACAGGCCCGGCCGCCACACACCAAGGCAGCGCACCGCCTGTTGGAGGGGGAAGCTTTACCTCGGCGAAAAATCTGTGGACAAAACCCGATTCACTGAGCTGGGGCGGCCAGGTGCGCACAAGCGGCTGATGGCCGGCCACTACGCGGGAAAGACCGGGCAGAATGCTTTCCCAAAGTTGCGACCACTCTGTGCGCGGCGGCAGTGGCCGGGCTCGTCCGGAAGGAGCCAAAACAATCACCGCCAGACGCACCGGAATTCCTTGGTACTCTAAGACCGGTCCGCCAGACGGTGGTCCCATTTCGCCAAGCTGGGCGACATCTATCGACAAATCCACCGGAGGGAGTCGGCCCGGCCGGCGCCGCCGGAAAAGCCGACGGGCAATCGCCACTCCCACTATAAGGGCTACAACCACCACCAAAACCGTCCACAATTCTTCTGGGACTTCCATAGCAAGCGGCTTCAAACTTCCCAAAAGTGACACGCGCTCCGAATGTGGACACCTCAAGCCTTACCTGCCGAATAGTTCGCCCGGCACGGCCCCAGCATAAAAGCAAGATCGGATCCGCAAAGTCTTATCCGGGCGAAGAGCCAGGACTTGGGAGCATCCCTCTTTCATTTTGGTACCGGGGAGGCTTATCGCCGCGGAGCCGAGAATCGCTCCACCTCCGCGTGGGTGGGCAACGACGGTTGCGCCCCCATTCGCGTAACGGAAATAGCCGCGGCCCTGGTGGCATACTCGACCGCCTCGCCCAAAGTCATTCCTTTAGCTAGCCCAGCCGCCAATGCCCCGCTAAAGGCATCCCCAGCCGCCGTGGTGTCAACGGCCTGGACCTGGTAGGCGGGGACGAGCCTTGCCTCCTCCGGCCCTACTACTAGGGCACCTTTTGGTCCCAACGT
The DNA here is from genome assembly GCA_025060325.1 of Thermoguttaceae bacterium. Classification (GTDB taxonomy): domain Bacteria; phylum Planctomycetota; class Planctomycetia; order Pirellulales; family Thermoguttaceae; genus DTLM01. Next base: position 151,651 of record JANXBW010000007.1, read on the forward strand.
GATGATGACGTGCCGGACACCCCGATCCCGAAGCACTCGTGCCGCCTCCCTAGCCGAACTTTCGTCACCGACCGACAGACCGGTCAATCCTTCGGTCTCGCTTTCGTTCGGGGTTAAGTACGTCACATGCCGAAGAAGTTCGTCCGGAAGCGGAAAAGCCGGGGCCGGGTTCAAGATCACCGGAACGCCCACCTCCCCTGCCAAGGTTACGGCCGCTTGGACCGTCTCCAGCGGAATTTCCAATTGAAGCAAGACCACATCGGCTTGGCGAAAAACGGCCGCCGCCCGACGGACATCCTCTGGGGAAAGTCGGTGATTTGCCCCGGAAGCCACAGCAATCAAATTCTCTCCCTGCTCATCCACGATGATCAGGGCCACGCCCGTGTGGGCCTCGGGATCCCGGAGGATGTAGGAAGTGTCAATCCCTTCCGCCTGGTAACCAGCGATGGCGGCCTGACCGAAGCTATCGTTTCCCACCCGGGCTACGAAAGTCACCTTCGCCCCTAGCCGGGCGGCCGCCACGGCCTGATTGGCACCCTTCCCACCAGGGACCATGACAAACGTCCCTCCCGTGACCGTCTGACCCGGCCGGGGAAGCCGCGAGCACTTGACCACCATGTCTGTATTGCTGCTGCCGATCACAAGGACCCGTCCTGACTTATCCGCCATAGATACCGTCTCCGGTACTAGGGATGCCAAGCGTTGACTAAACCCGGCCCGCCAGGTGATGGAGAATTAACCTTCCTGCAGACCACCCGGTTGGGGGCCGCTGGTGCCGCCGTGGTACTCATAAATACCCCCGTAAGAAGCGTAAGCAGCTAATTATCCGGTGAGGCGTCGGCTGCAATTCTCGGCCCTTCGGCCGCCCCACTGCTTCCTTGATTTCGTGGGGAAACTCCTCTGTTGTTGTAAAGCATTCACCACCTCGGCTTGTTTAAAAGTAGTGCGTTATCACTAGACCGTGTCGATGGTTTACGAGACAGACGGATTGGTGCGCCAAAGGGAGCTTGGCGTGGAGGGGGCTAAAACATCGGTTGAAAGACGATGCACACGGGAGCCCCCACCTGGAGGCTTAAGCCGGTGCTTTCCAACCGGCCCCGCTCGTTGTCAATGCGATAAACGACAATGAGGTCGCTATTTTGATTAGCGCTAAACAGCCACCGGCCGGAGGGATCGACGGCAAAATTCCGGGGTGTTCGGCCACCACTGGGCGCATGGCCTTGTAGACGAAGTTGGCCCCTCGCTTGATCAAAGGCGAAGATAGCGATGCTATCATGCCCCCGATTAGACGTAAACACCCATCGGCCTGAGGGGTGGACAACAATTTCCGCAGCCGTATTTTCTCCTTTAAAATCGGCCGGCAAGGCCGAGACCGTTTCCACAAGTTCAACGGGCACCGCGTCTTTACAGCGAAAAACACTCACCGTCGCCGTCAATTCGTTAAGCACAAACAGGAACTGATTGCCGGGCGCATAAGCCAAATGTCGCGGCCCGCTGCCGGGAGGGACGGAAACTGCTGGCGGATCGGCGGCTGCCAGCTGGCCAGTCTGCCCGTCAAGCCGGTACAGCACCACTTGGTCGGTCCCCAAGTCGGGCACTAGGACGAGGTTTGTCCCATCGGCTATCCACACTTGGTGTGGATGAGGCTCCCGCTGCCGCGTCGGATGAACGCTCCTCCCTTGATGCGTCTTCACCGACACGGGCGCTCCTACCGAGCCGTCTTGGCTAATGGGCAGCACTGCGGTTGTGCCGCCACTATAGTTGGCCACCAGCACCCACCGACCCGTGGCATCCACTAACAAGTGGCACGGGCCGGCACCGCCAGAGGACTGTTGATTTAAAAGCCGGAGCCTGCCAGTTCCTGCCTCAATGGCAAATGCGCTTACGGCTCCCACTCTTTTGCCGGCGAATTCTTGGAGCTCTCCTACCGCGTAAAGGAATCGCCCCGTGGGATGGAGAGCCAAAAACGATGGGTTTCGCACTTCCGCCACCAGCTCCACATCTCCAAGCTTGGGCGTGCCGGTATCGACATCGACCTTGTAAATGCCTCGGCTTTGTCCGCCGGTATAGGTGCCGATATACATCCAATACTTTTCCGCCCGAAGTTCTGCCGGCCAAAAGCTTAGGCCCATGACAAGAAGCAGAAAGTCTGTCCAATTTCTCCGCATTAGCTCGCCTCCCAAATTTGTTGTCGCGCCACGTTGAGCCGGGCAAAAATCCCCCCATCTGCAAGTGGGGCGCATTGATCCTACTAACACTTGGCCGTGTCGTCCACATTCTTGCTTTATGGGATGTGTCCCCATGTGCCAGCCCAATTTCCCACCTGCGAAAGCTCGCTCTAGCCCCGAAGTTTCCGCGCGCCACCCCTGTCCCGTTTCCCCATCGCATGTGCCTTCTGGGCGAGCCAGATGACCAATCGCCGGGCGGAGTCTTGCGACCCGGGTGCTCTACAAATGGCTCCCCTGCCTGCTCCGTAGTTTTGCAAGCTTTCATCCGCCTTGGGTGTACGGGGTTATTCTCCACGATGATTCTGTCCACTCGGTGGAACAGCCGACTCCGGTGGCCAGATTTCGTCCGGCACCCCCTGCCGATGATTGGCCAACCGCATCAACACAAAAAGGAGATCGCCCAACCGATTCAGATAGGCTACCAGGACCTGGCGAACTTCTGGCTCCTGGTCCCGCAGGCGGACTAGCCACCGTTCTGCGCGCCGACAGACCGTCCGGGCTAAATTCAGGAATGCTGCGAGCCGCGTTCCCCCCGGCACGATGAAGTGCCTGAGGGGCGGCAAAAGCGAGTCAAAGTGATCAATATACTTTTCCAGCTGGCTTACGTGCTCGGCTTGAATAACTCGGACCGACTCGCGGTTAGGAATGGGGCATGCAATTTCCGAAGCCATCCACCCGATCTCATTCTGCACTTGCCGCAGGACTTGGTCCACATCCGGATCCGGTTTTTCGACGCGGCACAAGGCTAAAACGGCATTTAGCTCGTCAATGGCTCCGTTGGTTTCGATGCGTGGGTGGCTCTTGGAAACACGAATTCCCCCGAGAAGACCTGTCTCCCCCCGGTCACCGGCACGAGTGTAAATTTTCGACATTCACTTCCGACTCCCTACTGACAAAAGATTCGACCAAAAGCAGACGGCCTTTCCCCGGCCGAGGATGATAACCCACATTGTGTTCGGGTTATGAACCCTGATGCAAGTGACGAGTCTCCCCGCCGGCCAAGACCCACGACTCGGATCAGTTCCCAAGCCACCTTCGAGGCAGGACCGCCCCTGAGATAACCCCACAACCGTGTGGTAGCCCCACAACTGAAGATAAGATCTCCTTGGCGCAAAAGAGATCTTGCATATGACCGTGGAAAGGGGTCCAAGCTCCGGCTCGAAGCGGTCCAGGAAAAACTTTAGGCTTACCCGGAGGGCGAAGTCACACTAGGCGTGCCGCGGCAATTTTAGGGGAAGCGGCCATCTGCCAAATGCTGGCGACAAAGGAGGTCTTGTCCACAACTTGTTAACGCACGGGCTGGTTATTCCACCACACGGCGAATGGTCTTTTTATTTCCACACCTCGCCAGCGTGCCTGTGGTTTGCGTTTGTCCTTGAGAAACACAACTTCAAAGGGTACCGGCCCGACATACCCGGAGACGCCGACAAGCTCGTCGTTTTCAACCCGGGAGGTCTTTAAGCTCGGGACTTGGCCCCGGCGATATGGGACAAGCACCGTTATCATGTCGATCCGCCCAAGCTTATCTGGCGTAGAAGCTTCCACGTGCCACTGGTTGGGGAACTTCTCCCGCGGCGGGGGATCGTAACCGTCCCACTGACGAAAGCTTAGCGGTACGCCGGAAACATATTGAGCAATCACCACCGCCCGCGGTTGTTCCGCGGTAAGGCGTGCTGCGGATTCATCCACTTGAAACGGCGACAAAGCATGAAGCATAAACTGGAAGCTTGTCGGCTCCTTGGCGGCCACCTGATCGCACAGCACGATCACGGCATCCGGCATCGGGCTGCTAGTTGCCGGAGGCTTGCCGGCACCGGTTGATTCGGCAAGGGCTTTGGTTCGCAAGAACACCACATGCCGAAGGGCCAATGTAGCCCGGCCACCATAGGCCTTGACGGCATCACCGCACAGATAGTCCACAGCCGGCGTCAAATCGAAATCAACAATTTGGCCTTGCGAATCGGATCGATGCGGCACCTGACCCTGGCCGCCAATAAGCACTGCGTTGTGCGCTACCGTACTGTGAGCCCATTTGTAATGGAAGGAACTGCCGTGGATATCGCGATAAACACAGGTCGTCAGCAGGCAGTCGCCGTATGCATTAAGCTGGAAGCTATTTTGCGGATTATGTCCGTGACTACGGGCACCAAACGGACTTGATTTAAAGAGAAAGTGTACATCCTCCTTGCTGTCCAACAGTGTAAGGTGGAGGCTCGCTACGCCGATTCCGCGGAAGACCTTAGAAGGCGGCAAGTCCGTGGGCGGCTTAGGTGGGGGCATATCCCCCATCTGGGCACGATAGAGAAAGCCCAGGATCCCCTCGGCCGGCTCCATCTCCCACTGATCTGCCCACCATCGCCAATAGGAAGCCGCCGGCACCTGGTGAGCGTAGGCCGCGCGGAGGAAGTACTCCATAAACTCACCCCAGCCCGACGAAGGAGGTCGATGGGACAGATCGCCGAAGCCGATATTGGGCGTGCCCGGCGGGGCGACATATAAAGCAAAATCCGCCACGCGATGGAAAAACGGCTTGCGGAAGCCGTCAACGCCAAGGGCGACGTCGGCCACATGTAACCACCACACGGCCTTGGACATGTAGCCGGCCCAGTAACTAAGCCCCTCGTGCCAGCCGCCATCATCGTCGCACCATACGGGATAGCAGGCAAAAAACTTGTTGAGGGCATAGTCAAGCCACAGCTCAGCCTCGGGCACCTCGCCGTAAAGGCCGATGGCAGCTTCGCCAATTTTGTGCCAGGTGCGATTACCGTGGCTGTTATAGGGTCTGTTTAGGTGTCCCGTCCCGCGGCCAACTTCGCCACTTTCCCATGCGTCGTTGATCCGCCGGATCATCACGCGATGAAACGCCTCGCGCTCCGCCGGAGACAGCCGATCGTAGGCCCAATCGTAAGCGCGAACGGGCCGATGAAGCATCGGCTTACCAGCCTCGCAATTGAGTCGAAAATTAGTGGGCCCGTCTGGATCCCACGAGGCAAGATGCATGATCCAGCGCCGGGCAGCCTCGCCAAACTGCTCTTCCTGGGTGATGAGGTAAACAAAGGCCAAAACTTCTGCTTCTTGACAAGCGCGGAGGGTTTGCATCCGGTTGGGCCACCAGTACTTGATGGCCTCCAGGTCGTTGACGTTCCGGGCCGAACCCATTTTTGTCGGCTCCGGAGTAGGCCCGGCCTTAATGATCCGCTCCGCCTGCCGAACAAGCACGTCAAACTCCCGCTTCAAACTTGTGCGAGCCAGCTCCCGCAATTTAGGCAGTTGCTCCGGCCGCACAAAAAGCCGCGGATGGCCCTTGGGAATGCGGGCCCGGCGCTCCTCCCGGCTGGGAAGGGGAAATTCGACTGCCTGCGGCGGGACCGTAAATTTTCGGACTTGGCTCCATGTGGATTCCTTCCCCTCCTTGGTGCGAAAACGATAACGCCACCAGTACGTCCCAGGTCGAAGGGGCTCGTGATGCGTGTACACCGGCCAAGGGATATCCCGGACTGTCCGGGCATCGCTCAGATCTTCTCTGGTGGCCCACTGCACCTCGTAGGCGGCTGCCTGCGGCTCGTGGACCCAGGTAAGCGACGGAGGATTCAGGGCAACCACCTCGCCATCCTGGGGGCGATAGCCCCACTCGTCAACAGTCGCAGGACGGTTGGAGACGGCAAGTTGAGCAAAAGCTTCCGCTGCGAGGATTATCCACACAGCCAGCAACATCATAGAGCGCAACGCTTGATGGCGCTTCATCGCCCTATCCTCCTTTGGCAGTCAAGTGCCGGCCGTCTGTAAGGGCCGACATTCCAATGCAGGTAGGGTTAAACCGAACATACTGGCGGGTAAAACTCAGGCAGGCTCCCCAGGGTCCCGAAGGTCAGAGTCCTTGCATGGCGGGAAGGTTGTTTTGAGGGCTTAAGGCGCTCTTAGCTTATGGCCGGAAATAAGCCAAGGCAATTATCCTCCCCGAAATAGCATGTCCCTCCCGGTGAAATTGGGTTGCCTTGGACGTAACTTCCGGGGAAACAGCGGAAAGCTACCCCTTGCTTCGCAACGGCAAAGGCCGGTGGATAAACAGGCGGAAAGCCCCAAGCTTTGGCTACTAATCCACCTTGTGCCCTTGGCGATACCGGACGGAAAATAGATCCGGCACACGTTAGCGACCACTGCTTTTTTTCCCAATTTGTGACATTTGGCAACTAAGCGGGGGTGCTCTTTGCATCGCTTGCGTTCTGGGAATTCCCCGCCCCACGAACCGGCCCGACCACGAATGCGATGGCGCTGCGAAGATCTCAGTGGCCGCTTCCGTCCCAGCTACACAGCCGGCAGGGGCTGTGCCACTAACCGTAACCGATGGGGCCGAGCCCCGGGGATTGAAGACTGGGTGGCGAAAATGGTTCAACCGGCAAGGATGACTTTAGTCAAGGGCTTTCTTGTTCATGGTTGACTATAACTTTTCCTAGGCGAAGGGAGGATAAAATGCCCCGCGTGTTGATTTTGGACCCTCTTTCCGAAGAGGGAATCCGCATGCTTAACACAGCCGGTCTGGAAGTGGAACAGAAATTCGGTCTAAAAGGGTCAGAGCTTCGGGAAGCCCTTGGCAATGCCGATGGTGCCATATGTCGCAGCGGAGTTAAGTTGACAAAAGAGGTACTGGAAGGGAACCGCCGATTGCGGGTGATCGTTCGAGCCGGCGTTGGCGTGGACAATATCGATCTGGAAGCAGCCACCCGGGAAGGCATCATCGTCATGAATACCCCCGGGGCCAATACGATCGCCACTGCCGAACACACCATCGCTTTGATGCTGGCCCTTGCGCGGAAGATTTGTCCGGCCAATACCTCGCTTCAGCAGGGGCGTTGGGAACGGCATCGCTTCCTGGGCAAGCAGCTTTATGGTAAGGTACTGGGGATCGTCGGATTAGGTCGTGTGGGTCGGGCTGTAGCCGAGCGGGCCAATGGCCTAGGGATGAAGGTATTGGCTTTCGACCCGTTTGTTTCCGCCGCTTGGGCTAGGGAGTGGGGCGTGGAGATGCTGGGCTCCCTTGACGAATTGCTCCCCCAAGTGGATTTTCTATCTTTGCATGTGCCACTTACCGAACAAACCCGCCACATGATCGGTCGGGCGGAGCTTCGCCGGCTAAAACCCGGGGCTTATTTGATTAACTGCTCTCGCGGGGGTGTTGTTGACGAGGTGGCCCTGCATGAGGTGTTGCGCGACGGCCACTTGGCCGGGGCTGCGCTTGACGTGTTCGAACGAGAACCGTGTACTTCGCATCCACTTTTTGGCCTGGAAAACGTCGTCTGTACCCCTCACTTGGGCGCGAGTACTCAGGAGGCTCAGGAGCAGGTGGCGATCGAAGCGGCGGAACTGATCATGGAATACTTTGGCCGGGGCGTTGTTAAGCAGGCAGTTAACGCCGTAGCGATTGCCCCGGAAGTCCTCCGGGATCTTTTTGGTTTCCTCAACGTGGCCTACAGGCTTGGGCTACTCTTGGCCCAGGTGCAAGGAGACAACATCGGCCGATGCCGGGTCCGGGTGGAAGGCGAGGTGGCGCGGCGGGATGTGCGGCTCCTGACCGCTGCCGTAGCTGCAGGACTGCTTGAGCGAGTCGTTGACGAGCCAGTCAACCTAGTCAACGCTGAATGGCTGCTTCGTCAACGCGGAGTTCAGCTTGTGGAGGAGCGAAGTGCTCAGGTGGGCGATTTCAGCTCTTTAATTCATGTCGAGCTAGATAGCCCCGAGCGAAGGCTCGTGGCAGCTGGTACTCTCTTTGGCAATTTGCCCCGGCTCGTTCACTTTCGTGACTGCCGCCTGGAAAGCCCGCTGGAAGGCATCATGATGCTTATCACCCTGCATGACCGGCCCGGGGTGATCGGCAAGATCGGGACAATATTTGGATCCTATCGCGTCAATATTGCTCAAATGACGGTGGGTCGGAACACCGATCAACCGGGTGGCGAACAGGTTGCCGTGCTTCTCTTGGATGAGCAACCGCCACCAGAAGCGTTGACACAGGTCCGGGAAGCAGCACCGATTCATTCGGCCCAGATCGTGCGCCTTCCGGGCCGATACGAGCTGCCCTGGTGGCTTCGGGGCCTAACCCCGCGCTAGGCCCTCGCACCTCGAACCGCCCTGCCTCTAAGGTCTGCCAGCCGGGTTCGGTTTTTTCAGACTTTTTTCCGATCGCCTTCAGAAACCCCGCCGAGAACAAAGCGGGGCAAGCGTTGGAGCAGGATGTCGGGCTCGGGGACTATCCGTTACTATTGGCCGACTCAGGCGACTCGGTAGCACGTATGAGTTAACTCCCGATTAAACGATTGGAGCCCGGCTGCCTTTTGCCGGGAGAAGCCGCAGGGCAGTGGGATGACCATGCGGGACGGGTCGGGTCCCCGGTCGGCGAGAAACTCCAGCCATCCGTCCGGGTCAAACAAAGGACCAAAAGAACTGTGGTCGTGCGCCGGCCCTTCCCCGCCGTCCAGATAAACAACCTCCCGTCGGCTCCCTCCGGTTCCATAGGCCGGTGGCGTCCTGCGATGGTTAAGGCTTGGGTAGCCGATCACTTGAAACTTATGCCCCTCCCGGCCATTGCATCTTGCCCCGAGTCTAGGTCCCCCAATACTAGGTACTTGAAGAGAGCCTCTCAGATAGGCAAATCGTTTACGAGGCGTAGATCGGTACCGACAATCGGATTCCAGTCGGGGAAATTACTCGTCCTAAGGCCGGGATGACTCCTCAGATTTACTCCCCTCTCGGTGATTGCGGCCATCGCGACTGCGATCTCGAGATGTCTCACTTCGTGGACGCTCAAATCGGGACTCAAGTCCCGGCGCCAGGCCGCGGGGCCTTCCAGGGCCATCACCCGGCGACGGGGAGCCTCTCCCTCCCCCCGGTGGAGCGACAGGACCAGGACCAAACGGTCCCGGACCTCCGGGCCAAAAGCCCATCGAAGGGGGAGGGCCTCCGGGTCGACCACCGACAAAAGGCGGTTGACCTTCTGGTACCTCGGCCCACCGGGAGCGAAGGAATTCCCACCACAGCCGGCCTGCTCTTTCCCCCGGCTCGATGCGGAAAAGTTCCTCGCGACGCTCGGGACTCAGGGTTTGCTGCAGGAAGAGGGCAAGTTCTTGTTCGCTGATGACGGGCGGCGGACCTTCCAGCGATTTGCCGGCGAATTGGCTGGCAACCAAATACCTTAACGCGCGGAAGAAGATCCGATCCTGGTCCGGCTCGGGCAAGGCGGCCACCCTGGCTCGCGTCGCCGGTGTCAGCGAAGCCAAAAGTTTCTCCCGGGCCGGCGGCTCTAAAGGGGGCAATTTCCCGGGAAAATTCAGCTGCCACCGAAGCCACAGCCAGCCCAATATTTCCCGCTGGGCCGTGGGGTTCTTGGCCGCGGCGGCAAGACTTTGCCGGATCCTCTGTCTTTGCTCCGGCGGCACATGTTCGATTAAAGCGTCCACGTATTGGGGTCCGAACTCTTCCGCCCAACGAGCAATTCCGGCCACATCCTCCGGCGTAAGCTCACCAGGGAAAAGGCGCCGATGCCACTCGCTGCGCCACTTATTCCAGAAGGCCTCCATCCGTGCTTTTTGCCGCTGACGCTCCGCGAAAAGTTCGCGAGTCCGCTCAATCCTTTCCCTCGGCGGAAGACTTTGCAGTTGGACCCTCTCGTACGGCGGGAGGCTACTTAGGAACCGGGTGTACCTCTCGGCCACGGCCATCAGGTCGGACGCTCGGCCACTAGCCTGGATCGCTTCATGCAGCTGCCGGATTTGCGCCTGGGTCTCGGCCGGAAGAGACACGAATCGTTCATGAGCCGCGAGCACTTTCCGCTTGGCAAGTGGATCCAATTTGGCAAAAGCCTCCGCCTGTGGACTAAGGTCAGAGGGTGCCATGAGTGTCGAGAAACCCCATGCGGCGGCCAGACCCAGCCCGAGCCAAGCCGTCACCGCAAGAATCACTAATACCCGCGTGCTAACGAGGTTCATCGGGCCGAGGCCCCTGTTCCTCCGCAAAGAGCTCCGAAGTATCTAAAAGCTGCAGGAACTCCCACTGCCCGATCTGTTCGTATTGGTCTAGGTGCTCAAGCAAAGGCCATTCTCGGAGAATTGCTTCTTGACTTTGCCGCCGAGAAAAGGCACTCCAGAAAAAGCCAGCCAGGGTTGCGGCCGCCAGTAAAGCGAAAGCCAGGGCGACCTGGGCAGCCCGTCGCCAGGGAAGCTCTCGCCGCTGTCGAGCTACCTCCTCTTCGGCAGCGACCGCCACCATTTCCAGTGTGGTGCGGGTCAAGCCGGGGTCGGCATCCGTCCGCTCCAAAAGGTCTAGCATTCCCCACGTTTCTTCCAGTTGGCGAAGCAGTCGGCGGGCTTCCGGATCGGTGGCCAAAAGCACCTCCACCTGCCGGCTCGAAGCTTCGTCCAGCTCGCCGTCCAGATAAGCGCTCAGGAGGACCTCGAGGGGCTCTCCTTGCGGATAGGCGGAACTTGTCTCAAGTGGACGTGCCATCGACCAAGTTATCCAAGAGTCAACAACCTAAGCCCGCCTTTGCGACTTAGCAAACGGTGACCTTGGCTTTCCAGATCCCCGTAACCCGACCGACTCAACGCGATTCGTCAACCACCCTTCTGTCTTTATCAATCGGGCCACCACACTACCGTTATAGTTTGTCGGAGATACCCCCCGAGACGGCCGAATCGCTCGTATCCCCAGGCCTACCCCCCGCTGATGGCAAATCCGTTGATAAATCCGTAGCACTGCCTGTAGGCGGGATGCTCTCCGGAGATTCGCCGGTTTCCAAGTAAGGCTCTAGCACTCTGCGCAAGGCGGCCCTTGCCCGGCTAAGCAAGGCCTTCACCGCAGCCGGAGAAAGCCCCATCACTTCGCCAATTTCGGCATAACTCATCCCTTCAAATTTGTTCAGCAGGACCGCCATCCGCTGTCTTTCGTTGAGCTGACTTAAAGCCGCCCGCACCACTTCCCGAAGCTCAGCGCGATCCAGTTGGCGTGTTGGAATTGCTCCACTGCTGGCCTGAACAACCTGCTCCAGCTGAGTCGCCGAGGCCTCGCCCTCCCCCGAATCCCGGCGAGCCTCCAAACTTACCTCCCTTCTTCGCTGCTGATCTCGCAGGGCGTTTAGCGCCACATGATGGGCAATTCGGAAAAGCCACGTACAAAATTTTGCCCCTGGCTGGTAACTCTTGCGTGCACGGAACACCCGGAGGAAGACCTCCTGGACCAAATCCTCGGCCTGATGATGGCTCCCTACTAAGTGCTCGAGCACCGTTAAGAGGCGATCCTGGTAGCGCAGCACGAGCTCTTCGAAGGCCGCTGCTTTCCCTTCGCGGACTTCGAGCATCAGCCGTACGTCGGGATCGCCCAGCGCATAACGCCGCGCGGTCGACTCGCCAACGACCCAGGTCCCAGTCACCGGTCTCTTTCTTTCCCGGGATCCAAAAATAACCCCGCTTTTTCGGAGTCACCTCCCAAAAGCTGTCCTTGTCCTGGTCATAACTGCTTTCTTTAGTGTAGGACCGGGTCGGTTCTGAAGCCAGTAAGCCTTGCCGGAGAGTGAGGATGAACACGACGCTTAAAATAGATCAAAGGACCCCGTGTTACGGCATTATCAAGGTTATGAAAGCAGTCCACCTCCGCGAAATTTTGCTTTCCCGCTCTTCAGAAACCGGGAGGACCGAAGACACTCATCGGTCTCCTAATTGCGGCGCACGCCGCATCCGGCTAAAAGCACACCTAATGGCCTGACCTACCTTGGTCAATCCGGTAAGAGCGGATGTTAAAACCCGTGTGCACCAGCGTTCCAAACGCCCTTCTTGTCTTTCAAACCCATAGGCTACGGGCAAGTTCCGGAGCGCGTTGTTCCGCGGCGGTAGTTCGTAGTGCAATCGTTTTAGCGATCGCCCCCTTGACTCCCCCGGACCACTTGTAGCCGAAAGGTACCAAAAGGGGCCCGCACAAACGCTAACTCCGCAAAAATGCCCTTACCCCGCCAGGTAGGACTTCCCTACTTTTCCCCTGACCAGGCCGACGAAAGTTAACCAGTCGCTTTAACTCGTCCGAGAAAACAGCTCAGTGACAGCAAACTTAGAAGAACCGCTGGGTTGCGCCGCCAAAACACCTGCAACCGCGGCCAAAACGGTGCGGCCATATCTTCCCAGGAAGCGGCAGGTTCGATCCGCAGGGGAGTAGCCCCCGGGCAAACAGGCTTGGAGTAGCACATTTCTCGTCTAATCCAGATAAAAGCCTTAGGTGCCTTATTTCCGGACGCTCCTGGCGAACTCTTCCGACCAGCACGGGTCGTCCCCCGGACCCGGCAACCTGCGCCGAACCCCTTAAAGGCCCCGGTTCCCCGGGCAAAAGGAAGGCACGGAAAAAAACCGTAAGCCATCATCACACACCTCGCCATCATGCGAGATAATCACCGGCTGGGAATGGAGCCCGGGGAAATCTTGCAAGGTCTTGTACGAGACTCCACCGGGGGGACAAAGCCATCGTTAGGCCCAGGCGAGTGTGTTTTTCTTTCGAGAGCGGGCGAGTCTGGATTCGGATTGTTGAGGGCTCCCTAGGGTCGGACCGCCACGCCGGAGATACTGACCCGTCGAGGAAACCTGAGAAAGGTTTAGCCGGGGCTACCAATCGCTTAAGGGCAAGAGTTGGTAAAATGAAAAAGTGTGAGTTTTTCGATTACACTTGGTGTATCGAAAAGAACGCTTGGGCGGCCTCGTCACTCTCCGTCTGGGTTAGAAAAGCAGTCGCTGGGCTTGCGAGGCCCAAGGTCGGAGCGTAGAGAGCTGGGCCATAACGGATCCGGTCCGCTTCCTATAAAGTCGCTCGTAAGGAGTGGGAAGTCCTGGCAGGGTGGTTCACGCGGGTAGGCCCAGTCACCCTCTAAAGGGAGGAGGTTACGCCGATGGATAACGACACCAAAACCAACACTCCGTACGAATGGGTCATCGGCGACACCGCAGGAGCCGTATGGAAGGTCCTCCACGAGCGCGGCCCTATGCCGATCTCGCATCTGGTCAAAGCGGTGGAGCGGCCTCGCGACTTGGTGATGCAGGCTTTGGGCTGGCTGGCTAGGGAAGATAAACTGCAGTTTGAAGAGGACAAGCGTCGCCGCCTGGTTAAACTCAAGGAAAGTTAGGCTCGAAGGGCTCGGCAGGGGTCCAGCCCGACTTTTTGGCAGAGCGTTCGGGTGCAAATTTTCGAACCTTCCCGGTTTATGGGACAACTACGAGAGACTAACGGAATCTCGAGAGACGGGGCCTCGCCTTTCAGCTAGCCGGAAGATCCAAAGCAATCGGGACAAATTCAGAAAGCCCGAGGGCAAACTGGGGTAATTGGAAAAGAAACTGAGGTGCCACCTCGTGCGGAGCAATCTCAGAGGGCCGGAATCCGCGGGCCCATTGTGTCATCACATTTGACCAATCCTCTCGCAACGCGGAATGCGCAGGTCAAATCTCTTAATAAGGACATTTCTGCCTATTCTTCTTGTCCTAATTCAAGGAAGCTGGCTGGTTTTCGCCGCCGGGTTAGTGCTGCCGCTGCCTGACCGGCCAGCAACTGCCTTTCTGGCGGGGCCCCAGTTAGAGCGTCGGTTACAAGACCGAGTGACCGTAGGATTTACTGAGCAAACTTTCCGCCGAGTCCTCCGCTCCCTAAGCCAAGGATATCAAATTGCCGTTTTCCTTGACCGCCGGGTTGATCCTGACCGCGTCATCACGCTGGTTGAGCGCGACATCTCCGTCCGGGAAGTATTGACTCGCTTGGCCGAGCTTGGGGAGGGGGAAGTGGTCTGGGTTGGCCCGGTTGCCTACGTTGCTCCCCGTGAGAAAGGTTGGCAGGCCTTGGCCGGGGCGGAACTTTGCCAGCAACTTACGGAAAACTTTCCACCCCCCCAGCGTCAAGCATGGCAACAAGTTTCCCCCCTAGCCTGGCCGGACTTTTCCACCCCGCGAGACCTCATCGTTAGTCTGGTTCGCCAAATTGGTTGGGACGTTACTTCGCCAGAACTGATTCCACACGATTTGTGGGCGGCCCAGGAATTACCACCGCTTGCCCTGGCGGAGAAGTTAGGCCTTCTTCTTGCCCCATTCGATCTCCGCCCCGTGCCCGATTCCTCTCGGCGGAAGGTGGAACTTGTGCCGATAGATTCGGCCGTGCGGTGGCGGCGGATGTATCGCTGGCCGCTTCCTCAAATTGCCGGACCTGAAGCTCTGACGCAACTTGTCCCTAAAGCCCAGTGGGAGGTTCGGGGCAATTGGCTGGTGGTGTTAGCCGATTGGTCCGAACACCGACGGTTAATGGAACTGGGCGATACTCCGCGACGCCGGCCGGAGCCACCGAAAAGGCCCGGCAGCGAACGTTTGTACACAATCCGCCAGGCCCGAGGACGATTCGAATCAGTCATGCGCCAACTGGCTACTGCGTTGGGGCTGGAGATCCGTTTCGATTACGAAGGTTTAACTCGAGCTGGCATTGCTCCGGACACACCCGTCGCTTTTTCTGTAGAAAATGCCACGACCGAAGAATTGCTCCGCGCCGCGACGAAAGCTGCCGGCTGCGACTTCCGCCTCGAGGGCAACGTCCTCTTTGTTTTCCCCGCCAAGCGTTAAAGAGCGTGCGGCTTTTCGTGTCGATTTATCTGGTTAACGCGGACTCCTCCAGGTTCTAAGGCCACATCGGCGCCGCGGCTGCCGATTCTCAATGTCTTTTCGAAAGCATCCCAGGCGAGAGCTCCGCCTAGCTTGAATAACTTAAGGCACGACACCACTTTGTGCCTTTAAGGGGAGAGTGATGAGGAATGGTTAGCGAGCCCACGTTCGCGGAAGACCTGACCGTGGACAAACACGAGCGAAGGGATTAGACACACTTTCGGAGAAAGCTCGAGGGTGTGAGAGAATGTTAGAAGCTGCAAAAGCGATTTGATTACACCTCTACGGGGTAGGTGCGACCGATTTCTCTAGATGTCCACGTAACGGCGCAAATGCCTTCCCCGCGGTGTAAGACCTTAAGGAGGAACGACTTGGGCGCATAGGTCCCATTTAATGCAAAAATTCCACAAGAATAAACAAATGATCCAAGTTGTGATTTCGAAAAATTCCTCCTAAAACTCCTAATCTTACCTATCTTCCCGAGGGACTCATTTTTTCTGTTTGCCCCTCTTGACACCCTTTGCGTGCGCGGTATTTTATGACGGCGCGTGTGTCGCCCAAAGGCCGACCTGCGCACGCAAGCCTAAGTCCTCGCGACGTATCCCCCAGTTGACTACGAACCATCGGCCTAAGAGAAAAGCCTGCCTAACAAGTGGCTTCAGTTCCCGGGAGGCGCTGGGTCCGTCCTGTGGTGTTGGTTGTGGTTTGAGGTTTCACACCCGTTTAAGGAGGTTGCACCATGAAGCGTTGGATGCTGCTGAGTGTGGTCGCTTTGGGGCTGGTTGGCCTGATGCTCGCCACCGCCGATGCGGGCATTCTGCGAACCTGCCGGCCGGTGACCACCTGCGCGGTTGTCACCTGTAAGCCCGTCACTACCTGTGCCGCGGTCACCTGCAGGCCCGTCACCACTTGTGCAGCAGTCACTTGCAAGCCCGTTACCACGTGTGCTGCCGTCACTTGCAAGCCTGTGACCACCTGTGCGGCGGTGACTTGCAAGCCGGTCACCACGTGCGCCGTAGTCACCTGCAAGCCGGCCACCTGCTGCCCGGCTACCTGCTGCCGGCCCCGGCTCCTTCGCCGGTGCTGCTGCATGACTTGCTGTGCCGCGGTTGAAGCCCCGGCGGAGGAAAAGCCGGCTGAAGAGGGAAAGCAGGGCTAATTCCCTCGCTCAACTTGGGCGGTGGTGCCTTTACACCTGCTTGGAAATGTAGTCGGTAAAGAAAACCCGTGGCTTGGCCGCTCGACCAAAGTCGTCCTTGGGAGAGCGGGTTTCGGTTAATGTCAGCACTGAGGACGGTCACACCAGCCCGCGCTGACAGAGGTGAGCGTGGGCCTCAGTGGAAGCGGATGGCATTTCTCCGGTAAGGACCAGCACTCCCGGCGACAACAAACCCTGATCGGATTCTTGGCCAGCGCAAGGTTGGCCATCCGCCCCTTATACCTCGAGGCTGGGTCGATTCGTTTCGACCTAGCCTTTTCTTGTTTTTAAACAGCTCCACTCGGGAGAGATGGCGCAAGTACCTGAACTTGATCTCGCCAAATAAAAAGGTTCGGCTTTTTTTACGACTTATGCTAGCAACTTGCCTAGCCCTAAACTTCCGCTGTGGAGCTATTTAAGCAAGGCCGGCTTAGTCTCGCGTAGCTAACTGCTAATCAGCGGATTGAAACGGTTACAACTTTAGGCGAAAAGCGTGCCCCCTCGATTTCGAACAACACGTGGGCCGAAACTCCCCACGGACATTAAGCCTGCGCTCCCGACCCAGGCGTGCCCCCTACCCCATGGGCTGTCCTGCGCCGCCTAGGCAAATTCGCCTCCGTTTACGCCTCTCGGACGCTATCTCTTCCCGTCTCGGCGGGCGATCCGTTAGGGCCGAAGGCTCTTCTGATTCCGAACGGTTCTCGGCCCCACACGGCTTGCCGAATGAGCCGTCATTAAGCTCGCAAAAGAAGACATAACTTGGCAGCTGAACCTGCATCCCGTTGCTAAGCCCGGGGAATACCCACAACTCAGAAATCGCTGTTTGCCATTTCTGGACGAAGCCAACTAGCGTTTAGCCCAAGGCGGTCTCCCTCGGCCAAAAGGATCACTCTGGCAAGCACCGATGGGAGTAGGGTCGTTTTAACGCGAAAAGTTTTCGACTTGGGGATAGAAGCGACGATAACGGCGCTTAAGTCCACCGTTGAGAGTTGAGCAATCTTAAACAACGTGTAAACAACCATTACCGAGTCTAATCCGGCTGCACGACCAAAGCAGCCGTTTGCCTAAGTCACGGTGTATCGCGCTCTTTGGAGGTTACCAATTGCGTCGAGCATACTCCCCAATCAAAGCTGTTTCAGCGGGCTCGAATGGCTGGCCATCCGCGCGCAAAAGATCATGTTGCCACACCGCCGGCGGAGGGTCGCCTGGTTTCGAGCTCCAGTCAAGGTAGGTCTGGCTCCTACCCGCCACAAGGCCCCAGAAGTACCAGCCCACGCGATGCTCAAACATCAAAGGGAGGAGATGAGCGAAAGTGTTCCCCACTTGCCGGCGGAGAAACTCTGTACAAAGAACGGGCCGGCCGAACCGCTTGGCCTGCTCCATCTTCGCGCGGAAGCCTGCCGGCGGCTCATAGCAGTGGAAGCTCACGATGTCCGAAAGCGCCGCAAACACGCGGTGCATATCATCAGAGAAATTAGCCCAGAGGCCTACCGTCAGTGGCTGCGTCGGTCCTTCTGCCCGAACCCACGAAACAGCCGCCTTCAGCAAGGGCAGACTTTTCTCGCCCAGTCCACTGTTGCCCGGCTCGTTGTACACATCCCACCCCAGCACCCGCTCGTCTTTGGCAAAGGCCCTGACCACAGAGCGCACGTAATTTTCAAGCCCACCCCAGGTGGAGGGATCCACAACTCGGTCCCTACCGGGACTTGCAACCCAGCGACTGTTATGGACGCCAGGAATGGGATCTGGCTGGGGGCCCAACTTGGGGAATTGATTCCAACAGTCGTCGAACAACACAAGCAGTGTGCTGAGTCCATTACGCCAGGCAATATCGAGAAACATATTGAGCCGAGCATTGGCCGCCGCAGCATCTGCCTCCCAGACCAGATTGTGCAGAAAAACACGTAAACTGTTCAACCCGACTCGGGCAGCCCATTGCAATTCTTTCTCAATTTCCTTGGGTTGAAACGTGGCGGCCTGCCATAACTCCAGCGTGTTGACACAGTACGCCGGCAGGTAGTTCACGCCGCGCACGGAACCCACCTTTTCGTACCATTGCCAGGCTCGCTCCGCCGACCAGCGTCCCTCCAAGTCAGCGGGGGTTAAAACCGCAGGGATGTCCTCCTTCGTCGGTGCGCTGCTGACTTGGAGTTCCCCGGTG
>JANXBW010000080.1 GCA_025060325.1 Thermoguttaceae bacterium
GGATCGAGACCTTCAAGGCGGACTTGTTTAAGTCCACCCACCTAGCTCGGCGACTCCGATTCACTGCCCTGACGAAAAAGGGATCGAGACAACCCTCTTACTCGAAGTAGGAGATCTTTGTGCTCCTCCGTGATTGGCCTCCGATTCACTGCCCTGACGAAAAAGGGATCGAGACTCCCGGCTGTTGACTCGTCAACCGCTCGATTCTGTGGTGTTCGACTCGCCCCTTCGCTCCTTTGTTGGCACGCAGGCGGCTCATCGTTTGCGCGGCGGTTGTTAATTTCCGGCCGGCTCGGCCGTAAGGAGTTAGTGGACGGGCTGCGGGCCTTAACCTGTCGACAAGCGGCCCTTTCCGGCACGCTGGCCTTCAAGGTGCCCGCAGGTGTTGACTTTGCTTGCAAGCTTGTGGATGGCGAAGCCTTGCCGGGCGGTGGGAAGCTTGCCGGCGCCAGAGCTTTCGTTGCTTGTAGCTTGTGGGAGCCTGGCCGGGGAGCCTGTCGCCGCGCCGAGGAAACTTTCCGCAGCCGGTGCTGGGACAAGTGGGTTTTTGGTTCTTAAGCTTTGGCCAAAAGGGGCAGGACGATGGGCTTTGGCGAAGGTTTTAGCGAAGGCTTTGGGGAAGCGCTTGGCTG
>JANXBW010000081.1 GCA_025060325.1 Thermoguttaceae bacterium
GAGCGGTGCGGTGCCCATCATCAGCTTTTGTTGACCTGTGGGTTGTAGCGAAAGCGTGCCCCCATTTATGTTGTGTGCTTGTCTGCAGCAAGTGGCTTCAAAGTGTACCGAAGCGCAGTACAATAAACCTACCAGGGGTGGCTAGAGCGGCTCCTTCCCGGTGGCAGTAGCCTCTTCCCGGCTGACGTCATCAGAAGGTGGCCGGTAACCCCGCTTTGCTTGTCCACAAGCCCAGTTTTCTCCCGGCGGGCTAGGGTCGGCCGCCCGAAAGCCGCTTTTGCCGCAAGCGGTTGTCCGCCGGGCTAGCTTTCGGCGGCCATAAAGAAAGGACGCTCTTGGTGGGCCACCACGGTCCGGCGGCGTTTTGGCAGGAATGTACACGCGAGTTCCGACAAAGCGGGGCGGGCCAGTGCGACATCGTGGTTTATCCGCTTCCTTCCTTGGCTGAGGCCAAGATTAAAAGTTTGGCCGAAGAGCTGTCTGTTTACTTATCATGGGCAAGCCAGCTGGGAGAGAAGGAGGAGTTTTTTCTTGGGGGGCTTCCCGCCCGCGCCTTTGGCCTTAACCCCGAGTCTCCTTGGGTCCAGTCGATTTGTCTTTTCCTTGATAAGTTCGATATTGTTGTGCTTTTC
>JANXBW010000082.1 GCA_025060325.1 Thermoguttaceae bacterium
CAGATCGTAGACGGCGATGAGGGCATCCTTTCGGTTGTCCAGCCCGTAGGCCAGGGCAGAGGCAGTGGGCTCGTTGAGGATACGCAGGACCTCCAGCCCGGCAATACGGCCCGCGTCCCGCGTCGCTTGCCGCTGGGCGTCGTTGAAGTAGGCCGGAACGGTGACGACGGCCTGGGTGACGGGCTCCCCCAGGTAGGCCTCGGCATCGGCCTTGACTTTCGCCAGAATCATCGCCGAGAGTTCCGGGGGGGCGTACTCCTGCCCGCCCATCCAGATGCGGACATCCCCGTTCGGCGCGGCGGTGACCCGGTAGGGGACGACCTGGATGGCCCGCTGAACCTCCGGGTCGTCAAACTTCCGTCCCATAAACCGCTTGACGGAGAACACCGTATGTTCCGGATTCAGGATGGCCTGACGCCGGGCCACCTGTCCCACCAGCCGCTCTCCGGTTTTCGGATTGACGGCGACAACGGAGGGACAGAGGCGATCGCCTTCCGCGGTGGGGATGATAGTCGGTTCCCCGTTGATAAGGACGGCGCAAACCGTATTGGTCGTGCCCAGATCAATTCCGATAACTTTGCCCATTCGTACTCCACAAGAGCGGGGCTTTGCGGCGGCCCCAGGGCC
>JANXBW010000083.1 GCA_025060325.1 Thermoguttaceae bacterium
AGGGGGTCGGTTGGTGGCTCTGCCGGCCTCGGCGATAGAACTGGAGTGGCTCAATGTGGCACTTCAGCGTGGAGGATGGAGGGTGGCGTGGCTTCGGGAAGACTGGGCTACGGAGCGGAACGTGCGGGGCAACGTGGCAGGGCGGCGGATTGTGCATTTTGCTTGCCATGGACTAGTGGACCAGAGGATGGGGAACTTGTTTGGGTGCTTGGCGTTGACGCCGGGCAAAGACCCGAGTCGTCCGGGGGATGATGGATTCTTGACCCTTGGGGAGATTGTGGGACTGCCGCTAGGTGGATGTGAGCTGGTGATTTTGAGTGCCTGCCGGACCAATGTAGGTCCGGAACAACGGGGAGAGGGTGTGCATGGGCTGGCGCGGGGGTTTTTGGTTGCCGGTGCCCGGCGGGTGGTGGCCAGCCAGTGGGAGGTGGCCGACCAGGCGACGGCGTACCTGATGGCGGTCTTTGCGGGTCAGTTGAGCGAGCAGAAAAAGGCCGGTAAGCCGCTGGACCATGCTTTGGCCCTGCACCAGGCCAAACGCTGGCTGCGCACTCAACGGGACCGGCCAGAGTGGGGAGAGCCCTTTTTCTGGGCCAGCTTTGTCCTTGTCGGCCCCCCGTAAAAGAG
>JANXBW010000084.1 GCA_025060325.1 Thermoguttaceae bacterium
ATGTTCCGCCCGAGCGGGGTTAGCGACCGCCCGCACCTGAGTTCTCCCTGCATGCGCAGGGATGTTCCATCCACATGCGCCCATCTGTGGGCAGGTGCCGCGGTTCTCCCTGCATGCGCAGCGATGTTCCGTTGCATATTGTAAAAAAATGCGCTGTGGTCCGGTTCTCCCTGCATGCGCAGGGATGTTCCGTGCTTAGGCGCACGCTCAGCGAGCTTTGCTCGGTTCTCCCTGCATGCGCAGGGATGTTCCGATATATAGGTAGGCTTGACACTTGTCCAAAAAGTTCTCCCTGCATGCGCAGGGATGTTCCTCGCGAACCTCCTCCGCAACCTGGAGTCCACGCGTTCTCCCTGCATGCGCAGGGATGTTCCGTCAGAATCAAACTAAGGATGACTGCGATGGCGGTTCTCCCTGCATGCGCAGGGATGTTCCGTATCCAGGCTGCCGTGGCGATCGTTCGTCAACGTTCTCCCTGCATGCGCAGGGATGTTCCACCCTAAACACTGGGAGGAATTAGCTATGTACAGTCCTCCCTGCATGCGCAGGGATGTTCCTTGATCATCCCAGATATTGGCAATCGGGTGGCCGTTCTCCCTGCATGCG
>JANXBW010000085.1 GCA_025060325.1 Thermoguttaceae bacterium
ATCGGCGCCTGCAGGTGCGCCAAGATCACCTCCACCGCACTCTCCCCACAATACGGCGCCCGACCCGTCAACAACCGATAAAGCGTGCACCCCAGCGAGTAAATGTCCGACCGATGGTCCGCCAGCCGCGCCTCCCGCGTTTGCTCCGGCGCCATGTAATCCACCGTCCCCTTCACCTGACCTGTGGCCGTCAGCCGGTCCTCCCCGGCCACTCCCCTTTCCACCTCGCTGATCCGCGCAAGCCCCATGTCCCAGATCTTCACCACCCCCTCGCGACTCAAAAGCAGATTGCTCGGCTTTATGTCCCGATGAATCACCCCATGCTCATGCGCATAGGCCAAACCCTCCGCCGCCTGCAGCACACACCGCACCGCCTCCTCCACCACAGTCCCCAAATTCCGACCGTCTACATACTCCATCACCAAAAAAAAGAACCCCCTTGGCCTCCCCAGCATCAAAGGCCGTCACGATGTTCGGATGAATCAACCGCGCCGCCGCTCGCACCTCCCGACGAAATCGCTCCACCAACTGCGCCGACCGCATCCGCTCCGGCGGCAAAATCTTCAGCGCCACCACCCGGTCCATCTCCCGATGC
>JANXBW010000086.1 GCA_025060325.1 Thermoguttaceae bacterium
CGGGGGCTAGAGATCAGCAGAGGTTTTTCAACTCCGATTCACTGCCCTGACGAAAAAGGGATCGAGACGCCACGAGTTCCCCTCGCCGGATTTCATTGCGCACCGCTTCCACTCCGATTCACTGCCCTGACGAAAAAGGGATCGAGACAACCATTTCTGATCTGTCGATCTTGTCGACCTCTGCTTCCGCTCCGATTCACTGCCCTGACGAAAAAGGGATCGAGAGGGGTTGGAAAGAGCGGAGCAAAGGGCCGGTCTGTGTCTTCTCTTGCCGGCGGCCCCCTAGGCCAGGAAGCAGCCCTGGCTTGTGCGGACCGGAATGCTCGGCTGGTAGATGGGTCTTTTCGCCCGGGTTGATCCGCGTACTGGCAAAAGAGGGTCGATAAGTACCTAGCGGTTGGCAGGTCGGGAGAGCAGGCCGGTGTCGACAAAATAGACCCAGGCTTCGGACAGGTGCGTCGGGGCGAAGACGGTCGGCGGCCAATGTGGCCGCCGTTTTTGTTTGCGCTTTTCTCTTGGCTAGCGATCGGCTTTAGGCCGGCAGGCCACTCCGGCCGTCAACGAGGGCAACTG
>JANXBW010000087.1 GCA_025060325.1 Thermoguttaceae bacterium
GCGCACCTCCGCATCCCGCAGCGCCTCCAGGAGGCCGGGGAGGGCCTGGGGGTCGCCGATTCTCCCCAGCGCCTTCGCCGCCGCCCGGCGCACCCGCGGCTCCGCATCCCGCAGTGCCTCCAGGAGGTCGGGGAGGGCCTGAGGGTCGCCGATTTCCCCCAGCGCCTCCGCCGCCGCCCAGCGCACCTCCGCATCCGCATCCCGCAGCGCCTACAGGAGGCCGGGGACGGCCCGGGGGTCGCCGATTTCTCCCAGCGCCTTCGCCGCCGCCCGGCGCACCCGCGGATCCGCATCCCGCAGCGCCTCCAGGAGGCCGGGAAGGGCCTGAGGGTCGCCGATTTCCCCCAGTGCCTCCGCCGCCGCCCGGCGCGCATCCGCATCCTGCAGCGCCTCCAGGAGGCCGGGAAGGGCCTGAGGGTCGCCGATTTCCCCCAGCGCCTCCGCCGCCGCCCGGCGCACCCGCGGCTCCGCATCCCGCAGTGCCTCCAGGAGGTCGGGGAGGGCCTGAGGGTCGCCGATTCTCCCCAGCGCCTCCGCCGCCGCCC
>JANXBW010000088.1 GCA_025060325.1 Thermoguttaceae bacterium
GGATGTTCCGAACCTGGGTCACCAGGTTGATTCCACCGATGCGTTCTCCCTGCATGCGCAGGGATGTTCCGGCGGGGTTGATTGTAGCAACGCCGTTTGGCGTGTTCTCCCTGCATGCGCAGGGATGTTCCTACTTAGATAGCGGGATTTTGTGCTTCCAAAGGGTTCTCCCTGCATGCGCAGGGATGTTCCGTCAACGGAGGAGCGGCGGCGGATTGCCAGCTAGTTCTCCCTGCATGCGCAGGGATGTTCCTCCGCCGGGCGGCGATGGTGAGGGTGTCGAGGGGTTCTCCCTGCATGCGCAGGGATGTTCCTGGGAGCTTTTTGGCGCCTACTGCGGCTCGGGAGTTCTCCCTGCATGCGCAGGGATGTTCCGCCATTTTCTCGGGCATCCTTAACCGCCCGATCGTTCTCCCTGCATGCGCAGGGATGTTCCGTTCGTTGACGAAGGTGTTGACTAGTCCGGATAGTTCTCCCTGCATGCGCAGGGATGTTCCGAGTGTGGACG
>JANXBW010000089.1:0-240 GCA_025060325.1 Thermoguttaceae bacterium
TCGCGAAAGTCGGGCCGGCCGCGTGATCATTCGTAAACGTGCCGCAGCGTTCATGCTAGAATGGGGCAGCGGCAGTAGGTCCGCTCCCGGCGGCGACGGGTTCCCGGAGAGCTGGGTAGCGGTGATTGCGGGTCAGTTCCTCATGCAGATGCCGCGACACTCGCTTCATCGGGTTCGTCACCGGCGAGTGGGTAGGCAGGAAGTGCAGCCGGATCTGCCCGCCGAGCCCGGCTAGGTGGG
>JANXBW010000089.1:250-501 GCA_025060325.1 Thermoguttaceae bacterium
TAATGCCCCAACCGTTGCCGCAACGTCTCCAGGTGGCTGAGAAGCAACTGGCGACCCCGCGGGGTCTAGCCACGAAGTAACCGCTCGCCGCGTTGCTATCCCCGGACGCCGGCCAGGTGAGACTTCCGAGTGTTGAAGACTTGGCACCGGCACTTGAGAGTCCTTGCTCTTGAGGCGGATTTCTCACCAGCCGTGGTGCATGTAGCACATCCAGCTGCTGGTGGTGGTCTTCGGGGCGTTGCCTTTCCTCG
>JANXBW010000008.1:0-51585 GCA_025060325.1 Thermoguttaceae bacterium
ACGTAGGCCAGCCGAAGCCGGTCGTCGCCCGCATTGCCGAGGACGGTCCATGTTAGTGGACCCAAGGCTGCGACGCCCCGGGTGGCTTCCAACTGAATGAAATCGTCCCCGGTATTTCCCACGATGACATTGACAGGCGTACCATAGTCGTCGGCCAAGCCAAGGACGGTAAAGCTATTCGGTCCCGCGGCCAAGTTGATCGTCAGTGAACCGGTCGGTGTCGTAAAGTCAACAAACTCGGAAACACCCGAAGCAATGCGCGTCAGCGTTGCCGAAACGCGGGTAAGCCTGCCGTCCGGTACCGCATTGGTGAAGGTGAACACGCGATTGACAACATCCAGGTTGTCCACGATGGGCTCCAAGGCCGCATAGTTGATCAGATACCCGTCAACAAGCACTTGCCCTGTCGACGGTCCGTCCAACCGATGGGCGATAGTGTTCGCGCTTCCCCCCACAAGGGCTAAGGAATCTGCCCCGGCCGACCCATTAAAGCTCACCCCTCCGGCCGGAACCGGTATGCCATTACCCCAGTCGATGGTCAAAGTATCGTTGCCCTGAAGGCCATCGGCGAACACACTCGTGACTCGGCTATACGGGAAGCTAAAGACAAGCGAGCCATTTAACCAAAATTGAAGGTCAGCACCGCCCGCGTCCAAGCGGATGAGCATATCGTCATCAGCCGGGGTCCCAATAAAGTAGATGGGAACGGAAGCGCCGGTTTCCAAAAGTGCTCCGAAAGCCTCGATCAGCCCCCAGCCACTATCGAACTCGTAACCGGCCGGGCCCATATCGATAGCGGAGTTTTCCATGGCCGCATAAATTTGCGCGGGCGTTAGTGCCGGCGCTGCTTGCCGTAACAAAGCAGCCAAGGCAGCAGCATGGGGGGCAGCCGCCGAGGTGCCAAAAAAGTTGGGTAAGCCGTCCCCCTCGTAGTCCCAGCCAAAGAATGTGGTGTTGACGCCATCCGGGGCAACCGCGTCTGGGGTCTGACGGATTTCCGGCGCGGGAAGAGGGTTACCGGCGAAGTCGAAAAGGATGGGCACGCCACCTGCCGAAGAATACGGATTCAGGAGGGGGGGACTCACACCGTAGGCGGGGGTCAGTTGGTAAAAAGCGGCACCTGTGGCGAACGATCCCGCTGCATTAGCGTGTCCATAAGAAGTCCCGCTTGCCGTGTCCCACTCCATAAATTGGAAGCCACCCAAGCTAAACGCGACAGTTTTTAGTAAAGGTGGCGGAGTCACGGGGCCTCCCGCGTGGAGTAAGACGAGATTAAATTCCGTGTCCGGGATCGAGTCCCCGTCGAAGTCGTACGACCCGTCGTTGACGAAATAAAACATCTCCACAGGGTCGCCGCCGAGGTTATCGTCAATGCTCCATGCGAGAACAGTACTTTCTGCAACATCGATGAGTGCGATGTCAAAATCGCGCGTCGCTCCGCCGCTACCCGGTGCCCAAGTGGCAAACGGGTCTTGCCACTGAAATACGACGACGATAGCCTCGCCAACGGGCAAAGTGATTTTCTGGGTGACATCCACGCTCAGCCCAGGGTCGAAATCATGAAGTTCCCAAACCAACGAGCCTACTGAAACATAGACACCGGAGGGATTGTACTGCCGCTCATAAGAAAAGCGGTCCTCGTTGCCAGCTGCCGAGAAGTACGTGACGCCAGCTGCAACTACTTGATCCACAGCCTGCGCCACGCCGCCATCCATAAACATCGGCTCGGCGAAGTAAATGACATCATCAACAATTACATTGCAGCCCGCCGTTGCCAGATCAAGAATGCTCTGTGCAAACGCCGCTTCCCCGTACAAAGCACTAGCAAACGCAAGCGATGCACCCGGGGCAATGTCGTGGATGATCTGGAGCATTGCCCGGCCCTCGTCGGTCCCGCCCGGGAAGTCGGAAAGAACCTGGACCGGCGTGAGATACCCATTTGGATTCCCCGGACCGGGCAAGTCACCAGTGGAAACATCAACCGCCGCACCACCCAGAGCGTCGAAACTGTCGGACAAGACGCCCACCTTCTGTCCACTGCCATCCAGGCCAAACCACTGCCGCAATATGTTAGCGCCTATGGCGATGTCCCCCTGCGTGGTGGTTAGGCCCATCCGGCTAAGCGACCCAGCTCCCCGGGCATAAGCCAAGCTATCAAGCGAGTCCAAAATCGGAATGGCTGCCGCGGGCACCAACGCTGAGACCATCCGCTGAAACTGCCCGGTGATCTGCGCCCCCAAACCGACGAGGTCTTGGATGAGCAAAGCAGGATCGCCTTGGGCGACTGCGTCCACAACAATCATGTCCCCAAGAAGGGTAGCGACCGGGCGTTGCCCCCCGAGGTCCTCCGGGCGCCAGTCCCCCACGGCTGTTTTGGCAGCGGCAAGAAGGTTCCAGTCGACCTTAGAATCCTTCGCATCAAACTGCCCGAGCAAATTAGAGGCAAGCTGCCACTGAAGGAAAGACCCGGCGATATCCAAGAGCAGTCGATTTTCAAGAGGCTCAAGCTGCAGCCGACGCGGCCGCAGATCTTTAGCAATGCGGGTCAGCCGAGAAGATTTCCGATGAGTCAACGAATGCTTAGTTTGCGGGGACAAATGTGCCGTCGGCCCAAGTCGGCGCTTACCCATGATTAACACCTCCCCATGTCATCGGAGAAAACATAAGCAGAGAGAATTAGAAGCCCTCCCGGCCGGGTTGAGAAACTATTCCGAGGCTGCCGATTATTCCGGTTTTGTCGGCTTTGGCTACCTTGCGATTTTTATCACGTGTGCCGGGTGGGTCAATAAGTTTGACGAGCTAAATTACCCGCAAGGAGCGCAAGAGAAACCTGTTGAGAAAAACAAATTTATTAACACATTCAGCTACCCAGCTCCATGAGTGGTTGGCAGGCTTTGGGCCCCCGTCGGCGCATGTCCCGCTGGCAGCCTGGCGCTAAAATGCCCGTTTTCCCTAACATTAACCGCAGGGCTTAAAGCCACCGCCAATGCTCAACCGACAACTCGACTTCCAACCGGAGAAGTGCGCTTCCAAGGGAAAGTTGCGAAGTGGACGGCCCGGGGTTTGTCCCGAAGACACCTGGGCTTAAGGAAAAGCTCTCCACCTTGATGACAATTCTTAGGGCTGCAGCCCTTTACCGCCGCCGCACGAGCTGATTGGCCACCGCGGGAGAGTCCCCCGGACAAAGCAGACCAAAACTTTTTCTCGGCGGGCCTAGGGGCCTCTGGCAGGACTTTCTCCAAACTGCCCGCGATGCTGTCGACCTCCGGCTGCCTCCGGCCCTTTGGGTTATACTGCGAAGCAGGTTGCCCGCTGGAGACGGAAGGTTTTTTGGGGAGTTAGACTGCGATGACGACGCCGGATCCTGCGCTTATCCGCGCAATTGACGCCAACGCCAACCGCTGCCGGGAAGGCCTGCGTGTGCTTGAGGACATCGCCCGATTCGTGCTAAACGATGTTTTTCTTACGGAAAGTGTAAAAAGCCTCCGTCATGAGCTGGAAACGGCTTTGGCGTCCGTGGCGGTCAGCGCCCGCTTGCAAGCACGCGATACCCGGCACGATGTGGGAACGAGCCTTTCCACTCCGGAAGAACTTCAGCGTGTCGACTGGGTGGCCATAGTGGTAGCCAACGCACGGCGGGTGCAGGAGGGCCTTCGCACACTTGAAGAGTTTACCAAGTTGGTGGCGGGCGACGTTGCCCCACGGATTAAAGCGATCCGCTACCGTTCCTACACATTGGAGAAGGCCTTGGCCGTCGTCCTTTCTTCCCGGAAGAATCTTGAAGGCGTTCGCCTTTATGTGCTTGTGGACGCTCGAGGGTCGGAAGAGGAATTTCGCCATATCGTGGAAGGCCTCGTCCGCGTCGGCGTGGGGGCAATTCAACTACGGGCCAAAAACGTTCCAGATAGGCTTCTTCTTGCCCGCGCACGCTTGTTACGGCAACTGACGGCAGAGCGAGCGCTCTGTATCATCAACGACCGGCCGGATATCGCTCTCCTCGTCCGCGCCGACGGTATTCACTTGGGGCAGGAGGATCTACCGCTAGCGGAGGTTCGCCGCGTTGTCGGCCCGGACATGCTTGTCGGCATCTCTACCCATAGTCTTGAGCAAGCGGAAACGGCCGTGTTGGAAGGGGCCAACTACATCGGAGTCGGCCCCATCTTCCCAAGCCGGACTAAGGACTTCACCCATTTCCCCGGGTTAGAATTCGCCCGTCAGGTGGCCACCCGATTGGCCATCCCGGCGTTTGCAATTGGCGGAATCAACCTGGACAACCTGCCCGATGTATTAGCCACTGGGATTAGCCGCGTGGCAGTGGCCTCCGCGATTGTGGATGCTCCCGAACCGGCTGTCGAAGCGGCTAAATTCCTTAGAATGTTGACGTCACAAGGGGGTTCAAAAACCGAAAACAAACCGGAAATTCCCTCTGACCGGGACCCCGACACTTAGCCCCCGCGCGCTGGGCGGCAGCCCTCCCGGCCAACGTGGACGCGGGAAAGTGTTTGCTCTGCCAGGTGTGTTCTTGCCAGCTTTTGATATTCTTGGCAGACCACACGGCTTTGCGGAAGCCTAAAGCCTGCCGACCTATGGCCGGTCCGGCAGTACCACCTCGGTGTGTCAACCCGCTGGCCCTCAACCGATGTTGATTGCTAACTTGCCGCGTGGCTTCAGAAAGAAATCGGACCACCCTGGCGGGCTCTTTGGCCCGCGAGGAGAAACTTCAGTGTCGCACCGCGGAAGAACCGAGCCGGCCAATCCTTGGGGGCTTACTGGTCTAATGCTAACCGATACAGATGGACAGCATAAGGGCCGAATGCATCCTGAAATTGTCCACTTTCAACTGGCACCGAGCGATTTTCGCCCAAGACTTCGGCCAGCTTTGCCGCGACGGATGGAGGTAATCGGAAAGACGCCTTCACCGGCCGGTCTTGCATCGCCACCGCAAAGATATAAAGCGCCCCGTCTTTTTTCTTGACCATCACGGCCACCGGCACATCGGCCGGCTCGGTAGTAACCGCCACAGCCCCATGGAGCGTCGGGCTATTAATGACCGGGGCAAGCTCGTGAATTTGCCGATTAATTTGAGCAACGCCAGCCTTAAGTTCTTCATCAACAAGAAGACTTGCCTCAATGAAGGTGGGCTTAAATTGGTGGACAAAATACACGATCCCCCGGCTGCCGTGGATTATCGACATCCACACCTCCGCCCGGATTTGTTCCGCGGTCGGTTTCACCTCTGTGTTGCTGATCCGGCTGCATTCAATGCAATTCCACACAATCTTCTGATAGTTTGTCCAGTGTCGCAACCGCGCAACCCCATAAGCGACATACCAAAGCTGCCCTTTCACATCTGGGTGGGTGTGAACGACCGGATAAATATCAAACGAGACGATGTCCGCCCCTTGAACATAAAGGGGATAATCCTCCGGATGGTTACTGCGGACGCCCCGGCCGTACCAACGATCCCACGCCACCCCCTGGCCCAGGTTGAGGAATATTGGCCGGGTGGGGTCCTCGGCCTTCATTCGTTTGTATTCCGCGATAATTTCTTCAGGCGGAATGGGTGGCCCCCAGCCCGGTTTGCCATCCCGGCGCGGTTGAGCATTATCTGGCTCATCGCCGTGCATCCAGCCGACGATTATCGGGTCATCGAGGTGCTTGCGGGCAACCTCATTTAGGGAACAAATGACCGGCATCCCGGCCTCGCGGAGTAATTGCAGTTGCTCCTCCGTCGGTCCCCGCCACAGACCAATGTACAGGTTTATACCAAGTTCTTTAAAGGCCTTGGCGTTTTTCGGGTTTTGCAGCCAGACGGCGATCGGGAAGTAGTCAGGCGATTGGCTTGGACCGCGGGACCAACGGGCATAAGGGGTGGGATCTTCCGGCGGAATATCCGCTGGCGGTTTGGGAAACTCTGGCATAGCGACCCGCCCCGCGGCACGGGGTTCTTCGGCCCGGCCTACCTGCGCAAATCGTAGGAGAGGAGCCGGCACTGTCAGGGAAACCATTGGCTCACTTGCCGGGCACGAAGAACTGAGGTCCCAAACGGCCAGCAGTATTGCCAGCGCAAGGAAGGCACCAAATGGCTTACGCGTTTCCACCATGGGCATTGCTCCTGAACATGGGGCTGACCCGTCGTTGACCACAATCTCGTGTCTTATCGTCAACAGTCGGGGTACCAGCAAGTGGCGGGCATTCTTTGGGTGGGCAATTGGTAGTGGAACATGGAGGCTTGCGGTGCCAATCTCCTCTCCCCGCGGAACGGTGTGCAGTGCCAGCTCGCGCTCCTCAGGGCGGCTTATCACCTCCGGGGCCACGGTCACCGCAAATCCTACCGGACCGCACGCCTCAAGCTGGTGGGATAATACATCGGGGATGATCCTCGGGAAAGCACCGCATCATGTAACTTTCCCCATCTGCCACCGCAATGGACCTTATGTCGAGTTGCCAGTGCCCTTAAGCCCCCAGCCTGCAAACCAAAGGGCAAAGCCTCCTTAGGTAGTCCAGCCGGATTCGAGCAAAGACTGCTCAAAAAGGCAGACTTCGCCAAGATCTTCGGGCGCTGCCCGCGGCTGGAAGGCGGTTGATTACGGTTGCCGCTTTAAGGTACTGCTTAGGGCAAGTAACCTCCAGCGTGCAAATGACAACGCCGCCGGGAATTGAACGTGTGGCCACCTTCCCCGGCGGACAGAATAGCCTGGCCCCGGGCAAACCGGGGGTGAAGGGATGCAATTGGGCATTTGTTTTGCCCGCGATGTTCTCTCCGGGTAACCGTGGCCGCGCTTAAAAGCGAAGGAGCCCGAGTGCTTAATCCGGGGAACCGCCCCATCCAGTAGGCTATGGGGAGCACTAGGCCTTGCGCCAGGGAGGAGCCCATTCCCGTGTTCTTTATGGGCTCTCGCGTAACTACGCATCGCTTAAACAAGAGGGAACTGCCGGGAAACACACCTCCGTGTACAGATCCCGACCGGATTACCATTGATCAACCCAGCTCCCGGTTGTGAGAACATAATCCACCCCCTCGGCAATAACTCGCCGATCGGTGGCACCGGAACTGCGGGCTTCCACGAAGCTAAAATCGAAAAGTTCCACCCGATAGGACGATTCCAACCCTAGTAGCCGAACGTAGTCACGCGATGCCTCCAGAAGATCAACAGCCGGGGTGCCTGCGAGCGTAGCACGATGATCCGCCCCCTTTCGTCCACGGAACTGGGCAGACTCCGCTCCCCAAACGCTTAAACGGGTATTAGGCAGCGATAGCTGGAAGCTATTTCCCTCGACGACGAGTCTGGCCCAATCATGAGGAAGCACTACTTCCGCCTGATTAGTCCCACCTTGGAGGTAAATAGAGACATCGGTATAACCTACCGCATAGCGTCGCCATCCTTGGCCAAAAAGCCCCACCGTGCCGCTCTCGACCTGGAGTCGCTCGGGCGCTTCCGTGCCGTAAAGCCGCGCACTGCTAGTCCGGTTTGCCGGGGCATAAGCTACCACATTGGCAAATCCCCACGCCCGCGAAAAGAATCCAGCCCCTTGAAGAACCCCGTAGCTAGCCGTCAACGTCACGATCGTTGTGCCGTCCTCTGGGTAAAGTCGGGCAGAGTCCTTGCCGCCGGCTGTGCTAAACGCTTGAACCTCACTGAAATCGTAAACGCGAAGCTCGTACGAATGGCCGCTTAAAGTGGTATAGCGGGGAGTGGCCACAAGGGCATCATCCCCCGGCTGGTCGTACAGAATTGCCCGGTCAGCACCTCCCATTCCGTAAACGGCTACCTGGAAAAAGCCGGTTGCCTGGAGTTGAAACACTCCCGACCCCAGCCGAACAACACCCCCTTGTGCACGAAGTGTCTCCGGGTTCGCCGAGCCGACTAAAGTCGCTCGGTCCTTCCCCCCGGCTGAGGAAAAAGCCGCAACCCGCTCGAAGCCAGTTCCCCTCACCTCCCAAGCCTGCCCACCCCAGCGGAAGTAAGTGGGCGAGCACCAAAACGATTCGTCCCCTTGCGAATCATAAACGCGGACATTGTCCACACCACCCACATCCGAATAGAGAGTAACTCCCGGAAAGGCAAAGATCCGGTAGATCACCGGCCCTCGGGTAAAACTCACATAGCCTGGTGTCACCGTGTACGAATCATCCCAAGGGCCATCATAAACACGAGCTAAATCAGCCCCACCATTGCCCGGATAAAATGACGTGACAGCAAACCCGCCCACTCGGAAAGAATACCCTGGACCGACCAATGTTGCCGAACTATTGCCGACGGTCAACAAGTCATCCCCTTGACCGCCCCACAAGCCAGCGGAATCATTTCCCCCGGAGCCGGCAAAAGCATCCAGGTTGTTTATCCCCCGAAATTCCACCGCCAAACCCGCCGATTGCCATTTGGCAAAGCCTGGCCGAGCTACAAGGATGTCCTCGCCTGGCCCACCGCGCAGGTTGGCCGTCAGCTGGCTTCCTTGAGCTTCCACCGTCACTGTTTTGAAACCGGAAAGCCGAACGCTGTAGTCCCCAGTTGTCAGTTGCAACCGCCCGGCCGAAACGGTTGCCTGCGCTCGGGGAAGGGGCATCGTAACGACCGAAGCTTTGCCGCCGCGCCCCTCGATGTAAACATCTTCCCAATTTGTCCACGCGACAATCGGCCCGATTCTTTGTCCGGGTAACCCAAAGCTGCCAGACCCTTGCGGGTCGCCGTTGCTTGCCTGGACGTTTCCGCCGAACGGATCAGCTTGGAGGAAAATCTCCTCGGGCCAGCTCACCTCCAACCTGTCGACGCCGGAATAACCCAGCACATTCATCCGACTTACAGGTTGACTAATCTGATAGGAAATTCCATTCCAGAACAGGGCGATGCCGCTTTCAATCCGGAGCGAGGCCCAGTCGGCCCGATCGGTTCCGTGGACATTAATTAGCCCGTCGGACACCACTTCCACAACGTTGGCAAGGGTTAGGAGAGCCAGTCCCGGAGGAGCCTCTATCCGCACATGCCACAAGCTTGGCGCGCTGGCGGCTGTGACGTCTCCGCGGACTACCCCCCGCCCTCGCCCGTCCCATAGCGGTTGAGCGTAGGGATTTTCGTATACAGAAAGCCGGACGGGAAAATCGCCCCCAGCCTCCGCCAAAAAAGTCACTAACCCGGCACGAGTGCTTTCCACGCTTGCCCACGTTACCCCGTCAGGCCCTACCGGCACTGCCCAGCGCTGGTAGGTGGCACTGCCAAGGGTAACGGGTAAAGGTATCGCAACTTCAAAGATATCCTCAGGCAATTCGCCGGGCACACCGTCGCCGTCGCAGTCTAGATGGAAGCCTGCCCAAGAAGCAATCCGCGGCCCCAATCGAACCCGATATTCCCCCCGAAGGCTTTGTGCTGGGAATCCAAGCCGAAGGGTCTGGGGATTTGGCCAACTGACATCCACAACAGGGATCGGCCCTGCCGGGCCCCGAAGGAGCTGCACATCGTCGGCGGTACTAAAGCTGTGGATATCGATCGGTTGTGTGAACACGGCGGAGATAGCATGAAGGGCACCGGTTTCATTCACCTCCGGCATAACCCCAGCCAACCGGGGCGCTTCCAATGGGAGCCCTTCCAGGAGCAGTCCCCACCGAGTAAGGAGTCCTTCATCGCGCCGGCTATCATCGTACACATGTAGCTGCCAAAGTCCTCGCGCGGGTTTACCCACAAGCTGCGACAGTGGCGTCTCCGGGCGAAAGCGACCCAGGAACGGCGCTTGCCCCTCGGCAATAGGCACAGGAGCGGAATCGTCTAAAATGGTCCGCCGAAAGTTATCCCCGGCTCCGCCCACATCTGTTACAAGCTCGATCCGTGTTCCGTCGGGCGCAACGAGAAAGACATCCAGATCAGCAACAAACGTATGTTCAATCTCAAGAAAGACGTCCACATCACGGAGCACGAACTCATCCACAACAAGAATTTCAGCAACTGCCGTTTGCAAATCGCGGATCGGAAGGGGATTACCCGCAGAGACATAAAACTGGCTCGGCAGGACCCGAAAGCGCAAAGTCCAATCCCCGCCAGGTCGGCCATCGCTGTCACCATCCAGAGGAAAGCCAACATCGTTTTTTACCGCGGCTGCCGCAAGCCGGAGTTGATAGTGCCCCGGAGGCAATCGCCCCGCATGGGGCAAGAGTGTTAGCCGATCCGGCGCCGTTTGCTCCCAAAGAATATCAAGGCCGAAAAGGCGGTCATCGATCGAACCCCATATTCCGTCCTGCCCCACGTGGACTAATTCTGCCGCCGGCAAGGGACCGGTAAGATCGACCGTGACCGGTGCCGAAAAGACGATCTCTAGTTGGCGGACAGCTTCCAGAATCTCCCCGCCAATATGTGGGCTTGGTGTTATCGCGAGCACCTGAACTGGCATCTGCCCGTGTTTACGGATTTGAAGTTCCCAGCTTACAAGCTGGCCTTGGTCGAAAAGGCTGTCGTCGAAAATCTCCAGGGTCCAAGTGCCCTGGGCTGATCGCCCGACAAATCGCCCGAGCGGCTCGGCCGGCCGAAAACGTCCCCGGAAGGGAGCCGTCCCTTGGGAGATCGTCAAGGATGCCTCGTCATCCAAAATCGTGTTGACGAAGTTTTGCCCTGATCCCCCAACATCCGCCCACAAGAGGATCCGCGTTCCATCGGGCCCGATTAAGTACACATCTAAGTCGGCCACATAGGTGTGCTCGATGGTGAGGGCTACGTCCAGATCACCGATGACGAGGGCTTCCGGCACGACAATGTGGCTTCGCGTCCACTGCCAATCGGTAATCGAGCGGGGCAGATCGGTTGCTCGGTAACGGGTCAGTTGGGGATCGCGTATCGTAAATCGGCCAGAATAGCCAGGCATCGGGTTGCCATGCCGGTCACGCACTGCCCCTTCAACTAGCCGAAATTCCACCACACCATCTGCCGGCAGCTCGGCCAAGGTGTACACGATCGTGGTATCACTCTCTAGCCCGGCGGCAGGGACAACCCCTTCGGAGAGAAGAAGATCGTCTACACCAACAGTAGCTCCGTCAACAGGTTCATTCCATGTGAGAACAAGCCGCCGCGGAGGGGCTGCCAGGACGGCGTCGCTTGTCGGCTCTGTGCCAACAACGGCACCGAGCACCGCATCGTAATACCAGATTGCTTGCCATGCCTGCACCGGCCGGCTTGAGCCCAGCTGGCGCACGGCCCCCGCTTCAAGCTCCAGGAGCTGTGGTCCCTCAGCACTTACGGGCGAGGACGGGAAGGCGTATTCCACCTCGTTACTGCCCAGCAGGCGGAACTGCTCGGCCGGGTGACCGTTGACGCGAAACCCGCCCGGCACCAGAGTGCTTGGGTCGACTGGGCCCGAAAAAACTAAGCGGAAGATGCGCGGAGGTTCGGTTACTCGTTGACCTTCGCCCGGGAAAGAGCCTGCTACCCGGAAATTCAGGGCCTGAAGTGTCCCCCTGGCATTTAGTCGCCCGCCAGACAAGACAAGGGCACTCCAGCCGGGCAGGCGATCGACTCCTTCAAGGAGGGCTTGGCGGATATCGGCCAGCGAAGCCGCGGGAGCAGCAGCAT
Source organism: Thermoguttaceae bacterium (assembly GCA_025060325.1). GTDB lineage: Bacteria > Planctomycetota > Planctomycetia > Pirellulales > Thermoguttaceae > DTLM01. The sequence goes on from JANXBW010000008.1 coordinate 11,553, forward strand.
ATGCTAAAGCCACTGTGCCGGAAACAAACGGCGCCGCCATGCTAGTCCCACTTAGCCAGGCGTACTCCTCGCCGGGATAGGTGCTTAAAATGTCCACGCCTGGAGCAGCAAGATGCACTCGCTGACGCCCAAAGTTGCTGAAGCTTGCCAATTGGTCGCGAGGATCGCTTGCAGCAACTGCGATAACGTTGGGAAGATCGTAGTTAGACGGATAGTGCGGCGCCGTGTCATTACTGCGTGCCCCGTTGCCCGCAGCTGCCACAAAGAGGATGCCCGCTGCCCCGGCGTTTCGCACAGCCGACTCAAGAGCCTGGCTAGGGCTTTCCGTTCCCCAACTTGCGTTGATGACCCGAACATTCACACCGAAATGGCTGCGCATCAGTGTGACGTAGTTGATCGCCCGAACAGCATCGGCGATGCTTCCCACTCCGTCGCTGCCCAGGAATTTGACCGCCATCAGCCCCACTTGCCAAGCTACCCCAGTGACACCACGCCCGTTATTTCCCACGGCGCCTATGATCCCGGCCACATGCGTGCCATGGCCATTTTCGTCCCACGGATCGCTATCGCCCCTGGCAAAATCGTATCCGTATACATCATCCACAAAACCGTTCCCGTCATCGTCGCGACCGTTGCCGGGGACCTCGCGGGGATTTTGCCACATGTTGGCGGCAAGATCGGGATGGCGATAGTCAACGCCGGTGTCGACAATCGCCACCACTACTGAAGAGGCATCGACACGTTGGTCCCAAGCTTCTGGGGCGTCGATGTCAACATCCGGTGACAGCCCACCTCTGCCCACGTTGTGAAGTGCCCACTGGTCGCCAAAGAGGGGATCGTTCGGGACAACGGCTGGAACCACCCGGGCATCGGGTTCAATCCAAGCAACTTCCGGGCGAGTCGCCAGGATGGAAAGGGCCGCTGCCGCTTCCGCCGGCGAGGGCCACTCAGTAAGAAGCACACCTGCCTGTCCCAAGCCCACCACTCGGCAGGCCCCCAGTTGATCTAATGTCAACAGCCGGCATGCCTCTTCCACACCGGTGAGCCCGTTTAAAAACTCGGATTTAAGGGAGAGGATCCAACTGGGGCTTATTTTGGCATCAGCTGGCCTTGCGCTGGCAGGCCCGGGGAGGTCCGCCGCCACACCCACGGGGGTTACCGCGGGGGCCGCGGTGGGACCGCCGACGCCATCCACATAGGTGGGAAAAAGGAGCTCGGTAAACCAGGCAACGTCCACCGGGGAGACAGTTGGGGAAAGAGTTGCTGCAAGGGGATGAGCCTCGGAGGCGGGAAAGCCGCCAGCGTCGGAGCGGAGCCCGGAGAAAGCCCGCTCGCCATCCCCCCATTGTAGGGACATTAAGCCTCCGCCGAAAGTACGGCCCACGGAAAGAAGATGACGGAGCTCCAATTTTTCAAATAGGAGCGGCCGGGTCCAATGTTGGCATCGGCGACGGCGCTTCGCCTCCAAATTGTGGTTGGCCCCCCTCGGGCTGCCGAAAGTGCGGTAAAGCCAGAAAAAGCAACCAAAATTGCGAGAAAACATTTTCGGCCGGCCTGCTTCCATCCCCCCTTGCAGGAGTGAACAGAAGGAATCACATGGATCGCCGGGCGGCGGCGGTACATCCGCCCCATTAAGGTAGTATAAGGGCCCCCTATTTTAGAGGATATTGCTCAAGCCTTGTTGGGGAGCTGGGAGTAGCGGATCACCACCACGAATTTACCTCTTCGACACTTTTTACTTTGCCCCAGCCTCCTTTAGGGCCCTGCTTAACAGGGTAAGCCGGTTCTTCAGGGCGGGCAAACAGTTGGATGGACCAAAGATGATAAACGTTGTAAAGACCCGGATATTGACGGCGGTTTCCCGGTCGGCCAGAAGGTCCTCCCCGGGAGGGGCATTGGGCACCGCCGGCCCGCGCTGGAGACTGGGGGGCGGCCAGGCGTTGCAATCTCGCCCCCAGTGAACCCGAAGCTTGCGCACGTTGGCTCTGAGCTTAGCTCTCCTATTAATCCATTAGGGGTCGCCAGTGTCTAACGCCCCTCCCAAGAGGCTTGGCCCGTGCCTTTTTGCCCTACCGGAGAGGGGCTTGCACGGTACGAATGGCCGCCGTAAATTCCGGGGCAACGAGGACGGCAAAGTGTCCGTTGGCTAGCAACAAAGCCCGCCGGAGCTGGCGCGCGAGCTACGGGGGCCAGCGGAATTCCCGTTTCCACTTTGAGAGCTTTGGGACACGGCCGGCAATCGTGGGGGGCGACGGGAGCTTTGGCGGCCTGCGGGGAGCCGGGCGCCGCGATCGGCGGTTGGGACTCACCACTCACTTTACTTGAGAGGAGGACGGCGATGGTCACCCACGGCAGCTATTCTTCGACTGGCCATAAGTTCGGCGGGAGACATCCTCGCATCCTTCCCGGGTGCCACTCCCGGGGCCAAGCAGCTGGTGATCAAGCATTTTGCCCCATTTCACGACGGCGGTTACTTCAAGAGGCGGGGGCCTCCCTGGCAGGGCTGTTAGTGGCTAAGGCAGGCCTAGGCCAAGCGGTAAAGGAAGCTCCGCCTAGGCGCCCAAACCTTGCCGATCGCGCGCCTACATCGCCAGTAGCCATTCGGCGGTGTCGCAGTTACGATCCCCAAGAGGTGTACCGCGAGCTTTCCGCCGCCATCGATGCTGTCGGCGGGCTGCGGGACCTTGTGGCCGGCAAAACGGTCGTGGTAAAAGTCAACATGACGGGGCCGGTCCGAGATTTCGATGGTCGCCCGGCTTCCGAGACCTTTCACATTCATCCCACCTTTGTGGAAGCCTTCTGCGCCCTTGCAGATCAAGCTGGGGCCCGGCGAATTGTCATCGTCGAAGCCCTCTATTACCGCGAGCCGATGGAGGAAATCCTCCGCAAGGCCGGCTGGGACTTAAATCGGCTGCAATCGGCCGGCGGACACAAAGTCATCTGGGAAAACACTAAGAACATGGGCAGCTGGAAGAAGTACAGCCGGCTGACCGTCCCGTGGGGTGGCTACCTCTATCCAGCCTTCGATGTCAACTGCTGGTATGAGAAGGCCGATGTGCTCGTCTCGTTGGCTAAGCTGAAGGACCACGGTACAGCCGGGGTGACCATGGCAATTAAGAACATGTTCGGGATTTTGCCCACGGCCCTTTATGGCGACGATGCCCCCAACGAAGATTCGCTGCGGGCTCGTGTGGCGATCCTCCACATGGCCAGGCGGAAGGTGCCGGAGGGTGTCCCGGCGGAAGTCGGGCCGGAAGTCCCCACCGATCCCCTCGTGCGTGTGCCTCGTGTCACTGTGGACATTTTTGGTATCCGCCCAGCCGATCTCTGTATTGTCGACGGAGTGTTGACGATAAAAAACGGCGAAGGCTTTTGGAACGAGGGCGTTGCTCGAATTGAGCCACATCTTTTGATTGTCGGCCGAAATGGCGTGTGTACCGATGCCGTTTGCGCTGCGGTCATGGGGTATAATCCCCAGGCTGAGCACGGCACATTCCCATTTCCTGGGGAAAACCATCTTCAGTTGGCGGCCGAGGCGGGCCTTGGCACAAACGACTTAAGCCGAATTGAAGTTCGTGGCTTGTCCATCAAGGAAGCTCTTTGTCCCTTCCGCACGGCCCCGCCAAGAGCGGCTTGGGAGGGCTTCGGTGCACCAATTTCGGGAGCTCACCTTGCCACCGGTTGCAGCGGGGCATGCATCCACGCGCCCTGGGCATAGGATGAGGACTTCGCCAACAAAAGCTCCGTTTGGATCATGCCGAGCCGATACGGGGGCTTTTTGAGTCAATCGATTAAGCTCGGCGAGCCGGCGCGGATTGCAGTTTGGCCGTTTGGCCAGTTGGGAAAAGGGCTCGGGCTATTTAATGCGCGGCGGATGAACCGGCCAGCAAGCTAGCTACAGCTTTCTTCGAATCCGCAATTGATGGAACCGTTTGTAGACGATATTAATCTCCCCGGAAACTGAACGCTCCGGGAGTAAAGCCGGCAAGTTTGTCAAAACGAAGCGTATGTGGCCAAAGCAGCGGAAAAGATAAAGCGTGCCAACTTAGAACCGTCATAAGACCAGGTAACCGGCACCAGTGTGCTGGTGCCGGGCCTTAAGCTGCAAGCAAAAGTCAACAGCGAAGGAGACCCGATGGCCTACGATGTGACGCTTATTCTTGGCGACGGCGTGGGGCCGGAATTGGCTCAGGCTGCGCGGCGGTGTATCGACGCCACAGGCGTGGCTATCCGCTGGGATATTCAGGAAGCCGGCACGGAGGTGATGGACCGGCTCGGCACACCACTGCCGGATGCCGTGCTGGAGAGTATTCGCCGCACCCGCTGTGCACTAAAAGCTCCCATTACCACGCCTGTGGGTACTGGCTTTCGGAGTATCAACGTCTTCCTTCGGCAAGAACTAGGCCTTTATGCCTGTGTGCGGCCGTGCAAAATGTATCCCGGTGTTCGCACATACTATACGGGCGTTCCGATAGACTTAGTGATCGTTCGGGAAAACACCGAGGATCTTTACGCCGGGATCGAATTTGAGCGCGGCAAACCGGAAACGGTCAGTGTCATCGAGGCCATTAATCGGCTGTCCACAGACCGGAAGGTCAAAACCCGGCCGGAAGAAACAGGGGTTTCTGTCAAGCCAATTAGCTTTTCCGCCAGTGAGCGGATTGTCCGCTATGCCTTCGAATACGCCCGGCGTTATGGCCGACGAAAAGTGACAGCCGTCCACAAGGCCAACATTATGAAGCATACGGACGGCCTTTTTCTGGAAGCAGCCCGGCATGTGGCCAGCCAATATCCGGACATCGAATTCGAGGACCGCATTGTTGACAATATGTGCATGCAACTGGTTCAAAAGCCGGAGCTTTATGACATCCTTGTGTGTCCCAACCTTTACGGCGACATCATCAGCGACCTGGCGGCCGGGTTGGTCGGTGGCCTGGGGGTGGCACCGGGGATGAACGTCGGCGATAGCGGGGCGGTCTTCGAAGCCACCCACGGTTCAGCCCCCAAATACAAAGGGCTAAACAAGGTTAATCCCGCAGCGCTTATTCTCTCCGGCGTGTTGATGCTGCGTTATCTGGGGGAAACAGCGGCCGCTGATCGCTTGGAAAAAGCAGTGGCTGCGGTCATCGCCGAAGGCAAGTATGTGACCTACGACCTCAAACCACATCGGGATGACCCCACCGCAGTGGGCACGCAAGAGATGGCCGATGCCATTTGCCGCAAATTGGAAGAGCTAGCAGCCGTCTGAGGTGTTGATGAAAGATTTTGATTCATGTGGCATGCTTTGTGGATTTAATAAAGTCGACAGGCTCTGTGGATTAGCGCCACTGGGTCGTGGCCATCACCCAGCCGGCCGCAAGAGCAACGCCCAGGAGTGTAAGATGCGGCACGTGGCGAACGCGGACCGACCGGCCGAAGTGTTCCAAAGTAAACTCCGCTCCCCCGCCTTTCTGCTTACGGAATGGGGATTGCTCCGCCCCAGCTTCCCCTAGCAGCCGGGCAAAAATCGTACTTCCGCCGCCGGTAAGGATTATTTCGCCCGGGGCCCCCGCTTCTCGGAGCATTTGGCCGGCAAGTTGAGCCACCGCCCCCAGTGCCCCCCAAAAAAGTCCGGATTTCATGGCCGCCACCGTGTTCTTGCCCACCGGTGGCGGAGGTTCGTTGAACTCCCGACTATCCACAAGGGGAAGCATATCTGTAAACTCGTAAAGAGCCCGGGCGGCAAGCCCAAGTCCCGGCAAGATCGCCCCACCTTCGAAGACACCCTCGGCCGAGACAAAATCCACAGTGATGGCCGAGCCAACATCTACCACCACGATTGGCCCACTTTCCCGGCGGAGGTAAAAGCCTGCTAACGCATCAACTAGCCGATCAATTCCCACCATATCCGGCCGGGGCAGATTGACGGGAAGCGGCAAGTCGCTTGCGGTTAGCAGCACAATGCGATCTTCCGGCCGGTGTGTACGAATCCAATCGATAAGCTCGGTGCTGGCAGCCCGGTTGACAGTGGCAATCCACCACCCGCCCCGAAGCTCCCCCCGTGCGGCAAATGCCTCTAGCTCGGAAAGTTGTTGCGGCAACTGACTGAGGGCACGTTCGGCCGAGTAGGGACCGCCCTCGCGCATCGCCGTCCACTCATACCAGCCGCACTTGATCCGGTTGTTGCCTACATCCACAGCCACAATCGGAAAGGCAGCCTGGACCGCAGGCGACGCTAAGACTTCCTCAAGCTTTCTCCACCAATAGTCCATTAATTGGCCCCCAAAAGGGAATCATCCTCGACTTCAAATGGTCGATGAAGCCTGGCCTAGCCGGCCCCAAATGCTGCCGGGAAAAATTTGTCAACGTCAAGCCCGCCGCGTTCAAACTGACCAAAGGCTAAGCCTATTCGGCCGGCAAACCTCACCAAGTAACCGCGGGAACCTACGGAGAATTCCGCCAAGAGAAATGGATCACACGGTTTATGTTGAGCCAAGCGCTCTGGCGTAGGGCGGAGCCGCAGCCGGACTGGACTATTCCTTGTCAAATCGCCAGAGGCCCTCCTCCCGGGCAACGGCTAAGGCCTCGCGGTACTCTTGCCAAGTAATCGGACGGTTGAGCTGGGGATGGGCAAAAGCTTTCCCTTCCGGCCGATACTGGGGCATGATGTTGACGAATGTGTTCTTGGAAATCTCCTGGACAAGGAAGCGCATCAGGGGCCGAGTCCCCGCCAAACCTTCGGGCATAACCAAATGGCGGACCAATAACCCCCGCCGGGCAATGCCTTTTTCGTCTACGACGAGATCGCCCACCTGGCGATGCATCTCGCGGATTGCCGCCCGTACTACTTCCGGATAGTCTGGTGCCCCGGCCAAAGCCCGTGCCACCTCCGGATCGTCAAACTTTATGTCCGGCATGTAAATATCAATAATCCCCTCAAGCAGCCGCAGAGTTTCTACCGAATCATACCCGCCGGTGTTGTAAACAAGAGGGATTCGCAAACCTCGAGGGATGGCAATCTCGAGAGCCTCCACAATTTGCGGCACCACATGCGAGGGAGTCACAAAGTTGATGTTGTGGCACCCGCGGCGCTGAAGGGCAAGCATCATCTCGGCTAATTCCTTAGCAGAGACGGGTCGGCCCTCGCCCAGGTGACTAATCTCGTAATTCTGACAGAAGATGCAGCGAAGATTGCACTGGGAAAAGAAGATCGTTCCCGAGCCCGCCCACCCTCGGAGACACCGCTCCTCGCCGTGATGGGCGAAGAAGCTGCTGACGATGGCCTCGCGGCCTGTCCGGCAAAATCCTTTAGCTGTCGGACCGGTGCGATTGGCCCCGCAGCGGCGAGGACAGAGCGTGCAGTTGACCAAAGCTTCCCGCAACTGGTCGGCTCGGCGGGCCAGTTCACCGGACTGCCAAATTTGCACGTAACTTGGAGTAAACTCCGACTGTTGAACGGGCGTCATCCAGCAGACCCCCTCGCTCCCAAACCAACTGGTTCTAATGGCCGGCGGGCTTATCCTTCCCATTTTACGGGCGCCCCCCAACGCCGCGAAGTATCCCCGGTCCACCGGGGTGGCACTAGCCCTCAAACCGGGCCGAGGAGGCCGTTAAGCCCGCGCGAAAACCGGGCCGTTGACCCGCCTTTAGGCCGCGACTAGATTAGGCCGTCAAGAACTAAGCGAGCCCGCTTAGCCGCAAGAGGTGGTTCGCAGCTCCGACGGTAGTATTCCGAGGGTAGCACCTTGAGGATAACAACATAGGCTATTAACCCAGCAGCCCGCCAAATCGGGGATTTTGGATACGGTCGAGACTTGCCGGATTTGTGCTTCCGAGAATGCTGCTTGTCGCGGCGGCATACAAACATTAGGTAGAGTCAACTGGTGGGGAGGAGCTTCCGACGATGTTTGTTTTGGAAAGTAAGCCGCTTGCCGTTCTTTTCTGCGTGATCACGATGCTGTGTTGGGGGTCTTGGGCAAATACACAAAAGCTTGCCGGCCGAAACTGGCGGTTCGAGCTTTTCTACTGGGATTACGTCTTCGGTGTGCTTCTGATGTCAGTCATCTTTGCGTTTACGCTTGGGAGCTTCGGCACCGGTGGCCGGCCCTTTGTCCAGGACTTGCAGCAAGCCGATTGGACCAACATTGGCTCGGCGCTAGCCGGCGGGGCGCTTTTTAACTTGGCCAACATCCTCTTGGTGGCCGGCATTGCTGTAGCGGGGATGGCGGTGGCCTTTCCGGTAGGGATTGGGACCGCCCTTGTCCTCGGGGTGCTTGTCAACTACTTGGCCGAGCCAAAAGGCCAAGCAGGTCTTTTGTTTACGGGTGTGGCTCTGATCACCGCCGCGATTATTCTGGATGCAATCGCTTATCGACGAATCCCAGGTCAAACGCCGCGAGGGGTCTTTCGGGGCCTTTTGATTGCTGTGTTGTGTGGTGTGCTGATGGGGTTTTTCTACCGATTTGTAGCAGCGGCAATGCCGGAGCCAGAGCCGGCGAAGTTCCTCAACATGCCCCCCGGCAAACTGAGCCCTTATACGGCCATGGTGTGTTTTGCGGTAGGAGTCCTAGCCAGCCAGATCGCCTTCAATGTCTCGAAGTTTATTAGCTGGGCGACAGCCGATCCGCCTCCTCCTGTGGATTATTTCCGCGGCAGTTTTCGGGATCACTTCTGGGGAATAATCGGCGGGATGATCTGGGCGGTGGGAATGACTTTCAGCATCATCGCCATGGGTGTCGCAGGGCCGGCGATTTCTTATGGTCTAGGACAAGGGGCAACCATGGTCGCCGCTGCTTGGGGGGTGTTTATCTGGCGGGAATTCCGCCAAGCAGCACCTGGCACCGGGGTAATCCTGGCAGCTATGTTTGTGGCTTATCTAGCCGGCCTTGCCCTGCTTGTAGCCGCCATGGCGTAAGCTGCGCCTACCGCTCATTTGAGCCATGTGGTTCTCAATGGACACCCCCTTCCACGTGGCGCTAGCTGCGATGGCGGGCACCTGCAGGGTGTTTGCTTTCGCGCGGTGAGGTGAGATCCCCCCTGGGGTGTGCGGAGAAGCTCTTTCGCTGGGTTAACGGAAGGCTGTGCCAACTGCTTTGGAACTTCTCCCAAACAAAACTCTCAGGCTTCCCCATCGTTTAGACCCGAGCCAAAACAGCGGTTAAGCAGCGCGCCCCCTGCGGGTACCTTCTTCTGTGGAAGCATCCTGTTTCGGAGCACACCTGGCAATCCCTGGCGGCGCTTGGGCGCCGAGGGCAAGGCCCTCTCGCCAAACGTGTCCCGGTACGGTTTCCCGCTGGAACAACACTCAGTTTTGGCTATCTATTGGCCGCAGGCGGGGGAATGTGGTCACAAGGAAGTATAGGAGCGGAAGTGCGCCGATCACGATGATGATTAAATCAGGCACGATCCGGAAGTTGCCTAACCACTGGATGACCGGTAGTTCGTAGAAGTCGGCGCTTCGTGCCCACCAAGTTCCTCGCTCAAAGGCATGCCAGGCTTGATAAAAGCCAATTGGTAATAGGCCTGTCAACGACATCAGTGCTAAGCCACCGTTGAGGCCCCAAAAGCTTATCCCCAGCAGCCGGTCGTTCCAGTGCTCGTCCCGAACCAGTCCCCGCCAGGAAAAAAGTACCAGGGCGATGGCCAACATTCCGTATACACCAAAGAGCGCCGTGTGCCCGTGGTTGCTTGTCAAATAAGTGGCATGTTCATAGTAGTTGACAAGTGGCAAGTTGATCATAAACCCGAAGATGCCCGCCCCGACAAAGTTCCACACACTGCTTGCCGTCAGGAAATAAAGCGGCCAGCGGTAGGGGAAAGTTCTGCCGGCCTCGCGAATTGACTTGTACTCCATCCACGCTCGAACAACAAGGAGCATTAGCGGCACCGGTTCGAGCGAGCTAAACACGCCGCCCATTGCTAGCCAAAAGCTCGGTCCGCCATACCAGAAGTAGTGGTGCGCGGTGCCCGGAATTCCGGACAGGAACACGAGAATAGCCGTGAGGTAAGCAACTCTCAGGGCCGACTGAGCAGTCACTAGTCCTAGGTGCACAAGAAAGAGGGCAATCACCGCCACGCCGAAGAATTCAAAGATGCTTTCCACCCAAATGTGGACGACAAACCACCGCCAATAGTCGGCCACCGTAAGATGGGTCCCCCGGCCATAAAAGAGTCCAAACCCGAAAAAGCCCACCACCAGCACAGCGCTACAGACATAGAACCATAGCAGTGCTCGCCGGTAGCTTGCCTCGTCGTTATCAGGGTTGCCGCCGGGCTGTTTTTCCTGTGTATACAGAGCTGGGACGAGTGTGCGGTAGACAATGAGGAGCCAGAAAATAAGCCCTACAAAAAGGAGGATCTGCCACAGACGCCCCAATTCGAGGTATTCCCACCCCTGATGGCCCAGCCAAAACCACCAATCGCCCAGGCCGCCTTTGATGCTCACAAGCTCGCCCAGAAGACTTCCACCGGCGACCACCAAAACGGCCACAAAGAGCAGATTGACTAGCGCTGCCTGATACGGGGGTTCCCGGCCCGCGACAAGAGGTGCAAGATAAATGGCTGTGCCCACCCAGGAGACGGCAATCCACAAGATTGCAAGCTGCAAGTGCCAGGTCTTCGCCCAGCTATAGGGAATGAGTTGCCCAACAAGCTCAATATAGAATTTGCCAGGATGAACGGTATAGTGGGCCAATAATCCACCGTGGAGGATCTGGATCACAAAAAGAAGTCCCGCTACCAGAAAGAACTTGGCGGCAGCCCGCTGGCTAGCAGTCACCGGCAGACTCAGGAGGCGCTCAGCCGCCTGGACCGCTCGGGCCTCCCCGTAGAAAAATTGGTAGCGATGCACAACGTACACTATGATTCCGAAAACAGCAAACAGACCCAGTACCGAAGCAATTGTCCACACATAAGTGGCAGGTGTTGGCCGATTGCCTACTGTGGGATCAGGTGGCCAGTTGTTGGTGTAGCTGTAATTGGTGCCGGGACGGTTTGTGCCGGCAGCCCAAGCGGTCCAAAAGAAAAAGTCGGCCAAAGCCCGGCGGTCCTCCCCCGTCGGCACTGTGTTCGGCAGAAACCCGTAGCGAGCATTGCCTTCGCCCAGCTCGCGATCCCAATACTTCCGGTTTTCTTCAAAAGCATAAGCTTGGCCTTCGGTTAGCCGCAGAACGCCTGTCTCCGCCTCATACCGGTTCTGGCGGATCTCGGCGATAACGCGGGAATCGATCTCCGCTTGGGCCGATTGAGTAAGGCTGTCGTAGGTTTGTCCTTCTGCCTGCTTGGCAGCGTAGAAGTCGCGCATCCACCGCCCGATATTGTGCAGTGTTGTCGCGGAAAAATCAGGCCCGCGGAGAGATCCGTGGCCCCAAATGCTCCCGTGGTCCATTAGACCAAAGCGTTGATATGTGTCCTGGCCCCGGCGGAGCATTGCCTCGGTCGTCAGAAGACCACTTGGACCGTGGATTTCCTTCGGGATGGGCGGGACGTGATCGACGGCCAGATACCCCCCGCCGAGGAGCAGCACCATGGCGATCACAAAGGAAATGACCGCCCCTGCTCGAAGCCTGCGAATTTCCATGAGCGATACTCCGTCAAAAGCGTTTTCCGAAGATAGCCTAGAGATCACACAATTCCTATGTGGCCCGGGGTTAGTTTTCCTCCCTAAACACAAAAGCACGGAGTCTCAACCGGGCGAAGTAATGGGCTCGCCGTTTTCGATCGCCATTGTAGTTTCCGGCAATACGGACACTTTTGATCTAGGTCAACTTTTGGTACACAGGAAGGCACCTCGCAACCGAACGGCTTTGGACCTGTTGATCTCATGGCAATGACCGTTATTGAAATCCTGGAACGGTGCCCGCTTTTCAGCCGGGTGCCGGCAGCGTCGCTTGCTCGGCTGGTGCAGATGGGTCGGGTCGTACGATTTCGCAAGGGGCAGGCCATTTTTCACGAAGGTGAGCCTTGTCCCGGCATGTACATCATTGGAGTAGGCTCAGTGCGGATCTTTAAGGCCGCCCCCAGTGGCCGCGAAGTAGTCCTCCACTTTGCTGGTCCCGGGCAGACTTTCGCCGAAGTGGCCGCCATGGCCGACTTTGCCCTTCCTGCCTCGGCCGAGGCAATGGCTCCCACAACATGCGCCCTTTTGCCGGCCGAACCTTTTCGCCGGGCGCTGGGGGAAGATCATCAACTGTGCCTTGGACTTCTTCAGGGGATGGCCGGGTGGGTCCGCAGCCTCGTGGGACTAATCGAAGACATTGTGCTTCGGGATGCGCTTGGCCGACTGGCCCGATTCCTACTTGAGCTGCCAGCCGATCCGGAAAACCGCGTTATTCTGCCTGCCCTTCGGCGGCATGTGGCAAGCCGACTGAACCTGACAAGCGAGACCCTCTCCCGCTGCATGCGACGATTGGAAGAAGCCGGGCTTATCCTGCCGATGGGCGCTCGTTGCATCCGGCTGCTTGGGCGAAAAGGTCTGGAGCAAATAGCCAATCAGTTAACGCCGCACTTTTGAGAAGTCGCACACGGGGTCAGTTTTTCCACATCAGTTTCACCCGGGGCACATGCCCTCGAAGACTGGAATGGGCGGAAACGTCGCAGGGCGAGGACACACCCAGCGGAAAAATCGGCACCATAGCGTCGGCTTAGGCCAGCCGGGCCATTTTGTGCACGAAACGCTTGCTAGTCTTTTGAGTCGTTTAGAGTTCTTGGGTAGACAATCTCATGGGAGGAGGGAGGCGAGGGGCGCTACTGTCCAGGGCGAAAAAATTAGGTCGCCTAGAATGCGGCCACCTCCGGACCCTCGCTCAAAAAGCCGCCGCTGCTTGTCAAAAAGAACCCGATCGAAGGATCGACCTGTAAATCGCAAAAGCCAGCCAGTAATCTTGCCGGCGCAAAGAGCGGTTTATCCGGAAAATAGGCCGCAAGCGCCGCCCCCGAAAAAGGGGAATCAATTGAGCTCCGCATGGAGTGGCAGCTGTGGCAGCCGAAGGGCTTCGCGGATAATCGACCGGCCCACCTGGTAAGTAAGCCGCCGCCAAAGGCTACTTTCCTCGCTAAAGACATCTTCAACGGTGGCAGGTAATGTCAACCACGCCCCTTCGCGAAGTTCCCGCTCCAATTGCCCCTTGCCCCAACCCGAGTGACCGATGAAAAGCCGGAAGGGTTGGTCGGCCTCTTCGACGAGCTGTTCTAGCTTGTCACGAGCGGCGCAAAAGAATAACCCGGGAATGACCTCTAGCTCGGCCAAATCAGGGCGAGTATGGATGGCAATTAACGGCCCAGACACTGGCCCGCCAATATGGAGCGGCTGGGAAGCCTTGCACGGCTTGCCGGTAAGATGCTCCCAGAGCTCCTTAACAGACCGATTGGTCGCCCGGTTGACAATCACCCCAAAGGCACCGTCGGCATCGTGGTGAATCATAAGCACGACGGTGCGGATGAAGTTCGGATCGCCAAGCTCCGGGGTGGCAACCAAAAAATGCCCTTTGAGAGAATGCATAAAGGCCGCTCCTGCCCAGGCCGGACCTGTCAATTGTTTCCCAGTCCTCCCCATTCTAATATTACGATTTGCCTGGGCCAAAAGCTTACACGCCCGTGGCGAAACTCCGTACCGATCTCGCGCTAAAGGAGATGCTTGCGATGAGGATCCCCCCAGGATGCACGATTGGGGCGAGGGGCTTTTTTGTTTGGCTAGGGCTGGCAACATTGGCCGTGGGAGCGGTTTTCTTCGCGGGCCAAAACCCCAGCTTGGCCCAGGAGGGCTGGCAAGCGGGGGTGGCGGCAGTCAAGATCACGCCTGAACCCGGGCTGTGGATGGCCGGCTTCGCAGCACGTGATCAGGCAGCGCAGGGAACGCTCCAAGATCTTTGGGCCAAGGCCTTGGTCCTTCAGGACGCAAAGGGGCGGAAGGCACTCCTGGTAAGTGCCGACTTTTTGGGTTTTACACGGTCGTTAGGGGAATATTTGTGCACAGAGATCCAGCGCCGCTGGCAAATTCCTCGCGAGCGGATCATGCTTTGCTGTACACATACACACTCTGGGCCAGTTATCGAAGGGGCACTGTACGATATTTATCCGCTCGATGATGCGCAGCGGGAGAAGATATCCCGATATACCCGATGGCTTGAAGGCAAATTGGTCGAAGCCGTCGAGTCGGCTATGGCTCGGCTGGAACCGGTAGCTCTGTACGCCGGGGAGGGCACGGCCACATTTGCCGTCAATCGGCGGAACAATCGGGAGGCTGATGTTGTAAAGCTCCGGGAGGAAGGCAAGCCGCTGGCCGGCCCGAGCGACTATCGTGTACCCGTGCTTGCCGTCCGCCGGGCTGACGGATCACTGAAAGCTGTCGTCTTTCACTATGCCTGTCACACCACAGTCTTGTCGCTTTACCAATGGCACGGGGATTACGCTGGGTGTGCCCAGCTTGAATTAGAAAAACGGTATCCCGGCGCAACGGCCATTTTCTGCATCGGCTGCGGAGCCGACCAAAATGCCCTTCCCCGCCGAACGGTAGAGCTCGCTGAGCAGTACGGGCAACAGCTGGCCCAAGCCGTGGCGGCCGTCTTGGACGGCCAAATGCGTGCCGTTCCGCCGCGGCTTGAAGCGCACTTCGAGCTAATTCGTTTAGATTACGAAGTGGTCGATCGGCCCACGTTGGAGGCCGCAGCTTCCCAGAGCACCTACGTAGCCCGCTGGGCACGACGACTTTTAGCCGCGCTTGATCGCGGAGAGAGTTTTCCCAATTGGTATCCCTATCCGGTTCAAGTATGGCTACTGGGCGACAACCAATGGTGGATTGCTTTAGGTGGCGAGGTGGTTGTGGATTATGCCCTTCGACTGGGAGAGCTTTACGGTTCGTCCACTTGGGTAACTGGGTACACGAATGACGTGATGGCGTACATTCCGTCCCGCCGAGTGTGGCAAGAGGGCGGGTACGAGTCCGGGGCATTTTCCGTTTACGGATTACCTGCCAAGCGATGGTCCGAAGATATCGAAACGCGGATCCTCGCCGCCGTCGCCCGGGGGATGGAGGCCTGCCGGACCAAGCTTGCCCAACCATAGTCTTGCCGGCCACGGAAGATCTAGCCCCAGGACTAACCGGCAAAACTGTCAAGCTGCACCATCCATAGCAAGAAGCGCCCCGTATCCCCGCCGGAATACTGTCCACTGCAACTGGCAACCCTTGGCAGATAGGCTTACCTATGGTTTGAGCAGGGAATAAGGAAGGAGAAAGCGCCACGCGGCCCGAAGTAGCGCTGGTCAAGGTGCGGGGAGATTGGTCAACATCCAGATCTTGAGGGAGACTTGGCAATGAATCGGCGGATTTCGCGACGAAGCTATCTAAAAATTGTAGCCGCGGCTAGCACCCTCACTATTGCTCCAGCCGGCAGCGCCCGGGCGTACAAAGCCAACGAGAAAATCAACATTGGGATAATTGGTGCCGGCGGCCGGGGAGCAGCCAATTCCGACGCGGTGGCCCAGGAAAATGTGGTGGCACTATGTGATGTCGACAGGCGGTTCCTGGAAGGTCGGGCAAAGAAATTCACCGGCGCCCGGACGTACACCGACTTCCGGGAGATGCTCGACCGAGAGAAGAACTTGGATGCCGTCGTGGTGAGCACGCCGGACCATACCCACGCTGTGGCAAGTATTCGGGCGATGCGGCAGGGCCTCCATTGCTATTGCGAAAAGCCTCTCACGCACAATGTGGCAGAGGCCCGGCTGATGGCCAAGGTGGCCGCCGAGAAAAAGCTTGCCACCCAAATGGGCACTGGCGGTCGGGCCAGCGAAGAGTACGCCCGAATTGCCGAAATCATCCGCGCCGGTGCCATCGGCGATGTCAAAGAGGCCCACTTTTGGACCAATCGGCCCATTTGGCCCCAGGGGTTTGACCGTCCACCAGGCGAAGATCCCGTGCCGGATTGGCTCAATTGGGATGCGTTCATCGGGCCGGCGCCCATGCGTCCGTATAAGGCTCGCTGGCCGGAAGGCCATCCCGTTTACAATTTGCCGCCTAGTCAACGCCGGGCGGAAGTGTATCATCCTTTCGTCTGGCGAGGCTGGTGGGACTTCGGCACCGGTGCTTTGGGCGACATTGCGCCGCACATGTGGTCCGGGATCTGGTGGGCCTTTGATCTGAAGGCACCCAAACGGGTGGAAGTGGTCGACGTTTCCGGGCCGGTCACCGAGATGTTCCCCGCTTGGAGCATTGTGAAATTCATCTTCCCCATCCCCGGTACCGATAAGACGATTGATGTCTACTGGTACGATGGCGGGAAGCATCCGCCCACCGAACTTGTCAACATGCAGAACGTGCCAGAAGGCGGATGGATTATCGTCGGCACTAAAGCCATCATCGGCACGGGCAACAAGTCGCTGGGGGCATTCGCCGATGTGCCGCGGACCTTGCCACGCTTCAAGGACATGTACAGAAGCTGGCTGGATGCCATCCGCGCTGGCGATCCGGACATGCCTAGCTGCCCCTTCCATTTTGCCGGCCCCATGACGGAGGCCTACTTGCTGGGCAATATCGCCCTAAAGCTGGGCCAGCCGATCGAATGGGACGCCGAGGCCTTCCGCGTCACCTCCCCAGCGGAAGGGAACGCTTACGTAAGTCGCGAATACCGCAAGGGCTGGGAGTTGTAAACAAAGAACCTACCCCAACCGCTTGATTTTGGAAGCGTAATGCGGCCCGGAGAGGGTGTGCGCAAGAAAAGCCCTTAACCAGGTTTGGGCTTGGGCGCGGCCGGGTAACCGAGACCTTTCCGCAAAATTTTTGCCGGGAGAAGCTTATGTGGACAGCAAGGAAGATCCTGTCTACCATGCTTTTCTATTTGCTTTGGGCTGCTGCCTTCGTCGGAGGGACCACCTTCGGCTGGGGAGCTCCCGAAGAACCGGCGGCACCTTCCTTTACATTACCCAGTGAGTGTGAGCCGGATTTTGTCCGCCTGGATAACGGACGAGACTTATCCGGGTGGTATCCTGCCCGGGCCAGCGGCGAAGAGCTCCCGGACGTAGCCGGCTGGGAGGTGCGTGATGGTGCCATCTGCCTCGAGGCCTCCCGGGCTCGAGCCAACCTCTTTTCCCGCCACACGCACAGCCAAAATTGCATCATTCGCCTCCAATTCCGCGCAAGTCCGGGGGCTGATTCGGGCGTTTTCATCCACGGTAAACAGTTTCAGGTGCGAGATTATCCCGGATCGCTTCCCGACACCAAGCGGTATGCCCCGTACGCCCGGCCAGCGGGGGAGTGGAACGAACTTGAATTTGACATAACCGACGGGATAGCGGTCGTCCGACTTAATGGACAAGTCATCGAGCGTCGCTGGCCCATTGGAGAGCGGGCCGAACTTGGCATCGGACTTCAGCGGGAGGTGGGCGATTTTGCCTTCCGGCTCATTCGCATCAAGGAGAAACCGGCCGGCAGCAAGCCCCAGGCCATGGAAGTGACGTTGCCGGGGCCGGCCGGGCAGCAACCGGTGGCCAAAACCCCCACACGCCGGCCTAATATCATTGTGTTTATCACTGATGACCAGCGCTGGGACACGTTGGGGATTATGGGAAATCCAATCATCCAAACGCCCAACATCGACTCCTTGGGGCGACAGGGGGTGGTTTTTGACAACTGTTTTGTCACCACTTCCATTTGTGCCCCCAACCGGGCGTGTATTTTCACAGGGCAATATGCTTCTCGACACGGAATTTGGGATTTTCAAACGCCGCTTTCAGAAGAACAACTCCGGAATAGCTATGTCGGGCAACTGAAGGCGGCGGGTTACTGGCTTGGGTTTATCGGTAAATGGGGCGTGGGAGACCCACCGAAAAACTACTTTGACTACGACCGCGCTTGGCCCGGCCAAAACAATTACCTTCACTGGATCGGCGGGAAGGTTGTTCACCTTGAGGATATGATGGCCGATCAGGCCGAGGAATGTCTCCGGCTTGCCCCCGCCGATCGCCCATTTTGCTTAAGCTTTAGCTCCAAAGCACCTCATTGTCAGGACGGCGATCCGGACCGGTGGTTAAAGAATCCTCGATTTGCCGGCTTGTACGAGCGTCATCCCAGCCAATTCTTTTACCAGCCGCGTTTTGCCCCGCTTTACCAGGAAGTTACGATACCGCCGGCACCGCTCTCGGAACCCCAGTTTTTCGAATCACTTCCTGATTTTCTCAAGAATTCCGAAAACCGCGTCCGTTGGAAAATCCGCTTTGCTACCCCGGAGATGTATCAGGAGACAGTCAAAGCGTACTATCGGCTGATCACAGGCGTGGACGAAACCATAGGCCGGATGCTTAAGGTCCTTCGCGAGCGGGGATTAGCGGACAATACCGTAATTATTTTCAGCTCGGATAACGGGTTTTATTTGGGCGAGCGAGGTTTTGCCGGCAAATGGTATCCGCACGAGGTGTCGATCCGCGTGCCGCTTGTGATTTACGACCCACGACTTTCCGCGGAGCTGCGAGGCAAGCGTCGACAGGAGATGGTGCTTTCGATCGATATTGCTCCTACCGTCCTTGAGCTGGCCGGCCTACCCGTGCCGCCGAGCATGCAGGGCCGCAGCTTAGTGCCCCTCCTTCGCGGAGAAAGTCCGCCGTGGCGCGAGGAATTCTACTACGAACATCTCTTCGAACATCCACTTATCCCGAAGACCGAAGGCGTGCGGACGACGCGGTGGAAGTATTTCCGCTATTTGGTTGATCCGCCTTATGAAGAACTATACGATCTACGTGTCGATCCCCACGAGGCCAAGAATCTTGCCAGTGATCCTCGGTACACTGCGGTCCTTAACGAGTTGCGAGCAAAGACGGAATCCTGGCGAAACCAGGTGCGTAAGTAGAATGGGTAGCGGGATTCCAATAGCTGGCAGCCGGTTGCACCCAGGCAAGAGGGTAAAGCGGTTTGTCAACAAGACGAAATCCGCTCGTTGAGGGAATCGGCAGAACGGCGGGGAATGCTTCGATAAGTCGCAAAAAGGGAGAAGTTGCCTTGATCTTCTCGCAACGGACCGTTCCCCGCCTCCAGGGGATGCCGTCCTTGCCTCCTCGGGGATAAGTCCTAGCCCGGCTGAGAGGAGGCTTTCCACCGCTCGCGCTCGGCATTACAAATCCGACACTGGGCCTCCTCCACATGATAGCGGACATCACGAAGCGCTGGGTCGTTCGGTCTTTGGTTATAAGCTTGGAGTCGCTCCGGGGCCGGGCACATCGCTCCAAGTTCGTCCACAACCCAGCGAACCACATCGCCCAGGGTCTTCAAGTGGGGTTCTTTCGAGGCTTTGTCACGTGCCACCGGTTGCCTTGCCCCCGTACAACGTCAGGAAGACTGATCGGTCCACATCCTTTTCCATTACCCGGCGCCGAACCCACTCCCTCGCTTGGTGCAACCACTGATAGACGCTCGCCGGTGCGACACCCATGGCCGCGGCAATGTCGCCGGGACTTTGTCCACGGAGTGATCGCTCGAACGTCTCCTTGATTGCCAACCGTTGCGGCCGCTTCTCACACCACCGGCAGAATTCTGTCAACACCTCGCTGAGGAGAAGTCCCTGCTTTGCCCGCCTTTCCCTCTCGGCCACTTGAGAGGAGGGCAGGGGCGTCCTCGCCTCGACTGGTTCAGGGTCGTGGGCTTGCGAGTCGGCCGGAGAGCTTGTCTGCCAACTACGGAAAATCCGCCGCTCAAACTCCCGAAGCCGATCGATGGCCCGGCTTCGAACAAGAGACAAGATATAGTTTTCCAATTTCCGCGGCGGGTCTAATTCCATTTCCGCGCGGCGGCTGTAGATTTCAAGCCAGGCGTCTTGAAGAATGTCCTCGGCCTCGTCGGCCAGGCGAGGAAATGCCCCCTTTAGATAACGCAACGCTCGAGGCCGGCAGGAGTTGAAGATTTCCGTGAGCAGGCGGTCCCTGGCTTCGGGTTCCAAGGCACTGGCCTTTTGCAGCTAGTCAGCCCTGTTCCACGGGCGGATTCGCAAGACCATTTTTTCCTCCGATTGGGGATCGAGCATCATTCGCCCGAGGCGCTCAGCTTCGTCCCAGGTAGCCTCAATGATAAGCTGGGCTGGACAATAAACAAGTCGATCGGCGGGATGCCAGCTCCTGCCGGGGATTTCCATATTGGCCGGTGCTCCATCGACGCTCCAGTGCAGTCCCCCCTCTTGCCAGTGGAATACCACCTGTCGACATGGCAGCGTAGGAAGCACAACGTGCGCCGGCTTCTGGCACCCGATAATCAAGCTATCGGCCAAGAGAATTACCCTCCGCAGCATCTGGCCCGGAGGCGCATAAATGCTGGCTGAGGAGCCAGGTGGCGCTTCTAGCAGGGCCGTCAGCGAACCGGCAACCGGAAGACGAAAGCACAAGCGACAATGGGCATCGCCGAACTGAATCGTGGCTTCGTCCGCCAAGGTTGTCACCGCCGGCACTTCCACTTCGTTGACTACCACGGGGCACGCCTGGCCGTGTTTGTCCCGGCAAACCATCAGTTGCCAACCGAGCCGGTCACGGACAAACACTGCATGCCGGCGATGAATCCGACCAAGGATCGGAAGTTGGACGTCCTCACCCCGCGGCGTGCCAACGGCCACCTGGTCGGTCGAGATAACAAGCCCCACATCTTCCAAGACAAATGACTGGGTGCGACTTTGGACCGCAGCTGGCTGAGGAGCCGGACCGGTGCCCGGATAGGAGCGCTCTCGTGCGGCAAGGGCTGCCAGTTGGCCAGTCAACACTCGGACCTGGACCGCGTTGGGACATAGGTTGCGCAGTTTCTCCAGGTAGTGCCGGGCAAGCCCGATGTCGCCCGCCCCCACCGCATGTTCACAGTCCGCAACGGCCCGAGTGAATCTTTCCTGGCGCAGGCGGACTTCGGAGAGTGTCTCGGCGGCGCCGGGAAATCCATCCGCCCGAAGCAGTTCGAGCACCGCGATCGCCGAGGCAAATTCGCCCCCGTCGGCTAGCTGCTTAGCCTCGGCCAATTTCTCCGCCGCCCATTGTTCCTTCTGTTTCCTTTGCTCCTCTTTTCGCTTTTTTTCTGCAATCAAGGCTTGCAAGCGCTGCCTGAGGGTGAGTCCCTCCCCTTCTAGAGTCACACACTGACCAGCCAGTTCCACGGCGTTCCAGGCAGCCTCAACGTGGCCCAGCTCGGCCTCGGCCTTGGCGTGCTCCACCAAGCGTTTGCCCACTTCGCCGAGCAATTGCCGGACTGCGCGATGGTCCCGATTTTTGCTTTGGAGTAACAACCGGGCCGCTTCCGCTACCTGCCCCAATCGCAGATAGTCACGAGCGGCTTTGCACTCTATAGGATCAAGCCACCCCATGGCCCGATTCTTTCCCAATGTTGATTCCGCCTAATAAGCCGTTAGGATCCACAGCCACAGGAAGGCGATAACGGTCACTAGCCCACCCATAACACCACAGACCACCAATGCCCGATAGTACCCTCGTGTCCACCGATCGATCGCGATCATCAGCGTAAGCCCCGCCCCAGAAACGAGAATCGTCCCCAGCGCCCCTATGAGCCGCGCCTGCCAGCGGAGACTGGCTTGGTTAACAAGACGGGTGGCCCACTGGCCCAAAACATGTGGCGGAATAAACAGCGAGACCTCGTGCTCCGCCACCCAACCATAATCTCTGGCCTGACAAGTCCGCTTCACATCCTGCTTGACGCCGGGTTGGGACGCAAGCCATGTCCATTCGTTTAAAGCCTGGGGGGAGGACAGGCTGACACCGGCAAACTGCCGGGCCAACTCTTGAAGGGCTGCAGCGAGTCTCTTTGACGCTTCGGCCTCGGCGTCTGTTTGGGCTTCCACCTCTGTTAAGCCGGGGCAGCGCCCACTTGAGACCACAATGGTCCGGCCGAGCGGTTGAGTGGCAGGGGGAGACGATTCTTCGGGACTGCCGGCCAGCCCCACCAAAACCGCGATAAGCCCGAGGGGTTGCATTTGCCTGTCTCCCATGGAGCATAAAAGCGAACGGGCCATGGGGAGAGGTCGCCCCCTCCCCACGCCCTGCCGCCCTTGCCCACCGCCACTAAATTTCGTTACCCCCTTCGGCCGCCTGACCCTCCGGCCGACCGTACCGCTCGTCAAATCGTTCGATCACTGACCGGGTGTCTGCTTCGACCGGAATGCCCTGATCCCCGATCCGATCGGCATCAAGCACCCGCAGGCCCACCCGAATCCGCGATTCGATCTCCCTTGCTAGATCCTTGGCTCGGGCCAGCCGAGAGGTGTCAAAGCTCACCGATCCGGCCGCCTCAGCCGCCTCCAAAGCCTTCAGCTGTGCGGCCAAAGACTCCGCCTTGATCCGCAGTTGCTCATACTGTCTCCGATACTCGGAAACCTTTGCCTGGGCCATTTCCCGATGTTTCTGCCGTTCGGCCAGAAGCTTCCGCTTGAGCTGGAGCTCAACCTCGCGAGCATCGAACTCATCCATTTGGGCGGCTAACTTCCGCTCCAAATCGCTGCGGCGATAACTCTGCCCGGCGAACTGGACCTGGGGTGCGTCCCCGCCCAATGCCGCCCGAATATTGCGCATTTGCGCCATTAGCTGCTTCTGGGAAGCCTCGAGCTGGGCCACTTCTTGGGCCAGATTTTCTTCCTCTATCTCTAGCTGCGCCAGCACCCGCTGGTTCCGGCGGATCTCCGGTTCCAGATCGCGAAGCTCGGTGTTTAGCCGCTCCAATTCAAAGCCAATTGGCGTGGCCTCGCGAATGGCCTCACCAAACCCCCTAAAGGCCGTCTTAATGTAGCTCCAAGTGGTAGCCACCCCCAAGCTACTAACCACCACTGCTGCTACACTCGCAGCAACCCACCACGGTACTTTCTTGAGCCACATCATGTCTCGACCCTCCGTTCAAAGATTTTGCGATGCTGACCTGAAACGCCGTGGTCCACTTCCCTCGTTCCTGGCACCTGCTTCCTGCCTCAATCTGCGCCGTGTGGCGGCTTGACTAACAAGCGTGCTTCGGTCCTCCGTCCATATTTGCGAAACAGACCGGCCGATCTTGGAAAAACTCCGTCTAAAGTTTTCTCGCGACTTCCCCTCTGGGTGGGAGTTCCCACCTTTTGAGCAGTTTGCCTCGATCCGCATGGATGAGCGGCGGCTGTTTCTCCTGAGAGGCTTCCCCCTCTGGCGCAAAAGTTTTCTGATTTGGTAGCCTTTCACCCCGTGCGTCTTTAAACTGGAAAGGAAAATTGTCGCGGGCCGGTGGCTAAAAATCCGAGCTAGCCACTGGGGAGTACTTTGCCGGCGTTTTCTGGACATAGGCGAGTGCTTTCCAGCTTACCTGGCAATTCGAGGCAAAGCCCGTTGGGGGAAAGGCCGCCCGAGTCTGGCAACTGGTGGCAGTAGTACGGCCCCTGAAGTGCCCGCAACCGGTCCATCAGTTACTTTGGCAGTGGTGAGGAAAGTGCGGAACACTTAGGGGCGCCCGAAGGAGGAACCTTTCACCCACGCATCGGGTCCACAAGGCATACGGCAGGCCCACCTTGGTCCTGGTGCGAATACCCGGCTAACAACCGCGGTTGCCCGAGCATGACGCACGAAACCACCACGACATTAGCGTAGCGCGATCCGCATGCGTGCAAACTTCCGCCGTCCGGCTTAGGGACGTCTTTGGTGCTGCTTGGGCGGGTATCGCAGCTGTGGAGCGCACCCGAGAAAGCATTTCGGCAGAGTCTCCTGCGCCGGAAACGGCCTGTGGGTCCGGTAGCAAAGGACGAAACGCAAAGCCCGCGACCTTCCGGCCAAAAGTTGGAGGCCTTCCGTGGCGAATCGGCGAGGAATTGCTCGCTTCCGCGTGGACGTGAGGCGATTCCGACCGAAAATGCGGCTTCTTGGCCGATTCGGTCCCGATCTGCGCCGGTCTTACGGGGTTGCCAGTCAACCGCACTCGGGACGGCCGGCCCCGTTCCAAACGTGATTTGCCAAACTGCAAAGGAGACCCTCGCAAACTTCAAGCTTAAGCAGTGGGAAGGGAGGTTTTCCGATGACGAACGAACCAGATCGTACCTTCGCGCGCGAGAGTTGTTGCTGTGGATGTCAACGGCCGATCATGGCGCAGCTTGGGACCCACATCAACCGGCGGCAATTCATGTTTGTCTCCACCACTGCCGCCCTTACCGCCGCGCAGGTAACCGCCGAGACCGGCGCCGTGGTGGAACCGCGGGTCTCCCCGATCTATAAGCCGCTTCGGGTGCAACCTGTGTTTAATTGCCACATTTATCAACGGCAGCCGCAGACAAGTTGGCGGGTTACCGGGGCGATTAACGACGAGGCCGAAATGGAGGCCGAAGAAAACCGACTCCGCCAGGAGCTAAAAGAGCTTGCCCAGCGGGCCGACTTTCCGCTTGAAATTCGCCCGCTTGTTCGCGTGGAAAATGTGGAGCAGGCGGCCAGCGTGGCTCAGGGTGACTTCGACGCAACGCTCATCTTCGCCGCCCGGCGGAATGTGCCGGTGCTTGAGGCACTGGCCAAGCCGGAGCGGTGGAACCTCATGTTCGTCCGCCATCGCTCGGGGCCATTGTATTACATGTACATCGGGGCCCATGTCCATTATCTCAGGAAGAGGCGGGACTTCTTTGCCGAACCCGCGATGAATATCCACGATGTGGTCGTGGATGATTACGACGAGGTTCTTTGGCGGCTCCGGGCACTCTCTGCCCTCAAAAACACATTGGGAAAGAAGTTCGTGTGTATCGGCGGTCCCGCTGGTTGGGGTGCCGAGGGAAATTTCGCCCCACAAATTGCCACCAAAAACTGGAAGTTCGAATATGTGGTCGTACCTTACGAGGAATTAGGTAAACGGATCGAAGCCACTCTTGCCGATCCAAAGCTGGTCCGCCATTGTGAGCACAAAGCCCGGGATTATGTTCGGCAGGCCGGCGTAACAGTGGAAATTCCCCAGGAGTCGGTTGATCGTGCCTTCGTGCTCACGGAAGTCTTTCTCCGGCTCTTGGAGGAAGCCCAGACTGATGCCATTACCGTCCACAATTGCATGACAACGATCATGCCTGTCTCCGGGACAACTGCTTGCCTTCCGTTGACCCTGCTAAATGATGCCGGCCTTCTTGCCTTTTGCGAGTCAGATTTCGTCGCTATCCCCGCCGGTGTGTTGATGCGGTATATTGCCGATAAGCCCGCGTTTTTCTGCAACCCGTCCTGGCCTCATCGCGGTGTGGTGACGGTTTCGCACTGCACGGCGCCGCGGCGGATGAACGGTCGCGACCTTGATCCTGTCCGGCTTCTGACCCACTATGAATCGGACTTCGGGGCGGCCACCAAAGTGGAAATGCAAAAAGGAGAGTGGGTCACCGTTGTCGATGCCGACTTTGGCGGCAAGCGATGGCTTGGCTTTGAGGCTCAGATTATCGACACGCCTTTCTTCCCGATCTGTCGCACCCAGCTTGACCTAGCCATCGCAGGGCCTTGGGAGCGACTTATCGAGGAAATCCGTGGCTTCCACTGGATTGTTGTCTACGGGCGGTACCTTCGGGAGGCAGGCTATGCGGTGCGAAAGGCCGGCCTCGATTGGCTAGCTATTGCCTAGAAGGCTGCGAGCAGAAAAAGCCTGGCGCTCGGTACCACAGCTCGGTCGCCGCCCAAAGTGTGACTCCCCTTCCGGCCTTCTTCGCCGCTGGCGCCGGTAAGGCCGATTGGCCACGGCCAATCTGGCACCACCCACTCCTTGCTCTACTTCCTTCCTGTTGACCCGGCAAATCAAGAGGGTCCTGTCATTCCCTCGGCCGGAGGCGGGCTATTTACGCCCCGGGTTCCCCAGGAAAGCTCCCGGAGGATTTCCAGCCTGATGCGCAAAATTCGGCCGAGTCGTCCGTCCATTAATTCGGAGACGAAAAAAACTGAGTTCTCCGGAGGGCAATCAAGAGCAACGGGGGGTCGGGTGGTACCCCTCTGGGGTATGAGCTGGGCGATGGGAGGGTTCTCTTGCCGCCCGGCCCCTCGCCGAAAGCAATAGCCCAACCTCTGGGGGCTTGCCAATAACACATCTGAGATCGCCGTAGCTCGGCTGTGTTTGGCGAGACGACATCATCGCCGTGGTGGGAAGGTTGCGGGTCCGTTTACTTGAGCCAGTGCTTATGGCAGATCGCAGTACCATGATCCCGGAATTTCTGGAAGTCATTTGCCAGCTGCTTCAGAGCCACTGGGGGTCCGACGGCAACGGACACGTTTCCCTTAGCCAAAGGGTTGGCAGACTGATTGTGCCTGGCCGGAGGAAAGAACCCGACAATCCCGGTGACTCCACCTCTGAATCTCGCCAGGCCGAGTTGACAAATCAGTGCCGTGGTAATGTCTGAGCATGAGGGGCTCCGAAGCGGCTTGACCAATGGCGAGTTTTATCGGGAAACAGCGACGATTTTTTGCCGGTGGGCCACTTTGCGAACAAACCTCGGTCAAAAGATGGGATGGCAAACTAGGGGCAGGCGCACCAAACACTTCGTCGTTGACGAAGGACCCATCGAGAAAGTTGAGGCGGGTTGCAACCCCTAACGTTACAGGGAGGGTGCGGGCCAGGAAGGGCGGAAACGACACGTTCCAACTTCTTCCCACGGGAGGGCCTGACCATGAATCGGGCACGACTTTTCTTGATCGCCGCCGCCACAGGACTTCTGCTTGCTTCCGCAGGGCAACTTTGGGCACAGGAGATAGCTCCGGGCACCCGCGTGCGCGTGATTTCCACGGCTCCGGTGAAGGTTGCCCAGGAGGTTGTCGGAAGCGTTACGGAGGGAACCGAGCTGGTCGTCTTGCAGAGGGAAGGCAACTGGGTCTATGTGGAAACTGGTTCGGTGAGCGGTTGGGTCCACATCAGCCGGGTACGAGTCGTGGAAAGTCCGGAAGACGAGGGCGCACCTCCGCCTCCGTCCGGCGACAAGCTGCTTGATCGACTGGCGTCGTACATGAGTCGGCTCGGCTATCGCTTTCTTCGCGTTGACGAGCCAGGCGAGCGCGAAGGGATCATTTTAACCGGCTTCACTTTCGTCGAGGAGGACTTCTCCATCGAGGTCATCATTGACCCGATTGTGGAGAAAGGTTGCCTGTTGATGAAAGCACCTCGACTGTTCTTCGCCCGGCCGAACGAGAATCCCACGCCGTTACTCGAGTTGCTCAAGGCGATCGGATATATCAACTACACGATTATCCTAGGCAAGTTCTGTTACGATCCCCGCGACGGGGAGGTCTCCTTCGAGCTCAATATCGCGATCGATGATATCAGCGTGAGCTTCAAGCAGTTTGAGCATTGCCTCCGCGTGTTGTGCCTCGAAGTTAAGGATAAACTCCCCAAGCTGAAAGCGATTTGGGAGGGCCGTTGCACCGCCGAGGCGCTCTATCAGGCCGGCTCAATCCTGCCGGTTGGCCCGCGAGGCCCGGTAACCACCGCCCGGACGGCAGCAACCGAGGCCTATGTCCGCCGCGATGACCATATCGCTTAACCCATGGTTAGCAAGCAGCAGTGCGTACGCCTTAACTCGAACCTCCCAAGAACTTCGCCCATCGGCCTAGTGAGGCGTCCCAAGACGCCCGCTGGGCCGATTCAATTTTCCACATGCCGGCCCCTCTCAAGGTGTTCTGGATTTAACCGGGCGGAAAACCACCGGAAGAGCAAAGCCGTAACGCAGCGGTTAAACCCGGCCCTCTGTTCCCAAAGCTACTTCGAAGACTAAGGAACCTGGCGGCTCCCCGCAGAGCCAAGCCAAACTTGCCTCCGGGCAGCGGTTCAAGCTGGGACCAAAAAGCCGAGTGTACGCTAGGGTCGTTCGGAGACTCCTAGGGCCATAACTACACTGGGATCAATCGGCGAATCTGGCCAATGAATGATAGTGAAACCTCGGCCTAGGATGGTTCTCGGAGAATATCTTGGCAATGGCCGGCCCGAGCGTGCGGCTTTTACCTCCTGTCTTGGATCCCAACGCCAGGGGCCACGAATCTGCCACCCGGCAGGTTTCGCAACAGTCCCAACCTCCCATGTCCTAGAAACCAGGTGCCTTCACCACAGCGGAGAAACACTTTTGTCGACGAAATTTGCTAACTGCAGCCGTTTAAGATCGGAGCCCGCAGCTGGCCTCCCCAAAAGATCCTGCCAACAGAAGGAAGCTAAGCCCAACGCCCGCGTTGAGAAGCAGGTTTATAATCCGCTGGGACCACTCCGTCTTTTCCCAGGACTTGGGGAGCAAATAGCTTGCCCGGTATATTGAGAGGCATGGACCGTCCGGAGGAAACAGGCGTTCGAATTCTCAACCGACCGGTTCAATACCTGAAGGGGGTGGGACCCCAACGGGCCGAGCTGCTTGCGCGCCTGGGAATCACCACTGTCAAAGATGTCCTTTTCTATTTTCCCCGAGACTACTTTGATCTCACGGACTATCGGGAAATTACTTTTCTTGAGGAAGGAAAGGTCCAGTCGGTGGAAGGGGTGGTGGCCGCCGTGGAATGCCGGACTTTTCCCAACGGCCGATCGGTTTTGACCGTGGGGATCACGGGCAAAGGGGGCTTCCTCCGCGGTGTGTGGTTTAACCAGCCGTACCTTCGGGAGCAATTCCAGGTGGGACAGCGGGTGGTCTTTAGCGGCAAACCTCGCCGTGCCGGCTTGCTTTGGGAAATGTTCCACCCAATGGTCCAGCGGTTGGGCGAAGAGGAACAGCCTCAGCGAGGTCTCCTCCCGCTCTATAGCTTGACCCAGGGATTAGAGCAGTGGGAACTGCGGCGGATCGTCCGGGCCGCCCTGGAGGTGGGGCTTCCCTGGGTGGAGGACGTCTTTCCGGAAGACTATCGACAAAAGCACGCTCTTTTGCCCATCCAGGAGGCTTTACGGTTCATCCACTTCCCGCCCGATGCGACTTCCCTTGAGAAGGCCCGCCGGCGGTTTGTTTATCAGGAACTTCTCGTCCTCCAACTTGCGCTTGCGATCCGCCGCTGTCAACAGCAAAGCTTTCGCAAGGCCCCTGTGCTTCGCGTTACTCGGGAGATCGACAAGCGAATTCGTCGCCTTTTCCCCTTTGAATTTACACCCGGGCAAAACCAGGCCATAGCCGAGATCTGCGAGGACTTGGCTAAACCGGTGCCGATGCTCCGCCTCCTCCACGGGGATGTCGGGAGCGGAAAAACCGTGGTGGCAGCCTATGCCATGTTGTTGGCAGTGGCCCACGGGTACCAAACGGCGTTGATGACGCCAACCGAAGTTTTAGCCCGCCAGCACATGGCCACGTTTGAGCGCCTGCTTGCCCACAGCCGGGTGCGGCGAGTTTTGCTCACCGGCGGCTTGTCCCCGCGCGAAAGAGCGACAGTTCTTGCCCAAATTGCCGCTGGAGAAGCCGACTTAGTTATTGGCACTCAGGCTCTTATCCAGGAAGATGTCCAATTCCACCGCCTGGGCCTTGTCATCATTGACGAGCAACACAAGTTTGGTGTGCGTCAACGGGCTGCACTTAAAGCATCCGGCGAAGATCCCCACTACCTAGTGATGAGTGCTACACCGATTCCCCGCACGTTGACGCTCACTCTCTTCGGCGACCTAGATGTGTCGACCATTCGCGACGCACCCCCTGGCCGGCAGCGGGTACACACGTTCCTGGCCGAACCTGACAAGCGCGGCCAGTGGTGGGAGTTCTTTCGGGAAAAACTTCGGGAAGGTCGTCAAGGCTATGTGGTCACACCGGTCATCGAAGAAAGCGACGAGCTGGATCTGGTAAGCTTGGAGCAGGCATTCGAATCGCTGGCCAACGGAGAGCTTGAGGCCTTCCGGCTAGGGCTTATGCATGGTCGGCTTCCGGCCGAGCAAAAGCAGGCTATTATGCACGCTTTTCGCACCGGAGAAATCCAAGTCCTTGTGTGTACCTCGGTCATCGAAGTGGGGATCGATGTCCCCAACGCCACATTGATGGCCATCGAAAACCCAGAGCGCTTCGGGCTTGCTCAGCTCCATCAGCTTCGCGGAAGGGTTAGCCGCGGTCGCTACCCGGGCTACTGCTGCCTCTTCCCCGGCCCAGACCTAAGTGAACAGGCCCGTAAACGGTTGGAAGCTTTCGTGCGAACCACGGACGGCTTTGAACTAGCGGAAGTGGACTTTGCCCTTCGAGGTCCAGGGGAAATTTTCGGAACGCGACAGCACGGTTTTCCGCCACTGAGAGTCGCCGATCTGACCCGAGATTACGCTGTGCTTGTGGAAGCCCGCCGCGATGCCCAACAAATAGTGGCGGCCGACCCCGGCCTGGCCAATCCGCAATGGGCACTTCTTCGTCGGCAAGTTCTCGCCCGGTATGGAAAGGCCCTGGACCTAGCCGAAGTCGCTTAGTCCCAGTCTCCGTTGGTCGCCAGGTGAGCTACTTCCGCACAGCTTTGCCCTTCATTCCCGACGCAGGCTAAACCAAAAAGGGCTTGGGCTTACCGGGAACCGTCTCGTTTCTTAGTGAATAGTTGACAACAGCCCGTTTTTTGTCGCACGGAGGAAGTGGAGGTACGATCCACAGGCCTGAGGAGCATAAGCGCCGTGCCAAGCTGGCTTCATTTGGGATGTGTCCGCAGGCTGTCAACGCAGCGGCAAATGACGCTGGCTGAAGACAATATCAGTTGCATAAGCCCACCGGAGGCGCCGCGTGAGCTTGACCCTCACCGCACCGGGTGATAGCACGTTCCTTAGCGGCTGAATTTCCAGAAAGAACCAAGCTCCCAGATCTTTTTGCGCCTTGAGCCGGCACCGAACTGCCTGATCCGCTTGTTTTTGCATCTTCGTCCGTTGTAAGCACCGCCGTACAATTAATAGTGTTTCGCCGCGAAAGGTATTGTTAGCTAGCACTTTTTTGTCGGGGCGGAAGCAACTAGTTCAGTAACGGCAGTTTGCGAAGCCGCGAGGTCAGCTGGGCTTAGCTTGCTAGTCCTAAAGAACCGGTAGAATGAAGGTGACAGTGGCAGTTTGATCCCTGACAGCGGATTGGCACCGGCTTCCGGATAACGTTTGCGTTAGGCGCCGAAGGCTGTTTCGCGCAAGAATGCTCGCCCGAGCGGCCAGTGGTGCAAACGAGTTTTGGCCGGAGGTGCGTTTAGTGGAAGGCCAAAAGGGGTGAGTGCGGGCGGGAGAAGATTGCCGCAGGGCCACAAGGGACGGTGATAACATCGCTTCTTGGGAGAAGTGGCCTTCACGGGGTGTCAAGGCGGTTGCTTGCCAAGTACCACCAGTCATCAGTAAGCTTCGGAGCAAAGGTATGGATAAGCTAGCCCAAGCTCAAATGTACTACGATTTCCTTCGCCGCGAAGGCTACGATCCCGAGATCGACGACGACGGCGATGTTATCTTCCGGGACGGTGACCGGGTTTATCTTATCCTAATCGACGAAAAGGACGAGGAATTCTTCCGCCTGGTGTTTCCGAACTTTTGGAGCATTACTAGCCAGAAGGAACGGGAACGGGTGGAGCGAGCTGCCCTTCACGCCACGGCAATGACCAAGGTGGCGAAGGTCTTCCCCGTCCGCAACAATGTCTGGGCCACCGTTGAGATGTTCGTTTCGCCCATTGAAGGTTTTATGCCGGTCTTTGAGCGGTCGATGCGGGCGCTTAATGTGGCCGTTCATTCCTTTGTGCAAAAAATGCGGGAAGAGGACGACGACGAATAGATGAGGAGCGAGCCAGCCCGGCAAGTCACCCGGTTTGTACCCCTCTTGTTGATTTTTTGCTTGTTGGCCGCGCTTGCCTTGATCCGTTGGGGGCGGCCCGCCGGTAAAGCTACTTTGTCTCTTGAGGAAAAGCAGATCGGCCCGAACCAGCCGGTTTTTCCGTCCGCTGAGGATTCGTCCACACAAAGACCTGGTGCCTTATCGACCGAAGGACAGAGCCAGACGTTGGCAAAATTTGCCGGCTCGGACGCGGTTGAACCGGCGCAAGGGCAACTGGTCCACAGCCCAGGTGCTTGGGGGACTTTAGGCTCCTCCATCGGGCTTCTTGTTGACAATCAGCCTCCGAAACCTGCCAAGGAGGCAAACGCGCCGGCGCAGAGAGTTGACTTTCCGTTTTTCCGCGGAGATAGCCGGGCAAGCGGTTATGTTCCTTGGCTCCGGGTCGGCGGACTTAAAGAACGCTGGCGGCTTGCTGCGGGAGAAGGTCGCGTGGAGAACACGGTGACAGCCAGCGGGGGCGTGGCCTATGTTGGCCTGTCGCATGGTGATCTTGTGGCCATTGATGTTGACAAAGGTAAGCCGCTCTGGCGGTTTTCTTCGCCGGGAGGTTGGACCGCCGCTCCGTCGGTGGCTCACGGGCGAGTCTATATCGGGGATGGCGATGGACGATTTTTCTGCCTTGACGGAACTTCCGGCAAAGTCCTTTGGGAGCTGCGGACCGAGGGGCCGATTGATTCTCCAGCGAATGTCGTCGACGATCTTGTGCTGTTTGGCTCGCAAGACGGCAATCTTTATTGCGTTGACGCCAATTTCGGGCAGCGCCGCTGGACATATACAAGCGAAGATCAAATACGTTGCTTTCCGACAGTCGCCGATGGTCGAGTATTGGTCGCAGGTTGTGACGGGCATCTCCACGTGCTGGAACTGGCTTCAGGCCAAAACCTGTTCCGCGTCCCCTTAGGGGGTCCAACGGGTAACGCTGCGGCCGTGGCAGACGGGGTGGCCTTCGTGGGGACAGAACATGGGGGCTTTGCGGCCATCGATATCTTGAAAGGGGAAGTCTTGTGGGCCTTTGGTGATGCCGGGCGACCGATGAGTATACGCACCTCGGCCGCGGTGAGCGAAGAGCTTGTTTTCTTTGGCGCGAGGGATCGCAAGGTTCGAGCACTGAAACGCAAGACCGGGGAGCTAGCCTGGGAGTTTACCGCTCGCAGCGCGGTGGACTCCTCGCCGGTAGTGACTGCTGAAAGCGTGATCTTTGGGGCTGATGACGGCCGGCTTTATGTCCTGGACAAGAATACGGGGAGGCAAAGGGCCGTTTACGAAGTTGGCGGTCGAATTTCCGCCCCACCAGCCGTGTACGACTCGCTTCTGCTCATAGGCACGTCGCAGGGTGAGGTTGTCTGCTGGCAGATTGTCCCACCCGGTTGACCCGAGCTAGGGGACCAGCGTACCTTCGCCGTAGCCTCAGGTGAATTTCCCCAAAGTAGTAACCAACGCATTCGTCAATTGGTGAGGAAGGGAGGGGTGAGAAATGGCCAGAGAAGCTCGACGGTCAACGGTTGCTGTTTCACTCCTTTGCTGGGGCCTCCTTGTGGGGGCAAGCTTCGTCGGGCTTTATGCCCAAGAAACAAAGCAAGCCGATCTGCGATTCCGTCACTTCGTTGTTGACGTGGGACTTGAAGGTCGGGGATTTGGTCAAACGGCTCTCGTTGACCTCACCGGGGACGGCCGACCGGAATTTGTGGTTGGCGTTGCTTTTGGGCCAATTTTTGTTTACGAGTACAAGCAGGCGGACCGGTGGGTACGGTACCGCGTGGCGGAGGAGTCAGCCTCCGAAGTGGGCTTGGCAGTTGTCGACGTGAATCGCGACGGCCGAAAAGATCTAGTCACCGGCGGGGCATGGTATCCACACAGTGGGGATCTTCATAAACCCTTCCAGCGGATTGTCTTCGACCCCAATCTGCGGAATGTTCACGACATGGCCGTGGCGGACATTGACGGAGATGGTCGGCAAGATATTGTGTGCCTTTCGGACCGGGCCGATCTCCGCTGGTATCGCATTCCTGATGATTCCCAGAGGCAGTGGCCTTTTGTGCGAATCGGTCCGCCTGTGCATGCAGGCTTAGCTGTGGGCGATCTCAACGGCGACGGGCGGACGGACGTAGTCCGATCCACCGTGTGGTACGAAAATGTTGACGGCGGCAAGACATGGCGTGAACACGAAATTGGACCGACTTCGCCGCTTCCTCCAGATTTTCAGCGGAGTTTTGCCCTTTATGCGACAAAGGCCTGCGTAATCGATCTTAATCGTGACGGCAAGCAGGACATTGTTTTCACCGATGCCGAGATGCCCGGCGGCAAGGTGTGGTGGATGGAAAACGTCGATGGCCAGGGCACCCGCTGGCAGCGGCATGACATTTTCACCCCGCAGCCCGGCCAGCCCCGTCGGGGGGCTTTCCATTCGCTAGTCGTGGCCGACTTTACCGGTGATGGGGCGGAAGATGTCTTCTCGGCGGAAATGGAATGGATCCGCGGGGAAGAAGCCCCTTGCTGGTACATTTGGGAAAATGTCGACAAACAAGGCCAGACCTGGCGCGAACATGTGATCCTCAACATCAATCTCGGCGGCCACGAATGTGTTGCCGGCGATGTCAACGGGGACGGCAAGTTGGACATCCTCGGCAAGCCGTGGATTCCTCATCCGAAAAATGCCCTCGGTGGGAAGTCGTTCGTCCTGTACTTGGAAAATGCAAGCCGCTAGCTAAGGTGGCTGGCCTCAAGGATTTCTTACCCCCGAGGGTGTCCGCGGGTGAACCTACCTGGGCTTAGGCTAAGGGCAAGTAGGTCCCCAGAAGCGTTGGTGAGCTGTTTACAAATTCCGGAACTTTGCCGCGGGGCAATTGTCCGTTTCTGCCGGGGTGCGAGCGCCACGGTGCCAAGCTCTGCGACTAGTCGTCTTTGGGATCGCTAAGGTCGCCGCAAAAGTTGCTAGCGCCATGCCGGGCGAGCTGGACGATTATCTTTGGCTTATCTCGGACGAAGGGGCAAGATGGCTGGCTAAGCTTAGCGTTGACGAGCGGCCTCTTCATCAACTGGTGGCAAGCCTCCGGAGGGAACTGTCCGCCTCGCGGGCACGCTTGGTGGTGGAACAAGTAGCCCTCCGACGCAAGGCGGAAGAAAAATTCCCCTGGGCTTCGGTCATGTTCTTCACCAGCTTGGGACTTGAGCAAGCAACCGATGCCTGGGTGGGCTGTTACAAGGCCCAAAGATGGCCGGCGGGCCTCCCGGTTGTGGACCTATGTTGCGGCATTGGTGGTGATTTACTTGCCTTGTCGACGCGGGGAGCTGTTACGGGCGTTGACAGGTCCCCTGTGGCGGCGATTTTGGCCCAGGCAAATGCCCAGGCAGTGTTGGCAAAGTTGGGGCTTTCCCACCACGTGGAAGTCCAGCTAGCTGATGTGGCGCAAATTGGGCAAGCTTGGCCGGAATTTCCTCCCTGGCACATTGATCCGGATCGCCGGCCGGAGGGGCACCGCACCGCTCAGCCAGAGTGGTCCTCCCCCGCCCCCGCTGTACTTGAGCTCCTTCTTGGTCGTCAACACACAGCCGCCGTCAAACTAGCCCCAGCGGCGGATGTGCCCCCATCCTGGGATGCCCAAGCAGAACGAGAATGGGTAACGCTGGCCGGCCGGTGTCGACAGCAAGTCGCCTGGTTCGGGCAAGTAGCTAAAGATCCTGGTCTTCATGCGGCCACTCTTGTTAAGCGGACGGCCAACCCACTTTCACCAGTAGCTTATCGGCTTGTGGGCAGGCCCAATCTTCCGGTCCCTGTGGCCCAAACGGTCAAAACTTATGTCTTTGACCCTGATCCCTCGGTTCTTGCCAGCAAGCTTGTGGGCGAGGTGTGTCACCGTTTTGCCCTGGAGGCTTTGTCCTCCCATGGCGGCTACTTAACGGCCGATCATCTACCCCCAAGCCAGCTGCTTGTACCCTACCGCGTCGACGAAATCCTTCCCTTTGACCTAAGGAAGCTCCGCGCCTGGATCCGCCGCCGCAATAAGGGCGAGGTCATTATCAAAAAGAGGGGAGCCCCCGTCGACGTTGACAAATGGCGAAGACTTCTCAGCGGTAAAGGCGATGAACCCTTGCACCTTATCCTGGCCGAACATTCGGGCCACATACGAGCGATTGCCGTCTCCCCTCTCCCCGAACCTACCCCGGAACAATAGCGGAAGTGAGGAAAATGGGGCTTGTTTAGCCAAAATGAAAATCAACAGCTATCACACATCTGGTGTATCGACTCGGTCGGAGAGAATTTTTGATAAAACGCGAGCTTTTCCTTCATCAACAAGACCTTCCCGCACAGCCATGCACAGTGCCTCCTCAGCAAGGAGGCGATAAAGAGTCCCCCACCGCGGATTAAGCCTTCGCAGGGCATCAAGCTCGCGTGCGACTACCTCCGCATCCCCCCGGGCCACTGGCCCTGTCAAGCTCCGGCCTGGGCCAAGTTCAAAACAGTTTTCCATTGCTGCTTCCACAAGCGGGCCAATAGCCTGCCGCCCCTCTTCCGAAGGAAAACCAACCCGTGCCAAAAGTTCAAGCCCAATATCCACAAGCACCACCAAGTAGTTGCACGCAAACACAAGGGCAGCATGGTAGACGGGCTTTTGCTCCGGAGTGATCGAAAGTATCTTCCCTCCAGTAAGTTCCACTATCTGAGCAAGGGTTTGGCAGGGGGCCGCGTCGCCTTCCAGTGTGTACACACAACCGGAAAGTTGGCCTAAGACCCGGGTGGGCTCCGCGAAGGTCATCACCGGATGGAGACTGGCCACTTGTACGCCAAAAGAACGAAGTGGGCTAAGTACCTCGCTCCCGAGCGCCCCACTTAGGTGAAAAACAAAAGACCGTGCCGGAATCGTGGACGCGTGCCGAAGTTCGTCAACAAGGTGGCTAATTTCCTGGTCAGGTACACCGAGCAAAAGCGCATCAGCCTGGGGCAAGGCCCACCAAGCGGCAAAAGGCGTCCCTTGCCCGAGAAAAGCCGTCGCTTCTGCTCCAGAAGCTAGGGTGCGATTGACAACACCTAGAACCCGGACCAGTCCTCGTTCGATCCAAAGGCGCACTAAAGTTCGGGCAGCTCGTCCGCACCCAATGATATTTAAGCTAATGGGTTGAAAAGCCATTGATTCCTGGCAGCCCACTTAGGTTGACTTTTGAAGACCATTCTGAGATCGTCATCAGTCCTCATCGGAAATCCTTTTTCTTTCAATTACCTCTTTAGCGGAACAAATGTACCCCCCAGAAAATAGGCGGGAGGCCGTTCTTAGCACTTGGAAATTCGCAACTAATCGGGAGGACTTCCGGCCGGTTTTCTTCAGCCTGCGATGGCGATAGTCCTTTCGTCCATCCGTCTCGGGGTGTTTATTCTTCTTCAAGTTCGCTTGGCCCATGGGCTGCGGAAAAGCCCAGTTTCCGGGCGGCCTCACAAAGCGCAAGAAGCCGATCCACCGACAGCTGTTCGGCCCGTTCTTGCCCCGTGAGCCCTAGTTCCTGGAGGATTTCGTCCACTTTTTCCTTAGGGACATTCTTGCCGAGGACATTCATCAACTCTGCCCGGAGGAATTTGCGTCGGTGAATGAAGATGGCACGCACAAAGGCATGAAAGGCAGCAAGATCGGGAATAGCGGCCCGGCGGTCTTCACACAACACAATCTGAACGATGGCCGAGTGAACCTTCGGTCGTGGCCAAAAGACCTGCGGCGGCATCACCCGGACCACCTCGACATCACATTGGCACTGAACCCATACACTAAGAGAACCGTAGTCCTTCGTACTCGGTTTGGCGATCAGCCGATCCGCGACCTCCTTTTGGATGGTAACGGTCATCGTTTTGGGGGGACGCGGCAGCGTCAACAAATTGGTAATGATCGGCGTAGCCACATTAAAGGGCAGGTTGGCGACGAGTTTAAACACGCGGTCGGGAGCTTCCGCTAACTTTTGCTCCACCGCCTCGATAACCTGTGGATTAAGTCGATTCTTCGAGGCGAGGGCATCAGCCTGAATCATCGTGACATTGGGAAGCTGATAAAGTTCTTCGCTTGCTAGCTGGAAAAGCTGCGGATCCATCTCCACCGTGACCACGGCCGCCACCGAAGGGGCAATCATCGCCGTGAGGGACCCGGTCCCTGTGCCCACCTCCAATACCACATCATTAGGCTGAAGATTAGCCGTGCGGACAAGCAGCCTCTGAAGGTTGAGGTCTATCAGGAAATTCTGCCCATGCTGTGTTTTTGGCCGGATTCCTGCCTCGGCAAATCGCTGGATCAAAAAACTTAGGGTCTGAGAACGGGGGACTTCCTCAGGCAAAGCCGCGGACTCCTCTTGGCACGCGCTAAATTTTCGGGGGAACTGGCTTCTGGAAAAATTTTAGGAATTTCGCCCAGGATCCTTTGCCCGTTACGAGCGTTCACGAGCCTTTTCACCTTGCCAAGCCCGCGTTTTTCGGCTTAGGTTCGTGGGGCAGCAGCTTAAGCTTCAACTTGGCCACTCCCGGGCCTCTAACAACCGCTGGACATATTTGGCCAGGAGATCTGTCTCGATGTTGACGATATCCCCGGGCTTGATTCGGCCCAGAGTGGTGACGGCAAGTGTGTACGGAATCAAAGCCACACTAAAGCGATCGGGCAAGCTTTCCACGATAGTTAAGCTTACTCCATCCACAGCCACGGATCCTTTAGGGGCCATTTGCCGAGCAAGTTGGGGAGTAACGCGGAACCAGCAATCTGACCATTCGCCCATGTCGCGGCGCTCGATCAGCTCGGCCGTGCCGTCAATGTGACCGGTGACGAAGTGCCCACCCATCCGGTCACCGACTTTAAGTGCCCGCTCCAGATTGACCAAACTACCGGGCTGCAACCGGCCTAGGTTGGTTCGGGAAAGCGTCTCCGGGCCAGCCTGGAAGGCGAAGGTATCCCCGGACACATCAATCACAGTTAAACAGCATCCGTTGACGGCGATACTGTCCGCTACCTTAGTGGCAGCGGCAATTTCCGGGTGGCGGATCACCAGCCGGCAGCCAGGGGGCTCCGGCCGAACTTCCACCACCTCGCCCATTGCCTCCACTATCCCCGAAAACATGGGTTGCTCCATCAACGTAGTCGAAGCAGATTGGACTGTCGGGCCCCACTGGGCAGACATCTGACCTTCCCTTTAAGCAGCAACAACGCCGTGCCCTCCGCCGTCTTGGCAACACCCTGATTGTACTGTAAAACCTTCCTACCGATTAGCCCTGGCCTAAGGCTGCCGGGCGCACAGGGCGAACTGGGCCGGCTTGGTTGGGCGGTCGAGCTTGTGCGCGGGGTTCCGGCCCGGCGACAAAAATATCGGAGCTGCCGGGCAGTGTTCAGCCAACTGGATTTGAGCGTCTTGGCCCTAGGGTTGGCTTATCCGATGCGTCGCTATGAGGGAGGCGATGAGTGAAGGATAGCCCTTCGGACCATCGGACAATCTTTTCCCACGAGAAAGAAACTGATGCAGCAGGCGGTCAGCTGGGCCGGGTGGGAAGCCTCACTTTGCTTTCCGTTGGGATGGTTCTTCCAACCCTCCTGGTCCTCTTTTACTTCATTTGGACCGAAGGGTGGAGCCCGCATTCCCAGCAAACGGCTATTGCTTTGAGCAAAGCCGCCCAGTTTAGCCTTCCCTTGCTATGGTGGCTATTCTTCGGCCCCAAGGGCATGCTTGCCCTGGGGGCTTACCGCGGGAATAGGCTCGCTTGGGCCGGGATAGCCGGCCAGCCGGGCCAGGTGTCATCCGCACGACTTTGGCGGTCGATCGGCGAAGGCCTGGCTTTCGGCGTAGCTGCTTCGGCCGTAATCGCCGGCGGCTATGTCCTCCTTGAGGCCAACTCCCCCCTTGCCGGGAAAGCGGGCCAACAAATTGCCGCCTTCCTTGCCCGCAGCGGGATCAGCACGCTTTGGCAATATGCGGTCGTCAGCTTAGGATATTCGATCATCCATGCGGGACTTGAAGAGATCTACTGGCGGTGGTTTATTTTCGGGGGTCTTTGCCGTTTTTTGTCTCCGTGGCTTGCGTTGGTGGCAGGTTCGCTTGCCTTCACCTCTCACCATGTGATCATCCTGGGTGTCTATCTTGGTTGGCTTTCCTGGGGACAAGCCGTAGGAACGCTCGGTGTCCTTGTGGGCGGGGCTTACTGGGCGTGGCTATTTTGGCGAACATCGTCGCTCCTTGCCCCGTGGTTGAGTCACGCGGTGGTCGATTTGGCCATCTTCTGGGTGGGCTTCCAGTTGGTGGGACCCTACTTAAGCTGGTGAGGGCCTAAGCCGCCTCGCCGACCGATTTAGTAAACATCAGCAAGTAAACTGGCATCGTGCGCGGAAAGTTGAGGCATAAAGATCGGCGTGACAGCTGCCGTT
>JANXBW010000008.1:51885-52644 GCA_025060325.1 Thermoguttaceae bacterium
GGGCACTTACGCCCATCTACGCTTAAGCGAGGATACGACCAATAGCACTGCCGTGGAAATGCATGGCCGGTTTATGCAGCATCTTACTCGGGCGGAGGAGGCGGCCAGTTTCATCCGCCCGGAAATCCTCGCCTTGCCGGATGACCTCCTCAAACAGTACTTGGAAGCTCCGGAGTTGGCTCCGTACCGCGTTTACCTTGAGCGACTGGTGCGCCTTAAGCCGCATACTCTCTCGCTGGCCGAAGAGCGGCTGTTGGCCATGCAGACCCAAGTCGCCCAAGTGCCACACGATGTTTTTACCCAACTTGATTGTGCTGATCTGACTTTTGGGACGGTCCGTGACCATCGCGGTCGAATGGTCGAATTAAGCCACAGCACGTTTCAGTCCTTGCTCCTTTCTCCAGATCGCAAAGTCCGTCAACAGGCGTTTCATCAGTTTTATGCGGCCTACGAGGCTCATCGACATACCTTGGCGGCGACACTGGCCGGCTCTGTTTACACAGACGTGTATTATGCCCGAGCACGCAATTTTCCCAGTTGCCTCCAGGCGGCTTTATTTCCTGAGCAAATTCCCGCTGAAGTGTATGAGAACCTTATTGCCACGGTGCGAAAGTTCCTCCCAGCGCTTCAGCGTTACTATGCCTTGCGGCGACGAGTCCTCGGACTGCGGGAGCTACGCATTTACGACACTTATGTGCCTTTAGCCCGCCCGCCCCGGGTGGAATATCCTTGGGATGAGGCGGTGGACATCGTCCTCAA
>JANXBW010000008.1:52960-163308 GCA_025060325.1 Thermoguttaceae bacterium
TTGGGCCGGAGTCGCACTGCCAGTGAGAGAGCCTTTCTCATCGACCGGCAGTTGGAAGGGGTTCGAGCTACCATCTTCCGGCAAACAATGTTCGCGGAATTCGAAAAGAAAATCCACGAAATTGCGGAAACCGGCGGGGCCCTTTCCTTGGAGGTTTTCCGGTCCGTTTACCGGCAGCTCCTGGATGACTATCTCGCCCCGGAAGTGGTGATCGACGACGTGCTTTCGCTTGAGTGTTTTCGAATTCCGCATTTCTATCACGCCTTTTACGTATACAAATACGCAACGGGGATGTCGGCAGCGATGGCTTTGGCTCAAAAGGTGCTTAATGAAGGCGAGCCGGCACGACGGCGCTACATTGATTTTTTGGCGGCTGGCTCCTCCAAAGACCCGCTTGAGCTGGTGCGCGACGCCGGCGTTGACATGACGACGCCCGGCCCCATCGAGGCTGCCCTCGGCCAATTTGAAAAAATGGTCGAGGAGCTTGAGGATCTTTTGGCGAAAAGGCCGCCCGCGCGTGCCAAGACCCGCGCGGCAGGTTAGGGAGGGACACGAGCCAGTGGTCCTGCTAAGGTGTGCCGGAAAGTCTGCAGGGAAAGGCCGTCTCATAAACTAAGAAGTCTGATGCCCGGCAGTTGGTATACCCGGTAAGGGGCCTCAAAGAGCGTTTACATTACCGGGACCCGCGACAAGTGGCCAATATTCATTGTCAATCTTTAACAAGCGGAGATCCTTATTACATCCACAACCGGCGGAGGAAGCCATGGAATCCCCCAAAGTCGAACGAGCACTTATCAGCGTCAGTGACAAGACGGGCGTGGCCGAGTTTGCCCGCGAGCTTGTGTCGCTAGGAATCCAGATCCTTAGCACCGGCGGCACCCGGGCCCATCTCGAATCTCAGGGCATTCCTGTAACGGATATCTCCCAGTACACCGGCTTTCCGGAGGTCATGGGCGGTCGCGTCAAGACCCTTCACCCGAAGGTTTTTGGGGCGATCCTATGTCGCCGCAATGAGCCGGCCGATCTTCAGGTCGTTGCCGAGCACGGCATGTGGACAATCGAGCTTGTCGTAGTGAATCTCTATCCGTTCGAGGCGACGGTGACTCGGCCCAAGTGTACTTGGGAGGAAGCTATTGAGAATATCGACATCGGAGGGCCCAGTCTCATTCGGGCGGCGGCGAAGAACCACGCCTTTGTCACCGTGGCTACTCGGCCGGATCATTACCCCCTCATTCTCGATCAACTTCGGGCCACGGGGCGGACCACCCCGGAACTTCGTCGTCAACTTGCGGCCGAGGCCTTTCGGCACACTGCCTACTACGATTCGGTGATTGCCGCCTACTTCTGCCGCTACGTCCGCGACGAAGAGCTGCCCGCCGAGCTTGCCCTCGGCTATCGTCGCCTCTCTGCTTTGCGCTACGGCGAAAATCCGCATCAGAAGGCGGCTGTTTACATCGAACCTTTGGCGCCCCAATCGGCAGCGATCCGGGCAGTGCAGCTTCACGGAAAGGAACTTTCGTTTAACAACTTGCTTGATTTGGAAAGTGCCTTGGAAGTGGCCCGAAGTTTTGCCGAACCTGCCGCCGCGGTCATCAAACACAATAATCCTTGCGGGGCGGCCGTGGCCCCCACGCTGGCCGAGGCTTTGCGTAAGGCCTTGGCGGGTGATCCAGTGAGTGCCTTCGGCTCGGTACTCGGGTTAAATCGCCCTGTGGACAAGGCCACCGCCGAGGTGTTGACCGATCCCGGTCTTTTCATCGAGGCAATTATCGCTCCCGATTTCACCGCAGAGGCTTTGGAGATTCTTACCACAAAACCAAAGTGGCGCGCTAACGTGCGGTTGATGAAGTCAGGTCCGCTGGAAGGCCTTCGCGCCCGATGGGCTTATCGGTTCCTTGAAGGCGGCGTCCTTGTTCAAGAAGCTGATATCTTGCCCGATCCAGAAGACGAGTGGCGGGTGGTGACGACCGCCAGGCCAACCGAGGAGCAGTTGGCCGAGCTTCGTTTCGCCTGGACGGTCGTCCGACATGTCAAGTCGAATGCGATTGTAGTGACGAAAGACCACATGCTTCTTGGCGCCGGCGCCGGACAAATGAGCCGCGTTGACTCGGTGGAAATTGCCATAAAGAAAGCCGGGGACCGCGTAAAGGGGGCAGTGCTTGCTTCGGACGCCTTCTTCCCGTTTGCGGATTCAATCGAACTGGCAGCCAAGGCCGGCATCGCGGCGATCATTCAGCCAGGCGGTTCCGTCCGCGATCAGGAGGTGATCGAAGCGTGCAATCGGTACGGCTTGCC
The DNA here is from genome assembly GCA_025060325.1 of Thermoguttaceae bacterium. Taxonomy (GTDB): domain Bacteria; phylum Planctomycetota; class Planctomycetia; order Pirellulales; family Thermoguttaceae; genus DTLM01. Next base: position 55,256 of record JANXBW010000008.1, read on the forward strand.
GATGATTTTCACCGGCCGCCGGCATTTTAAGCACTAGGGGGCGGTCCTTGACGCCGAAACAGCGGTTTTTATATTAGGGCGTACCCGGTGCGCGGCTCCCCGCGGGCGTTGGGTGCGGATTTTCTCGTGCACAGAGAACAGAGAGTAGTCTTCACCGAATCTCTTTTGGGAATTGCGTTAGTATTTCTCCGACACTTGAGAAGGATTTCTCGAGGAGTTGTCTTATGAGCGGGATCTTGCAACTTACGGCTGGCAAAAATCTCTTTGCCCGGTGCGGGGCGGTCAGGTTTTGGGCGTTTTTCGTGGCCACAATGTTCGTCATTTTGTCCGCCGAGACGAGCTTTTCGCAGAACCTGATTCCTAATCCTTCTTTTGAGGGTCCTGGGGAGAAAGCCCCCCGCGGTTGGCGGACGTACACATGGGGCGGCAAAGCGACCTTCGAATACGCCACCCAAGGCCGGACGGGCAACCGGTGCGTGGCAATTAGTTCCACCGACGGGGCCGATGCAAGTTGGTATTGCATCGTCCCGGTTGAACCTTATGCCCGGTATCGGTTAAGTGGCTGGATCAAGACGGAAAATGTCGTCCAGAAAGGCGGCCGCGGTGCGCTCTTTAATCTCCACAACATTCAGCCCTTGGCCACCCGGGCTATTGATGGCACAACGGACTGGACCAAAGTGGAGCTTGAGTTTGAGACCGAGGATCAAGACTCGGTATGGATCAACTGCCTATTTGGGGGCTGGGGTCTGGCCACGGGGAAGGCCTATTTTGACGATCTGGAACTTGTGCTTTTGGAGAAGCGCCCGCCCGCTGAACCAAAGATCGTTGTCAACGGCCGGCAACGCCTCGAGCCTATCCCCGTTTACATCTACGGCCAATTCATCGAACACCTGGGCCGATGCATATACGGCGGCATTTGGGCGGAGATGATCGAAGACCGAAAGTTCTTTTACCCCGTTGGCCAGAAGGAATCGCCCTGGAAGGCCATCGGCGAGGCCAAAGTGCAGATGGATCGTCAGGACCCGTTTGTGGGCGAGCATACTCCGGTGATCGAGGCCGGCAGCGGCATCCGGCAGGAAGGGCTAGGAGTGATAGAAGGCAAGTTGTACGTGGGGCGGATTTGGCTGCGATCAAGCGAGGGCACCGGCAAAGTCCGGATAACGCTACGTTGGGGAGCTGGCGAGGGCGACCAAGCCGCTGTCCTTATCGAAGGAATTGAGAGCACGTATCGGAAATACCCCATCGAATTTCGTGCCGGGGCAACCACCGAGAAGGCGATCCTGGACATCGAGGTGCTCGCTGGCCGGTGCTATCTGGGCACATTGTCTTTGATGCCGGAGGACAATGTCCACGGAATGCGGGCAGATACGCTTGAGCTTCTTCGGCAACTGAATGCCCCCATTTATCGATGGCCCGGTGGGAACTTTGTGAGCGGGTATGACTGGCGGAAGGCGATCGGCGATCCAGATCGGCGGCCTCCGATGAAAAACCCTGCCTGGCAGGGACTGGAGCATCACGACTTTGGGATTGACGAATTCCTCACCTTCTGCCGTGTGCTTGGCACCGAGCCGCTGGTGGTTGTAAACAGTGGCCTTGGCGACCTGGAGATGGCCGTTCAGGAGGTGGAGTATTGCAACGGAAGCGTGGACACGCCGATGGGCCAGTTGCGGGCCAAGAATGGCCATCCGGAACCTTACAATGTGATTTGGTGGGGCATCGGCAACGAAATGTACGGCTCCTGGCAGTTGGGCCACATGCCCTTGGCCGACTATATCAAGAAGCATAACCTCTTTGCCGAAGGTATGCGAAAAGTCGACCCCCGGATCAAGCTGATTGCCGTGGGGAATGTCGGCCCATGGAGTGAGGGCATGATGCAGTACTGCGCGGAGCATATGGATCTAATCAGCGAGCATTTCTATGTGGGCGAACGGCCAAGCCTTTTAGGCCACGTGCGACAAACCTCGCGGGAAATCGCCCGGATTGCCCAAGCCCATCGGGAGTATCGTAAACGGTTTGCCTCCTTGCAGGGCAAGGACATTCGCATTGCTTTGGACGAGTGGAACTATTGGTATGGCCCACACGTTTACGGCGAGCTGGGAACTCAGTACTTCCTGAAGGATGCCCTGGGTGTGGCTGCCGCTTTGCATGAATATGCTCGCAATACGGATATGTATGCCATGGCATGCTACGCCCAGACCGTAAACGTCATCGGGGCGATTAAGACAAGTAAGATTGCCGCGGTTATGGATACAACCGGAGTGATCCTGGCATTGTATCGCCACAAGTTCGGGTCGATCCCCCTCGCCACCGAATTCACGGGAGCGATCGATGCTCAAGCCGCTTTTGATCCGCAGGAGGGCGCCCTAACTTTGGGTATAGTCAACGCAACAATCGACCGGCTTGAAATCCCGCTTGAGCTCGAGGGCGTGAAATTGGGGCAGCCGGTCAAAGTGTACGAAGTGACCGGCAAGGATCCCAAAGCGGCTAACCGCCCGGGCCAGCCGATGGAGGTCAAGGTGGAAGAAAAGGAGTGGCCCACCTTGCAAGCCCGGGTCCCCGTGGCGCCCTGTAGCGTGACGCTCCTGCGGGTACCTGCTCAGCTTGTGGACTAAGCTGAAAAGTCTTCCACAAGGCGAAATCGGCGAGCCGCCGGTAAAGAAATTCAAACTCGTTACACAAAGATGGCACATTTCGAGGGCAGTCTGACCAGTCGAAAGACAGGTGCCAGACTGCCCTCCTGTGGTTTTTGGTTGTTAGGTGTCAACAATGTCCGCATGGCCCCGAAGCCAAGAGCTTTTCCGCCGTGCTCAGCGGGTGACTCCTGGAGGGGTCAATAGTCCCGCCCGAGCGTTTGGCGCCGTCGGAGGTCATCCCCTTTTTATTGCCCGAGGGGAAGGCCCTTTCCTGTACGACGTGGATGGTCATCGCTATTTGGACTACGTGCTTTCGTGGGGGCCGATGATCCTCGGCCACGCCCACCCGGAAGTGCTTGAAGCCATTCGGGAAGCCGCTTCGCGCGGCACAAGCTATGGGGCACCCACAGAGGCCGAGATCACCTTAGCCGAACTTATCATCGAGGCATTTCCCTCTATTGAAAAGGTCCGCCTCGTTAACTCTGGCACCGAGGCCACCTTAAGCGCCTTGCGCTTGGCCCGGGGATACACCGGCCGAGACAAAATCGTCAAATTTGCTGGCAACTATCACGGGCATGTCGACAGCTTGCTGGTGGCCGCGGGGAGTTCGGCCGCCACGTTAGGAGTGCCCACTTCCCCCGGTGTTACTGCTGGCACAGCGCAGGATACGATCGTTTTACCTTACAACGATACCGCTGCTGTGGAGGAAGTTTTCCGTACGCAGGGGGAAGAAATCGCGGCCGTTATTGTCGAACCAATAGCTGGCAACATGGGATGTGTTCCCGGCTCGGCCGAGTTCCTCCGTACCCTCCGGGAAAAAACCCGGGAGTATGGAGCCCTGCTTATCTTCGACGAAGTGATGACTGGCTTCCGGGTGGCATATGGGGGAGCGCAGGAGCTTTTGGGTATTCGGCCTGATTTGACTACGCTGGGCAAGATCATCGGCGGAGGCTTGCCGGTGGGAGCCTACGGCGGTCCGGCGGCAATCATGGACCATATTCTCCCGGTGGGCAAAGTCTTCCAGGCGGGTACACTTAGTGGTAACCCTTTGGCCACTGCGGCTGGTATTACCACCTTGCGGATCCTTCGCGAGACTAATCCCTACCCCCAACTGGCAGCAAGAACCCAACAGTTGGCCGAAGGCCTTTTGCAGGCAGCCGCTTCCGCCTGTGTTCCATGCCAGGTGGCTTTCGTCCCGGGGATGTTGACGATCTTTTTCAGTGAAAGACCCGTTACGGATTGGGAGACGGCAGCGGCCTGCGATACGAAGCGATTTGCCCAATTCTTTTGGCGGATGATGGAACGGGGGATCTATCTTCCCTGCAGTCAGTACGAGGCCATGTTTCTCTCGGTCCTTCACAGCGAGGAGCTAATCGAGCAGACCATCGCAGCCGCTCGGCTCGCGCTGGCTGGCTTGTAAGCAAATGGCGGTCCTTTCCATTCCGAACTCGTTCCAACCCTTCCAAAAGGCCTTCTTGTTGATAAAATACGGGCAGTGACGAAGTCTTTCCGACCGAGCGGGCGGCCGCGGCTATTCTGGGAGGACGGAGCTTGCGACAAGACCGCGCATCAAAACGGGGGCAGGTAGCCACACCTGCCCCCGCGCCAAGAGTATTGACTTCCTAAAGGTCCACGGCCTCCGGCCCAGCCGGTTTTGCGTGACCTGGCATCCACAAGGGGGTGCCGGGACTGATCGGGCCGGAATTTGTTTACCTCATGTTGGCCGACTTCCCACAATTAGCGATGCTGAGCTTTAAGGCTTGGCTCCGGCCGCAGCAGCCTCCCGCTTCTTGGCAGCAGCCCGTTGCCTTTCCTGCTGCTGTTGAACAGGTTGGGCCGGTGCCGGACGAGTCTCCGGAGCCTTGAGCACCGGCTTAGTCGCGGGTTTAGTCAGCGGCTCGCCATCAAGAGGTGGCTCGAGCTTGCTAAGATCGACGCCAAAACGATCAAGAATCGTCGGCGCAATATCTTGCCGCATGCCGGCCCGCTTCACAAGCGGATCATTGGTGGCCAGGAAAATATACGGGGCATAGCTGTGGGATGTCCGGTCTTCGTCGAAACCGTGGTCACTTGTCACATAGATCAGAGTCTTATCATATAGACCCAGCTCTTTTAACTTGGCAACAATTCGGCCGGTCCAAGTGTCGGCCGAGATCATCGCTTCGTCATACTCCTTGGAATTCTCGCCGAAGCGGTGGCCCTGATGGTCAACCTCCGCGAAATGGACGAAGAAGAAGAACGGCCGATCCTTGTATTTCTCGAGGAGTTCGACGGCCAACGAGCCAACCTTGTCGTCCTCCATCAGGCCGTATTCCCACACATCGCACGCTTTATGCATGGTGTAATAGGGTGAACCTTCGAACACTAAGTACTTTTTCCCACCCTCTTCCACAACACGTCCGATAATTTGGGTGCCTGCACCGGGCTGGGGTTTAGGCTTTTGTTGCTTGGGCTTCTGAGTGGGCTCCTTGGGTTGAGCCGGCTGAGCCCCCGCCTCAGCCGCCTTTTGTGCCGCCGCTTGGGCCTTCTTGGCAGCTGCTTTCTTCTTTTCTTGGAGGCGTTTTTGCTCCTCTAGGATCCGCTGCGCTTCTTCCTCGGTGAGTTCCTTTTTGAATGGCTCGCGAATCTCTCCGCAGTGTTCACGCTTACCGATCACGGCCACGCAGACAAAATCCTGACCGAAATGCTTTTTTAGCCGTTCGAAAACACTCAGGCCGGCCGGGACGTCCCGATATCGCCCGTTGCTGTAAACACCGGTAACCTCCGGATGATAACCGGTCAAAATCTGGGTCCAGCCAGCTTTAGTATCGGTGGCGCCTGTGATAACGTCGATATCAACAAGCGCCCCCTCCTCGATGAGGGCTTTCAAAGCCGGCAGTTGACCCCGATCAAGCATTTCCCGCAAGTGGGCCCGCTGCGCTCCGTCCCAGCCAATGAGGATCACGTTTCGGGGCGGAGCTTCCCGGCCGGCTTGACCAAATGCCGTCCCGAACAGCACAGTTACCACCACAAGGGGCGCAAGCCATCTAAGTACACCTCTCATCGCACACACCTCCCACTACCTAGGCACACAACGCTACCTTGTGACTAAAACCACAACCGACCCGCAAGCGCCCAGCCCCTCAAGTGCTGGGCGCCAAACCCCTTTATCTTAGAGAAGTTTTCCGACTTCCAACCAGCCGGACCACCCTTGCTCAAGCAGGCGCAGGGGCAAACCGCTTTTTGCGTGGGGCAGGGTCTTTCTGGGGGGATGCTTTGGCCTTAAACGCCGCTTTAGGAGCGGGCGGTTTTTCCGGAGCCTTAAGGACGGGTTTAGTGGCCGGCTTAGTCAACGGCTCGCCGTCAAGGGGTGGTTCGATCTTGCTGAGATTTACCCCCATTCGGTCCAAGATCGTGGGCGCAATATCTTGCCGCATCCCTGCCCGTTTGACTGCCGGATCATTTGTGGCCAGGAAAATGAACGGGGCATAACTGTGGCCACGCTCGCCCTCGTTAAACCCGTGATCAGCTGTCACATAGATCAACGTCCGGTCGTAGAGGCCAAGTTCCTTTAGCTTGGCGATAATCTTTCCTGTCCACAAATCGTTGGAAATCAAGGCATCGTTATATTCCTTGGAATTTTCGCCGTAACGGTGCCCGTTTGCGTCAACGGAGGCAAAGTGGACGAAGAAAAAGAAGGGCCGATCTTTATACTTTTCCAAAAGTTCGATGGTTCGGCTGCCTACTTTTGCGTCCTCCACCAGTCCATATTCCCACACGTCACAGACCTTGTGCATCGTGTAATAAGGCGAGCCACCGAAGACAAGGTATTTCTTCCCCGCCTCTTCGACAATTTGACCGCGGATGGCCTGCCGGCGGGCCGTCTCGCGCTCTGCTTTATCTGCGGGCAGCTGAAGCGCTCGGCGAAGCGCCCTCTGCTGCTGGCGTGCCTGCCGATCGATCTGGGCGGCGGGTTGTTCCTCCTGGACACCTGAGGAGGCTGCCTGGGCTTTAGCCGCCTTGCGAGCCTTTTCCCGCTGCCGAGCCTCCTGTTGAAGTTTCAGAATAAGCGCTGCTTCCTCCTCTGATAGTTCGCGCTTAGTGGGCGGAAGAACCTCGCCCACGTTACCTCGTTTGCCGATGACGGCAACGCACACAAAGTCTGGTCCAAACTGCTTCTTGAGCCGCTCGAAGATGCTCAGCCCGGCCGGCACGTCGCGGTAGCGACCATTGCTGTAAACACCGGTCACTTCCGGATGATAACCAGTGAGGATCTGCGTCCAGCCGGCTTTTGTATCCGTGGCGCCAGTGATTACATCTATGTCGACGAATGCCCCCTCCTCAACTAAAGCCTTTAACGCGGGCAATTCTCCGCGCTCCATGCATTCGCGGACATGTGCCCGCTGAGCACCGTCCCATCCAATCAGGATTACATTCTTACCAGGTGGGCGAGAGAGCTCCTGGGCTGGCAGGTTACAAGCGAACGAGGCCAAGAAAAGCAAGCATAACAAAGTCGGCAAAGCACGGCGCATCACCACCCTCCCGAAGCTTTTGGGAACCGAAATCACCACGTCCACGGACACACGATACCTACAGAGAACCTTGCCCCCTTTTGCGGACTGATGACTTCGAACCCGAGCCCAACCCCGCAACCAAAATATGCAGGCGATTCACCTTGGTCAAGTCACTAGGCTTTTGAACCTTGAACCTCGTTCGATCGCTCTTTTTTGTGCCTTCCGGCCACGGGCGCCTCATGCGCCCCAGCGCAGAGACACTGAGCCCCCTTGCCGGTGGGGAACGAGCTGCCCTCAAATGAGACCGCCCTCAGTCGCGGATACGGTCAAACCGAAAGCCGTTCGCAGGAAGCGAAAATTTTCACCAAAAAAGGACCTCAAAAGCGCCATAGGAAGCGTTTTGCGTTGGTGTGTTCAATCTTACTAGCAATAACACAAATGGTTATCGAACGCGACGGAAGCATTAGCATTTCGAATAAGGACACGCGTCTGGCGGAATCTTGTCAACTAGCGCTTACACATATCCGGCTGGGGAGCGAACTCCGCGGCTATTCCGTAGATGAGTTTATGCGGCGTGAGTGTAAACAAGTTACCTTCTGTCCACCGCGTAAAAATCAGAGTCTCCGACTGTTTACAGTAATGGCCGAGAGTGCGTACTTGAAAGAGTTATATCTCTCTTACGGGATGGGTCCCATGGCTGAGGGTAGGGTTTCAAATTGGGGGAGCCAATAGCCATGAAGCGATCTAGATGTCATTTCCGCATCGGTTTCACTTTGGTAGAGCTTTTGGTAGTAATCGCGATTATCGGCATTCTTGTGGCACTCCTTTTGCCAGCGGTTAACAGTGCCCGGGAAGCAGCCCGGCGTTCTCAATGCACGAACAACCTGAAACAACTCGGGCTTGCCCTACACCTCTACCATGATGTGTATCAGGTTTTCCCGGCCAGGTCGGCTGGTACACAATCAGGTCCTGTAAACAACGGAGGGCTCCTCTCGGGGCTTGTGGCACTTCTGCCGTACCTCGAACAGAAACCCCTTTACGATCGGATTGCCGCTGGTGACCCCGCTCAGGGGATACCACCTTGGGGGCCGGGCACGGAAAGTTCGTGGTCGGTGTGGGACGTATCGCCGGCGATTGTGCGATGCCCATCGGACGACGGGAAACGCGACGGCGGTGAAACCAGGATTCACAACTATTGTTTCTCCGTGGGAGATAGTTATCAGGACCTCAACGATTCCAGTCGGGATGCTATTCGTGGGCTCTTTGGCCATCTCGTTTGGTATAGCGCAGCTCATGTCACCGATGGGCTCAGTAACACAACGGCCATGAGCGAGCACCTTCGCCAAGGACATGGCTCATTTACGGCGGCGGCCAGGAGTATTGACCACAGGCGGGGTACGGCAATCGTCCAAGGGCTTTCATCCGGAAACCTGCCGCCAAACGTGGCATTCACCGTCACCGACGGGAAGTACTTTCTCGCGGGAGTGACGGGCAATTACCGGTTCGGCTCGCGATGGGTACGGGGTGCCCCAATGCAGGCGGCTTTTAACACAATCCTGCCGCCCAATGGTCCCTGCGTGTTTGAAGTAGATCCAACCGGGGGATGGGACTACTGTCTATTGCCGCCAAGCAGTAATCATCCAGGTGGGGCGAATGTGCTTTTCGCAGACGGAAGTGTACGTTTCATCAGTGACACAATCGATACGGGGAACTTGGGCGTGGTGCAGGGGAAAGGCTATAAAGGCCCAAGCAACTATGGAGTTTGGGGAGCCCTTGGTTCCAGAGGCGGCGGGGAAGGTGTGAGCGCCCCATAATCCCGATCGCATTCCCGTAAGGTAAATCCCCCTACCTTCGCCCACCAAAAGTTAAACAACTCCCGGTGGCGGGCGAAACGCGTAACCATCTGCGGCAAAGGGTTGACAGTTGTCTTGTGCCCTCGCTCGGCGTTTTATCAGTAGCCAAGCTCCAGGGAGGATGAGAGCATGCGGAGAAGAGGTTCGCAAAACTTGTCCGAGGGCAGGGTCGACACAGCGTTGGTCGAGCTGATGGCTCGCGTTTTTCTCGGGCTAATAGTCGTGGGTGCTCTTGGGTGTTCACGAGGAGGGCAAAGCCGCCCTGCACCCGTGAAAACTTATCCGGTACGCGGGACGGTCACTTTTCAAGGAAAGCCGTTGCCTGACGCTACCGTTTTGTTTCGATCGAAGGACGGCAAATGGACGGCTTCCGGCAGAACCGATAGCAATGGCACATTTACGTTGACTACTTTTAATCCAGGAGATGGAGCACCAGCGGGCGAGTACATGGTGGCTGTGATGGCTTTCGAAGCCCCGGCGACAAGTGAAAGCGAAGAGAAGCCCGGGCCCCCGCCGAAGATGCTCATACCAAAGAAGTATGCCACTCCAGAAACTTCCGGCCTCACCGCCACTGTGGGAGAAAAGGAAAACGAGGTCAAGCTGACGCTCGAGTAACTCCCGTTTTAGGAGAAGAGATCCGCGCGAAGAAACTATTGTTTGGCGGTGAGCAGCGGACTGGCCAATCTAGTCCCCCCAGCCTGCACCTGCTGGCCCTTTGTCGACGAGTTGGAATCAGGGCCACAGAACCGGGGGACTGAGCGAAAGCCGCTTTGCGAGCGGGGACTCAGCTTATAAGAACGCAAGCAAGGTCAGCCGGTAGACCTCAGCGGTTGCCTTAAGTGCCGCTTCCAGCGCCACTTGCCGGGATACTAGGTCGGAAACCACCTGAGCCAAGTCAACTTCGTATTCCTGGGCAAGCACTGCGCGAAGATCGATCATTTCCGTCTCCAGCCGATCTTTCAGGACTTCCAGGGACTGCTGTCTAGCCCCTAGTTCCGCGCGAACGTAGTTGAGGCGAAGGGAATAACGGTCCAGGAGGCCTACAGCCCGCTCAATTTCGGGCAAATTGTCGTTGACTAGGGCCGTCTTTAAACGCAAAAGCGCGGTAAACAGCCCCTCGGCTTCAAGGGGGGCAACTTCTCGCCCAGTGAGGACTTGTTCACCATTCTGCTGGATGATCGCGCTAGCTTCGCTCGTTCCTGGGGGGAGTAATCCGAGGTGAACGGCGGCCAATTGCCCGGGGCTTGCCACCACGCGAAGCTTCCCAAGTCCCCCGGCTGTGTCAACAAGTTCGATACCGTTCCCGTACTTGGCCAGCCGCGCCACCACGGCCGAACCATTGGCGACGTTTATCGGATGATTGTTGATCCGGTCAAGCACGTCGCCGATTGTCTTGCAGCCGGTGATGTCCACCTCGAACATTACCCCGTCCGAGCCGATGATGCGGAATTCGCATCCCGGAGCAAATCCGCCGCTTGTCACTTCCTCCCCGAGCTCGACTTTCCCTGAGCCTTCGACCGCCTGGTCACCGCCGGCCAGTTCGGCAACAAAATAATCGCGGATCTCTGGCGTGATGTCGAAGAGTCGAACAATATCGCGGGCTCGGGTCACGCCGGGGACGATTCGCACCTCAATGAGCCGGGCATTGGGATCGAAATGGATTGATTCGCTTCCCGGCCCACCGGAAGAATCCACAAATCTAACCCGAAAGTCGTTCCATTGGGCGCCTGGACTTCGGGCACGGATGGTCAGATCGTTGTCGGCGCCTACCGAGCGAATCGTGGCCGCCGCGTAATTGCCCCGACCGTCGTAGTCCACCACTCCCAAGCCGTAATTGAGGGCGGCCAAACGGGTCGCCGGCGAAAAGCTGCGGATCCCTAAATGGGTGGCTGTCAAACCTCCGTTTTCCCCAATGGCAAAGTCGGCGCCGCTGCGACGGGTCCTCACTACCAGGCGTTTGCCGTCCGCATGAATTTCGGCCAAGAGGCCGTATTGACGGCGATTAAGTATGTTGAGAAGATCCTCGACGGTCCGTGCCTCGGAGATGTCAACCGTGTATGTCTCCTCACCGTTGCGAATTTGAAGGCCGGCGCTTTGGTCCCAGCGGATGCCTGCCCCCCAGGCGGTCACACCTGCCCAGCTCCCGGAGGGAGTGCTCGGCACAAGGCCCAAGCCCCCCTGTTTGTCATCCAGTGGATCAAGCCGTGCACGAAAAGGAAGGCCATCCCCCTGATGCGCGCGATTGATGGCCTCCACCACATGCCGGGCCTGTGTCTCGTAAGGAGCAATCCGGACTTCGATCGTCTTTTGATCTGGGTCGAAAAGGACCCGTTCGTTGCCGACGGAGACTAACGGATCAGCCACGAACCGAATGCGGTAGTTGTTCCACTCCGGGCCTGCCTGCGAGGCCTCGACTATAATGTCGTTGTCTTGTCCGGGAAGCCAGAGGTGGGCCACCGCCCGAGCACCCAAGATGTTTTCAAGCTTGGTGTACGGCCGGACAGCAGGATCGAGATCGTCCCCCACCAGGAGATCCGTACCAACCCCCAATGGCCGATAGATACCTAGCTCGCGTGCCGTCGTTCCTTCTCCTACTTCGGAGATGATCAAATTTCCTCCGGAACTGGGATCAAGCCGAAGCACAAGGCCCCGGGGCGTTAGGCCAACATGAAGAACGCGGCCGGACGGTGAGTTTTCGCGAATGATTCGCGCCACATCGCCCAGCGTCTCAGCGGAAGACAGATCGACAACAACCGTGCCTTCCGGCGATCCGTCGGAAATCGTGATGCTTCCCGGGCGGATCCCCCGACCACCGCGAAGGTCCGCCAGCCGAGTATCCCACGTCACCACGGGATCAAGATCAACCTGGCCCACTACTTCTTCCGATAGGGCCCCGAACACCTCGTGGCCATGAACATTGCTGGAGGCTAGCAAGTCGACGTCAACAAAGCTGGACAGGTGAACCAGATTGCCGCGGTATTCGATATAGCCTTCTGGCGTTTCCAAGAACGGTCGGATCTGGGGATCACCCCCCGCAAATAAATACCGGCCACGAAAGTTTTGATTACCAGCATCAATGAGTTGACGGATGATCTCCTCAATTTGCAGGGCGGCTGCCTGACGCTGTTCCCGCGTTACCAGGGTGCCGGTGACGCTCAAGGCAAGCGAGCGAGCCTCGACCATCAGGTCGGCAATGCGGCTAAGGGCCACGTCGGTTGACCCTAGGTAAGTCTGGGTGGTGGCCAAATTGCTCTGCGCCTGTGTTTTTTGTTCGATCAGCCGCTGAAGCCGAATGACTCGGGAGGCCGCTATCGGGGCCTCGCCCGGCACTTGAAATCGATAACCCGTGCTCAGCTGAGTCTGCGTCTCAAAAAGCCGGCGTTGATTATAGGCAATCTGCTGGAGCAATCGCTCGCGAACAAATGCCTCGCTTACCCGAGTGGTGGAAACGCCAACAACACTGGTCATCGTTCTTTTAATCCGTTCGGCTTACGCCATCGGGAAACTCCCATATGCCGCCGGCTTGCGGCCGGCATACTCGTGGCGTTGACGTCTACGGCGTCGCCACTACAAATTGGCCAGGATTTCCAGTAACTCAGTGAGCGCGGCGATGTAACGGGCCGAGGCTTGGAAGGATCGCTGGAAGGCAATAAGCCGCACCGCTTCTTCATCGAGGTTGACCCCGCTAATCGCCAGCTTCTGGCTTCGAAGCGTTTGTTCGAAAACACGCGCACTGTCGGCCAAGGCACGACTGACGGAAGAGTTTTCTGCGACTTGGCTGACCAGCCGGTCGTAAAGTACGGCCAAGCTTGCGCCGCCGTGGCTTTCTAGCGGTGTTTCAAAAAACCCCGCCAATTTGGCGGCAAGCTCCGTGTCGCGACCAATGCCGCTCAGGCTGGATGCAAACGTGGCCGGCACTGCGCGGACAACCGGATTGACTTCCACGTCAAAAGCGGAGGTACCCTGGAAAAACGTGTTAAGCCCCAAGGCAGCCAGGATACCACTTGTATCTTCTGCGAACGCAAGGGCTTGGTCTGGCGAATCGGCGCGGATCTCCAGCCGACCATCAAGTCCCACCGAAGCAGAGACCCCATCCACAGCGTTAAGGGCCTCGGCCAACGTGCGCAGTGTGGTATCCTGCGGGCCGCCCAAGAGTTTAACGGGAATAACTGTGGTTTGCGTTTGGCCGGTCTCCGCGTTGTAAACGATTAGCCGAAAGCTTCCGTTGCGAACCGGGTAAGGCAGGCCCGCCTGATCTAGAGGGACTTCCGTTTTTCGAGCCCCGTAGCTTGAAACAAGCCGACTATACCCCTGGAGGCCCTGACCTTGAGAATAAAGACGATTAAACTCGTAGATGAGAGCCTGCGTAAATTCGTTGAGCTGCCGCAGGAAGCCACCGAGAATCTCATCTCGGGCGCGAATAAGCCCCGCCAGTTGTCCGCTCGTCGTCTCAAGGGGGGAGTCAGTCTCGGCTAGGTGAATGAAAGCAAGGGCCGAGCCTCCGTCGGATTGGAAGCGGACTTCTACCGGCCGGCGGACTCCTTCGCTGACAAGATAGAGCCCACCGCAGTAGACAGCCACGCCGCCGCTTTGCTGCTCCTCAACCCGGATGTCGATGATTTGTGCCAGCTCTTCCAACGCAGCCAGACGCTGGTCGCGAAGTCCCACCGCATCGCTGGAGGAGGCATCCCCGCCTTCCATCTCGGCGATACGGATATTCAGTGTGCGGATCTGGTCCGTCAGGCGGTTAATATCATCGGCCAGCGAGCGGACTCGCTCATTCAGATGATCCCGCAGTTCCTGCACCCGTGCCGCTAGGCGCCGGATCTGCAGGCAGAGCGTCTGCCCCTGGAGTACCGCCAAATTGCGGACGGAAATACTCTCGGGTTGATTAAGGATCTCGCTAATACTGGCAAAGAAATTGGTTAAAGCCGTGCTTAAATCTGTGTCGCCAAGCTCATTTAGTAACCCTTCCAATTGAACCAAGGCATATTCCTGAACTTCCCCGCCGGCCCGATCGCTGACCGCTGCCCGCAACCGATGTTCGAGGAAATGGTCGATTCGCTGGATGACCCCCTTAACTTGCACCCCCAGACCCAGAAGTAGCCCGCCGTACCTCTGAGTGGGAGCCGGTGAAAGAAGAAGCTCCTCCCGGACATAGCCGGGCGTCTGGGCATTGGCGATGTTTTGGCCAATAACTTGAAGGGCTATCTGGGTTGCCCTCAAGCTATTGGCCGCCAGTCGAATCGAACCATACAGAGACATCGTTTATGAGCTCGTTGATAAAAGGCAGAGCCGACTCATGGGGGAACTCTTCTTAGTCCACGGATTTTCGCCGGCCAATGAGTTTTCCGCAAAACCCGCTTGTTACCTAAACTCGCTGGTCAACCAGGTTGCCGCCTGAGGCCGAGTCGGCAAGGGAATCGCCCCGCGGCCCAATACAGTATGTCGGCACAGGCTGGCCACCGGTCGCGATAATCTCAAGAAGCTGAGACAAATGCAGGAGGGTCCGCTGGAGGAGGAGCCAGTTTGCTAGCGCCTGATGCTCCAGTAGCCGCCAATGCCAGGCGCTTTGCTGAACCCGAAGTTCAAGTTGCCGACGCCTGGCAAGCTCAAGCTGGCTTGCTGGCAGTTCTTGAAGTAGTTGGCGAAGCGACTGGACCGAGTATCCCGCCGCCCGAGCTTCGGCAAGCAGTTCCTCGCGGTGCCGCTGACATTGCTCAAGCTGCTGTGTGAGGGCTAGGGTCTGGGCCTGGAGCTCGGTAAGTTTCTCCATTTCAAGCCGGGCAATAGCCGCCTGCTTTTCCTTGAGCACCGCAAGGCATTTCTCCTGAAGCTCCGAGACTTCCGCCAGGAACTGACCGATTCGGTGCTCCCAGCGCAGCGGCTCAGGTTCCCTGCCGTTTTGGCCGGAAGCGGTATCCGTTGATAAAGGATCCATAGCCGCCTGAACCTTACCGTTTACTAGACCTATCCCCACCTGGTCTAAAACGCCGCAACCATCCACGGCAGTTGCCACAAAGCTCTCCGACATGAGCGCAACAAGAACCATCGCCCGTGCCTTTTTCTTGAAGCAAAGAGCGGTTGAAGAGCTGACCTATCTAGCACAAGATAAAAGACCCCGTCAAAAGAAATAGATGCCGGCTGTTTTTTTCTAACTGTCGAGGGTGTCGGGCGTTTACAATAAGTGCTTATTTCGTCAAAACGCGGAAGTTTTAACTGGGCAGCTGGGGCAGGGGGCCCCTTAAACCCCCACCGTGCAGGCCTTTGTTGTCGACCGGGCCAGCGGAAATTTCCATGGTAGAAGCGCAACCTCACCATCGGAACCGAAGCGTTAGGGGGCATCTGCGGCAAGCCTGTCGCTTTTCGGAAAGTCCACGGCAGGGGGCCCTAGCCGACGGCTCATTGTTTCAGACCACCGTGACCGCTGGGGCAAAATTTCGGTAAAGTCCGCACTCCGAAGATGATCACGAATGGTTCCACCTCGGCGAAGGTTAGGCGTAGACTAAGTCCAGGCTTTGTTTATCAAGTCTGCCAATTTCGCGCTACCAGCAAGTTTACCGCAATTGCAGGGTAAAAAGTTCGTACATAGCCTCGGCCCAGGTGTCGCCACTTTTCCGCGCCGCCTTTTCCGCGATGAGTCGGTCGAGCTCGGCCTGGAAAACTTCCTCGAACTTTCCCCCATGAAAGTAAGCCGGCTTACCCAATGTTCGCCGCATGCTGCGGAGCATCTGACTAAAGATCGTCTGCCCCACGAAGTCGCGGAAAACCTCCCGCAGGTGTGGATCGTCTTTGCTTCCGGAGGCGTTGCTGCTGTCAAATGCGGCCGAGTTTAACGCGGCATCCACCCGCGCTGGATATGTGCGAGCTAAAATGGCACGTGTGGCAAAGTCGCCGGAGGGTGGAGAGATTTCCATGACCTAGTCCTTTCTTCTGCCGGCTTTCGTGGCTGCCTTTTCTGGGTAGGGGCAAGAAAGCTCAAAACCACCAAGATTCGTTCCGGGCAGCCCGTGGCACGGTTTTTCGTTGACAAAGAGGACACAAATCTGTCCCCGCCCAGAAACAGGCCGCTCCACCAGAAGTTTTCCGCAATCATTCAATGATTAAGCGACCGTAGAGCTTGCCCTGGCGGTCGATCGCCTTGATGATGTCAACAATGTCCTCAGGCGGAACGCGAATGGCATTGAGTGCTTCCACCAAGCCCTTGAGTTTTGGATTCTGTGGCTGCCGCGGGTCGACGGCCGTAAAAGTGGGGGGACCAGCTCCGAGGCCAGTTTCGATCACCATGTTTTTGTGAGTCACTACGACCGGGCCGATTTCTACCTCCCCACCCAAAACAATGGTTCCGGAACGCTCGTGAATAACAACGGCCGGGCCAAGTTGCGGCTCAAGAATCTCAATTTCCAGCACCTGCGCCAAAAAGTTGACCACATCGTCTCGGTAAGCCGGCGGTATGATCACCTCCACCGCGGCCTGGTCCAAGGCCCGGGCTAACGGCTGGTTGTTGTTTTGAATAGCAAGCTCGGTGTTGATAGCACTTGCCACTTCGTAAGCAACGTGAAAACCCGCGTAATTAGCATGAAGAAGAAGGACGACCCGGCCGTCAGCGGCAAAGGGCATGACGATATCTTGGACAAACCGGCAGCCTTCGAATACCCGCCCGGAGGTAGGATTGTCCACGCTGTCCAGCGTAATTGGCCCCTCGGCGACGGCGTAAACCGGGGGATTTCGCGAAGGAAATGGCCCGGTCAGTGGCGTAAGAAAAAGTCTCCCGCCGGCCAAGCTCTTGGCAGACATGGCTGTGACATAACAAGTGACCCGGTCCCCTCGCCGAGCACCGGAGGCGGGCACCCGGGCTGTGACCATCACCAAAGCCACATTTTTAGCGTCGCGAAGCTCAGCACTTAGATTGGTGCTGACCGGGTTACCCAGAAGCTCCATGGCAGTGGCAAGAGCGCGGATAGTGGGAAGGGCACTGGCCCCGTCTCCTGTACCTTTTAACCCCGTGACAAGTCCCAGACCTTGCAAGGTGACATCTTCCTGGCCTGCCACCCGGCAAATGTTACGAAGCTTAACCGCCGCCAAGCCCTGTTGACAAATAATTTGAGGAAGATAAATCGCACCTAGAAGCGCAACTAACCAAGCTCGGCAGGAGCAAGCAAGCCGCCTATGCCAGCGCGGTGAACCTGTCCCTGGAGACTTCATTGTCGCTTCCCTGCCTTGGAGAAGCTCTGCAGTCCTTTGATCCTCGTCCCAGCAACCGGCCGGTCTAGCTAGGGTCTTCCACTTAGAATGGTTGATAATCATCAAGCAGTCGGGTAAACCATCCACGGCGATAACCATCGCGTACCTGACCGATTTCCCGCTTGTACACGCGAAGGTTGGCCACATTTTCGCTAAGCACTGTGTTGTTAGGAAGAACATCTTCCGGACGAATCGTGCCTAGGAGAAATATCTCCCAAACTTCGTCGTTGTTGCGGAGCCAACGGCGACCTTCGATCACCAGGGTCCCGTTGGGACGGATGTCTACAATCTCGCAGGCGATGCGAAATTTCATAGCACCTCGACTTTGGAAGTCGCCCTCGGCCCGAAAACGCTGCTCAACTTCGCCTGATATCTTAGGATCGCCCCGTGACTGGGGATCCGGGATAAGGCTTAGCCCTTTAAGGAGGATCCAATCTTTAAGCGTCCAAGCGGCGTTGGCGGTCTTCCGTCGATCAAGTTCCCCTTCGCTGATCACTTGGGTCTTTTCGTCCACAAGAACCACAACGATGTCATGAAGCCTTAAGACCCTTGGCGGGGAAGGCGGGCGGTACGTCCACGAGACTTCCGACAAAAAGAGTGGGCGGGCGCCGGCCGAAGGCAATTCCGCTCCGCCTACCGGTGTCGCCGCAGGGGCGGAAGGCAATTCTCGCCCGCTTGGGCCAATAGGCACGCCGACTTCCGGCGGAATGCGATAAACACTAGGCGGATTAAGAAAGGCTTGATAGGGGGTGGCCGGGGACGCTTGGCCAGTCGGAGCGCCAAGGAACGATGCCCCGGATTGGCTTGAGGGAATTTGTCCCGCCGAGGGAGCACCCTGAGCTAGGGCGGGGCTAAGGGCCTGCGCATACGCCACAACTGCGGTCCCAAGGCTAGTTGAGACGGCAAGAGTCGCAAAAAGCGTTCCGATGACGAGAAGCTGCCAAGGAGCTCCGGCCGGGATCCGCTCGATCGGCCGGCAAATAAGTGACTGGAGTATGTGTGTCGATCTTCTAGTCAACATACTCATCGTGTTGCTACCTGTAGTTGTGTCTCACCAGGTTGTCCTCCGCCAAGATAATGTGGACGGTTCTCTGCCGCCTCTTTTGCCCGGCCGCCGATTAGGTCAACAACAACTGTTTGTGGTCCGGAGACTCGTGCCCGGTAAGGCACTTTGGTTGGCAAGGCTTCTACCGTGATCTCATCCCCCAGTGCCCCATCCTCCCGGGCTTTTGCCACCGTCCGGATCGAAACATGTTCTCCGTAAACGAATACGTTGACAAGCTGGCCACGTTCCACAAGGGGAGACACGTGCCGCCCCGCTTTGGACGGACTTATAGCTCGCCCAGCATTGCCATAAGCCGAATGGGTGGAAGCTCCCTCAGTAGCTCCCGTTGTGGTTCCAGGCACCTTTCCAATGGGCCAAGTCACTGCCCGGCGGGGTTCCGCCACTGGTGGCTTGCCTTCCCCCAGTCGAGAACATGGCCCGGCGGCGGTTGCCTCTGGCCGAAGAGAATTTTCCGCGCGACGAACAAGCCACACCTCCCGTGCTCCATCCACAGAAAACTGACGGCGGTCGTAACCTCGAGCGGCGATCAGCTCCAAAAGTTGTTGGCGCGAGACCAGGATGCCGGAACCCTCTTGGGGCGCAGGGAAAAGTTCCTCGGCGCGAAGCCGGTCCGCGAGCTCCGGCATTGTTCCCGCGATTTCCGCAAGATCGCCAATAGTCACGACTGGGTTAGAACAGACAGCAGTCGAGCGAAAGATGAGCTTTATTTGTGGACAGTTTGCTTGATCGCCAGTTTGACCCCAAACCGTGCCAAGAAGGCTAAGAGCCAGAAGGAGCGCTGCCGGCTTGACCTTTTGGGCCCTTGACCAAATCCGGATCCTGCAAACGCGGATGGGAAAAAGTCTAAGAAGCATCCCTGCTAGTGGTCTCCCTTGCGCCCGCACTTAAGGGCCGATCGAAACGGCCGAGAAGGGGGAGCGGACTTTTTAACAATCAAGCGCAACGGCCTGCATATCCGCTGGGTCATCAGGTACACTAACCAAGGCCTAGCTTTACAACCGCCGCAAATTGGCGACAAGCTGCATGATCTCGTCGCCGGCCTTTACCGCCTGGCTGTTTAGCTCGAAAGCTCGCTGGGTGGTAATTAGTTCAATTAGCTCGCGGACCGGCTCCACGTTAGAGGCCTCAAGCATCCCCTGCCTGAGTATTCCCAAACCATCTTGCCCGGGTAATCCGTTGATAGCAGGTCCCGAGGCATCGGTTTCCGCATAGAGGTTTTCTCCCAGCTTGAGTAGCCCCTCCGGATTAATGAAGTTGGCAAGCTCAATTGTTCCCACCTGCGTCAGGGCAGTAGAACCAGGCTGCTGGACGAACACGCGACCTTCGGGAGTGATGGAGATGGCTGTGGCGTCCTCCGGGATGGTGATGGGCGGTTCGAGCACCCGGCCGGTGCTGGCGGAGCCGATCACCAGTTGTCCGTTGGCGTTGACGGAAAAGGTTCCTGCCCTCGTGTACAAAATTTGCCCGGTGGCGTCAGTTACGCGAAAGAAGCCAGGGCCCTCGATGGCTACGTCGAGTTGCCTTCCTGTTTCTTCAAAAGCCCCTTGGTGGAACTCGGTCTGGATAGCAGCCACCCGGGTTCCAAGCCCAATAGAAATTCCCGTGGGTGTAAGGCCCCCGGCGGAATCCTCCGTGCCTGGCAGCTTTTCATGTCGGTAAAAAAGGTCCTCGAAGTTGACCCTGCCCCGTTTGAAGGCGGTGGTCTCGATGTTCGCCAAATTGTTGGCGATCACATCGAGCTTTGTTTCCATCGCCCGCATCCCCGTCGCAGCGGAGTAAAGCGCTTGGACACTCATCCTGGTATCCTCTCCGCTTGAGAAGGAAAACCAACAAGCCCGTTCCGTGTTGACTTAGCCGGAAAGGGTAGTTCACAGCCAGTCTCGTTTCCGGCCGACATCCTTAGCCAGTTTTGTTGTCGACGGACTATTCCAGAGCTCCTGGGTTTTCCCGCCATGGGACCAAAGTTACCCCACCCGAAGGAGCCGAGACACCAGCGCTGCCAAAGTCCCTTCCTGAAGCTGCATCATGTTCAGATTGGCTTCCACAGCCCGGGATGTCTCGATTAGGGCCAGCATTTCCATTGTTGGATTGACGGACGATTCCTCTAGGTAGCCAGCGCGGACGCTCCGCTGCGCCTCCGGGAGGGGTTCGATTTGCCCGCGGACGCGAAAAAGGTTTTCGCCGAGTGGTTCAAGATCTTCCCAACGAACGGGGCGAACAATCGCTAGCGCTTGGAGCATCCCACCTTGCCTCAAAGCGCCGTCGGCGGTGACCTCCCAAGGACCAAGCAGAGGGTCCACCACAACGGGCTGGCCTGCCTGGGAAAGAACGGGATACTCCCGGCCCCCGAGCTTCGCCACTAGCTGTCCGGTGGGCGAAATCGAAAAGTTCCCAGCCCGGGTGAGCACCGGTTCTCCGCCTTTATCCAGGACGAAAAAGCCCTCGCCCACTATCGCCAAATCGGTAGGCACCCCTGTATGACGAAGCTTGCCGGGTGCGGACTCCAAAGCGGTGTCCACTACCCTAATGCCGCCGGCCAAGTCCTGGATAGAACCGCTGCCAGGAGGTTCCAATCCGAGGGCGGTGGCTTCTGATGCTCGCGCCTCGAAGATGGCAAGCTGGCGGCGAAACCCCGGCGTATCCACGTTGGCCAGGTTGTGGGCCACCACCTCAAGCCGCTTGGCTTGGGCATGAGCACCTTCTGCCGAGAGATAAATGCCGTAAAACATCGCGGTCTTCGAATGATGGTCCTGGTGGCAAATCTGCTTGTCGGCTTAGGACCAACTACGGGTCACCTTTCGGTGGCCTAGTAGGAGCCCCGGCGCTTCGGGCCGGGATGGCCCGATCAACCTTCATGCCAATGTCGGCCCAGATCTCCAGGGAATGTGCTGGAACAGCCACAAGTGTAGGAAACAAATAGGGTTGCGATCGCTTGCCTTCGGAGGAGCTTGCTCTCGGGGTGTAAAGCTCAGGCGGGAGACTAGGCCGAGTTTGCCGGCGGTATCGGCAGTTTTTGCCGAACAAAAAGCCCCGCGGCGCTGAGGCATTCGCGGGGCTAAGTGTCACTCGAGAGGTCTGGAAATCCGATTCTTAGCTGGAAAATAGCTCTGGCGTTCTAAGCCAAGAAACGATCCGGAGAGCACCCGCGCCTGGTAATGTGCCTCCTTTCTGACGGCGGGGAAACACGTCATTCGTGCACCACAGCGACTTAAAGCCGGAGTGCTCTCCCGCCAACCGAATTTGCGGCAAGGAGAGTACTTCCTTAAAGCTGCACTTTAGCAATGCCGCGAGTTGCGCTTAGCTCACCTTCGGAATGTCGGCAGGATAGGCCGGTAAAGCAGGCAGGACCACCCGAGGTAGCCCTCCCGGTGGAACAGGCTTTCGAAGCGGAACGGCCTCATTTCCACGAATTCGAATAGCCGGCCCAGTTCGAACCGCAGCTCCTCCTCCGTCACTCCTGGCGGTGCTCCCTCGGCGGTTTCCGCCGCATGCCCGGCTAGGACTAAACAGTATGAGCCTGGCCGACTGGCCCGCCAGAGAAAGTCGAGGTAGGCGCTCAGGGCATGCGCCCGCACGTAATGGTAAAATCCCGCGTCCAATAAGAAGTCAAACGGTGCCGGACAGGAGCGAATGAACTGAAAGACATCGTCCACCACAAAATGAATATTGACTCCGGCAAAGGCGGCCCGCGTCCGAGCTCGTTCGATCGCCGTCGGCGAGATATCCACCGCGGTTACTTCAAACCCCTCCTGAGCCAAATAGACGGCATTGGCCCCCGTGCCACAGCCAATGTCAATCGCCGTTCCCTTGGGGATCTTTCCCTGTTGGACAAGTCGGACTAGCTCGGCAGCCGGCCGGCCAGTCTCCCAGGGCGGCGTTCCCTCCCGATAAGCGAGGTCCCACTCCAGCGGCGAGGGATGAACTTCGCTAGCCGATCGAAATCCGTCCCTCAGGCGGGGCTCGTCATCCCAACTGAAATCAAGAAAGCTTTCGTTCAAGTCCCAATTCTCCGGGTTCTTCCGCACGGCTACCTTGGCTGATCGTTTACCGCCTCTCATCCGCGTTCCAACCCCTTGCCAAAACGAAGGCTGCAACCTATCTTGCGGCGCGCTTATCGCAGGGATGCACCTCTTTTAACGGGCCAACGCGAAAAGAGTTGCATCTTTAATTATTACCCCCGAGGCAAGTAGAAGGTTCCCGGTAGCGATCCCTTTCCCGTGCCACTCCCCGTGCCAAGTTGCGGCATCAAGGGATGCTCCCTTAAGATTTAACCAAGCCCTGTTTTCCCAGCGGCAAACCGCTCTTTGCAAACCTGTGGAAGGTCCTCCCCCGCCGTTGGCTCCGTAGAGCACGCTCTCCCCTTCTAGGGCGGATTGAGTTGGGCGTTCCGGGAGGGACCGCTGCCTTCCACCGGACGGGACCTCGGTGACAAACGATTTTTCGCTCCCAGCTGCCAACCCGAATCTTCGCCAAGCGAGAGGGGAAAACGATGATCTTGGCTGGCAAAGGATTAACGCACGGGTACCTCGACGAGGCCGAAGTCTACGGCCTTCTCAAGAGCGCTTTCGATCAGCTTGACCTGGCCGCCAAGAAAGTCCTCGTGCTCATCCCGGACAAGACCCGGACATGCCCCCTGCCGATGCTTTTTCGGGCTATGGTGGATCTTCTGCTTTATCGAGTCCGTCGACTCGATTTTCTGATCGCCTTGGGCACTCACCAGCCTATGCCTCAGGCGGAGATTTATGAGATGCTCGGCATCTGCAACGGGGAGCGCAACTCGATTTTCCAAAAGGTGGGCATCTTCAATCACATGTGGTCGGAGCCGGGCACCTTTGCGATGCTGGGCGAAATCCCGGCCAAGCGAATCCGCGAAGTGACCGGCGGCCGGATGGACCAAACCGTCCCCATCGGGGTCAACCGGATGATCTTCGACTACGACCAGCTGATGATCTTGGGTCCGACTTTTCCCCACGAAGTTGTTGGGTTCTCTGGCGGCCTGAAGTATATCTTCCCCGGCATTAGCCAATGGGATTTCATAAACTTTTTCCACTGGTTTAGCGCCGTAATAACCTGCATCAAGATTATTGGCACAAAAGACACTCCGGTGCGAGCGCTCATCAACGAGGCTGCCCAACTCATCAAATTGCCAATTGTCAATATCAACCTGGTGGTGCATCACCATCAACTGGCGGGGTGTTTTATCGGTGATCCGCACGAGGCTTGGTCGCACGCCGCGGATCTATCGGAAAAGCTCCACATCGTCTACAAGGAGGAACCATACAAGCTAGTGATCGGTATTGCCCCAAAGATGTACGACGACATCTGGGTGGCCGGAAAGGTAATGTACAAGCTAGAGCCAATCGTGGCCGACGGCGGCGAGCTGATCATTTATGCACCGCATGTGAAAGAGATTTCGTTTACCCATGGTAAGTACTTGGAAGAGATCGGTTACCATGTTCGGGATTACTTCTTAAAACAGTGGGAGAAATTCCGGCACATCCCTGGCGGTGTGCTGGCTCATTCCACGCATGTCCGGGGCATCGGGACTTTTGAAAACGGGGTGGAAAAACCGCGCATCACGGTCACGTTGGCCACGGGGATCCCCAGGGAACGTGTTGAGAAGGTCTGTTTAAAATACCTCGACCCGAATTCGCTTGATGTGGATAGCTTCCGGGGGCGGGAAAAAGAAGGCATCCTCGTCGTCGACCATGCAGGTGAAACGCTTTATCGCCTGAGAAACCCGGAAGGAAAAATCACCATTTACGAGTAAAAAAACCTTGCCGCCCACAAAGCCTTCCGCAAGGCCCGACCAAACCCCCCGGTGGCTTTGGTCCTGTAGCCGCGGGCCAAAGTTTCCTGTCGAGCACCGGTTTTCTACCTATTGGGGGTGCAATCGGCCGGTGTCCTCCCAGCTAAGGACGCTGATCACCCGGCAAAAAAGGCCCCGAGGGACCAAACTGCCGGCTAGGGGATGGTTTAAAGAAGCTCGCGATCCCGGTATGCGCACACCGTTTGCGATGGCTTCTTGCAGCTACCCAGTGACCGGCCACCCAGCCGCGATCGTGCTTAGCCTCGGGAAGATAGGTTGGAGGGGGGCGAATTGGACTAGAGGAGACTGCCTAACTAATCGCGCCGCGCTGTAACCTTCTCTTTTCCGGCCTAAAGCGTCAGTGCCCGTACCCCGCCCATTGCCGCAGCTCCAAAGTCATTTGCCACGGCGGCAGAAATATGGCCCCATTTCCTGGCAATAATATGCGGGTTGATCACCCCGGCAGTTTTCGGGGCGAGGGTAATTGACAAAACAGTGTTCATCCTGTAAAGTGTGGTTAGCTTAACGGGGTAATTCTGCTCGGGTCAGGAACTCAAGCTTAGTTTCGAAGTTATCTTTTCCGAGGTTGCAATTTCGGAGGATAAGTATGTCGCCAAGAAGATTTCCTGGCATGGTCCCGTGGTCTGGCGTCGTGTTCGTTTGCGCCGCGCTGGCCGTCTGCTTGGTGCTCGGCGGTTGCTCTCAGGGAGGACGAGCTAGTGCGCCCATGCAGGAGTCCACAATCAAGCCGTTAGGCCTCCTCTATGGCCAGTTCATGGGTCAACACCAAGGTCGGCCCCCGGCAAGCGAGGAGGAATTTAAACAATTCGTCCGCGAGCGGGGCATGGGCATGCTCAAGCAGTTCAACGTCCCGGATGTGGAGAGCCTCTTTGTCTCGCCTCGGGACAAACAGCCGTATGTTGTCATTTATGGGGAGATTAAAGGTCCCCCTGCGCTAGCCGGACAACCAGTGATTGCGTATGAACGGCAGGGCGTAGGCGGAAAGCGCTTTGTGGCAAACTCGTTGGGCGCCGTCGAGGAAGTCGACGAAACAAAATTCCGCGAGCTTGTCCCTCAATAGCTCCCGTTGTGGGAAGCCGCCCTGCGAGGCGGTAATCTACGGAATCGTTGTTATGGCTGTCATTATGAGGCCAAAGAGGCCGGCGTTAGTGGTTTTAATTCGGCCCAGTGTCGGGGTTTCGCCTCACAGACGCAGCGGCGGAGTGTCAGCAGATGTGGTCGGTTGGTAGGCATCATCAGCTGAAAGGAGGAACGTGCCATGCGGAAGAGGATTCTCAGCTCCATTAGTAACCACTCACCAGGCGGATTCACGCTGGTTGAGCTGCTGGTGGTGATTGCGATCATTGGTATTTTGATTGCTTTACTTCTTCCAGCAGTTCAAGCCGCCAGAGAGGCCGCTCGGCGAAGCCAGTGCACTAACAACCTCAAACAGTTAGGTCTTGCCATGCACAACTTTGCCGATGTGTTTAAAGTTTTCCCCACCGGTGGCACCAAGCCTTGGCCTGTGTTGGAATACCATAGCGACAATGGTCGTCACTGGGGACCGGAAAAGCAGGGACTCGGGTGGATGTTCCAAATCCTCCCCTTTGTCGAACAGACGGCCGTGTATAGCTTGCGGACCCAAGCGGAATTGGAGACGAAGGTTATCCCGGCTTACTTCTGCCCGTCTCGTTCTGCCGTTCGTAAGCAGGGTGACCGGATCCTTAATGATTATGCCGGCGTGACCCCTGATGACTTTTGGCAAGGGGAGGTTTGGAATGTTCCTCAAAACAGACAGTGGTGGGGGATAATCGTACGTACTAACTGGCGGTATATCGATGAGGCCCAAAAGCAGGGGAACCCGGCCGGGTCCACGCCACCCATCACTTTCGCCGACATTCGAGACGGCACCAGTAACGTCCTGATGATCGGCGAAAAGCGGTTGCGGATCCGTAACTACTACTCCGGTGACTGGCACGACGACCGGGGTTGGTCGGACGGGTGGGACCCGGATATTATGCGGTCCACGGGAACCCAATACGGCTACGGTCCTGACACCGATACGGGGCCGGATGTTGGGTTTGACTTCGGCTCAGCCCATCCCGCTGGCGTCAACTTCTGCTTGGGCGACGGCTCCGTCCGATTAATCCCTTACATCATCGACCGGAACCTATTCAATCAACTGGGTCATCGCGCTGACGGAGCAAACGTCCAGGTGCCATAGTGACCTAGATATCTGGCCCCGAATTGGCCATCGAGTTCTAGGAGCATTCCGGCGCCTAAGACCGTGGCGGCCGGGGCATGCGCCTCAGGAGCCTTCTGCGGCCTCGGATACCTATGTGAACATCAGGAACCTCCTCGCGATGGGGGCAAGTCGTTTTGGGGTCCCAAGTCAGGATGAGTAACTCGCGGCGCTTACCGCGCCGTTTTTGTTCCAAGTCGGCCCCCTACTAAGCGGGCGAGCGTCCTTAAAAATCTCTTACCATGCTGGTTGAAGAGGTTTTTGCAATCTGCGCTGCCAGCTTGGACTTTCGTAAGCCGGTGGTCTCGCTTTTTAAGTTTGTTTGTAAAAACCCAGTCGCGACAATGTGTGCCAATTGACACATGTGATGGATGCGCCGTTTGACACATATCATGGATGCCGGGCCCCACCTTGGCAGAGCTGGATTGGCCTACTAACGACAAAGCTCGGGTATAAAATCATCGGCAGCTGTGACCAAATGCGCCGTTTTCAGGCTCCTTGCCGGCGGTCCATAACGAAGTTTTTGGCTGCATCTGGCCCGGGAGACAAGCCGGATTCACTTTGCCCAATTGCGGCATCGGAGCCGTTGCTTATCTCCTCTGTGAAGCGATAGGATACCCTTCCCACCGACAAGCGGTCGAGTGTCGACGATCGGTCGGGGCAACTGTTGACAATGAATCGGCAAAGTCGACAGGCTTCGCCGCTTCCTCATTCGAGATAAGAAAATCATCAAACCGAACTAACGTCTGGTATCGGATACCCATCGGGGGCTGACCACTCGAGCAGGCACCAAAAGGCCACACTGGGAAAGAAGGCGGCAAGCCTGGTTTAAGCCCTGAAGCAAGTCCTTAGCGGGCAATTCTCCCACGCGCGTCAACGGTCGCTTGCCCAATTGAAGTCAAACTCGTCAACCAGCTTTGCGTGCACTAAAGAAGTCCGTCGAGCAAGCACGGGCTAGACGCAGGTTGACCATCCGAGGAGAGACGAAAACAGCCCGGCCGAACCCCCGAACTCCCTGGTCTATCCCATGCAAGCCCGACCCTACGGTGTCGTGAGATCGGCCGGGTTCACTGGGATGCTTTCCCACCGAAGGGTATATTCTTCGCGAGCGATTGCCCCTGGAATTTCCCAGATAAGTTCTCCGCCGTTTTCCGCGGATATCGGGGGGAAGCGAAAAACCAGGGCCACTTCGTTTTCCCGCTGAATCTGAGGCTCAATAGCTGTGGGCGGAACAATCTTTCCTCCGGGCAGAGCAAGCCAGGGTCGAAATTGGTAAAACCACGCGCGGTGTGATTCGAAGGCCGTGTATGCTTGGCCGTAAACCACCCGTAGCGATATGGCAGTCTGAGTATTGGTCGCGTTTATGTTTTGCAGGACCACCGTGGCATCACCGATCCTTTGAAGTTGTGGACAAAGTTGGGCCAGCGGAAAACGCACCGGAATCGCTTCACCAGCAACGACAGCGACAACCCGGCCTTCCAGCCCACCGAGTCGCTCGACCTCATCGACCGCGGGAAGCTCAAGTCGCGCTAAGATCTCGATGCCGCACTGGGTGGCAAGGGCTGGCACTTCCCGTGTGCCTTCCCCGGCTGCTGCATGGAGCTCCCGGCCTCTGGCGTCCCGGCCCCGAAACATTCCCCCTACCCAGTAAAACACAATAGGGCGAATCCGCGGTTCCCACAGGAGCTGTAAACGAACCAGCAGGTCCTGGGGATCCCCAGGGGTGCTACCCCGGTCGGATTTGAGGCACTGGAGGACCCGGCAACGAAGTGGCCCGGCGTAGCTGACATAGTTCCTGGACGCCCCGATTTTGTCCACGAAGGTGGGACTTGCCAACCTCAGGAGTACCGCACTTTCTTTCGGTGCAGAAGTTACCTCCAAACCACAGGCCTCAGCCAACCGGTCAAGTAAAGGCCAAAAATACTTGGGCAAAGCTGAGCCCGGAACAACGACCCGCTTGGCCAATTGCTCAGCCTCAAGAGTTTCAAAGACAATGCGATTGGCCGTTTGATTTTCGATCTCTTTAACCGCCTGCCACACTGATACCCCTGCGGGAACGTTTACGCTTGCCCCCTCAATAGCCCGACTCGCAAGCCGGATTTCAAGCTGTCGGCGGACTCTTTCCAATCGCAGCCGAGCCTCTGGGGAGGACAACTCCTCGGATTCCCGCAAAACGTCTAGGGCTTGCGGACCTAGTTCGAGGAGTTGTCGCTCCGCCTCTTCGCGGTCCTCTAAGGCGGGGGCGCTAAGCCGGGCTACAAGTGCGGCGACCTTGGCCTTGAGGTCAGGCAACCGGATCTCCTGACCTGATTGTGCAGGCAGGAGGTAGATCGAACTAATAAGAATCAAGAAGCAGCTCATCGGGCATCCCCACGGGACTACCGCAATGTTACTTGCCCAGTTGCTAATACCGGAGGGAACGAACCTGAGCATCGGCACCCGTCACACGCACGGGCCGTGCAATTCCCAGCCCCAGGTTTCTGGACGGACTCCGCATGGCAAAAGCTGGTCAACCCCGAGCCGCGCTGCCACGTCTCCAGCGTATCGTAAGTAAATGGAGAATGTTGCAGATGATTGTTGCCGGGCCTATCCGCTTCATTGTACCCAGAACAACGACTCGGCCGATTGGGTAATGAGCCGGGTCGCCGAAGCGGGTGGCGCAAGCCGGCTCAATGTGTCGGCGTCCTCACCGGCGGGATTTACGAGCGGCGAAAATAAACTGCCTATTTCTCCCAAAATACCGAATTTTTCCAAGCTAATGTATCGATAGGACCTGGCACCGGTCGGGATGGCGGGATAATGAGCGCTCGTATGCGGCGCCCCGGGGACTTTCAAGGGATCCTGCCCGCAAAGCTGGCGGCTACCGGCATGAAAAGACTCACAGTTTTGTCGAGTATCAGCTCCGCCACTACCAATCTCGATCAGCCGCGATGGGGGTCAGGTTAGGCCCTAATTTGAAATCTTCGGGAGGAGAGGCCCATGCCTTCCTCTGACCTACGCAAGGCGGCAATTGTTCTGACTTCGCTTCCGCAGGACTTAGCCGCCCAGCTTCTGGCGCGCCTCGAGCCTAAAGAGGTGGAGGCCGTCTCCATCGAAATTGCCAAACTGGGTTCGGTGTCTGCGGAAGAACAGGAGCAAGTGATCCGCGATTTTGTCAACGCCTCTCCAGCCGCCGGAGGGGGCAACGTAGGTGGCCTGGAAGTGGCTAAGGCACTTGTGGAGAAGGCGTTAGGCAAGGCAGCTGGGGCCACTTTGGAATCAGTCCGTCAAGCTATCGAGACCCTTCCCTTTGGGTTCCTGCAAAAGGTCGATACCCAGAACCTGGTCACTTTTCTTATGGATGAACATCCCCAAACAATAGCCTTGGTGCTTGCCCATCTCAATCCAAGTCAGGCCGCTACCATTCTTTCTGCCCTCCCACCGGACCGGCAGGTAGCCGTCATCCGCCGGATTGCCAATATGAATCAAACAAGCCCGGAAATCATTAAGGACGTGGAAGATGCGCTGGCTGCCCGAGTGGCTAATCTGGTAAATCAACACTTCGAGAAGGCCGGCGGGGTGGACGCAGTGGCGGAGATCCTCAATGTTGTCGACCGAGCCACCGAGCGAACTATTCTCGAATACATCGGCCAAGATGACCCAGAGCTTGTTGAGCAGATCCGCCGCCGGATGTTTGTTTTCGAGGATATCGTCAAATTGTCCGATCGGGACATCCAAACGGTCCTCAAGCATGTGGAAAGCTCTCAGTGGGCCACGGCTTTAAAAGGTGCAAGTGAGGAATTGAAGCAGAAAATCCTCAACAATATGTCCAAGCGAGCGGCAGCGCTGCTTTTAGAAGAAATGGAATATCTTGGACCGGTGCGGGCCTCAGTGGTCGAGCAGGTACAACAACAAATTGTGGACACCATTCGCAAACTGGAAGAAGCAGGGGAAATAGCCATCCAGCGGCAACAAGAGGAAGAGCGTTACCTGGTCTGACCGATTGCGCACCTTCGGTGAGGGCCGTGGTGAAAGGGTCTGTGCGCTACGAAAAGTTCGGCAAAACCAAAATCTCTTTGTCAACAATTTTCGCGCAACTTCGCCGCAGAACAAAGAAATTTGCGTCCAAAGCCGGCACTGTCCTTCTTGCTTCAAGTGCGCGAGGCTCCTTAAGTGGACGCAAACAGCTCGGCCTCAGCGGTGGTTAACCACGACCTGGGTGCGTCGTCAATTCCAGCAATAACGCCGCACCTCTGATAGTGATCGTGGTCAACAAAGCGGCAAGTATTCTCAGGAAATTACTTTTGCCCCTCGGCCAAAGTGCCCTGACTTTCAAACAGGAACCGGAGGGCCACCAAGCAGTGGGTTTTTACCCCGATGGGCAAGGCTGCCTCATCCAGGCGGAATTGGGGCGTATGCACGGGGTAAATGGCCCCAATGGATTCGTTTCGGGCGCCAACATAAACATAAAGCCCGGGAACTTTTTGCGCATAATGCGCGAAGTCTTCGCCACCCATCACCGGCTGAAGCTCTACGAGGTTCTCTGCCCCAACTGCCTGAGCAAGGGCCGGCTTGAGGAATTCAAGCAACTTCGGATCGTTCCACACTGCCGGTCCGTAATCGTGCATCTCGATTTCTGCGGTGGCACCAAATGCCGCCGAAACCTCTGTGACAATCCGGCGAAAAGCCTCGTTAGCTGTCTTTCGTACTTGCGGATTATGGGTCCGAATGGTGCCTTCTAATTCGACTCGCTGGGGGATGATGTTCCATGCCTCGCCCCCGCGAATAATGCCGAACGAGACCACAATCGGTTCGCGGGCATCAATAGTCCGGCTGGCGATCGTTTGCACAGCTGTAATGACATGAGAAGCCGTGACGATTGGATCGATACCAGCCCAGGGCATGGCCGCGTGGGACTGCTTGCCCACAATCGCCACACGGAAGCGATCCACGGCAGCCATTAAGCTTCCGGGCCGATAGCCGATCTTGCCCGTGGGCAAATCGACGTTGACGTGCATCCCGAAGATAGCATCGACTTTTGGGTTTTCCAGCACCCCCTGGGCGATCATCAATTTGGCCCCACCCTCTTCACCGGGAGGTGTGCCCTCCTCTGCCGGCTGAAAAATAAACTTGACCGCGCCGGGGAATTGATCGCGAAGACGCACCAAAACAGCCGCTGCTCCAAGAAGCATCGCCGTATGGGCATCATGACCACAGGCGTGCATTCGGCCAGGAATACGGGAGGCAAACGGCAATCCCGTTTCTTCCTGCACTGGGAGGGCGTCCATATCTGCCCGAAGCGCAATGACCGGCCCGGGGCCTTTGCCGCGCACAAGCGCCACTACTCCATGGTGAGCCACACCGGTGCGAAGTTCGTCCACGCCAAGTTGACCGAGTGTTTGCGCAACAAACTGGCCCGTGCGCTCCTCGCGATTACCTAGCTCCGGATAAGCGTGGATCTCTCGCCGCCACTGGACAACATGCGGTGTTACCTCCTGGACCAATCGTTGCACTTCTTCCGCCAAGGGGGCCGGTTGCGTTTCTGCCGCAGTGGCGACCGATGGGGCAAGCAAATTATTCACGAGGATACCTCCGCCAATGAGCCAAAGCAAAAAAGCCAATAGGTGCATCCACGTTTGTCTACGCATAGGGAGTCCCCTTGTGGATGGGCTAAGATAGATAGGTTAGCTTATTCGGCCTAGCTTGCAGCAAGTGACGTGTGTTCCGTACTGGCACGAAGTCAACAAAGCCATGCTTTGGGCCGGGGATCCTTCTTCCGGACTGGCTAATCCCGCCCGCAACAACGTTTATACTTCTTGCCACTGCCGCACGGACAAGGGTCGTTGCGCCCGACCCGTTTTTCTTTTGCCCGGTATGGCTCAATAGGTCCGGCCGAGGTCCCCGCAGCGACCGAAGCGGCTGAGGCGGCCACCGGCTCTCGGGCCGCGCTGCTTGGTAGCGGAACGACCTCCGGCCGCGAAAGTTGTTGACGTGCCCAAATCCGCGAGGTAAACGCATCGGGATAGTATTCGACCCGGAAGATAAGCTCCGAGACTTTGGATTCCACCGATTCCCACATGGCCTCGAAGGCCCGCATCCCTTCCCGCTTGTATTCCACCTTGGGGTCAACCTGGGCATAGCCCCGAAGCCCCACGCTCGCCCGCAGGTGGTCCATCACCAACAGGTGATTCTTCCATGCCTCGTCCAAAATGCGAAGGAGGAGCGCCCGCTCCATCCGGCGCATTTCCGGCCGTACCCGCTCATCCAACGCGTTGAACAGTTTTTGCTCGATTTCGCGGCGTTGACGGGTGGCCACCTCTTCGGCCGTCAGCTCCACGCCGACATTTTCCTGGAGCCAGCGGTTGAAAGAATCAAGATGGCTATTGAGCTGGGCAAGCTGGAGGTGGTCCTCCGGCCCAGCTGTCGGACCATAAAGCTCTTGTAGACGAATGTGCAGTTGCTGGCCCAATTGCCGACCACGTTCCAGCTCTTGGCGGCTGGCCTCGGTTAGCCGGCTAAGCACTTCCTCCTGCGGCAGGCCCCGGAGCGACTGAGCAGTTAGTCCATAGCGGATCTCTGCCCATCCCAGGAAGCGATCCCAATCCACCCGTGGACGTTTGCCCGGCCCCATGACTGAACACTGCCGCAGGGCGGATAGGATTGGGAATTGCTCTTCGCGATGCTCATAAAGTTGACCAATGGCTTCCAGGAGGAATGCCTCCACAGCCTCGGGATCACCCTCCTTAATGTCGGACGGCGAAATCTGCGCCCCAAACTTAGTAGCCACCCAGTGGGTTAGCGCCTGAACTCCATAACCAGGTTGCAGGAAGACCGCACCTTCCTGAAGATCCACACCCTCCACGAATTGCCGAGCCTTTTCCACCAAAAGCTCGGAAAGCTCATCGCGGGAAAGTCGCTTGATGTCGCGGTCGCGGATCCCCGTGTTCCAGCGGCTGTTGACCGTATGAATGAACGCAGAAACGTTCCATTCGCTGGGATCTTCCTCCTCGGGCAGATGTTCTTCCATCAGTTCCAGCACCTGCCCTTCCACGCGGCGAGAAGCTATGTCCCGAGCGTAGTTCTCCGCCGTCTCGAAATCCATGCCGCGGAAGACTTTCGCTTCGAACTCTACCCCCAACCGCCTGGAGACAAAATCCGCAAAGCAAGCCGGGCCGTAGTCTTGACTGAGAAACTTGCGGACAGCCCGGCGCACTTCGTTACCAATCATCTCGAAAATCAGTTCGCGACAGTCTGCCCCCTCGAGGATCCGCTGGCGGTAGGAATAGACGCGGCGGCGCTGTTGATCCATCACCTGGTCGTATTCGAGCAAATTTTTCCGAATCTCGAAGTTGCGTTCCTCTACCTTCTTTTGAGCGCCCTCGATGCGGCGCGTAAGCATCGGACTTTCCAGGGCTTGGCCTTCCTCGGCCCCCAGCCACTGCCAGACCTTGTTGATCCACTCGCCGCCGAAGATTCGCAGCAGGTCGTCCTCAAGAGATAAGAAGAATCGACTCGATCCGGGGTCGCCCTGACGTCCCGCTCGACCACGCAGTTGGAGGTCGATCCGCCGGGCCTCGTGCCGCTCCGTCCCAATGACGTAAAGTCCGCCCATCGCCGCGACCTCGCGGCCCTCCGCCTTCATTTGCTCGCGTTCTTCGATTTCGCGCACAAGGGCGTTCCACTCCTCCTGCGGCACATCGAGTCGGCTCGGATACTTATGTTGAAGAAGTGCCCACGCCATTGACTCCGGATTGCCGCCAAGGATGATATCCGTACCGCGACCCGCCATGTTGGTGGAAATAGTCACCGCACCCTTCCGGCCGGCTTGAGCGATGATTTCCGCCTCTCGCTCGTGGTGTTTGGCGTTGAGGACCTGGTGGGGAATGCCCCGGGCTTCGAGCATCCGGGAGAGAAGCTCGCTTTTTTCAATGGATGTGGTGCCGACCAAGATGGGCCGACCGCGGCGCTCGATTTGCTTTACTCTTTCCCGCGGAATGTTGACCGTGTCCCGTTCATCCCGCGGCCGGAAAACGACCGTGCTGTCGTCTTCCTTGACGATGTGGCCAATCCACATTTGGCCGGAGTCAAGCCACACCGTATCATAGCGATGGACGCGCTCGATTTCGTCAACAATTGCCTTATATTTCTCTTTGGCAGTGCGAAAAACAACGTCGGGGTGATTGATTCGCCGCAGGGGCTTATTAGTGGGAATCGCCACCACCTCCATCCCGTAGATCTTCCAAAACTCGTTGGCCTCGGTCATCGCCGTGCCGGTCATGCCGGCAATCTTCTTATAGAGCTTGAAGAAGTTTTGGATGGTGATCGTGGCAAGTGTTTGCGTTTCCTCCTTAATGCGAACCCCTTCCTTGGCTTCGACAGCTTGATGTAAGCCGTCGCTCCACTGTCGACCGGGCATCAAGCGACCGGTAAACTCGTCAACAATAATAACCTCGTCGTCCTTAACCACATAGTGAACATCCCGCTTGTATAGGTGATGGGCTTTGAGGGCATTGTCGATAAGATGAGGCCAGTGCATATTCTGGCCGGTATAGAAGCTCTCGACGCCGACAAGCTCTTCCGCCTTACGGACCCCTTCCTCGGTCAGATGGGTGGTCCGCTCTTTTTCGTTAACTTCGAAGTGCACGCCCCGTTTTAATTGCCGGGCGACCATGTCGGCGATCCGGTATTCGTCGACATTATCCCGGGCCGGCCCCGAAATAATAAGCGGCGTCCGGGCTTCGTCGATTAAAATATTGTCCACTTCGTCAATAATCGCATAGTGCAGACCGCGCTGCACCTGCTGTAACTCGGGCGGCCATTCCGGGTCGCCTCTCCGCGCCGGCCGCATGTTGTCCCGCAGATAGTCGAAGCCAAACTCGTTATTGGTCCCGTAGGTAATGTCGCAGTCGTACGCCTTCTGCCGGGCACGATGGTCCATATGCGCCTGAATCGCCCCGACCGTTAGGCCAAGGCCGAGGTAGATCGGCCCCATCCACTCCATGTCCCGGCGCGCCAAGTAGTCGTTGACAGTGACAATATGCACACCTTTGCCTTCCAGGGCATTGAGGTAAGCCGGCAAGGTGGCGACCAGCGTTTTACCCTCGCCTGTAACCATTTCCGCAATGCCGCCCCGATGGAGCACAATGCCCCCCATCAGCTGCACGTCAAAGTGCCGCATTCCCACCCGACGGCGGGCCACCTCCCGGCAGACGGCAAAAGCGTCGATCAACAAGTCGTCCAATGTCTCCCCCGCGCGAAGCCGCATGCGGAATTTGTCGGTCATCTCCCGCAGCTCGGCGTCGGTCATTGCCTGATAGCGCGGTTCCCGGGCGTTGATGGCTTCAACAATCGGTTGAAGGCGCCGCAGGTACCGCTCATTAGCCGAGCCAAAGACCGCCGTCAGGCCTTTGACAATGCCGTCGCCAATTCGGGCCGATACGTCACTGACCACTTGAACTACGCGATCAAAAAAACCGATCTGCTGCCTCATTGCAGGTCACTCACTCAAAACCAAAACGCCTCGTAGGCGAAGATTCGCTCCGCAAAGCATTTGCCCCACGCCAAAATCTCGCCACACACGATCGCAGGCCGCGGTAGCTCCGAAGAGCCGCCCAAGCCTAATCTCATTGGGGCGGTAAATGCGGACCCTCGCCGTATGCCCGGCACGTTAACCGGGCTTAACGGTCGCGTTTTCCCCGGCCTGCCGACCTGGATTGACATCCGGGAAAAACCAAGCATTGGGCTCGCCCGTTTGTCTTTGGAGCGCGACAAAGCCTGCCTTAGAGTAATTACGCCGAAAGCTAGTTCTCCGTCGAAATTCGCTCTTTTAAGACCTGAATTGGCCCGGGAATCTGGGCCGCCACATGTTCCGGCTCAAATACTCAAGCTGGATCCGTTCAATCGGCCACTCAGCCTTGCGCAAACTTCCATAATCATGATGCAAGTGGGTAGAATTTCGCACTCCTAATAATACCCCCCAGGCCCACCCCGGCCCAAGTCTAACAACATTGGCGCAAGCTTCGGCGCCTTTTTGGCGGAAGTGTGAGATTTTGAAGGAATCAGGTAGTAGATTTGGCAAAAGGCGGCCAACCCGGATGCGCGGACAGGGGCCGGTGGAAACCGACGGCGTGGAGGGTGCCCCATTTTGGGGGATACGGGGGAATATAGTCAAACCCACCGTCCTGACCCGAAATTGGGGGGGTGAGCGGAAGAAGCAAGGGCCCGGGCGCGGTGAGTAAGTTGGCCCTAGGACGAATGCCTTGGGAAAAGCTCTCGAGGCCCAAGCTCAGGCCCCCAATAAGCGCCGCGGGAGCCTTTAAGTCACCTGCGCACGTCGGGGTTGAGCCGATTCAAGCCTCGTGTGAGCCAAGAAACTCTTTTTCGTCGCGGAAGCAGCGTTGAACATTGCAAGCTAAGAGCGATGACTGGGCAGCCGCAGGTGGTTTCGACACCGAGTGATCTTTCGTCCCCACCGCGGGAGCTGGTCAGTTGGCTTACCTCCCATGGTCAGGGTCACTTGCTGCGCTTCTGGGCGGAAATTCCTGAAGCGGGTCGAGTAAGGCTGCTTAATCAGATCCAGCTCATCAATCTTGACTTGGTCGATGATCTTCGAGCAGGTAGAGGAGTAGCTCATCCGCCTGATGAGGGGCTGTTGGAAGCGGCTGAACTCCCGCAGGTCATCCCCTTTGGGAAAGGTACTGGTGAGTTTTCGCCATCACGGGCGAAGGAGGCGGGGTTGGAGAGCTTGCGGGCTGGCGAAGTAGGGGTCCTCCTCGTCGCGGGGGGCAAAGGCACCCGGCTTGGGTTCAGCTATCCCAAAGGCCTTTTCCCAATTGGCCCGGTGTCAGGTGTTAGCCTCTTTCAAATTCACGCCGAGAAGGTTTTGGCCCGCTCGCATCGGTTAGGGGTGCAAATACCGTTCTGCATTATGACCAGTTTGGCGACGGAAGTGTCGACGCGGGCCTATTTCGCCGCTTGCCGATACTTCGGTTTGCCGCGCAGCCAAGTGCGATTCTTCGTCCAGGGGGTAATGCCGGCCGTTGACGCCGAGACAGGCCAAATCCTTTTGGCCGCCAAAGACCGCATTGCCCTAAGCCCGGATGGTCATGGGGGAATGCTTGCCGCCCTCGCCAAGTCCGGTCTGCTTGAAGAGCTTAAGTCGGCCGGCATTAAGCGATTGTTTTATTTCCAGGTGGATAATCCCCTGGTCGATATTTGTTGCCCCGAATTCCTGGGTTACCACCTCCTTTCGCGGGCCGAGGTCACCACGCAGGTTGTACTCAAGAAGACTCCCCAGGATCGAGTAGGCAACGTGGTGCGGGTCAAAGACCGGCTGACGGTCGTGGAATATAGCGATCTGCCTCCGCACCTGGCCGAGCGAAAGGGTCCAGATGGCGGGCTTCTATTCCGGTGGGGAAGCATCGCTGTCCATATCTTCGAACTGAGCTTCCTAGAAAAAGCCCTGCGGTTGGCCGAGGCTCTCCCGTGGCATCTTGCACGGAAGAAAGTCCCGTACGTCAACTTGGAGGGCCAGCTTGTTCAGCCCAAATCGCCAAATGCCGTTCAGTTCGAGCGGTTCATTTTCGACCTGCTCCCTTACGCTGATCGAGCCATTCTGGTAGCGGTACCTGAAGAGACGCATTTTGCCCCGCTTAAAAACGCATCTGGGGACCCCGGTGGCGACACCCCTGAGACGGTTCAGGCTGCGCTTTGTCGGCTTTGGCGGGAGTGGCTGCGCCAAGCTGGGATTGTTGTGTCTGACGATGTGCCGGTGGAAATTAGCCCCCTTTTCGCGGTCGAGCCGGCCGAGCTAGTCGGTAAACTCCGGGCCGGGACGAGCGTGGAAGAGCCCACTTATCTACGCGAAGCTACCTGACAGGAAAGCTTTTGCTTTTTTATGAAAATTCCGCGGCACCGTAAGGTGATGCAACCTCACTGCTTTGAAGACACTAGAAGGGACCTAGCAAAATCTTAGCTCTCGGTACGAATCATTGCTATCCATATCGATGATGTAAACTTTACGCGATCGAAGTTCAGCTGGTGTAACTCGTCAGACTGAGCTTTTTGAAATTTCTGACAACCAGGGGGGATTAAGTACGCCGTTAAGGGGATTGCGCGGGTTAAATAAGGTGTTTGGTCGGGACGGACTATTGGCCGCCCATCGCATCCGCCGTCACCGAACTTTGATTGTGGAAGTGGCCTTGGTCGGAAGCGGCACGTATCGGGCATTCGGGGGAGGCAATGCCATCCGAAATAGCGATCCGCCCGGTTTATTGTCCTTGGCCGAGGATTTTGGGGCTAGGCTTAGGTGAAAGCTCCAGCGACAATGCTTGTCCGCATTTAGCAGGCTTTTGGGGGCGACTTTTTAGAGAAGCAGCCTTCCGAGCTTTGAAGTTCGAATAACCCATGCAGTGTGGCGTAGGAATTTCCTGTTTGGCGGAGAGCAGTGTTCGGCTCGAGAGAGGTGCTTGACGAATGCTTTACGGTGTGATCATGGCAGGAGGGGTCGGAACGCGGTTTTGGCCGGAAAGCCGCGGTCATCGGCCAAAACAGCTCCTGCCTTTGGTGGACTCGAGGACGATGCTGGAAGGGGCCGTCGACCGGCTGCGGCCGTTGGTTCCCCCCGAGCGCTTACTGATTGCCACCACGGAACGCCTTGCACCACAAATCCGGCAAATTCTTCCACAGCTCGATCCCCAGGCCATCTTCATTGAGCCGGTTAAACGAGACACCGCCCCCTGTATAGGCCTGGCGGCGGTCTATCTGCTTCAATCGGATCCGGAAGCGGTCATGGTCGTTACCCCGTCGGACCACGTCATCGAGCCGGAGGAGGAATTTCTTCGCGCTATTCGGGTGGGGGTGCGGCTTGTGGAGGAAAATCCGGCAGCTTTGGTGACCTTCGGAATTAAACCCAGTTATCCGGCGCAGACATTTGGCTATATAGAGCGCGGAGAACCTCTCCATCGCGATTTTCTCGAGGGCTTGCTTTGCTATCACGCTCGGCAATTCTGTGAAAAGCCCCCGCGGGAAATGGCCGAGGCCTATCTCCAGGCCGGCACCTTTTACTGGAACTCCGGCATTTTCATCTGGCGGGCAGACACCATCCTCAAAGCGCTTGCCGAGTATGCCCCTGATGTTTACGAACCACTCCTTGCTATCAAAGAGGCCTTCGGCGAGCCGAACTTCGACCACATCCTTCGTGAGCGATTTGCCGCGATCCGTCCTATTTCTATCGACTACGCGGTTATGCAGCATTATCCACACACGCTGGTGATCGAGGCTCCGTTCTGCTGGGACGACCTGGGCAATTGGCGAGCGCTGGAACGGGTGATCTCGCAAGATCCCTCTGGCAATACCCTTATGGCGGCCCGGCATCTTCTCATCGATGCCCGCGGGAATATCGTCCGGTCAACCGACCCACACCATCTGATTGTCCTGGTCGGTGTAGATGATTTAGTGGTGGTTACTACGCCGGACGCTACGTTAGTGGCCCGAAAGGATGACGAAGAAAACCTCCGGCGCGTGGTGCCCCTTTTGGCAGACCTCGGGTGGACCGAGTACTTGTAGACGTTCTGGGTCGGGCGAAAGAGATAATTCGTCCAGTGCCGCGGTAAGGAAGCCGAATGCGACCGGGCGGGGCCCACCCGTCGCATGCGTTGCCTCGCCAATCGAGAAGACGGAAAACTTTGTCAACAGATCCCCTGTAGACTAATTGGGCTAGCTTTGTAACAGCGACGCGAGGGTTTAGGGAGTGCTTTCCGGAGCGGATGTTCCGGCCCCTGACTCGGTGGCGTTGGGCTGGGAAGTTTCGCCACCTTGCTGGGGGGTATTATCCTTCGAAGGCTGGGCCGGCTCGGTCTGCGCCTTTTGTTCCACCTGCCCCGTCTGAACAGGCTGCGACGCCGATTGAGTTTCGCTGGGCGGCTTGGGCTGGCTCTCCGGTTGGGTTTGGGTCGCTCCGCCTGGTGAAGAGGTTGATTGCCCGGTGGTGGTTTGAGTCTTCTTGCGGACGACGTCTGGGCGGCCAAGCCGGATCTTGCGGTAGACCTCGTCCGAGATGACGTAGTACCACTCGGCAAAGCGCTCGTTTAGTTGCTGGACCCGCTCTTTGCCTTTTTTAATCTTTTCTTCGTATTCTTCCAGCTTGCGTTTGTTTTCCGCTTCGATGCGCTCCCGTTCCTTCTTAATTTCTTCCGGGCTTTTTGCCTCGGTCTTTTGCGACTCTCCGGCGGGCTTGGTTTCACC
This sequence comes from Thermoguttaceae bacterium, assembly GCA_025060325.1. Classification (GTDB taxonomy): domain Bacteria; phylum Planctomycetota; class Planctomycetia; order Pirellulales; family Thermoguttaceae; genus DTLM01. The sequence goes on from JANXBW010000008.1 coordinate 95,819, forward strand.
AGCCTGGGTGGTGCTGGCCTGGGCGGATTCGGCGGGCTTACTTTCTTCGGACTTGGCTGGCGTGGATGTCTGAGCCGAAGACTCCGCCGAACTACCTTCGGCTGGTTTAGATCCAACCCCGGAGGCCGGCTCGTCTTGCGAGGACCCGTTGCCGGTCTTGGCTTCCTGTGGGGGCTGAGCCGACTGGCCTCCTTGCTCGGCCGGCTTTTGCTCTGCCGGCTTCTCCCCGCTTCCTGTGGACGTGGCTCCCGCCGCTTCTCCTGATAGCTCCGGAAGCGGAGTCAACTCGGGTTTTGGAATTCCCTCGGGGTTAAATTCGGCCATTACGAAGAGGTACCGATTAGCTCCTCCACTTGCGGAATCCTTCTTCTCGCTTGCGCTCTCGGAACCCTCTGACCCGGTGGTCCCTGCGGCAATGGCTCCAAACCGGAGCACATATTGAACCCCGTCCTTCATTAGGACGGTCACTTCGCCTTCACTGGACAGTAGCTCATACCGGTTACCTATCCGAATAACGTAAAAGCCCCGTTGCGCGAGTGAATTGAGCGCCTCCTGATCCAGCTTAATTTCCCCCAATTCCCGGAGATTTTGGCTAAGTCCTGCCGGCTTCCGCCGTACATCAACAATCTTTAGGTCATCAAGGGCCCACTTCATGTCGTTGAGCTTGGTGGTATCCAGCTCTTCATCCTCAGCCAACAATTTGTCGACCCATTGGCCCTCTTGAAACACGCGGCACTCCTTGAGGGTCCATTTGACCTCCTTGTCATCGTAATCCAAAACCATGTGGGTCCGCGGGATTTGCACACCCTGCACAATATCAATGGCATAGTCATCAATTGTCACCCGACGAATATCCCAGGTATTAAGTTGTAAAAGGTCCCGCTCGATCCAGTCCTCAAAGCGCGTGCTCAATTTGTCGGTCTTGAGTCGAACGACATAGACGGGATCTTGTTTGCCGCGGCGAACATACCGCAAATCTTCCTGACCCGGCACCTGCTTACCGATGATCAAGTTGACAAGTTCATTGCCATCCTTGTCCCGGAGCACAACCCTCATTCCCACACCCGTGGCCCCAGCTTCCAGATTTTTTGGGTCCGGGTCGACCACGCCAAAAATAGCGTGATCACCCGGTCGATCCGTGACCACCTCGAGGATTTTCAGTCCTACCAGGCTGGCCGCGGCTTCGGCCAACTGATCTTTTGCGTCGGCTGGGTAGTTTTCGTGCGAGGGGATCGACCAGCGGTTGTTGACCAATGCCACCTTGAACGGCTGCAAAGTGGCTGTGGATTCGTCGTATTTGACGATCTCGAGACTAGCTGCCGCCAACGGATCCACAAATTCCGGATAAAGCTCCTGGCCCACCAAACTTTCGGAAGCTGGCCGTGGGATCCAAGGTCGAGTCAGCAACGCGATCGCCACTGCCAGTACGGCCGCCCCTGCAAAAGTCGCAGTGCGGATCATTTGCCCGTTGTTCATCTTTGACCCCTCTCCTACAAAATCGACCGCAGGGTCGTTCTCTTTCGCCCGTTAAGCTCTCGCAGGAAAAAGTGAACAGCTATATTCGGTAGCGGATCTTTTCCGTTGACGATTCCCTCGATGCTGGGAGATTATCCAAGCGGCAAATGTTCGTTCCGTGCCAGTTTCTCTGGTTTCCTCCGGCTTACGCTTTGGTCCGCAGTCAGCATCGTGGCTATTGAAAGTGCCGATTTGCCCTAATATCTAAACTTGCTGAGGGCGCTACTCCCGGCTCCTCCCGGATGCCTCCGACTTCGTCGCCCACACTCCGCATCGCAGCCTAAGCTAAGATCATCAACCCAGTCGGAATCAACGAGGACAGCCCGCGCACAACCGCGAAAATTCACACCGAGCGGGAAAAACGAGTCTATTCGGGCGATTGTGCCCACAAATTAGCGAACCTTTACCGGCGGAGCCGGCTTTGCTCGACGCCCTCGTATTCTCGGAAGCGGCGGTAGGCAAAAACAGCTAGGCCCACCACCAGCGGTGGGATTGGCGGCAGGGCCACGGCCCAACGTTTATAGGCGTTTTGCACCCGGCGGATGTACAAGTTCAACTCTGTCTCAATCCGGTTTATTTCCGCGTCACGCTGTTGACGAAGTTGTTCGATACGAGCATCTAATCGCCGCTGCCCCTCTTTTTGGGCCATTGCCACACGGATTAGCACATCCTGCAAAGGAATGTCACCCCGCTTCTTGAATTCTTCCTCCAGCTTCTTAACGCGTTCGTCGAGTTTCTTTTGTTCTTCCTCCTGGGCCTTTTCAAACTCAGCGATTAACTTCTCCCGAGCGGCAAGGCTTTCCCGGCGTGCCTTTTCGGTGACACGTTCGATGCGAACCAGGGTGCGATGCTTCGGCCGGCGCTTTCGTAGCTCCAGGAACCGTTCTTCGCCAGCCAATCGGTCGATGATATTGAGAACAAAGGTGACGTTGTCGAAATCAAATCGGATGCCCGCCTCCGGTATATCGCCCTCCTCACGCAGCCGGAAGAACTCCCGATGGAGCATGTCCAAATCGGCGACCACGATAACGTTGATTTCCGCTTCCTTTGGCTTTTGCTCGGCGGTCGGAGGCTCCGGCTTGGTTTGGGCGGTTTGACCGGCGGGGCCAGAATCGGCCTTTTGTTGATCGGCCGATTTTTGGGAGGCATCTTCGCTCCCGCCGTTGCCGTTACTTTTTTCCCCAGCCGAAGCTTGCGCTGTGGCTGTCGTGCCTGTGCTGGCTGATTGGGAAGCTGTTGCCTCTTCTAACGGAATTCGCCCGCGGACGTGGGCCGCCAACACGTAAGAGACCTGAGTCGGATAATGGCGGCGATTTGGATTGAGCCGAGTCGGTGAGCCGAACAACGACATTTCCAACACGTCCCGAAACCGGACAAAACCGGTCCGATCGCCCGTGCGAACAAGTGGTTTGAACTCGAGCTTAGACACATTCAGTGGATGAATAGCTCCCGGGAACGGGAACAAGAGATGTTGCAAGCCAGATGTTACCGGATCCGCCGGGTCAAAAGGCTGACGTGCACCACAGGCTTCGTCGACAAACACAAACTCACGATCAAGCTGTGCTAGTTTTGGATAGGGGTTATAGTCCTGCCAGATGATTTGGTCAGGGACCATGTCAATCCCGAGGAGCTGCCACAGCTCCTTGATGTCGCCCTTCTCCATCGGTCCTGCAGCAAACATGGGGCTGCCAGGCATGCGTGGCGCGCTGGTCCCCGGAACGGAAGCAGCAAAAGCAGGGAACGGATCTTCGAAAATGGCGGTAGGCTGACCGCGCTTAACCGCATCAATGAAGTTTTTCATCTCCTGCGGCCCCAGGCTGGAGGGCTGGACCGCAAGGAGTACGTCGTACCGTTCCGTAATGGGCTGGGATGGGTCAACTTCCACCACCGTGTATTGCTTCTCCAATTCCTCAACAATCGGCCAATTGCCGGCGGAGGTCATGGTCCGGAAATCAAACTGACCGAAAAGACGCGCATCCGTGCGAAGGATTCCCACTCGTTTACGCTTTTGCTGGGTCACCGTCACCAGTGACCGGACAAGCTCATACTCAACGGGAATCCCCCGATCGATAAACGGTATTTCCACCCGTTCCAGTCCACAGCGAAAAGCCACGCCCATAAAGATGTGGCTCTCCACGTAAGCGCCGCGCTCCAAGGTGATTCGACGCTGCGGCGTGATTTTGTAGCGTTGCTCCGCTAAAGCTGCTTCCTCGCTAAACCGCTCTGTGTCCCAAATCCGTACCTGAACCTTGCCCCGAGCGCGGGCGTTAATTTCGCGGAGAGTGTTGATCAAATTAAGGCGTGTTTGCACATAGGCCTCGGGCACCTGGGGGCTGATAAACGCCTCGACCTGTACCGGGCGCTCGGGGTTTAGTTCCCGGAGGAGCGATAAAGTGTACCGCGAAAGCGAGTTGAGCCTTTCGCTTGTCATGTCCAACCGAATTGGCTGATTCGAGAAAATCACAACAAAAGACAGGCCGATGATAATCGTCGACACAACTCGCACCGCGTAATGAAGGTTCATAATCCGTGACTGGCGCCCGATGATCCAGTGCCGACGGCCTATGAGGATCATGCTCAAATAGACCATCGCCACAATGATAGTGAGGAAATACAGGATGCCCGACACAGAGACGATGCCGCGGGTAAAATCTCGGAGCTGCTCCTCGTAGCTCCAGAAGCGAAACCACCGGGCAAGCTCTGCGCTTACCACCGTGTCGGCATGCCCCGCGAAAACAAGAGGCATATTGAATACCGCCCCCAAGATGTAGGCGATGGTCAAATTATCCGTCAGGAAGGAAGCGACCATTCCCACCGCCAACATGGCGATCCCTAAAAGCCAGTAGCCGAAGTAAGTCGACAAGAATAACCCCCCGTCCGGGTCGCCCAAAAAAGCAAGGACCCAGTAGCAGCACAAGCCGGAGAAGGCAAGCGACGCCGTGTAAATGGCCACTGCGGCCAGGTATTTCCCCAGCACCACATCCCAGTCGGTAGCCGGCAGCGTCAACAAAAGCTCGTCCGTCCCTTGCCGGCGCTCGTCGGCCCAGATGGCCATCGTGATTGCCGGCACGAAGACAAGAAGGATGAAAGCGAACCACTTATTCAGCTGATCTAAGTTTGCCAGATTGGCAACAAAGAACTCGTTCGGCCAGAAGGCCGCTATCGTCGTAAGGAGGACGAATACGCAAATAAACACGTAGCCCGTAGGGCTCGAGAAGTAACTGATGAAATTCCTTTTGAAGACAGCCCACAGTACTCGGCTGATGGTCCCACTTCTGGAACCTTCCTTTCGCCAGGCATTTGGCCAAATGTGCCCGAGCGAACGAAGGCCCGCCCACATTTTTGCAGCACCGGAGCGCAACCACGAGCTAGTCGACCGGATGGAGCCAAGCTTTTTCGTCATCCCTGCACCCACCTATTGCTTATCATTTCAATTGCGCGTTATCGGACTCACTTTCCTCTGATGAAAGCTTACCCGTGGATCCCGCGCCGGTCAGTGCACGGAAAGCGTCTTCTAGTCGTTTGTAAGAGCTGAGCAAGCTGGAAATCGGGCCATCGTAGACTAACCTCCCTGCATCAATGAAGATGGCCCGGCTGGCCATCGCCTCCACCTCTTGCAGGATGTGTGTGGACAAAAGCACCGTCCGGTCTTGTCCCAACCGACGGATCGTCTCTCGCACCTCCTGAATTTGATTTGGGTCCAAGCCGGCGGTGGGCTCGTCCATAATCAGGACCTGTGGCTCATGGAGAAGGGCCTGCGCCATGCCCACCCGTTGTCGGTAACCCCGAGAGAGCTTGCCGATCGGTTTGTTGAGCACCCGCCCTAGATCGCACAGTTCAATAACGGCCTGGATTCGCCGCTGCCTATATGGCGGCTTAAGTCCCCTGGCCTCAGCGAAAAAGTTCAGAAGTCCTCGGGGCGTCATGTCCAAGTAGAGGGGACCATTTTCGGGGAGATATCCCAGGACGGCTGCCCCGGCTAGCCGATCAGTCGCCATGTTGTGCCCAGCGATCCGGGCCTCGCCTGCGGAGGGAGCTAGATAGCCGGTCAGCAATTTCAGAGTGGTGCTTTTGCCGGCCCCGTTCGGCCCCAAAAGGGCCACGACCTCGCCCTTGTAAACGGTAAAGCTGACGTCGCGGACGGCTGCAAAGTCCCCGTAGTAGCGGGTTAGGCCAATCGCCTCAATCATTGGCACAGCATCTTGTGTGTCAGTCGCCATGCGTTCGCTCACCTCCCGCTTGCGATAAGCGCTTTCCGAGAAAACGGACTTCCTCTCGGTCCGTCTCCCCTCTTAAGTGGCAACCATGCCGCAGCACTAAGGGGAGCTTCGATTCGGAGGCAGGGGCCGTTGGTGGGCCGAAGTGGCATTCGCCTTCTTATACGTTGGCGGACGCCCCCGGTGTTTTTCCCCGGGAATTGCAAGATGCCTATTTTGGTGAAAAGGGGCGGGGCATGCCAAGTCCTAGGCAAATGCCGGATGTCGGGTTTGGAGGGACGGTTTAGCCGCTTGCACCAAGCATTCGCCAGCTCCGAGATCAACTGTTCTCAAAATCTAAGCTGCCGGCATGCCCATTTCCGGATCCTGCCAAGACCACGCAGTTTGCCCGAGCGAATCTAAACTGCCTCCCTCGCCCTACTTACCGTCCGTTGGCCTCGACGCCCGGGCAGGAGGTAAGAAAATTGCGGCAGGGGGCCGACCGATGGGATCCCTTTCGGATTTAACCTATGAGTTTGCGGAACACTTTCTCAAAACTCGGTTTCCGCGTTACGGACCCTGCGCTAATGCCTGGAGGTAAGCTAAGCTCCAACGAGGGTCGGGGCGTTTTTACCTGTGGGTTTGTCGCGGCCTGAGGAATTCTGGCGGTCCAACCTTCAAGCCCCCCGGGATCCCAACGCAGATGCCGCTTGATTTCGATCATTGGTGTGATAAATTTAGTGTCGGAATAAGATAGCAATTGAGTTTTAACCGTGGCCGGATCGGCTGGAGGTAGGCCTCCGTGTTCCTTATGCCCTCGTGGCCGCCCCGGCGAAAACGTCGCTGTAGCCCGACAGCACCAGGCATTGGAACCTAAGGTCCGTTTGGCATCTTGGATCCAGCTCGTCAGGGGGGACCACTCTCTCGGCACAATTTGAGGCCGTGAGGAGTGCCCATATGATGCTCCAGATTCGGCAATTGAGGACGATAGTTTCGAGCGCTTTGCCTTCCGACGCGGGCAGGATATCAAACCTTATGCCCCTCATTTTCGGGGATTGAACTGTGATCGGTTTTGGTGCCTGTGACGGTGCGCTCGAAGACTGCCGCCTTTCGATGTAGGGTTGTTCCATGGCAACGGGTTTCTTGCTGCTTTCCGATTGCGCTTTCACGCGACAACCTCGTTCCGTTAATGGCTTGGCAGGACGGAACTTTATGCCGGCCCTCATCGCCACGATCGGTTGCATCGTCATAGCCCTATCGGGGGTTGAGGATCTTGCTGCAACAGCTGGTCAGGCAAGTGCTAGCGAGCGGGGCCAGGCCGGGCTCATTCCGATTTTCAACGGCGACTTTGAGACGGCCGGTAAAGGTAACCCGCCGCCAGGATGGGCCATGTGGGGCCCTAACAAAGACAAAGTCCCCGAGCACTTTGCTCAGGACACGCGCGAGGCCCGAAGCGGGAAAGCCTCGCTGCGGATCTTTCATCCAAAAAATTCGCGCGGCTATATCGTCACAGACCCCCAGCACGCCATTCAGCCGCAAGAGGGCCAGACTTTGCGGGTGAGCTTTTGGGCCAAAGCTGACCGACCGCGAAAGGCGCGATTCGGCATTACGGCTTATCAGTCCATCCGTCCTTTCGTTGATGCGCCGGCACCCGGCTTTCATGCCATCGACGTGACTCCAGAGTGGCGAAAGTACGAGTTTGCTTTCGACGAAGGGTTAGACTTTTTTGCCGATCAGTCGCGTTATCTTCTTCTAACTTTCATGGGAACAGACGCACCGGAGGAAGAAGGTACCCTCTGGGTGGATGATATCACGGTCACCGCCGAGCCGGGAAAACATCCACGACTCCTCAACCCGGCAACTATTCCCATCGAGCCTCTCCGGCACCACCTCGTGCCCGGGGACCACCTAGAAGTTACGGTCGAGGTCGGCCGGCCCGCGGGCAAAACCACCCTCCCGATTTCTGGGATTTCCTTTCATCGCGTAGCTGGGTGGACAGCTCAACCTTTTTCACGCAGTGGCGAATACAGACTCTTACCGGTGCAGGAGGAGGCAATCCGGGAGCTGCGTCTGCCGATGACGCGGTTCTATGGAGTCGGTGACGAACCATTTTCGGTTGAAGAAGCCCTGGATCGGATCGCTTTTATTTGCCGCCGGTTGGAGATTCCGGAAGAATGGACGGTTATTGAGCTTGAGGACCAATCGGCAGCGCGCAAAATCGCGCCGGAAGCTTGGGCCAAGGCCGTGGCTTATGCTCGCGGTAAAGGCTATCGCTTTCGGTTTTGGGAGGTTGCTAACGAACCTTACTCCGGCTTGTGGGGCCAAGGCGGGGCTTATGCTACGGCCGCCGATTACATCGCTCACTTTCGCCAGGTAAGCCAAGCAATCAAAGCTGTTGATAAGAGTGCTCAGGTGGGAATAGCCATCCACCCTCATAATGTGCGTTGGGGGAACTTGGTGTTAAAGGAGGCCGCCGGGCATTATGATTTTGTCGTCGGCCACTATTATGCCTTTCCCCGAATTTTCCAGATGCCTTTCGAGGAGGTAGCTGTTACCGAAAATATGCGTGTGTTAGAGCATATCCTGCGGATGAACGCGCTCATCAAAGCTTACAATCCTGGTCGGGAGGTTTATCAACTAGATACCGAATGGGGACTTCACGCAAGTGGCCGGGACGGCGAGCGAGCTGATTACGTTGACCGAAACGCCAACATCTGGGGTGTAGTGCACCGCGCTATCCGCATGATCTACTATGCCCGGGAAGGCATGCTACGCGGTGCCAGTGGTTGGCAAATGTTATCAATGAGCCGGGGGCAAGGCTTCGGGATCCTGTTTACGGATGTTCCCGAGGCTCGGAGCATGTTGTATTGGCTGTACTTCTATTTCAACCGCCATTTGGGGCCAGACTTGCTTGCTATAGAGGGTCAAGGACCATACTGGACGCCTCCTCGGCCGGCAGAAAAGTCGCTGGCCGCTCCGCTGACGCCTGTTCTTGCCACGCGCAGCGGTGATCGGTCCACCCTCTTTCTTGTAATTGTCAACGCTTCGTGGTCGCAGAGTTATCCGGCTCGGATTAACCTCCGAGGTGGGCAGGCACTGCGCGCGACCGGCGTTATTCTTAGTAGTGCCGACGTAGACGCAAAACCACTTCTGCGGGAAAAAGGGGATTTTGTACAGGCCTTCCAGATGACGCTCCAGGGGGACAGTCTCCAGGGTAAGCTTCCGCCCCACAGCGTAGCTTTTTTGACCGTGGACTTAGCTAAGCAATAACTCGTGCGCTTAGCTAAGCAAGTTGGGGCGAATGAAGAGGGCCCAAAGGCTAAGCGCAGGTAGGTAGAGCTTGCAGGCTAATCACTCCGCTCTAGGGCGGCCACGCTGTTGATATTAGGGCTCACATTCGTGCCTCTATGCCTTCGCGGAGGGGGAAATAGCAGCCAAAGTGGCCGGATGAGATCTGTAAAGCAACAAGTGAAGCAGGGCCGCCAGCACCAAGCTGTGGGTAATTTCGCCACGAGAAACCATCTTGAGGACCTCTTCTAGCGGAAAAAATCCAAGCTCGACTTCTTCCGTGGGGTCGAGATGTTGATCTCCCACGAGGGTACAACCAGTAGCCAAGAACACGTGACAAGTGTTCATCTGGTAGGCGGGGTTTGGGTGAATGATTCCGATCGGTTCGATCCGCTGCGGCAAATGGCCGGTCTCCTCACGGAGTTCCCGCAAAGCTCCGGCTTGCGGCGATTCTCCAGGTTCAAGAACGCCTCCGGGAATTTCCCAGGTTGCCTTGTCTAGGCCGTGACGGAATTGACGCACGAGGATCACTCGCTCGTCGCAAGTTAAAGCCACAATGTTGACCCAGTCGGGGCATTCCACGACTACAAATTCGTGGGTAAGTCCGTCGGAATGTCGCCGATACAGATCATGCCGCACGCGAAAGATCGTGTGATCTGCTACAACCCGCCCGTCGAGTTTTTCCCACCCACTGCGCATAGCCGTGACCTTGTGCATAAGCCTACTCGTTTGGTGACTGCGATTTGCCGACAAAAACGCTTACCTCATGATTGTATCGGCCGGGCAAACTGGGCCGGATGTTCAGGCTAAACGGATCGCTCGGGAAGGGAACCCCTAGTTGCCGAGGAAGCGTGTGTCGGCTCATTTCATGGCGGGAAGGTCCCTAACCGCCAGCCTGTCAGGGACAGGTACCGAAGCATCGGGCGGCTCGGCTTGGGAAAAGCACGAAAGGGATCGCGTCGCTGGGAAAAAAGCGTTGTGAAACAGCAAATCGCGGGGGGGAGCGAAAGGTAAGCGACAGGGAATTAAGCTTGGGAGGGGTTTTGGGCGGGCTCCTCGGCCGGTTTTTCAGCCGACTGCGCCTTCTTGGCCTCCGCCTGCCGCATCATCTCGTACACCTCGCGGCGATGAACGCTCACGTTTGGCGGGGCTTCAATTCCGATGCGAACGTGAGTGCCGCGGATGGCGACCACCGTGACAATGATGTCGTCCCCGATGATGATCTGCTCGTTAACTTTCCGTGACAACACGAGCATCGTCGCGGTCTCACATCTCCTGCGAATCGTCCTGTCCGCGTCCACCCGGGCGGCAAGTGCACAATTGCACCCCGGGCGCAAACACCCTCTCTAGTCAATTGTACATACCAGAAATGGGGGAAGCCAGAAAAAACGTGAAAATTCCGCGTGCGGCGCGGTCTTTCGGCCTCATAATTGCTATGCCCCGCATGGCCTTACACCCTGCCTATGCCGGGTCTAACTCGGAGTTGAGGTAGACTCGTCGGTCAGTGGCCTCCAACGGCGGCTCTCCGCGCTCCGAGCTGCTTAACAAACTTGCGGATTTCGCCGACCACAACTACCCGGCGAGCGGGTAAATTCACTAACCTTATCTCTTTTATCCAGTTTCTTGGGCTTTTTCGACTCTCGGCCGGTTTCTCTAAAGGGCTTTCTTCTGCCGCAGGTAGGGGCGAGTGGCTTGTTCTTCGGGTGCGGTCCTTTCTCTCAAAAGGCCCAGGGCTGGCCCGGTAGGAGAGAGGTAAACCCGCAGGTTCGATAACTCTTGGAGCGGAGAGGGGTTACGGCTTTGTGTGGGCTCTCCCCTGGGCTCGGCTACCTGAGCTTGAGCCACGATGAGCACCGACACTGTCCGAGAGGCGCCGGCAGACGAGGTACGATCTCGAAGAAGCCGCCCTCTCTTTCTAGCGGGCCACCCGGCGAAGCCCAAGTGAAGACAAAACTGCTACCTAATTGCAAAGGATCAAAAGGCGGGTTATGCTATCGGTAGCCTACCACAAGTAGCCTGCCACTAGGGGGAATGCAGGGCTCGTTCGTCATCCGTCCGTATGCGTGTCCCACGACCTTCGTTTCAACCGTCGAAGGAGGAGTCCTATGGAAACACGTCTGCGCCGTCCTGCGTTCACCCTAGTGGAATTGCTGGTGGTCATCGCGATCATCGGCATTCTTATCGCCCTTTTGCTTCCGGCCGTGCAAGCCGCCCGGGAAGCAGCTCGCCGAAGCTCCTGCACAAATAACCTTAAGCAGGTGGCTTTGGCCATGCATAACTACCATGATGTGTACAAATGCTTCCCAAGGTTTTCGTATCGCACGGTCGACCCGGCCAACCCCTCAGCCCTCAAGTCACACTGGCGGGGTTACAGCATCCACACGATGCTCCTTCCGTATATCGAACAGACAAACCTGTATATGATCGTTGACCAAGTCGGGGTAAAGGCGGCACGCGATTGGTACGACGGTGATGCCACTTTGACCGCAGCCCGACGCACCAAGATCGCTACCTTCCGATGCCCTTCGGATACTGACTTCCCTGGGAGTGCGGAGACAGGCAACTGCAACTATGTGTTTAGCTTCGGCTCGCACTTTGATTGGGGTAGCGGTGCGCAAAACGGATTTGTGATGCGTGACCGGGAAACCTCGTTCTCCGATATGCGCGACGGTGCCTCCAACACGATCATGGCTGCCGAGATGCGCATCGGCGACAACAACAATGGCGTTTATCGGCCGGGTGACGTCGTCCGAGCTCAGCCTTTCAGCGGAAGCACTCGCTTGTTCCCCACCCAGGCCGATATGGACGCTTACGGGCAGAACTGTCTAAATGGTATCAACAACCACCATAGCCACTCCGGGCGAGATTGGATTGCGCCGATGCCCACCCAAACAGTCTTCAACACGGTTGCCCCGCCTAACTGGCGCTTCCCGACCTGCCAAGAATGTAGCGGGTGCGGCTGGATGGATAGCAACGGTGCTTTCCCTGCCCGCAGCTGGCACCCTGGTGGTGTTCTCCATGCCCTGGGTGACGGCTCGGTCCGATTTGTTTCGGAAACCATCAACTTCCAGACTTACCAGTACTTAGGCGGCCGTGACGAGGGCCAGGCAGCTCAGTTTGAGTAATCGCCTGGGCTAAAGCGGTTCGAGTCTCGCGCAGGGCGCGGTTTGTCTGATCCAGTAGGGGCATTTTCAATCGGTGAACGCTCCCCGGGGGCCCGTGTTCCTACTGGCCCCCTCGTAGTTGGAGGAGCGCCAGCCAGTTGGTGTGATCCGGCAGGAGTCGCCGATCGGCAATTGATCAACATCCGCTGGCCGGTTAGGGCCGGTGGGCAATCGGCCGAGACAGCCGCCGGGAAATTGCCAACGCTTCGGGTAAAACCGGCACAAGGTATCTGGCGGCTCGATGGCCGACGTAATTCAAAGTTCAAACGGCACGGCCTTTCGGGAGGTGGGTCAAAGGTCCCTGACGATTAAAAGAGGTAAAAAGGGATGCAATCGATGTATCGCTTGCCATTGCTCCTCCTAGTTGCGGCGGCTATTGGTTTTGTGGGCGGGTGCGGCGGCTCAACGGGCCCCGGGGCGCAAAAAGTGCAGCCCGTCCAGGTTCAGCCGACGGATGCTATGCGGTCCGCCCTTGAGTCCATAGCTCAAAGTGGCCAGGTGGGAAGTGAAGGTCTCACCATCCAGGAGAATATCGAAAAGCTCCGGGCAAGCGACGCTTCCAAAGCTGACCAGCTGGCCAAGGACTATCAGGAGTTGCAGGCTACTACCGACCCGGCTAAGGTTAAGGCCAAGGCCGCGGAGATGCTGAAGAAGCTGTAAAGAACAACACCTGCGGACCTGTGCTTGGGGCCAGCGCCGCCACGCGGCCCTCGTGATGGCGCAAGTGGCGATTGTCCTACCGCTGCCCAACTTCAACCGGCGGCGAAAGCCATGGCGAAGTCAACTCAGACTTCCCTTCGGCAACTTGGTAGTTTGATATTCCCGTCCTGTTGACACCTTAAGGTATGTCCCCGCGGGGTGCCCTTGCTGGCACCCCTTTTATTTTTTTCGCTTCCGTTGACGGGCATCTGAGAGTGGGGACGGCGTCTTATCGGTCTTCCGAGGAATCCCGACCGAGTAGGTTTTTACGAAAAAGGCCGGGGGATAGGGTCGCCGGATCGTACTGAGCCCGAGCAAGCGCAGGAGTTCCTGAGAACCTTAGGGTTTCCAACACCCCACACTCACTCACGCTCCCATTTTAGAATCCACGGATCGCCCGTTTTTTCCTGGAATTCCCGCAGCTTGGCTTTTAGCCGGGCCAACACATCAGCGTAAGCCGGATCGTCGGCTAAGTTGCGAGCTTCAAAGGGATCGGCTTCCAAATCATAAAGCTCGAATTGAGGCCTGTGGATGTATTGTCGCAAAGTGCGTCGGCCATAAGGAGTATCCAAACCCAAGGCCAAACGATCCTGGAAAGTTGCCGCCTCCCAGAGGTCGGAAGCAAACGGATAGGGCAATGGCCAGGCAATATTCCAAATCAGCTTAAAGCGTCTTTCCCGCACAACTCGCATTGGATAATACATCGTGACTTCGTGGAATGTATGCGAGGCGTACACTTCATCCCATCCGGGCGGGTTTTCCTCTTCTAAGATCCGGGCAAATGACCGCCCCTGCATTGTCGACGGAACCCGCAGCCCCGCCATGTCGAGAATGGTGGGTGCTATATCGACCCAGCTGATCATTGCTTGACTAACTACACCTTTTCGCTGGGCCGCGGGGTGGCGAACAATGCACGGTAAACGGATCCCGGGTTCGTAAACGGTAGTTTTGGCTCCGGGGAACGGAGGCCCGTTATCAGAGATGTAAATAACAACTGTTCGCTCCCAGTGGCCCGTCTCACGCAAGATGTCCATCAGCCGGCCTATGCCTTGGTCCATTCGGGAGATGGACCGATAATATTGCGCTAATTCAGCACGACATGTCGGAGTGTCGGGAAGCCAAGGTGGCACAATGACGTCGCGAGGATCATAAACGACTTCGTTGACACCGGGATAAGGCTTCTCACGATTGCCAAACCGGTCCGGCCGATACGGCGAGCCTTCCACCCGGCCACCACCCCGATGCGGATCTGTGGGACAAAAGTACAAGAAGAACGGCCGGTCAGACTGTTGCGAAAGCAGCTCCCGGCAACGTTCGGCCATCTCCACCGTGCTGCGAGGATTAACCCCCTGAACCACATGTTCAAAACGGTATACGGACTCCGGAGCCACATGGAGCTTGCCGGCAAGGATGGTGCGATACCCTGCCTCCTGAAGATAAACAGGCAAACTCTTTATGTTGTCAAAGCTCTGGAAATGGTGATAGCTGTGCTGCAGCCCGTACGTCCCATTAGCATGACTATGCATGCCGGTGAGGATCACGGATCGGCTAGGACTGCAACTGGCCGTTGTACAGAAAGCAAACTCGAAGCGGGTGCCCTCGGCCGCCAGGCGATCAAGATTGGGCGTGCGGATGACCGGATTTCCGTAACAGCCAAGCTCACAGCCATGGTCGTCGGACACGATTAGAACGAAGTTCGGCCTAGCTGGCTGTTGGGCTTGTGCCGGCTGTGTAAGCAGGAGACAAGCGGCTGCCCCCAGAACTAAAACCACCCAAAAGCGCACACAAATATTGCGCCGGCGGCATCGCGCTTTCGTCCAGATGCCCATGATGACCACTCCTTTTTGCCTCCGAGCAAAAACCAACCTTTGTTTCCGAAGACTTTCCTCCGCCGACCACCCTGCGAGCGGACGTATACACTTCGCGAAGGGGGGACGCACACCCTCTTGTGACTTCCCGGGCCTTTCTGTCTCAGAACGCTGGGAGACCGAGCCACATCTGGGGGAGCCCCCTCTTACCTAGCCAAGATATTACCAAGCCAGGATAACTGATTTCTCTGCGATTTTCGGCCTGGTTCACAACTCGTCGGGGCGGTCATCCGGGCGAGGTGGCACAGGTACGCCTTTGCCCTGATAGCGAACAACTACGAATATCAACGGCTCGCTCCCCGTGTTGACTAACCCGTGATAAACCCACGGTTCGGCGTAAAGAATATCCCCTCTCTTTGCCGGGAACTGTCTGTCGCCAATTTGCCAGGTGCCCTCGCCTGTAACAAGGATGAGGTATTCTTCCTCGGCGTGGCGATGGGCGCGGTGGACAGCCTTTCCCGGCAGGACGGTAGCTACTGCGACCAAGGCGGCGGTGGTTTGAGCCGTCTCACCGCGGAAATAAAAACGCATCTGGCCCCAGTCGGCCTCCCTCAATTGGGCCTGATCCCAGGAGACCACCTGGGTCTTCAACGGCCCTGTCTGAAGTGCCGCGCCGGCAAGTGCTCCACCCAAGCCAAATTTAAGCCCAACTACCCCAATCGCCACCAAAGCCAAGAGCCAACCAGTCGACAAAACCCACGAGCGACGCTTGTTCATTGTCTGGTCTCCCAAGCAGGTCGGTTCTTCCATCCCGGGCGGAGTGTCCTCCTCGGTTCGGCGATCTACCGCGGTTTACCCGCGGAACGATCTTCGATGATAATGGGGACCTTGGTTACGATCAAAAGTAAACGGCAAGAACGAGCCGGAAAGTTTTTTCTCTTGTGGCATGGAAGGCCAAATGCCGTCGGCGGCTAAGAAATCGCAGTCTGTCTTGTTCTGGGTAAAACAATACCCGGCGGACGAGTAGTGTTCATATGAATACATTACACTGCCGAACAAATGGCGGCGGGACGGGCCACCAAGAGCCAGGCGAAACAGCCCCCGGCAAAGCTTGCAACTGGGGAACTGCGCCCCTCCCATGGCTGGCCCCAGTGGTGGTGGGGCTGGTCATTCGCTTAGCGGCAGCCTGGGTGTGGGAGCAACAAGCTGGCGGGCGATTTGTCTTCGGGGACAGCGAGTCCTATTGGCTTCTTGCCCGAGCGATCGCTAACGGCGAGGAGTATCGTTACGGCAACGCCCGAATCTTCCGGATGCCGGGGTATCCGATGGTTCTTGCGCCGCTATTTTGGCTGGCATCACCGGAGCCACCTCACTTGTGGGCCCGGTTTCTTGGGGCCGGTCTTGGCTCAGTCACGATCCTTGGCGTTTACTTTTTGGCCAAACAACTTTTCGGGCAAGGGGTGGGCCTATGGTCCGCATGGACTTGTGTCTTTTATCCAGGTGCAATTGCGCTAAGCATTTTCGTACTGAGCGAGGCTCTCTTTTGCCCGCTGGTCACTCTTGCCTTGGTTGCAGGCGTGAAAGCCGCAAAAAGTTGCCGAAGGGCTCCGTTTGTCATCTGGTCCGGCGTGGCGGGGGTCCTCCACGGTTTAGCGATTCTCACAAGGCCGAGCTGGCTATTTTTCCCGATGTTCGCCGGGGTAATAAGCATTGCCTTTGAAACGAGGCGACTCCGCCAGCTCGCCGGCTTCCTGGTGATGATCGCAGGGGCATCGGCGGTCCTCGCCCCTTGGTGGGTCCGAAATTGGTGCCTAACTGGGCGATTTGTCCCAGCTACCCTGCAAACTGGGGCTAGCCTTTACGATGGCTTACACCCCGGTGCGACCGGCGCAAGCGACTTATCGATTGTCAACCGGCGAATGGGCGAGTTAGTAGTGGAGTTCAACCGGCTTTTCCCCGAACTGACGCAACCTCATCTGCCGGGCACAACAACTGGGCCGATGAGCTTCGAGGAGGGCTCCCGACTTGGAGGGCAAGCTCATGCTCCAAATGAGCAGAATGGCAATTATGGGAAAGATGAGGCATCTAGCGAGGATGGGATGTCTCCAGGAGCTGCGTCAGGGAGGCTGATTGAGGAAAAATACGAAGCTGGATCGATGATTGCGATCCCACTAGTGTGCGGGAGTGTGCCCGCTGATATCCGGCGGCAGATCGCGCTTGAACTATTTCTTGATTCTCGGCTACGGCAGGAGGCGATTGCCTGGGCATTGGCCCACCCCAGGGAATTTCTGCGGCTGATGCTGCGAAAATTTGTCCGGCTGTGGAACATTTGGCCAAATGAGGCCGCTTTCCAAACCCCCGCAAGCCGAATCGTCGTAGCAAGCACATTTTTGCCGCTGATAATCTGCAGTGTCTTTGGGATAATTCGTCATTCCCGCCGAGGTTGGGCCTACGTACTTCCGGTTTTGCCCGCGGTCTACCTAACAGGTATCCACTGTGTTTTTGTAAGTTCGCTACGCTACCGAGAACCCGCGATGCTTGCGCTCATACCTCTGGCGGTAGCCGGGGCAAAGAGTTTCTGGGACCTTTACAGGGGAACCGCCGGCGAGAGAGCCGCCCCAATGGCCGCGTCGCATGCGAGGGCCAACCGGTGACAGCAGGGGCGGGGAGAGGAGTTTCCCCAAAAGGCCAGAACCATCGCCGCGTGTGGCCCGTGCTTTATGAACGTGCCTAATGAGAAGCTTTTTCGGCTGGACTATTAGGCGGCCCATTTCTGGGTAAGGATCGCGCCGGCGGCAGTTAGCACCGATCGCGTAAACAGCTTGCCTTGGCTGCCAACGGAACATTGCCTCCGAAACAAGCAATGAGCCTTCATAGGCCGGGCCGAGCTTTGGGCCAAAAACGCTCGACGAACTATTTGGCTAACAACGTCTCCAGGAGTAGTGGCAAAGATTAGCTCTTTGTCCTTAGGGGCACGGAGGACCCAGCTCGATCGGAAAGCTCCTCATCTGGCTGTGGCGAATTCTTGCACTGGTTGTGGGCTTAGCCGCCGTTTCGGTGGCCGTGGGGGGCGTGTTGCTTTACAGGCATTTTGCCGAGATCCTTTCCCACCAGGCGGAGCGACAGCTCCGGCTTCTTTTCCCGCAGCTTCAGATATCGGTGGGGGGAGTTCGTCTCTGGCCAGCTGATGAAATCGAGCTTCGCGCCATAAAGCTTGCTTGGCCAATGGCCGGGGACCAGCGGGGTGAAGTCGTCCCCCTTGCCGAGGTGGGACGGGTCCGCCTTCAGCTCGCCAGGCCCATTTGGGAGTGTTTGCGGGAGGACATCCGGCTGAGGGCGGTGTTCGTGGAAGATCTTCAACTCCATGCGATCCGGGACAAAGCGGGCCGGTGGAATCTTGCCCAGCTTAAGCCTACCTCGCGACGCCCTGTGGCGTTGCCGCGCGTGCAGATTGTGGGCGGAACTTTACATGTCCTGGATCAGCTTCACTGGCCGGAGAGTCCGCTGGCCATCCGCGTGCTTGAGGCAACTCTTACCCCGCAGGTCTCACCGGCTAATTCGCAGGGGGCTAGTTCGGATGGTACCCCGGGCAGCGCCGCTTTGAGGTGGGACATTCGGGCAGTCTGCGAATTTCGCGAACTCGGCCGGGGGGTTATTGAGGCGCAGGTCGATCCAAACGCGGGTAACTGGGGGTTGGTGTTCCAATTTGATCAAATCCGGCTAAGTCAGTCGCTGTGGACCTATGTCCCCGAGCCGGTTCGTAAACAGCTCCCTGAACTTCGCATTTTGGGGGGAGAAGTGCGGTTGGCCGGGCAGATGGCCGGCAGTAATCTGGGCGAGCTATCCTCGGATTTTACCCTCCACGGTTCCGCCGAAGGACTTCGCGTGGCGTTAGGGCCACTCACCACGCCGCTCAGCGATCTAGGAGGGTCCTTTGTCATCACGCCGTCGCAGATTTCTGTAAACGGCCTGAAGGCCACATGGGCTGGTGCGACCATAAACTTGGAAAGTTTACAGCTTCGTAAGGAATCGGCAACGGCGGGCGTGCTGCAAGGCCAGTTCGCCATCCGCAACTTGGCCGTAAGCGACGAGCTCCTTCAGCTTCACCCGCAACTGGTGCGATGGTACGAGACGTACCGGCCTCAAGGGACGATGAATCTGGACGGCACCTTCCGATTCGACGGGCAGCGGTGGGATTGGAAAGTACGGGTGCTTCCCCAGCGGATGACTGTGGTGTACTCCCGGGTCCCCTATCCGGTGCGGGAAGTATCGGGTGTTCTTGAATGGACGGCTGATCACCTGTGGGGCAATCTTTACGGCAAGATCGGCAATCGGCCGGTGAATATTGAGGGGCGAACGCTGTGGTCAGACGGCGCTTACCGGTGGGTGGTGGCGGCGCCCTCGGTTGCTTTTGATCGAGAGATGATCGCAGCCCTTGGCCGACCGGCAGGCGAACGACTTGCCGAGCTGAATCCTTCGGGGGATTTTGGCTTTCAATTTGTCAGCACGCGGAGAAATCGCCAAGAGGCAGTCGAAAGACAACTCGTGGTCGAATTGCAGGATGCTCAAGTGCAATATCAACGCTTCCCCTATCCGCTCCGAAATGTACGTGGCATCTTGCGGATGTGGGGCAATCCTTCAGGGGAGCTTTGGGAACTTTCCGAAACCGTCGCCCAAAATGGCCAAGCTCGCGTATTCCTCCGCGGTCGACTGGAAAGCTGGGAAAAACGCCACTTCCTCCAAATCCACTTCTGGGCTCGGGAGGTTCCCATCGACGAGGAACTCCGCAATGCCATTCCCTCGGCTGCAGCCAGAGAGGTGTGGCTCAACCTAGACCCCCGTGGCACGCTGGCAGAGTTGTCCGGCCAGGTTCTTTTTGACTCGGCCACAGGTCGGGTCAACGTGCGTTTCTCCGCCGAACCTGCCCCGGGCCAGTGCTCCATTCAGCCCACTTGGTTTCCTTACCGGATCGATAATCTCTCCGGGAGACTGGAGTATCGCGATGGGCATGCGGCGATTTCGCAAATGAGAGGCCAGCACGGATCGGCGCGTTTTTCCGCAACCGTGGAGTGCCGTCAAGATCCGGCCGGCAACTGGGCACTAGAGATCACCAATTTGTTTGCAGAGCAGATCCCTATCGACCAAGAATTGGTTCAAGCCGTCCCGCCGAATCTCCAGCAAATCCTGCGAACTCTCAATCCAGTCGGCCGGGTGAACGTCCGCGGTCAGATGCGGTTTTCCGGTGGGGTTCCTCAGGATCGCCTCATCCATAGCTCATGGGATCTATCCGTTGACACGCACCATGCCCGCGTCGACTGTGGCCTTCGTTTTACCGGTGTCAGTGGAACCATCGATCTAACCGGCTCCTCGGACGCCGAGCGGTTTGTCTGCCTGGCCCGTCTTGACTTAACTTCCGCTACCGCCATGGGCGTGCAGCTAACGGAAATCCGGGGGCCAGTGTGGGCAGGTGGCAATCAAATCCTCCTTGGGCGATTAGTTCCCAACCAACCCATTGGGCAGTTAGGAAACACCCAAAGTCAGGCACCCGCCGAAATTCGGCCATCAACAGCGGGAACTGGCCCCGAAGTGCCCGGCCCTACCGGGCCACTTACCGCCCGAATTGCAGGAGGCCTCCTGAGTTTGGACGGGGTCATTAATTTGCGAGGGGACTCGCCCCTTTTCCGCGTGGGCTTTTCACTTCACCGCGCCGACTTAGCCCAGCTTGCCCAGGAAATCCTCGGCCGTAGTGAGGATGTCAGCGGCACGCTATATGCGCAGGGGGAGCTCCGTGGGCAACTTGGCCAGCCCGAATCCCTCGCCGGTCAAGGGGTCGTTCAGCTTCGCGAGGCCAACGTGTACCGAACGCCCCTGATGCTCGCGCTTCTCCGGATGTTAACGATTCGGGAACCCCAGCGGACTGCCTTTAGTAGCGCCGACGTGGCTTTTGAGCTAGAAGGCCAGCGAATCCTCATCCCTTACGTGATTTTCCAGGGCGACACCCTTGGCTTCGAGGGATCCGGAGAGCTGGACTGGCAGGGGCGGGTTCGCCTGGTCCTTCGGGCCAATCTCGTGCGTCCGGATAGTCCCTTCCCAATCATGCGGCAACTGGTCGGGGATGCTAGTCAGCAGCTAGTGATTCTCCACGTGACTGGGTTCTTGCACGATCCGGTCGTATCGAGCGAACCCTTGCCCGGTGTCAATCAGATGCTCCGCGAACTGCAACAGGAGATAAGTCCGGAGGCATCCGTTCGGCCACCGCGGATGGGGCCGTTAGGAAGGCTCCCGAGTCTTTTGCCCCGACCACGGTAGCTCCCTGGACAACAAGCGGATGCCCCTGGCCGAAGCCTGTTTTCTTCCGCCGCTTGGATACTGTCTTTGAAACCGGGCAACCCGGGGGGATGCCCCCTTGTGAGCAGAGAGGCTGAAAGCCGGTTGGCTCCCTCCCTCGGAGAGGAAGCGGACAGCCCCGTCCGAATCACGAAGATACTCCTGGAACCACTCCCCCCAAGCGTGTCCGCAAGCGCCCCGTATTTACGCGGAAAAGAACGCAGACCGGGTATTTACCTTGAGGGCGCTTCCAGTGAGCCCATCCCGCCCGTCAATCTTGTCCGCGCAAAACTCCTTGTGAGCTTGCCGATGCTTAACTCTTGCCAAGGCTTCCTCCCTTAAGTAGATTGGCGATTGCCGCAGGCGGAATGCATCCTGAAAAGCGTGGCAGGGTAAGAGGCGAAACTCTTTCCGCCCGGCAGAATTTATTGGCTTAGGGAACGGGTTCCGAAAATATTGAATAGACAGGGAAAACCAGGGGCGGCGAAAAGGCACCCCTTCGGACGTTGTTCTGGGGAATTTCGATCGGGTCGCCCACGTGGTGACGTATTCATCTGTTTAAGAGGAGGAAGGCTATCGAGGTCAAATCGTTCCGCGTTAACGAGCAGATTCGTCGGTCGCCAGTGCGGGTGATTGGGGTCGAGGGTAAAAATCTGGGAATCATGTCGTTGGAACACGCGCTGGCGCTTGCTCGAGAGGCTGATTTGGATCTTGTCGAAGTAGGGCCGCACGAAAATCCGCCGGTCTGCCGAATCCTGGACTACGGCAAATTTAAGTACGAGCTCCAGAAAAAGCAGCGGGCTCAAGCTCATCACACTAAGGTCAAGGAAATCCACCTCCGCCCGGGTACTGGTCGGCATGACCTGGAAGTCAAAATCCAGCGGGCCCGCGAGTTCTTAAACGACCTGGACAAAGTCCTTGTCGTGGTGCAGTTCAAAGGCCGCGAGGCAGCCCATATCGAAGAAGGCATGCGCGTTGTCCAAACTGTGATTGATGCGGTAGCAGATTTAGCCCGTGTGGAGAATCCCCCGCGTAACGAAGGAAAACAGCGGATTGTGTGCATGCTGGCGCCGCGGCCGGAGCTTATCCGCCAGAAAGAGAAGGAAAAGACGGAGAAACGTTCAGCAAAAGAACCAACCTCGCTTGGTGTCCCCGGCGCAGTGGAGGCGAAAGCCACGCAGACTACGGCCGCTCAGCCCGGATCATCATCAATCGGGCCTCAGTCGGTGCAAGCTGCTTCGTCCACCACTTGAGCGCAATCAAAGAGGCCTCAGCTCCCACGTTCCGACGGCGACCTTCCTTGCCGCTTGTGCCTCGCGGGTACTCTTGCTGACAAATGGTCAGTTCCAACTGGCGGGTTATTCCTCTTTAGTCTTGCTTGATTTTCTCCAGGCTTTGCCTGGCTTGGTCGTCTGGTCCCGGCGAAGCGGTGGTTGACGGAGGAATCCACTATCCATCCGCGGCCGCACGTGTTCCTGCTCCAAAAAAGACTCGCGCTCCCCAAAATCGGGGTCGGCCATTGCCCCTACTAGTTCCCCAACCGCTTTGGGCACGCCGCGTTGACAAGATGCCAATTCGGCTGAGTAGAGCGTAGCCAAAGCCTGCGCTTCGATAGCAAGCTCGCGGCGCAGCTCCGGAGGTTCAAGTGCTTCTGCTAGCCCGCCAAAGGATAAAATCCAGTGCTTGATCTCCTCAATTCCCCCGAGGCGAAATTCCACCACGATACTTCCATCATTCTCCCGAAAAATCCGCTGGCTGGCATGCCAACGCTTTTCCTGAACATACCGGCTTACTTCCGGGGCAAAACGGATGCGAACGATGGTGTTGCCCGTCTCGTGGAAAACCCCAAATGAGTCGGCCATATGCGCATGCAGGTCGAAATTTTCCGGCCGTTGGAAGCATTCATCCGTTAACTCGGCCTGCTGCATGCGGTCAACTTTCCAGTGCCGAATTTCCTTGTGCTTCGTGCTATAACCGACAAGATAAAGCGAGCCGCGGTGGTAAATCATTCCGTACGGATGTACACGATAAGTCTCCGGGGATTGTGCACGAAGCGATGTGTATGTCATCTCCACAGCTCGTTGATCTTCAATACCGATAAGAAGCAAGTCAATAAGTTGGGATTGGCCAGAGTAATCGCTTACGCCCACAGCGGTTGGATAAAAAAAGCGGGCAAGTTTTTCGGCGTACTTCAGCGCCTCGCTACTGAGCATGGCTCGTATCTTACGAAAAGCCCGTTGAGCAGCCTCCCAAAACGGTGTGCCGGCAATGGGATCAAGTAAACGCCGAGAAAGGTAAAGGGCAAGCGCCTCGTCGAAAGCAAAACTCAGCCGCGGCTCCCCACCACTGGCATAGAGCGTCCACTTTTTCTTTCCATGAGCCTGCCGAATTTCCGCTAGCGGAAACCCCAATCGGCGGAAAAGTGCCAGATCGCGACGGATCGTCTTGACGCTTGTCTGGAGCTCGCGAGCCATCTCCTCCACTGTGACCCCGGTCCACCGCGAGCCAAGCAGCCGAAGGAGGATCCATTGGCGAACAAGCGGACCATCAGTATTCACGTTATTAGCCTTTGACTTGCGCGGCATGTTGACACACACCTCCTCCTCACGTTGGCAATGACGATCCGTTGATTCATGTGCAGGCTCGCTCCCGGGTTGGTACCCGCGCAAACACTCCGCAAGGATGGGCCGCCGAGCCCCTCGTCCAGTAATAAACCTTTAGGAAACCCGGCGGGTGTCCCTCCGGAACACACTTTCAATCAGCCCAAGGCACGAGGGCAAAACTCATAGATCCTGAGGGGCCCCGTCGCGGCTGGGCTTGCCAGTTGGCGAGCTCTTAAGGGAGTTTCCCCGGTGTCCTGATCCACCGTCTACTATGTTCGGAAAATAGGTTTATGAAAAGCGCAGGGTGGACAAACCGTGTCCAATCTGTCCACGAAAAGTCTCGAGGATCGTTCGGAACCGGCGCGGCAACTCCGGCCTCGTCGCTGCCTGCGAGTAGTTTGGCCGATCGGAATTCCCCAGTCGGCGGAAAGATCTCTGCCTGCCCACCGCGATAAGTCGCAGTCACCTCTTAGGCTTCCGGGGCTGTCAAAAATCAAGATATTCGGCCGGACAGCAACGGGCAGTCCCTGGCCATTGCCGCCCTCAATACCGGTAAAAATCGATCCAGTCCAGCCGAAGGGGGCAAGAGTGCTCCCGAAATAACTGGGAGGGCAACTCGATCTCCCAATAGCCGCCAGGCGGCGGCAGCCCGGGCGTTTCCTCCCCCGCCGCCGAGTGCGCCTTCACCTTGACCCAAAACGGATCACCCGGCGATTGGGGACCTTCATTACCCTGCCCTTCAGGGGATTTGCGCAGCCGAACCTCCCGCGCAAAATCCCCGTAACTGCGCACACTGACCACCAGTTCAAACTCGCCCGTCGCAATGCGGAGGTGTTCAAGGCCCCGAAGAAAAAGCCGGATCACCACCCGGTCGGGCCACGGTTGCCGAGGAGTAACTTCCGCCCAGCCGATTCCCCGGGGCGAATGGATAACCATGGTCCATCCGCTTCGCCCGCACAAAACTTCGACTCTATCGTCCGGGTTTTTGAGCGAAACTCCAACCGCCTGAGGGCAGGGGAAGTCCCTTTCATCTGCGATCCAAGGAGCTATGGTTAGGACCAGCAATTTCGCGGCAGCACCGGCATTCAAAGCTCCACCTCCCTTTAACGACCCGGCACAGGGGTAAGGTCCCCGATCCGGCGATTTTCAACCTACGATTAAGCTGCCCGAGTCAATGCTGACGGACGTGGGTTGAAAAGCCCCGCAACACTTTTAAGACAGCGTTCGAGTGCGGCTATATCTTTCAATTCGAATACCAATGCCCAGGTTGACCCTTGACCGCCTGGCTGGTGCGGGCTAAGATGACCAAATTGAGATACGATGTCAACAAAATGATCGCTTAACCAGCTCCGGTTCTCGGGGGTAGATGGTCCCTCAGACTGGGAAAGCTGAAGCGTCTTAACGGTGGTTTGCCGTTCTTTTGCGAACGGAACTTGCCAGCGTTTCGAGTTCTCCATGGCTTTACGAGAGCTTGACCGGCGAAAAACAGCAAATCTTTGCGATTGATAGCTTCAACTTGCGCGACAGGTTGACTAAGTAAAAAGCCAGTTCATGATTCTCCTGCGGAATTTAAGACCAGGGCAAAGGGGGCGAATTCTCGGCATCGAAGGGCCGCCCCGAGCCGTCCGCCGATTGGAAGAATTTGGACTCCGGCCCGGTGTAGAAGTCCAGATGGTCCGGCCCGGATTGGCATCGATCATCCGGGCCAATGGCTCATGGCTATGCCTGCGTAATTCCGAGAGTCTTAAAATCTTCGTGGAGCCGGAGGCATCTCCTGACCCCTCTGCACATTTGCTCCAAAGTGGGGCTTTTTCTGTCCCGGAGGGCTCGGCGGCTCCCTCAAGTGGTGATGGATCCCAAACCTCCTCCGGCCAGTCCTTCCCGGCCAACAGCATGTCTTCCTGATGGTGATCCGGCGGCCGGGAGAACTTGCCCATGGCACTGGGATTTGACGGCGAAACAAGCGCTCGGCTTTTCGCCGCGGGCTACCCCAAACCTCGAGGCCAGGGCAAGTTGTGCTCCAAAGATGGCCATCCACTGTCCCCCCTCGCTCCGGATTGGGACGCCCCCTGCACGTTGCCCTCCTTTGGAGACGCCCCGACTAGGTCGGCGCCGCGCGCCTGAGGCAACTTGCTTGCCTCCGGTATCATTTTGTAACCCGGTCCAAGTAGGCCAGGGGGAATATTCTACGGTGGGTGTGGCACTTAATCCTGGGACAGGTCGTACATGGTTAAGCTTGCCCCTTCGAGCAAATCCATAACCGAGCCCGCTCCTATTCGCGTGGCGTTGGTGGGGAACCCCAACTGCGGCAAATCCACGCTTTTCAATGACCTCGTCGGTTTGCGGCAAAGGGTAGGGAATTTCCCGGGGGTGACTGTGGAGAAAAAGTCAGGTTTCTGGCAGGAGGGCAATTGGCTCTTTGAGCTTGTTGATTTACCGGGTGTAGTCAGCTTGGCGGTTGCTTCAGCCGATGAACTTATCACTTTTGAAGTGCTCTGCGGGCTTAGGCCTGATACACCCCCGCCGGATATTATCCTCCTCGTTGTCGACGCAAGTCACCTGCACCGTCAGCTGTATCTGATTAGCCAGGTGCTGGAGCGCGGCCTGCCCACCGTACTGGTTCTCAACATGATGGACCTGGCTGAGGAAGAAGGCACTTACATTCAAGTCGAAGAACTTGGGCGAAAGCTGGGCGTGCCGGTCGTCCCCACTGTGGCACATCGAAAGAAGGGCATCGACCAGCTTCGCCAAACCCTGCAGCAGCTTGTCGACACAAAACCTCGTCCTGACCCGGGCATTCAGGACCTCGGCTTTCCGACGGTGGTGGCCGAGGAAATCTCGAAGCTTGCCCGCCTAATTGAGGCGGAACTCTGCAAGGACACCTTCGGCCCTCAGCTCCGTGAAAGCTCATCCGGGCCTTCTGCCGCGCCCTGCCAACTCCAAGGAGATCAACACGTTTTGCCTCATGCGTCCAAATCGTCAACTATCTCCGCGCCGGCTGCGGAAAGCATCTCACCGGGCAAAGCCACCGCTTCCGCGCCCCAGCGGCCGGCCGAGCCGCCTTCTGCCGGTAGCTTCGCGCGTTTTTTGGCAACTCGCTTTGTCCTAGACCCTCCCAGCGGACTAGTGACCGAGCAAGTGCTGCCAAAATGGTGGCCTCAAATCTCGCAGGTCGTTAAGGAGTCAAGGCAAAGACTCGCCGCCGCGGCTATTGATCTAGCCACATTGGAACCGGATGTGCGATTCCCGTGGGTGGAGCAATTGGCTCGCCAGGTGATAGTCCGCCGCTCGGTTCCCGTGCTCAGTTTTACCGAGCGCCTTGATGCCGTGTTGACGCATCCTGTGTGGGGCATGCTTTTTCTTACCGTCACCATGCTGCTTGTCTTTCAGGCGATTTATTTGCTTGCCGACCCTTTGGTAGGGATCCTTCAGGAAGGACTGGCGTGGGTCGGGTGGCTTGTGGAGAAGGGCACGTCGCCTGGAATATTGCAAGACTTCCTTGTGGACGGTCTCCTCAGTGGTGTGGGCACGGTGTTGTCGTTTTTGCCCCCAATTGCGCTGCTTTTCCTTTTCATCGGTATCCTCGAAGATTGTGGGTACCTGACGCGGGCCTCTTTCCTCATGGACCGGTGGCTAGCACCCGTCGGACTAAGCGGCAAGTGTTTCATCCCCCTGCTGACCTGCTTTTCCTGCGCGATACCCGGCATCATGGCCACCCGTGTGATCGACGATCCCCGCGACAGGCTTAAGACGATTCTTATTGCGCCGCTGATGACGTGCTCGGCCCGGCTGCCGGTGTTTACGCTCATGACTGCCCTTCTTATTTCGCCGGGAACGACCCTCCTTGGGGGCTGGATCAGCCTCCGGGGACTTGTCCTGGCCAGCATGTACTTCCTGGGAGTAGCTGCTGCGGCTTTATCGGCCTGGGTTTTTAGCCGGACCATTCTCGCCGGCCCGCTGGGGATTTTCATCATGGAATTGCCCCACTACAAGTGGCCGGACCTACGGATGGTTGCTTTTCGGGTTACGGAGAGAGTATTCATTTTCCTGCGGAATGCCGGGACGGTGATCCTGGCGGCGTCGCTACTAGTTTGGTTTCTGGTGAACTTTCCCCGCAACGAGGAGGTGATCGTCAACGAT
Source organism: Thermoguttaceae bacterium (assembly GCA_025060325.1). GTDB lineage: Bacteria > Planctomycetota > Planctomycetia > Pirellulales > Thermoguttaceae > DTLM01. The sequence continues at coordinate 123,559 of JANXBW010000008.1, forward strand.
CCGACAGTTCAGGAGCTTCGGGCAAAACTGGAAGAAACGATCCCGGGCACTCCCGAGGAAGAGACACTCAGAAATGAGCTTGAGCTGGCGGAGCTTGCTGCCCTTCAGCGATCTAGCCTTCTTGGCCGGTTTGGCCGGCTTATCGAGCCTGTGTTTTGGCCGGCTGGTTGGGACTGGCGGATCGGTTGCGCTGTGCTAGCTTCCTTCCCCGCCCGGGAGGTGGTGGTAGCCAATTTGGGTGTGCTCTTTCGCCTGGGCGAGGTCGACCCTACGGCCGGGGGGACCCAGTCGCAGCGGATTCAACAGAAACTCCTCGCCGTGTGTTGGGAAGGCTCCGACCGGCGACTCTTCACCGGCCCGACATGTCTGTCCTTGATGGTGTTTTTTGCCCTTTGTGTCCAGTGTGCTTCCACATTGATAGCCATCGCTCGGGAGACCAACTCGTGGCGGTGGCCAGTGTTTGTTTTCGTCTACATGACCCTCTTGGCTTATGTGGCTGCTGTGATTACTTACCAAGCCGGCGTTGCCGTGACTAACCTCTTCGCGCAAGCTTGAAGGGCTCACGTCCTAAAATGCACGACAACAGCGGAAGCCCGTGGAACTTGGATCTGATAGTCGGGCCTAAAGCCGTCACAGTTCGGGAGAAGTTCTGTGAGCGGCTTTCGCCTAGGAATTAAAAACTCGGAAAGCCGAGCCGCCCTTTAATCGGTAATCAACGCGCGGCGCTCGCGAATCCGCTGCCTGGCTTCGTCAATAAGGGCAAAGGCTCGGTTGTAATCGCGGAGCCCCCGGATTATCAACACCGGGTCAGAGGGGTCGGAAGACCAGATGCAGATTCGCCCCACACCGCCGCACAGGAACCGTTCGATAAGGCTCTGCATCTTGGCCATGTCGCGGATTACCCGCAGTTCAAGGGCGTCCTCCGTCCGCACGAAAATCCCATGCCGCTTAAAGAGTCGGTGCGGGGTCAATCGCCAAACGATTGTCTTTCGATAAATTGCCACGCAAAAAGCCCAAATCCAGAAAACAATCGGCACGGCTAGGAAGATCGACCAATATTGGAGCGCCGGCAATTGCAACACTTGCTCCCGAAATTGAAGGAGGGCGGCAAGTCCCACAAACACAACAGTCCAAAAGGCTGCCACGACCCACCGCAGCGACTTGGTAAACACCAAAATCCACAGTAACACCGGGATCACAAGCCCCGCTGGCCAGATGATCCAGGGATTCTTGAGTTCCTCCGGCCAATGGCTATCGGCAAAATACACGCCGAAGACCACCATCCCAATTGTCAAAAGGATTGTCCCGAACCACACCAGGTTCATGTCCTGGAGGGAGTATCGGCCTTCCCAAAGCACCTCTGGCATACCGCTAATCGGCGCTGCTTCTGCCGCGGCAGCTCCCGCCCCTGTCCCAGCGGTGGTTGATAGTGGTTCCCCACCACAGACAGGGCAAGTCCGGGTATCGGCCGGAATTTCCATTCCGCAGACGTTGCACTTCATGAGTCATTCCCCCGTCCGGCTAAAAGTATACTTGCTCCCAACCGATTGGCTTCTCCGCGAAAACGCCCTTAAAGATCCGGCGCAAATGGACTACCTCGCTTAGACCGGCTGTTCCCTACACTGCCTCAGGCCGTGATTGCCGCGGTCGAAAAACCCATCCCGTGAGCCCGTTCGCTAGACCCTACTCTGGTTCGCAAGGGCACCTTTTTGCCAACCCTCAGACAACCCCGCCAACTGGGGATACGCGTCACGCACACGAGCGTGGTTACTAGCTTCCTCTATTTGATACGATGGACTTTGCATCATCTCAACAAAAAGCCTTGCTTATCCCGGCGAACTATTGCTCGAAGTTTCGGCTCCCACCGATAACGGGCCCGCTGCTTCTGCGGGTCTAACCCGCCGGTCCCCTCCTGATAAAGCACTACTTCGCGCCTAAAGGGGCAGATCTCCACGCTGCCTATTTTAAACCGGCAAGAAGCAGGAAGCGAACCTTCCGCCTTTCCTCGAAAGGTGGACCTAACGCCTGGAATCCCCCGATTTCCCGAAAGACAACTCCAATCTTACCGAGGGATTATCCCGGGCCAACCTCGCACTGCCGGACGGCTCCTAACGTCTTTATGCCCATTTTGCGTACAATAAGCCCAGAGGTTGATTCGGTACCTAGTTGTCAAGCTGAACGCCCCCGCCGAGGCGGCCAGCCATGAAATGCCCTTTTTGTCACGTCGTCAATGATCGGGTGCTTGATTCCCGGACGTGCGAGAACGGCTACGCCATTCGCCGGCGCCGACAGTGTCGGAGTTGCGGCCGCCGGTTTACCACCTTCGAACGCCCCGAACCAGTTCAGCTAAAGGTCATCAAGCGGGATGGCTCCCGCGAGCCGTTTGATCGCAAAAAGCTGAAACGAAGTCTCGAGATTGCCTGCGGCAAACGACCGGTGAGCGACGCCAAGCTCGAGCAGGTGGTTTCCGAAATCGAGAATCGTCTGTATTCCGAGTTTGACTCCGAGGTTGAAAGCCGCTTTATCGGCGAACTGGCGATGGAGCAGCTTCGCGAGTTAGACCAGGTCGCATACGTCCGGTTTGCCAGCGTATACAGATCGTTTCAAGAAGTGAGCGACTTTCTCGAAGAAATCAAACAAATCCTAGGCGACGGAGCCTTCAAACCCCGGCGCAAGAAACTGCGTCCCCCTCGAAAACACTAAACCCAAGAGGGTCCATCTAAGCGCGTCTTTAATCCTGCCGGTTACCGGTCCCGGGCAACTACAAAGCGCGCCAAAGCGCAGAGGGCCTCTCGTGCCGGTGAAGGGGGCAAGACGCGGAGATCTTCCATCGCCGACTGAACAAATTGCCGCGCTTTTTCGCGGGCATAAACAAGCGATTGAGATCTTTCCAATTCGTCCTGCAGTCGTGCGATATTGTCCACACTTGGGGATCGTAGCCAAGTCAACAGCGCGGGGCGGGTTTCGGGCGAGGCCACCTGCAAAAGCCTTATCACCGGCAATGTTGCCTTTTGTTTAAGGTAATCGGTTCCTAGAGACTTGCCGGCCACCCGCTCATCGCCAGCTATGTCAAGCACGTCATCAATAATCTGGAAAGCAATCCCGATTTTTCGGCCAAAACGGCCCAACGCGTGCCGAATGTCCTCGGCCGCCTCGGCAAGATACGCACCAATCTCGGCCGAGCAAGCATACAGTTCCGCAGTCTTGGCCTCGATTATCTCCAAATAGTCCTCTTCCGTCAGATCGAAATTTCCCCGTTCGCAAACCTGCCGCAGCTCGCCTTCGCACAGCCGCCGGCCAGCCTGACTCACCCGATTACTGATAAATCCGTCACCCAACCGGGCCGTTAACTCAATGGCAATCGTAAACAGATAGTCGCCCAGCAAAATGCTCGTCTCAGTATCCCACCGCGTGTTGATAGTCTGCAAATGCCGGCGATGTTTGGCTTCATCCAGCACGTCGTCATGCACGAGCGTGGCCGTGTGGATTAGCTCAATCACTGCCCCCATCAAAAAGTGTTCCGGCCGCAATCGCCCACAAGCTTGACCAGCAAGAAGGACCACCGCAGGCCGTAAACGTTTGCCCCCCAACTGTAGCCCGTGTTCCATAAGCCGGCGAGCAAACGGCAAACCGTTGACAAGATAGGACCGTAAAAGGTTCTCTACTTGCTCCAGTTCGCTGCGAACCGGTGCGTAAATCTCGGCTAGTCCGTCGTTATGGCTTGAGGTGCTGACCCAAGGTAAGCTCATCCGCCTGGTGAACTTTCAGCTATCTTTAACTAAAAGTTTTCGTCAACATTTGGATACTGGCACTTTTCGGCTATCAACCCCCTCCGGCCGACCGACAAAGTACCTTCTTAGAACTATGCACCCTCTTTTTACCGGCGATATTCTCCGGACACACCGCCACATTTGTATTCCAACGCCACCTCCCGGATCACCATCCCCCGTTCCACCGCCTTGCACATGTCGTAGACACACAAGGCGGCCGCCGTGGCCCCCGTCAAAGCCTCCATTTCCACCCCCGTCTTGCCCGTCGCGGAGACCTCCACCTTGATGAGAAGCGTTTGCGGATCCGGCGTGCTAAAGCTGACTTCTATACCTTCGATCGGGACCGGATGACACAACGGCAAAAGCTCCCATGTCCGCTTCACTGCCATTATGGCCGTTAACTGTGCCGCGGCAAGGACGTTACCTTTCGGGAGCTTGTTCTCAAGAATCATGCGAAGCGTATCCGTGGACATGCTTACGCGAGCTTCCGCACGGGCCACGCGCCGAGACACAGGCTTCTCCGATACATCAACCATGCGCACGTGGCCGGCTTGGACACCTTTCGGCTGATCCTCCGTTTCGTAGTGCCCTGTCGCCGGGTTAGTCACAGCCATTGCTCCCTTTTCTCAGGAGACCCATGCCCGAGGGCAGCCCCCGAGACTTTTTAATCCTTAAACCGTGTTGCACAACCAAATAGGGCTCTTATGCCGGTTTGTCTCATTCTCAGAACCGATCGCCGAATTGAAGGAGTGAACTGCTCCCGCTACCCACCCCTAATGAACGCCTTTGGCTACCAGAGCGCGGTAACAGCCTCCGATCCAAGAAACGGCTCCCCGTCACCCAATATGGACCACGGCTTGGCCCCCCAATTCCCGTTACTGCCTAACCCCGGCAAACCGGCGCTTAAACCTGCCGGCACCCGGTTTGATCGCCGAAGGGCATAAAGAGACTTCGCGACCAAACAGTCGCGGACTTGCCCGGAAAGTGTTTCGCAGAATTATGGCCTGCGGCTCCGGCCGACAAAACCCCCGCTTCCCCGACGAGACCCGCGCCAAGTCACCGAAGCGGTAGGCCACGATTCTTGAATCAATCTCGATAATCGCCCCGAAAACGGGAGCCGGGATGTGCGTCCCCCGCTGAAGCTTTGGCGTACCTCCATTAATCAGGTAAAAGGGGCCTAAGAGCTTCCCGTCGAGGCGTCGTTTTCTCCAAACTTCCCGCCTGCCGGATAGCCCCACAAAGCCCCCCGGACCGGCCGACGGCATTGGTGGGACAAGTCCTCCCTGCACGATAAACCCGCAACGCGGCAATTAGTGAGCTTCGCTGTCCCAAATCGTGACCTCGCAAATTGTCACCATCGCCGGGGTAACCCCCAGGAGTCCCGAGGAAAGAGGCTTGCGAGCATTCCCGCGGAAGAATGAGCTTGGCTATTTGCAGCCGGTTTAAACTCTGCCCTAACGGGGGGAATAATGCCATCCCGGGGGATTGTCGCTTTGTGATCCTTTGCAGAAGTCCCTCCGAAAGACCGTCCAAAGACCTCCAGGCGGGACACACATGTGTAAGCAACCGGAATGCTCCCGTCCCTGTCGGACATCGGGAACCCCGGTTGGTCCAAGCCCACCCGGAGCAAGTTCGAAATGGCTTGGGGAAGGCGCGTCCGCAAAAGAATCCGTTCGGAAGGCGAACTTGTTCCGAGGTTTAGGCAGGGGAATGCGCGAAAGCCAACTACTGCGATCAAAGAGTTGCTGGTTTCTTAGAGTACCGCTCAGAAACTCAAACGGCTTTTCAGCTTGCACAATTTAACGACTTTGAACCCATGGAAATCGGGCTTGAGCACGAGAGCCCCACAAAGGGCCGGCCGGCTAGCAATTGGATGAAGCGGATGATAGACGTGGTCTTAAACGGGAGAGGTGGAGGGCAATCGCAAGAAATTAAAGTCGCAGATTTTCCCACGCCAATGCCAGCTGCCTTGGCATCTTGCAAGCCTCGGGTTCTCCGGGGCCTTCCCGGCCGCTCGACCCCTCCTCCCGCGTGGCTACGATCGTGGGTGCGAGACCTTGGGGGGGGCGCGTAACGGTTGCGGCGAGGCTTTCTTCCGCGACATGGTGGGTATTAATTCCGAGTCGGAACTTTTAAAGCGGGGTCCAAAAACGCCCCGGGGGGCAAGCCTTCGCGCGACCTTGGGTAGGAGCGGGATAAATGACCTCAGCCAACTGTTAGCTGCAGCTTATCCCCAACGGGTTAGGAGCTACCGAACTTTTGAAGAAGGTTAGTTGGGAAACTCTGCGCACTTGGCGAGTTGTAGTCCGCAGGGCTGACGGGGTAGAACGTAAGATATGATGGTGAACCAGGTTATGTGAGTCGGCTTGTGGCCAGGTCGCTGACCCCTCTATGACTGGAAAGGACCATCGATTACAATTAGGCGAGGCTGTGCAAAAGGTTTTGATCGGACGAGCCCAGTAGCTAAACTGGGCCGCCTGGGGAAACTGGTTGAGATTAGGTTCCAGGTGCACGTGGCCCCTGGGTTAAATGGTAGGTTTGAGCCGATAAGGGTTACAGGTACCATAAACGTTGATGGGAGGAGCTTTCCGCCGGCCTTCGGCGTGGCTATTGAGGTCGCGGCGGAGAGTGGCTTGAACCGGGTTATAATCATTTTGTGAGGGGTGCAAACTTAGCTGGGGGATTAGCTCAGTTGGGAGAGCGTCTGGATGGCATCCAGAAGGTCAGGGGTTCGAATCCCCTATCCTCCATTCGGGGGTGTATACTCCTGCATCTAGTGGCACCCAGTGGCAGCTAGCACAATATGTAGTATGCCTTCCGCTCTTTTCCCCTCCTTGCCGTCACTTACGGGGCCACCTATGGGGCCACAAGTTGACGAAAGTTTAACAACAAAAGGGTTAAAGCCCCCCTTCGGTAGGGGGCAAGGTTTGGGGGGCCTCGTACCGCAAAGTGGGCCAGTCGGCCGAGGCTGCTTGGCGGAATAGCTAATCAGTCACGTCAACTTATCCCGTTTCCGAAGTCATCCGTAACTTATCGGGCCGTCGGGCTATCCCGGGCGACGGTAGCGGCGAGCTAAATCCCTCTCACGCCTTTTTCTCAGGCTGTGGAACTAGTGGGGCCAAAGGGGAACGCTTTCTAAGCTGCTGCAGGTGGTTAGGAGCATTATCCCCAGATTGAGGTTTCGCCGAGCCCTTACGATCTTTCCCCTGTGCGGCCACTTTTCCGCGAATATTCATGGGGCCTTTTCGGGGCCTTCTTGTCAAAGTTTGCTTAGGCCTTGCCAGGCTGGGCCTAGTAAAGGGCAGCGGTTAAGCCCCGTCTTAGCCAAATAAAGCACTGTCGAGCCCTTCGACCAACTGAAACAGCTGCTTACTTCAAGCTTGACGCCCCCGAAGGCACCCCCGGTCGGCAATGGGATAAAGCGCTGCCAAAAGCGTCCACCAAGCCGATGGAGCCCCCGGAACTTACCGATGACTTCCTCGGGGGTCAGCTATACCCAATCCCGCTTCTTGGCCAGAAGGTTGAGGTTTACCCGGCGGAGGTATCCGCGTATTGCGATTGGCGATGGGCCCGCCAAAGGGCGCAAGGTCCCCCGGCCCACCCGCTTTGGCAGGAGGGGCTTTGGATAAGCCTCGATCGATAAGGGGTTGGTGGAAGAAAGCGCCCGCTTGAGGGGGTTAATTTGGTCAGGGGCAGGTCAGGACCGATGAAGCTCAGCGGGTCATCCGAGGCCCGGCTCCAGTTATCTCGGTTGCCGGGTTTGTCACACTGACCGATGCTCTGCCCAGAACCACTTCAAGTGGTTAGGGTTGAAATCGGATCCGGAAGTCCCCGGCGACTAGTCCACCAGCTCCCACCCGTGCAGCTCCTCATTCCCGACACTGAGGCATTTACCGGGATTACGGCAGGTTAATCCTCCGGCTCGATAGTCCACTCCAGGTACCCGTGGGCTTTACAAGCCACCCGGCCACTTGTTGGGACGGGGATAGGCGTCCGCTACCTGCGCCTCTTCACTCAGCTATTGGTAAACCCCAGTGTACCCACTCGGCTCCACCGCAGGTCTTTGGCGTAGGTTATCGTGCCGTCCCTTCTACTGGTCCTTCCCGCGGTCGGGTGGGCGGCTCGGCGGAGGGCGTAGGCAGTTTGCGCCAATTCCCTGCGGGTACTCCCGGAGCGATTCCTCCTAGATCCCCGCCCTGCGACTTATTTCGTCGACTATATTCGCAAGACTCGTGCTGCATCGGTCAGATCTGTGGTCAGGCGAACATGCTGGCCCGCCTGGCCAAGCAAACCTTCTACCGCAATTCCGCTTCTTATGGGTCACGATAAAGCCCCCGGAAGGCGTCAAGGGCCCTCTGTTCAGGGGCACAGGAACGCAAGCCCAAAGCCCAAGCAAGTTTTCCTGGGAGTTGAAGGGAAAGTCCCGCAACTCCGCGCCTGACGTTCGGCAATGAAGAGGCTGCCTTTAAAGTCGACACGGATAGTTGACTCCAAGGAATCCATCTCGCCGCGTTGCACGAGGCACGGCCGCCACGCTGCAGGGCATGGTGCGGCCGCCGGTTCGGTGTACGCGCAAGTCCGACTTCATGGGCAGCCTCCTGCCTAGCGGCGGCCCGGAACGTTCCCTGTACGTCCTGGTTCGGGAGTTACCCAAGCTTTGAAACCTCGAGGTCAAGGCGGCGGTTCGCTGTCGGCCCCAATACGGTTGACCTTATCTTGCAGCCTACCGGAGAGCTTCGGCTAAAGCGGAAAGAGGTTGGAGGCAGTTTGGAGGGCAAAGCCCTTAAAGATAGCTCTTGGGGCCAAGGCTTTTTGCTCCACAGCTTGGGCAACGACTGATTGTTTAAGCCCTGGTATTGGTTGGCTAAGCTAGCGAGCTTAAAACATATGCTCCGTCGGACCGGGTATTGCTGGGCGATGTCGGGCACCGACCTCGCCTGGGGGGGTACGTCAGGCATCACTTTGCGCACAAGGAGAGCCATAGTGACGTTGGATCCTCGGCATTGTCCGGATTGGCAAATTGCCGCGGACGCCGAAAGGCGGATGAAAACATGTTATCAACTGGCTGAGGAACTTGGCCTTCACCAAGATGAGTTTATGCCGTTTGGGCACTACATAGCCAAGGTGAATTATCAACGGGTGTTGTCGAGGCTTGCCAACAAGCCAGATGGCAAACTGATCGAGGTCACCGGAATCACTCCCACCCCGCTGGGAGAGGGTAAGTCAACGACGACTATAGGACTCCTTCAGGGATTAGGTCGGCGCGGCAAACAGGTGGTGGGGTGCATTCGTCAACCATCTGGCGGGCCGACGATGAATATAAAAGGTTCGGCCGGGGGCGGTGGGCGCTCGCAGATAATACCCTTGGCGGATTTTTCGTTGGGATTAACCGGCGACATCAACGCGGTGATGAATGCCCACAATTTGGCGATGGTGGCTTTGACCGCCCGGCTTCAACACGAGCGCAATTACTCGGATGCATTCCTGGCCAAGCAGGGGCTTCGCCGGCTGGATATCGATCCGACTAGTGTCCAAATGCCCTGGGTGATCGATTTTTGTGCTCAGGCGCTTCGGAATGTGATTATTGGTTTGGGCGGGAAGAACGACGGCTACTTGATGCAAAGCAAGTTTCACATCGCGGTGGCCTCGGAGGTGATGGCGATCTTGGCCATTTGTAGGGATCTGCGCGACTTGCGGGAGCGGATCGGCCGGATCATCGTCGCTTTTGACAAACGGGGGCAACCAATTACCACAGGAGACCTGGAGGTGGCCGGCGCGATGACGGCGTGGCTGCGGTATGCTATCTATCCTAACATGTTGCAAACTTTGGAAGGTCAGCCGTGCTTTGTCCACACCGGGCCCTTTGCTAATATTGCCATCGGTCAGTCGTCCATCGTGGGCGACCTCTTATGCTTGAAGTTGGCCGATTACCACGTGACGGAGTCCGGCTTCGGCGCCGACATTGGCTTTGAAAAATTTTGGAATGTCAAATGTCGCCTGATGGGCAAAGTGCCCCAGGTGTCTGTGATCACGTGCACAATTCGCGGGCTAAAGCACCATGGTGTTCGAGCAGGTGCTCCCCCTTGTCTACCGGGCAAGCCAATCCCCAAAGAGTATATGGAAGAAAACCTGGCTTGGCTGGAGGCGGGGCTGGAAAACTTGGTTCATCACATCAACATTGTTAAACTCTCAGGTGTCCGTCCGGTGGTGTGTATCAATCGCTTCCAAACGGACACCGAAAGGGAGCTTGCGATGGTCCGTCGGGCGGCTGAATCGGCCGGTGCTCGCTGCGCTGTGGCCGAGCACTGGCTTAAAGGCGGCGAAGGGGCACTTGAGCTTGCCGACGCGGTCCTCGATGCGTGCCAGGAGAAAGTAAACTTCCGCTTTCTGTACGATGACCAAACACCCCTGCGGGAGCGGATCGAGCTTATTGCTACGCGTGTTTACGGTGCGGACGGTGTTTCGTACACGGCCCAGGCGGAGGAGAAGCTCCGGGAAATTGAAAGCAATCCACAATACCGGGACTTTGCCACAGTGATGGTGAAGACCCAATATAGTCTCAGTCACGATCCGGCCCTTAAAGGGGCGCCGCGAGGTTGGGTGTTGCCAATTCAGGATTTCCTGGTGTTTGGTGGGGCTCGGTTCATTTGTCCTGTGGCAGGGACGATTTCGCTCATGCCGGGCACCGGTTCGGATCCCGCCTTCCGCCGAATTGATGTGGACGTTGAGACCGGGGAGGTCCGCGGCCTATTCTAAATCTTTTCTTTGCCGCGGGTTCCCCAAGAAATTCTCTCGGCAGCTAGCCAAGGAACGTGAAGGTCTGAAATGCCGGGTCTTTCGCCTGTTGAGATTCGGTGGGTTGGCGTAGCTAAGCGTTTACGGTTTTTCCAGGCGAGTCCGGCTGCAAATTGACAAGAAAGGTACCATTGCGAAAAGCCTTTGACAGCCAATTGTGGGACAAGAGCGATGCCTGCTGAAATTATCGACGGAAAGCAAATTGCCGAAGAGATCCGCGGGAAATTGCGCGAGGAAATCGAGCACCTTCGGCAAGTTTACGGCATCGTGCCCGGCTTGTGCACTGTACTGGTGGGGGATAATCCGGCGTCGGTCTCTTACGTCACGGCGAAGAACCGGGCTTGTCAGGAGCTGGGAATGAATTCCTTCCACCACCATTTGCCGGCCGATACGTCCGCGGAGTATTTGCTCGGGCTGATTGGAGAGCTTAATGCGACGGCCGAGATCCACGGTATTTTAGTCCAGCTTCCTCTTCCCCCGCAGATTGACGAACGCAAGATCCTGGAGGCGATCAACCCGATGAAGGATGTGGACGGATTTCATCCCGTCAATGTCGGCCGGCTCATGATCGGAGAGGAAGTTTTTCCGCCGTGTACGCCGGCGGGTATTCGGGAGTTGATTCTTCGTTCGGGAACGCCTTTGGAAGGAGCCGAAGTGGTTGTGGTGGGCCGAAGCAACATTGTTGGCAAGCCGATCGCCATGATGCTTGTGCAAAAGCGGCCGGACGGGAACGCCACCGTCACCATCTGCCATACAAGGACCCGGGATCTCGGGGCCCACACACGCCGAGCGGATATCCTCATCGTTGCTGCCGGTCATCCCCGGGCTGTCACGGGGGAAATGATAAAGCCCGGTGCGACTGTGATCGACGTAGGTGTAAACCGCGTGGGAACGACCGAAAGCGGCAAGGCTAAGCTAGTGGGAGACGTGGATTTCGCTTCCGCCTGCCGGGTAGCGGGGAAAATAACCCCCGTCCCCGGGGGGGTTGGGCCGATGACCATTGCGATGCTTTTGGCCAATACGGTGAAGGCGGCTAAACTGGCCCGAGGCCTTCCTGTATAACCCCATAGAGGGGGTGCCAACGGCCCTGCATTGTCCCCGTTCAACGGGCCCCGTAGGATAAATTGACAAGCGGGGTTGTAAATTTTCCCTTCGGTTCGGTGCGATGAGAAACCCTCCGGGGGCATGATTTTCGGATGCAAAATCGGACGCAGGTCGACTTAGCGGAGGGGGTTTATCCCCTCTAAAGAGTTTGGGGGTTGCCCGTTTTGGAACTTCTAGCCGATTTAATGCCAAATCCGCTGAGCCAGCGGGCCCCGGGCTTGGGTCAGGATCTGGCGCGATGCTATCAGTGCGGCAAGTGCACGGCCGGCTGTCCCATAGCCAGGGGGATGGATATCCCTCCGCACCAAGTCGTTGGGCTTCTGCGGCTGGGGCAAGTGGAGGTACTCAGCCAGGCGGAGAGCCTCTGGCTGTGCGTGGGCTGTGGCGCGTGCTGGGTTCGCTGTCCGAATGGTATCCACGTGGGCGAGCTTGTTGATGCCCTGCGCCAAAGCCTGCAGGCAGTTTCCGGGGGAGGACCGGGGCAAGACATCGCAAAATTTCACCAGCTTTTTTTGGAGCACATCCGGCGTCGCGGGCGTGTTTACGAACTTGGACTTCTTGCCCGCTATAAAATCGTCACCGGTGGCTTGTTCCAAGATTTGCCGCTTGCCGTTCGGCTTTTGCGGCGAGGCAAAATTCCGTTTTTCCCACCGCGGCCGCCTGCCAGTCGGCGTTCCTTGCGTGTCGGTCGGCTCTTTCGTTTATTCACGTTCGGCAAGGTACGCCGTTCAGAAACCCGCCCGGCCACTGAGGTTTGAGGGAGCATGTTGTTGACGGGTCAGCCAGTCGAGCCCCAACTTGAATTCGTGTACTATCCCGGGTGTTCTCTGCAGGGGGTCAACTGGGAGTACGATGCTTCCTTTCGGGCGGTCTGTCACGAGCTGGGCATTAGCCTTATTGAGCTTGACGGATGGACGTGCTGCGGTGGCTCGTCGGCTCATAGCATCGATCCGGTCCTAGCTAGCCGGCTTGCCCGGGAGAATTTGGCACTGGCTGGAAAGAGCGGGAAGGTGCTGGTTGCACCTTGCCCGGCATGCTATCAGAATCTCCGCCGCGGGCAGGGAGCTCTCCCGGCTGCTAATGAGAAGCCGCAACGGGCTAAGCATGGAGTACCCCCACCAAGGAAGCTGGCGGATAGTCAAGCCGGTCAGGCTCGTTCGTCGCGTCCTGGGAATAGTCAACCGTGTTTAGCCCACCAGGGGGTTGAGCCGACAGCTAAGGAGGCGGCAGGGGTGGGAGGTGAGTGTTTTGCCGCTCCCACCACGCTTGTCTTTCATGTCAACGAATTTTTCCATCAGCCGCCGGTTTGGAATCGTTTACGTCAGGCCATTCGTCGCCCGCTTGTGGGTCTGAAACCCGTGGCCTATTACGGTTGCCTTGTTTCGCGGGTCGGCGCCACCCCGGGTAGTCGTGAGGTCGAGGATCCCACCCATTTGGAGAAGCTGCTTGAACTGGCCGGCGCTTCCGTTTGCCCGTGGGCTTACAAAACGGACTGCTGCGGTGGCAGCTTGGGACTGACCCGACCTGCGATTGTTAACGATCTTGTTGCCCAGCTTGTTGACGAAGCTATTAAGGCAGGGGCCAACTGCTTGGTGACGGATTGTCCCCTGTGCTTTGCTAACTTGGACGGCCGGCAACTAGATGTGCTGCGAAAGGATCGAGAGCTTCGTCTCCTTCCGGTTTTTTACATCAGCGAAGTTTTGGCCTTGGCGCTCGGGCTTAGGGGGGTAGCCACGTGGCTAAGCCGGCACTGTGTGGACCCATTTCCGCTTCTTGAAAGCCTGGGATTTAGCCGCGAGGACCTGGGGAAGCAAACAGAATCATGGCAGGTGTAGATGCTATTTGGCAGCGGAGGGTGGCAGTTGGGTGAAAGCAATAGTCCACAAGCAGGCCACTGTCAGTCGCTACCCCCGGCGGTAGCCGTGGTGGGCGGCGGCATCGCCGGTATGCAGGCGGCCCTTGATCTGGCCCAGGCCGGCTTTCGCGTGATTCTTATCGAGCAAAGTCCGGCTATCGGGGGCCGAATGGTCCAGCTTGATAAGACTTTTCCCACAAATGACTGTTCGATGTGCACGATTTCCCCGCGTTTGGTGGAAATCGAGCGGCACCCCAACATCCGCTTGCTCACCGGTACGGAGGTCCTCGGTCTGGAAGGGGGAGCCGGCCACTTTCGCCTCCGGGTGCGTCGCCAGCCGCGCTTTGTGGACATATCGCGCTGCAATTCCTGTGGTGACTGCACAAGTGCATGTCCCATAGATTTGCCGAGCATCTTCGAAGCGGGACTGGGTACCCGAAAAGCCGTTGATAAACTTTACCCGCAGGCAGTTCCGGGGGCAGTAGCAATTGCCAAAAAGGGTATATCGCCTTGTCGCCAAGCTTGCCCAGCGGGTGTAAACGTGCAAGGCTATGTGGCGTTAGCTGCCAAAGGCAGATGGGCCGAGGCCTACGCCCTGATCCGCCAGCGTAACCCGTTTGTTTCTGTCTGTGGCCGAATTTGTCATCACCCCTGCGAGGAAAGTTGCCATCGGGGAAAGTTGGATCAGCCGGTTGCCATCCGGGCTATCAAAAGGACGATTGCCGATTGGGTCGCCAAGCGGCGGCTTGAGGGGGAGGATCCGGTTCCCCCCGAGCGTGGCATGATCGATCGGGCAAAGCCAAGGATTGCCATCGTGGGTGGGGGACCGGCGGGGCTCACAGCCGCCCGTGACCTGGCTCTTCGGGGTTATCCGGTTACTGTCTTTGAGGAGAGTGATCGCCTCGGGGGGATGCTCCAGCTTGCCCTGCCTGAGTTTCGGCTATCGCAGGCGGCCTTTGCCGGCGATTTGAAGGACATTTTAGCCAGCGGTTTTGAAACCCGGCTGAAGTGGCGGCTGGGCCGGGAAGGGACGCTTGAGACACTGCGAAGGGAGGGTTATGCGGCCGTCTTGTTAGCTACCGGATGTCCTTACCCCGCAACCCTGCACCTATCGGTGGAAGGGGACCTGGCCAGTAGCTCGAGCGACTTGGCTGGGGGGCGCCAAGAAGTGCTTTACGCGCTAGAGTTACTCCGGCTGGTGCGGGCTGGGCGAACGATTTCCCTTCCTGGTCGTGTTGTAGTGATCGGGGGTGGCAATGTGGCCATCGATGTGGCCCGCATGGCCCGCCGTTTGGGGGCGCATGATGTCGAGCTTGTGTGCTTGGAATCCCGTCAGGAAATGCCTGCCTATCCCTGGGAAATCGAGCATGCACTGCTAGAGGGGGTCAATATCTCCCCGGGATGGGGGCCATACCGATGGGTGGTGAGTGGTGGAAAGTTGCGCGGGGTCCTTTTCCGGCGATGTTCTTGCGTCTTTGATCAAGCTGGCCGATTTGCGCCCTCGTTCGGCGAGGACACTTACTTTGCGGCGGCGGATTGGGTGATCGTCGCCATTGGCCAGCGGGCGGAGTATGCCCATCTGGGCCTATTACCCGGTATGTTGCTTTCTGATGGCCGGCTCGCCGTTGACCCGGGGACACTCCAGACCCCGATTGGCTGGGTGTTCGCGGCGGGTGATGCTGTCACCGGACCGCGTTCGGTGGTTGAGGCGGTGGCTCAAGGGCACCGGGCCGCCGAATCGATTGACCGGTGGCTTCGCGGGAAAGAGCTCAGCCCTACCGACAACGACCGCCCGATGGAGGCGGTCCCTTTCCCCGAGCGGCCCGTGCGCCGGAAGGAGCGGGTGCGGTTACCCCATCGGGTTTGGGCAGGGCCGGGAGATTTTGGGGAAACCGAGCAAACATTGCCTGCTGAACTTGCCTCCGCGGAAGCCCAGCGCTGCCTAGCCTGTGCTGACTGTAGCGAGTGCGGTGCATGTGTCCGGGCGTGCTCTGCCGGGGCGATTATTCACGAAATGATCCCTGAGGAGACGACGCTCGACGTGGCGGCAGTGATTCTGGCCCCGGGGATAGAGCTTCTGCCTGGAGAAGTTCGGCCGGAGTTCGGCTTCGGCCGATTTGCCAATGTCATTACTAGTTTACAAATGGAGCGATTGTTGAGCGCATCCGGCCCCACGGGTGGGCACGTGTATCGACCAAGCGACCACTGCGTGCCGCGCCGGGTAGCTTGGCTCCTTTGCGTCGGTTCTCGCGATAGCAACGGGGGCGTCCCGTATTGTAGCAGCGTCTGCTGCATGTACGCTGTGAAGCAGGCGATCGTGGCCGCCGAGCATCACCCGGAGCTTGAGGCCGTCATTTTCTACAACGATCTGCGGGCCTACGGCAAAGGATTCGAGGCGTTTGTGGCCCGGGCTAAGGCCACCGGCCGCATTCACTTTCGAAGGGGGCTTGTCTCGGCCGTTAAGGAAAACCCCCAGTCGGCAAATCTGGTCGTTCACTGTGTGGATGGAAATGGCCGGCCGATAAAAGAGGAATTCGAGCTTGTTGTCCTTGCCGTGGGGCTAAGGCCTTCGGCGACCGGGGAGGATGTCGCTCGGCGATTGGGTGTCGAGCTTGACCCCTGGGGATTTGCCGCGGCCACCGCGGCACGCCCAGTGTCAACTAACCGGTCCGGGATTTTCGTGGCCGGGGCATTTGCTGGCCCGATGGACATTCCGGAGGCAGTCACAAGCGGCTCAGGTGCAGCCGCTGCTGTAATGGCTCTGATGGGACCAGAGGAGCGCGTGCCGGCTCCGCCCGTAGCAGGCTTGGCGCCGCTTGCCGTAGGGAATGATTCAACCGGCCAGCCGCGGATCGGCGTGTTCGTGTGCCGATGTGGGGCAAATATCGCCCGGGTTATTGACGTAAAGCAACTTGTAGAATACGCCCGGCAGCTCCCGAAGGTGGTGTATGCGGAGGAAAATGTTTACACATGCTCGACCGACACGCAACTGCGCATCAAGGAGCTTGTTGCCCAATGGGGCATTAATCGCGTTGTGGTAGCAAGTTGTACACCTCGAACTCACGAGCCCCTTTTCCGGCAAACATTGCGGGAGGCGGGGCTCAACCCGTACCTCTTCGAAATGGCCAATATCCGGGACCAGTGCTCCTGGGTTCACTTTGACGATCCCCAGGCGGCGACCGAGAAGGCCAAGGCGCTTGTGCGGATGGCTGTCGCACGAGCGGCACGATTACGGCCTATTCCGGAAATCACAATTCCGGTTGAACCTTCAGTGCTTGTCATCGGTGGTGGGGTAGCGGGGCTGGCTGCCTCGGAAAGCTTGGCTGGCCAAGGCTTCCGAGTGATCCTCGTAGAAAAATCATTACAGCTTGGCGGAAAAGCGCGGTCTTTGGGGTTTTTGCCGGACGGCTCGGCCGCTTTGTCACTGGTGGAGGAGTTGATCGCCGCGGTCCATGCGCGCAAAAACGTGCACATTCTCCTCGAGGCGACGGTGGAAGAAGTCTCCGGCCATGTGGGGCAGTTTCAGGCAGTGGTCAATCACGCGGGGTGCCGGAAAGAGTTTCGCGTGGGGGCAATCGTGGTAGCCTGTGGGGCAGAAATCTACAGGCCGAAGGAGTTCGGTTACGGTCATAACCCCCAAGTGGTTACCCAGCATGAGCTGGAAGCAAAGCTTTTGCGAAAGGCGATCTCGCGCGATATTCGCCGTATTGTGATGATCCAGTGCGTTGGATCGCGATCGCCGGCCCGGCCGTATTGTTCCCGCGTTTGCTGCATTCAAGCTGTTAAAAATGCGTTGCTTTTAAGACGGCTTGCCCCATGGGTTTCGGTCGTCATCGTCCATCGCGATATACGTACATATGGACAGTATGAGCTTTTGTACAAAGAGGCGCGGGAGCAAGGCGTCTTGTTTTTGCGACAAGACGATAGTCGGCCGGTTGAGCTTCGGGAAGGGGACAGACTTCAAGTGGTTGTGGATGAGGTAAGTCTCGGCCGCCGAGTAGCTGTGGGGGCCGACCTGCTAGTACTTTCGGTGGGTATGGAGCCGGGAGAGACAAACCCACAGGTTGCTCAGATGCTTAAAGTCCCGCTTGGGAGCGATGGCTTTTTCTTGGAAGCCCACGCCAAGCTGCGACCGGTGGAGTTTGCGAGCGAAGGGATATTCCTTGCAGGACTGGCCCAAGGGCCAAAACTTGTGACAGAATCGATTCGTCAAGCACTTGCGGTGGCCGGCCGCGTGGGAGCACTCCTTAGCCAGGGAGTCTTGGTACGGGCGGCAGCCACTGCGCAGGTCGATCCGCTACGCTGCGCTACGTGCCTTACGTGCGTTCGGCTTTGCCCGTTTGAGGTGCCCAAAGTCGGCCTTCGTGGTGTTGTGGAAATCGACCCGCTTTCCTGCCATGGGTGTGGGGTATGTGCCGCCCATTGTCCGCGGAAGGCGATCCAGCTCGAACACTTCCGCGATGAGCAGCTGGCGGCCAAGTTGGAGGCCTTGCTTCCTTGTACTGTTTGAAAGCACAATAGAGGGGAAGATTGTCAACAGGCTAATGTGCTTTCTTGGTTGTAAAGTTTGAACGTACCTGCCCACAGGAGGTGATGGCTAACCCTTGCACCAGGGGCCGCTCCTGGCGAGCAACGTGTCGACGAAATTAGACGGGACAGTTTGCTGGTCGTTAGTGGAGAGCATTGGAGTCCCGGGAAGTTACCCGGCCATTTCGTCGGCGGGAAAGGCAGTATGAAAGAGGCTTAAAGCTTTGGCGGAACCGGAGCGGGAATCATTCCCTAATGCAGCTCGAGCTTTTCCGGCAAGGGAAGGCGCATCCGGCAGCGATCGTTTGGCCGGGCGGCCGGTTGTTGTTGCCTTTGCCTGTACCTATTGCGCCTATACGGCGGCCGATTTGGCGGGAGCAATGCGGCTAAGTTATCCGGCCGAGGTGCGCATCGTGCAAGTTCCGTGTACGGGCAAGATCGATATCTGTTTACTTTTAGACGCCTTTGAACACGGCGCCGATGCCGTTTTTGTGGCCGGCTGCAATTTGGGGGATTGCCACTTTCGCGAAGGCAACGTCCACGCCAAAAAAGAAGTCGCCCGGTGTCGCCGCCTGCTTCGGGAAGTCGGTTTGGAGCCGGAGCGGCTTGAGTTTTTCCACGTGCCAGCCTCAGCGGCAAGCTTGTTTGCCGACTGCGCTCGAGAAATGACCAAGCGCGCTTGCAGCCTGGGACCTAATCCACTTAGGGCGACACCGGCCGGAGACTTGGGCAAAAAGCTTGCCTTGCCGGAGGATTTGCCCCCAGCAATACCGCCGCAGGACTTGGGGAAGTTAAAGACCGATCGCGCTAACCAACAAAAAGGGGCGTAAGACAAACCTGCTTTGCATTAGCTCCGCGTGGATGCAGCGGGAAGACTTTCGTTGATGAACGGGAGAAAGGGGGGAGGGCGAATTGCGGGCAATGGCGCGACAATTAGGCGGCTTGTTAGTTCTCAAATTCGCTCGGAGGCTTGGCGCCTGCCAAAGCCCTCGACGGACGCGGGGATGTGTTGCCGGTCAGCTCTGAGGTACTCATGAGCTTTCGGGGAAGCTTGCTCCCTTTGGATCGGCCTTGGCAGATGAGATCGAGGATTATTGCATGATTGTTGCCCGTCGGAAACCACTGGCTGAGATTGAGGCAGTTGTTCAGGACTGCACACAAGTCCTTGTTGTCGGCTGTGGCAGCTGTATGGCTGTTTGTCAGGCCGGTGGGGAGAAGGAGGTTGAAATCCTTGCTCGTCAACTGCGGATGCGGGCACGCTTGGCCAGCCGTTGTCAAATAGTTGACGAAATCACCCTGCCCCGGCAATGCGATCCGGAATTCCTGCGCCCTCTTGCCGCCTTGGTCGATCGATACCAAGCGCTTGTGTCCATGGCTTGCGGAGCCGGAGTGCAGCTGCTTGCCGAGCAGTTTGCCCATCGGCCGGTTTTTCCGGCGCTTGATACACTCTTCTTAGGTGTAAACGAAGGGCCAGGTACCTGGGGACAGCGGTGCCTAGCGTGTGGCCAGTGCATCCTGCATTTGACGGCGGGTATTTGCCCGAAGACGCTTTGCGCTAAGGGATTGCTCAACGGGCCATGCGGGGGGACAAAGCACGGCAAGTGCGAAGTCAATGCTGAAAAAACCTGCGCTTGGGCCGCCATATATAATCGGTTAGAGAAGTGGGGTCGGCTTGAACTTATCGGGCGCATCTGGCCGCCGGCAGATTGGAGTGTTGTGGACACTCCCGCCCGCCATGGAACAAGCTTGGCCGAGGAATCCGCTCCTTAGGAACTGGCTTGCCTTTTCGTGAAGGAAAGCAGGCGATGGCCCCCGCCTTCCGCGATGTGTGTCGGCAAAAAAGCTTTATTGTGACTGCCGAGATGGGTCCGCCAAAAGGAACTGATACCTCGCGGCTGCGGGAAATTGTCCACCAAATTGGCTCTTCTGTTGACGCGATCAATGTCACCGACAATCAAAGTGCGGTGATGAAGGTAAGTTCATTGGCGATATGCCGACTCATTCTTGAAGCGGGCGGTGAGCCGATCCTCCAACTGACCTGTCGCGACCGCAACCGACTAGCCCTTCAATCCGATCTGCTGGCAGCCTGGGTTTTAGGGATTCGCAATGTCCTTTGTCTGACCGGGGACCATGTACGAATTGGCGATCACCCCCAGGCCAAGCCCGTGTTTGACCTCGATAGCGTGCAGCTTTTGCAGGTGGTGGCCAACCTCAACCAGGGCCGCGATTTGGCGGGCAATGCCTTGGAAGGGGCCACCGACTTTTTCCCCGGTGCGGTAGTTACCCCGGGAGCAGATCCCCTTGGGCCGCAAATTCTAAAATTCCGCAAGAAGATTGCCGCCGGCGCCCGGTTCTTTCAAACTCAAGCTATCTTCGATGTAGACCAACTCAAAAGCTTTTTGGATCGTGCCCAGCCAAATGGGGTTACGATTTTGGCGGGGATCGTGTTGTTAGTTTCCCCGCGGATGGGGCAGTTTTTGAACGAGAAAATACCCGGCGTTTATGTGCCGGAGAGACTGATCGAGCGGTTGGCTGAGGTACCAAAGGAAAAACGGCTTGCGGAAGGAATTCGGATTGCCGCGGAGCTTATCCGCGCTATTCGGGACACGGGGATCTGTCAGGGTGTTCACATCATGGCGATTGGGCGGGAAGAAAAGGTGCCCGAAATCCTTCGACTGGCCGAATAGCCGCCGGCCGCTTGTCCGGCTTGTTACGATCCTTTTCAGCCATAATCGTTATTGGGGGCACCAGGGGAGCGTCCCGTAAGTTCAAAGTGAGCCCATTGATGGGCTCATGGCCATAAGCTTTTGACCTTTGTGAGGTCGACCGCCGCTTGGGAAGCAGGCCGCACTCTCCGGTAAACTGGCGCAATTGTCGGGAAGCCCACAATGCGGAGGCTCTCCCGATCGGACGTCACCGAGCTTTCTGTAAGAGCTTGCCGACGACTTTGAAGAAAAAAGCTCAAGCGGACGAATGGTTCAGGCGGACTTGATCCGGGAGCAAGCCAAGGAAACGATCGTCGCGCGGCTTACGGCACCTGGTAGAGCCGCGGTTGCCACGGTTGGCCTTTTTGGTCCTCAAGCGGAGGCGGTGGCTTGCCGCGTGCTTTTTAGCCGATCCGGAAAACCCATCGCTTCTTTACCAGTCAGTCGCATCCGTACCTGCCAGTTTCGCTGGGGCGATGGGCAACCGGAGCAGGTGGTAGTTTGTCAACTGAGTGCTGGTCTCATCCACATCCATTGTCACGGGGGCTGGGCAGCGGTAGCCCGCCTGCTGCGGGCACTTGTCGAAAATGGTGCTCGCGAGGTGACGTGGTCCGAGTGGATAGGTGCTATTTGCCCCGCGTCTTGGCAGGCGGAGTGTCTGCGAGCTTTGGCCCACGCCCCCACGGCCAGAGTAGCTGCCATCTTAGCCGACCAGCTTGGTGGGGCCTTTGCCCGAGAACTTGGCGAAGTGCTCACGATGCTGGACAGAGCTCAAGTCCAGGAGGCTTTGCGTCAACTGGAGTTGCTTCGTGGACGAAGCAATTTGGGACGACGACTGCTTCGCCCCTGGTTTATTCTTTTGGCTGGCCCGACCAACGCAGGTAAGAGCTCCCTTTTTAATAGCCTCGTTGGCTACCAGCGAGTCATTGTCCACGATTTACCTGGCACGACCCGGGATGTGGTTAAAAAGAATGTGGCAATTGATGGCTGGCCGGTGATCCTCGGCGACAGTGCTGGCTTCCGCCCGACTGGCGACCCAGTTGAACAGGCCGCTATGCAGCTTGCAAGAAATGCCCTGGCAGAGGCGGACGTGGTATTGTGGGTTGAAGATTTAACGCAAGCCTGGGTGGGGCCTGGCGGACTCATTTCACCGCAACCAACTGCGGAAGGCTTTGCGGATCGACCAAAGATCCTTTATGTACACAACAAGGCGGACTTGATATCAGCAGAGGAACGAGGTATTCGTCTACGCGGTCGACCGGTCGGGCTAGTCACCAGTGCTACCACCGGGGAGGGATTGCCAGCCTTGTGGCTAGCTATTTCCAAGCTTTTAATACCGGAACCTCTTCCGCCGCAGGCGGGGATACCGTTTACGGCAGAACAAGAATCGCTGCTGGAACGAACCCTTTCGCTCGTTAGGGCGGGCAAGTTGGACAAAGCCAAAACAACTCTCCACTGCTATCTTGCAGCCTGTGGACAAAATAACGCTTTGATTTCTGGAGAGAACTTCTGACAAGCTCCTGGGAGTTTTATGCGAATGAAAGCGAACTTTTCCAGCCGCAAATCTTTTACGGCTTAGAACGAGGAGGTCGCGGACTAGGAGAGTAAGCAGGTAACATAATTTGAAAGAGCGATTCGACTTTGACGATGACCCAATCATCCGGGAATGTATGGAAAACCTGGACGAGCATCGAACGGTTCCGGCTAACAACGTTAGCATAACTGAGGGCCGGCAACCGCCCGTTGCCCGGCTGATCAAACTGGCAGATTAACCCCTGATAAACACCTGCCGCCCACAGCTCTTCCTGAAACGCTTCCAAAACCTCGAAACGAATAGGCTCAACTTGGAAGGTGAATCGATAGTGAACAGATGGACCAATGGTGATATGTTCCGTGCGGTAGCCGCGAAGCCGATAGGCCGCATGGCGACCCCTTTGAGGTAGTGGTTGGCCCAGGGGGCACGCCACTTCCGTGATTGTCACATCACCATAACGCCAAGTAACAAAATGACCTGCGGTGGTGATGGCCACCCGGCCGAAATATCCTGCCCGTTCCACGTCCCGGGCTGCCACCACTTCGAATAGTTCAGGATGTAGTGGCCGGCCGAAGACGTGGAAGGAAAACTCCTCAACTGGTGGCCGGTGAACCAACCGCTCGTATAGCACCCGTTACCTCATTACCGTTGAAGATTAAAACCGCCTGGTGGAAAGATCTGCCGGATTCTTCCAAACCACAACAATATTTCATCGCGGATGTTTGCAATTCGTACCCCTTATTATATCGCCCGAAAGAAGCCTACACAAACACGCGTTTTTGAGCCAGCGACCAAGAAACCAATGGAGCGACCCGTTAGCAAGTTGCGCGCCACGAATGGCAAGTCGCGGCTTTTGATCGTCGTGGACAGACGTTCGCATGCAGGTAACTCTTGGTCTGCGTTGGTCATTTGGAGGAGTCCGCGCAGCAGGAACTTCAATCAATCATTTTTTTCGGGGTTGCAAATCTTTTGGCCGATGGTATATTTGTGGTAGCGTTTTGTGGGGGACGAACGTGCAGTCGAAGGCTTGCCCCGTGATCTCCTGCAGCTAGTCGGGAGACCAAACCTTCGCAGACGTGCCTGCGGTCGCGTGGCTTCAAAGCGTGCGTGCTTTTCGAGGCGTGTGCGGCGTGCGGGACGGTAGGATCGGCCCCTGGTGAGACGGTGGCTTTTCGCCTGAGACCTGTCGGGGCCAGGCCCGCAGGAGGAAAGCCGGGTGTGTTCGTTGAGTCTGCGTTGTTGGGAGTTGTGTTATGCCGCAGGGCACGATCAAGAAGTTGGTTGTGGAGAAGGGTTTTGGTTTCATCGCAGGAGATCGCGGAAAGGGCGACCGATTTTTCCACCATTCCGCCGTCCAAGGAACCACCATCGAGCAGCTCCGTGTGGGCCAGCGGGTCGAATATGACGAGGTAGATGGGCCGAAGGGACCCCGGGCGGAAAACGTTCGGCCGATTTCCTAAAACCGGCGCACTCCGCGGAATATCTGCTAGTCTCCAACCAGCCGTTACCCACGTGGGTGGGGCTGCGCGCTTGGCTCGAGAGCCCGGCTTGCTTCCGGAGGGTGCTGACTGCGCGCAGCCTTCAATACGCTCGGGGTACTTGCCGGGGGCGCCGCAAAGATCTGAGGATGCGCCTTACTAGCAAAAGCCTCTCACGCGGCGATGTGCTTGGCGTTCCGAGGCCTGTGTGCGGAGGCTGGTGCCCTGCCACTCGCAAGCGGCAGTTGTGGCAGTGTTGCGCAGCGGCTCGGCGCTGTGCAGTTGCAATGAGGCGGCAAAGTGCCTCGCTATTTCCAAAGTTAGGGGACTGGACATAAGTTTTGGCGGGCGCTCAGCGAAGCTCCCTGGCCCCGGCTACCTGGGCCAGGGAGCTTTTTTAGTACCGTGCGGCTCTTTAGATCGGCTGAGACCGACAAATTTCTGGTCGAAAAGCGCTTCTGGGTTCGGAGTCCCCGGGCTTGGCCGCCGGCATATTTAGCGAGCGATTGTCGGTGAAAGCATAAAGCCCTTAATAAACCAGCCGTTTTCTTCCTCCCGGCCGAAGATCCCAACCAAGCCAAGGTGCCGGCGGACGACCTCGAAGTCCGGTAGCTTGGACCCGTCGATCTTTTGTTTGCGAATTTCCCCTCCCTCTTCCGGGCCAAGAAGCGTGTTCAGGAACCGACCCAAGATCGATTCGCTTTCCGGCATTTTCCCCTGCCGGATGAGCTCGTAGGTGGGTCTGTACATTTGATCAGATCGATAAAAGATTCGCAAACATTCTTCCGACCCACCCAACGAGCGAATCATCTCGTCGACAATCATCCAATCCACACTGCGGACCAAAGTGTTGCGTGGCTCGACCGGGCGCAGGAGTCGTACGAGGAACTCATAATGCGAGGCAATCAGCAGGTAGCCCTTTGCGACGGTGATCGCCGCGTTGGGCAAAAGCGGGGCATGTTCGGTTTCTTCGCTTTCCGGTTGTGAACCGCGGCCCGGAATGGTCGGCATTTCTAGTCGCACTGACCGTTTTGGCTCCGTGTCTTTGCGGACCGTTTCCCAAATCACAAGATCGCCGAATTGACGTTTCTCAATCTCTTTGTCGTTTTCTAACGTCTTTTGCAGGGCTTGCGCCACCCTTTCCGGATTGCGGACTTCAATCGCAAAAAGCAGCCTTTCGCTTTGGGGCCCGATTGGTTCTTCATAAGACGTGATAATAAGTGCCCGTTGACCCAAGTGGGCAATAAGCTCGGAGCGAAGATCAATCTGCGGTCCTTCCGGGTCGTTTTTCAGGCTGTCGAGCACGTCTTCCCAGACCCCCTCTTCGCCCTCGCCCACAAACTGATCGAACACCGGGCCGACGTGTTCGAAGGCCTCCTGAATATTGCAGGAAACGCATGTAATGCCGGCGATGTCCCGGGGGAGCCACTCAGCCGGCAAAAGCTCGCGGGTGTTAGGCAGGTTGAAAATCTTGGCGGATTTTTCCAGCGGCTTGGGGGCGTAGACCATCATGCGATGCATAAGTTGAAAATCGCCCTCCCCCACATGCCACACCCCGCCCATGGCGCGAAGCGAACCGAATCCAGCAGCCCGGAGCCGAGCCACAATGCTATCCCGCCGGCGACGATCAGGCGGCGTATAGGCTCGGATCGCTTCCAAATATTCAAGTGGACGAATAAACCAGCGAATTTGGGGAGCGGATCCGGCGTCGGCAAGACAGCGGGAAAATACCGCTTGAAAGGCCGGATCCTCAGCCAGCCCCGGCTGAGATTGCCCTATGGCAGTTAGCACCGCTTCAAGCGAACGGTTGTCGTCGCCCACTAGGAGACGCTTTCCCACAATTATCCACATAGCGGGCCGGCGAGGCGGCTTCTTAGCTTCGGCAGGAAAAGTAAACACAGTAACTTTCTGCCCCGCCAAAGTCATTGTGCTTTCCTTGGCCCCGTCTTTGCGGAAACCGTCGGCCACCTTAGCCAGCAGGGCCTGTGCCTCTTTCAGCCGGGTTCCTACGTCGCAGACCAGTACGGTACCGACCTGCTCTGCTCCCCAGGCCATCGTTCCCACGGCCAACTCGCCGGAGAGGATCGATCGAAGCTCGCCGGGGCTCAGTCCGAACCGGCTGGTAAGGCCTCCACGCCGCGACTCCCATTGCCGCTGAATTTCTTCCCGAAAGGGCTTAAGAGCCGGATCGGCAAACAGTTTCCCTAACTCTGTCCGATTCCATCGTGTTTCCAGGTCGTTGACGTTGGGGATGGCCAAAAAGGCTACTGTCTCGCGAGGAAAAAGTTGTTCGGCTGATTTTTCGACTTGGGCAGTTGCTGGAGAAGCAAGAAGCAAAACGAGGCTTGCTGTGACAACAACTCTTCGCACCGGTTTCGTCTCCTAGTGGACTAAGCATTCCTCAATCCGTTGAACCATCGGCCCGAAATGGCAGGCCGAGGACCGAGATTTAAGGCAGCCCGACGGCCACTGCTGCGACCATCCAGGTCGGGTTTCTCCCGCGGAAATTGCGAACTAACCAATGGCCTGGCCCAACTTCCGGCCGCTACTACGTTACTCTTGCTGCGGGGAAATTCGCTGTGTGCCCTTCCTCGATGCACCTGGCACTAGCGGAAATCTGAACACACGCTTACATGGGCACCGTTCGCCAGACGCGGTTTGCCGAAATCGCTGGGATTCCCGAATTTGGGCATTGCTTTTCCCCTTACGGTCACCGGCCAAACTTCAGCCGGTTGAACCTTCTTGCCCGTTCAAAGCGGTAAGGAGCCAGTCGGATCCGCTGAGGCGGACTTCCGCTGGTTCTTATGCTTTCTCGCTTGCGCAATGCTTCGGTGGTAAAGCCTATTTTTCCTAGATTACTTATCTCTTACATTTTCCCTAGGCGTTAAATCCTCTTTGGTTACCAAGATTCGTCCTGGCGCCTAAAACATCTCTGTGTGCCAGGGTAACCGCATAAAGCCCCTAGCGCTGGCCGCCGCACGGCACCAAATTCCGTCGTAGCCGGAATAGCCGGGTTTGGAAGCGGGTTCGGATCAAATGCGACCGACCGGCGTAGCACGGTCTTTCGGCAAATTTCTCCGGCCTGGCTGAGCGTTCGGCCCGCCCAATCCGTCAAGGTCCGCTCGGACAGAGTGTACCAATCAGTTGGGGGGGCTGCTAGGGCGATCCGATACCACAGCAGTCTCTGCCCTCACTTTTCCGTTGGAACTGATCGGTATTCTTACGGAGAATGCGGGAACCTGAATCTGGGCTAGACCGCACGAATATCGTAAACAGAAAGCAGGGTTCGGACGGGCAGGTTCTCCGCGGGCAAACCCTTACGCCTTCCGGATTTTTCTAGCTCCCCTATGGGTGCGAAACGAGGCTTCATGGCCGCGGGCACCCGCTCGGGCCAGGATGTATCCCTACTTTAGGGGGACAGGGGAGGTGGCTGCTTTACCGTGGTCCCGATCGTAGCGAGTTTCTGCTATCTCCCCGAGCGGGCGGAACGGTAGCTAACGACTGTTTCGGCCCAAGGGGATCCGGAATGCCACCCTGAGGGTTGTGCCCGCCGCTGGGGAGGCACGCGGAACCGCTCCGTAAGACTCAGAAGTTGGGCGACGGTTTTTAGTGTCAGAGGTCTTTGCATGGTTTTGTGGATGAGCTCTTGTTTGGGGGTGAGCCGGTGTTGACCCCCGGGTCATTCGGAATCCGCTGAACGCTGCCCTCCGCACTTTCGTGCGCTGTTAACCAGGAAGCAGACTTCGAAACGACCGGAAGGATGTTCCTTGAGGGGTTAGCTACCGATCTTTCCGCGGTGTTAAGCGAGTGGTTCCTTACCCGGGTTTCGACCGCCGTATCGGTAGCATGTTCTCGCCAAAGTGACGCTATTTACTTACCGGGTTGGGCACGGATAACCACGAGAAGATCGTCGCGAAAAGCCGGCAGATCAACCTGCTGCGTATTGGCAAGCGCTTTCGAGACCAAAGTTCGGCCTGCGATCTGTCTGCAATCAGCAGGTCGAAGGAGCTGGATTTCGTACTGGCCGGCGGGCAGCCTCACCCGGGCTTTTAGACCGTTCACTTCCTGCCCTGTTTGCTTGCTGCAGAGATAGCCTACCACAAGAGCTCGCTCAGGGGTGGCCAGTGTAGCGCTTACGATTTGGCTCCCGTCAACAACGAATGCTGTGAAGTTCGGACTTAACCGCCAGAAAGGAAGCCCCCGATAAAAATCGGCAAGTGGCCGCAGGAATTCCTCGCCGGGGGCACGGTAGTTCAGATCGTTGATACCCTCGCAGCCGTCCCAACTGTGCCACGTCCAGAAGCATCCCGCTGTACACCATAGCCAAGCCTGCTTTCGCCGGTGAACAGCGTCATCATTTCGATGGCGCTTTTCTCGGCCACTTTCGTTGCAAAACGCAGGCTTTCCGTAGGAGCGAGCATTCCGGGCCACGGCCAAGTACCAGTCGCCAAGGTCGTGCTCGGGAGTGGAAGACGTGCAGGAATGGTTTATCGCCACATCCATCCAGGGCTTAAATGGCCAAACGGCATCATCGGTTGTTCCTGTGGATGTACACACCGGTCGCCGGTAAGGATCATTTGCTTTGAAAAACTCTCCAGCTGCGTCCTGGAATGCCTCGTTGGCGATATATTCGTTGGCAATCTCCCAGCAGAAAATGTTTGCAAATTTGCCCAGCCGGCGGATTATTTCCCGCCAATAAGGCCGATGAAGTTCCACCTCTTTTTCCGTCGGTCGAAGTGTTGTATAGAGCACAAGATTAACACCGATGCCGTGCTCCCCGGCCAAGCGGACTCGCTCTTCAACGCGCTTCCAATATTCCTCATTGAAGCCGTCCCACTTGGGGTGCTCCCTTGTTCCTTCCCACGGCCAAAGGTCGATACCTAACACCTCGTAATAGAGCCGCCCCTCTACGGCAACCCTAATCACGTTTACGCCAAGTGAGCTGGCCCGATCAAGAACTCCTTTGGGATCGTTGCAGGCAAAGTAAAGCCAAGCCGTTTTATTGAGAACAAACAGCCGCTGCCCCTCCTCGTTGACGAAATGAAACCGGTAAATCGGGTCAACCCGGTATGGCGACGACCACGGCGGCCGGAAGCGGACAAGTGGTAGCTCTCCCAGCGGTTTGTCTTGGGCAAGTAAGGCCGGCTGGTTGAGCCGGGGGTAAACAAAGCTCGCCAAAATCAAGGCCAATACGAATCTTCTAAACTGCCGCATCATCTTTTGTATACAAAGGCGACCAGAAGCAGAGTTATCGGCGGACATGCCTTCGCCCTTTCTCACGCGGCCTTAAACCGCGTAGTGGCCTTTCTAAGTATTTGGCCATGGAGTGGAAATTGGTCGACGGTGATTTTCCCGGATTGAACTTCGGCCGGCAACAGTTCGAGCCGAATTTGGCCAGCAGGACGGTAATGCGACAAGCTTGTGCGGGCAAGAAGCTTTGCGACGGCCGCCAGGACCTCCAGCGGATGTTTTGCTCGTGCAAACGGTGGGACGGACGCGGCCTTCTTATTTGCGCGTCCGTGCTTTCGCTTGGGATTCCGGGACGGTAACTTCCAAAATGTGGTTGGGCACTGGGAAGTCCACTTCGAAGCGGTAGTCCTCAAAAAGCGGCACGGAGTGAGTCACCCCGTCGTCGTCAACATATTCCCGTTCTGGATCCCATCCCGCCAGCACCACGGAATATCGGCCGCGGCCGGGCCCGTCGTGGGCAGGAGCGCTAAATGTCCCCTTTTCGATCGCCAGGTAGACTATAGGCGATTCCTTCGGGGCGGACATCGTCGGCTCGGAAAAGCCCCACGAGTTTTTGGCGCGAATTCGGATGCGGGAGGCGATGCGCCTATTGGCAGAGATAACTTTGCCGAGTGAGCAGGTGGCACGTCGGGCGGGCTTTGGTTTAGGCGGCCATACGGGCGGGGCCTTTCGCCGCTTAATGGGCATCTCCCCGCGGCAGTATCCCCAGGAAGATCGCACTCGATTTTATGGATGGCCCGGCCGTTGACGAAGAGAAAGCCCTTTTAGAAAGCCCGCTTTTTCAACCAGAGAAGCCGATTTTCTAAATAGCTCCACAACAGCAGTGTAGCGCCACGCGGCTTGCTAATAGAACTCATAGAGGGGATCGAGCCTTTTTATTTGTCGAGATCAGGTTTAGCTGCTTGCGCTATCCTTGCCGAGTGCAGTTATTTAGCCTGCCCCAAAGTTCCCAGGTGTTGACTTATGGGTAAGCGCTTTTCTATTGTGCTTCCTCGCGAGTAATCTGGGCGGCAATTTGGCGCAGGGTCTCGCGGACCTGCATGTCCAGTGTCTGCTGCGGGATTCCCTCTTCCGCATGGGCTTCCACCGCGACGGTAAGCCGGATGCTTGAACGAGCTCTATGAAGCGGCAAGATCACACCGCAATAAAAATCAGAAAGCTTTTCCGGCGGAACCTGGGCTTCAACAACATACCGCTTGTAGGCT
Source organism: Thermoguttaceae bacterium (assembly GCA_025060325.1). GTDB lineage: Bacteria > Planctomycetota > Planctomycetia > Pirellulales > Thermoguttaceae > DTLM01. The sequence continues at coordinate 153,782 of JANXBW010000008.1, forward strand.
CGCTGGTGAACAACTGTCGTCGTCTGTTTGCCCTCGTGGCGAGCTTCCGAGGGGTTTTCGGTACTAGTGCGTGCTTGTCCAGCCGGGAGCACAGTCGCTGGCTCTCCGGACTCTTTGTGCTTGGTGGCCACTTCGGGCCGGAGGATAATTGCCTCCTCACGATCGATTTGGTCCTGCGGCAATGGGGTCTGAAAATAAACACGACTACCGACCTGGAGGCCTAGCTCGCCCCGCTGAACGCCGCTTACTACCGCGTCCCACAGGACCTCTTGGTTGGGCAGTATCGGCTGATCCGGGTAGCGGAGGAAGCTTTCATAAACTTCCCGAAATGGCTTTTCCTGCTCCTCCTGCTGAAAAGTCCTCAAGATCCTCTTAACGGTGAGCTTCTTGGCCAGTAGTCCGCGCTCCTCCAAGGCCTTGATCACCACGGAGCAAAGCGACTTAAAATGCCGCTGGTCGGGAAGGCCAAGGTCAATCTCCTCGGTCTCATCCGTTGCTGCCCGCTCCAGGTAACGGTAAGCGCTGATAAGCTGGGTCCTCAATCCGTCAGCCGCTTTTTTCTTTTCCTCCTTTAGTTTTTCTCTGTTTTTCTCGGAAAGCGACTTCATGATTTGTTTGTCGTTTTCCACGGCAATACATGCCAGAAGTCGCCTTGCGTGGTTACGGAGGGGCTCAAGCTCAGTCTGACTTGGCACTAGCACCAAAAGCGCATTACGATAAGTCCGAAATGTTTGGCCGCACTTGTTAAGTAACTCCTTGACAAAAGGCAAGGTGTGCGGTGCCTGCCGAGGATAATCAATCTCCAGAATGGCAAGCTTTAGCTGGGGCAGATCCGGGACATCCTGCGAGCTTATTGGCCAGAGGAATACCTTCAGTTCGTTTCCGACGAGTTCCTCTAGGTTTTTCCGCACTTGGTTAACAAGTTGGTCTTCGGTGACCTGCTCTTCTTTTTCCTGTAATATGCGGATGAGGTTCGGCTCGGTAGAGAAGTAAAACCGATTGTTATCTTCGTTCAAATACCACAGGAGGTTTTCCAGCCGCTTAAGCGTATCGCCCACCAAAGACACGGGGATCTGGGGCAGCAAGGTCGCCACACGCAATTCTTTAAGATCGATCCCCCGGACATCCCCGGCACTAAAGGAATAGAAGAAGATCGCTTGAGCAACCGTGGTGGCCAGCCGGTAAATTCGATACTCCGAGCCGATCGCTTCGTCCTCTTGAGGGGCCTTGGCTTTGGGGCCGGCGAGGTCTGCGGCGATAATCCCCTCGTATTCCCGCCCAATGACCCGAAGGAACTCCGCCCGAATGGCCGGGTTCCCCAAATTGATGTGCCCCGGCAGGATGAGCGGCCAGGGTGCTCTTTGGTCGTACAGCTCTTTGACCACTAGGGCCAAGAGCCGAAGGACCCCCCGTGTCCGCTGAAAGCTGGCGTAAGTGCTCCACCTTGTGAACAAAATGTCGATTACCGCCGGATGGAAGGGATATGCCTTTTTAATCCGCTCGCGATAGGCCGGTTGACGAAATTCAGCCGGCACGTCTTTCTCCAACCTGTTGTAAAACTCGAAAAACGCTTGGGCGGTGTTTACAATCTCCTGCGGATCGTGGGGCGGCTCGAAGAGCCGACGGCGGATCACTTCCAGCATTTCGTCCCCTTCCACGGGGTTTTTTATCGTTTCCACCCGGCCAAAGATTTGCTCCAGTTGACGAAGCACGCGCTCGCCTTCATCGCCGTAAGGAGCGCTTGATGGAAGGGTGGCTACCAGGACGGCTCGCGGGGCAACTTTTACTGTCTCGGTTAGTTCTTGGAAAAAGGCCATCAATTGGTCGCGATAGTCCTTGGCCCTGACGGCAAATTCAACAATTTCGTCCATCAGGATGAGAACCGGCTTATCCCCGATAAGTTGATGAAGGAGGTCTTTGCCCGGGCTGCAGCGCCTCCGATCATGGTATTCTAGCAAGGAGTAGTTGCCCAGCTGCCAGGCAAGTTCGCCCCACAACGTCCGGCCACCCAAGGGATCGGCCGCTGTCCCGACAAAAACAACCAGTTCCCCTTTTGGAATGGCCGTCAGCCCGGCGTGTCGGAGCACCTCGCTAACAAAATCGCTTCCCTGATGTTCTTCGCCGGAGCGAATCAGGTGATAAAGGGCAATGAGGCTATGCGTCTTTCCGCCGCCAAAGGGGGTTTTAATTTGGATAACCGGTTCCCCGGTCCCTCGGCCGGCCAAGCGGGAAAGTACTCCCGCGGCAAGATGCACAAGACCCGCGGTGGGAAATGTCTTTCGGAAGAAGGTCAACGCGTCTCGATACTCAACAGGGCCGCGGTCGGCCACCACGTCGGAAAGGTCCGCTGCAAAAACTGCTTGATCCAAGTGCCCCTTTTGGATGTCAACATGCGGGGTGACGACATCAAACCAAGGCTTCATGGGAGGGACCCCTTCTTAAAAGAGTCGACCCTGCTTGTCCGCCCCTAAGGAACGAGACGAGTAGAGCAACCCCTCAAGCTGCTGCTTTTCCTTACTGCCTTCCGGCAACACCTCAGCGACGGCCTGGGCAAAATGCCAAAACTGCGAATTGCCCCCGTACGTCGACTCCAGATGCTCCTTTAGCTCCGCTAGATGCCCTTTTTCCCGCAGGATCACCCCCCGATGGAGGGCGTCCACCATCGTGGTAAAATTTTGCTGCTTCTGAAACCGCGGATCTTTTGCCCGATCCTGCGGGGCGAGCATCTGCACAAATTCTTTATCCTTTTTAACTATACCACCCTCGCCCCAAAAGGCAGTAAGTTCGACCCCGACGCTCACGGCCAGCTTGCGGGCTTCGTCAAAAGGCACCCAGGCCTGGCCGAAGGTCCACCGCCACAAAAGGTAAAGTCGGCTTGGGGAGTCAATGCCCCCGATTTCGCTCTGCTGGAGGATTCGCTCCAAAGCAAACCGCGCTACCTCGCGGCGAACGTCTTCCAGTAGCTCCGGCACGGTGACCTCTTCGCCGGAGAGCTTCTCCACGGTTTGATACCTGCCAAAGACCTCGACAGCCGGCCCGATGGCGCTCATAAAGAAGTCTGCTCCGCGGATCCCCTCCTCCCAAAATTGGGCCAGTTTTTCCCGGATCCGATTAGCGATCTCCTTGCGGATCTGAGTGTAATCGCCGACTTCGCTCCCCACTCGCTTCCGGCAGACCATGTAGATACTGGAGGCCAAGGCCGCCGGCTGCCGCGCCCTGAGCCGTGTAGTCATTTCTGTGTGAATAGGCCAGGACGCAGTCATGTAAAACCCAGCTTCAAGTAGCGCCCGAATGACACTTTCCCACGCCTCCGTGGTTTTGTGCGCGAAGACGATGACTGCGATGCCCTCTGGCTTAAGGACCCGACGGATCTCTCCAAACGCCTGAGTGAGCATGGATTCGAAACGTTTCTTGGCTTCCACCATCCCACCGGCACCGGAGGCGTCGGCAACCATCTCTTCGCCCTTTGGAGTAAGCGGCGTAGAGAAAAGCTCTGGGTATAAATGCCCTACCGTCCGTTTAAGCCATACGTAGAAGAAATCCGAAAGATCCGAGTACGGCACATTATCGTAATATGGGGGATCGGTGATGACGGCGTCGAAATAATTATCTGGCCAAGGGAGCCGCGTTGCGCTTCCACTCAGAACTCTAATCATCTTGTGACTCCCTAGCGTCAATTTCCAGGATTTGGAGTTTGACCGTCGGGAGTTCCTCGTTGATTATTTTCCACAGCACAGCATAATCGATCCGCCAGTATTAGTGAACAAGCACGTCGCGGAGTTTTGCCATACCGCTCCGAGGTACATCCGGATAGCGTTCCGGAATGGAATCGGGAATGTTCTTGACTGCTTCTCCAATCCGCACCGCCTCACTCGTGACAGCGTCCACTAGCATGCGATGTTCCACGATTTGTTCGAAGATTGTCTCGCCGACATATTCTTTATCAGGTAAATTGCTTCCAAAATGTCCTTCAAGAATAACCTGCAGTCGCGTGTCACAACATGATCACCTCGTCGATTATTCGTTCACGTAACTCCTCGCAAATCGACTCTTTCCGAACCAGATCAACCTTCACCCCAAGTAGGTCAGACAGATAATCTTGAAGTTGAGCAAACTCGATCAGCCCCGGAACATTGTCAAACTCGACCAGAATATCTACATCGCTTCCGCAATGCTGCTCGCCGCGGGCGTATTCGAGGAGCCGGGCGTCCGCTTCGTAGATCATTCCCGTAAGCGAATGGAGTCCGTATCGCTCTTTAAGTTCCTTGTCGCGGAGACGTTCCTTGAGTATTTCCTGTCGGTAGCGTTCAAGAAGCGTCTGCACCACAAAGTGGATGACTTGTTGCTCGCTCGGCGACTAGCCCAGTGGAGTGGCATTGGCTAGCGGTCTTAAATCCCAGAAGACCTAACTAGGCATCTCCCGCAAGGGACCCCCTCGGCCGGCTGATAAACGGCAAAGATTCGGCGGCAGGCAAGTTCGTTATTGCCGTCGCGAAGTTCACCCACCAAAAACCACAGCCAGCCGTCCAGTTGGCGGTCCGGGTCTTCGAATAAAGCGCCTTCCTCTAAGTGGCTCTTTGTTTGCGCGATGATGTGATCGATGAGGGCCCCCAGGAGAGGATGGCCCGGCGCGACAAATTCTCCGCCCCGAGCCCGGCTTTTTTGTTTATCAAACCCGAAAGCTTTATATTGGCTGGCCGGTTCACCGTAGCGGTTCTTAAATTCCACCGACACCTGGCGCAAAGGCGCCGGCACGTTGGGCAGACGCCACAGTCCGTCTTGCCGCCTTTCCAAAGGTATGTTCAGAAACTTGCAAGCCCGGCAAAAGAACTCTTCGATATATTCCGGCACCAGCCGATTTTCCCGGGCACGACGGGATTCGCCGAGGATCCGCTGCAAGTCGACATGCCTGGTGGCCAATGCTTCCGCCGTCAGTTGACGAACCTTTTGGATGGCTTCCTCGTCGATGATCCGTTCCAAGGAAGAGAGGATTTCCTCTAGGCTTCGCCGATGGGCAATCGCGTCGACGATAAGGTCTTTGAGAGCCCGCTCTTGGACGATTTCGCCGATGACATCAAAGACCCGGTCACTCCCAGGGCTTGGCGAACCTCTTTGAGCTTTTCAAGCAGTCGGTAAAGCACTTCCCCTTCGCGGGTGTCAACAGCCACCAAGTTGTATATGTGGACGTCCTTCTGCTGGCCATAACGGTGGGTGCGCCCCATCCTTTGTTCCAGCCGGTTGGGGTTCCAGGGAATGTCATAGTTGACCATCAGCGAACAAAACTGCAGGTTGATACCTTCACCGCCAGCCTCGGTGGAGAGCATGACCTGGGTGGCTTCCCGGAATTCGCGTTCGGCCGCGATACGTTGATCAAGATCCTGCCCCCCATGAAGGACTGTGACAGAATAACCCCAGGATCGGAGTTTTTCCGCCAGATAATGGAGTGTTTCGCGCGATTCGGTAAAGATGGGCATTCTCTACCCCTTGTCCCGAATGGGTTCCGTCGCCAGCACCTGCCGAAGTTCCTGAAGCTTTGTCTCCATTGGGACCCCTCCTCCACCTCCTGCCGCTCGGCTATCCGGGCAAGGCGGATAAGCTCGGTAAGCGACTCGATTTCCTCCATGAGTTCTTGCTGAGTTTCGGCCGCGGTCAGTGTTTCCGCCGCCTGATTTTCCAAATTCTCCCGGTCGCGATCTGGCAAATCTTCCAGCAGATCTTCGTCCAGATCGTGAATGCCTGATCGGCCGAGGCCCTCCTGAAGCAGTTTGTGCAACCGTTCCTTGCCGCGCTCCAATGTCGTGCGGGCTGCCCTCACACTTGAGGCCAAGCGCCGCTGGGTGACCAAAAGGGCAAAAGCAACATTGCGTTTTTCGGCAGCAATGGCCCGATTGTAATACCGCTGCACATAGTCGGTCACAGCGTCGTAGAGCTGTTTTTCCGCCTCGCTGAGGCGGAAAGTGAGCGTGTCCACAAATCGGCGGGGAAAAAGTGGCCGACCCTCAAAATCGCGGAGATCCTCCTTCAACCGGCGCGGGAAAGCGGGTTTTCCCCGCGGGTGAGCGACTGTTCCAGCATGTGCGCGTCGGCAAACATCCCCGGCTCAAGCAGATCCAGAAAAAGCCGAAAATTCTCCGGATCGCCGCGGTGCGGGGTGGCTGTGAGCAAAAGGAAAAAGCGACTACTTCGCGATAAGACCTCGCCCAGTTTGTATCGCTCCGTTTTGCTGGTCTTCTCACCATAGCGGTAGGCAGCCATCTTGTGGGCTTCGTCAACAATGATGAGGTCCCAGGTGCTGTCTCTAATGGCCGCCAGGACATCCCCCTGCTTGGCAAACTCCATGGAAGTGAGAATCTGGGGAATTTCCTGCCAGACATTGCGGCCCCAACTGGCCCGCATGCGATCGCGGTCGACAAGCTCGAAGTGTTCGCCGAATCGCTCCTTCATTTCCCGCCGCCATTGGTCACGAAGGTGCCCCGGCACTACCACGAGCGTCCTGTGGACAAGTCCGCGATACTTCAATTCTTTGAGCAACAGCCCGGCCATTATCGTTTTGCCCGCCCCGGGGTCATCGGCCAAAAGGAAGCGAATCCGCGGCCGCCGCAAGATGTGATAGTAAACAGCATCGATCTGGTGAGGCAGGGGATCCACCTGGCAGACGCTGACCGCAAGCAACGGGTCAAACCGATGAGCGGCCTCGACCCGATGAGCCTCCAGGCCGAGGAAAAACGCCTCCCCATTGCCGGTAAACGTCCGCCGAGACACAGGCACCGCCGACACGCACGTTAGCTGCTCCGGCGACAGGATCACATCGCGATAGGTACCACTGTCCACGCCGACCACTTGAATACGAAGGCAATCGCCTATGCGTTCGACGCTGAGCACCCGGACACGCTCCGGCCAAAGCTCACCTTCCAGAATTGCCCCCGGCACCACCTGAGGATAAGAAGAAACCGCCTGAGAGCTAGCATTCACCGACGTCATGCCCACACCCCTGGTGTTTACGCCCCTTGGAGGACACCGCTAACAAACGGGAGCGGCTTCGGGTGGCCCGCCCCCTGACAAATTCCGCCTCCAAGCTGCCAGGTCGCCACCGGCGATGATCGCCGGCCGAAAGTCGCCATGTCATTCTTACGATCAAATCCCCCGTGCTGCTTATGACATTGTGTCTTCCCTGCCGTTGCGGTGCAAAACCGGGGCGAGTTCCAACGGCCCCCAATCAGGGGCGAAACCAAAAGATGAGGTCTAAACCCACCAAATGAGGTCCAAAACCAAACGGTAACCTCCAGAATGCCGAGATGAAGCCCAACACTGGGTGTACTATACACGAAACAAGGTCGGAACCGACGAGACGCATCCGTCCTCCCTGGATGAGGCCCAAGATCACAAGATGCAGTTTCGTGTTCACGAAATCAACCGCAAAATCACGGCATAGAGCTCCAGAATGAGGCAACCAGCTCGAAAGCCACGAGACGATGTACATTAGGACTCAATGCAAGCGCCCTCTATGCAGATTGCGCGCCGTGTGGGCTACAACGGCCGGCGGTTAGCCAAAGGTTTGCCCCCGGATGAGTTACCTGTGTCCGGATCGTCGAATCGCCGTAATGGTCACCAAACTGTGGGAAGCAGTAAAGGGTTAGAAGCGATCAACATCCGGCGAAGCGCGTTACCCAAAACGCCGTCACGCCCCGTCAACATCTCGGAAGCGCTCACGCGGGCACGGATTAGCGCGGGCCGTTTGCTCCAAGTTCGCCCGTCTGTGCCTGGAGGATTTTCCGCTGGCTCGGACGGAGATTGAGCCAATATGAGCGGTGGGGCAGGAGCATCCCTTCGCACAGGTAAGATCTGTTCACCCTCTTGGAGGCGATCGAAGCCCTTTCTACCCCGACGTCTTTAATCTTGATCGACTCACTATTAATAACGACCGCGCGCGGCTGCGATCCTTCACCTACTAGTTCGCGCACCATCGTCCGAAGCGCTTCATGCATCCTCTCTCGACACCCGGTGCCGTTGCCACCGCCGGAAAAACGCGGACACCGCCTTCGCCAGGGAAAGCTCCTTAGGCGGTTGCAAAATGAACCCCCAGGAACTACCCCATGGAATCCCCAGGGGTCTACGGGCGGTCAAGCCACGCCCGAGGCTACTTGCTGCGGCAGGGAAGCCAAAGGCACGACGTGCATTGACCACTGCACTTGCGGTGCCGATTTCCCGAGAGGATGAATTGACAATGCGAATCGCGTTGAGGATTCCAAAGACCAGAGCTCATCCGCCGGCGGCCGGAATTTACAATGCAAGTCCTACCGACCGCGGCAAAACACTCAGGCTGTTTGCGCGGCGAATTGGCCTCCGAAGACCGCCCGCCGATCCGCAGTCAGCATGCCCCCGGACGGTAAGCTCACACAGTAGCAGCTTTACCGCAGGCTAGGTTGATCTTCTCTTGCCCCATCTCCACCCCTGGCGGAGTCCAGCTTTCTTTCGTTTCCTCGCCCCAGCATTAAGGAGGCCTTCTCACTCGGTGTCAGGCGTGGGTCGCCTCATCTCCCGCGGGCATTTTCTCTGGAGGTTGCGATGAGCCGCAGGCCGGTTCAAAGAGGAGTTAACCTAGGGGCGCCAGGCACCGGGGTCTCCTTGATGGAAGTGCGGCTCTGCCGGTATTATTTAACCCGAATTGGCCATCAGAGCCCGTGACCAAAGCTGACTTCACGACTGCGGTCAAACTGGTGAACTTGCTGGGTTTGGCAGTCTTGGCCTTCCGCGTTCCGGTCGGCGACATTTTCCAGACCAAGATTGGCAACTTCGGCCGGGACGGGTAGGGCCGGAAGCCAAATCCAGTCTGCGGCCTGACCCGACGGAGGCTTTGGTCCGATAGATGTCATACGGAGGTTTCCCAGCTAACGGGCAAGGTGCCTCGACGGTCTGGCCGGGGCCTCTCAGTTTTGGAAAAGGGCTCCCGTAAGCATCCGCTTGGCCTTGGGAAAAAGTAGGACTCGTGCGTTTCGGCGTGTCCCTGTTGTAGGGCCGCAGAGGTCCAACTTGAACCATTCAATATTTTTTCTTCCTAAGATTGCGCGAACGACTGGTCCTGCCGGCGCCGGGCACTCGGGGACAGCTGGGGCTGTTTGAGCGATTGCCCGGAGTATGAAAGCGACCGCTCTCTCCGGGTTGATGGGCGAAGTCAGCGTTTTTCTGTGTGTCCTTGCGAACGCCGGGGAGACAAGTGAGATTGTACCGAACGGCCGGCGTGGCGTTGGCAGGGGTATTACGCCTGGGCTTCGGAATTTCGGTGCCACTTTGCGAAAGACTGCGTAAGGATCGGATTAGAGTAAAACTTTCGCGAGCCGCGTTTGCGGGCTTGGCAGTTCAAAATACATGAACCGAGCTTTTGAGGTTTCTAGTTCGTTGGGGACGTAGCTCAATGGGAGAGCACCGGCTTTGCAAGCCGGGGGTTGGCGGTTCGAGTCCGCTCGTCTCCACCTGAGGGGGTATAGTCCTGCATCTAGTGGCACCCAATGGCAGCTAGCACAATATGC
>JANXBW010000009.1:0-46911 GCA_025060325.1 Thermoguttaceae bacterium
GCTTGCAAGATGTTTTCCCGCTGGCTGTGGCGACAAGGCAGGCTCCCTGACGACCCACTTGCCGGACTTAGCCGCTGGAATTCAGAAGTCGATAGAAAGGTTATCCGTCGGGCGTTTTCGGAAGCAGAGCTCGGGCGGCTGATTGAAACTGCGGAGGCAAGCCAGAAGTCCTTCCGGGGGCTTAGCGGCCCCGACCGGGCAGCGCTTTACATTTTAGCTAGCGCTACGGGCCTAAGAGCCAAGGAACTCGCGGCTTTAACTCTAAGCGACTTATCCCTGGAAACTGCTCCGCCTACTGTGCGCGTCCGGGCAGCGTACGCGAAAAACCGGCGCGAAGACGTACTTCCGCTACCCCTTCAGGCAGCCGAGTACCTTCGGCGCTGGCTAGCTAACCGGCCGACAATTCCCCTTCCCTCGGCTCGACTCTGGCCTGGATCATGGCCGCAAAAAGCCGCAAGGATGTTGCAAATTGACCTGAACGCGGCTGGAATTAGTCCGGTAACCCCTGCCGGCCGGCTGGATTTTCACGCCTTGCGGGCAACTTACGCGACCGCACTAGCCCGGGCAGGGGTGAACCTCCAAACGGCGCAGGCTCTTCTCCGGCATTCTGACCCCAAGCTCACGGCTAAAACCTATACGCGGTTGGGCATAACCGACCTCGGTGCCGCCGTTGCTTTCCTGCGGCTAACTGGAGAAAAGGCCGAGGCCAGAAGCCAAGAACAAAAATAACTCCCCCTTTGGCCAGGCTTTTCTTCCCTGCCCTTTTGTTGACGCTTGGTTTTTGGTTGCACTTATGGTTGCACTACTTTCTGGCACAAATTGGCACAATGTTGCATTTTGCGACATTGTTACTTTCTTTATGTGGGATTCCGGAAAATCGTCAGAAGTACTAGGAAAACCAAGGACTTACGGGGATTTTTGGGGGCTTGGGAAGGTGAGGCTGTCGGGATTCGAACCCGAGACCTACGGATTAAAAGTCCGTTGCTCTACCTGCTGAGCTACAGCCTCGCATTTAGGCCAGCGTCGATAGCGGGTCTTAAATAGCTTCACACGGGAGAGATAGCGCAAGTACCTGAACTTGATCTCGCCAAGTAAAAAGGTTGGGCTTTCTTTACGGCTTATGCTAGCAAGCTGCCTAGCCCTACACTTGCGTTGTGGAGCTATTTAAGTTCCTCCGGTATGCCCACTCCCGTGGCCGGCAAAGTTCACCCGGTCTTTACAACGCCGTCCGGCGCCGCGACATTGAAATCCCCCGGCCGGGTCCCCGGTCCCAGCAAAATACGGCGCTAAATAGCTCCAGACGGCGGGGATGGCGCAAGTACCTGAACTTGATCTTCCCAAATAATGAGGCCTCTGCCCCCCCTTTCTGAGTTGCACCAGCCAGCCGCCTAGCGCCACACTTCCCTGGTGGAGCTATTCAGGCACGCGTCTTAGGTGCCGCTCCGGGGAAGTACATTTGGGGAGCAATGCCCAACCGAGCGCCCCTCGACCCCGGGCTGGGAGGGTACGTCGGCCGTCAGAAACTTATCAACCTGACGCCTCCGAGCTTCACGATCCGTGAACCCGTCCCCCAAAGTCGGTCCCCGATGGCGGTTTCCGGCCCGGGCTCCAAGCACCCACGGCGTCGGTGGGTACCGAATGCTCAAAGCCCAGGCTTCCGTCGCGTTGCCCCGAAGGCTTCTCAGGTCCGAGGGTGCTGCGTTAGATCCCGAAGGCACTCAGTTGGCAAAAGATTTGCCAGCGGGATCTACCGGGACCCTTCGCCAAAGCCCAAAGGTTTAGCCTCAACAAGGCCGCCAGTGCTGATCGGTGCGGCCAATCCATCCCCAAGCAAATGGAGGCGCTGTTCGAAAGGGCCTTCACCGGGGCTTTTTAAGCGGCAGGCAGGCTCGGTCCGCCTTAACCGACTTTTAGGGCGCGAGTCCAACGGAACCCAAAGCCCGAGCTGTTTCTCCCGATCGGGAGGTCACACCCCGCCGCCGGCCCAAACCGGCCAGGGTCTTGGAATTATAGCAGAGCTGGCCGAATGTGGTACCGGCCGCCTGGGAGACCGGTTGCTCGGAACTAAGCCGCTTCGAACGGCGTCTTGGGGCGCCTAATAGCAGCAGTGTCCCCCGATGGCCAGGGGGCCGGCTCGAAGGGAAAAATGTCAGCAAAACGCCGAGGCTCATTCGGCCGAAGGCCACCAGTCAGTCCTGCCTATCTTTATCTTTCTTCCGGGGAATTTGAGTCGGCACTCTTGCGATGCACAGGGTCACTTTTTGCTCAAGCTGTGTCTCCCCCGTTTAATCGAACAGGTTAAAGAAGCCTGCTCGAGAAGCTCGGTCGAAAGCCACGGCGTTTCGCGTGGGCGTTCGCGCTAACGTGGCGACGCGGGCTCAAGCGGCCGCAAGGGGAAGCGAAGCTTCCGGCCGCGTAGGGTGAATGGGTCCGGAGGGGACCTTCGAAGAGATTCCCGCTACAGTGGGGCACTTCCTCGGGTATCGCCTGTGGGTTCTTGGAACAGTTTCTCAAAAACCTTCATCCAGAAGCGGTGCGGGCGGTAGCTGCTGTCGGTGAGCTCCTTGCTGGTTCTCTTTAGGCGTAGAGGATTGCCCTCCTACCCGTCCCCCCAGAACAAATGCCTTGGTAGGCGAGCACTTCCAATGGTGGGGTACTCCGCCAAAGCCTCCAACTCTGCGGGTGGAGGCAGGGGCCTCGGGGGATCCTGGCGACAGGCTTGGGGTAGGTCACCCGGTCGCCGACGCGCTAATCGTCCGCGGTCTTGGGCAGAGGTCATAGGAACCGGACGACGTTCCCTTGGTGCCGATTGTACTGGCTGCTATTAAGCAATGGCACATTCCCGCCTAATGGGTTGGCGGTTCTTTTCTTGGCCTGCCGTCAACGCGGTTTGGTAGACAATCTCCCTAGTCAGCAAGTGTGCCAAATTGGTTTAGAGGCTGAGGGTGGACCCACGCGTACCCCCCTCGCCGAGCATGCGCGGGCTGGGTTGCGCAGAAACTACTTCATCCACACTGGCCAACACTTGGCGGTGGTTGTTCGCAGCAAGGGAGATTCTTAAAATGTAGGCTTTGCGGCGGTCTTAGGCTAGGGGAGGCTTGTCCCGCCGTGTGCGCCAGTCAAGGAGTTTGCACTTACTTAGAAAGTTGGCCGGGTACGTGCTTTTTGCTTTGTCCGCACCGATCGCTAAGGAATACTTCGTTGACATCGGCTTTGTTGACCGATTTGTGAGAGATTGCCGGTCGGTCTTCTTGGCCGCCGCGAGGGTGCTCATTGTTTTTCTTGTCCTCCATGCGTCCGGCGGTTGTAACCCGGTTGGCAAAGGAGATCCGAGCCAGCGGCGGTATCCCTTGCGTGTTTTGTGCACGACGGGGATGATCGCCGATGCAGTAAGGGCGGTGGGTGGGCCGCAGGTGGAGGTGGAGCAGCTTTTGCCGCCGGGCGTCGACCCACATCTTTATCGGCCGAGTGCTCGAGACAAATGGCGGATTAATGCGGCAGATGTGGTGTTTTTCAATGGGCTTCGGTTGGAAGGTCGACTTGAGCCATTGCTTGTGCGTCGGTCACGGTGGATGCCCGTTTTTGCGGTGACGGACGTCCTGCGTCGCGATTGTCCCGAGCGGCTTCGACCACTGGATGACAATTCGGGTATCCTTGATCCGCATGTTTGGCTTGAGCTTGAGCTGTGGATTCGTTGCGTGGATTTTATCGCGGAGTGTTTGGCAAGCGTCGACCCGGCGCATGCCGCAAGTTATCGACAGAGGGCTCAGCTGTACCAGGCGGAACTTCGTCAACTTGACGAGTATGCTCGATCACGGCTGAGAGCGATTCCTGAGGAGCGCCGGATGCTCGTGACGACACACGATGCATTTGGTTACTTTGCTCGAAGGTACGGATTGAGTGTGGCGACCTTGCAAGGTCTAAGCACCGTGGACGAAATCGACCTCGTGACGATGAACCTGTTGATTGAGGAACTTGTAGCACGGCGAGTGCCGGCCGTGTTTGTGGAAAACAGTGTTTCGCCGCGGGCGCTTGAGGCGGTGGTGGCCGGCTGTCGGGCAAGGGGGCACCAACTGAAGATTGGTGGGATGCTCTACGCCGATTGTCTTGGTCTGCCGGGCTCTCCCGGGGAAACTTTCCTCGGTGCGTTTCGACACAATGTGGATACAATTGCTGAGGCACTTCGCTAAGGCGCGGTGCGAGGGCCGAGGCGAACTTCGCCTTGCGCGGAGGCCTCGTCTAACACGAGGATAGCCGAGGGTCTTACAAGGTTGGCCAGCTAGCAGTGTGACAATCCGGAAAATAAGATGTCCGCCGACATTGCAGTTGAAATACACGATCTGACAGTGGTTTACCACCGCAAGCCGGTGCTTTGGGATGTTGACGTCTCTGTGCCGGAAGGTAGGCTTGTGGGGATCGTCGGGCCTAATGGTGCCGGCAAGAGCACGCTGATTAAGGCCGCCCTTGGGCTTGTACCGTTGGTCAGTGGGCAAGTGTGGTTTTATGGTCGACCGCTTCGCGAAAGTCGTCACCTGGTAGGGTACGTTCCCCAGCGAGAGGCAATCGACTGGGACTTTCCGGTAACCGTGATGGATGTGGTGCTCATGGGAACGTACGGCCGGTTGGGGTGGGTTCGTCGCCCGGGAAAGGCGGAGCGTAAACTGGCGGAGGACTGCCTTCGCGCAGTGGGCATGGAGCAGTTTGCCGATCGCCAAATTCGTCAACTGTCAGGAGGTCAACAGCAGCGGGTTTTCCTTGCCCGGGCTCTTGCCCAGCAAGCCAAGATCTATTTTTTGGATGAGCCTTTTGTAGGCGTGGATGCGGCGACGGAGCGGGCGATTGTGACACTTCTTCAGCAGCTTCGAGAGGAGGGGAAGACGGTACTTGTTGTCCATCACGATTTGCAAACAGTGAGGGAATATTTCGATTTTGTCATTTTGCTCAATATGCGCCTGATCGCAGCGGGAGAAACGGCACAGGTGTTTACACCAGAGAATCTCCGCAAAGCGTATGGTGGACGACTGACGCTCCTTACTGAGGTCGCCGAGGCCGTTCATCGAGGCGGTATCCCTTAGTGGTGAAAAAAAGCGATGAGCTACGTAACGGTCCTCGTGTTGTTGACAACTATGCTTCTCGGAGCCACCAGTGGGCTACTTGGCTGTTTTGCTGTTTTGCGGGGGCGGGCACTCCTCGGGGATGTGCTGGCTCATGCGGCGCTACCGGGAATTTGCCTTGCGTTCCTCCTCGTTAGGGAGCGGCACTTGGGGGCGCTTTTAGGTGGGGCGATAGTGGCTGGGCTTTTTGCCATTTTGGTGTTAGGGCTTCTTCGTCGCTTTGTCCGCACAAAAGAAGATGCCGCCTTGGGAATCGTGCTGACAGTCTTTTTTGGGCTAGGGATTGTGCTTTTGTCGGTCATCCAAAGGTTGCCGGCGGGCGGAGAGCGGGCGGGTTTGTCGCATTACCTTTTCGGGCAGGCGGCAGCCGTCAGTCAGGCCGATCTGTTTCTCATTTCCGGCGTGGGAGTTGTGGCCGGGCTGACGGTCTTCCTACTTTACAAGGAACTTCTTGTCGTTAGCTTCGACCCTGGTTTTGCCGGGGTACAGGGGTGGCCGGTTGCGGCGGTTGATTTACTGCTCTTTAGCCTTATCGCTGTGGTCACGATGATCGGACTGCCGGTGGTGGGTGTGGTGTTGATGGCGGCCCTATTGATTATCCCGCCAGCGGCGGCCAGGTTTTGGACGGATCGGCTGGGGCAAATGCTTGTTTTGGCCGCGGCGTTTGGGGCACTCGCCGGGGCAGCGGGGACAATTTTTTCGGCAGGCTTTTTGTCTCCGGGCCGAACAGGATCACATGCCGGTCTTCCCACCGGCCCGATGATTATCCTCACGGGGACGGTAATCTTTTTGGCGTCGATGCTCTGTGCGCCGCAAAAAGGCCTCCTTTGGCGAGCCGTGCGGTTGATAGGACTTCGTGTACGGACTGCTGAAGAGCATCTCTTGCGGGAACTATACGAATGTATCGAAGCAGGACTTCCCGACGCAGCCCCGGTAGCGATCGTCACATTGAAGGAGCGACTGAGGTGGTCGGGTGCTGGACTTTGGACAGTGATCGGCTTAGCTGCAATGCGGGGATTCGTGCGGGCTGAGGATGGGCAACTCCGCTTGACTCCAAAGGGTTTTGAGAAAGCGCGGCAGGTGGTCCGGGCTCACCGGTTGTGGGAACTATTTCTGATCGAGCAAGCTGGTATTGCTCCCGATCATGTCCACAGGGATGCAGATCAGATGGAGCATCTCCTGCGACCGGAGGTCGTAACGGAACTTGAGGAAAAGCTCCAGACTGCCCGGCGCATGGCAGAAGATGCCAAAAAGCTCCCCGCCTCGCCACATTAGTGGAGAGAGTTGGCCAATAGTTTTGCAAAGTAAGCCCACATGCTACCCTAAGACCTTCCGGCGGGCGTGAGCAGCTCTGCAGTTGTGTACGTGAAGAGGATTCTTTAACCGCCCATCCTCTTTTTCGCCGGAATGTGGGTGCCCACCGACCTCAAAAAGATCCACACGCCCGGCAAGAGGTTCTGTCCGGTTTTGATTCTGATGTTATTGATTGACGGGATTTACTGGTGGCTCTATGAGCTTGACTTTAGTTCAATTTTTACGGGAGCCATGCCCGGCTTGACCTCAATCGTGATGCCTGAGGTCTTTGGATTGCCGTACTTCTCCGGTAACAGCGACTTGCGCGGTGCGGCTTCGGTACCTTCCGCGGGGGCAAGCTCTGCCTCGCCTGCCCCGCCACCAGCTTCGACTTTGGAGACGGCCACGCCGTTCGGTCCGGGCACAGCCTCAATTCGGAAGTTGCCGGATGAATCGGTGGTAGCCGTTACCGGCGAAGCACCCTGGGGTCCCGTAAACATTACAGTAGCCCCCGGCACCGGCGATCCGTCTAGAAGGACTTGGCCCGTAACGGTGACCGTAGATCGCCCACTGCCGCCGCCGCAGCCCAATACAACGAATGCCAGATACGCAGACAATCCTATCACACAGATCCAAATGCGTGTACTGCTCATTGACCCCTCCCTCGGCAAAAAACTGGTGCAGGGCTAAAACCCGCACCGTTGCACCCAATCGTACAGCTGGTTGCCTATTTGGCCTGAAAAAGGCTGAGTGAGCCAGTGTGACTCGTCAGAAGGCGCTCGGTGCCCGGCCGTCACGGCGGTCTCCGATATACTGGTAGGTCCAGTGATCAATGGTTTGGGAGATGAACCGGACGGAGCCGTCCCCGAACAAAAAGTTGGCACCACCCGGGTGTTGCGACTTGAAGCCCACCTCAGTATTCCAAGTGCATCGGGCTGCGCAGGCGGTCTTGCCAGCTGCCTGCGCGGAAGCGACATCCGGGTAGCAAGAGTCGTAGTTAATGGGGATTTGAGTGAACGCCCCCCATTTGTTCGAATGGCTCCAACCGGCCCGCACGTGGTTGGAGCAGTCCACTCGGACTTCGCCTACGAAGATTGTATTTGACGTCCCATCAGGAACGTCGGCTATTCTGCAAACAAAGTTCCAGCCATTTCGCGTAAATGGCCCTGCAGGATTGTTGGAGTCGGAGTTCGTATTCGAGTAACTTCGCCACATGGAGTATTCCGGACACGAGCAATTGGGATTGTCCGAAATCGAGTAGGTCGGCCCCATAGACGGATAATAGTTGGACACCTGCACTTGGTTGGGGACCGAGCCTAGCTTTCGGTTGCTATTGTCGGTTGGGCAAAGGTAAACAGGGATCGTAATCGACAACAAGAGAGTATTGCCATCCTGGAAGGGAGTACTTACCCGCAAATTGTCCGTACAGTTGCGAAAATCAAATAATTGGAACACTTGTTGTTGTTCCAAGAAGGGCAACAACCGCACATGCATCGAACCCCGGTTGTTTACAGGACCTAAGCCGTAATCAGTGCCGCCGTGGAAGACCGCACCCGGCGGGAACGATCCGTTGACGTCATGGTACGCATGAAGAGCAATCCCAATCTGCTTGAGGTTGTTAGTACACTGTGAGCGCCTGGCTGCCTCCCTGGCGGCCTGCACCGCTGGCAGAAGCAACGCTATCAAAATGCCAATGATTGCGATGACGACCAGAAGCTCAACCAAAGTAAAGCCGCTGCGACGTAAATGAGCCCTTCGCATGTCAAGACCTCCTCGTGACAAGACTGTTTGGACACCCCAGTTCTCCGAACAGAGCCGCCTCCGGAAAGACGGCCCTTGGTACTCCCGAAATATAATGCTATTCCGGGGCCCCGCCGACAGCAAGGAGACGACGGGATTTTTCCGAAAAATTCGGCCGGAAGCTGGCCCGCTTGCAACCACTAGGTCATGGCCCCGGTTACCGGATTGCCCTACCCGCCACCTCAACTAACCCGCCAAAGCGCGCCTTAAGGAGCTAACTCGATTGTGGCCGTATTCGGGCCGGGCTTTATTTCCACCCGGAGTTTGCTTGCGCCTTGGTCGTAACATTCAGGGGGGACGTTGGGGTCCTGCCCGGATCCGGCAGCGGGGTTATCCGGGTCACCCACTGTTTTAGGGGCCAGGAAAACCACGTAGGTCCCCACCTCTGCGTTTTCCACCCTGAAAGACCCATCCGGGGCAAGCTCCGCGGCTAGGGCTTTGCCAGTTTTTTGATTGATCAAGTTTACCCGGGCATTGGAGAAAGGTTGGCCTTTAAGCGTTAACTTCCCTTCCAAGCTGCCGACTGGGGGGCCTTGGGTGCACCCGGCCAACGTGAGTGCCAGTACCGTAACGAGCACTCCGACAGTAACTGCGCGAAGGACTGACATAAGTCACCTCCCGGCCGACAAGTTCTCTTTAGTGTCCGACTTTTCCGAGCCTGTTCCTTACGGCACATTGACAGGGAGACCGTCGTAACGAACGGCTAGCCTGCTTAAGGTTTCGTATTCGATCGTGTCGCTGATGAACCGCACGGAACCGTCGACTAGCACCACGTTGAGGCCGCCCGGGTGCTGCGAGTTGATAATCGTGTTGTTGGCATATGGTCGATTGGCACCGGCCGGAGCGTTGTTCCGCCCAAGAGGTGCCACTTGGAGGTTAGGCTGGTAGCGGATGCATGTAACCCCGGTGACCCACAGGTCGCTGCAACTTACCCGTGGCGGCTGGGGGTTACGGGCACCATACCAACCACCGTAGTAGTTAGCAGTGATGTTGTCATTACCCACAAGTCCCGACTGTTCAATAACAAGGAACGTGTTCGACGTGCCATCGGTGGCATCGGAGAATCGCCAGGGTTCATTTGGCGTCAACATCCCGTTGTCGCACACCCGGCCGCCATAAATGTCGCAGCTGTAAACGCCCCGGTTAGGATCGGGACCCGGGCAGGGCATCGCTCCCATGCAGCCAACGTAGTGAATGTTCAGCGCATAATCTCGGTTATTTCCATTTGGCGGGTTATCGAAAGGCAGGATGGTGCTCGATGGGCATTGATAAATCGGCACCATATATCGGCGCAACACTTGGCAGGAACCGGTGAAGCCAGGGATCCCCGCGCCTGGACCGCCGGCACCGAAAAGGTCCGACGTTCCGTCATTAAATCTTAGCTGTTGGAAGACTGCTCCCTGCTCGATCCAGGGAAGGATAGCTGTCCTCCAGTTGGTGCCGTTGGACGGCCACACCCGCGCCGCGTTAACACTCCACGTGCCCATCGGCAGCACTTTGTATGTGTTTTCGTAGTTGTGCATCGCTAAGCCGATCTGCTTCAGATTGTTTGTACACTGCGAGCGGCGTGCTGCCTCGCGGGCGGCTTGAACAGCCGGCAAAAGTAGCGCGATCAATATGCCTATAATCGCGATGACCACAAGTAATTCGACGAGCGTAAATCCGTGAGAGCGGGGGATCTTGCGATACGTCATGATCGTCTCTCCTTGCTCTTTTGGTCTGATCCCGTTTATCTGTACCGAAATACATATAGGCAATTTGTTCACACGCCGCGGTGAGGATCAGGCAATTCGTTCGCGGCTTGTTGAGTTTGGTGGGCGGGGATTAGGGCAATCCACGGTTTTTTCGCGGTCACCGATATCGGCAGGTTCATCGCCGAAGCTGGGTGAGCCAAGTGGGGATCAAAAATCGTCTGCCCGCTTAATGAAATACCTGCGTAGACCGATGTACTTATATCCCTGGGAAACGTTCCAGTCAATTTCCGATTTGCGCAAAAAAATGACGATTTTGCGACGTGGAACCCCTTTGGGAATGGAAGCCCTGGGAGGTTAGTGTCCTTGGATTACGCTCGCATCGGTTCGGAGGCCCGCACGGGGACGTGTTTCGCTAAGCGTCCTGAAGAGGGGCAGGCAGGCCGCACTTATTCCGGGCCGCGTTAAAAAGTTCCGAAAAAAGTTGGCGCAAGGTTTCTCGAGGATTCGGCCGTGTCGTATCCTTTTCCTTCCGGGCGAGCAACCGGAGAGTTTGCCCCCCGAGATGGCCTTTCTATCTTTAGCGGAGCCGTCGGAAAGGTTCTAAAGGCCACTGTTTCTTTAAAAAGCCCGGGCCCTTAGGCGGCAGATAGGTGAAGGGGCAAGTACGGGGTGACCCACTAGGCGAGTGCCAAGGGTGAAGGCACACCTCCGCGAGGGACATGACGTTTCACATGACGCCAGGTAGATTGACTGGGGGAGAGATCTGCCCCTTAAAGAGGGGTGGCGAGCAAGTTCTACGAGGGAGCGGATGAGCGCGCGATCTGCTAATCAGTTGCGCGAAGGCTCCAAAAAAAAGGGAGGCTTCCCGTTTGTTAGTCGGGAAAGCCCCCAGCTGACTTTGGCCCAGGAAAACCGGCTTTTAGTGCGGTTCTAACAATTCACCCTGCGTCTCTTTTGGCCCTAAAGGCAAGCATGGCCTTTTACGGTGGCGGAGACGACCTCGCAAGGACCGACCATCAGTCGGGCGAAATTCCCTTGTCAGAGGCCTGGACTAGTTGGAAAGGTCGATATTGAAGGTGGTATCCTTTGCCTCCATTTTGAGTCGCAAAGGTGATCTAGCGGCATCGGCGTACTTTTCGGGCAGTTCGCTCTTCGCCACGGGTGCTTGGGCTCCTTCTTCCGGAGGCGTGTATTCTCCTCCCGCCTGGGTCGCTTGCGCGGCGGGTTGAGAATACTTTGTCACTCCTACGGAATATTCACCCGGCGCGAGCTTGGCGGAATAGCGGCCTTGAGCGTCGGTTTTCGCTGCCTCAGCACGCGCGCCCTGTTGCGGGTCGATGGGGCTAAAGATCACGTTTGCTCCCTCGACGGGTTTCCCCTGATAGGTGACAACGCCGCTAACTGAATAAGTGGCAGGCCCGCCTCCGCTTGGCTGGCAACCGGGACTAACGGCCAGCACCACGCCGAAGGCTACCACCAAAGCCAACCCAGACCAGACGAGCTTGGAGCAAGTACTCAACATCGTGTATGTCCCCATCCCAATTGTCTACATGTTTTCATCAACCGCCTCTAACGGCCCTCGGGTCCGACAAACCTTGGTGACCGTGGCCAACTTGTTCCACCGGGCCAGGTGGTTAGAGGGCCCGCTTGTCACTTTCGCGCGTCCCCAACCGACAAACCTGCCGCGGAAGCGACATCGGGCCCCGCCCGCCGCTGCACAAGCAGCTTTCTCCGGGCCTTCCAAAATTACGAAGCCCATCCGTGGGACAGGGTAGAATCCGGAAGGTTGTGCTCTGCAACGGTCTCCGTGTTCCAAACGCCTGGCTGCCAGCAAGCAGCAACTAAATCACTGCTTTCCGAGATATCGCCGGATGTACAACAGCCGACAACTCGTAAACACGCTTCACGGAGACACAGCAACGGCCTCTCCACCCGCCTTGGAGCCCAACGCGCCCCAAACACCGTAAACGCTCGGCCCGGTGCTGGGCTGTTGAACGGCCAAGTTGCCCGCATCGATCGAGTCGCTGATAAACCGCACCGACCCGTCAGCCAAAAGCACGTTGACGCCACCCGGGTGCCGGCTCGAAGGCGGAATCACAAGACTGTTCTGGTCGCGCCAAGTGGTGGTGTCCTCAGCGCAGGCCGGAGAATTCGGCGGAAGCACTGTGTTGAAGGCTACGATCGTGGGCTGGCCGTCCGTCCACCGCCGCCCAAACGGGCAAATTACCCGAGCCCCAGAGACAAAGTACTTTCCGTCGCTTGCAGCGCGGCAAACAATCGGGGAAGCGGTAAGGCCACTAACGCCGACAGCTTGTCCCTGAACGTGCTCAATCTGGCGGGCTTGCACCGTAAGAGCATTCCCGGAGCTGTCATAATTGTCGGGCAAGCGCGCGTTGCAAATGCGCTCGCTCATGGCCACGGTGTTGCTGGTGCCGTCCAAAATATCCGGGATCCGGACAGTCCGCTGATACGGGAACAATCCGCGGACATCCGTAGCATCGCGGACAGTGGCCACTTGATCCCCGATCGAGAAGGCGTACGAGTTGTAAGGGCCCCGGTTATCTGGGTACCCGTTATCGGACGGGCACAACAGCACGTTTGGGGAGTCATCCCAGACGGGCCAACTTTCCCAACCTGCGGGGCCACCCGGAGAGATGGAATTTCCTGGCTCCCCAGCCCGGATT
This sequence comes from Thermoguttaceae bacterium, assembly GCA_025060325.1. Classification (GTDB taxonomy): domain Bacteria; phylum Planctomycetota; class Planctomycetia; order Pirellulales; family Thermoguttaceae; genus DTLM01. Next base: position 12,586 of record JANXBW010000009.1, read on the forward strand.
GCCTCAAACATAGGTGCCTGCTCGAGATAGGGCAGCAACGGGATGAATCCGCTAAGCCGGTTGCAGTTTCCGTTTCTCCGCGAACCATAGCTCGTGGTTACAGTCGTGCAGGCACCACTCCCGCCCTTTCGTGCAGGAAACGTCTGATAACTATCGTGGTAGTTGTGGAGTGCTAGGCCGAGCTGCTTAAGGTTGTTCGTGCACTGGGAGCGGCGAGCTGCTTCCCGGGCAGCTTGCACTGCCGGTAATAACAACGCGATTAAGATTCCGATAATAGCGATAACGACAAGTAACTCCACGAGTGTAAACGCACTTCTCTTGCTCTTCGTACCGCTCATAACTGACCCTCCTATTTTGCCGAAACCACGCGACACCACAGGATGAACAAGCTGGGAGACTGACAGCGTCCGCGAATTGCCCCTGCTTTGCACCCCCACCTATTCCCCGACGGGGGAATTACCTATGGACCGGTCACAAAAAAGTACATGAACCCCGTTTGGCCCTCTTGCGCAGCAGGCGCTCACCAGGCTGGCCTCTCCCAGTTGGCTGGAATCAAGGGAGGAAACGCCTGAACGGAGCGGCCCGAGCTTTACTAACGGTACCCCCAACTACTGCTTGGTATGGTCCATGGGAAGGCTCCCCCCAAGGCAATCCCCCCTTCAGTATTTGCCACTCTCTTGGCTTTGTCAAGCGCCTTGTGACGAGATTTCGGCGAGGATGAAGATATGCATTTGGAATAGTCGCCGCTGTGCCGAGCGGACTGCTCTGTGACCCGCCGGTTCGAAGTTTTTTGGGGTGGCACACGTCGGCAAGGCCTTGCGGATCACTTTGCCTGGCCACACTGTTCCGGCGAAGGCCGGTGTTGATGCCTCACCTGATTGACCCCAAATCCTGAGCGCCTCGGTGCGTTTCTTGTTTAGGCCGCCACTAAGCGATTGTCACCTTAGGATGAGACAGCGGAGATGGGCTTCGTGAGGCGAGTCTTCTGCGCTCTGGTGGGACTAGCCGACAGGTTGGCCCAAATTTGGTGGCGTGGAGAGCGATTCTTGCCCACAAAGTAGCCGTTACGCACTAGCAGACAAACCCTGCCATGCAAACCCGATTTTTCCCAAAGTTGTTTGGACTAAGCCAGGCTTTGGTCTTGCTGGCTGGCGTCACTTGCCTGGGTAATGAGTCATTGTGTTACGGGTTTACAGTGAAGCGCTCGACGTTTGTTTAAAACGGCGGCCGGCATGCGTAGGCTCCCGATTACCTGATAATATCCGGCCGCCAAGAAACTCGGATGCCGATTTTTTGATTGATAGGCTTCTCTAGGCTGGCCCCCAAAGGTGAAGCACCCGAGCGGAACGTTGCTTTACCTAAGAAATGCCCGCCGTTGTGCGGGAGTTCAGGTGGAACCTTGCCAAGCCCGATATGTCAGCCGGATTAAGTCGAGCGGCGAGCACGTCGCTTGCGGCGACCAGTTGCCCCCGCTTGTTGGGCTGCTCGTTGACGAAGTAGTTCCTCGGCTTGTTCGGCAGTCAGGGCATCCACCGACAGGTCCTTGGGAAGGGTAGCATTGGTTTTGCCGTCGGTGACATAGGGCCCATAACGGCCGTCCATCACCCGAATGACCCGTTCACCATTTTCACCCAGTGTAAAGACCCTCAGAGGCTCTGGAGAGCGCCGTGTGCGACGGGACGTTTTGGGTTGGGCCAGAAGCTCGAGGGCTTGCTCGAGGGTAATCGTTTTCGGGGAAAGCTCCGGCGGAAGCGACCGAGTTTCCGAGTCGCACTGGACATATGGCCCATATCGACCTATGTTTACAAAAACTTCCTTGCCGTTGTCCGGATGGACACCAACCTTTTTGGGAAAACTAAGCCACTCGAGCGCTTGTTCCAGGGTCACATCTTCGCGCTTGGTGCCGCGTGGCAAGTAGACTTGTCGAACCTTCTGGCCATCGCGCCGATTACCTAGCTGAACATAAGGTCCAAATCGGCCCGTCTTGACGTAGATGGGTCGGTTGGTTTGTGGACAAAAGCCGATTGGCTTATCTTCCTCGGCAGCCTTCCGCAAGAGTTCTAAAGCTTTTTCGACCGTAAGTTCATCAGGCAGGAGCTCAGGCGGCAAGGGGGCTCGGCGATCTCCCTGCTCCAAATAAGGGCCGTACTTGCCCAGCCGAACGTAAATGGGCGCAGCCTCCGGGCCTTCCCCCTTCGGTTGGCCGATCAAGATCCGATTGACTTGGTCCGCCCGGATTTCCCCGATCTTTTTCTCAAGAAGCTCTTTAAGGCCCCGGTTTTCGTTCCCAAAGTAAAATTTGCGGAGATAATCCACGGGGTTGGCCTCGCCCCGGCTGATCGCGTCCAATTCCTCCTCCATTTGGGCGGTGAATTGATAGTCCACAAGCTCGGGGAAATGGTCTTTAAGTAAGTTGGTCACTGCCATACCGAGCCAAGTAGGGGCCAGGGCATTGCCTCGTTTGGTCACATAGTTCCGAGAAAGAATTGTGTCGAGAATGGTGGCATAGGTGCTCGGCCGACCGATCCCCATGTCTTCTAAAGTTCGGATGAGAGTTGCCTCCGTATATCGCGGGGGCGGCTGAGTGGTATGGCCTTTAGGTTCAAGAAGTTGACAAACTACCTCTTCTTCAGGAACAAGCGGGGGTATGACGACCTCTCGATCGGCTAGCTCGGCTTCCGGATCATCACTTCCTTCGACATAAGCGCGAAGATAACCGGGAAATGTTATAGTCTTTCCCGATGCATGAAAGCGGGCTGGCCCCATGGCGATTTGAACTGTAACCCGTTTGCCTTCTGCATCGCGCATTTGGGAAGCGATCGTCCGCTTCCAAATAAGTTCATAAAGCTTCCATTCGTCGGGTGGCAGCACGCCGCGAAGCTCCTCGGGTGAGCGGAAAGGATGGCCGGCCGGGCGGATGGCTTCGTGAGCTTCTTGGGCGTTGCGGACTCGGGTACGGTAAACCCGCGGTTCTGGAGGCAGATATTCTTCCCCGAATAAGGCGGCAATCGTTTCCCGAGCTGCCTCAAGGGCCACGGGTGCCAAGTGAGTGGAGTCGGTTCGCATGTACGTGATGTACCCATTCTCGTAAAGAGACTGGGCAAGCTGCATCGTATAGCGGGCGGTAAAGCCAAACTTTCGGTTCGCCTCTTGCTGGAGGGTGCTTGTAATAAAAGGTGGCGCCGGCCGGGCGACATAGGGTTTTTCCTCAACCTCGGCCACCCGAGCGGGATAGCGCAGCAGCTCATCTGCCCACCGTTTAGCTGCCGCTTCGTCCAGAATGGCCAGGTCGGGGTCTTTCGGCTGACCTGTGGTCGGATCGAAGTCGCGGCCTTCAGGGAGACGTTTCCCCTCAAGAAGGATCAGCTTCGCTTCGAACTGGCCGTCGTTTTGCTTCTGGAAAAGGCCGGTTAAATCCCAGTAGCGAGCCGGGCGAAAAGCCATGCGTTGTTGTTCGCGCTCGACAACCAAGCGTAAGGCGACGCTTTGGACTCGTCCGGCGGACAAACCGGCGCGAATTTTCCGCCATAAGAGGGGCGACAAGCCGTAGCCAAATAGCCGGTCGAGAATCCGCCTGGCTTCTTGCGCACGAACCAAGTCCTCGTTGATATCCCGCGGCGACTGAAGGGCCTTTTGGATAGCCTCTTTGGTAATTTCGTGAAAAACAAGCCGGTGGACGGGAAGCTGTTTTCGCTCAATTTCCGGTTTGAGCACCTCACAAAGGTGCCAGCTGATTGCTTCACCCTCCCGGTCTTCGTCTGTAGCCAAGTAGAGGCGCGCAGCATCCTTTACTGCCCGACGCAACTTAGTCACGTGTTTCTGCTTTTCCTTTGGTATCACGTAGAGAGGTTTAAAGTCCTCCTCCACATTGACCCCTAATTCCGCCCAACCAGATTTACGGTAGTCAGGGGGGACGTCCTTCGCGCCCTCCGGCAGGTCGCGGACATGCCCCATGCTGGCTTCCACGAAAAACTCCGGTCCCAAAAAGCCGCTGATTGTCCGGGCTTTCGTGGGTGACTCCACGATGACTAGTGATCTACCGGAATCTTGGCGTTTCGCCTTGGCCATGGCTCCCCGCTTTGTACTTAAACTCTTGGTTCTTGTAAGCTATGTCCTTGAGTCGAATCTCGTTTCTAGCCGTCTGAGGTAGCAAATTCGATTAGTGCGATTCCTCCGGGTGCGTACAGGCAAGGAGCGGTTGAACCAAAAGCCACCACAGTCAAGGAACGGTTGAACCTAAAGCCACCTCCGTAACGCGAGAGGATTTTTAGGCTAACTTCAACTTAAGCTCCGGATGGTCTGCGGAGGGCCGGAAAGCTCCCAGACCACCCCTGCGGTTTACCTGGAACGGCCTCTGCCGCCAACCTGAATCGCTTTGGAACATTATCGCCTCCGGGTAATGGCGGCAAGGTGCTTCCCCGAGCCGACACAATTCCGCCTCAATCCTTTCAGCTTTTCCATCTTGCGTAAAATACTCGCTCCGTGCCGGGCTCCGGTGCGGCAAAATCGAACTTATTCGGCAAAAGTATCTAAAAGGGGCGTCGTCCCCCGGATCCTTGTAGCCAGAGGCGCCTTGGACACTTTCTAACACGTTTGCCGGCTGCTTTGCCCTATTTCGGGGCGTAGCCGCTCGTAACAATAGGCAGCCCCCTGGGATTTCCAGCGGTTCGCTAGGGTCGGATTTCCTGCCTTCGGACTCCTCAGCACATTCAGATCGATACGGCTCTCAGGCGGCCCGGTCCTGGCTGGCTTTGTCTTGGAAATTCTCCACGGTGGGCACGCGTACCGGCCTACGTGGTGCCAGCTGAACCAGGTTTTGCCCTCTCCCTGGTCTTTCCCGGACGGCGGCTGTGGGAGGATAATCTCCAGCATGGACCTTACAGATGTCCTAAAAGGAAAAGTTGCCTACCGCCAACCCGACCTGAGCGGCGACGAAGCGTCCAGCGGTGTAGTTGTCCGGAATGCTCGTCCTGCCGCCGTGGGAATAACTGGCGCGAACTGGTAAAGCGGCCGCCGCGGAGAGCACACTTGGCGGCATCCTCTGCCGGCTGCCTATCCTTCGGGACACCTTGCCACTGTTCCCCTATCTGTAGGGGGATAGATAATGAGGTCCGGCAGTTCCTGCGAGCCGCGAATAGTCCCCTTATCTGTGAGGGGATCGATTCATCCGGGTATCGCCTCCGAGGTTGGGCCGAGGCGCAGCAGTATTGTGCTTAGGAGCGATTGATCGATGCGAAGTCCGTTTGCTTTTTTCCGGCGCCATCAGAAGGTGTTACTGGCCGGGCTAGGCGTCATGGCCATGTTCGGCTTCGTAATCTTGCCGGTCTTCGTCGAAGCTCTTCAGGTCACTCGGGCCCGGAATATTGTGGTCGCGACGTGCCGGTACGGAACCATCCGCGAATCGACTTTGGCGGAATTGATGCGCCAGCGAGGCGTGACTCTCCGGTTTCTTAACCTCGTGGGCGAGATGCTGGCCCAAGCCGGGGAACGGCCGATGGAGCTGGAGCAACTGCTCGTCCAGATTGGTCCGGCCACCGAAGATTCCGTCGTCAACAGGTGGCTTCTTGCCCGTTTTGGGCAGGAATTGGGACTGTCCGTCGACCCCAAAATGGTCAACGAGTTCATCGCTGATGTCACGCGAGGCAAGATTCCCGGCTCAGCATTGGAAGAAATGTTAGACCGGCAGGGGATTTCCGTCAGCTATCTATTCCAGGTATTGGCTGAGGAGCTCCTCGCGCTGCGGGTTCGCGATTTGATGTTCACAAGTTTCGGCGGATTTACGCCGGCCCAGCACTGGGACTATTTCCAGCGGCTTAATCGCCGGGCGCAGGTGGAGACGGTGGCCCTGCCGGTGGAGCGATTTGTCGATCAGGTAACGGTGGAACCGTCCGAGGCCGAGCTTCGGCAATTCTTCGAGCAGCATCGTTATCAGGTGGCTGACCCCGACCTGCCTACTCCCGGATTTTTGGAACCGAAACGAATCACGTTGGAGTATCTGAAGGCCCCGTTTGACCAGTTTGTGGAGAAGAGTCGGCAGCAGGTCACGGATAAGGACATCGAGGAGTATTACGAAAAGAATAAAGACCGCCTCTATCGGCGGGAACCTCTGCCCGGCACGCCCCCGGCCGAGCAAGGAAAAAAGCCTGACTCACAAGCCCCCACGGAAGGGCAGCAACCACCCCAGCCCCCTGGGAGCTCACCACAATCGGCTGCCCCAGCGCCTTCCTCTTCGGCACAGCCGACCCAGGCCGAGCCACAGCCTCAAGCATCGGAGTCCCCCTCCGATGCTGGCATGACAAGTCCCCCGGCTGAAGCCACGCCAGGTATTTCCCCGGCCCCAACGGAGGTTTCGCCGCCCGGCAGAATTCCGTCTCCCCCCGGCGGGACAGATGCCGAGGTTAAGGGCCAGGCTCCGGCCGAGGGCAAAGCCGGCCCAAGTCCAGGGGAAGACAAGGCCCCGGGGCAAAACGATGGTCCCTCGCCCAGCGGTTCCGGGCAAACTCCAGGGGGTTCGGAAAGTGCCATCCAGGAGCCGGGGGATGGGGATGGAGGCGAGCAACAGCCAGCCCAGCCCGCAAGTGCCGAGGGGCCGAAAGAGCCTACCGCGCAGTCGCAGCCACCGGCCGAAAGTCAATCAGCCGCGGCGGGCGGGACGTCGCAGCCTGAGTACATCCCTTTAGAAAAGGTCCGCGAAGAAATTCGCACGACCTTGGCCCGGCAAAAGGCTCGGCAAGAGATGGAGCAATTGCTCAACAAGTTTCAGGCTCAGCTTAGCAGGTATCGGGAGGAGAAGATTCTTTACGAATTGGAGGTGAAACAGCGCGGCGGGAGTCGGCGGCCAGAACCGGCGCCGCCCAACTTAGAGGCGATCGCGCGGGACAACGGCTTGGAATACAAGCGCTATGGGCCGATTACAAACTTCGAGTTTGCTCAGTTGGAAATAGCCCAAGCCACCACCGCTTTGGGAGGCTCGGTGTTAGAAATGCTCTTTGAGCGACTTCCGCTCCATCGGCCCGCAATCGCCACTGACTTCCAGGGCAACCAGTATTTGGTTTGGAAGATTGAGCAAACTGAGTCGCGCATACCCTCCCTAGACGACCCGGGGATGAGGGAAAAGGTTCTGCGGACATGGAAGTTCATCCAGGCGAGACAGCTCGCTCGGGCGGAAGCGGAGAAGCTGGCCGCGGAGGCCCGCCAAGCCAAAAAGCCACTGGCCGAGGTCTTTGCCAGCCGGCAGGACATTAAGGTCGAGCAATCTGAACCGTTTACATGGCTAACGTCGACACTACCGCTTGTTTTCTGGATGCAAGACCGGCCGAGGATTAGTCAAGTCAAAGGCGTGGATCGCCCCGGGGAGGAATTCATGCGGACAGTGTTCCGCATGCGGCCGGGGGACGTGGGCACGGCCATGAATCATCCTCAAACGGTTGCGTACGTTATTCGGGTGGTGGAGATCCAGCCGCCGGAAGATATCCTGTGGCAGCAATTTACAACTGAGCCGGGACGTCTGTACCTGATGGCCGCCCAGGACGACATTGTCCAGGGGTATGGCAGGCTGGTAGCACATGTCCGCGAGAAGTCTAACTTTCGATGGTCCCCCGAATGGCAGCGCCGCCGGGCGGAGCGCCCACTTGAATATGAATAAGAAGGCAATCGGCTGGGGGCCGCCAACGTCAACGGGGATGATTGCCCACTTGACGCCTAGTGCTTGCGAGGGTTACCCCTAAGATCGCCTGCGGCCGGCCATTTAGTGGCAGATCCGGGCGCCAAGGAAGCGGGCTAACACTTAGAAACAAACCGCATCGGGTTGGCTTGCGGTTGGCAGGTGCGTGGCTTTGGCGTTGGGTGTATCCCGCAGGGGCGGCGGCTTTCGGCTCGGGGAAAGCAGCTAAATTCACGGGCGGATGAGTTGATGGGCGGCAGGAGCCGAAGGACCACTCCACTTTTCCTGCTTTCGCGGCGGCAATTCGCCGCTGGCTTCGCAAGTCTTGCTTCTTCCGTTTTGATTAATGCCTCGTGGGGGAAGAGCCTTGCGGGGCCGGTACCTCCGCCCCGGATGAAAATTGATCCGGCCCGCCTCAGGGCGGAAGGTATCCACAGCATTGAAGGTCCGCGGCTAACACTTTACACCGATCTGACCCCGACGGCGGCTATTAAGGAGCTTCCCCGACTTTTCGAACAAGCTTTTCCTCAGTGGTGTTCATATTTTCAGGTAAGGGCGGAAGACTATCCGGAGTGGAAGTGTATAGCTGTGCTTCTCGGTGATGGCGAGCGAATTCGCCGGGCCGGGCTTTTGCCGGCGGAACTTCCGCCCTTCCGGTTCGGCTTTGCCCGGGGGACGGAAATCTGGTTTGTCAATCCACCCAGTGATTACTACCGTCGGCATCTGTTGTTGCATGAGGGCGTTCATGCCTTCATGAACACAATCCTCGGAAGTTGTGGACCAACTTGGTACATGGAGGGTGTGGCCGAGCTTTTGGCTACGCACCGGTGGGAATCGGGAAAACTGGAGCTTGGGTACTTCCCCCGGTATCCGGAAGAACTTTCCCTATGGGGCCGCATCCGCATGGTCCGAGAGGACCTTAAGGCGGGTATCTTTTTGACTCTGGAGGAGATCCTCGGACTTCGTCCACGGGATAATGAGTCGTTGGAACTTTATGGGTGGTGTTGGGCGGCGGCCAATTTTCTCGATCGCCACCCGCGTTATCAGCAGGCTTTTCGGCTCTTGCCGCAGCGAGTCCGCTGGCCGGACTTCAATTCGCAGTTTCGGCAATCCATCGGCCGCTATTGGCACTGGGCCGAGGAGGAATGGGCCGTGTTTGTCCACACTTTGGAATTTGGCCACGACGTGTCGCGGGAGGCGATCGATTTAACCCCAGGCCAACCTCTGGCCCCTGCAGGGCAAGAAATTACAGTGGCGGCAGATCGTGGCTGGCAAAACACGGGAATCCTTGTGGAGAAGGGCACCCAATACGAACTTGTCGCTCAGGGACGGTATCAACTGGGACAGGAACCGGTCATCTGGTGGTGCGAGCCGGGCGGCGTCACCATTCGTTATTACCGTGGTAAGCCGCTGGGGATACTTCTGGCGGCAGTGTGGGCCGGGCGTCAATCGGGCAAGCCGATTCGCTCCCCGTTCCTTGAGCCAGTTGTCGTGGGCCTTAGGACAAATTTCATTCCTGCCGAAACAGGCACTCTTTTCTTGCGTGTGAATGACTCGCCCGCGGAACTTGCTGACAATCGGGGGGTGTTAACGGTAAGAATCCGCCCCACCTTGGTGGGTTCGTGAAGGACGGGAATGCCGCCAAGCGGCGGGAACTTCTGCCGGCGTAGCCGATGATGGCTTAGTCCAGGCCTTTCAGTTCACGTCGTCCCTCCTTCCTTCTTGAGACGAACTGCTTTTTGGGCGAGTGTCTTGCGGGGGAAAAAGCGGCGAAGATAATTAACTGCCGAGGGTTTCGGAGCCTCTGGCCGGTGCATGGATTTCACTAAAGCTATTGCCAAGGGCTGTCCACCTTTCGGGCGTTGACGTAGAAGTCATTGCCAACGGGGAGGCCAGACTGCAAGGCCAGGGCTACGGTCGACTGTCGTGGCGACTGAGATAAGCTGGCCTGGCGGCGGTTGAGATCCTGCGACGGTAGCTCCTTTGGCAACAACGCCCAACATAGTTGACGAAAACGCTTGCCGTTTCCAGTTGCGGGGTGGCTAGTGGCGAAAATGGTCGGCGGGAAGCGCACCCGTCCAAACCGGTCCACAAGGTCCATGAGGAAGGAGGGAAGATGATGGAAAAATGGCCGATTGGAGTCTTCACTAGCATCGATGCGGGTCTAGGAGTGAAGCTGGAGGTTGCCCACGAGCTGGGCATTCCCACTATTCAGCTCCACGCACCCCGCCCTGAGACGCGTACGCGGGACAACGCCAAGAAATTTTTGGATCGACTGGGAGAGCTGGGCATAACACTGACGGCGGTTTTCGGGGGTTTCGAGGGTGAATCCTACGCGGACATTCCCACAGTTGCCCGCACGGTCGGATTGGTTCCCCCTGCCACTCGGGCCGAGCGGACCCGGGAGATGAAGGAAATCGCGGATTTCGCTCGAGTGCTCGGCTGCGATGTGGTGGCCCTGCACGTGGGCTTTATCCCTCATGACCGCGATGACCCGCTTTATCGCGATGTAGTCAAGGTGACCCAGGAAATTTGCGATCACTGCGCGAAGAACAACCAGCGGCTGCATCTGGAGACAGGTCAAGAGACGGCCGATACACTGCTCCAGTTCATTCGCGACGTTGAGCGTCCCAATCTGTTTGTCAACTTTGACCCGGCCAACATGATCCTCTACGGTTCGGGGGAGCCGATTGCAGCGCTGCGGAAGGTGGGAAGCTATGTGCGGAGCGTCCACTGCAAGGATGCCAAGTGGGCAGCTCGCCCCGGTGAAGAGTGGGGCCAAGAGGTGCCTTTAGGTCAGGGCGATGTAAACATCGAGCTTTTCCTTAGGACGTTGGCCGAGCTAGGCTACGACGGACCGCTCACAATCGAGCGGGAAATCCCCCATGAGCCGGAACGGCAAAAGCGCGAGATTGGCTACGCCGCTAGGCTCCTCACCGAGCTAAAAAAGAAGATCTTTGGCCAGGAGTAAGCGTGCCGGCTTGGCGGGCTGCTTTTCACTCGGCTCGCCGTGCCGGGTCTGTCCGGGGATAGGCTCCAGGTTCGCACGGGTAGGCCGAAGCCTCCCGCCGAGACCTTTTTTCCGGCTACATGTGAGGTTCCGGGCCCTGATTCCTTAAGGCGACCTGATTCCTCGAGGCGATCTTTAGGCGGGGTGGATTTTGCCTGAGGGTTGCTCTGCCTGAGTGGGGTGCAAAAGGAAAGGCAGGGACCGAGGAGAGCCCAAAGACGCCCCGAAGCGATCCCCCGTGTGGAATCCCCCGCCGCCCCGGAAACTGGTAGGGCTTTTAAGCTGCCAACGATAGGTGCCCAACTTTGAATGACAAGAGGGTGGGGGCCCGCAGCTTCGCATTCTCGAATATCCGGTACTGTCCCGGGCCTTGCGTGTGGCGATAAACGCGCCTTGATGAGCCGAAAAGCCCGCTCGCGCAGTTAAGCGGAAATTCTTGGAGTTAAGCGGAAATGAGGTGTGTAGGTTCGGGAGTGTGAAGGCCCGGGGGGAACCAAAGCAGAGGTTTAACCCAATTGAAGGCCGGCTGCGTCCTCCCCGTGAGGAACTCGCTTAAATACCCCGGTTAATGGCCGGCTTGTCCTCCAGGGGCTGAGCCTGGCCGACTTTCCGGTTCGGCTGCGGGAAGGGTGAAATAAAACCGACTCCCTTGTCCGGGTTCTGATTCCACCCAGATCTTGCCGCCGTGGGCTTCTACCAACCGCTTAGTGATGGCGAGGCCGATTCCTAGCCCGGGCCGATCCGCCACACTTCCCACCCGGTGAAACATCTGAAAAATCCGGCCATGGTGCCGAGGATCTATCCCGACTCCATTGTCGGCCACACAAAGACGGTATCCCTCAGGGACTTTCTCGGCGGAAATGTGGATCCGAGGACGATCGGGACCTCGGAACTTAATCGCATTGCTGATGAGATTTTGGAGAATCTGGATAAGCTGCGGCATGCTTCCCCGCACCACAGGGAGCGGATCGTGGGTGATCTCCGCCTGGCTTTCCTGGATCATTACCCGAAGATTGGCCAGCACCTCTTTCAGCACTTGCTCCAAAGCCACCGGTTTAAACGGTTGAGTGATCCGCCCGGCGCGGCAAAAAGTCAGAAGGCCGACGATCAGTTGCTGCATCCGCTCCACACCTTGCATGATGAATCGCAAGTATTCCTGGGCGGTCTCGTCAAGCAGGCCTTTGGTTCGCTCTTCCAAGAGTTTGGCAAACCCGGCAATTGCCCGGAGGGGCTCCTGGAGATCGTGAGACACGGCGGAGGCAAACTGCTCCAAGTCCGCATTGGATCGTCGTAGGTCTTCCAAAGCCGCGGTCAAATAGGCTTCCCGCTCGCGGAGGATGGCTGCCTCGGAACGAGCTGAGTCGCTTCCCAAGGGGGGTTGACTTACCGCTACTTCGGCGGATGTCCGTCGTGGCAGGCTCGCCTGGTCCCCAGCGGCAGGCCCTGGTTGAACATTGCAAGCTGCCTCTGTAACCGCCCTTGAGGGTGCGGAAGATTCATTCCCCACCCGCTCTTCTTCCAAAATGACTAGAGAAAAACCGCCTTCCTTGCCGGTAAGAGGTAACGGGGTTACCTCGAGCCGACCAACCGCTTGGCCGTTCGGAGTTGTCCAGTGGTAGGCCGGCGAGGATTCACCCCGGGCAGGATTCGAGGCAGGATCGGGGGCCGAATAACCCGGCAATATTTCTTGAAGGGGCCTACCAATCAGACTTTCTGGGCTTCTCCTCAAAAGTTGGGCCGCTTGCGGCGTCACAAAAGCGACCCGCCCTGCGCTATCGACCACAAGGATGGCGGGGCTGGTGGGCTGGTGGACTCGCGGAGGCATCGTCTCTTGACAGCACATGCTGAGAGCAGAGTTTTCGGAATTGAAGGTCATTAGGGACCGCCCGCAGACAGTTACCTTGGCCGCTTTCCCCTAGAGGTCAACGGAGTCCCTTGCCAATTGTACGAAGTTGTGCCGGGTCATGGTTGACTAAGGAAATGTAGGTCGCCCGATTTTGCGGGGGAGTCCGAAAGAACGCAACCCGCCCTCCCCGGAGCCAGTTGGGAACTTGAACTTGCCGCGGAACCGGTGGTGACGGACTTACCCCGCCTCAAGCGCGAGCATCCAGGGCGGCGTCACCAAGTGCCGGGGATACTTGCCCGGGTCGGCCGAGCATAAATGAAAATTTGCTTTACAAACAACATGGACGTAGTCGGGGGAAAACATTCGCTATGGGCTTAAGGGCTGTCCCTTTTTGCAAGCGGATGTAAACCAGCCTCTCCTCGCTTCAGCTAGGCCCTTGTCAGAAGATGGTCAACCGGTTAAAACCCAAGGGGGACTCGGTGGTGCCGGTTGGCTTGTGTGAGCATGCTAGCGCGCAAAGAGGATGGTTCGGCAGATGCGTTGGCTTTTCAAGCTTTCCGGTTTGGGCTAGACTGTACATGCTGCTTGTGTCCACTGGTAGTTTTATGTTCACTCAGCATGATTTAGTTATCTGGGAAATCTTTTGCGGACTCTTGACAAAAGACAGGGCATATTATACGATTGTCCAGCAAAGGCTCACGGAAGCGTTTTTACGTAAAGCCGTCCGCGCACGGAAAGATTAGTTCAGTTCTTAAGGCGCCTTCGAAGCTTCTGCATCCGTACAAATGTTCCGATAGCTCTGTGCCCGCTCTGGGGTCTTTTTTGGAGCAGTAGCAGGAAGTTGCGGACGGCCACTCGGGTCGTTCCGACAAAAGCAATCGGAGGGGGGCAGCATTCAGGCGGTTTGACTCCGGGATAGCTAAACGAGGCTCGGCGGCGGTGTTGGCGTTCCGTAAAGAATCTCTTTCCAAGATGAGGAGGGGATCATGGCAGAGGCCCTGGAAAAGTTGACGCAAAAGCAGAGGAAGATTTACGAATTCATTCGGGAGATGATTCGGACGCGTGGATACGGGCCTACGGTTCGGGAGATTGCCGACCGATTCGGGATTCGCTCGCCCAATGGAGTGATGTGTCATCTGCGGGCACTTGAAAAGAAGGAACTGATCGCCCGGGAGCCGAATCGATCGCGGGCTATCCGCTTGTTGGCCGAGCCGACCAGTGGCCGCGGGCTACCCTTGGCGGGCAGAATTGCCGCCGGCAAACTGCACGAGGCAATCGAGCAGAAAGAGTGGGTGGACTTTAGCAGCCTTTTTGACGACAAGAACGGCACCTTGTTTGCGCTTCAAGTCGAAGGCGACTCGATGATCGGCGATCACATTACCAGTGGGGATTATGTGATCGTTCGCAAACAGCCCAAGGCGCCCAAAGGTGCAATGGTGGTCGCCATTACCGAAGACGGTGAGGCCACGCTTAAGCGCTGGTTCCCGGAGGGCAATCGTATCCGTCTTCAGCCAACAAACCCCAAGTTAAAGCCGATCTACGTCAAGAACGCCAAGGTGCTGGGGGTGGTGGTGGGCGTTGTTCGCAAGGTGAAACAATAACCGGGTCGCTTCAAGACGAGCCTTCCACAAAGCCCCGTAGTTCTCATATGGCTACTGGCGGGTAACGGGTGCCGCCTATGCGAAAATGGCACCACCCAGATTGCTGCGCACATACTCGCTGGGGTTAAATGACGGCCGAAGGAAGCTACTGGGGCTTCCGCGTCACTTGTCCAATCAGTTGCGCGTGTAAACGGGCGGATAGCTTTTTGGTCCGGATTCTCTGGGCATCGGCCGTCCGAGGTGCCTTTCGCCCACGATTGGTTTTTAGCCTACGATCGCTTATCACCGTTAGTGGCTCGTTCCGAATGCCGTTTCCCCGCGATATATTGCTTTTTTCTTTAGGCGATTGAGAAATCGCCGATCTTCCCCGCGATTGGCTACAAGCACTTCCCTCCTTGCGTCTTTCCCAAAACTTAAGGAGCTGCGCCATGAGTTTGCCGCGAATTAGCATCCGGGCCGGGCAGATAAGAGTCGGTCGTTCCCATATGAACAAAAGCACAGTTACCTTGCGAAACCAGGTGGGTCGCCTTGCTGGAGGTTGGGTCTTTGTTTTCTTGGCTGCCGTTTGGACAATGCCGGGAAGCGCCTCAGCTCAGACGATGGCGAACGAGCTTCCCAACGTGATCATTATCTTTATGGACGATCTCGGGTACGCCGACATCGGCCCATTTGGCGCCACTGGCTACAGCACGCCGGCTCTTGATCGGATGGCCAGGGAGGGGCGGATTTTTACCGATTTTTACGTTTCTCAGGCGGTTTGCTCGGCCTCGCGGGTTAGCCTCATGACCGGCTGCTATAACGTCCGCGTTGGGATCTTCGGCGCCCTAAATCACACTGCTACCGTTGGCATAAACGCGGAGGAAATGACCTTGGCGGAACTTTTTAAACAAAAAGGTTACGCTACGGCCATGATCGGCAAATGGCACTTGGGTCATCATCCCAAGTTTCTGCCAACGGAGCATGGGTTTGATGAGTATTTCGGCCTGCCCTACTCCAATGACATGTGGCGATTTCATCCGACGGCTAAATTCCCGCCTTTGCCGCTTTTCGAGGGCAGGAGGATTATCGATGCTGACGTAACGCCGGAAGATCAAAAGACGCTCACCCGGCGTTATACCGAGAAAGCTGTGGACTTTATCCGGCGCTCCAAAGATCGGCCGTTTTTCCTCTTCATTGCCCATGCGATGGTCCACGTGCCGCTTTTTTGCGCCGAGGAATTTGAGGGCAAAACTGGCCAAGGGCTGTTTGCGGATGTTATGTGCGAAGTGGATTGGTCCGTGGGGGAGATCCTTGAGACGGTTCGTGCTTTAGGTTTGGAGCGGCGAACTTGGGTCATTTTCAGCTCCGACAACGGACCATGGCTAAGCTACGGCGATCACGCCGGTTCGGCTGGACCGCTGCGGGAAGGCAAGGGAACGACCTTCGAGGGCGGTGTTCGAGTACCAACGGTTATGTGGTGGCCAGGGACAATCCCCGCGGGCACTGTTTGCCGCGAGCCCGCGATGACAATCGATCTTTTTCCAACTTTTGCACGGCGAATCGGGGCTAGCTTGCCGCCGCACAAAATCGACGGGCAAGACATCTGGCCCCTTGTCGTCGGAGAACCCGGGGCTAAAAGTCCACATAAGGCACTGTTTTTCTACTGGGACCGGGAGCTTCAAGCAGTCCGCATGGGCAAGTGGAAACTCCACTTTCCCCACACCTATCGGACTTTGGCCGGCCGGCCAGGGGGCACGGGCGGTCAACCGGTGGCTTATCAACAGGCGAAGATTGAGCTTAGTCTTTTTGACCTAGAGGCCGATGTCGGCGAGTCGACAAATGTCGCCGACCGATATCCGGAGGTGGTTCGCGAGATCCAAGAGCTAGCTGATCAGATGCGGAAGGATCTCGGCGATAGCCTGCGAAAAATACCCGCTACGGGAGCCCGAGAACCGGGGCGGCTTCAAAAAGGAGACCCTTATTTCAATTGGGAACCGGGTGAAACGCTAGACGTCGAGCTTAAACCCTATCCGGGGCCTAAACAGGAGAACAAATGAGCCCGGTCGGGTAAGCCGGGAGGAGTGCCTCCGGCGAAGAGGCTTGCGGTCTTTTCGAGGCATAGCCGGGGCCGCGGTTATCACCGTCGGTTCTCTGTCCCGGCTTCAGCCGTGGGGGTCGGCCGCCTCCCCGAAGGCAGGAAGAGCTACTTGGGCGAGCCGGCAGTCGGTCCTCGCGGGAATGGGTGCATTCATGAGAGGGTTAATGAGAGAATTCCGGAGCAGCCCGTAGGACTTTTCTCCAGCTTCTTCCTCATTTTTGGGTTGCCATACTTGAGCTCACCCACCTGAGTTGGCCAGCCAGGGTCTTCTCCCTAATTCACCCAAAGCCCCCACATTGATACAAATTTGGTAGAGCAGCGGCTCAGAGGCCAGAATTGGGGGCCAACCGGGTGGAAGGGCGGCCATCGCCGTAACTGTTTGACTGAGAATTTCGACTTACAATTGGGACGCTAGGTTGGGAATCCACCAACCGGGGCCGCGGCACTTTACTCCTGCAGGCGGTACCGGGTTTTTTGTTTTTAGGGCAAAAAACGAACTTCTTTGGGGTGATGATTCTTCCAGGCATCTCCGGACGAATTTGTATTGGAGATCCGAGCCGATGAAATTCCGAAAAAACCCGACGTTTTGCTAGCCCCCCAATCCTGTGGTTGGATTTGGGGTGGGGTGTTGGGGGGAGACCTTGAGAGGGGTATCCTCTGGCCCTAATGCTTGGGCAGGCACCCCCGAGCCCTCCTAGTTGGGGTCCATCGGGCCGACTAGGCACAAGCTCCACAGGATCACCCGCCTGTGCATCCCTAACACCATTGCAACTTTTTGCCGATTCCTCCAGCGAGCCTGCGCAACCGTTATGAACCGGCCTCCAGCCTACCCACGTCCGAGTTTCTTTGAGCGATACGCCCTCCTCATTGTCATTATTAGTATCTTGATGTTGCCGCTTATCTATATGGGGTCGCGCCGGGCGATCCGTTCCAATCGAAATGACGTCCGGGAATGGCTTCCCAGCGACTTTCCCCAAACGGCGGTGCACCGCTGGTTTCGCCGGCATTTTCCCCACGAGCAGTTTGTCCTAATAAGTTGGGATGGCTGCACACTGGATGATCCTCGGTTGGGGCGGATGGTCGAGCGACTACGGGATTTTGCCGCCGAGGGGCAAGATTCGGAGGTAGGTGGAAGTGGCCAAGTGGCGGGGGCTCCACGGCAGGGGCACGGGGGCGCCGGTACCGCGAGGAGTGCCGGCGCTGCCTCCAAAAGCATAGTCTTTTTCAAAAGTGTCTTCTCTGGGCAGACACTCATCGATCAATTCCGCGAGCGCTATCCCAACATGCCGGAGGAGGAAATCCTTCGGCGGCTGGAAGGGACGCTCATCGGGTCGGACCATCGCACCACTTGTGTGGTAGCGACGTTGCTTCACGAGCTTCACGGTCCGGAATTAAAGGAGATGGTGGCCACGTTGCATCGCGTGGCCCAAGAGGTCGGTGTGGAGCCAGCCGAGCCACCTGATGGCCGACCTTGGCTTGCCCGGGTAGCGCACCATCTATGGGGCTTTGTTTACGAGATTGGAACCGGTAGACGGTTGGAAGCGCCGCGGGTTCTTCACCTCGGTGGGCCGCCGATTGATAACCACGCTATCGATACCGAAGGGCAGCGTACGCTTTATCGGCTGGCGGCGTTGTCAGCACTTGTTGGTCTAGGCGTATCGATCGCCTGTTTGCGAAGTGTTCGGCTGACTCTGATAGTTTTTGCACTTGCTGTGGTGGCGGCCGGCCTAGGACTCTCGGTCGTTTACTTTACCGGCCGAAGCGTCGACGCAGTGATGCTGTCGATGCCTTCTCTTGTTTATGTGTTGGCCATTTCCGCCTCGATCCACCTGATCAACTACTACCACGATGCCGTGCGAAGCCAAGGTCTCCGCGGGGCCTGCGAGCAGGCCGTGCGCCACGGCTTTAAGCCCTGTTTCCTGGCCGCCCTCACGACCGCTTTTGGACTAGGATCGCTGGCGCTTAGCCATGTGACGCCGATCAGCAAGTTTGGGGTTTATGCTGCCATTGGCGTGATGGCCACACTGTTGCTTACCTTCTTGGTGTTGCCAGCTCTTCTTCAGCTTTTCCCCTCGCGAAAGTTGGCCTGCAAGGCCATTGCCGGCCAGGTAGTTACCCAAGAAAGTGCCATTGATCGCTGGTGGCGTTGGGCCGGGGGAAAAATCGTCCGTTATCGGACCCCGATAGCCCTTTT
Source organism: Thermoguttaceae bacterium (assembly GCA_025060325.1). GTDB lineage: Bacteria > Planctomycetota > Planctomycetia > Pirellulales > Thermoguttaceae > DTLM01. The sequence continues at coordinate 30,977 of JANXBW010000009.1, forward strand.
TTGTAGTGGCGTCATGTTGTGGGGAGCGCTAGGACTACCGAGAATTCAAACCTCGGTAAAGTTGATGAAGTTCTTCTCGCCTGATGCCCCCATTGTGCAAGACTATACCTGGCTGGAAAAGCATCTTGGCCCACTGGTGCCAATGGAGATTATCCTTCGGATCGATAACTCGCGCTGCAAGCTGTCGTTTGTTGACAGGATGCGGCTTGTGGCGCGGATTGAGGAGGTCACGGAATCGCTTCCGCCGGTGGGCGGCGTATTGTCGGCGGCGACCTTTGCTCCGGAGCTAAGACCCGACCTCACGACGGCGTCGGCCTTCGAGCGGGTGCTGGGGATCAACCGGCGGCGGGTTCGCGATGATGTGCTAAGCAAAAGACTTGAGTCGCATCGGGAGGCTTTCCGCGATTATCTCACCTACGAAGGCGATGCCCCGATCGGTGTGCTGGCTATTTCGCCTGAGCTTTTGAGCCGGCTTCATGCCGCCGGATTGCACTCGCTGGCAGCGTTGCGTGATTTCGCTGGTCGAACCCGCCTTAGTCAACGCCTCGTTGAAACGCTTGGGTGGAATCCCACCGATGCGGATCGTCTGGAGGAAGCGGTCCGAAGTTGGTATGCCTCCCACGGAGTTGAGCTGTGGCGGATTAGTGCCCGCGTGGAGGCCCTTTCCGATCTCGACTACGGCCAATTTGTAGATGAACTTCGCGCTGCTGTTGAGCCAGTGCTGGCCGAATACCGGGCCAAGGGCATCAGTGGCATCGAGGCCGTTTACACTGGGCTTGTGCCGCTTGTTTACCAAGTCCAGCACGAGCTTTTCCGCAGTCTTTATTACAGCCTGATAATGGCCTTTGTGCTTATTGCCGGCGTGATGATTATCCTCCTGGGGAGCGTTTGGGGTGGCCTGGTGGCGATGCTGCCCAACATCTTCCCAGGGCTAGTGGTCTTCGGTGCCATGGGCTGGTGGGGTATCCTTGTGGATGTGGGAACAATGATGACGGCCAGCGTCGCTTTGGGCGTGGCTGTGGACGATACGATCCATTTTCTCACTTGGTTTCGCGATGGGTTGCGGCAAGGTCTTTCTCGACCAAATGCCGTAAGGTTTGCTTACGGGCGGTGTGCCCGGGCGATGACGCAGACGTCGCTTGTAGCCGGATTGGGCCTTGCTGTGTTTGCTCTTAGTGCCTTTACCCCCACTCAACGATTCGGGAGCCTGATGCTCATCCTGCTGGCGGCGGCGCTATTTGGGGATTTGGTTTACTACCCGGCCCTCCTAACTGGTCCCCTAGGAGCTAACTTTGCCCGGAGAGGCGGCGGGTCCAATGGGGCTCCCCCGAGCAAGGGTGTCAAAGATGGCGAAGCCCGCGTGGCTCCCGCCCCATCAGTGGGGGAAGCCGTGGCTGTTTCCCAGGGGGGAAGCGTGCCTGTGGAGCTTGAGGCGCCACCAACCCATAAATCCCCGCGTGGCACGCCGGTGCTCGGCCTTTTGACCGGGGGTCATTGGGCGCGACTGCACGGACGGGTCTTCCACCGGGCACAGGTCCCCTCTGACTAGGCCCGTTCCCGCCATGCTATGAAGGACCAGGGGCTGCCGGGTTAGGCAGCTTGAGGGCGCCCTTTGACTAGACGAAGGCAAGGCCCGTGCCCGGAAGAGCTTGGCTTGCGGCCAGCAAGTTAGGGCAAGCTGAGACCGGCGCCGGATTTCTAGACTTTGCGGCGGGGGGGTTATATATTTCAGCAAATTTGCAGGGCAATCCTTGTCCACTCTTGTGGGGGGATATGCCCTCCCTGAGGCGTTTCGGCCGCATGTACCGCTTCGTTCCAGCGGCAGGCTCTCCCAAGAAAAGCTGGCTTGGCTAATCACCATCGAGGTACCGTGTGCCGGCAGTTTTCGGGCGAGGTGATTGTGCGCGCTAGAAAGCATCTGAAAGAGGGTTCCGGAGGTGCCACGACGTAACGATCTCCACAAGATCCTGATCATCGGTTCTGGCCCAATTGTCATCGGTCAAGCTTGCGAGTTTGACTACTCCGGCAGTCAGGCGTGCAAGGCACTTCGGGAAGAGGGTTATGAGGTGGTGTTGGTCAACTCCAACCCCGCCACCATCATGACTGATCCGGAGATGGCCGACCGCACTTACATTGAGCCGCTGACCTGGGAATTTGTCGCGGAGATCATCGAGCGGGAACGGCCGGACGCCTTACTTCCCACTCTTGGCGGACAAACCGGGCTTAATCTGGCGATGGAACTTTATCGCCGGGGCGTTTTGGATGATTACAAGGTCGAAGTCATCGGGGCTCGCCCCGAAGCAATCGCCAAGGCCGAGGAGCGCGACCTTTTCCAGAAGACCGTTCAGGACCTTGGGCTAGATGTTCCCCGGGGCCGAACCGTCAAGAGCCTGGAGGAAGCTCGGGAGGTTATCGACTGGATTGGCCTGCCGTGCGTCGTCCGCCCCAGTTATTGTCTTGGCGGCACTGGCTCAAGCGTGGCCTTTAACCGCCAGGAATTCGAGGAAAAGGTCGCTCGGGGACTGGCTCTTTCCATGGTGCACCAAGTGCTTTTGGAAGAGTCGGTCCTTGGCTGGAAAGAGATCGAAATGGAGGTCATGCGCGACGGCGACGACAACGCCATCATCATCTGCTCGATCGAAAACTTCGACCCCATGGGCGTTCATACCGGCGATTCGATTACGGTAGCGCCCATTCAGACTCTCTCTAATCCGGAATATCAGGCAATCCGTGACGCTTCGTTAGAAATTATCCGCGCTATTGGGGTGGAAGCTGGGGGCTCGAACATCCAGTTTGCCATCCATCCGGATACCGGCCGAATTGTTGTTATCGAAATGAATCCTCGTGTCAGCCGGTCTAGCGCCCTTGCTTCCAAAGCCACGGGCTTCCCCATTGCCAAGATCTCAGCCAAACTGGCGGTTGGTTATCGTCTCCACGAAATTCGCAACGATATCACCCGAAAGACACCCGCCTGCTTTGAGCCGGCTATCGACTACGTGGTAGTCAAAGTGCCGCGGTTTGCTTTCGAAAAGTTTCCCGAGGCCGATCCCCAACTGACCACCCAAATGAAAAGTGTGGGCGAAACGATGGCCATCGGCCGGACGTTCAAGGAAGCGCTCCAGAAAGCCCTGCGGGGGTTGGAAGTGGGGCGATTTGGCCTGGGGTGTGATTCCAAGGATCTATGGGGTACGCCGGAACAACCTAGTTTGGAGGAAGTGCGCCAAAAACTGGCCACGCCCAACGATAAGCGGATTTGGTACATCCGCTACGCCCTGAAGTACGGGATGTCCATCGACGAAATCTATGAGCTCAGCTACATCGATCGGTGGTTCCTCGACCAAATTAAGCAAATTGTGGAGATGGAGGACCGGCTGCGGCGTATTCCGCGGATCGAACAGTGTGACGATACGCTTCTCCGTCAAGCCAAGCAATTTGGCTTTTCCGATCGTCAACTGGCCACCATTTGGAACATGTCGGAAATGGAGGTGAGGGCCGAGCGAAAACGCCGCGGCATTGTGCCTGTTTACAAAGCCGTTGACACTTGTGCTGGCGAGTTCGAGGCCTATACCCCGTACTATTACTCCTGTTATGAGGAAGAGGACGAAGTCCCGGCTAAACGCGAGGGGGAGCGCCGGGTGATGATCCTGGGCGGCGGTCCCAACCGGATCGGGCAGGGGATCGAGTTCGACTACTGCTGCTGTCATGCGAGCTTCGCGCTTCGCGAGTTGGGCTATGCCGCAGTCATGGTCAACTGCAACCCAGAAACCGTCAGCACCGACTATGACACAAGCGACATGTTGTTCTTCGAGCCGCTGACGGCCGAAGACGTGCTTAACATTTACGAGCACATCCAGCCGGAGGGCGTAATCGTCCAATTTGGTGGGCAAACGCCGCTCAATTTGGCTCGGGCACTTGAGCGGGCAGGTGTCCGCATTTTGGGTACAAGCGTCGACACAATTGAAGACGCGGAGGACAGGGAGCGATTCGTCCACGTGTTGAACAAGGTGGGGCTGCGGCAGCCGCCTAATGCGACAGCCCGAAGTTTGGCGGAAGCTCGAGCCATCGTCAACCGCGTGGGCTTTCCGGTGCTGGTTCGGCCCAGCTTTGTGCTCGGCGGTCGGGCGATGGAGATTTGTTATGACATGGCCCAGTTTGAGGCATTCGTGCGCGAGGCGTTCCTGGCGGCCGAGGGTCAGCCCGTGCTTATCGATCGTTTCCTGGAAGAAGCGACCGAGGTGGATGTGGACGCGGTGGCTGACGGGCAGCATGTGGTCATCGGCGGCGTGATGGAGCATATCGAAGAGGCCGGCGTTCACTCCGGTGATTCCGCCTGCGCCTTGCCTCCCTTTAGTCTGCCGGAGGATGTGGTCGAAGAAATCCGCGAGGCAACCCGGCGGTTAGCGCTTTTCCTCAAAGTCCAGGGCCTTATGAACGTCCAGTATGCGGTGAAATGGGAGGGCGGCAAACCGGTTGTTTACGTCTTGGAGGTCAATCCCCGGGCAAGTCGCACGGTGCCGTTTGTCTCTAAGGCTACCGGTGTGCCCCTCGCCAAGGTGGCCACCAAGGTAATGCTTGGCGTGTCCCTAGCGCGGCAAGGGTTGACCAACGACCTTGTGCCGAAGCGGGTGTCGGTTAAGGAAGCTGTCTTCCCATTTGTGAAATTTGCCGGCGTGGATATTGTGCTTGGGCCGGAAATGAAATCAACCGGCGAGGTCATGGGCGTCTCGCCGAGCTTTCCGCTTGCGTTTGCGAAAAGTCAAATTGCCGCAGGAACCATCCTGCCAAGAAGTGGCACGGTCCTTATCAGCGTGGCCGATCGGCACAAACGGCAGATCATCCCCATTGCTCGCCGCCTGGCCGAGCTGGGTTATAAACTGGTCGCCACCCGGGGGACGGCTAAGTGCTTGGCCGAGGCAGGCATTGAGGTCATCCCGCTCAAGAAAGTTCAAGAAGGGCATCCCAACCCGCTTGATTACATTTACAACGGTGAAGTCCAGCTTATTATCAACACGCCAAGCGGCAAGGGTGCTCGGACCGACGAAGGAAAGATTCGGGCAGCGGCAGTGGCGCGGGGGGTGGCGTATGTTACGACCATTCAGGGTGCGGAAGCTGCCGTGGAAGCCATGGCCGAGATGCGCTCCGAGCCAATGACGGTGGAAGCTGTCCAGGACCGCTTCCCCCACTTTGTGCGGACAAAAGTCCAGCGACCAGCCGGTGTGCCCACTTAGTGCTGCCTTGGTCCGGTTGCTGCCGGCCGGTTAGGTTCCCCCATGTGGTGGTGTCATGCCACTCCGTGGTAGGAGCCGGGCAAGTATGGCGGTCTATCGGTTGGGGAGGCACGCAGGAGGGGCAGGAATATCGTTTACGACCCAATGTCGGTCCTTGTGTACAATTGCCCGGCTAGTTCGATGAAGGGCCGATGGAAAGTTCCGGCAGGTTGGCTTGCCCTTTGGGCCATGGTATTGGCCGGGCGTGGGTCTCTTTTCGGTTTTGCTCAGACGTGGACGAATAGCTTTTTAGCAGCTCCCGAACCGCCTTCCGTTTCCGTCCCTATTGTTGTTGAAAGAGGTGGTGGACCTTGGGGGCCGCCGGCCAGTGCTGGGGCAGGCGAGGACGAACTATTTTTGCGGGGACTTCGTCACCGTGGACTTTATGAGTTGGCGGAAAGTCACTGCCGGAGGATTCTTGCCGCCAAGGGACTGGATCTTCGGAAAAAGACCGTCATAACTGTAGAGCTTGCGTTGACTTTGGCTGATCGGGCCTGTTTGCGGCCGGAGGAACGGGAACGGCTTTTCAAAGAGGCGCAAAAACTGTTGGCCGGCCTGGAGGGGGAACTTGCGGACACCGGGCTTGGGCTTCTTGTTCGCTTCGAAGAAGCGCGGCTTTATTCAGTTTGGGCACTTGCGGAAAAGGAAGAGCGGTATCCACACGCCAAGTCTTCCGCCGAGTGGCAAGTCGTCCACGAATTGCTTAAGCAAGCTGTCGACATTTTAGATAAACTTGTCCCTGCCGTTGAGGAAGCTATCCGCAAGGCTGGGACGCGATCGCTCCGGTCGCCGGAAGTGTCGGGCGAGCTTTCCGTTTATCAATTGGCCGAGCTGCAGAAGGCCGCCTTGTTTGAAAAAGGGCTTTGTCTACTTGCACTTGGTGAAACTTTCCCCGATCAAAGCTTCGATCAGGTGGCCTATTTGGCCCAGGCGGAACAAATTTTTGCCCAGTTAGCCACTTTGCCAGACGATCACCCGTGGGCGTGGCCAAGCCGGTTGGCCCAGGTGCAAGCCCTTCGCCTTTTACGCAATTTTGACGAAGCCGAGGTGCGTCTTTCTCACTGGGAGAAAAGCGATCCCCCAGGCCACCATCTCCCAGCTTTGAAGGCCGAGCGTCTCCGGTTGCTGGTTGCCAAGGGTCAAGTGGACGAAGCAAGCCAGCTTGCCTTCCGGGTGGGGACGAATGAGCTTGCTCAGTCAGCGGAGCTTGCGCTTGCGAAAATCGAGGTTCTTCTGGCGGCCTGGCGCGTTAATGAAAAGTCCACGGGTAAGGCCGACGTGGGGCGTTTTTCCGAGGAAATTCGCTTCGTGCTTAGCCATCTGGCTGCCCATCATAGTAAACGGGATCTGCGGCGTGCCCGGTCGCTTGTGGCGCGGCAGATGCCCGAGCTGGCCAAGGATGATCTGGCGATAGCCGAGCAAGCCGCCGAACACGCTTTTCTTGCCGGGCAATACGGGCAGGCTTTGGCCGCCTACGATCATACCGTCGAGCTTGCTCTTAAGTCGGGCCACACCGCTCGGGCGTGGGAGCTTGCGCTGGTTGCGGCCAACATTGCGGCAACGGGCAATCGGCCATTAGCGGCTTGTGGACGTTATCGGGCATTGGCCCTGTGGCAGCCAGAACATCCTAAGGCGGCCGAGATTCATCTCCTGGCTATCAGTGAGGCGGCAAAGCTCTTGGGTAAATTGTCCACGGGCGCCCCCAGCAAAAGCGTAGATCGTCCACCGAGTGGCGAAACCCCTGACGCCGGAAATGGTTTTGGCCCCCTTGCCCCTTTAGTTAACGCGGAGTTTCCCGAACCGCGCTCTCCGGGGGAAGTTCTTGCTCTTTGTTTGCAACTTGTTGATGAGCATTTGGAGAATTGGCAGGGGGCTCCCTCCGCTGAGACCGTACGAATAGTGCGCGTTCAGCTTTTAAAGGAAACTGGGCAGCTGCTCCAAGCAGCAGAGGCCTTGGCGGACATTTCGCCAAACTCACCGCAGTTCCGGAAGGCGGTTGATGAATTCCGAGATCTCTTTACACTTTGCTCCGGGAAGCGCTCCGGTTTTGCCGAGAGCGTTGACTTAGCCAAGCTTGCGGCCGTGGGCGAAAAATGGTTAAGCTTCGACCCCAGCGGCCTTTCCCAGGAACACTTATCAGCTTGGTTAGAAGCGGGGCTAGTGGTTGCCCGGGTGTACCTCGCGCAAATGCCCCCTCAGTCAAATAAGGCCGAAGCGGTCCTTGCAAGGATCGTCGGCCTTGGCGAAAAGATTCCGCCGGCGGTAGGCACGGAAATTCAGTGTTTACTTTTGGCGAGCTGCTTTTGGGAGGGCCGCGGCAGCGAGGCCGTAGCCTTGGCCAAGCAACTAGCCGAGCAAAGCCCCGCGGAATTAACGGTGGTGGCCAGCCAGTTGTGGGATCGCCTGTTAGCGCAGGGTTCTTCGGGCGATGAGTTGCGCTATCGGGTTTTTCTTGAGGTCACAAATCTTTTGCGAAAACATGCCCCCGATGCGGAGCTTAAACAGAAAGCGGACCTTCTTTGGCTGAGGGCAAATGTGTACACGGGTGGGAGTGCCGAGGCCATTGCGGAAGCTCGGCGTTTGTTAGCTAACCGACCTGATGACCAGGAGGTAACCCAGCTTTTGGCCCGATTGCTCTTGGCCCAGATTGTTCGTCAACTAGGTGCCGGTCATGGACAATTGTCGGCGGAAGGAGTCAAAGAGGCGCGGCAGTTGTGGCGCAAGATAGAATCACAGGCAACTCCTTATTCGGACCACTGGTTCCAGGCCAAAGCAGCCCTTGCACTCCTTGCGGTGGCAGAAGGGAATCGCGCTCAAGCCGAGAAGATTGCCCGGCTAGCCCGAATGCTCGATCCCAAGGGGCAAGGCTTAAAACATCCCGCGGTAGGCGAGCTTCTCCGCTCACTTCCTTCATCGGCCGGTGCACTTGTGGAGAGACTTATCCAGCAGTGACTGGCCCGCATTGCGTCACATCTACAGAGGATCTAAAGACGACCATGCGGAAATAAAGCAAGTCTTCCTCTGCGCGCCGAGGCCATCTGCTCGGGACGCGCGGAGGCTCCGTAGACTTTGCCTATCGGGTCTAGAAAACAGACTTAATGGAAAGCACGAGCAATCTCTGACTAGTGCATGCTATCGTTGACGAAATGCGCTTCCCCGTTGGGCGTAGGCACATGAGAGAGCTTCGGGATTGAGGAAGAAGGCAAAACGGCCCGTCTGGAGCCCGTGCGGCGATTTCGGCTCCGGTGTCGTCAGCTTTTTACCCATAAAACCCATCCTCTACCCCCTGGCGGTGAAACGGGCGGAAAAAGTTGCATGCTCGCGGATTATTAGCCGGGGATGAAAGGGGACTTCTGCGGTTATGTGGATTATATGACCGCGTTACGAATGCATTTGGCTCGGAATTGTTGAGGAATTTGGAAGGCGGCTAATTGGCCTGCTGCGCACGGCGGGGCCGAGCGGTCTTCGGTGCAGGTTGGACAGCGGCAGTGGTTTCACCGGTTAAGGTCCGCCACTCGCTGAGCAAGCGGCGATGCTCTTCCAGGACATTGGTCAACTTCGGATCCGCGGCGAGGTTATAGATTTCCTCGGGGTCCTTTTCCATGTCAAAGAGAAGCTCGACGATCTTCCCTGGGGCGGCGGCTAGCCGAATGTATTTATAGCGTGGTGTACGGACCATGAAGCTGCGACCAATGGCCGGCGTATGGGCGATTTCGCTGACAACGTACTGACGCCACGGTGCCGCTGGGTCTTCGATGATTGATCGAAGACTTTGTCCACGTACCTCTGGCGGTGGCTCAATGCCCGCATAGTCGCAGATGGTGGGGAGAACATCCACAGTGGAGACGAGGTGCTCCCGGTCAATCCGCCCGGCCGGTGTCACCCCTTTCCAGCTTATGATCAGCGGGACGGCCGCTTCGGCGTCGAAAAACATCATTTTTCCGGTCCAGCGGTGACACCCTAGCCCCTCTCCGTGGTCACTTGTGAAGACGACCAGGGTGTTTTCTTCCTGGCCAATTTCCCTTACAGTTTCAAGGAGCCGCCCGATTTGTCTGTCCACATCTTCCACCATGCGATAGTATGCATAGATATATCGCCGCCAGTGATTCTCATCCCAATGTGGATGTTTAGGGCGGCGCCCAAGAAGCCATTGTGGCTCGGTTTCAGGGAGCCGGAAGCTTGCCGGCAGCGGCGGCAGTTGGGCATCAGCCGGTGGTCCGTAAAGTGACCAAATCTGGTCAAGGAGCGGACTATCTTCGCCAGCGGGCAGACAGATGTCATGGGGATTGATAAACGACACGACCAAGTAGAACGGTTTTTCGCGGTTTTGTTTAAGAAAATCGATCGCTGCCTGAAGAGTCGCCTCATCTACGTCTCGAGCAAGTTTGCCTTGTCGTTTGATGCGATTGAGGACGCTGAAGCCCGGGATGCCCTCGCTGGGATAGGCCGCCGGCAGATGCCATTTACCAGCATAGGCTGTCTCGTAACCGGCGGCGCGGAACAATTCCCCGGAAATGGGTATACCTGGGGCGATTGACATGTTGTTGTGGTCTACGCCAATCTCGTGAGGGAATCGCCCGGTATGGAGACTTGCCCGGCATGGACTGCACAGGGGATAGGAGCAGTACGACTTGGTGAAGTACACTCCGTGGCTAACAAGGCGGTCCAAATTGGGGGTTTTCAGCCAGGGATTGCCGACCACACTAGCGGCGTCCACACGTTGCTGGTCAGTAGTTACAATCAAAACGTTGGGGCGTTTTGGGGCTTTGGCGAGAGTATTGTCCGCGGCCGTCGCCGACGAAACGAGTGTGGTCAGCACGGTGAGGACACACAAGCGCTTCATGGTACAAGGCTCCTTACAGCGGCAAGAAAGCTTGAAGCCATCGACTTAACAGACGTTAGGCTCCGCCGGTTTATCCGGGGGCTAGGGCTTGCAGAATCTTTTGGCGTGAGTTTCGGCTTGAACTTCGAAACGGTTTTTTTTCATCTGGTGGATCAGGGGGCCGAAACAGAAGCTGCCGGCCGATGCGTTTACGCCTGTGTTGGAAGCGGCACTTACGCCTACGACAGCCAATCTATGGTGCAGCCTGAGCTTGAGCGCGGCGACGGGGCCGGTTGGCAGGCCTTCTTGGATCGGCCGCGGCAGCCGTCATCCCGTCAGCAAGCATTTGGTCAAGTTCAGCGGGACGGACCCCTTCGTACTTTTTAAACACAGCGCTTAAGGTGCGATAGGCCGCGGCCGCGTCGCCTTCTAATTGATCTACGCGTAGCGCACGAGTTTCCTCCGGATCGGACTCCAGGTCATAGAAGCGTCCGTCTTTGTAAAGCTTCCACCGTTGATTGAAGACAAATTCGCTCACCGACAAGTCCGCACTTTGTCGCGGTGAATACCAGCAGTAGATCCACTGGCGGGGTTGGCCGGGCTTGCCCCGCAACTGAGGCCAAAAGCTTCGGCCGTCTAAGGTAAGCTCCGGCGGGATGGGAACTCCGGCGGCCTCGCAGATCGTGGGCAAGATATCTGTGCTATCGACTAAATCGGTACACACCTTGCCTGCGACAACGGTTCCTGGCCAGTTGACGATCAAAGGCACACGCATACCTGCTCGGGTGGTCAGCCCCTTGCCGCCGGCTACTTCTATGCCCCGCCACTGGGAGCGGATGCCTCGGCCTGTGCCATTGTCGGCCGTAAAGAGAAGCATTGTCTGCTCCCGCAGGCCCAAAGCATCTAAGTGATCCACCAGCTTACCGATCAATTTGTCCATGTACTGCACCATTTCGCCAAAATGGCGAGGATGGCGATTGACCTCCTCACCGAAAGCGCGGGGATCCCAATCGGGGCTATCGGGGGTGGGCTGATACGGAGCGTGCGTCAACGTGAGCGAGTAGTAAAGCAGAAAAGGCTTGTCTTTGTGCCGGCTGATAAAATCGCAGGCGAATTGATGCAGAAGGTCCGGCCCATATTGCCCGTCAACATAGTCAACCTCCTTGCCCATAATTTCCAAACCGGGGTTGGCATAACGCGGAGGCCGACGGGTGTGTTGCCATAAGTAGTATTCCTGGAACCCCATTCGCCGCGGGAGGTCCACCTCCCGACCCAGTTGCCATTTGCCTACCATCGCCGTGGCGTAGCCGGCTTTCTCAAACAAGTGGGCAAAGGTGGTCACTCGTGGATCAATTTGGCCAAAACGGATGTAATTCCGGGCGTTGGACTGGCCGGTCATCAGCTGGATACGGGTGGGTGTACACAAAGGCAACGCGTAACAATGCTCAAATCGCATGCCGGTAGCAGCCAGCTGATCAAGCCGCGGCGTCCGGTAGGACTGCCCACCGTTGGCTCCGATTGTCTCAAAACCCAGATCGTCCGCCAGGATGAGGACGATGTTCGGGCGCTTACCGGGCGGCTGCTCCTGCCCGAATGCACTGGCAAGCGCAGCGATTTCGGCAAGAAGCACTCCCCAGGCAGACAAAGCGGTGGGTAAGGCAGACCATAAACGATTCATGGGCAGTCTCCCAACCGGCAAACGTTGATGAAAGCTTAAGGAGCCGAAAGTCGTGGGGAGCTTCCACTCTAAGCTGGGCGGGATTGGCGTCGGAGAACGGGCGTGTCTTCGCCACGGATCCGGTTAGCTAGTTTGCCCGGGTGCCGTAGGATTTCGCACAGCGCTTGGGGCATTAAGATCGATATGCTCGGCGATCCATCGCTCAAGTTCTTCCCAATCAACCGGCGGCAGTTCAGAGAGGTCCGGCCGAAGATTGGCCGCCCCTTTGATGTACACATGCTGGATTTCGTGGGCAGGCTTATCTGTATTCCAATGAATGAGAATGCGGATGCATCGCCGCAAGGAACCGGGCACATCCAGTTCGTGGAAGCACATCAGGGCGACATTGGTCCAGCCGAGCTGCCGAGCCGCCAGTGCCGGGAATTCCGCATTTAAATCAGTGGTGGTTGTAAAAATCACACTGGCGACATCTTCCGGCTTAATGCCGTTGCGGCGGATCATGAGGGCAAGGAGCTGCCGAGTGGCCTCAAGAATGGCCTCCCGCGTGTTGGCATCGGCGGTAGTGGCTCCGCGAACACCTCGGCACGGCATGAGCGACTTGTCGCCTCGTGGTTGGGCAAGTAGTTACCTTGACTTCCTTTGATTCACGCCCGGGAATCTTCCACTCGGAAGCCAGCAGAACGAACACCGTTCGAACGGCCAGATTGCGGAAACGAGTCAGCGATTCTTGATTGTAACGTGACAAGACCCGTGAAGGTATCAGATTTCCCGGCGCCTAATCCGGCTAAGAGATCGCCTTGGGAATTTGGCCGGAAATTACCGGGCTATGCTCAGTGTGAACTCCACCGCATGAGGGAGGCGAGAGGTTTACCACCACACTAGCGGACGGGAAACGCACCGCAACACGTGCCGCACCGGCAATAGAAAAGGCCCCCTCAACAAATTTGCTAGCTTAGTTTCCTGGGCTGGTGTCAGGTACCTAAGTTGGGGGCCGGTGGCCGGGGCTTGCCCGAATAGGGTCGGCCGGGAAACTCCCCGAAGAGCGCCGATCCGCGACCTTAACACTTTGTGGATTGCCGGAGGACCAAGAATCGCTCCGGAGCAAGCCCGGTCCTTAAGGAAAAAACCTCCCCGGGTTCGGGGGAGGTTCTTCCCTTTGGGCACCAAGGATGGCCCCTGGTTGCCGACTTATCTGATTACGGGGTGCCCTGTAAGGGCATCGGCCGCGTAGCGCCAGGGGCTAACAGGTTGCCAGGCTTACTGACGTCAACGCGACCGAAAGAATTCCGGATTGTTCGGGTAGATAGCCCCGGTTGTTGGATCGTACTGCCAACCGCCGCCCGCGTCAGCTGGGGCAGTTGGCACCTGCCCGGGATTGGCCACCGCGACAACTCGATTCTTACCGTCATAGGGATTGGGGGGCAAAGCTTGTTGAATGTACGGCCCGTAGGGGTAGTTTGGTCCCGGCGGACCGATCTCCCCTTGCGCATTGGTGGCGCTCGTCAGCTGAGGTAAGTCGTTGTTGGTCAGTTGGGGCGGGCGACCAAAGTGCTGCGCTTTGTAAAGCTCAATCTGTGAACGAAGCGTGTGCAGGTTGAATTGCAGGGCGCTAGCCCGGGCGTCTTCGGTCGAGCTGGCAAATTGCGGAATAACCACCGCCGCCAAGATCGCCATGATCACCACGACGATCAACACCTCGATGAGACTTAAGGCTCGACGCACCCACCGTTTTTTGGCAGTGCGAGTAACTGATTGGCAGCGTCCCATACGAAGAGACCCTTTCTCTGCTGGGGCTTGCGTTTAAAACGTTCCTACTTCTATCCGGTACGCCTTTAACCGATCATGCGGGCCGAGGGATAGCCCGGTCATTTCCACTGAAGTGCCCCAACTTTAGGCCGGCTTGACTACCTGCGCCCGCTTATTGACTCGTGGCCCGTCGAGCCGGTCTCAATCCCGTTGACACGCGGGGTTCGTGTGCCCAGCATTTAAACCCGCGCTCTTACCGCCGGTCTGGGATAATCTCACGCCCGAGTCCAACTCCCGCTTTGCAAAGTCCTTCTTCCCTTTGGGGTCCCCGAGAACTAGTTGTGTGCTTCGTCAACAGGAAGGGCATCCCGAGCGGCGATACCCCCTCGGCACTTGAGAAGGACTTTGGTGAGTTGTCCTCAGGGATCTTCACCCAAACTCGTAGGTCACAGTTTGAGTGAAGTCAAATGATGCTCGGAGATCTCGGTAATGATGCTCGGAGATCTCGGGGGAGAACTTTCCCCGCGAATCGGGGTAATGTGCTCGCTTTCGGAGGGAAGCGCGCCCGGCGCCTTATCTGCCGGGAGACAAGTCCCCAAATAACCTAGCCGACAACCAGGAAGCCTCTTACGGCCAAATGAAAGGCGCAAAGATCAAATGTGCTCGACCGGAATTCACCCGGAAGCAATGGGGCCGCTTGGGGGGCTTTAAGTCAGGGGGCTTTTCCTAACTAATGGGGCCGGCGAAACGGTGCAGCCTTACGGGGCACTCGGCTAATCGGGGCTCTACCGGATAGTTGCACGCCGGGCTTCTTGGACGGATTGGTCAGCCCGAACTTGTCCGGGAAGGTACTTGGGGGTAGGGACCTGCCGGCCCGCTCGGCGGTAGCAGATCTCGCCCAACAACTCGTCAAAGTTTGCGTAGTTGTCAAACTCTGCTTCTCCGCGAAGGTCGCTTATTCCGGACGCGCAAAGCCGTTCAGTCAAGCAAGCTTAACTCTTGGACCGATCCAAAAAACAAGGGGCACCGGTGTTCCTGCCCGCCCGTTGGGAGGTATGCGCCTCGGAGGAAAGTTTGAGGAATTAGCTAAAGGGGGTTGGCTAGGGAGGTCGAACCTACCTGAGAGGAACCACCCACCCCAGATCGGACACAATTTTCCGCCAGGTACCATTCCGCGCTGAAGGAGGCATGAGATGAGACTGAGCTGGAAAGTTCCGCTGCTAACCTTGCTTCTGGGATTAGCGGCGGCCCAAGCGCAGGCGAGTTGTTGCGGTGTCGCCCGGTATCCTCTGTTATTGGGACGATTCTTTGATGCCGCCTGCTGCGAGCAAACTTGCTTTACCGTCATGCGGACATGCCGCCAGGTGGTGCTCGAGCCTCAGCAGATCACCTGCTACAAGACTGTTTGGGAGCGTGTGTGCGAGCCGCGGACCATCACCGTTACCAAGTACGTGCCTGAACTATGCCACCGCCAGGTGGAGTTCACCGTCCTGAAGCCGGTTTGGGAAACCTGTGTTAAGGAAATCCCGTACACGGTCTTCAAGCCGGTGTGGGAGACTCGGGAAAAGCAGATTTGCTACACGGTGATGAAGCCGGTTTGGGAGACTCGGGAGAAGGAGATTTGCTATACGGTCCTCAAGCCGGTGTATGAGACGCGGACCTGCCAGTACACGGTCATGAAGCCGGTGTGGGAGACCTGCGAGAAGGAAGTCTGCTACACCGTGATGAAGCCCGTGTATGAAACGCGGGAACGCGTCTGCCGCTATGTCGTCTGCAAACCGGTGTGGGAGACTCGGGAAAAGGAAATCTGCTACACCGTTTGGAAACCGGTCTACGAAACCCGCGAGCGGGAAGTGTGCGAGGTTGTCTGCAAGCCGGTCCACTACACCAAGACGGTGAAAGTTTGCACCGGTCGGTGGGAGACCGTTGTCGAAGAAAAGCCCGGTCCGGTCATCACCAAGTGCATCCAGGAGCCGGGCCAATGGGTGTGGGATCCCTGCTGCTGCCGGATGATCTATTGCCCGGGCGAGGTCAAGCAGGTCCAGGTCCAGTGCCCGCCGGTAAAGATCTGCAAGCGGGTTTGGGTCCCCGAGGTCATCGAAAAGGAAGTCCAGTGCGTCAAGTATGTCCGGGAAGTCCAGGTTAAGAAGGTACCGTACACCGTCTGCAAGATGGTGCCTGAGCAGCGGGTCCAGAAGTGCACGTATCAAGTCTGCAAGCTGGTGCCGGAGGTGGTCGAAAAGCGGGTCCCCTACACCGTCTGCAAGATGGTGCCGGAGCAACGGGTGAAGAAGGTGACGTATCAAGTATGCCGGCTTGTGCCCGAGGTGCGTGAGCGGACCTATCAGGTGTGCAAGCTGGTGCCTGAGCAGCGTGTGCAGAAGTGCACGTACCAGGTCTGCAAGTTGGTACCTGAGCAACG
>JANXBW010000009.1:47011-155895 GCA_025060325.1 Thermoguttaceae bacterium
GTGAAGACCTGCACCTATCAGGTCTGCAAACTGGTGCCCGAACACCGCGTCAAGCAGGTGACTTATAGGGTCTGCCGGTTGGTGCCGGAAAAGTGCGTCAAGCAGGTGCCGTATTGGGTATGCAAGCCGGTCCAGGTCACCAAGACCATCCACTGCGTGCGGTATGTGCCGAAGCAAGTAGCCTACACGGTTACTCGGTGCGTGCCGCGGGTGGTGTGCACCCAGGTGCCCGTGACCGTCTGCTGCCCGCTCCTGCGGTGCTGCTTGCCGGGGTGCTGCGAGCCTTGCGGCGAGCCGGCTAAGGCGGAAGAAGCTCCGGCCACCCAGCAACCTACCCCGGCGCCGACAAATGGCCAACAGAAGCAGGCCACGGCCTAACTGGCTGGTACCGGCGCTAGCTGGAGGTTGAACCCTCCGCCTAATGAAAAACTGACCAACCCTGGCCTGACCCTCGCCCACAACACGACCCATGCTTCCTTGGAAATTGTCGGGGGTGGGCAGGTCGCCAGCACCCAGCGGCCCGAGTCCGAAGTGGCTCGGGCCGCAGTATTTTTGGCCCCAGTCCGTAGCAGCCGGCTTGCGCCTCAAGGTTGCCCCCTCCCCGGCCGGAAATCTACAACGCGGAACCCTCGTCCACTTGGCCAAGACGCGCTTGTCTTTGCATCAACAAACTGGCCAACCTGTGCCGCAAAAAGCGCCCCACAGGGATTGCGTCAACCTGGCACCGGTCCGTAAAATCGCGGGCAGTCCTTGGGCTCTAGTGCGGGTTACCGAAGCTAGGCAGAAGGCTCTTGCCGGCCAGCCAACCCTGGTTTTTTGGAACCGAATTGGGCGTTTCGTCGAATTGAGCTTGCGGGCCTTTTCCGGGCTTCCGGTTGAGTGTCAACCGAACTAGCAGGCTGCAACCAGGCACAGGAAGGGAGGACCTTTCGATGGCTATCCGCACGTGGACAATTTGCGATGTCGCGCGTGATGAGTATTTGGAAAGCCTTGTTGTTACGCCGGGCAAAGTGGGGGGACGAGCGCGAGGCTATCGGGTCAGTAAGCGGCGGCTTCGTGGGGGGCTACGTGACGGGGTCGATTTGGTGGAGATTGACAACGGCCTTCTTCAAGTAGCTATTATTCCCACCCGGGGAATGGGAATTTGGGAGATACGGGTGGGAGAATTCCGAATTGGTTGGCAGGCCCCGGTTCAGGGACCTGTTCATCCACAGTTTGTCCCGCTTTTTGAACCAAGCGGATTGGGCTGGCTCGATGGTTTTGACGAACTTCTTGTCCGCTGTGGACTAGAAAGTAATGGTGCACCGGAGTTCGATGAGCAAGGCCGGCTGCGTTACCCGTTGCACGGCAAAATCGCCAATATTCCTGCCCACCGGGTAGAGCTGTGCGTGGATGGCGATGCCGGGCGGATTCAACTCTCTGGCGCTGTTGACGAGGTCCGGCTATTTTTTAACAAGCTGCGGCTTACCACTCTCTATCAAACCGAGGTGGGTAGCCGCGTGCTTCAGGTCACTGACACGGTGACGAATCTCTCCGCGGAGCCTGGGGAGCTTGAACTGCTTTATCACATCAACTTTGGACTACCGCTTCTTGAGCCAGGCTCGCGCGTTGTCGTGCCCGTGCGGCGGCTTGCGCCGCGAGACGCCGTAGCGGCTGCCGTTGTTGACAGCTGGGATAGTTATCCTCCGGAAACGCCCGGTATCAAGGAAGCCGTTTACTTTATGCAGCTTCATAGCGATCCCACGGGACAAACGGTGGCTGTTCTTCACAACTCGGCCGGATCGCGGGGGGTTGCCATTCGCTTCAACGTCGCGGAGCTTCCCTACTTTACTTTGTGGAAAAATCCACAGGCTGCTGTGGATGGCTATGTCACTGGGCTTGAGCCGGGTGTGAATTTCCCCAACCGCCGCTCTTTCGAAAAGGAAAAAGGCCGGGTCGTCACGCTTCAACCCGGCCAGGTTCGCACTTTCAACCTAAGCATCGAAGTATTGTTGGACGAAGGACAAGTTCGCCAGGCGGTCGCCCAAGTAGCCAACCTTGCCGCTCAGGGGCTGGCGGAAATTTGCCGGGACCCACTCCCCGAATGGTCAATGATCTAGGTGGGGCAAGAATCGCACCCTGCCAAAGCCCCAAAAAGCTCGCGAACAACTCCGCATCGCGCGAAGAATTATTCGGTCAACAGCCCGCAAACCTTTGTGATCTTCGACTTGCTTTGCCGGCTGGCCGGCAAAAAGCTACGGCTTTGCTGCCGAGGTAGTTCCGTAGCGAAGCAGCTAAAACCTTCTCCGTTTCAAGAAACCATGTTCCAAAAGATGGGGTTTGTTGCGACGTCTTAACAATGAAGTGACGACCGGCCGGAGCGGTCCACGGCGAAGTTTGCCGAGCCGAGCGGCGAAGCTCTTGAATCCTGGCCAACTTATGGGCTAATGCGTGCGTGGGCCAGTCTGCCTTCTCTTTAAGTGTTAAAGTGTTGCCACCACTTGTCGCCCCGCAAATCAGGCCCCGGGGGTCCACCACTTGCGGAGTACCATTTTCCGCCCAGGGCCGGGTAGCTAACAAGAAAGCGGTTTTGAATTGTCAACGGGTGCCTAAGAAATCCAGGGGGTTTTTATCGGACTTTAATCGGGATCCGTCGGCCGGCTGTTTCTCCAAGTTTTGTGAGCTTGACGGTCAACACGCCGTTGGCAAGCTCGGCCTCGACCTTTTCCGGGTCAACGGCGCCAGGAAGTTCCACAAGCCGCACGAACCGCCCATAGCGGCACTCACTTTGATAAACTCCGGCGGAGCGTGATTCCCGAGCCTCGCGCTTTTCGCCGGTGAGAGTGAGTTGATTGCCGGAAACGGACAGTTCCAAGTCCTCCGGACGCAAGCCCGGAACCTCCGCCCGAACAACAATGTGCTTTTCGTCCTCGCTTACATCCACAGGTGGGACGAAACCGCCAACCGCGCTTGGCCAAAAGCCTCCGCCAAAGATCTCCCTTTCCATGTCCTCAAACCAACGGTTAAGCTCCGAGCGGAAGGCTTCCCAAGGGGAAAGCTGCTTTGGCTGCTCGGTGACGGTCTTTTTACGCCAGGGAATGAGGGGCATCGCCTCACCTCCTTATATGTGGACTAATTTCCCTTTGGTATCCACTGCCAAGCCGTCTTAACCTGCCCAATCTGGCCAAGAGCTTACCGGCGTAAACCAATCGGCTACGATGCCGGGGCGGCCAGGCACCGACAAAGCGGACAAAAGCTTGGGGAAGGTACCGGGAAGCTTGTCAGCGCCTGCGTAAGCCGGTCCGCCTTCATCTGAGGTTGCTGCCGCAGGTTCAGGATGAAACCTGCACCGGAATCTTCCGCGGTCGGGCAGCCTCGGCCTTGGGCAGATGCAAAGTTAGCACGCCGTCGGCATATTCGGCAGTGATCCGGGAGGCGTCGATAGCTTCGCTCACTTGGAAGGAGCGGTGGTAGTCCCCCACTCCGTATTCGCGAAGGAGATATTGCGTGCCGGGTTCTTGCCGCGGGTCGACCTTCGCGTAGATAGTCAAGATGCCGTCCTCGAAGTTGACATCAATATTTTCCGGCCGGGTGCCCGGGATGTCCGCCTTGAGGATGATCTCCTCGGCCTTTTCCACGATATCCACAAGGGGCAAGTAGCATACGCCTTGCCGCAGGTGTTCGACGTGACCCTCCTCGGGTGTTCGCCGCATGCGTTTTTCATCGGCCATCGCGCCATCCTCCTTCTTTCCGTCGGTGACACAGATTGTTTGCTAAGTGTGTCGGTTCAGATTCGAACCAGCCGGAAATCGCTTATCCATTTAGGGTAGCCGTGGGTTGAGTGCGCGGAAAAATCGTTACCTCGGCTAACGAGTGGCGACAGCGATCTTTCGCGGCCGAGCTGCTTCGGCCTTGGCTAGCTTAATCGTCAACACACCGTTTTCCAGAGAAGCTTCCACTTTGGCAGGGTCCACCTCGGTGGGCAACCGCAAGACCCGAGCAAAGTCCCCGACCGGCCGCTCGCGCCGATGGTAAGTAGCTCCTTCCAGCTTTTCCTCGGGATAGTGGACCTTAATGGAAAGCTCACTTCCCATGACCGACAGGTCGAGGTTCTCCGATTTAACGCCGGGAACTTCAAGCTCGACAAACACCGAGTCTTGATCTTCCCAGACGTTGACAGCCGGCCGGTGTTGTTCCCACCAGGGCGGAGGACCAAAGCCACGCCCTTCGAAGACATCCGCAAACAGTCGCTCAATCTCCCGCCGCAGTTGCGTGAACGGGTCTCGTGAAGCAAGCGGTCCGCGAGCCACGGCAAAGCCTCCTTTTGTTTAAACTGGGTTGACCTTGGTTTAGCTTCGCGTCAGTGTTTACGCGAAGTTCGACCGGTGAACTTGAGCTTTTGGGGGCGTTGATACTTGCCCAAGCAGCTCTGAAAGCAGAGCCGGTCGCTTGTGGACCGACCATGAGCTACCCCGGGCAAACCGAGTGCCTAATGGGCCTTGATTTCACAAAGTTTGATTTGACATAGACTTATGACTTCCAGACTGGTTTATGGGGCTTTCCTTCCTGTCAGAATGGCAGGGCACCGGGTGGGGAAGTCTTAGTCGACGCCCCCGGCGGAACCTCCCCTCCACTCTGGGTGTCTGTGCAGTTGGGCAGTCCGGCGGTGTTGCCCGAGGTAGCAGAGCTTTTTCCGGAAAGGGCACGCTACGCTTAGTGCGGGCCGTTCTCTCCACTACGCGGCTTCATGCAGGGGGCTCGGGGGGCGACGAGCCTCTGCCCAAAAAAAGCGGGAGATAGCAGTTCCGGTTGCACAAACGTGGCGGCCAGGAGACGGGGCACAAGGGGCCTAGAGATATCCGTCGTGGGGTGGGAAGGGTGTCCGGCGCGAGCCTGCCAACTGCAAAGGGGGGAAATTGGGGGGGTACTTTAGGGAAGGCTAGCACCACCCGCCGGTGGGGATAAGCGGCGGCATGGGTGGTCTGATGTTTTCTGGGGAGCCTTTGGGTTCGTATAATCGCCGCAGCGCCCTGCCCACCAAAGAGAGAAAACCGGCGATTTTTCGCGTGGGCTTGCCCGGATGAACTTATCTTGCTCTTTTCAGGCTGCTAGCGGGCATAGGGTGATCGGCCATTTGGGGCAGGCGCTAGCGCTCTTTGAAGTGATAGTCAAGCGTCTTGTCGCCAAATATGGAAAACTTAGGGGCTGCAGGAGGCTAAGAGAACAACCGCATTATGGTGAGACTGGCGAAGGATTTGCGCTTCTTGGGGGAAATCGCCACCGGTAAACCGGCTCTTGTGCCCCTCCGCGTTTTCTACTTCTTTGGACTTTTTTCTGGGCTCCCCGCGAAGTGTCACTTTTTTCCAAATGTTTGGCCAATCCGGGAGACATTGGGCGTTCAGACTGTCCGAGCCGGTTGCGCCTTGGTCCGCGCTGGGGTGCTCATTCTTCTTTGGGGTTTGCTTTTGACCCTGGGTGGGTGCGGGACCTCACGATGGTCGGATTCCCCCCGCACGGCCACCGAGCAACTTCTGATTTCCGACGCTATAGACCGCGCTGTGAGCAAGTTCAACTTTAGTGCTCTGGCGGGCAAAACCGTCTACTTGGACGATACTGCCATCCGCGGAATGACCGACGCGCCATATCTTAGTAGCACTGTTCGTCAACACCTCTTGGCCAGCGGTGCCATCCTAAAAGAAAACAAAAACGAGGCGGATTACGTGCTGGAGCTTCGCGCCGGGGCTATCGGCACCGACCGGCATGACGTGACTTACGGTGTTCCTTCAGTCACCATTCCTAACTTGTTACCGGTCGGGGTCGCCGGAATTCCTAATCAATTGCCGGAGATTCCCTTGGCCAAGAAGACTCACCAGCGAGGCGTGGCTAAGATCGCGGCTTTCGCCTACAACCGGGCAACCGGGAGGCCGGTTTGGCAGTCGGGCGCTATCCCGGTTGAGACCGACGTGCGTGCCTTATGGGTTTTTGGGGCTGGGCCTTTCGTCAAAAGCCGAAGCGGCAGTCGGGTCCTCCTCGCCGGCGATCCGGTACCGCTTCCCCCTGTGCATCTTGCCCTGGATGAGCTACTGCCTGACTCGGGGCAAGAGCAGCGAGCGCCTTCGGTGACGCAGGAGGCCTTCTTTGTTGACCGACCGACCCCGCCGGCGGCCCAAGCGCCGGAGGGCCCAACCGGGTTACAGGCACCGGCCAATCAATCGCCAAGTGCCGGGGACTCCAAAGCGAAAGAACCCTCGCCCTCCACCCAACCAGGCTCATCTTCCCAGGTGGCCCAGCCCGCCGCGGGTGGCAGTGCTCCTTCCAACACCCCCAGTTCAGGGTCCGCCGAGCAGGAAAAAAACAGCACCCGGCCGGGGGAAGCTTCCTCGGAGGGGCAAGTTGCGTCTACTAGCTCTCCGGAGGCCGGTGCCTCTAGCTCTCCGGAGGCCGGTGCCTCGCCCCGCGCAACCCCATCCGGTGACGAAAAAGCTGAGCAAAGGGACCCATCGGCCAGCGACGGTAAGTCGGTCAGTCGCTCCGAGATTGCAAATGCACTTGCGGATCTTGTAGCGAAAGAGGGCGGTTTGCAGCAGTGTGAGCACCTTCCCAGTGACGAGATGGCTGCCAGGAGACTTGGCGCGGTGCTGCCGGGGGCGTATGTGATTAGTCTTCCAAGCTTTGCCGGGCAGGCTCCTCCCCAGGAAATGGGGCCGGAGTTTTCTCAAGAGCCCTCTTCGGTTCTCTCGCCGGCCGGCGTCCCCCCGATCATTACGAGCTTGCCGGAAGGGCTTTTGCCGCTTGCCCCTTTGCCTGAAGATTCAGCGGGTCTAAGCCCCGCGAACTGACCTCGCCTGACCCCATCGGCTGCTAAGGCTTGGGGGCCTAGGGGGAACGAATTGCCCGGCATTCCGAACTCCGACTGAAAACAAAATCGGGATGGCCGGAGGGACCATCCCGAGGGGTTGGTCGAGTTTTGCCATCAGGGCAACCGGGGCGGGTGGGGACCGAGTGTCTCGGTCGTCATCCCGGCTGGGCCGAGGCCGGCCATCCCCGGGTTTAGCCCTGACCTGTCAGCCGACCATTTGCTCTTTGCGAGCATCCGCGCTGCAGCCAGGGTTCGGCCAACTTGCCCTGCCGCTTTCTGCCCCCTGACGCCGCTTTGCATACCTTCTCGTAGCAACCATTTTCGTCAGCGGGCATCGGAGGCAGGCTCTTATTCGCGTTCCGCGCAATCCAGGCGCCCTGTCACCGCTCCAGATGATGCAGCTTTGCATACTCCTTGGCCACTGGCTGGGTTAGTCACCCCTAAAGCCGGGCGACCGAAGGACTGGCGGCTATTTCTCGGCTGCTGGGGCAGGAGCAGGGGGGCAGCAGGGGTCGCAGCAAGCAGGCGGGCAGCAGAGAGCGGCCTTCACCCGGCAGAGAATGGCGGGCGGGCAGCACAGCATGCTCTTCACGCGAGCAAGCACCGGCCGGCAGCAGGGATCGCAGCAGCACGGTGCGCATTCGCACTTCGGGCAGCAAACGCCGCATGGCGGGGTTAGCAAGCAGGCCAACCGAGCACGAGCATTCCGAAGTGCATTGAGCACGGGCGTACAGCAGCAGGGATCGCAGCAGCAGACGTCGCAACAGGATTCAACCGCCGGAGCAGCTTGCTGCGGATCGCCGATCACCCCAGCATTGGCATTCACGCCAATCAGCAAGGCGGCAAGCAACGCGACCGGAAGCAGATACCCTTTCATATGGACCCTCTCCTTTTGAACGGACCTTAACACTGACACCACACGACTTTCAATTTGGGCCGGCCAACTGCGTAGGAGCCTTGGCGATAGCGCAGGCTTCTACCGTTGCGTAATCGTCCTTGCCCGAAGCGCTCCGGAAGATACCGCAAGGCTTGCATTCAAGGGGATCGGTCAGGCAGGCGGGACAGTTTTAGTTATTTCTCTCAGGCTCCCTTTATTACGCAGAATACTCATTTTAATTATAGCCCCAATTTTCTCCGTTTGTTCGCTAGGGTGCCCTTCGTGCCCCAAAAGGCGGTAATTCGAACCCCCGGACAAAGCTCCGCTAACTAGGCCCACCCGCCGACCCAGGAGTGAAACGCCCGATGCCGGACGGTCGCCGCTTGCTTCTTTGTGCAATTGTCTGGAGATGGCGACCCGAGTCTCAAAGCCGGGCTAAGTTTTTCAGAAAATGCCGGGCGAATTGGTTCTTCCGGGCTGATTTAGCAGGACTTACACCGGAACTTTTCGCGATGAGGCCGAGATAGCTGATATATCGCCATTTAGAGGTTAGACCCCCGGGACTGCTTTAATGACTCGAGACGGTCCTGCAAAAGACGTCCTGGCTCCCCGCTTACAAAAAGCCCGCCTGGTGGAAGGCTGGCATTGGCCCCCTGGCGAAGTCCCCAGAGGCTCGAAGTTTTCGCCGTAACCCGAAAGATCTGCCAAAGGAGTTCCGGTTGAACCAGAGTTGGAGAGGCAGAGGCCAAAACTCTAAACCAGCTGCTGGTTCTTCAAGGAACTCTTGGGTGTTACCGCATACCAGTTCGGGTTTACCCGTCGGCAAGCTGGCGCCAAGGTGCGGCGCTACCCACCGGATGAGTTCTTTCGGAATAGCCGGAAAGGGCGTCGCTTCGGAGGACCATCTAGGAGTTGGCCGCGGGCGCTACCGCCCAGGGGTTTTTGCCCTTTTTGGTTGGACAAGGACTCTCCCAGCGGAAAACCGGCAACCGGTTGCATTTCCACAGTTATCTGATTGCACCAGGCTTGCCTGCAGTTTGTGGACTCGGAACTAACTCAAGTTCATGGAGGAAAGACTAATGGTTACAGTGAGCGACGTAGTAGCTTTCATGCAGGAGGTGGCGCCTTTGGAATATGCGGCAAAAGACGACAATGTCGGCCTTTTACTGGGTGACCCGGCCGGAGAGGTAGCTCGGGTGATGACGGCACTAACGCTATCGCCTGATGTGGCGGAAGAAGCGGTGGAAGCGGGGGTGGACCTCGTAGTGGTTCATCATCCGTTTCCCTACCGGCCGGTGATGCGTGTCATTACCGCCGATCCGGTGGGCCGGCTAATCTGGAGGTTGGCCGGTGCCCGGATAGCCGTCTACTCGCCCCACACGGCTTGGGACTCAGCCCGGGGTGGAATCAACGACCAATGGGCTGAGGCGTTGGGGCTATCTAATGTTCGCCCTTTAGCGGAGCTTCGGCCGGACGGGATAAGTGCGGGGCGATGGGGCTGGCTTCCGCAGACTTGCACGCTTTCCGAGCTGGTGGAGCGGGTTAAGGCCTTCGTAAGCGCCCAACAGGTTGGACTCGTCGGGGAGCCCGATCGGATGGTTCAAAAGGTGGGCGTCGCCTGCGGAAGTGGGGCGGAGCTCCTTCCCGCAGCGATTGAAGCTGGCTGCGAGGTCCTGATCTCCGGTGAGATGAATTACCACCGGTGCCTCCAATGCAAGTCAGCCGGGCTTGGTCTCATCTTGGTAGGGCATTTTGCCAGCGAAAGATTCGCCATGGAGCACTTGGCGAAAATGATCGCCCGCCGATTCCCCCAACTCAAGGTGTGGGCAAGCACAGTTGAGAAGGACCCGATTGTCTGGTGCTGAATGGCCCCTTCCGTTTGACCTAACCTCAGCTATCGCTAAATGTTAGGGCCGGCTTAATTGGTTGGTCGATCTCTCTTCGACCGCAATTTTTCCGGTGAAGCCGATTTGACTCTTGAGCGGCAAGGTGGTTGCCATGCCCGAATCGCACGTCTTCCGGCCAAAGGTCATAGCCGGGATTTCGCTGGGCCACTGGCGTCTTTGGTGTTGAGTCCGGGAGCCGCCGAGTTACGGCCGGTCCAGCCCCGCGACCGGCATAAGCCTTAGGGCGAGACTTTCGCGGCACCTTATGCTTTGTCGGCATAACCCGAAGGGAAGGCAGGCTTTTCTTCACCATTCCTAAGACATTTCCGGCCGGCAGTCTCCGATTGCTGTTTCTTTTTAGCCGATTTTTCCTTTAGGCGCGGGAAGACCGGTTATGGGGTCCCATGAGGGCCACGCCGGTCAGCCCCAGTCGCAGCGGCCTTTCCAGAGCCGGCAAGCGCCGGCGCCCTCCCACGGGGGAGTGTTCCCAATCCGTTATCTTCGCCGAGTAGTCAAATCGCACCAGGCGGGAAGGAGACCGCAATGCGAGCGGAGGGCAAGGAACTTTTTTTGGCAACCTTTTTCTCTTTTGCCGCGGCGGCGGTGATTGGGCTGTTTTGGGCCGGGCAAGATCTGTCGCCGGAATCGTCCGTTGCTAGTAAGCGGTCCCCGGTGACCACGGCTGGCACCGGTATACGGATCCCAGGGGGGTTGGGCGCGCCCTTGCCCCAAAGCATCCCAAGCCCACCCGAGGCAACCATCGCCCTTCCTCCTGCCCCGCCATCTTGGTTGGGCTGGACCCACGGCGGTTCACCTTGGGCTTCGTCGCCATCGACCGACCCCGGATTGGAGGGGAACGCCACTGTTTCCGGACGGGGCGATCACCCTCCGGAACCTGAAGGCCGGCCACCGGAATGGTCCTTTGCCAGCGCCAACCCAACCCAGGATGAGCGGAACGACTCGAGTATTGCGTCGGGACCAAGCCCCGGTTTTTCGGCCGATCCAGAGCCGCTTGCCGCCGAAACCGGTGCTCCCGGACCTACCGCCGGGATGGCACCGGAAGGTGCCTGCGCCGACAGCGATTTTTGCCGGTTGCCAGAATTGGCCGGCGAAACCTCTGCCTCCGGGGCGTCTTCGGCGACTTCGGAAAGTCAGAGTGCGGAGTTGGCAACGAACTCACCGGCCGTTGCGTTGGACGAGCAAGCACCCTCCGAAGGGGCACTCAACGTAGCGGACAACGCGCCCTTATCAAATGCCGACGAGGTAACCGCGGATAATTTTTCCCCCGCCCAAGCGGACCAGCCGCCACTTGGCGCAGGGCTTCAAGCACGGCCGACTTCCCAAGGCACCGCCCAGGGGGGTGAATCTGGCAGCGTCGGGGGCCAGACGACAGAGGAATCTCCCTCTTCGCCGGCCGTGAAGGAGCCTCCTTCTTGTGCTGAACCTTGCCCGCCCTGCCGCTGTGGATGTTGGCCGCGGTGTCGACGGATCTGCGTTCCCCGACCCGGCTGGGTGCCCCCTTGTGGATTTTTTCCCTACCTGCGGCGGCTACTTGACTGCGCCCAAACAGCCCCGCTTGCCGAGGGGATGTCCGAGCGAATGGCGGAGCTTGCCAACTCGCTGGCTGCTCTTTTTCGAGATGTACGCGGGGACGCCTTAGTGGGGGGCGCGGGCTTTCAGTTGGAAGCCGTTCCTGCCGTGGGAAATGGCAGCGTTCGCCGTTCCTGGCAAGCCCAAGGGGAGACCCCCGATTTTTTTCGTTTACGGCAAAGTGGGAGCGGTGGACCCTCCCGGGAGCTTGGGCCGTCTCAATCGGGTGATGACTTAGCGGTCCCGTCACCGGACCAAGCGGAAGCTGTTCGGCGTCGGGCCGGTGAGATGCTAGCGGAACTTGAGGCCCTTCGTCAACGGCTTATCGTTCTGGGCGATAGCACTGAAAATCCGCAAGATGGGGCGATGATGCGCCGGGCGGCCCACGCGTTGGCCCGTCGCTTACCTGTGTGGCAGGAGGTTGTTGCCGGCCGCCCTTTTGCCCTGGAAATCGCCGAGGCCATCGAGCAGTATGAAGCCGCAGGTTCACCGCACGAAGGCACCCGGCTGGCCCGGCTCATCGAGACACGTGCCCGAACGCTAGGTGAGGACCAAGTCCATCGTCAACTGGAGGACTACTTTCGCAACGGCAACATTCGTTGGGAAGTAAGTGAGACACTCCTTAACCGCTGGGCTAAACCACAACCTGTACGCACGCACCGTATTCGCGACTATATATTGGGCCGACCGGTTTTCGGCGAAAGCGAAACAGTCTCGCAGGTGCGGTTTGCTTTGGTGCCGGATCCTCACCGGCTGCGGTGTCGGTTGGTGGTCACGGGACAAATCCGCGGCCTCACACAGTCGCTAGCCGGACCGGCTACGTTTTTCGACCGCACGTACGGCAACTTTGTCGGCTGGAAGGAGATCGAGCTAACCGAGCGGGGACTTCAAATCGGCGCGCCCCAGGTGCGGGCAAACCAGCGGGTGGAACTGCGTGGACTAAAGACCGATTTTGACGGCATCCCGCTTCTTGGGGCGATTGCTCACGAAATTGCCTTGGCCCAGCGGGAGCGGTCAATGCCGGAAGCGACTGCAGAGGCCCGGCAAAAGCTCATCGCGAGGATCACCCAGCAATTCGAGGCAGAGGCCTCCCCTCGCTTGGCGCGACTTGAAGAGCTGGTCGAGCGGCGATTGCTCCGGCCGGCTAACCGCCTAGGTCTTCAACCGGCCATTGTCCAAGCGTCAACATTAGAAGACCGTCTTGTAGCCCGCTGGCGAGTAGCAGCGTTTGACCAGCTTGGGGCAAATACCCCAAGGCCGCGTTTGCCGGCCGAAGCCATGGCCAGCTTTCAGATCCATCAGTCGGCCGTCAACAACGTGCTTGCGCGGCTTCAGCTTGCCGGCAGGACGTTTACGCCAGCTGAACTTCAGAGCCAACTGGCCGAGCTTCTCGATTGGCCGGAGCTCGTCGGCTGCGAATCCTCCCGCGAGGATGTTGTCATCTCCTTTGCCCCGGCTGATCCGGTTATGGTGCACTTTCAGGAAGGGCGAGTGACAATCGAGCTTCAGGTCGCCCGGCTGGAAAAGCAGCCTCACGTCTGGGAGAACTTCCGGGTGCGGGTAAGCTACCGTCCTGAGACTGTGGACGGACAACCGGCGTTCGTCCGGGACGGCGTGGTCAGTCTCTCGGGCGAGAGCCTTTCCCTCAAAGACCAGCTTGCCCTACGGGGAATTTTTAGCAAGCGCTTTTCGAAGGAAAAAACCTGGCCGATTTTGCCAAAACTGTTTCGGGAAAGCCCGGAATTCGCGGATGTCCGGCTGTGCCACCTGGTTCTTGAGGACGGGTGGTTTAGCTGGGCGGTGGCGGCTAGCGAGCAACGGCCGGACCAGGACCGGCGAGCTTCATCCGAGCGAATAGCGTCCGCGGAAGCCTGCCGGAGCCGTTGATCGGGTGTGTTAACCGTCCCCGCGTCGGCTAGAGGCTCTCAGCTCAAGCTCATCCAATTTGTTGGCCAACATTGAATTTGCGCCGTTCTTCCGCGCGGGGATTGGGCGGACTTAACTGTGAGGATTACGGATGCTTCGGATCCCGCGTTTTTCGCGCTGGGTGGGTTATCGCGTGATCTGCGAGGGGTGATTTCACCCGGGCTGGGCGCCTCTTCCCCCGGCATTCGATTTGCTTGTTCCCCAAGTGCCCCAAAACTGAAGTTCGTTGGGGGACGAGGCCACCTACGGGAATCTTTGGGCTTCATACCTGGCTTTTTCGAAGGAGTTTAGGAAGCTTTTCTCGTGATTGATTTGCCCGCCGGAGGCGGAAGACTGTCCGGCGTTGGTATCCGAGTTTAGAAGCAAAATCCCAACAAGGCTCGCGCTCGGTGCGGATTTGGGCCTTTCTGCCAACGGCGTGAGGCCACTGCGGCGGTGATAACGGAATTTTGTGCTGTGGCGGTGTTATATAAGTGGGCCTAACTGTAAGGTTTACTTGTTGCTTATGTATTTTTCCCGAGGACGGGAGGGGTCTTCCCGCTGCCTTGGGCCAGTTAGCATCGGCGAAGCTGGCTTCGCTGGGGGCATTCCGGGCCGACGGGCGCTGAAGGGACCTCCTTTTTCTTTGAAGCCTTCCCGGTCTGAGATTTCGGGGCCTAGAACCGCCCCAATTCGGCAGGAAGGCAGTCGGGGTAATTCAGGAGGGGTCGGACGGGTTGTCAGATTCGGACCCCAGCCCGGATAATAGGATCCATACCCGGTGTAGGGAAGCTGCATCGCTGGACAAGTTTTTTGCCGGATTGGTCAGTTGCAAGCTGTGGAGGTAATTTAGCCGATTGGCCGCCCCGGCGGTGGCGCTCCAGAATCCCCTGCGTATGTGCGGAAAGAAAAAGCCTAGGTCTGCTACCGATCCGGTTCCTTCGGATTTGCGAACTTGCGAAAGGGGATAGGACTGGGGCGAAGGATCTTCGGATTTGGCCTCGGCCGGCTTCGGTATGTCCGGATAGCGATCAGCACCCAGGATTAGTCGGTCCAGCCGGGAGAGAAACCCGGCTGCCCAACAGAGACCGATTTATTAGCTGAGGAGTGATAAATGGCGAAGTCGACCGCACTTGAACAGATTCGTCTTAGTCGGAAGCGCGCTCGTCTGCGGGCTCGGGCAAGGAAGAAAGACCCCCTGTTCCGCGGGGGCGTTCGGCCGCGTCCAATTTACATCGACTATAAGGACGTAGACTTCCTCAAGCGCTTTATTAACCGGCAGTTTAAGATCATTGGCCGGCGAAAAACGGGCTGTCACGCTGTGACCCAGCACGCGATTGCCCGGGCGATCAAGCGTGCCCGGATCATGGCGCTTTTGCCGTTTGTGCCTGAGTACACTTGATTCTTGCCGGCCCCTTTGCGGGGATCTTTGCCGGGAGTTACTGAGCAGTTTCGCTATTCCTAGCAGTTTCTGTGGCCGGGCCGAGGTTGACTATGCCCTTCAAGGCCGAAGGGTGGTTCTGCGCGCCTAAGCTCGGTGATTGTCTGCCCGGCGCAGATGGCTAAGGCGCTGCGGCGGTGACCTTCCCCCCAATAGGCCGAAGCTCCGGATTTCGGGGCGGAGTGCGGAAATCCACCAGCCGCCGCTTGGGTGCCGGGCCAAATGGATCGATCATTCGGGCGACTGTTACGCGGAGCCTCCAAAAGTCTTGAGGGCGAAGCTGGCCGAAGGATCCGCGACCGGCGTCTTCCGCATCGGTCGTCTCCGTGGCTTCCCAGCGAGCTGGCAATTCAAGCTCTCGCCGGACCATCGCTCCTACTGCCCACCGCGGCTGGCCCAATACCTCCGAAAGAAGCGTCAGATACTCCGCATCCTGTTGTCCCCGTCTGAAAGCTTTCAAGCGGATGGATGCTACCGGTCCTTTCTGTCCGACTGCTTCACCGGGGTAAAACAGGGCAAGGGGATCGTCCTGAAGCCACGATTCCGCCCGGCCGATCGTTTGCCAAGGTATCACCCCGTCGCTTCCCAGCGTCCACGAGTCCCAGCACCAGGCCACCGGCTGGACATTACTTTCCCGCACGGCGTTGGCGGTCCCATAGTCAAGCACAATGTGACCGAGGGCCTGCTTCCTATCAAAGACGAGGCGCTGGTACCGACGGAACACCCCGCCGTTGACCACGTTGTAATCAAGCACATGATCCAGGGCATTTCGCTGCCATTGGGGTCGAGAGATATCGCAGCGGAACACCAGGCGCGCTCGGCATTCACCGGTAGGAAACGCGCGCCGCAAGCCCTCGTGGAAAGCCTCTCCAAAAAAGCGAAGTGCCCAGAAATCTTGGAAGTGGGCCGGTTCATCTAACAGCCAGGGAGAGGATCCGCGTGACCAGCCGGACCGCTTGTAATCCACCTTGTTATTCAAATAGCACTGGAAGATGGTGTCATACCAACGGCGCTCTTCGATATGCCGGGCAAATTGTTGACAAACTTCCACGAACGCTCGGCGGTACTCGGCTGTGAATGCCTCGTCGGCCCAGTAGCTGCCGTTGTAATGAGGATCGATCGGTGTAGGCCAATTCTCATGAAGGGGGAGGTAGAAAACTTCTACCGGTACACCTCTGCGCGGTAGGTCCGCAAATGCCGAGCCGTCAAGGAGAGGCCCAAAGCGTTTATCCCACTCCCGCCAGTCCAGTGTCCGGCCATCCCATTCGGGGGCGCATCCCGGGGCAACGCTCCCCCGCTGGGAGTAAGGCAAACGGTTAAGCACCGTGCGGTGCTCGTGAGCCAGCCGGTAATAATCGCGCTCATTTTGGGGCAGACCGTAGCAGTTCATTTCCGGCAGAAAGCTCAGGAAATCCGCCAAGGTGAAATTCCACACAGTTAGGAGAAGATCAAGGCGAAGGACTTCGCTCCCGGTGCGCAGCGCCAGCTCCCCGCGGTGAAGACCCGGCGGTATTTGATGAGGCACATAAAGTTCACAGAGCATCGTGCTAATCTTGGCCGGAAAAGCCCCGGGTTTATTTCCCTGGTTGGTGATAGGAAAGTCAACAGGCCCGGAAAGAGGGACGACCGGATCACCGAGCGGACCTTCCTTTGTGTTGACAAGCCAAAGCTGCCCAAACCGACTGCGTACGCCCCGGGCTTGATCTGAAAAGTTGAGCGTCGGTCGCACGCCCCGTACCTCGCCAAAGACGATAATTTGGAAGGCGACGAATTCGTTGCGAGCAGCCTGGAGGGCAATGACCCTACGCTTAGCATCCCATAAGTGATTTCGCAGGAGATAGGCGGGCTCCTGCGGCGGAATCATTTGTCCGGTAAGCGGATGAATCTTGTCTTGCTCGTCCACGACGGCGATTCGTGCCCGGCCTAGAGTAGGAAGTTGGGGGAGGACCTGGGAAAAGTCCGGTTCGGAAGGAGGTTCTTGACCTTTGCGCAGCGGGGGCGTGATCGGCCCGCCGCCCTCGGCCTCAGTGGCAAACGGTTTAAGCTCAGGCCATTTGTAATTAGATACGCGCAACTTCACCGAAGCAGGCTGGCTTTGGTTGCCGGCGGCATCCACAGCAACGAGCGACAGCTCCACAGTCCCGCCCGGCGGTAATTGGAGATCCCTTAACCGCACGCGGAGCCGGGTCCCCGGCCGATTGGCAAGGGGCACAAGGTACTGTGGCACCGGGTGGTTGTCGACAAAAGCCAAAAAGCCCAAGGTTCGACCCGGCGGGGGATCTTCCGGCACTTGCCACTGGACAATAGCTTCACCCGGGGGAAGGACTTCGTCCACTTGCTGAAGCTCCTGCGGAGGTGGTGGCGGCACCTTATCCTCTGCCCCTAGCTTGATGACAAAATACGGGGTGCTGTCCGCCGGTCCATTCCGGGAATAAACGTATCGGTTCGGGAACGGTCGCAGCTCGAATCGTTCTCCGTCCCGGCGCCATTCTGTGCCCGTGTCGTCAAACACAAGAAAGCCGTGGCTGAGGCCGGCCACTCGTGTAGCTACAACCAAAGGATCAACAGGGACAACCTGCCAACCGGCCGGATCGGGCTCAGAAGCGTCGGCCATCGCCCAGCGGCTTCCGCCCAGGCCAAGGACCACAGCCGACAAATCGCTCCCCGGATAGGCCCAGGGTAGATCCGGATATTGCCGCCAGGCAAAACAGGAGCTGCCTTTTTCTGGCTGGTAGTGGGGCGAAGTGCCTTCCACCCACGGGACGGAAATGGAGCTAACCGTCACCCGGTGCAGACGCTCCGACCCGGCCAACCGCAAATGAAGCCAAGCAGCCTCGACTATGCGTCCGCGAATTTTGTCAACGTCTATGTCGACAATTGCCATCTCCTGATAGGATTTGAGCTTTAGTCGTGGTGCAGCCCCGAGGTTGCAGTCCACCTCTTTCCCGAACGAGGACACCCACGTGTCCCGGACCACGGGGAGTCGAACCTCTTCGGGCAGGGCCTGCCTGATAAAACCAAGCCACAAACTAGCAGCAAGGGCGGAAAGGATTAGCAAGGTTTGTCGAACACACCTAGCCATAGGAGTTGGTCCTTTCCGGCATAAAGTAAACATGCAATCGCTTTCTGTAAACTTGCCGATTTGTCAACAGACGGATTTATTGTGCCTCGCAAAAGAATTTGTTTCCAGGACTTAGGCCCCGTGGCCAGTTTTGCGGCCGGGCCCAAAAAGGTTGCCCACTCGAGCTCGGTGGTTATGGCGACGTAGTTGCGGAGCAAACTCGGCACTAACTTCCTTCGGGAGCTTTTTCTCGTCTTGCCACAAAGGGCACCACCACAGGACTATTGTGGCGATTGAGCGATCGGGAAGCTAGAGCGAAGAGGACTTCCCCCGGGCTAGGAGACTGCCCGTGCCCTAGCGAAAGTCCCAAAGCAAGCCTGGCGGGGCAAAGGAAAAGAGGGCAAGAAACTTAAGTGGTACTCCTCGCCCTTATCAAAGCTGTGGAGAAACCCGGCGGTGCGAATCGACCGGCTTGGAAGGGCGGCAGCTTCTTGCGTTCACCCTTTGTTTGCGAGATGCTCGCGGAGCACCAGGTTGGTAGGGCAGTTTATCTCGCGGGCCGGAACCGTTTCTACTTTTTTCCCAGCTGTTGACAAAGACTAGTCGCCGACGGCAGGGGCAAGCACCGGCTGCGGACAAACCCACGAGGGGGTCAACACGGGGAATCGCGGCTGGGGGGCAGCCGTATAACGCTCAATTTTTCCTGCGATAAGCCGGGCCAGCCATTTCCGAGCACGCACCAGGGATCCGACAACGCCGGTCATCCCGAGCAGTTGGCATTCCAGACGGGTCCTCCAAAAATGATCCACCTGGAACAGGCCTCGAAGGAAGTTAACCGGATTGTAAAAAGCGGCATATCCCAGGAAGATATTTAGTTGACGAATCCAGGGGCGATCGCTGGCCGTGGCAATGCAGTGGTTACCATCGTACTGGTAGTCCTCCACTGGTTTGCCTCCCACGGTGCGGAGGACCTTGCCTTCCTCGAAAAGCTTCTCGTAGGTTTTGCTTCCCACCGAGGGGGTCAGGAGGGTAATCTGGCAGGTTAATGCGCCAGCCCGGCGGAGGAAGTTCACCTGATTCAGTAGGCCGTATAGCCCTTTCCAAGTCCACAGGGGTTGCCCGTCGTGGTGAATGATCATCGCCATGGGCGCAATGCCCGCTTTCCGCAAAAGCTGAAAGACGGTCCGCGTCTTTTCCGGGCCTTGGCCCTTCTTGACCAACGTGCCGGTTAGATCCTCAACGCCAATCCACAAGGCCCGTAGGCCTGCCTCGCGCGCAAGGGGGATGAGGTCCTGGTGTTTGTGGACGTCAAAAACAGTGGCCTCGGTAGAAAAGAAAATCGCGTCGCGGAAGGGTTCTTGGCCAACCTTTGCCTCCGCCATGGCCTGAAAGGTGCGTTCCAAAAGCCCGCGGTCATTAAAGAAGTTATCATCCGCCCCGAAAAAGGTCCGGATACCGGCGTGGCTCCGCGTGTAGACAATCTCTTCGATGAGCGACTCCGGACTTCGCGTGCGAAAGCTAAACTGGTTATATGCCGGTATGGGACAGTAATGACAGCGGAAGTGGCAACCGCGGGTGTTAAGGATCGTCACGATCTTCGCATGTCGACAAAGTTGTTCGACCGGCAGGGGGCGCTGGCTTAGTTCGCGACGAGGATGCGGTGGCTCAAAGTAGGCCAGGCTAGTCACGGCTGGGGGAAGTTCATCCAAATCTTTTACCAACCGCTGCGGTCCTGTGGAAACAAGCGCCTGCGGTGGTCCCGGCTCATTGTCCGGGCGATACACCAGGCCGGGAATATCCGTCAAAAGTCCCTCTCGGCGCACCAGTTCGAAAGCGTGCCGAAGGGATTGGCCGGGCAAGCGATGAGCCAAGATCCGGTCCAATAGTTCTAGGAGGACATATTCCTCGCCAGTGACCGCCACATCCACACCTTGAGATCCATCCAGGCCAAGGCCAAAGAAATCCCAGGGTTCATAAATGGCCTTAGGACCGCCGGCTAAAATGAGAGGTCGGTTTTCCCCAAGGCTCCAGGCGTCCACGATAAGATCGTAGGCGGCCTGACTATGGATTTGCATGCTGGAGATGAGAAGAAGTTGGGGGATGTCGCCGTCCAGGCGGGCTAGACTTGGCCGAAGCCGCGGATTCCAACTTTGGAGGACCACCCGGATCCGCCGAAAACCGGCTGCATGAAGTGCCGCCGCTACCGACCGCGGTGCCCCGGGGATAAGGACCTTATCATATAGGTAAAACGGCCCCAACCGTGTTCGCGGATCGAAGGCGTAAACGAAAAGGACGGGAATCTGGTCAACACCAGGGTAGCCGGCTATCTGTTGACAAAGCCGCCGGAAGGCCCCTGCTGGCACAAACCGATCGTCTTTCGGGCGCTGAGGTAGTTCCACAACAAAACTCCTAAACCGTTAGCTTCCAAGACCGGGTAGCGATCGCCGGCAAAAATCGTAGGGGCAAGTACTGACGGGCTTTGGGGCTACCGCCAGGCGTGAAAGCTACTTATCCTTCTACGGAAGGGACCGCCATTCCCCGCTTGCGGGGCCCAAATGCAAGCTATTGCCTTCCCGGGTAACTTAGCTTTTTATCTTCGGCCCGTTTATGCGGCGAAAAGCATACAAAGCCGCGCGATCTGGTCAAAAGACCTCTAAAATGGTCCCCGTGATCCCCCCTTTCGGCTAAAGAGTGGGAAAAGGTTTCGCCCACGTTGCCCCCGGCCCAAGCCTGCATTATTTCCCCCGCCGGAGTGGTTTAAGCCGTCTCTAGAGGTCGTGGAAGTTTACACCTGGGGTACCTCGCCGGCAAGAATAAACTGCAAAAAAGGGGAGGTCATGCCCACGGGAGCACCGGCGGTATCTGCGGGGGACTAGCTCGGGCAATCCCCCGACCTGGAAATCTGCAGGGCCAAGGAGCCGGGCTGGCTTGAGAGGGGTGGATGGGCCGGGACGTCACCTTCGATCTAGCAAGCGTGCCGCCTTTTCCTACAGTCGGATTTCAGGGGCCCTTGCGTGATCCGGCTACGAACGTGATCGCGTCGGGGCTTTGCGCCCATCGAAGCGATCATCTCCCGGTGGTTAACCGGCATGAGGCCCCTGTGGAACCAATGACCGAGGCACCCTGGGGGGCAGCCACCACATTATAGAGCATTGAGCTGGGCTCAGAACCAGCGACCAAGATAGCGACCAAAGCTCTATCTTATTGACCTTTTGGTCAGAGCGCTGACTGTAAGTCTAAGCGACCAGTCTGGGCGCCCTGGGGATCAAGGCCGGCTTCGGTTATGATGGCTTTTCGCGTACCGGCTAGGGTTCTCGAAGGTCTGAGGCGATAGGGTTCGGCGGAGCATACTTGCCGAAAAGGAGCGGCTATTCCATGGCGCGATGTGTGCTTGCATATTCTGGCGGGCTTGATACGTCGGTAATCCTGCATTGGCTTGTTAGCCGCGGTCACGAAGTCCACGCCGTCTATGTCGATTTGGGCCAACCGTGTGAAGATCAGTCGGCAATTTTGGACAAAGCCCGCAAACTTGGTGCCGCCAGCGCCCGGGCGGTTGATGCCAAGGAGGAGCTGTGTCGGGACTTTGCCTTTCCCGTTTTGCAATGGCAGGCCCGCTACGAGGACATGTACCTGATGGGCACTTCGATCGCCCGGCCGTTGATTGCTAAGAAGTGTCTTCAGGTGGGGCGGGAGGTAGGAGCCGACGCCTTTGCCCACGGGGCCACGGGCAAGGGGAACGATCAATGTCGTTTCCAGCTAGCGGCGGAAGCGCTTGAGCCTACCATCCGCGTCATTGCCCCGTGGCGGGACAGGGAATTTCGGGCGGCCTTTCCCGGCCGAAAGGAGATGATCGACTACTGCCAGCGGCATGGTATTCCGGTCAAGGCGACGATTGACCGGCCGTATAGCTCTGACGAAAACTGCCTCCACATTAGCTACGAGGCTGGCAAGTTGGAGGACTTGTCCGTCTGCGGCGTGGACTTAGTGCAGTTCGGGATGACGGTTGCCCCGGAACAGGCCCCCGACCAACCGGAGGAACTCACCATCGGATTTGAGGCCGGGCGACCCGTCAGTGTCAACGGCGAGCGGCTGGATGCTTATCCCCTCGTGCGGACACTCAACGAAATTGGGGGTCGACATGGGATTGGTCGCGTGGACATGGTGGAAAACCGCTTCGTGGGAATGAAAAGCCGGGGCGTGTACGAGGCGCCGGGCATGACACTCCTGTACCGGGCACATCGCCTCATTGAGCAGATCACTTTGGATCGCGACCTTCTCCACCTGCGCGACCGCCTTGCCCCCGAGGTGGCAGAGATGGTTTACTACGGCTATTGGTTTCATCCGAAGATGGATGCCCTCATGGCTTTCATTCGCGAGGCACAAAAGCCCGTCACGGGGGAAGTTCGTCTACGGCTTTATAAGGGCAATATCACTGTGGTGTCTCGGAGTAGCCCCCACAGCCTTTATGACGCAGCCTTGGCCACGATGGAAGCCGGCGGCGATTATGACCAGTCCGACGCCGAGGGCTTCCTCCGCATTGTCGGCCTTCCAACCCGGGTTTATTCCCGTGCTCACCGGCGAAGTTACTAACGGGGCTTTGCTAGCAAGGATAAGCCCTCGCCGGAGCGTTTACGGAAGGCTTGGCTGCGCTGGATGAGAGCGAAAGGGCAGCTTGGTGGTGAGGCGATAACCGCTGGGGGAATGGACGGTCCAGCTGGTTGTTGACGATCTTCCCGCGGTGGCAAAGCTGGGGCGAGAGTTTGGGCGGGGCCGTATGGCCAGCGCTTTGGTGGATTGAGAAGATGGGTCAGTGCCGCCACCGCGGGCCCATGAAGTGGGTTGTCATCAACAGTGGATTGTGCGCCTAGTAACTTCCAGGCTTACTACTAGCCAGTAGCTCTGGCAACCCGGCGACGAAATCGCGGATTTCGTCGCGGACCCGGCGGTAGATAGCAAGGGCCGCCTCGGGGCTTTCCGCCAAGCGGGCAAGCCGGACGGGGTCGTCAAACGGTCGGCGAATTACTCGGGTCTGCCCAGGGAAATTGGGGCAGCTTTCGGCGGCGTAGTGGCACAGGATGACCACGGCATCGAACGCTTGGCCGTCAAACTCCGCCACATGTTTACTGCGGTGGCGCGAGATGTCTACACCAACCTCGGCCATCATCTGCACCGCCACTGGGTCAACGCCTGCCGGGGCCACCCCGGCGGAGTAAGCCTCCAGTTTGTCGGCGTGGAGGTGCCTGGCCCAACCCTCGGCCATTTGACTTCGGCAGGCATTTCCGGTGCAAAGAAACAAAACTCGGAGAGGTGTCGTCATTCTTGTCCCCTCTGGCAGTTTCCGCTTGCGCTGCCCAAGCGTTGACGAAAGGCCTAGTCAATCGGTGGGGAAGATGACCGACCGTTCCGGGCAAACTTCGTTACAATAATACAAGGCAAGGCTAGTTCCGGTCCGCAGAGTCGGCCACCGGTGCCGTTCTCGGTAGACTGGGCCCCCAGTGGGCCAATTTCCGCAGCCACCTAGGTACCCGGCCAGCTCCTGCCAGGTGAGCGGTGGGGCAGAGAGGCCGGCTGCGTTGACATACTGCTAGGCACTGTTCGGGGACGGTCAGAAGCGATAGTTACTTTCATATGGGGCGGCGAGCACTGAAGAAAATCGACCCGGAGCTTGATCTAAGCGGTTATCTTTGGCCCTGGGAGCTGTTTCCTCGGCCGTGGGATCCGGTCCGGCTCTTTGACCGCCAAGCACCCCTAGAGGTGGAAGTCGGTTCGGGGAAAGGGATGTTTCTGTGCCGGGCCTCGGTGGCCAACCCGGCGCATGACTTCATGGGTATCGAGATTGCGCCCAAGTATGCACGATTTGCGGCGGCCCGGCTGGCCAAATTAGGAGTGCCCAACGCGGTGGTGGTCCAGGCGGACGCCCTCCGCGTATTTGCCGAATTACTACCGGACGAATCTGTCCACACAGTGCACATTTATTTCCCCGACCCGTGGTGGAAAAAGCGGCATCGTAAGCGGCGTGTGATTCGTTCGTCGTTTATTGCCGACCTTTATCGCACGCTCAAACCGGCGGGTGTTGTCCACCTGTGGACAGATGTGGCCGAGTATTTCGACCAGTCGCGAGAGCTTTTCCGGATTGGGGGTTTTCAGGAAACATCGGTAACGGCGGAAATTCGCGGGCCTTCGGAGGAAGAAGGTGGGGCGTTGCCGCAAGGTTTGCCACCGGGCGGTTACCAGACGCATTTCGAGCGGCGGATGCGGCTAGCTGCCCAGCCGGTTTACAAGGCGGTTTTTGCCAAGTCAACTTAAAACAAAGGCGCAAGTAACCGGGCTTAAAGCTCCGGGACCTTCCCAGGCGAGAAAGTCCGCATGGCTTTGGAGGGAACGTCGCTGCGGTTGTATTTCCGCTGACACCTCCTGTTGCCGGAGAAGTTCTCGTCGGGGGATTGAAGCCAACGGTTTAGACCTTTCACTACCGGAGAGTAGGCGGAAGCTCAAGTGGCTGGTGCCCCATCCTTTGTTGACGAAATTGATGGAAAGATCAGTCGCCGCAACCGCTTGTCGGCCGAGGATGCCCTGCGGCTTTTCGACCCAAGTGTCGATCTTCATCAGTTGGGAAAGTGGGCAGACGAAGTTCGGAGACAATACTGGGGCCTTGCCACCTTTTATGCGGTCAATGCGCACATAAATCCCACGAATATCTGTCAATACCGATGTCCGATTTGTGCTTATCATCGTCCGGCGGGCGATCCGGAGGCATGGCTGCTTTCCGTTGATGAAGTACTGGCTCAGGCGGCGGAGGCCGACGCCGCCGGGTGTACCGAACTTCACATCGTCGGTGGTCTGCCGCCGGATAAGCCCTATGGGTGGTATCGGCAGATCCTGCAGGTTGTGCACGAGGCCTTCCCGCGGCTGGGGCTAAAGGCCTGGAGCGCTGTCGAAATTGCTCATTTTGCTAAGATCGCTGGCCGGTCAATCGCCTGGGTGCTTGAGGACTTGCGCTCCGTGGGTCTAGTGAGTTTGCCGGGAGGAGGGGCAGAAATTTTTGCCCCGGCCATTCGTAAACAAATTGCCCCGGCCAAGGCCGATGCAGAGACTTGGCTTGAAGTTCACCGCACGGCGCACCGGCTGGGAATCCCGTCCAATGCGACGATCCTTTATGGCCATGTGGAAACTCCGGCGGATCGGGTGGATCACCTTCTGCGGTTACGGGCACTGCAGGACGAAACGGGAGGCTTCCAAGCACTGGTGCCCCTTCCGTTTCATCCGCCTGGGACTCAATTCGCCCACCTGCGGCGGGTTTCTCCGCTGGAAGACCTGCGGATGATTGCGGTTAGTCGATTGGTACTGGACAACTTCCCCCACATTAAGGCCTATTGGGTTTCTCTGACTGTGCCGATTGCCCAGCTTGCCCTGGAATATGGTGCGGACGATCTGGACGGAACCGTCCGGCAGGAGAAGATCTTCCACCAGGCCGGTTCGCGGTCACCCCAGGCGGTCACTGTTACCGAACTGCGGCGGCTTATCCAGGAGGTGGGTCAGGTTCCGGTGGAGCGGGATGCCCTATATCGTCGGGTGATTCGAGACGATGCCGGCTGGCAAAGCGCCGAGCCGGTCTCAGCTATTTATCAACAGGCTTAGGGGGACACTTCACACCAGACGGTTGACTTACCAAGGCACACGAAGGGCCGCCATGGCTCAGCCCAAGTGGATGATTTATGGTGCCGGTGGCTTTAGTGGCCGGCTGATTGCCGAGGAGGCCGTGCGGCGGGGACATCAGCCGGTGCTTGCCGGCCGCAGGCCGGAAAGTATTTATCGGTTGGCCGAGCGGCTCGGTTGCCGGTGGATGTGTTTTCCCCTAAAGGAAGTGGGCCAAGTTCGCGAAAATATTCGGGGGCTGCGGCTTGTGCTGAATTGTGCCGGGCCATTCTCGCAAACGGCCAAGGTGCTGGCTCAAGCCGCCGTTGCCGCTCGGGTGCATTACCTGGACATCACCGGAGAAATTGAGGTCATCGAGTATCTGTCCTGGCTGGGTGGCCAGGCAGCGGGGCAAGGGGTTTCCCTTTTGCCGGCGGTGGGGTTTGGGGTCGTTCCCACGGATTGTCTGGCCGCAAGGCTTGCGGACAAATTTCCGGCTTCTCAGTGGCTCCGAATTGCTTTCACCGCGGATAGGTCCCCAAGCCGAGGGACTGCCAAGAGCATGTGGGAAGGGCATCTAAGGGGGGGTAGGATCCGTTGGGCCGGCCGGCTCGAACCACTTCCGTTGGGGAAGCTCGTCTGGGATGTTGACTTCCCTTCGGGAAGGCGAAGATGCTTGGCCATTCCCTGGGGTGACCTTGCAACAGGTTATCGCTCAACTAACATCCCAAACATAGTGACCTATGCCGCTTTTCCGCGACTTCTAGTGGGGATACTCCGAGGGTTATACCGCGCTACACATCCTATCGACGCGCTTCGGAGGGGTGGGAAGGGAGTTGGGGAGGGCTTTCCTAAACCGGTCGAGGGCGCGGATCCGCAATCGGCGTCTAAAGACTTAGCTGTGAATTTGCAAGGACTGAAGGATTTGGGGGGTTCTGGGGACTCGGGCGGTATTAAGCAAGAGGAAGCTGAAGCACCCGAATCGGATGAATTTGGTCCCACAAAACGCCTCTTGCGGGCCATCGGGTGGAAGGTCATCGATTGGTTTTATCGAGATCCCCGCTCTGAAGAGGTGGAGGAGGCTCGGGCGGAGATTGTGGTCGAGATCGGAAAGTCTACCCAAGCTTGTGCTCGGGCTGCTATCACCACGCCTGGTGGGTATCGATTCACGGCCGTTTCGGCTCTGGCCGCCGTAGAGAAATGCCTTTCTCAGCCCCCGCCTCCGGGCTTTTGGACACCTTCGCGGGCTTTTGGTCCGGAGTTTGTGCTTTCCTTGCCGGGTGTAGAGGTCGTCTCCTTGCCCGACTGAGGTCCCCAGAGCCCTTGGTCGCCATTTTGGGTGGTTTCACCACCGCTCACTTGGCGGGAAATTAATTCCGGTGCCTCCCGGGGGCTGAGTGAGTGCCATTTCCCTTTTGGCGAAGCGCTCATCTTCCGGTTCTTCCTGAGCTTCCCCTGGCACACGCCCATCGATTTTTCCCGTTAAGCTTTGTCCCAAGCGCGTGAATCCGGCCGGACTATCGGCGGTGTCTAATGGGCGCTTTCCGGAAGGATCCTCCGTAGCTCCAATTGCGCCCTTTCTTCGTTGAACGCACCTGTCGGCGGTTTTGAGCAGCCGCGAACGGGCTCAGATTTCTTGCGGGGCGGGGCCGGTTAGGTGTGGCGCCGCTTTCCTATGGCTAGCCGTGGCAAGAGTGGAGCGTCGCCGTGTGGGTGCCCATTTTGGCCAGCGGCATGGGTAGGCAATGCCGAAAAGGGCCGGGCGCTTCGTGTTTCCACTTTTCGTCAGTGGCCAGATGGATGAGAATTTAGGATTCAATCCCCCCGACTTTCCCACCGGTCGGGCAGGATTATTGCGCGCCTAAACTGATGCCGTGGGCCTTGGATAAACCCAACTCGCAGGGAAGAAGATCCAGCCCGAAGGGCCGTCGGCACCGCGGTAAATGGAGACAGTTTGAAAGCTAATTCGGCCGGATAACTGCAAAACTGGGCGGCTCGCTCGGAGGGTGTTGGCCACCGGTTCGGGAGCAAGTGTTGTTACTAGAACAGCTGACGATCA
This sequence comes from Thermoguttaceae bacterium, assembly GCA_025060325.1. Taxonomy (GTDB): domain Bacteria; phylum Planctomycetota; class Planctomycetia; order Pirellulales; family Thermoguttaceae; genus DTLM01. The sequence goes on from JANXBW010000009.1 coordinate 74,304, forward strand.
CCCGGCCGACGGTGGGATTTGTTTTGCACGTCGGCGCTGTCTTCTGTCGCCTGCCCTAAGGTCTAAGACAACAATTGTGGCAAGTTAAACGAGGTGAGGCCTACGAATGACTCGCGTTGCCATCTTGGGAGCTGCTGGTTACACCGGCTTGGAGTTAATCAAAATCCTCCTTCGTCATCCAGAGGTGGAAATAACCGCGCTTGCTGATCGTCTGGAGGGTCAGCCGCATGTTGCGACGATTCATCCGTCGCTTATTGGTCGGCTGGATCTGCGGCTTGAAACGCTAACACCGGCTGAGCTTGCCGCCCGGGCGGAATGCGTCTTTTGTTGTCTGCCGCACGGGGTGAGCGCCACCATCGTTCCCCAATTGCTCGATGCGGGTGTCAAAGTGATTGATCTTAGTGCGGATTACCGCCTCAGTGATCCGGAGACGTACGCCGCCTGGTACAACCAGAAGCACCCCGATCCCGGTCGGCTGGGGAAGGTCGCCTACGGGCTCCCCGAGCTTTTCCGCGAGCAGATCCGTGGCAGTTCCTTAGTGGCTAACCCGGGGTGTTTTCCCACGTCGGCTATCTTGGCCCTTGCACCGTTGTTAAAGGCCGGACTTATTGAGCCCCGAGGTATTATCGTCGACTCCAAGACCGGTGTTTCCGGGGCGGGGCGATCGCCGAAATTGACGACTCACTATCCGGAATGTAACGAGAGTGTGTCAGCCTACAACATTGGTCGGCACCGTCATACTCCCGAGATGGACCAAATCCTTTCCAAAGTGGCCGGCGAACCGGTGGAAGTAATCTTCTCGCCGCATTTGATCCCGATGGATCGAGGGATTCTCACCACCACTTACAGTGTGCCACGAAGGGAGGTCACCGAGGACGAGCTTTTCCAAACTGTCCGTAGCTTCTATGCCAACGAGCCTTTCGTGCGGGTGGTACCGCACTTGCCTGCCACCAAGGATTCGCTGGGGACCAACTTTTGCGACATCACGGTTCGGACGGTTCGCGGCCGGATAGTGACCATTAGCTGCATAGACAACCTCATCAAGGGGGCCTCGGGGGCGGCTGTTCAGAACTTCAACATTGTTTATGACTACCCGGAAACAGTAGCTCTTTTGTGATTAACGCAGCTCAGGGAGCTTTCCGGCGAAATGGACGTGGCGATTCCCAAGGGATTTCGTTTTGCCGGGGTGTATTGTGGATTAAAGAAAGACCCCCGGAAACGGGACCTTGCGCTTATTGTCTCGGACCGGCCATGTGCTGCCGCTGGCGTTTACACGCAGAATCGAATCTTTGCCGCGCCGGTTGCCTGGGACCGCGCTCATACCCCTAGTCATTCCGTTCGTGCCGTCGTGATTAACTCCGGCAATGCCAATGCTTGTACGGGAAGACAAGGGCTAGAGGATGCGGCGGAGATGGCGCGGCTGACGGCGGCCGCCTGCGGTTTTGCTCCCGATGATGTGCTCGTTTTGTCAACAGGAATTATCGGCGAATTCCTCCCAATGGAGCGAATCCGCGAAGGCATTCGGCTGGCGTCCGAGCGGCTTTCGGCGGATGTGGACGGGTTCCTAGCCGCCGCTGATGCGATGCTGACCACTGACCGGTTTCGCAAGGTCGCATCGGCGGAAGTAGTCGTTGGCGGTGTGCCCATCCGGCTAGCCGGTTTGGCCAAAGGCGCCGGCATGATTAGCCCTCAAATGGCCACCATGCTTGCCGTCGTTGTCACGGATGCGGGTTTGGGGGTTTCCCAGGCCGACCAGCTCCTTCGCCGTGCTGTGGACGAATCCTTCCACTGCATTAGTGTCGATGGTCACATGAGCACCAACGACACAGTCCTCCTTTTGGCCAACGGTGCATCGGGCAAGGAGGTGGACCAGGCGGCAGACATGGAGCTTCTTTCGGAGAAGCTGGTCGACGTTTGCCAGCGGCTAGCTCGGGCGATTCCTGCCGACGGGGAGGGGGCCACTCATCTAATAACCATTGATGTCTGTGGATGCCGCACGCGGGAAGATGCCATGCGGATTGCCCGCACAGTGGCCAATAGTCCTCTGGTGAAAACAGCGGTGGCAGGTGCTGACCCCAACTGGGGCCGCATTGTCTCAGCGGTCGGCTATTCCGGTGTGCCTTTCGATCCGGAGAAGTTGATGCTTCATGTCAACGGTTATCTTTTGTATCAGCACGGCCGACCGGTGCCTTTCGATCCGGAGGCGGTTTCCCAGTCCATTCGCCAGTCGCCGGAGGTGTTTATCCGCATTTCCCTGGAAGAGGGGCCGGCAGCAGCCCGGTTTTGGACGTCGGATCTAACCGTGGAATATGTCCACATTAACGCGGATTACCACACGTAAACGAGGGGGCCGGCAACAGTTGTCTTCTTGCGGGGTGAAGATGCCAGCGGTCTGGCAGCACTAGCCGGGCCAAGCGGACCGTCGCCCATGGTGATGATAAGGAGACTAAGACCCGTACCTAAGCGATGGCACAACCGGCCGGTACGGTTGCGGCGGAACGATAGGAGACCTGTTCGGCAAGGAGCGAGGTGGATGACAGCGGAAACGGTTGGGTCGCCAAGTGGGGGCGATTCTCAGCGGCATAGTGCGCCCGAGGCTAGGGAGCCGCGACCGGGACAATTTTCGGCGCAAAGGCTTGTGGGCCAAACAGAGGGTGAGCCGATTATCCCCTTCCATCGGGGCAAAGGTCGCGAAGAGCCCCCAAGCTACGAGGAGTTTGATGACGATTTTGACGACGAATTTGATGACGATTTTGATATGGAGTTCGACGACGACGGGTTTGAGGAGCGATTTGAGGACGAGGAAGAGGAAGCCGAAGAAGCCGAGCAACCACAAGAGGATGTTGACACCGAAGAGGTGGAAGAAGACCTTGAAGATCTGCCCAGCGAGGACCTCCCTGCTGACGAGATTTTGGACGAGGAACTGGAGTAGTCGGGAGGTAATCTCCGCAGGAAGCAAGGTAGCAGCCCGGGTGAGCGTTGACGTAATCTGCTGGATCTTCTCTGTGGTGTCGTGTACGATTTTGACGGGGAGAAGGAGCGGACGATGGAGCTTTGGGATCGGATCCAGGAAGCGGTAGCCTACGTGCGAAGCCGCTGGTCAACACGCCCTCATGCAGGCATTATTTTGGGGACTGGGCTAGGGGGGCTTGCCCAGCGGATCCAGTCGCCTGTTGTTATTCCTTACGACGAAATCCCCCATTTTGCCCGTACGACAGCCATAAGCCATGCCGGGCATTTGGTCTGCGGGACGGTGGCCGATGTTCCGGTGGTGGCCATGGAGGGGAGATTCCACATTTACGAAGGTTACAGTTATCAACAGGTGACATTTCCCGTGCGGGTGATGCGGGCACTGGGGGCGGAGCTTCTCATCGTATCCAATGCCGCCGGAGGATTGAATCCTCACTTTTCTCGCGGGGACATTGTGGTGATTGAGGACCACATCAATCTGATGAACGGCAATCCGCTCATTGGGCCGAACGACGATCGGCTTGGGCCACGCTTCCCCGATATGTGTCAGCCCTATGACCGTCGACTGATTGATCGCGCTTTGGAAATTGCCCGTAAGGAGAATATTATCGCTCACAAGGGTGTTTACATAGCTGTCACCGGACCTAATTTGGAAACGCGGGCCGAATATCGCTTTATGCGGCTGATTGGGGCGGATGTCGTCGGAATGTCCACAGTGCCGGAGGTGATTGTTGCCGTCCACGGGGGAATGCGTGTGCTGGGGCTTTCCGTGGTAACCGATATGTGTTTGCCCGATGCTTTGCAACCAATTAATCTGCAGGAGATCCTGGCCACAGCGGCCGAGGCTGAGCCGAAGCTGGTGAAGATCGTTCTTGGCATTTTGGCCGATGAGGCCGCCCGGCTCCGCGTTGCTGCCGAGGGGATGTAAATGCAAAAAGCGCTCGGGGTTTATTGTCAAGCAAAATGGTGGGCTTATGGCCGCTTGTCTGGTGGTGAAACGATCACCACGGTACAGCCTTTTCACTGCAGCACGAGCGGCCGCCGGCTAGGTACGGTTCAGGGCAAGTCCGGTTTGGCCCGGCATAAGTAAATTTTGTAGAAGAGCTTAGCTGTGTGTGGACGAATGGATCTCGCTTTATTGCGAGCAAATCTTCGCAGGGTGGAGCTCCATTGTTGCCGAGTGATTCTCTTGCTGGCGTTGGTCTTGATGCCGGGGATTTCTTGGAGCCATGTTGACGAAGTGGCAGCCAGCCCGGCAAAGCAACTAGCTGATCTCCAAGAGCAAGAGCCGATTCTTCCTGATGCAGTGTGGCTGTGCACGAAAGAGGACGGTTACCGGGGCATTTGGTACTGCAACGAAAAACAAGACAACGACTATGTTTTTAAGTATGCAGGCGGATTAGGAACGTACTCTGCTCATCACTATCCCTTTGCCATTTATGTCCCGGCAGTCAACAAGACCTTCTTTTGCTATGGTGGGGCAGCCAAGGAGAAAAACGAGCTTGTGCACATGGTCTCCTATTTTGACCACCGGACCCGTCAGGTGCCTCGGCCGACAGCTCTTCTTAACAAAAAGACCGACGATGCCCACGACAATCCGGTGCTTGCTGTCGACGGCCAGGGACACATTTGGGTCTTTTCAAGTGCTCATGGCCGAGCTCGCCGGGCCTATGTTTCGGTAAGCAAGCGTCCGTACGACATCGATGATTTTGAATTGGTGGAAATGACCAACTTTTCGTATCCGCAAGTTTACTGGCTGGAGAACCGCGGATTGGCCTTTTTTCATACACGATATCTCCGTGGACACCGCTGTTTGTTTTTCACAAGTAGCGAGGATGGCCGCTCGTGGGGCGATCTGACGATGCTCGCTTATATCCGCCAAGGGCACTATCAGGTAACGGCGGTGGGCAGGCAGAAGATTGCTACCGCGTTTAATTACCATCCCCACCCCGGCGGCCTTAATTACCGAACTAACTTGTATTACATGGAAAGCGAAGATTTTGGCCGGACGTGGCGATCGGTCGACGGGAGACCCCTTTGTTTGCCACTGACGGAAATCGTAAACGACGCCTTGGTGCACGATTACGAGTCAGAGGGGCTTCGGGTTTATCTGGTTGACATGGTTTTCGATCGGGAGGACCGTCCCATTATCGTATACATCCTGAGCCGGGGCTGGCAGGCCGGTCCTGAGAGTGGTCCACGGATCTGGCACAGTGCACGGTGGGACGGCAGCCGCTGGGTTATTCGGCCGGCTATGAGCTCAGATAACAACTATGACAACGGTTCGCTATATATCGAGGAGGACGGAAGTTGGATCCTAATTGCTCCCACCGAGCCGGGGCCGCAGCCCTTTAACACCGGGGGCGAAGTTGTGATGTGGCGGAGCACCAATCAAGGGGTAAGCTGGGAAAAAGTTTGTCAGCTCACCAGAGAAAGCGTGTACAACCACGGGTATTGTCGCCGGCCGCTTGGTGTCCATCCGCAATTTTATTCCTTTTGGGCAGATGGTCATGGTCGGCAGTTGTCCGAGTCGCGCCTTTATTTCTGCGATCGGGATGGCAACGTCTATCGGCTGCCGCCGCAGATGGAGGCCGATTTTGCAGCCCCAGAACTTATTCATCGGGCAGCCCCCTGTTTTGCTTGCGGGGAGAAGGCCAGCTCCGAGCTGGGTAAGCTTCCCGAGACAGATCGCACGAGGTATGGAGTTTTGCCACTGGGCGGTAAGCCAGTGCCTTCGCACCAGGAAGTCAGGGAAGGAGGGGAGTTTTTGCCCGTGCTGACCCGCGTTGACAAAGCTGGCGAGCCAGGACCGTTGTCGGCGCAGTCAGTAGGGCCGGAAGGGCTTTCCGTGCTGAGGGGCGGAACAAGCGCTGACGATTCGCTGCCGGTCGAATACTTGGCCAAGGTGGAGCTTGTGCCGGATATTTGTCAGACCGACCCACTTTTTGCTGATCTTCCGGATGGTGGACGAAATCTTTGTGGGCCAGCTGCTTTTGTCAACATATTGCTTGCTCTTTCCCGGAACGGAGGCGGTCAGGGTGATGGCTCGGGTGCTCAAGAGATGGCTCAGGCTCGCGAGCTTTTAAAGCTCCTTGTGGACCGGTATCTGGTAATGAGCCCGCAGGGTATTGCTCCTTTGCCGGCCATGGAGGGATTTGAGCGATTCCTGGCCGATCATGGGTATCAAAGCCGGATGGAATGGCGGGGTTGGCGGCGGGGCGGCCGGTTTGCCACAGCCCGCGAGATTGACCCCGACTGGCTATGCCGAAGTATCGTAGATCGTTCCTGGGCGATTATGAACGTCGGTTGGTACCGCGTGGATGAAGCTTCCAAACAATATCAACGCTTTGGAGGACATTGGGTAACGCTGGTTGGTTATCGAAAGCAGGCAAGCGAAGTCCTCCTTTTTGTACACGATCCAGGCCGGCGAAGTGGGCCAGGCAAAGTGACCCACCAGGTGCACCTGCGGCTCATCGAGGATGGTTACCTGGCGCCATGGGGCGGCTACGGGCAGCAGTCGGCTCGGGGTATCTATCGGCTTGAGGGAATCGTCCTTCATCCACAGGCGCACTGTGCGCTGCTTGATGGAGTAATTCGCATCGAGATCATCAAGCCGGGACTTGCGCTTGCCGTACCCTCGCAGTCAAAAGGTCCTTGACGGGGCCTGCAATGCCCGGGGCCAAAGCTGGGCGCAAACCCAAGCAAGCACTTAAAAACACATCCGTTATCGGAGGTGCCCGATCTCCGTAAACGATCGTATCGCACCGAATGCTTGCGATAAGCCGAGAACGAGGTGTTTCATGGCGGAAAAACCTCTTGTTGTCATTGGAACAACCAATCGGGGCAAAGCCCGGGAGATTGGGGCAGCTCTTGAAGCGGCGGGTATCCGTTGGGCATCACTTGCGGAATTTCCCCATGCCCCTCAGGTCAACGAGGATGGGAGCACATTTGCGGAAAATGCTCGAAAGAAGGCCTCACAGCTTGCTGCCGCCTTAGGTCAGTGGGTGTTAGCTGAGGACAGTGGACTTGAGGTTGACAGCTTGGGCGGCAAGCCGGGAATTCACTCGGCGTATTATGCCGGCCCAGGTGCTTCCGACGAAGCCAATTACCGTTTGCTTCTTGCCCAATTGGGTGATTTACCCTTGGAGAAACGCTCCGCTCGTTTTGTTTGCCACATGGTGCTAGCGGATCCTTCCGGGGAAATTCGCGCGGAGGTGTGCGAGGTTTGTCGGGGGCGAATTACGACCGAGCCCCGGGGGGAAAGTGGCTTCGGGTATGATCCGGTGTTTGAAATTCCGGAGTACCATCGCACTTTTGCCGAGCTTGGTCCGGTGGTCAAAAACGTAATTAGCCATCGCGGTCGGGCGGTGCGTCGGATTTTGCCACAACTTCTGGAACTAGTTGGCCAAGGCTCTTCATCTGTTGACGAGTAATCGTGCTTCTTTCAAGGAAGGAAAATAATAAGCACAAGGCCGATCCCCAAGGCCGGCGCTAAAAGGACTGTCACCAACCGGAGCAATTGATTCCCGCCCAAGGTACCAGCCAAAACAACTTTAAATAAAAGGTTTGCAAGCGCCCCTGTCATGATGAGCCGCCACCCGTGGATGCCGATCCACGACTGCGATCCCTCGCTCAAAAACATGCGCGCTGTTGACAATGTGATGGCATCCATATCGGTTAGGCCGGAAATGACAGCCACGGTGTAGAGGTATTCCGGGGCGATATACCTTTTGGCCACTGCAAGGGCAAAAAGGACAAGTAAATAGGTCGCGCCGAAAAATAAGGCCGAGGATAGTTCGGAAGGGTTCCGCGGTTGAACGACAGCGGCATTTGTCCTCTGAGCGCGAAGATAAAGGACAATCGGCGGAGCAGCGGTGCTGATCAGAAGGACAGCACAGGGGAGAAGAAGCTTAGTCAACATTTCCGGGGCGACGGCGGCCACTTCCGCCAAAATACGAATAAACACCACTGCGGAAGCTATTCCTACCGCGACGGCTGCTCCGCGAGGTTCCAAGACTCCACTTCGTGCCTGCCGAGCATAGGCGACGGTGGCGGCAGTGCTTGAAATAGCACCGCCGAGGATAGCTCCCAGCAAGATGCCTGCCCCTTCGCCCACAAATTTGTACAGGATGTATCCCAGGAGGCTTATTCCCACGATTAGCACTACCATGAGCCAGGCCTCCCGGGGATTGAGCACACCAAAAGGATCAAATGCCTGATTGGGGACCACTGGCAGAATCACGCAAGTGATCAGGGCAAACTGCATGATAGCCCGCAAATCCTGGTCCCCCAGCTTGTGGGCAAAGGTGTGAAGTTCGGGCTTAAATTGAAGGAGTACCGCCACTCCGCCTCCGATGGCCACGGGGATGGCAGGCGCTTGCGGCAAGATGACAAGCAGTGCTCCCACCCCGTACATCACCATCGCGGCAATGTCGGTAGTAATGCCCGGGTCTGGTTCTCTATCCCGGCTTAAGAGAATGGGAGGCAATAACAACGCGGCCGCCAGACCAACTAGTCCGGCCGCCACCACCCAGCCCCCGTACACCTGCCCCAACAGGGCGCAGACAGTCCCCAGGACGGTGATCAAGGTAAACGTCCGCATTCCCGGGCGGTTGGCCTCGCTGTGTTCCCGCTGCAAACCGACAAGAAGTCCCAAAACGACGGCCAACCCGAGGTGACGAAAGATGATGATGGGTTCAGGCATAACTCTTAGGTAATTCGGTGCCGATGCGAGATAAGGCTTCTGGTGGAGTAAATGAAAGCTCCTCAAGTGAGGGACTTGTCACGTGACCGGGCCAGGATGCATCTACCCGTTGGAAAAGGTGCTTAAGGCACTTTAAAAACAGACCTTTCGCGTACCTCCCGCCTTGCTTTGTTTGCTTGCTGCCGTGGACCGCCACAGCCCGTCCTACCGCTGTCCGCCGCAGTGCCTAATTACTTCCGTTTGACGGGGGCTCCGCTAATCGCGGGACAACCGCCGGTTTGCATGTCATTCCGGTCGAGGTGTGGCTGCTAGACCTCTCTAGCTAACGCGCAAGAGAACACCCACCCGCGAAATCAGCCGCCGACTGTTCGGTTCGCTCAATCCGGGCAATCCGTATCAGCGAGCACCGAAAGTGACGGGTGCGAACAACCCCACCATTATTCGCTGCCCCACAAAGTGCGGGTGACTCCTTCTATCTATTGGCCGTTGCTGCCAGCCAGCTTAGCGAAACTGCCCGAGTTGTTTACACCCTCCCCCTCGCCGGAAGGGCTTGTAACCACTTACCCCGGTATTACCGCCTTAGGCTAAGCTGAGGAATCTAAGTTTTATTGGCAGTAAACTAATCATCGCCTTGAACTTGCCTGTATATCCCCCGCTGCCTGGCACGTGCGTGCTTAAAGCCCTCTCCCGGGCCGAAGTTACGGCACAATCCGGTTTTTCTCATCCACCCGCACCACTACGGGCTGACATTGGGCCGCCTGATCCTCCGGAACTACGCAATATGAAAGCACAATCAGCCTGTCTCCTACCGCGCCTAACCGGGCGGCTGGCCCATTAAGAACAATCGTGCCCGAATCCGGCGGTCCTTCGATCACATAGGTGATAAATCGGTCGCCTGTGTTCAGGTTGAGCACGTGTACCTGCTCCCCCGGTAGGAGCCGGGCGGCTTCCATCAACCGCCGGTCAATTGTGATGCTTCCTTCATACTCTAGCTCCGTGCCTGTGACCCGAGCGTGGTGAATCTTAGACTTCAGCATGAACCGCCACACGTTCTTTCTATCTCCTCATCTGCTTGTGTCGATTTCCCCGAAGTGCTCATCCCTTTTGGTTTGTTCTCGCACGGTACCGCAGCCGGCGGCCGCTTGCGCCCCTGGCCTGCCTTGGTGAGGCAGCGGGCTGTTCCAGCTGGCATTTGCCCTTAAAAGGGACGAAGGTATTGTCCGCCGCGCGGGCGTTCCCGCCTTCGGGGCGGATCATGTGCTGCTAGCAACAATTTTTCGCTAGGCACCCAGTCTTTTGGCAGCGACCTCACTCGGAGAGATCGCCGATCAGCTTGGCCCAGTCGGCCGCGCGGCCACCCCGCTTGGCCCCGTCTTACTTTTTGTTGGCCCCCTCGGCTCCTTTAGGCTCCAGGAGAAGGGCCGCGGTGAGGGCTACCAAAAGCGGCGAATTGGAGCTGAGGCGATTGGGTTTTTACTCCCGGGCCAAAGGATTGGCCTCTCCCAAGTGGCAGCTTCGAAAGGTTTTTGGGAAATGTGACTTTCGGCTATTACGCAAAGTCGCGCTTGAGTGCTCATCGGTTGAACTGGGCCGGAAAACCGCAAGGAGCAGGATTCTCGTCGGGCCTGCCTCCGTGCACGTCAAGAGTTCCTTTCCTGCGCAAGAAAAAAGCCGTTTGTCAATCTTTTGGCATGAGGGCCGTAAATTGCTTAAGGTAGCGATTGGTGGTCGGTCGTTTGAAGGCTAGGGCAAAAATCCCTTCGGTGTAGCATATTATGCCGCCGGTGTTTCCCTCAGGTGGGGGAATTGAAGACCGGTTCGTCTGTAACTAAATTGGGCAGATATGGAAAGTTGCGTTTGGCTAGGGGCAGTTTTTTGGACCAGTCAGGCGACAAAAGGACACTTCTTATATTGGCAGGGCTATTAGTAACGCGTCGCCGCGGCTGAGCGAGTAAAGAAGCGATGAGTGCGGGTAAGGGGCATCAATTGAAGCGGGTGTATTTTAGCCGGCGCGTTTTTGTCAGTGGGTCCGGCACGGGGCTGGCGGTATCTTTTCAAAACGTATTTGGCCGCGCTGATTCGTTGATGAGGACTGTGAATCAAGTTTCCTGTGTGTCCGCGCCGGCCGCGATGGGGTATTTCACTGGGCCCGCTGCTCTCATCTATCACTGGCCAGTTGTTGGCGAAGTTTTTCGCTCGGTCGGGCGATTCCAGATTTTACCAATTCTCAGTACGACAAGGAATCTCCCAATATCGCCAGGTTCGGAGATGGACGCGGTTCTCCCCGTTTGCGCTATGCCCTCGGGAATCGGGTGGTAAGCGAGCCCATAAGGAGAAAAGTTCCGATGGTGTATCTGGGACAGACCGTTGTCACAGGCCTTTTCGAGACAAGACCGTCCGTTTGGGAGATGACCACCCGGGGCCAAATCGTCCTTAGGCGGTCTGTGTCTATGGGTGTAGTGTACGAGCCTCCACCTGTGCCCGAAGGCTGGCCGCGGTGGACAAAAGTTCGGGGTGGGCAAATTGAGTATGAAATGGCGTTTCCGAGCTTCCCGGACGCTGTTTTCAGTTTTGGCTGGTGGTGTGGGGAATTGCGAGCTCAAAGCTCTTTGTGGCAGCAGTATCGTTGTGGCCAAGATCCCACTCCGGAGCCCTTGCTCAAGCTTGACCAAATCGTTGATAAAATTCTGACGTTGGCCTCGCACCTCCACCAGGCAGGCTGGGGGCTTGGGTTGATTACCCCAGACAACATTTTTGTTTTCGAAACAAACGGCCAGTTAACAGTGAGCTTTACCGATCTAGGGTTTTCCTGGGGGAGCCATTCGCCACTTGTTCCGCCAAACTTTATGCGAAAGGCGGCGGAAGGTAACGCAATGGCAAATCTGTGGGACGGAGGTGATCCGCAACGTCAGCTTGAGCGGGGTCGCCCAATTCCAGCTGCGGAGTTTGACCCGGGGCCGGATATTCGCGCGCTGGTTCGGGTATTCATTACAGCGTTACTCCGGGAAAACGAGCACGAGTATTTTGCCGACGTCCCAAGTCCGGATGTTCGCCCGGAAACGGCGGTTCAGTGGCCTCATATCCCCGGAGGGCGCCGCGTGTGGTCCACTTTGGCGAGCATTTTGGCGGAAGGTGCTCAGTCGGTAGAGGAATTGCGGCAGAGGCTCGAGGAAACTCCTCTAAGTCAGCATTTCATGGCCGAGGCACCTGCTGGGCTTGGGCGCAGATGGACTCGACGGTTGGCACTGGCCGTCGGATCCCTGCTGTGTGGGGCGGCGTTAGGCGGTTATCTGTTCGTCCAAGGGCGCAAGGAACCCCCCCCGCCGATAACGGGTCCGGTCATAGAGCTTGATCCGTTGAAAAAGTTGAAAGAGAAGTGTGACAGGCTTTTTGAGGAAGTGCGGAGTATCTATCGGGAGTGTCAACAGTCAGTCGCCAAGTTCTTCGAGGTCCGGCGGAAGTTGGCCGAAAAGCGGAAAGAGGTGAAAGACCTTTACGCCGAAGTCAACAGTCGGTTACAGGAACTTAGGGAGCGCCGTAGCCGTCTACGGGACGCTGATGATCCGGACGGGTTGAAGGAATGGGAAAGGCGACTTACAGAGTGTGGAGAGAAGTTGGATTCGTTAGAAGTGATCTTTTCAGAGGTGCTGCGATGAATAGACGAAAACAACTTGGGCTGTTGAGAAGTGTGATTGCGGTAGTGTTTTTGGCAGTCGTTATGGGTGTAGTCGCGGGTGGATCAGGCTCGGCTCAAGAGACACCCTCACGCAGCTCCCTTTTAATGTTGGTTCGATGTAATCCGGATCTGACGCAATCGCAAGTCGAGGAAACGCTTCGGTTCGGCATTCAGCAGGCTGGCTGTAGTGCCTCGGAAATCGTGGTGCGAGAGGTGCCGCCGCACACTCTGGACGAAATCGAGGCGATTGTTCGCAAGGTCGAACCTCAGGAGGTAGCTGTCCAGCTGGGGCAAGATGTTTCGTTGTTTCGCCGGCCTAGCGTAGCCGCTGTGTGGGAATTTCGTCTGCGAACAGCCTCAGCGGAAATAGTTGAAAAGCTGGAGGTGGGTTACGCAGCAAAGCTGGAAAGCCAGCCGGAAACTTTGAACTGGGTGACGTACACGCCGGAGCGGCCGGATGTCGTAGAGAAAAACCGAGCCGGCTTGGCGGCTGTCTCTGTTGGAAACGGGCGTTATGAATTCTATCCGGCTGCCGAGCTGGGATCGCCTGTCGCCTTCCGCATGCATCTGCGGAATGAAGAGGGTGGGACCCGAGAGCTCCGAGGAAACTTCCCCCTTATGGACCGTTGCTACTTTATCCAACTCGTGGACTTCCAAGGAGACAGAACCGCACTGTTTAGCGCGATGCGTGATCCAAGAAAGGTACCAAATCCGTTTTCCGATATCCGAGAGCGAACAACGGTAACGCTAGTTTTTGGCAACCTCCAGGCTACGGGGGGTATTGTGGGCGAGTCGTTAGATGGCCTCGAGCTTGTGGTCAATGTTCCTGGTGTACCCGGACGGGTGCCTGCCCGGGTGTGGATGCTTTTCCCCTTGAACGAGCAGACCTTGAAAGAGGAAGAAGCGAAATTGCAAGGCCTAGAGCCAATAGGCCCGAAGCTCTCGGAGGAAATTCGTAAACGTGCCGTGCGGACCACAGATCAGCGTTCACCGATTGTTGAAGACTTAGAGCCCCGGTGGTACGAGCTGCAATCCGCAGGGACGGGCTTCGAAGGGCGGATCCAGCTTGTATCACGGAAGGAGGATTTCGCGAAATTGCAGGAGAAGTTTCCGCGGGTGTTTCGCATATTAGTTTGGGAATTCGAAGCGGGAAACATCGTGGCTCCCATCCGCCTAGTGGGTGGGAAAGTGTACAGAGCGGAGGAACTATTCGCCTGGCCAAGATTACTCGACGCAGCCACCCGGACTAGCGCCAGTAAACCCGAGGAGCCGACCGGTAAGTCGCCCCCAACGGGAGTGAGCACGCCTTGAGTCGCGAGGTCGGTAAGTTTTCTTGGGAATGACCTTCCCGGTAAGCAATCAGGGATAGGCTCAGTCCATAACGGTTCCGGCTGAAGAAATCCCAGGGCGTAAGTTTTAAATGTGTTTTAGAGTCACCAGGGACTGGATCCCGCCATTTTGGGAGCAAGAGCATGGCAAGCCCGATCGATCGGCTTCGAGCTGAAGATTGTCCCCTGCTTGCGGCGGAGGAGCGGGAACGAATTGTTAAGCAGTTTAATTCCGTGTTGGAGCGACTTGCATTTTGCCAGGCGCTTGCTGGCAGCCCCCAGCCGGAGAAGTGTGAGCGGTTCGGACTGGAGCTGGCCAAGTTAGGAGAAGAGCTGAGGCGGGATCGATACATCATCGGATTTTTGGGACCCTTTCAGGCGGGAAAGTCCCGGACATTCAACAACGTGCTCGGTTTGCGGGGGAGGGACCAGCCGGCAGGTGTAGGCCAAGGATTTCCCACCACGGCTGCCGTCACCCGACTCCGCCGTTCTGCTTCAGGCCGGAATAGGGCCAAAGTGGTTTTCCTCACCAACGGCGGCTATCAAGCTAAGCGCAGGTTTCTTTTGCAACGTTGTGGATTTGATCCGGCCGAGAAAGATGACCAGCGAGTTCTGCGAGAGATTGATCGGGCGTTAGCTCAATGGGAACGCTCAGTTCGGACTTGGCAGGATGCCGAGGGCAAGCAAGTGCCCGTGAAGCGGCGGGACATGGAATACTTAGCGCTGATGCTAAAAAGCTATCAGCTGTTCTCGGACCGGATCCAGGAAAGACCGCTGGAAATGGAAGTGGACTTCGACAAGCGGTGGGAATATCTCAATCATCCCCCGGATCCCTGGCATAAACAAACCGGTGTCGTTTCCCCGCTTTTAAGCCATGTGGAGCTCGAGCTTGTCACAGATGTGATTCCAGCCACCGTAGAGATGGTGGATTTACCGGGCTACGACGCCCACTGCAGCGTTGATGCATTTGTGACGGATGACTTTCTCAAAACGTTACAGGCTGCCTTAATCTTCTGCCGTGCGACCGATTTTGCCGCCGCGGTTGAGACGGTTGTTTCGAAGCTAAGGCGGCTCTTGGGAGCGGATCTGAGGGGCCGCGTATGGCTGGTTATTACTCGTTGCGATGATATCAACATTTATCCAGCGGTCGCCTCGGCAGGCCAAGGGGATTCGGTTTTTCGGCAATTGGTCAACTTCCTGGATCGCGTGGGGGTTCCCCGGGATCAGGTGTTTTTTGTCACGAACGAGCCCGGCGAGCTGCAAAATCGGCTTAATGACCGGGAGTTCCGAGCGCTTCTGGAGGCGAGTATTAAAGAGGCGCTCCCGCAGTGGCCTGAGCTGGAGCAACGGTGGCGACTGTTAATGGACGACGGTGGCATCAATGCTTTGCGGCGGTTGCTTGTGGAAGAGATAGCGGAGGATGTCCGCTGGGCCATTACCCGCAAGGCGCAAAGGTCACTGCCTGAGATGCGGCAGGAGCTTGACGAATTGCGCCGGTATTTAATCGACGAGCAAAGGTGCCGCGCCTTGCCGGCGGATGTGGCTCGGTGGCGAAGTTTCATTCGCGAGGCCCGACTTAAAGTAACAAGCTCCGAGCAAATCACCGCACTGGCGACGAAGGTTCTTGATGATCTGAACGAGGTATGGGACTCCCTCCACATTTCTTCGGACATTTTGGCAGAGACAATTGTCCGGGAGGGCAACGAAGGCTTAAAGGAAGAGTTCGAAAGCCACGCTTACTCTTTGGAATCAATTATGCGGCAACGGCTGGCCAGTGACTGGCTGGACATTGTGTATGAAAACGCGCTTACGATTATCCGGGACAGGGAAGCGCAAGCGGGTGTTCTTCGGCTTCCCGGGATCTGCGACGATGGCCTGGCAGATTATCTTCAGCGATGTCGCCAACAAGACCGGAGGCTAGAGTGGTTGGATTCCAACCCACCCTCCTTCTTGCGTCATCATCCGTTTGAGGCGCTGCCCTCAGGTGCTGAGCCGCTCTATTCGGCGGAAAGTTACCTCGATATGTTCGACCGCAAACGACGGGTGATGGCGCGGGAGTTGGCTTTGCGCTTGATTTGCTTAATGCATCGTCGTTTCGAGGGAATCCTTGAGCAGCTAAGCAAATACGGTCGGCAATTGCCGCGGCCGGAGATGGAGCTTCCGCGATCCCATTGGGAAGAGCTTTCCCGAAAGCTGGACGAGGAGGTGGGGGTGTGGGAATAAGATCTTGAGATCGATCGAGGTTCGGAGTTGAACAAAGGAAGGGGTCCAGCTGACCAGGGGGTAAGCCGTGAGTACCGAGGTCATTATCAACAACGTTTATCTCAACTGTGGTTGGGTCGAGCACCGTTATAGGCTGCCGAAAGCGAAGGATTGGTGGAGCGATGCGCGGACTGGGTCGGTTCTTTCCCCGGAGGGGGGGATCCTTATAGTGCGGTGGTGGGAGCCCTTTGTGACTGTGGAGTTAGAAGGAGAAACACCGGAGTCTCAAGGGAAACCAAGGGGTGAGCAAGGCACTAAGAAGATTGTTCCCATTACAAGCGCAGCCGACCTCGGGGCACTGATTTATAAGCGGTTTGGCCGCAGGGCCAACTTTCAGCAAGCTGCTTGCTTCGCGGGGGCGGAGATCCTGCCGGAGACTAGCTTGGAATGTCGGTTTATGATTAATACAAGTTCTGAGCAATTCCGCCGAGCCGCAGCTAGTTCCGAGCACGGAAACGGGGGAGGCATGTGCATCGAAATTGAGTTTATTCTGGTCCAGAAACGGACTGCGGGTGTCGAGCAGCAAAGAACCTCCCTCCATCTGAGGTTGGAGCCGGTGGTTTATCCACCGTGTTACCAAGGGGTCCTGGCTGTTGACTTCGGAAACACGGAAACCAATTTGGCGTCGTTAGACGCAGGCCGGCCACTCAGTACACGGTTTATCTCCCTTCTTCCTGATCTGCAGTTCGATCGGGAGGCCTTGAATTTGGGGGCGCACCTTCGCGGTGAATCGCCGGTGGATTCCTTATTGCGCATCGATGCGGTAACCGATTGCGAAGAGCCTACCATTAAAGAGCGATTTAGTCCTCAAGAACTTTTATCCCAACCGGAGGCTTACTATTACCGCATCGGTAGGCATACCAATGTCGGGATGGAAGAGCCCCATGGGTTAGTGGCTAACCCAAAACGGGCAGTAGTTGCCCCCCGGGGAAAGGTTAAATACACAATTCTTACTCGCGTTGATGAGGAGTATCCAGCTCGCCAGGTGTTTGATAGGCGGCCAGATTACCAGTTGGAGTTGCCTGGACCTCGTCCTGCGGAACTCTTCTTGTGTCGACTGTTAGAAGGTTTTCGGGGATTGCACAGGGCTTGGCCCCGGCGTTTGGCCATGACCTATCCTTCCACATATAGTGCTGGAGAATTGGCCAGATTCCGTGAGACTGTTGCCCAAGCATGGCGATTGGCGGAGAGATTTAATCCACAGAGGAACTTTCTCCAGCAGGAGGAAGTCATCGCGCTTGTCATTGATGAGGCAAGTGCCGCCGCATTTTATTACTTGTCTCGCTGGGTCTTAGAAGGTCCCGGTGGTCTCCGCTCCTTCCGTTGGTACTATCCTGAAGGGTTTTATCTGCTTGTTTACGACTGTGGCGGGGCCACTACCGACGTGTCCCTCGTCAAGGCTGAAGCCCCTCAGCATGACCTTTTACGGCTCACGGTTTTAGGCCGAAGTGGTCTGCGGGATTTCGGCGGTGATGATATTACCGTGGCAGTCTTTTTGTTGTTAAAGGCCCGATTAGCTGAAAAGTTGGCCGAGCGTTCAAGAGAACGCGTTCCCCGGGTACCTAATCTCAGCGCCACGGGCAGAGGTGGTGTGGACCCGGTCACTTTTAGGGAGTTTTTCCGGAATGAAGAGAATTTGGAAGCGTGGGATCAGTTGGTGCCCACCGACTACCACAAGGGGGCAAGCGGGGGGAGCTTGCTGGCTCGTCAACGGCTGAGAATGTTGATGTGGCAGTGGGCGGAGGAAGTAAAAAAATGTGTCTCGACCGGTCAAGATCCCACCAAAGGGATGCCAGCTATCTGGGCCCGCATTCGTGAATCGCTCGGGGATTTTCCTCGGGAATTGTTTGATCAAATTCGGGTTAGCCCGCAGGAGATTAATGCTCTTATCGAAGACCAGGTGAAAAAAAGTGTTCGGCTGTGTCGGAACCTGCTTGAAAGTAAATTAGCTTTTCGTCTTGGTAAGCCGGACGATGTCTTTTTGGTGGGCAATGGGTCCCGTTATCCGCTTGTGGGCCAAACGCTGCGTCAAGAATTTTTAGGGGAACCATTAGGCGAAAAAGGGGCAGCAAGCGGGATGTGGAGATTCTGTCCGTCTTTAATGGGTCTTGAAAGTAGCTTTTCCGAGGCGGATCTGAAGGATTGCGTGGCCAAAGGGGCAGCCATGGCGCTTGCCCTTCGGCAAGGGAGTTTGGGGCTCAGTTTGGAGTTCGATACGGATCTTTGTCGACGTCTGCCCTTTTCGATTGGTTGGCACGACGCCGCTGCCAACACCTATGTGCCGCTTTATCACGAGGGGGAGCGGTACGAGGAGCTGGCCCCAAAAACGTTAAATGTGAACGTTCGGGAAGGAAGCAATCCGCCGACATGGATCCGCTTATCGCACCGATGGCCAGGTGGAGAGTACGAGCCTTTCCTCATCTTCGAATTTGACGAAGGCGTGGAAGGGCCGGTGACCATCTCTTTCGATGCAGAAACGGAGCAGTTCATCGCGACAGTCGATCAGACTGGGCAGCAGGTGACAGGAGAACGGGATATTGACGTTGATGTTTATCGGGCGGCTTTGCAACGCGAAAAGATCCGATTATCGTTCCGAAGTGACATTCGCGAAAATACTTGAGGACTGTGTTCAGATGGACGCATGTTGCCCTCGTGCAGTGGGTCTCAGGGCTTGGATCTGCGAGAGCGGCACGGTGGCTTTCCTCTCTCACGGGCTCGTTAATTAGCTTTGGACAGAGCGTCGCGGTAGGAGGGGACACTTTATCGCTTGTTGACCTAGCCGCATTCGACACGAAATCTGGCGAAGGGACTCGATCATGGCAGGCGGCAGCGGATTTAAAAAGACGGGGGAGACCGGTCAGCGGCTCAGCGAGATCCGGAAAGAGTGTCAGGACCGGCGCATGCAGGCAAACCAGCTCATGAAAGATTTTCAGGAGCGGTTGCGCCTCGCTTGGCTCAAGGCCTTGTTATTGATGGACTTATGGGAACCGCAGCTGCTTCAGAAGGGTTTGGAATTTCTTGATGAGGTTATCAAGTTCTTAGATGAGGTTGAGCGTCTGCTGACTCAAGGACAATGGCTTCTCGAAGTCCTGCGGATCCTGTCGGAAACTCCTGAACTAAGGCATTTGGCTGATGAGCTAATTTCAGATCTGTCACAGTTGGGTGGGGAGCTTGACTGCGAAGAGGTTTGGAAGCGACGGGAAAAGATCTGCAGATTGGCCGCCCTAACCTTTTGTCTTGGCGAGGCGTTGGGTCAGGCACCCCTGGTTGAGCAATTTCGGGAATTGAGCAAGGGGTTGAGCCGGGGCGGCATTCGCCTGACCGTCGAGCGAGTTCAAGCTAGGTCCGGGGGACCGGTTTTTTGGGAGTTTATGAAAGGGCCAGGTGAGCTGGAGCTCCATTGCCTGTGGGCCACAGTCAGTAGAGCCGTTAGCCCTGGTAATGTGGCGAACCAGTTTCAAGGGTGCTTTCGGGTGGTGACAGGTCCGGAGGAGCAGCTTGAAATCATTCGGACTGTCACAAAGGCCCTTGAGAAGTTCAAAGAGATTAATGCGGCTCTCTCCGAGGAGGGTCAGCAGATTTTGATCAGAGCATTGTCCCGTAAGGATCCGGGGTCTAAGGCGGATGCTTTTCATTACTTGAACAAACTGTGGCAAGAGACGCTTAGGTGGAAGGCAAGTTTACGTGAGACCGCTGAGCCACCACCCCTAGTTAAACTGGAGGAGGATTTGCAAATCATCGGGGCGGTGAGTTCCGCGCCCCAGAGCCAGCTGTCCTATGCCGTCGTGGGGAAGCAACGGCGAGCTTCGTCTGGCGTACACGCGGGTAATCCTCCACAGGAGAATGGGAGGGTTTTAAATATCGCAGTTTCGGCCTGGTGGCGATTCTGCGTGGAAATCTTGGGTTTGGAGATCCTGCCCCAATTGGGAGCGGAAGATCAGGCAGGTCACCTTATCTGGGATTTCCAGCCGGAACTTGAGGACATTGTAGGTAAAAAACCTTCCAGTGTTCTCGTCAAGGACAAACGTGAGAAACTTTTTTACGAAGTTAAGCAACTCGGCCTAAGTCCCTCTCGTCGAGCGGCGGTTTCATTTGATGCCTTTTGGTGTAGGGAGTTTCCCGAGGAGCGGCAGTGGACGGTGGTAGTTAATTTGCCGCCAGATTTGTGGCAGCTGATCAATCTTGAGAATCCCAAAAAGCTTGAGAATGTGGTGAAGCTGGCAGAAATACTCCGTCGGTGGCAAATTAAGCTTCTCCAGTATGCTTTCCGTTCAGATTCATCGAGCAAAGTTAAAGTGTTATCCAAGGCGGAAATGGACCGCTTGCGTGACGACGGATTTGCTCAAGAGTTGCATAACCTCGTTTGCGCCGCTTGGGGTGTGGATGCACAAGGAAAAGTTTCCCGCCCAGAAAATCCGTTGGCAAAGCGTTGGCTTGAAGCCGTTGAGAGCTTTCTGGGTGTAAGGGTCTATCCACGAAAGAGGGAAGGAGACGCCGGCTCTGCCGGATTTGAGCTTCCGGAAGGTTATAGCCTAGAGAATATTGAGTGCGTTTTCGACGCTGCGCTGCCGCGTACGGTGGTGGCATGTAAACAATTTGCCGTGGATCCGCAACGGTGTCGACTGGTCGTAAGCGCGGGGCCGCTGGAGTTGGCAACCGAGATTGTACGAAGCGCCTACCAGCTTCATAAAGCTGCCCGCGAGCTCCGAAAGAGTTGCCCTAATTTGCCGCAGGCTGCGAGCTTGGCCGAGCTAGTTGAGAGTCTGATCAAGCACGAAACGTTTAATTATCTTGAATTTAAGAAGTTCCATGATAGCGATAGGTCGGAAGTACTGGAAAAAATCATTGATTATCTCAATCAACTTCACCATCGTGAGCCCCAAGCCGTGCAGCTTCAATTTCTACGGTCTCTCGAGGCCTGGGCACAATCTTTTGGCTACGGGATCCTCCCTTCCGGTTATACCCCCAACTTTAAATGGGAGAAGTTGGCTCCCGAGGAGCGCAAGTGGGCCAAGTTCGAGTTCCGCGATGATGTCCCTTGTGGCACGGTGATTGTGGAAGAATTCGGCTACATCCAGAAAGGAAAGCAGCAACCAATTCGGCCACCAAGTCTCACGGTCTCCGCGGGGGGAATGCCCACCGAGTGGAAGATCTTGCGGAAAATGGTGGAAGACTGGGATGGGGGTAGGGAACTCCGCGATCGACTTTCGACCCACCTTGCGAAGTGGCCGGAGGAGATGGTCAGAGGCGGATCGAAGGAAAGTTGCACCATCGGGTGGTACGAGACGCTTTGTGAATTGCCTCCGGCGACTGGGGCTTCTGAGCAAGAAGAATTTTGGCGGTGTATACGGGAGAGGTTTAAAAGCGAAGTTCTTTCCGGCATTAAGCTCTTTCTTTGGGAACCCAATAGTTTTTCTGAGGCGCTCGATGAGAGAAGGTGCATCTCGATTAACCAATGTCCGCCGGGAGCGAATCACTTTGAGGTTGTTTTTCCCGGCCTACAACAAAGCGATGGTACTCTGGTTGTGGCGGCAAGAGTGCGTTTAATCCGCAGATGAGTGCGATAGGGCGCGGTACCGAGTATGAGCGACGCTTGGGGATCAAGCGAATCATTGCGGGATAGGCGGTCCGCGGTTCCCGGGGGGCTGGCGGAAGCCCCTGCGGCGCGAACACCCAGCTGGCGCCCGTGGGCTGCCACGCTGTGGATTGTTCCTTTATCGTTAATCGGTATTTGCGCCATACAGCTAGCGACGGAGGTCTTTCGCGGCTTATCGGCGCAAGTGCTCTCGGCGGTCGTGTTACTCGGGGTCATAGTGGGGAGTGCGTTGGCGGGTTGGCTCCCTTGGCAACTTGGGATTTCTGTATGGAGATTGGAAAAGGCCGTGGAGATCTCCTCAATGGGAAAACCACCGGGCCACCGCCAGCCTGGCTTAAACCCGCCCGTGTCTTTAGTCAGCTTTTGTCAAGACCTCTTCGGCCTTCTTCGGGCTTGGCGCATGCCCTCGGGAGAGGCGATCGCTTTTACGGCAAAGGCCGTCATCAACAGGGCATCTTTGGCTAATTTGGTTTACTTCTGGGTTCCCCTTTGGGGCTATGGGGCAGTGGTGGCGTTGGAGAGGCTTGGCACGTATCACCGTCTGTCGCTTGATGAACTGGACGTGACGATTTTCGCGTGGCAAGCATGGATTCCACTGCTTGTTGTCTTTGTGGCAACCCTCAGTTTGATCGCTTTTGAATTGTGGTGGCGTATTGCGCTTTTAAGGTGGATCAGGGCTGAGCATGAAAAATTGGTACTCGATTTGATTCCCAAGGTTGAGCCAGTTCCCGAAACCTTAAAAGCTGAACCCCCGAGCATTCACAAAGAAATTCCACCCGCGGTTGTGCACAGTGCGGAGGAAACTAGCAAGACTGCACCCCCGGTTGGTAGGCCCGGGCAGCCATGGGAGGCGTCACCAGAAACAGAGGAGCCTCCGCTCGAATTCTGAGGTGTTCCTTCAGAGGGTACCTCAAGAGTAGGAAGTGCCGGTGACACAAAGGGTAATCAGCCAACCGGGATGGTTTTCTTTGTGGCGCCGATGGAGGGCCTCCACGGGGAAAGATTTCGGCTTCGAGGAGACATTTGCAGCCTTTTTGAGCCAACTCAACACAGATTGTTTGTAGTGGATATCCAAAAGGCGGGAAGGGGGCTGTGGATCTACTGTGGTTGAGTGGTTGTGGATTTGGCAGCCGGGTAACGGGAGATTAGCATGCGGCTGGGGACAGCGGTATTTTTTATGTGGACGGCCTTAGTTGTTCCCGCCGTCGTCTTATTTGCCACAATTGGGCTTGCGGCTGCGATCGTGCTAGAGCTTAGCCAGCTCCCGGAGGTTAAGTTCGCCGTCGAGACTATGGAGGTACAGGAGGGAAAGCTGAATTTGTTTCTCCCTTTAAAAATTGTTCGGCAACGCCCGATCTTAGGAATTGCTTCTCGGATGACTCCGCCCTTAATCCTAGAGCTGGAAAGCATTGAGAAAACTGCCCAAGAAGGGAAGGACTTTCGGCTGGTCAAGGAATCGCGCGTTGATGGGCAGGAAAGTGAGCCGGGAATAAAGGTCGAGATTATCAACAATCCTACAGTTGATTCGTTGCGGATCTTCGAAGTCCGAATTGCACAGATAAAAGGTGGCCGGCTAGGCGCCTCGAATAGGGTGACTGTGCATTTAAAGGATGATGATAAGGTGGGTCTTCGGGCGGAAGTTCCGCCCTGTATTGAAGTGCGGGGCCAGACGGTCTTTACGCTCCCGATGAGTCTGACAGCTCCTTGTAGCTTTGAAACTCGGCTTGTGTTTAAGAGCCGGGACGGCGATGCCTTAGCCGGCCGACACTATGAGCCAGTAGCCGGCGAGGTAGTGCTTGCGCCGGGCCAGCAAAGGTGGCCGATTGAACTGCGCCTTATCGAAGGAAGTTTCATCCAAGGATCGAAGCAATTCTTCCTTGACGTCTCGCTTTACCGCGAAAGTTCCAAGCTAGCTTCTGCGGAGATTCCGGTGAGTTTGTGTTTTCCGGGGAAGTCGCTCGCGCTGGAAATCTCTCCGGTCACCTGGCGGGTCTCTTCGGAGACTAAAGAGGTGATCGTACCGATTAGGTTAGCCCAGGTGGGGACGGAGCCAATCACCCTGTTTTTGAAAACGGAGGATGGCTCTGCGCAGGCCGGGAAACATTTCCAAGCTGTTGAAAAAGAAATTACTTTCGAACCAGGTCAAATGGAAAAGCGACTGACAATTCCCCTTTTGCCCACCTCCGCCGAAGGGAGCAAGTTATCGTTCGCGGTAGTTGCCTACCCGAGTCATCAGGATACCGAAGTAATTGCTCGGGGTCAGGTTACGCTTGTTTATGTTACGTCTCCACCCATTTTGACCGCACCTGAACGAATTGCGCTTGCCGTGCGAAGCGGCCAACAGGAAGCGGTAAAGATCAACGTAACTTTGACACGCGCGGCTGATGAGCCGGCTTCGTTTGAATACCGCACGGTTCTTGACCCTGGCCAACCTCCCATATTTGACATGGTTCAAGGAACGGTCGTCATCCCGGCCGGGCAAACCACCGCAGAGCTCCAGCCGATTATGGTGCGCGGATTGCGGCCTGGCTCGCCCCCTGTGGACGTTCGTGTTGTGTTCGAAAATCCGGTTAATGTCCGATTGGGGACGAACGAAGTTGTTGTCACAGTCCGTAGTCCTAAGGGACTGCGGGGCACAAGCTTGATAGTGGTACCGCTGACAGCCTCCGCGGAGCAAAAGTGGCAGGATTTGCAAAGCCAGCTGGCGCAAATTATCCAGCATCGGGGGTCACGTCTTGTGGATCAAGCGATTTGGTTTGTCGACTTAGAGGGGCAGATAGTCGGTTGGACAGGCGGTGAATTGCCGAAGGGAGCGACGATTGTTGACGAAGAGTTTGATCGGGCGTTTGGGAATGCTTTCGAAGCGGCTCGCACCGTAGCCGGGGCCTGTGAGGAGAGCTTAGAAGAAGTGGTTGTGATTTGGGTGAGCGAGCTTAATCCGGATTTTGGTGACCTCGGGCGGCAAGTGAGAGCGCCCATGGACTTGCCGATTTGGGCGGTGTGGGTTCGGGACGAGGTACCCGGCGGACGAATGCCCTCGTCACGGCTGCGGGGATGGTTCAGCAACAAAAAGGTCTTACAGATTCCTGTTGATGATTTAGCTAAGAGTCTTTCAGGGAGCTAACTGGCGATGTCAATTGGCCCAGACCGAGGCGGGAGGGATAGAACGGCGAGTTCCCCCCCTAGGCCGGTTGCGACGCGGAGTGTTCGGCCTTCAAACGGGAAGGGTGTTCAGCACGATGGCCCGCCGGTGCGGTTGAAGATTTTGGCGACGGTGGGTCCTTTAATCTTGGCCGGGGGGGCAGTCTTGTGCTTCTGGCTTGGGCTTCTCTTTGGTGACGCCCTAGGCAGCCGACGGGCACAGAATGCCAACCAGACAAAAGGCACGGGTGGCTTGACAAGCGGGGGCACCGCGCCCGGTACGCCCCCGCCCTCCTGGGCCGATAACATTCTGCAGGAACTTAACAAGCAGGCGAAGAGACTGGGGCAGTTAGAACAGCTAGTTTCGAAGCTTCAGACCACCGCGACACAGATAAATGAATTTAAAAGCCTGGCTACAGATATACAGCGTGTACAGAGAACCGCTAGTGATATACAAACGATTATCGGCGAGCTCAAACTTAAGATTGACGAAATTGATAAGGACCTCTCGCAGTTTAAGCCCAAGGTTTCAACCCAGCAAGAGGGAGCCGCGCCGGGTCAGGGCGGGGGCCCGTCAGAGGGAGGTTCCCAAGCAGGAGAGGCTCGGGGGGAAGGCGCGCAAACGCGTTTGCCAGTTTTTGTTTGGTTTGTCCACACAAGCGAGTCTCCTTGTATTAGGTATAAACCCGTTTGGGAGGATCTCCGGAGCCTCATTAAGGAGCACGCAGGCGAACGGACGGTCGGCGACACCGACGAATGCGGCCGCGAAGTTTGCAAGGAGCCCGCACGGGAACGGATGGTCGTGAAAGTCTTCGCTCAAGAGAACGAAAACGTTACGCCAGTGTGGGACTCTGAAAACGATAGCGAGCCACAACCTCCTCAAACACCCGCTACTGAGGCAAGCAAGGAAGTAAAACTTCAACTATTTTCCAAGACGTTGGATGAAACGATGGAAAAGTCCCAACAACTGGGTGATGCGCGTTGGTCAGTCGTCATTGTGGCGCCGCCCCAAGGGTTTACCACTCGGGGAGCTGAGCTCACCCAGTTTCAGCATAAATTTCGTAACCTGGAGGAAGTGTGGTTGGTCCCATTGAGCGCTCGCCCTGACGAGAAGGTAGAAGTAGGTTTTGCGAATATTTTTTGTGGAGGGGGCCCGCCAAAAGGAAGCCAACCGTTTTCCGATAGGCCCACTGTAAGACTACATCCGGTTTTTCGTCCAAGCGACGCAGCTCAAGAAGGTGCTTCATTAGCGGGGAATGTACCATCCCCGCAAGATAGCGCAAATACGTGGGACGTGGACTTTCTTCGAGAGTTGTTGCGAAGGGTTGTCTCGAGGAATTGAGGTGGCTGGTTATGAAACCGGGGCGGTTTGTTTGTTTACCATTCTTGCTGGTTGCTTTAACACCTGGTTTGTGTTTTGGCCAAGTGTCCCTAAGTGTGCAGATGCCGGATGGCAGTCCTGTGCCTAGGCAGGCGTGGCCCTCCGTCAATCCGTTGATGGTTGGAGTGCCATTTTGGGTTTGGAACGCATACGAGGGCCTCAGACCCCGAGATCTGCCCGGCGGTAAGGAGCTGGGACAGCCACTTACGTTTGGCCAGCAGCTTGTGGTCATGGCCGTGGTATTCGGCGGGGCCTTGTACAAATCCCCCCCGTCGAACGTTGACAGGCGTGAGCTAGTGCGACGTGGATGGGTCTTGGTGGGGAGATGGCCGGCGAAAGCCGAGGGACTTGACAGTGAGGCTATCGGTTGGGTGGAGGGGAGGTATCTGGCCCAGGATGAAGCGATCAGGGATGCTGCCTCAGGAGTTCATCTGAAGGGCTGGTTGAAAAGAGACATTCGCGGCCTTAAGGCGGGACAACAACAGGTAGGCGCGACTGGGACTCGTAGTGACCAAGAACAGGCAGGCTCGACTGAGGCTCGTAGTGACTATGTTAAGGGCGTCACAACGGGATTAAAAGCTCCGCACCACGAAGCTCCTAGCCACCGGCAAGTTCGTTTTAACGAATTCTTTTTTATCTTTGGTCAGACGGGCAACGCACCTGATAAAGATTTTGTCCTCCTAGGCACCGAGTATCAGTTTCAGGCTGGTCAGGAGGATCGCCTTCTCGGGTGGTTTCCCCGCTGGGCTGTGGAGATTTGGTACACAAGGGAAGCTCTCCAGTGGAATCAGTCAGAGAATCGTCCCTTAAGGCCGGGACGCATTTACTTAACCCCTGACGATGCGTTGAAGGCACATCCGAGCCAGGTGGGGCCAGGGCAGCCCGAGTCTCAGGTAGCACCGAAAGCCCCAAGTCCGCTCCGGGACGGCGATGGCGGCACAGGGGTGAAGCCGGAAGTGCGTCCGCTTCTTGAGGAGCGATTTGTTGACAACAAGCCGGTGCCGTTAAGGCCGGACTCACCTCGATTTCCCATCCTCCTCTGGCCGGAAGAAGAGCGTTACCGGTACAAGTTTCCGTCGGGCTGGCGGCTTGTAAAAGTGGGCGCGGAAGGGGGCTTTGTGGACGAAGAGGGTAATCCCGTCGCTTCGGCGGAAAGGATTAAGGAACTTCGGGAGGAACTTCGGAACGTTGAGGAAAGTATCAAACGACTGGAAATTCTATTAGTAGTTGACGACACGGAAAGCATGAGACCATGGTTTCAGGTAGCTGCCCAGGCTCTTGAAAAGGTAGTCAGCGCTCTTACGCAACAATCGCCTTCGGCGGCTGACCGTCAGGTGGCACTAGCGATCACTTTTTATTCTGACTTTGACCCGGATGATCCGGGGTTTCCGCCCGTGCGAACGCAGTCCTTGAGTGCTAATCCTGTCGAGATTGCGAGCCGGCTGGATCAGTTACGAAGGCACTCTGTCTCGCGTGGGGGAGATGCGCGGGAGATGGTGTTTGAGGGGATAATTAGAGGTATTCGGGCAGCGGGCTTTCTTCCTCTTTCTACGAAAGTCGTGATTGTCGTCGGGGACGATGCGGACAAGTCGGATGAGAACGATCCGAGTCATTTGGCGGAGCGCCAAGTGGTAGAGGCGTTGGCGAGCTTTCCGGTGCCGCCTCACTTTTTTGCGATTCAGGCGTTTCCGGAGTCGGGATTTGAAGATCGTCCGGTGGCGGCAGCCTTTCGGAAACAAATGGACACAATAGCTCGGCTTTATCGGGAACACATTCAAGCCAAGTTTAAGAATAAGGATAAGGATAACGTTAAGGATTATCAAGCCCGGGTCCTTAGTACGGATCAGGCGTCGCGAATAGTCCAAGACGTCGTTAATTACTTTGAGACCGTTGCTCACCAGCAGAATGTATGGCGTAGGGAACTCCAGGCACTGCGCCTCGGAGACTTTGCTACCCGTATTGGCCCGGCGGTCCAGTCGGTGCTAGAAGATCTTGGGATAGAGCAAGAGCTAGCGCCGCTGCGAGGCAAGCAGGGGTTTCAGGTGTACCTCGAGGGGTATACTTGGTTGCCGGTGGGAGGGGGTGATAATATAGGGGAAACTGAATTGGTTGTTTTGTTGTCTAGGCGGGAGGTGGAAGACGTGGTTGCGATCGTTCGGGAATTTTTCGACGAGTTGGGCGGAGACTACAACCCTAATAAGTTTCGCGAGATTTTGGATAAGGCGTTGGGCGAGAAATCGAAGGATTTTTGGGAGCAGCTGCTCAAGATGACGGCGCTTTTGGGTGCGTCCCAGAGGTTGCGGAAGTTTTTAAAACGCGATCCTGATCTTTCGGTGGAAGACTTGTACGAGCTTCAGGGGCGGTTGGTGCGCCTTGAGGACATTCTGCGGGGGGTCCGGTATGAGTATCGTCGGCGAGGGGGCCAGGGCGTGTGGATGCGAGTGGGTGACGGGGAGCCGGACGACCGCTGGTTTCGTTCCTTTACGGGAGAGGTAAGTTGGGCGTGGATTCGAGTGCGGGACGAATGGCCGTAGCATTCACCGTAGAGGATTTGCAGTACCATTATCCGAGCCAAGATGGGTTGATCCTTCGGGGACTGACGTTCACCATTCCTCTTGGGTCAAAAGTGGCCATCTTTGGCCGCTCGGGGGTGGGCAAGTCCACATTGCTTTCCATCTTAGGGCTTTTATGGGAGGGCGAGCTTGCCAGCGGCAGGGTCTGCTACCATAGCCTCGACCACGGTCTGCCCTGGGATTACCGGCAATTAACTTCTCCCGAGATTCGGGCAAGTTTACGCCTGCGTGAGTTTGGTTTTGTGTTCCAGTGGTCGGGGCTTTTGCCTCACCTGACATGTGAAGAAAATGTAGCCCTTCCGCTAATTTTGCAAGGTTGGCCAACCAGCAAGTGGCGGCCCCGGGTCCGGCGACTCTTAAAGCTGGCCGAACATTCGCCCGGCGAATTGAGCGAGCTAGCCAATCGCTTGGGGCCATTTTCTGGAGGTCAACAGCGGCGATTAGCTCTTATCCGCGGGCTCAGTCATAATCCGCCGGTGCTTTTTGCCGACGAACCCTTTAGCAATCTTGACAGCCGCTCGGTTGAGGCGGTCCTTCGGCTCCTAGCAAGTTGGCACATGGGGGAGCTTTTCCCGGAGGATCCACCCGCCCCGCGGACGCTTCTTTTAGCCAGTCACGACATAGAGGAAGCTTGGCAGCTGTGCGATCACTTTTTGATTCTTACGCCGGAGGGGACACTTGCGGACCAGCGAATCCTCCCCAAGACGGACTTGAGCTTAGACAGGGTAAAGGAGCTGATTGATCGGCCGAGTGTTTGCCATACTTGACGGGCGGCAAATCAAGGGGATGTAGAGGATGGCTCTGGGAAGAGGTTGGCGAGTGGTGTGGTGGTTAGCAGTGCGGAATTTGGTGCGTCGGGGTCGGGTGTCTTCGACGGTGGTGATAAGCGTGGCTTTGGGGTTGTTGACTTTTTTGACAGTATTAGGCCTGGGGGTGTTATTCGGCTATCAGGCGGTGGAGCGCGCGAAACTTTTGGAGGATCCGCTATCGTGTTGCTTGTGGGTAGGTCATCCGGCGATTCGCGAGAGGTGGTTAGATGAGGAGCGGATGGAGGCATTGAAGCAGTTGTTGGGAAGGATGGAGGGGGTTAGGGGGTGGTATCCGTGTCGGGAGATACATGTGGACTGGTTTATGGTGGATCGGCCGGAGGCCAAGGAGTCGGTGACAATCCGCGGTCGCACTATTCATCCCGATGATCCTTTCTGCCAAGTGCTTGGCCCAGAACTGATCCAAAAGCCCGGCAGAGTCGTTGTCACAGCGGAATTCTTTCGTTTAGTCGGTCATCCAGAAGATCAAGAGCCTCCGCCGCAACTAAGTTATCGTTCAGATGTTGGGCAGCATGGCACCTGCCAGGTCGCGGGAGTCCTTAGGCGCGATCTTCCTTGGCAACATCATTTCATCGTAAGCGAGGGTTGGTATCAGCGCGAATTTAGTCGCCAGGCGGATGTTCGCACCAGTTGCGTCCGCACGGGCCACTTGCCTGCCGATTGGCCTGAACGCTGGACAGACTTCCCCGCCGAAGTGCGATCCCTGTTTGGTAGCTATCATTTTTTTCCGCCCAGCCGCACTTTGGATGTGGATGGCAAGCCTTATTGGGTGATCATGACGGACAGCCAGCCGGGGCTATTCATCAGCGAATTCCGCGTCCGCCTGGAGATGGTATGTCAAAAGATGCGTTTGCTGGGCTTCCAAACCCAGGGGGAGGAAGCCTTTCTTGACGGCATTGCCCCCTATGGCGCTGCCAGTAGTCCCCGTCAAGCTACCAGTCGTCCCTACAATTTGGTTGCTGTTTATGTCAACTCCCTCTCGGACCTAAAACCGGTCAAGCAGACTTTAGAGGCGCATGGGTTTGCTGTGCGAGATACCGCTTATGTTATCGAAAGGCTCGATCAAATTGCTCAGCGGACGACTGTCCTTGGGAGAATTATTTTGGGCGTATTGCTGGCAATGGGGGGTGGACTCCTTACTTTGCTTGCCGGCGTACACATGATGCGGGCCGAAACGCGGATCCAAGAAATTGGTACGCTTAAGGCCCTGGGGATGTCAAAGGGTTTTGCTGTCGCCGTGTTGGCCGTCGAGGCTATTATCGTTTGGGTCGTGGGAACTGCGTTGGGCTTAATAATAGGTGTGCCGGCCGGAAAGTTCTTCGTCGGGCCAGCGCTCCTTGCTGCAAGTGAAAATCTCCGACAACACGCGTTCATCCTGCCGCCCGGCGTTTTGATTGGTCTGTTTATGTTGACCTTGTTCACCAGTCTATTGGCTATTTTGGCCTCGGCCTGGCGGGCAATCACTTCGCCCCCCGTCCTGACGGCGCAACCGTAACTTAAAGGCAAAACGCCCGGTGCCGGGCCGAATAAACAAAAAGCCGGGCACTGTGTTGCCCGGCCATAATAACCGCCCTCAACGATATACTTAAGTCTTTTAGTTCTCTTCAGCCGCAGCGATGAATTTAGCGAACCTTATGGCCGCACGGCAAGCTTCGGGACTGCGGTAGCAGATTTGGGAGCCTGACGCAGAGGCGGTTCGGCTATCTTCGCGGGCATCGCGCTTAGCAAGCGTGCCTCCTCGAGCGCCAGTCGGGCCTTGCCTTGGACCCGAGCCAACGCCTGAGTTACAAGCCGCTGATCTTCCGGGGAAGCTGTTTCATGCAGCCAAATAGCCCGAGCAAACGACCTCTTGGCCTCCTTTTCACGACCAAGCGCTGTCTCCGCTAAACCCTTGTAGTACCACAGTCGGGGGTCTTCCGGCGAAGAAGCAACGCCCTCTTCTAACAATTTGAGAGCCTCTGTGTACTTGCCGCCCCAGTAAAGTGTCGCCGCTTGTCCAAAAAGCTGGTGCCCCATGCCGTTGGGATCGATCCGGCCCCGAAGCGGCCAACTGGACAACATCCCGGTATTCGGGTTCCGCTGGCCAAAACTTGCAGGGATTATTGCCGCCGGAGACGCCGATCCCGCGGAAGCAAGGAGCACCGACCCGCTATTCTGCTGGGCTCTTTCCACAAGATAGGCTATTAGTCTTTCCGCTCGTGCCAAGGCTGTAAACGACGCGACACTTTTTACTAACTTTTCAGCATTCAGCATGGGCATGGTGCGGCTCGAAACAAACACACCGGCCCGTGGGGCCCCAATTCCGCATAGACAACTTTGGCAGCAACCGCAGCAACATGCGGGAACTTCCGCCGCGGAGCAAGGCACCGCTTGCGCCACAAGCACCACCGGAGCCCAAATGCACCGCCATCCACACCCCAGACCTAGCCGAGCAAGAAGTCGGCCCAGGAGCCCGCACGGCTCGGGTGTGGCGGCACATAATACAACGGTGGGGGGCGAGGGTGGCGATGGCGGCGCCTGCGGTTGTTCCTCAGTCTTCGGCGGTTTGGGTGTCGCTGGCGGCGGTGGCGGCGGTTCCTCCACAACCGCAAGAACTACGTTAAATCCTGCCTTTATTAAGCCCTCACATTTATCGAGCTCCTCAGAGAGATCGCGCTGCATTCGATCCAACATGTCCTTCGGGAGCGGCTTATTAGCCGGCGCCTTGATCGTGATTCGAACCAACCTATTAACTTTGTCTAATTCATGACCTGCAAGCCCTAACTGGTGAGCGCCTAGGACTGCAGCGGCATTCTTGTCGATACAGTCTTGGACGCGAGGGCCAACTCTCTCAGGTGGATTTATTTTCAGCTCGCCAAGAAGCTGCGCGACACCTCGGGCGAGGAGGACCTCGCGAAGTTCTTTTTCAAAGTTCTCAGGAAGCTCGAACAAATACTTCACGGTGATCGACTTATCGTCCCCAACCGTGATGCTAAGAATATCCGGATATTTATTTCTGAGCTCCTCTGCCACCTCACTAACCCTCTTCCTAGCTTCGGTCATTTGCCCCTGGGTCGTGGTTTGGACTTGGGTTGGGGACGATTGCGGCTGCGCCGCTGGGGCTTGCGGTGCTCCAACTTCCGCCGGGCTTTGTTGCTGCAGAGCGTAGAGCGGCATCGCGAAACAACAAGCGATTAGTATTGTGAAGCTACCGATAAGCCAGTTTTGCCAGTTCCCCATTTTTGGCTCCTCCTCTGACAACTTGAAGCGCCCAAACACCCCTCGACGGAGAGGCCTCTGCCAAGTAACCAGGATAATTCCGGCAAACATTAAAACAAGCGTTAGGAATTGCTTTTGTTTTTCTTCAGAATTTGCCGGTTCGGTAACCGGGCGGTCCCTTGGAGTCCGGGCCTCGTTCATCTGGGCCGCTCGGAGGAAGAGCCGAGCTCCACTGTGCGAGCAAGGTTACGGAGGTCGAAATTAAACATGTGGTTATATTCGTTCATAGGACGGATGCCACGTATAGGATGCGCGAATCTTGCCTGAGGGACGCGTGCGGTCCAAAGCCCCCACACTCCTCGGGTTACAAGACATGTTCTGCCGGCTCCCGGTCTGTAAACCACTAATGCGAATAGGAGCCCGCAGGTACAAACCCCCAAAGCTTTGCTCGAAGACCGGCTGTTGCAGGGCAGAGGATGTTTCTCCCAACCGGTGACACCAGAAAAGGGAATTCCGCCGAAGCCTTTCAGCCGTCCCAACCGGCACGTTTGATCAACTAGAAATAAATCCGGAAGGTGCTCTAGTGGACCTTGACACCGGCCCTGGAGGGACTTTGGCAAGGACTTGAGACTTTATTGAAGTGGGTGGTGAAAAGTTGCTAGCGTACCGAATTGGAAGCTTTAAGGGTTTACGCCTTGGGGGTTTCGACCTATTGGCGAAGACACCGTAGCTTGAGGCCGGTCCTTCCACCAAATGGGAGAGACAGCGGCTTGATCAGATCCTTGAGGCCAGTCTAGCAAGCGCGGTGCCAAATTTTTTGGTTGGCGCTTTACTTGGGGTTGGCCAGGCGGTATGTTGATCCCGGGGGTTAATCGGAGGTTGTTAGGGGGGAACCCCGGGTTAAAGCCGTCGCCGCCTTTATGGAGATGCGTCTAAAAACGGAGAACCACTGCGCAAAAAAGAGCCCTCGGCTGGCCGTAAACCGAGTGCCGACTAGGGGGGTGTGGGGCAGGGGATGCGGCCAAGCCGAGGGTTTTTAAGGGGAAACGGTCAATCCCACATTGGCTTGTCTATGGGCTTAGCGGTACCTTTTCAACAAGAAGCCGCTAACGCCCTAGGGAGTACTTCATCCTCCATCCCGGTCAGCTAGGCGGGTCGATCTTCCAGGCGACAAACCTTTCGGTCCCTTTGCCGGGAGAAGCACCCGCGTTTCCTTCCGTGCTGCACCTAGGCTAAATTAACCCTTGAAAAAGTCCGCGGTTCCGCTCGTCGGGCGAAATTTTTTATCGGAATGGCGAGGTTCCGCCCCGAAAGACTACCGCGAGGTCCGCGTCTACTTATCGGAAGATTTCACTTGGCTTATCGATGCTTCTTATAGTGGGGGAACTTTGCCTTGTCGGAGTTCTGGAAGTTCCAGTCTGGTTGGATGCCCCTGGAGCTTTTCCCGTGTCGTACCTTTACGGCGAGTGGATGTCCTTGCCTTAGGGCGGGGGTTTTGGGAGAATCTTTCGGTCCGGCCGCGCCCGGGGATTTATCCGCGGCCAAGTTAAGTTTCTATCATGTGCCAAGCCAAAACTTGGAGCGGCACGGCTGGGTGTCGCAGCGATTGTGGGACTTTAAGTTTTGGAAAACCAATGAGTGCGACCAATAAGCTTCGCTTAGGGATTCCTGCTGGCAGCCTGCAAGAGGGAGCAATCGACCTTTTTCGGCGGGCAGGTTACAAGATTACCTTTGGTGCCCGCAGTTACTTCCCACACATTGACGACGATGAGATTGAGTGCCTTCTCATCCGGGCCCAGGAGATCGCTCGTTACGTCGCCGACGGAGTCCTTGACGCCGGCTTGACCGGTTATGACTGGATTGTGGAGACGGGGGCGGAGGTGATTGAACTGGCCGAGCTTGTTTTCTCCAAGGTCAGCCGGCGGCCGGTCCGCTGGGTGCTTTGCGTGCCGGAAAATTCCCCCGTCCGCTCGGTCCGGGATCTAGAGGGTAAGCGGATTGCCACGGAGGCGGTGGGGATTACCAAACAGTATCTGGCCCGGCATGGGGTGAATGCCCGGGTGGAATTTAGCTGGGGTGCCACGGAGGTCAAACCGCCGCTTTTGGCCGACGCTATTGTCGAGGTCACCGAGACCGGAAGCTCCCTCCGGGCCAATAATCTCCGGATTGTTGACGAAGTTCTGATAAGCACCCCGCGATTTATCACCAATGCGGTTTCCTATTCCGATCCTTGGAAGCGGCAGAAGATTGACGACATTGTTCTGATGTTAAAAGGGGCGATGGCTGCCGAGGGGAAGGTGGCCCTGATGATGAATGTCCCGCGGGAACGCTTAAACGAGGTGCTAGCTATCCTCCCTGCGCTTCAGAACCCCACCATTGCCGATTTGGCGGACAAGAACTGGGTAGACGTAACCACCGTTGTTGACGAAGCAGTGGTTCGGAAGATTGTGCCCCGGCTGAAGGCCGCCGGCGCTTGTGGCATTGTGGAATTTCCCCTCAATAAGCTCATCGATTAGGCCGGTTGACCTTCAGGTGTCGGGGGATGAGTTTGTGCCCCAGGTGGAAAGGACCGGCAATGGATTGGGATCCAGATCAACGATTTAATCAACTACTTGAAAGCCGCGGTTGGAGCTCTCTAAGCCCACCCGCTCCTAAAGGGCTTTATCGACCCGTTTTGCGAATCGATTCTTTTATATACACCTCCGGCCATCTACCCATCGGCCCGGATGGTGCCGTCGTCTGCGGGCAAGTGGGCCGGGACGTTGACGAAGCTCAAGCTGCCCAGGCCGCCGCACTGGCCATGGCTTCCATCCTGCGGGCACTTCAGCAGGAATTAGGAAGTTTGTCCAAGGTGGCCCGCGTGGTCCGGCTATTTGGGCTTGTCAACGCGGTGGCAGACTTTACGGCTCATCCTCGGGTGCTTAATGGCGCAAGCGAGGTTTTGGCCGAGGTCTTCGGAAGCGAGCTAGGGGTCGGCGTCCGCACCGCCGCAGGTGCTTCTAGTTTGCCCCTGGGAGCAGTGGTTGAGCTTGAGGCAATCTTTCGACTAAAGAGCGAGTCGCTCGCGGACGCCTCCTAGCGGAAGTAGCACTCTGGGCGCAAAGAGACCGACTTGTGTTGCTGGAAGCACGCCGGGTTTGCCTTGGCCGCCGGAACCTCTTCTTTTGTCGCCGCGCGGTGGTTCCGAACGCTTGTTTTTTTCTACTTCAGGGACTTTACTCGGTAAGCCCTTGGTTATCGACGCATGTTAGTTTCTTCGGATCGGTGTTGACTCAAGGGACAAGGAGGAATCGAAGTGCCTCGTTGCCGAATTCTTCGAAGCTAGCGGCCGAGGAAATAACTAGCTTTTCCCGGGCACCCGCGGCTTCGTAAACGGCGCGGACCACTGCCAAATCACTTTCCTGCTCGCTCCAAATCAGAAGTGGCACCGGGGCAGCCAGGGCGAGCATGCCGGGCAGGTCAAGATATTTGACAGCTCCCGGCAGGAAGTCCGGATCGTCGATGGCGCTTAGCTGACGGAAGCGGAAGCCGGCGGTATCGATCACGGCCCGATCCACCGCGGAAGACGCCTGCGCCAGTGCCGCGGCTGCCCAGCGCCCGCCGTCGCCCAATCCAACAAGGTAAACGCGGGCAACCTCCGGCCGGGCCCGCAACGCTGCTAGCACTGTGAGGATATCGTGTACCCTCTGAGCAAATAGTGGATGATTGTAGCCATACGTGTAGCCGGCATATTCCTTTCGCTTTGGATCAAGACGGTTTCGTGTAATTGGCTGGCCATCAAGCGTCGATTCGCCTTGCCCGAAAACATCCACAGCCACTACGCCGTAGCCTTTGCGAACGATCTCTAGCACCTGCTCGTGAGGTGAGCCGGTCTGGCTGACCAAGTCTTGTTTGCCGTTGGGTGTGACACAGAGGATTGCCGTGCCATTGAAAGGAACCCCGCGGGGGACCAAGACGTAAACAGGCACCTCTTCGCGATATTTGGTTTGGCGGACGATTCCGCCCACCCAGAGGAAGCCCTCACCGCGACGCTCAAATCGCTGTTCGAAGTCGACCTCATTTGCCGGCGGCAGTCCCCGGCCGATCATTACATCCACAGCACCACCGATAACCTTGCGGAATGGCGCAAGACCTTCCGCGCTTTGGGGGATAAGTTCCTCGATTTGCCGGCGACTGTCCTCCGTGATCCAACGCAACAAACTTCGCTCGTAATCTTCGCCACTGGGAGGCTTTGGGTGATCGTCGGTCCAGACGGTCATTTCTTCCCGCGACAACGGGCGGAACGGCCGTTCGTCGATGGGTTCGGGCAGACCTAGACCCAAGTGTTTGTTCATCCAGCGATACATAACGAGCCGCGAGTGATAATTGTAATTGTGTGGATGATCAAGGAAGGCCGCGAGATAAACCCGATCGGTGGCGTCATATAGTTGGTAAAGCCGCTGCAATTCCGGAAAACCCTTCGTGGGCATTTCCTTGGTCCAATCGTTAGCGCTTGTCAT
Organism: Thermoguttaceae bacterium; assembly: GCA_025060325.1. Classification (GTDB taxonomy): domain Bacteria; phylum Planctomycetota; class Planctomycetia; order Pirellulales; family Thermoguttaceae; genus DTLM01. Next base: position 111,459 of record JANXBW010000009.1, read on the forward strand.
GCCCAGGGCTTTGGGGGCAAAAAGCGCAGCAAATTCCACGTTGCTCGTACCGATGCGGAGGTAGCAGGCATTTTCGCAGGTGCACCCCCCTTGCATCGCCGTGGAAACCATCACCGCAGGGAATGCGACAAGGGGGCGAGGATCTAACGCGCACAAGATGAAGGTCTGAGTACCCCCGCCGCTGGCCCCGGTGATCCCGATGCGATTGGGATCCACATCCGGCAAACTGGTAAACCAATCGAGTACACGAATTGAATTCCACGTCTGGAGACCCATCATGTTTTGTAAATGAAGCTCCGCTTGCGGACTAAAATAGCCCCAGTTTTCCGGGGTGTTCATGTGGGCTCGCATGCCCGGGCGATGGGGGATCTGGATGCTGTCGGCATAGCCCACCATGTCGTAATGGAAGACGACGCAACCCATACGGGCAAGATGCACACAGCGGGCCTGCAGCGGATATCGTCCACAGCAGGGGAGCTTTTCCCAGCCGTTTTCTAGCTCCCGCTTCAGGCCGGCATCTCCAGCATCATAAAAACGGCCATTGGCCCAGTGGCCGTGAGGACAGAGGACTCCGGGTTTTTTGGCCGGCCCGCCTTTGGGCCGATACAAATTCCCCGTCACAAAATGCCCGGGAAAGCTTTCCAAGTACACACGCTCCACAGTGTACTCGTCGCGATCCACCTTGCCGTGGATCACTGCCCGCTGGGGCGTGCGGGTGGGCATGGGCCACAGGCCAAGCGCCACTAGCATTTGTCGACGGACTCGTTCACTTCGCTTTTCCCACTCCTCCAGATTCTCTGGCGGATAGAAAGGATGGTAATCGTCAAGCGTCTTAATCGGCCCAAGGCGCGAGTCAGCAAGCGGTTTATCTGGTGAACATACCTTCGGGGCTTCCTGCGCTTGGAGGATGCCGGCGCCTAGGGCAAAAACAATCGCCGTCCACACACAACTGATGACACCGGACCAATTCTTTACGACAATAGATTTGTCAACAAAACATACCTGTCGACAAAGTGCAGGAGTAAGATCTGTCCTGTCCATCGTGGCCGGTCCTCCTGGATGTTCCGCAGCCAACGGATCCTACAGTGGATGAAACTTACCGTCCGATGAAATTAGCCATGTGATTTGCGTTTAGCAGCTTCTTGAGGTAGGAAGGGGTAAAGTACGGGTGGCAGTCTCGCGGACTGTGGTACCCGCTTGGTTTGCGATCTTCCTCGGCGGCAGGCGGAGGTTCGCTGGTGCCGGCTACCGACGGTAAATAACATAGGGGTTTGCCGGTACCAGTTCAAATCCTAAGGCGTTTGTTTGGTCCTGGTGGCAAGGGGGTGACTTGTGAGCGAGATTGATCAAGCGCAAGGCTGTGGGGAGGGGACCGGTCCCCTTGAGGACCGCGAGCGGGCGGAGCGGGGCGATGGCGGCCTCGGCTTCGGGATGTTTGTGGCAATCGTGGGTGCTGCTGTTGGCGGGCTTTCGCTCGGGGTGATTTTTCTTTTGGTGATTGTTTCTGGCCTTATTCTTTTGACCCCGGCGAGCGAAAATTTAATCCCGGCGAGCGAAGACGAGGGGGCGAAACACGTTGCTTGGCCGGAAACAGAAGGTGCCTTTCCCCAGCGCACGTCGGAGGGAGTTACACGGGAGGAAGTGCCCACCGATTTGTCGAGCACACACTCCGGTTCTGGGAGTAGGCTCGACATCGGTGACTCTCAAGAAACTGCGAGGGGTTTCTCATCAGCTGAGATCCCTGCCAAAGACCCGGCGAGGGCCTTAAAACCAGAATTCCCCGGGGAGGTTCCTTCCGAGTTGGCCAACCCCCCGAGGGAATCACCGCCTGAGGCGGAGCCGGCGGGGCAGGTGGGCGTCCAAGCGGGGCAACTCCCGCCGCCTTTGCCAGAGCACGTTTCGGTGGGGCTTCCGACTGGTCATCTTTTAGGTGTGACCGGCGTCAGCTTCAGCCCGAGCGGAAACTTCCTCGTCACGAGCTCACTAGACCGGACCGCCAGAGTTTGGGACTTATCCGCCGGCTTGCCGGTGTTGGAGCTCGCCGGTCATGCCATGCCAGTGCTGAGCTGTGCCTGGTGCCCAAGTGGGGAAAAGATCGCCACGGGCTCGTCCGATGGTGAGGTGATTGTGTGGGATGCTATCTCGGGCGATTCCCTTTTTGCCTTCGCCGCCCATCAAGGCGCGGTAGCTGCTTGCGCTTGGAAGCCCGACGGGAGCCAGCTTTTAACTGCCGGCGCCGATGGAGTGGGTAAGGTTTGGGATATGGCCGAGCGGAAGCTGGTGGCCGAACTTAAAGGCCACGCAAGTGCTGTTCTGGGATGTGCCTGGGATGGAGACGGTTCTCGAGCAGCCACAGCGTCGGCGGACAAAACCGTGCGGATTTGGGAGCCATCTTCGGGAAAGCCGATTCGGGTTCTCAAAGGCCATGAGGGCCAGGTGGTGGGCGTGTGCTGGAGTGCGGACGGCACAAGATTGCTCAGTTGGGGGGAGGACAAGACTGCCCGAGTTTGGGACGTCCGCAGCGGGGGAGAGCTAGTGCGTCTTGGAGCTCACCCAGGACCGGTGATCGGTGGGGCCTGGACCAGAGATAACCGTTGGGTGGCAACGGCGTCTGTGGACGGTGTGCTACGAATCTGGGATGCCTCGGTAGGACAAAAGGTGGCTGATCTCCAAGGTGGCGGCGGGCCGCTTGGCCAGTGCGCCTTTTCGCCCGATGGCCGGCTTGTGGTGGCGGCTACCGCTGCGGGATCAGTGCTGGTCTGGGAGGTAAAAACAGGTCGACTAGTAGGTGCCCTTGAGCGAAAGACTTCGGCCGCTGTGGTCGGGGTCTTCTCCCCCAAAAGGGATAAGCTAGCCACAATCTCGCCGAAGGGACAGGCTCTTTTGTGGAATCTCAAGTCTGGCATGCTCGCGGGGACATACTCGGTCCAAAAGGGGCGGGTGACGGCCGTCGCATGGAACCCGGAGGGAGCCCGCCTCGCTTTGGGAAGTGAAGATGGGCAAGTCGTGATCTGCGATCCGGGCGCGATGGAGGAAGTGGCAGCCTTTCGCGTAGGCTATGCCGCCGTAAAGGCCCTGGCCTGGAGCCCTGGTGGCACCCGGATCGCAATTGGCGCGGATGACGGAACCGTTGCGCTTTGGGACCTGGTCGCGCAGCAGCCGGTTTGGGAGGAAAAAATCCATTTGGCCAGTGTGCTTACCTGTAGCTTCGCCCCGGATGGCGAAACGATCGCCACCGGCTCAGAGGACCGCAGTGCGAGGCTTTTAGAGGTGGCTTCGGGCAAGTTAAAGTGGACCCTTCAGGGCCATGCCGGGGCAGTCCGTGCTTGCGCTTGGAGCCTGGACGGCAATACGCTTGTCACCGGTAGCGACGATGGTCGGGCGAAATTGTGGGCGGCGGCTGCCGGGACACTTCGGCGAAACCTGCGGGGACATTCCGGCCTTGTGGTCGCCGCGGGATATCACTCGGAGGGGCGGCAGGTCTTCACCGCGTCGGACGATGGCACGGTCAGAATTTGGGATCCGAATAGTGGAGAAACGATCGCGGTCCTCGAGGGTCACCAAAGCGGGGCCTGCGCGGCCATCTGGTCGGCAACTGGGAGGGCCCTTCTAACTTTAGGAGTGGAAGGGGTAGTCTCGGTTTGGGATGCTAGCACGTGGCAGCGACGGGCTTGGATATGTCTTCTCCCCGGTCGAGACAGTTGGATTGTGGTCACGCCGTCGGGTTATTTCGACGGATCTTCCCAGGCGGCCCAGCTTATCAGCTTTTATGATCGCCGCACCGCTCAGGTATGGGACCGAAAGGTGATTGCTTCCTATCGGGTGCCCGGGCTACTCACAGGATTATTGGACTGATTGGCGGGAAAAAATCATCTCGGCTCGACTCGCCCAGCAAGTTGATGAGCTCTTACGATTGTCCCAGCCCCCGGGGCCAACGCAACGGAATCGGCGGTCGAAGTCGGTTTTGCTTTATTTGTCTGCGATTTAACTGAGTGCTGGCTCAGTTTCGTTTGCTAATGGATTCAGTCGGACCCAGGACTAGGCTGGGCGTTGTGGGTAATGGCGCCCGTATGCACCGGGTGGGGGATACGACTCCCACAGCCCTCTTGGACCGGGCTTGACCTTTTGTCTCCCTGTGCCGCAAATACTTTGTCATGGGAATCATGACGCGTTATGTGCTCGGGGAGATGCTTAAGGTCCTGGTGGCGGCGACCGCCGGGATAATGCTGATGATGCTTCTGGTGGGAGCCGGCCGCGAGGCCTGGGAATACAGTCTCCCGCTTTCGTGTACAGTTCGACTATTGCCCTATCTTCTTCCTGACGCCCTGCGGGTAGGTATTCCGGTCGCGCTCCTTTTAGCTGTGGTCACCACTTTTGGGAGGCTGGGTGGCTTCAACGAACTTCTTGCCATAAAAGCTGCCGGAATTTCTCCCGCGCCCATTTTGGGGCCGGTACTAGCAGTTGCCTTTGGGCTGAGTCTTTTTACGGTGTGGATGAACGACTTGGCGGCCTCGTGGGGTCGACAGGGAATCCGGCAAGTGGTGATCGCGGCGGCGGAGGATATTGTGTACGGCTTGCTTCGCCTGCAGCACCGGTTCCAGCAAGGCCGGGTGACCATCCAGGTTAGCGGAGTTGTCGGTCGTCGCCTCCTGGAACCAATCCTTGTCATTTACGGCTCGGGGGACGAGCCGGCGATCACCGCTTCCGCCCAGGAGGCCGAGCTTCGAGGCGATTCCCGAACGGGCACACTTCGGCTGACACTGCGCAATGGCACGATTGAGGTTGGCGGTCAGGCCCGGGTGCAATTCCCGGATACCTACGAGCAAGAAATTCGACTGGTGGACAAAGCCGATTCGGGGCGCCTTTTGCCTCCTTCGTGGTTGCCGCTTCGCGATATCCCCGCGGAGGTGTCCCGATGTCTGGCCCGTATTCAGGAGTACCGGGCAAAGCTCGCTGATGGGCCGAATCGGGGCAGCAACCCGACCATTTCACCTGGCGAGCAGGAGCGCGTGCTTAGAGAGTTGAGGAACTTGGTGCAGTACTATCACCGGTTGAGGACGGAACCCTTCCGTCGCTGGGCTGCCGGCTTCAGTTGCCTGGGATTTGCGCTGGTCGGCAGCGGGATGGCGATCCGGCTTCGTCAGCGCGAGCTTGTGACCGCATTCTTTCTGTGCTTTGCCCCGATTTTGGTGGCTTATTATCCGCTACTTGCGTGGACGGTTGACGCGGCCAAAGGTGGGGTTATTCCGCCGTGGGGTGTGTGGCTGGGGAATGTCCTTTGCGGAGTTTGGGGCGGGGGGCTCTTGTGGCAGGACTTTAGACATTAATAAGCATGTGCCACCGGCCTAAGTGAGGATGGGACAACGGCTTAGCAACTTGGGCGCGACCGGCTAGCTCCTCCTTGCCTAGCCACATTTCCTCCCTCTTTGTGACCGTCCTTCTTGTCAGTCGCTCAACCCTCCGGCAGTGGGGGCCGTTAGGCCGCAACTCCGGCGTGGTCACACCCTGGCGATAAGTTTTGAGCCGAGGTGGTCGGTGGGTTGAAATCCGGCAAATTTTCGGTAGGGGACCGGCGGCCCCGGCTCCAAGCAATTACCTCCTTCGCTGCCCGGCCCTGGGAACGCCCCCGTTCGGCCCTCTGGCCGGCCTTAAATGCGTCAGGTCAAACCCGTGGTTTGAAGGGGCGCGAAGTTGGAGTCTCCCCATACCGCGATCAAAAGGCCCCGAGGTGGGACGTCCCTCGCTAACGCCACCAGGGTCACGGATGGTTGCCAAGGTACTGGTCTTCCCCCCTTTCTTAAAGCTTGAGCCGCTGTGGCCCGAGGCTTATCACAGTCCTTTGGTCGTTGCAAAACACCGCGCCAGAAAAGGAATTCCCTCAGGGCACCGAGGCTCCGGAAGCTGGATTGATTTTGCCGAACGGCCCGGGCGGGATTGCCGGGGTGGTTCCAGATTTTCGGGAAATTAGCCACGGGGCTCATCGGGCGTCGGCCCCGTAGCGAGGCGATCCGGACTTTTGGAAGTTGACGCTGGCCTAGGCCGGATGCGAGTCTATCCGCCGGAGCGACGATTCGGGCAAGTGGGGTCGGTTGTCCATAGCCGCAGTGAGACCGGAAAATTTGGGCGGACCTTGACTCCCGGCCGGGGCCTTTGGAGCCCTTTCTTTTGTGGGTTTTTAGTTAGGGCTGAACTGGTGGGAGGCTTATCAGTGCTAGGGCGGCGGTGGTGTCGTCGGCTTGTCAAGACTTTGGGTGCCCAAGGGACAGGCCGCGGAAAGTTTTTAGGCGGCATAAGGGTGAAGGTCCCGGGCGCTTGGCGACACCCTTCCCATCACTGGGGAGCTTGACAGGCGACTATCGGGTGGGGAAAGTAGTGTGGGGGCGAGCGGTAAGGTCGGCAGAGCGCTTTTGTTGGCCGGGTGGGTGAGTCACTTTCCGTAAACGTCTTTTCACAGCTAAAGGAGGTCTCCTATGCCCAAAGCCAAGGACATCATGACGACGGATGTGGTCACTATTTCCGGCGATGCCACCGTGGCAGAGGCAGTGGCGCTTATGAAGTCCCGCGGTGTTCGTTCACTTATCGTGGAACGCCGGAACGAAGAAGATGCTTACGGAATGATTACGCAGCGGGACGTTGTGTACAAAGTGGTGGCCAAGGGGCTTGATCCGGCCCAGGTACGCGTTCATGAGATCATGTCCAAGCCACTGGTGGTGGTTAATCCCAATTTAGATGTTAAGTACGTAGCTCGTCTGCTGGCCAATATGGGGCTATCGCGGGCGCCGGTCATTGGCGATCACCGCCTGCTGGGGGTGGTCTCACTGAGTGATATTGTCAACAAGGCGATGTAGCAACGTTCGATTTCTGTTGGCGGGGCTTTAAGGCGGCATCAAACAGAAGGACGCCGGGCCGGGACGTCGCGGCGGGAGAGAGTGCTTTGTTCGTCCACGGAGGGGCCTTCCCATAGTCCTGGGTTTGGGGCTGTGGTTCCTTGGCTTGCACCCTGGGCGGGGAGCAGGAGACCATGCGAGGGCGACGGTAGCATCGGCGGTCTGACCCTGGGCAATCCGGCGCGTCTTATCAGACGGAGTTTCCGCAAACAAGCTATTCGCTCCTTAGGGCGGCAGCCTCCGACGATCCGCGTGAGCGCCAGGAGGCGAATCGGCGTGGAGGATGTGCGTAAACTGGTTGAGAGTTTTTCCCCTTTGATCCTCCTGGCGGCGACAAGCTAGCTCGCCTAGCCAAATTTTTGAAGGGGGCAAAGGCAGGAAACTTTCGCCTTGGGTGGTTAAGTCAACAGCCGGCATGTTTCGGAAAGGCCGTAGGCTGCTGACCGGTAGGGCCTCGGCGACGGATGCAGAGATCTCTTCCCTGGCGTTAGTGCGAGGGGGATGTGGGGCGGTTTGTGTACGAATGGCTGACTTCGTTTGGCAGGAAAGCCTTTTGGCCCAAGCGTGGCACGGGTGGCGCTGCCGGTGCGGGGGAGAGGAAAGGGGCGCATAAGGTGCGAAGACGAGGCAGTTCTCTCCCCGGCGGCTGTCCACGGTGGGAAAGGGGCAAAGTTGTTGGCGATCTTTATCGGGTGGAAAAGTTTTTGGGACGAGGCGATTTCGGGGTGGTCTATCTAGCCCGCGAGATCTTCACGCGGCGACCGGTAGCCATTAAGGTGCCGGTGGTCTACTCCTTTATAAGTGCCGACGGAGAGCTTCGCCGCATCCGTTTTTCGGACAGTTCGGTCGCAAAAGAGCGTCTTTTCGCCGAAGTCCGCGCGTGGATGAGCCTTTGTCATCCGCATGTGGTCGAGGCTGTGGATGTTCGCGATGACAAGTCCACGGATCATGTCCCAGCGATTTGCTTGGAGTATTGTAACGGCGGTAGCTTATCCGAGGGTTTAAAAGGCACGGGGGAGGGGCTTCCGATCCCGGAAGGGATCGATACTGCTCTTCAGGTTTGCTGGGCCTTAAGTTACATCCACAGTCAGGGAATATTGCATCGGGACTTAAAGTCGGCAAATGTGCTCCTCATGAACGAGGAGGCCGCCAAAGGGAGGCTCCGAGCGCTTATAAGCGATCTGGGGTTGGCCAAAGTGCTCCATAGCTACGAGTCGGCCGGCCCAGGGTTTTGTGCGGCATCTGGGCGGGCGACCCTTTCGCACGTGATGGGCACGCCCACCCACATGGCCCCGGAACTTTGGGAGGAAGGAGCGTCGGTGGGACCGGAGGCGGATGTTTATGCTTTCGGAGTCCTGCTCTACGAAAGCTTTTGTGGACGTGTGCCTTTCGCACCGGGACATTTGTTTTTGGGAATTGAGGAACTTCATCGACATGGTCCCCGGCCTGATCCGCGGAGGTGGCGGCCAAAGCTTCCCCGGGACCTCTGTGGACTTATGATGAGGTGCCTAGCCCCAAGGCCGGAAGATCGCCCAACACTCACCGAGGCGGAAGCGGTGTCGGTGGAGGTTTTCCGGCAGACCACGGGGGAAAGTTACGGCCAGATTCGTCGCAAGCCAAGTCAACAGGAGCTTTCTGTCGAGTTGTGTCGTCGCAGGGGATGGGCGAGGTTGCGCATGGGGGTGGGGGCCGGCCGACGGGGCGATTATGGGGAAGCGGAAAGGGAGTTCTCCGCTGCCGAGATGCTTTTTCGCCAAGCTACCGATGAGCGCGGGATGGGAGCTGCGCGGGGCAATCGCGCCGTGGTGCTTGGCTGCACGGGGAACCTGCCGCAAGCCCTCGTTCTCTTAAAAGCGGTGACCGGACTGTGGCAAAAACTCGGCGATCCTAGTAATCTGGGCCGCTCTTTAGTCAACAGAGCCTTGCTTTACATTAAGATGAGTCGGCCACAGGCGGCTGTTTCCTGCTTGCGGAGGGCACGACGGGCACTGCGGCAGGCAGGTGATTGGACAGCTTTGGCTGTGTCGATAACTACCCTTGCCTCGCTTTATGTGAGTCAGAGAGAAAAGGAGCGGGCGGAAAGGATTTTTCCCGGGCAATTGCCCTTGCCCGACGAATTCGTCAACGGAACTTGCTTGGCCGGCTCTACGGTGACCAAGCGGCAGTGATGCTGGGGATGGGACTGCGGGCCGAGGCACTCCACCTCTTTAAACTGCAGCAGCGACTTTGTGAAGAGATTGGAGATAGACCTGGCTTGGCTAACTGTTATGGTGCGCAGGCGGCTGTGTACAAACAAGAAGGGCAGTCCGAAAGAGCTTTGGAGCTTCATCAATTAGAGTCTCGCATTGCCGCTGAAAGCAACGACCGGGGGTATTGGCCCGATCGCTTCTTAACCAAGGGGGTGCGTTGTTGCTTATCGAGCGACCAGGGGGGACTTCCCGTTTTGGAAGAAGGGGAGCGATTAGCCCGGGAGCTTAAGCTTAAACACGAGCTTATGGTCTGCCTCATCAGCCAGGCTATCGCCTTGGCACTGGACCCCATGCAACTGGAGCTGGCCTACGGCAAACTGGCGGAGGCAGAGGGGATTTGCCAGGAAGCTTTGTCGGCCTTGTCAACAATTTGCAAATCCGTCGGCAGCTTTTGGATGATATGAGGTGTCGATATTCGTAAACGGCTGGTGGTTACAATGCCACGCTTTTCTGGCGGTCTGATGCTCAGTTGGCTTCTTGCTGCTCAGGAGGCGGGTGCCTCAGGCTCCGAAGCCATCGAGCCAGAGCATTTTCTTGCCGGGCTGACAAAGCTCGAGGCGCTTGCCGATCGTCGCCTGAGCGAAGGTGGGGGATCTTCCGATCCGCAAGTGGCAGCGGCTAAACGGGAAGGGCAGACCGTCCGCGAACTTTTTAGGCAGGTGGGGGTAGATCCGGACGGGTTACGCCGCCGTTTACGAAATTATTTCCCGGCTGGGGTTACCGTGCCGGAAGGCAAGGTGGCACTCCATCGCTCTGAGCGAAGTCGCCGTGTGTTTGAAGAGGCAAGTCGACTGGCCCGCAAGCGCGGTGAGCGGATCCTTACCTCGCTGCATCTCCTGTGGGCGATCGTCAAAGAGGCCGCCGCAACCGACGGAGCGCAGCTGCCACTCCGTCTTCTTCTTGCCCCGCAAGTTGGCGATCTGACCAGATTTGCCCAAAAGGTCGAGTCAGCCATTGGCGAAGTAGCCCCGCCGAAGTCGACCGGAGCAGAGCTGGCCGTTGTGGACTTGGGAGAGGCGCTTCAAGCTGCCGGTGCGAAACCGACTGCTCTCCGGATCGGTCGCCCCGGGCTTTTTTCCCGGTTGTTGACAAGTCTCGCTTCTCCGGCTGGCGGGTCCGTGTTACTTCTTGGGCTTGCGGGGACCGGGCGCAAAACTTTAGCCCTTTTGGTTGCTAGAGAACTTACCCGTCGCAAATCGGGTGCTCCCGGGGAAAGACTCTGGCCAGTGACGCCGCATGGCTCGGAGTTTGCTGGTTGTGTTGGGCGGGAGCGATCCCCGCTAACTTTCAAATTGGCCTTAGCCGCGCTTGTCCACGAGGAGAAGCTTCCCCCGGGAATGATCCTCTTTGTAACCGCACGGGATCTATTAAACCTTGTAGCCGTCGGGGGAGAGAAAAGACTACTTGGGTTACTGCGGCGGAGGTTAGCGGCCGGCGAGCTTCGCCTCCTATTAGTCGCCACTCCGAAAGAGTTTTGTCAACTAAGTACGTACGATCCGTATCTCCCCGCTTTGCTCGATGTGGTGGTTGTCCCGGAATTTAATCGCCGAATGACCCGGCGCCTCTTGGCGGCGAAAAGATCGCGCTGGCAGGCCCAGTACGGTGTGACGATAAGCCCGGAGGCTGTTGAGGCATCTGTGGTTTTGTCGCAAAGCTTTCTGCCGGAGGAGGGCTTGCCGGGCCAAGCCCTTCGACTCCTGGAAACAACTTGTAAACAGGTCCGGAAGCTTGTGCAGCCGGCTGAAGGTGGAGGGGCGTTTGGCCCACCGGAAGTAGCCTCGCCGACAGTCACGGCGGAGCTTGTCGCACAGGTAGTTGCCCTTGAGACGGGCCGGGAAAAAACAAGCGTTTTGGCCCAGCTACTCCCCGATCAAAGAGATAGCCTTGCTGGTCTTGAAGATGCCATTATCAAACGGGTGATCGGCCACAGCCAGGCCATTGAGGCTATTTGTCGACAAATCCGCTTGGCTGTGGTGGGGCTTGCCCCGACTCGTCGGCGCCCGGTGAGCTTTCTTATGGTGGGACCGCCGGGGGTAGGGAAGACCCATTTGGCCCGGGCATTTGCCACTGCTTTTTGGCCGGCAGATGGTAGCTGTAAACGCTTGGATTTGTCCCCCTATCGGGGCAGCCATGCGCTTGAGCGACTCTTCGGAAGACCACCTGGCGCTAAGCACGTGGGGAGACCGGGGAGTTTGGTCCGGGTGCTTCGGGGGAGAATGCCCAGGGTGGTTGTTCTGGAACATGTGGAAAAAGCTGGCAACGAGGTTCGCGACCTCCTAGCCCGACTTATCAGCAAGGGTTACCTCCATGACCCAATGGGGCGACTTGTTGATATAAGCGATTGTGTCATCTTTGCATGCATTACCGAGCGGGCAGGTGAGAATTGCCGCGGGGCCGGGGAGAAAGAGGCACTCCTTGAACGAGCTTGCCAAGTGGCTCCGGAGCTTCTCCCAATTGTCGACGAAACTATTGTCTTGGAAACTCTTTCCGCAGAGGCGCTGGCTAGTGTTGCCGGTTTGTGGGCCAGGCGCTTGCAGGAGCGCTTGGAGCGGGCTTATGGCAAATCGTTGACGATTCTGGAAGAAGCCCTCGAACTTATCGCCGCGGAGGCAAGTCGGCTCGGCGAGGGTGGTCACTCACTTCGTCGGCTGTGGAAGGAGCGGATTTTAGATCCGCTGGGCAAGGCGGTGGTGAGCGGCAAAATCGGCTTGTGGGAAGCGATCGAAATTGCCGTGGAAAACGGCACTATCGAGTGTCTACCGACTAAGCCTAAGCCCACGACCGCAGCTCAGCTCACCAAAGTTTGTTGTGATTGCGGCGTGCCAGTACCGCCTGGAGAGGAGGATTCCTGGCGGTGGCTGGAGATACTCTATTTGTGTCCAGATTGCCGGCGGCAACTTGAAGATTTAGGCCGGCCGAAGACTTGACATGCCCGTCAAATGAAAAACAACCAAAGATTTTTGCTGCCAAAATCCGGCCCGCTTTTTGGCGGTGATCTCTCCAAGGAAAGATCGCCGCTTTGAGAATTAGTTTGCTTTTGTCGGGCGGGGGAAATCGCCGGTTTTGCGCGGCAGCCAGCTAGACCAGGGCTACTTGGTAAGTGGCAAAGCTTCTTCTCCTTAGCAAGCGGCTTGGCTTGCCAAAGCGTTTAAGGTACCGCCCTTGGGAGAAAAGCTTTCTGCTTGCGCGGTGTGGTCGTAAAAAATTCGTCAACGGGTAGCCGAGCGCGCTAGGATCTGCGGGCGTTTATTTTCCCAATCGAAGCTCGTACATTTTCTGGCCGATGAACCGTGCGGCCGAGCGAAGCTCCGGATACGGGGTGTCGCAAACGTCCACAAAACCGATTTGGTAATTTTCTCCGTCTCCCCGGCCTGTGGTTGCCTGGTCCTGGTACTGGAACCAATGCGTGCCCACGATAGCCGGATGGACAAGGGCACTTGTCACGTAGCGGCGGTAGGCTTCGGCCCGCTCGGCTTGCGTGGCTGATTCTTGCAAGCCGGTGTGGAACATCCCTCGATCGAGGGCACCAAAATGAAATTCGCCAATAATCACCGGGCGGTCGATTCCCTCTGGCAACCGAAAATCAACAAGATCGATGTCATAGCGGTTGAAGCTTACCACGTCGCAGAATTCGGCCGCTGCGCGAATCGCTCGTTCGTTCACCCAGGCGAATCGGCATCCCAGGTAAAGCTTGTTTGGGGCATATTTCTTGAGGACTTCGCGGATTCGCCGGAAGTATTCGGCAGCAATGCGGTAGGTAAACTCACCCAGGTCTTCTTTTGCCCGGGCACGATCGGGGCCTTTTGTCGACTGAAGAAGCTCCTCCCAGGAGCTGTAAGAACTTCCCCAAGCACCGTTTAGCGCCTCGATCGATCCGTATTTCTGCTGCAGTAAGTCAACAAACACACGTTTGGCGGGCTGTTCGGCCGGCGACTGCAAGGTGGCTAAACCAAGTGCCAGCTCATCACCCCAGGATAGCTCATTGTCGACGAAGTAGCCCACACACCAGGGATCTTGCCCGGAGGCGTTGGCTTCTCGTGTCATCGCTTTTTCCAGCGGGGCGACAAACTCCGCGTCAAAAGGATCGGGAAATTTGCCCCAATATCCGCTTGAACCTTCGATCGGTCGCCGGCCGGACCCGAGGGTTACCACGTATGGCGTCTGCCGGAGCGTGTACACCTCTGGCCCGGACCAGTTGCCAATAGTGTTCAACCCCCAGCTGCGAAGCCGTCGGTGAGCAAGAGCAGCGTGGACAGTTTCCCATTCGGGACCGTATTTACGCAGTAAATTTGCCCCGGAAAAGCAGAATGTCTCGTACGTGCCCTTGCCCTGGTAATATCCGTGAGGTGCCCAGCTTGCTCGACCATAGAAGGCAGCAAATGGTCCTTGCCGTGGGGGAAGTTCGGCAAAGTAATGCAGACGATCCGTAAGCGGGGTTGTTGCCGTGGTGGCCCGAACGCAGTCCACCCCGTGCGACCAAAAGAGCCTGCCTTCGGGGTCAACAAGCCACCACTTGCCTTGGTGCTTAACAGGATAGAAGTGACCTGTGGCCTGGAAAGTGGGGCCTTTTAGCCAGCCTCCGTAGGTATCCCAGTCCGATGAACCAGGGTTCTGCCGAAGATCTTCTTCCTCAAGTTCTCGCTGTCGCTTAAGGTCCTCTTCCGACTGAATCTTCCCGGGCCACTCCCCGTGGATATATTGCCCAAAGCGATCAAGGATCGGGAAGATATCCACATCTTTGCGTTTAAGCCAGGTTGGCTGGGGGGCTGCCTCGTAAACGAAGATTTTCCCCACTTCCAGCTTGGCGTCGGGATCGCTTTGCCGCAGGGAAACGGCCACTTCGGTAATCCGGCTGACGTCGATGCCTCGTTCCGGATCCATAAGCGCCGGAAAACCGCGCATGCCGAAAAACTTCCCCTCCAGGTGCGAGGGGACGATCCGCCGCAGCGTGAGGCGAAGGAGGTAGCTTTCGCCACTTTCTAAGCGGATCTGCCGGCCAAGTGTCCTGCCCTTTGGGCTGGCGCTTCGGGCGAGAAGCTGAACGCGGACCGGTTGCCCTGACGCATTTCGCAGTTCCACAGCCAAATAGCGGTACGCGGAGAAATCCCAGGGTTCCTTATCCGGAAGCACAGTGAAGGTGCAAGCCGGACCTGTAGACGAAAGGACAAGTCGCTTTTGGCTTAGTGTCCACATCCTGCCGCTTCCCGGCTGCCCCGGGATGCCATCCACCGTGGCGACAGCCTGGCTAGCCACCCATTGGCCTTTGCCTCCCGTAATCTTTAGCGCGGAAACGTCCTCCCAGTTGGCTGGGTCAAAAAGCACAATTTCTTCCTGGGCAATTGCCGCCGGAAATAGCGTAAGACTGCCTCCGAGCAATACCCACCCGGCAAACAACCCGGCTGCAAGCAAGCTTGTGGATTGACGCCTGCTGCTTACGTGATAGAAAGCGTGTTTACGGCAACGGCGTGGCATCGTTTGCGGCTCCTTGGCGAAAGGGTGTTCGGTTAAGTCTTTCCGGATGCGAAGAAAGGTAGGTGCAAATAGGCTTTTGCAGGTGCCCCCAGGGTGCGGAGGCTGGCTTGCGAGAGCCTTTATTGCCAACCGCCTAGCCTTACTTTGGGACGATGCGCCAAGCGGTCAATCGCTCTGGTGTGGACAAAAGGAGGACAGGTCCAGAGCCTAAGTCAGCAAGGGCGATACCGGCAAGTTGACTTCCGGCAGCAAAGCTGTCCACAGGCTTCCCGTCCGGATCGAGGAAGTGGATGCTTCCATCTGCGGCAGCAATTACCCACTGGTCTGTGGGTCGGCCACCGACCGGGCCATACGTCACCGGCTCAATGGGCAGTGGATGAATGCCAAAGGGCACCGGGTATTGCCAGAGGATCTCACCCTCCCGGCTGACGCCGACCGCCTCTAGTTCCTGAGCATCACTTAACCTGAGGGCACAAAGCTCGGTTTTTCCGTCCTTATCTAGGTCAGCTCCCTGGAGCCACACAAAAACATGTTGACGAAGAGAGATTTCGCCCACACGGCGGCCCTGAGCATCAAGCCGGGCAATTGCCCCCCCAATCCCTCCCCTCGTATCAATGCAAAACACCTCGCGCACCTGCGCCCCACGGTCTTCGTAAACAACTACTCTTACGGCGTCCGTAACTGATCGATTGGACCACAGCCGTTTGCCTTCCAGGGACACGTATTGTACCCCCACTACATTCCAATAGCCCACCAGGAGCTCCGTGGTGCCGTCGCCGTCAAGATCGGCAAAGACCGCATCGGCTATCCCAGTGTGGGGATTCTCCTCCGCGTTAGGCGGGAAGACCAATCGGCTCTCCCAATTGGCGTCAAAGACGGTCACCTCCAGTCCCGGGCTTACCCAACCGGCAAAGAGGCTTCTTCCATCTTTGTCGCGGGTGTGGCGGAGGAAGCGAATCGGCTTGTCCGGTCGGGAACTCACATTAGCTTTGCCCACAATTTTCCCGTCAACAGCCAGTTCGAACACATCACGGCCGGCCGAAAGAACAAAGATTCGCGGAGGTTGTCCTGGGTCGCCGGAGACCACAAGGATATTGCCTGGCTCCGGAATTTCCTGTGTTGTCCACAGCTCTTCCAGCCGATGCGCCTTGGGCTCCTGGCGGGGGGCAATTTGCGGGCCAGTGGTAACCTGCGCAGGCGGCGGAGGGAACACATACAAATCCTCGGCGATGCAGTTCTGGGAGAGTTTGCGGAAGATCTCAAAATCGCGTTGATAGCGATCCAATAGCTCTTGGTAAGTGCTTTGGCCGGCTAAGAGGCGTTCCAGTCTGAGTCGCAACTGTTCCCCAAGGTCGGGGCGCACGCCTGTCTCGAAGTATTCAATGACCCCTTGTGCATTGGTCACCACCAGCGTGGGAATCCCCGCGATACCCATCGCCTTCGCCAAGCTAGCGCCGGGGTCGCGGGCAATCGGGATGGTAACCTGAAGGGAGTTAAAGACGTTTTCTAACTCGAGATCGGATCGCTCGGCCTCATCAATGCTGATGGCCCAAAACTGGACCGACTCTAAATCTTTATGCAGCTGGTAAACCTGTTCCAGAAGGGGAAGACTTTCCCTGCAATTGCCGCACCACGTAGCCCAGAACTCGATCACGGCCACTTTGCCGCGGAGGTCCTGGGCGGTAAGCGGTTTGCCCTCGATAGTCACCACCTTGAAGTCAGGCAGCTGCTTACCCAACCAGCGGATGGCTGGTGGCTGAATGACCTCTACCACCTCGGTGTTTTCCGGCACACGGAAGGTGAAAGGTTGAGAATCGCTCGGCGGCCGAAGGGTGGCCGTCGAAAGGTCAGCTACGATCTCCAGATTCCGCACCCTGTCCGGCGGGAAGTTGGCTGCCAAAGGAGCTGCGGGAAATTCCACCTGTTTAATGACCAGGTCGGCCCGATCGATCCAAAGAACGATTGCACCTTCGGGACGTTCAATCGCTATCCGATCGCAAAACGCTTGGTCGAGCTTCTGCGGCTGGAGAAACCGTGGAGGTTTGGACTGATGGAGCAGGGTCTTCAGCGGGTCCTTGGCCGCAAACAGAAGCAATTGAATGGGGACCCAAAAGGCAGGTCGCGTGGGACCATCAGCCAGACCGGTGGCCAATTCGAAGTCTTCGTAGATGGCCGAGATACTTAGCTCGGGCGGGGCCGGTCGGCGCAAGACCTGTTGCGGCAAGGCCGCCGTCATCCCATAAAAATTTTCCCCATCACACACCACGAGGCCCTGGTAACACTGCAGCCGAAACCGATTCGGTCGGGCGAAGTAGAACTGATAATCCCCCTGCATCAACAGTCGCGGTTGACCGTCGACCTCGGCCCTCACCTGGATTGTGCCTTTGTCCTGGTAGCCTTCCGCGGCGCGATAGGCCGCGATCACCTTTCGCAGGAGCTCTAACGCATCTTCCTTAGGCGGCTCCGCCGGCGGGGCAGGCGGTACGGCTTCAGGGGCGGGCGGTTTGGTTTCACCAGCGGGCGGAACCTTCACGGCCTTTGGCGGACCTTCGGCCGGCTTTTGCACGGCAGAAACGGTGGGTGCCTCGGAGCCCTGCTGCCGTCGGGCACACCCAGGAGCGATGAGGAGGATGATGGCCAGAAGAGCCGTGCCCCCTGTGAAAAGAAACGCGGCGAGCGGATAAGGAATCGTCCCGGTCAAAATGGCCCTCTGAGAAGTTGGTTCAAACCGGGCCATCTTTCGATCCCCGAAATATCGCATACGGTTTCTCTCCATCGCTTCGTTGTGCTGGCACGGCCCGACCGTGCCTCCTGCAACTTTGAAAGGTCTTTTGGAAATGGTCGTGCCCTAAATTTGCGCACTTTTGGTGCAAGTTAAACCCGCGGCCGGAATTACTGCGACCTCAGGCCATGAGCCCCTGCGGAAGGTCCCTACCACCCGCGGCCTTATCGGCTTTGATTATGAGGCCCGGGGGAATCCCGGTAAAGCTTGGCGAACCCCGGGTAAGTCCACCGATCCTGCGGAGCGGAATCCCGTCCCGGTTGGCTTGGAGATTTCCCGAGGAATAGATCCTTGGGGATTTGGGCACGACGGTGACCCTAGAAACTCCGGGCTGACAAACTTCGGCCAAGGAGGGCGGAGCGGGGCACTTTCTCCGGGGGCATTGGGTGGGATTGTCCTCAGCTTCATCTTTGTCCTTGCCCTGGAAAGCTTTTGCCAGCCGGTGGATGAGGCGAAGCTTCCGCCATCGCCGCCAGCCTCCTCTATCCGATTGGCCGTGAAAGCAGCGGGCACGCGACGAGAAAAGGCGAGGACGACGGGCGAGGTCGCCTTGGACAGTTGCCAGCCCACGATTTTCGAGGGCGCGGGTCAGCTCACCCATACTCCTTAGTCGATTTCCCCTCAGTTTCCCTTCAGTCGGAGGGCGGAGAGGAAACGGGGAATGCCCTTGCCTCGGACAGGCTCACCGCTTGGTGGAATGGGCTAAGTGCCCTACGACAAATTGCGTTTGGCCATCGAATGGGACAAAATACGGGAGGTTGGTGCGCCGTTCCAATGGGTCCAGGTGACCTGCTTTTTGGCTGGCCCTCGGTCTTGCCCCTGGGTTTGTGGCTTACGAGTAGGCTGTTTACAGAAGACCATTCGCTTTGGCCCACGCGGGTCGGTCGATGTTGGACCGGGTTTTGCGACAAGCCTCCGGCAGCCACTGGGTTACCCAAATCTTAGCGCAGTCACCTTTCGGGTCCAATTGTCGGAAAATGGTTTAAGGAAGGAGCAATGGCCACCCCGCAGGTTGTGGATCTTCGGGACTATATTCGCAATGTGCCGGATTTCCCCAAGCCGGGGATCCTCTTCCGCGATATCACCCCCCTGTTAAAGAATCCGGGCGCGTTTCGTCAGGCGATAGAGATGTTGGTCGCTGAACTTCGTCCCCGGCAGGTGGAGCTTGTCGCGGCGGCCGAAGCGAGGGGATTCCTTTTTGCTGCGCCAATTGCTTTGGCATTAGAGGCAGGGCTTATTCCGATTCGCAAATCGGGCAAGCTTCCCTGCCAAACCCTCAGTCACACTTACCAGCTCGAGTACGGCACAGACACGCTGGAAATGCATGCGGACGCCATCCAGCCGGGCCAGCGAGTGGTCGTTGTAGATGATGTCCTGGCCACCGGGGGGACGGTGGAGGCCTGTTGTCGGCTTGTGGAAAAAGCGGGAGGAATAGTGGTCGGGTGTGCTTTTCTTATCGAGCTTCGCCCCCTTGGCGGCAGGGAGCGAATCGCCCGCTATCACCCCGTCTGCCTAATTAGTTACGACTAAGTTTGGCGCTGGTCCCCGGAACGGGGAGGCGTTCCCGAATCGGATATCGACTCTCCTGTCTCAGGTCCTCTGCAAATTGTGCCACCAGTCGCAGCCGTAGTTTCCGACCTTGTACTGTTCGATCTGGCCGGAGGCTGCCGGACCAGCGGCCTTGGCTAAAAGTTCACCAATTTCCTCCTCGCTGAGGGGCCGGAAGTTCCGGGCCATTTCAATATCCTGCCGGAGGTTCTCCCGGGACTGGATCCCGCACACAAGGCTGGCAATGGGGAGGGAGAGGGCATATCGCCGCAACAGGGGAGCCGGAAGTCCTAGCTCGCGGACAAGCCGGCCGCCTTGTGAACAGAGGGCCTTCATCCCGATAACGCCGATTCCCCGCTCCACGCACACCGGCAACACCTGCTTTTGAAAACTTTCGTAATGCGCATCGAGGACATTGGTCGGCATCTGAACGGTCGCCCACTCATAGGGTTTTTTCAGCATGGCCAGGTGGAAACGGGGATTCTGATGGCCCGTAAAACCGATGAAGCGAACTTTGCCTTCCTTTTGCGCCTCAAGCGCACAGCGAAGAGCACCGTTTTCCGCAAAGATCAAATCGGGATCGTCATCCCAGCGAATCCCGTGGAATTGCCACAGGTCGATGTAGTCCGTACGGAGTCGCCGGAGGCTGTCTTCCAAGTTTTGCCGAGCAGTCTTGTAATCGCGGCCACAGACTTTGGTCATCAGGAAGACCTTGTGCCGATACTTGCCTTCGGCCATGGCCCGGCCCATGAGCTCTTCGCTTCGCCCGCGGTGGTAATCCCAGCAGTTGTCAAAGAAAGTGAGGCCATTGTCCACAGCCTCATGCATGATTGCGATGGCTTCTTTGTCCTCGCGGACAGCGCCGATATCCCAACCGCCAAGACAAATGATGCTTACACGCTGGCCAGTTTTTCCCAGCGGCCGGGTGGGAATCCCAAGCGGCGAAGGCTCCTGGGCCTGAAGCATGGTTCGTCCCATGGCCAAGCCGGCAAGAACGCTGCTGACAAATTCGCGGCGGGAAAGCTGCCTCATCGTTTTGCCTCCTCTGGCTAAAGGACACCGCAACCGAACCGACGGCAAAATGCCCCCAGACGACATATGCCAATTGTAACTGAGGGAACTGTCGCAATCATCTTTGCCCCACGGATTTTTGCGAGTCACGAGCGAGGATTTCCCCCGTCAGCCCGCCTTTCTTCGAGGGGCCTCGAGGGCTCGCCGGACGCGCAGGTCCGGCAGGAGCGGAAAGGCCCCGGCGGGCTGGCACTACTTCTGGTCCATGGCCTGTCCCTGAAGGATCTAGGCGGTCCAAACTCGGCCAGTGGTAGGGGAGCCGCTTGACGCTTTGCCACGATCATCTGCGAGCTCTTGCGAACCCAGAGTTATCGGCCCGGAAAAACCTGTCAGATCTATGCCTTGTTTAGTTGCTTCGCCGCAGGATGACATAGGCGCCAAACTCGCCATGAACCGGGACCCACCCGGTGCAATCGTCTTGCACCTTGCCCACGTAGACTGGTGGGCCGAAAAAATCGCGAGGATCACGCAGCTCGAATTCCTCCCCGGGGCGGAGAAAATTGGAAAAGTTGACGGCCACCTGAGCTGCCTTTTGCGGATTGAAGATGGCCAGATGTGCCCGACGCGGGTCGTATCGACTTTTGCGCAGATGGATGATCGGCGGCCGGTCACCCAAATCGGTTTGGCCGGAGGGAATGATCAGGTTGTTTTCGCTTATCACGTTTTTAAAACGAATGATGCTTAGCCCGCCATGAATAATGACGTTGTCGCGGACCTCGCAGTCCTCGTTTTGCGGGGCGGTATAGCCGATTTGCATGTTGACACGATAAAGACAGTTGCTAAGAACGCGGATTCCTTTGGCCGGCCCTTCCCCGCCCACAAGGAATCGTCCAGCATTATAAGCAATATTGCCCTCAATCAAATAATTGTGGACGAAAGCGCGGGGTGAACCGTAGGCGTGCATCGTGTGGCTAAAGCCACCTGTCATGATGCAATCGGCGATGGTCTTAATGCCTATTTCGTTCTGGGTGTAAATGGCATGTCCGTGACCCCGGTCAGGGGCATCCCAGCCGTTGTCGTAAATGATGCATCCGTAAAGCTCGCTATCGGTTGCTCCGCGCCAAAAGCTCACGCCCTGGGCGCAGTCGTGGATAACAAGATGGATGTATTTGCAACCGGTGCCCGCGTGGATGTTTAGCCCTCCCCAGGGTCGGCCGTAGCTCTTCGGATGCGAGCCCGGCTCCTCCACTCGCCGCGGAAGTGTGAAGTTTTCCGAAACAAGGATTTCCAGATCCCAAATCCACAGATAGTCGCTCGGCGATTGGACGGAAAGTCCACCGTCGATGATGACGCGCTGGCTCGCAAGTGGCCGAATGTGGATCGGGCGATCTTTTTCCCCTTTCAGCCTGATGACAAAACCCGGGCTGTTCACCGAGCGATCCGGATGTCGATAAGTTCCGCCTGCAAGCCAGATGGTATCTCCCGGCTGGACCGGCTGGCGACCGTCAAGAGCGGAGGCAATATCCCACGGAACCGCCTGCGTGCCCGCTCCCTCGGGTATGCCCTGGGGCGAGACATACCAGTCGGCACCGATGCTGGCACCCGGTGTGGCCAGGCAGAAGACTACGAAGGCAAGCGGAATCATGAGCTTGCAAAAAGCCCATTTTGCCGGGTACTTCTCGGCCAATTGGCAAGTCATGTGTCTTTTCATGGGAGTTTCCTCCGCCTTAGGATTTGGTCGGCCCGATTTGGCTGATCGGAGGGCGCTCCGCCCGTCCAGCGGGTGCTTACTGCGGAAAGAAGCTGGCCCTTTGCAGGGCGTATAATTCGAGGTTGCCGTGGGGCTAACCCGGTGGAAATCCCAGCGTTTCTTGTTTCGGCAGTGTTTACTCCGGTTGGCTGGGCGATTTAGCTACCGCGGGAAACTGCCGGCTTTGTGCGGTCACCGGCCTAAATGGTCTTAAACGTTGGGGGCAACGCCGGCGGACTCCTACCGTTTGCCGTCGGCGGTGTTGGGCGTTCTTCGGTCGCTGGGGAAATCGGTGCAGGTTTGGATCCTGGGGAAAGTTTAGCTCCGCGGCCGGCTCAGTTGGAGATTAAGGAGGCCAAGTAACACCCATTGCGTTTATGGGTGGAGTTTCTGAGATAGGCTAATCGACGTGGGGACTGCGAGGTCGGATCGGCCGATTGTGACAGAGCAAGCGGTTATTTCCCTGCGGGGTGTACGTGTCCACAATCTTAAGGGGATCAACTTAGATATCCCCCGTGGGCAACTTATTGTCATTTGCGGGGTGAGCGGAAGCGGTAAAAGTAGCCTCGCCTTGGACACGCTCTATGCGGAGGGGCAGCGCCGCTACATTGAAAGCTTTTCCGCGTATACACGGCAGTTTTTGCAGCGGCTAGAGCGACCGGCAGCTGATGCCATCGAAGGGATCTGCCCGGCCATTGCTGTTACCGGGCGGCAGTCCAGCCGGTCCAATCGCTCTACGGTGGGCACGGCGACGGAGATCGGCGACTATCTTCGGCTTTTGTTTGCAAAGATTGGTCGGCCAGTGTGTCCTGATTGCCAGCGGGCCGTCCAATCTTATCAGCCTCATTCAGTCGCGGAGGTCCTCTCGGCTCTGCCGGAAGGTCGTCGCATCCTCATCACCTTCGCTCTCGAGGTGCCGGACCTTGCCTCCCTGATGATGGAAATTCCCCGGCTGAGGGAGCAGGGTTTTGTTCGTCTTTTGGCGGGAACAGAGATTGTGGACATTTCCACCGCGGGAGAGGATGAACTTTACCGGCAGCTGCGGGGGGTGCTGACGTCGGCTCCGGACGGCAAACGTCGCCGCGATATCCGTGTATTTGTCGTGGTAGACAGGTTGGTCACGGGGCAGGCGACGCGTAAACGGCTTCGCGATTCGTTGGAGCTTGCCTTTGGCCGAGGTAGCGGCACGTGCGATGTCTTCATGGAAGAAGCGGAAGCCGTTGACGCAAGCCTAAACGGGTTTGGACCGCTTAATTCCCGGGAAAGTACGCGCTTAGCCGTAAAGGACTTGCTGCCGCGGGGAGAAGGTGATAATCGCCCAACGGACACTTCCGCGGAAGAATCGGGCGAACTTCCCGGGGAAACTGCGGCGGCTGAGCTTCCGCCTTCCGAGACGATGTTCGTACAGGGTCGGCCGTTTGCTCGCTTCCGCTTCAGCGATCGGATGCGCTGCGGTGGTTGCGGTCGGGAATTTCCTGCTCCGGAACCGCGGCTTTTTAGCTTCAATCATCCGCTAGGGGCGTGCCCCCAGTGTGAAGGCTTTGGCGATGTTGTGGACATTGATCTGGATCTCATCGTCCCCGATAAGCAAAAGTCAATTCGTCAGGGGGCAATTGCTCCGTGGAATTTTCCGCACTTTCAAGTGCTGCTTGACGAGCTACTGGAAGTGGCGGACGAATATGACCTTCCTGTGGACGTTCCTTTCTCGCAGCTTGAGCCGCGGCATATCCAGATTTTGATGGACGGTATTCCGGAAAAAGAGGTCTGGGGGCTGAAGGATTTCTTCGCCTGGCTGGAACGAAAGAAGTATAAGGTCCAGTATCGTATCTTCCTCAACCGCTGGCGGAGCTACCGGCGCTGTCCGAGCTGCGGTGGCCGGCGATTTCGCCCGGAGGTGTTGGCCTTCCGTGTGGGGGGCAAGAATATTGCGGAAATTTCCTGCATGACGGTGGCCGAGGCTCTGCGGTTCTTCCGTCAGCTTAAGCTGTCGCAATGGGAGCGGCAGGTAGCCCGAGCCATTTGTGAACAGATCGTCTCCCGTTTGGAATATCTCGTTGCTGTCGGGCTGGGATATCTGACCCTCGATCGACCCTTGCGGACGCTTAGCGGAGGGGAACTTCGCCGCGTGGCATTGACAGCCGCCTTGGGGGCAAGCTTAGTCAACATGCTTTATGTGCTCGATGAGCCTTCGGTGGGGCTTCATCCGCGAGATATTGGCCAGCTGATTCAGGCGATCCGGCGGCTGCGTGATTTAGGGAACACAGTCATTGTGGTGGAGCACGATCCGTCGGTCATTCTGTCGGCCGATCAGGTGATTGAAATCGGCCCCGGGGCGGGAGAAAAAGGCGGCGAAGTGGTCTTTCAAGGCTCACCGCGGGAACTTCTCCGGCAGAAAGGGACGGTCACGGGCGAATGGCTTTCCGGACGACGTCGGCCGGCCAAGCCCGCCGCGCGTCGGCCCACCACGGGTGGTTGGATTACCCTCGTCGGTGCTTGTGGTAACAACTTGAAGAATATCACGGTTGCTTTCCCGCTCCGGGTACTGTGCCTTGTGACGGGGGTCAGTGGCTCGGGAAAAAGTACGCTTGTCCAGGATACCCTCTATCCGGCGCTTTGCCGACGGCTGGGCAAACCGGCTCCCAAGCCCTACCCCTTTGAGTCGGTAAACGGCGTCGGCCAGATCGAGGACGTCATCCTTGTGGATCAATCGCCCATTGGCCGAACGCCTCGGTCCAATCCGGTAACTTATCTCAAAATTTTCGACGAAATTCGTCAACTCTTTGCCGACACCTCCGATGCGCGGATCCGCGGTTTTGGCCCGGGGCACTTTAGTGGCAATGTGGAGGCCGGCCGATGTCCCACCTGCCAAGGCGAGGGAAACATCGAAGTGCCTATGCAGTTCCTGGCCGATGTTTACGTCACTTGCCCAGATTGCCAAGGCAAGCGTTATCGGCCGGAAATCCTGGAGGTGACTTTCCGCGGGCGGAATATCGCCGAGGTATTGGAAATGACCGTGGCTGAGGCGTACCAGTTCTTCCACGGTTTCGATAAGATTCGCGAGGGGCTGGAGCAGCTAATCGATGTCGGCTTGGATTATATCCGGTTAGGGCAGCCTGCCAACACACTTTCCGGTGGCGAGTCCCAACGGCTCAAGCTGGCTGCGTACCTTTCTTCGGTCAAAAAGCCTAGAACGCTTTTCATCCTAGATGAGCCGACCACCGGGCTTCATGAGGCCGACGTGGCCAAGCTGTGCGAATGCTTCCGCAAGCTCCTTGACCTGGGGCACTCGCTGATTGTGGTCGAACATAGCCTGCACATGATGGCCGTAGCTGACTACATCATCGACCTGGGGCCAGGCGCTGCAGACGAAGGTGGCCAGGTAGTGGCTGCGGGCACACCGGAAGAAATCGCGGCGTGTCCGCAGTCAATCACAGGGCGATATTTGGCGCCAGTTCTTGCCGGGGAGACCTATCGGATGGCAGGCACAGCTCGGTAAAGGTAGGCTTGCCACCGTCGGCAAAGCGCTGTGGACAAGCAGCTATCAAATCCGGGTTTTGCCCCACCTGATCGCGCTTTTGGATCAAGGGGGCGGAGTAGGTGCTGATCTGCGATCTCAGTCCGGATCAATATTCCCGGGTTAATCCTGGGCGAGGTGGCTCGTACTGCCCTTCCGGCCCTTCCGGACAAGGCGGAAGCGAGTCAAACGATAGCGCGTCCACGTCGGGGACGAATTGGAACTCGGAAGCCCAGGCCTCTTCCCAAGTGACCAATTGACCGCTGTGGACGGCCATTCGACCCATCAGGGCGGCCATGTTGGCCTGAGCAGCCCGCTGCGCCTCGTTGTGGGGCCGGTCGTTGCGAATAGCATCAAGCAGGATTTGCCACTCCTCCTGATAAGGATTGCAGTCGGGCTCGGGATATTTCCAGGCGAGCTCTTCCGGTACCATGCGGTGGCTCTTGTAAATCCGTGGCTCGGGGGCAGCAAGGCTTGTCATAATCACGGCCGAACCTTTCGTGCCGTGGGCATAATCGGAGTAAGTGCTGTAACAGTTGGCCACGTAACGCGAGTAGACGAAAAGCTTCGTCCCATCGGGGAAAGTGTATTCCAGAGCATAGTTGTCGAACTGGGGGCCGGCTTCCGGCCAGCACCTCCCGCCCAGGCCGTGGACCTCCGCCGGCCAGGCACCTTTCACCCAGCAGGCGATGTCGATGTTGTGGATGTGATAGTCGACGAACACGCCGCCGGAAACCCAGGCGAAGCAGTTGGCTCGCCGGATTTGAAATTCAATAGGGTTCATTCCTTCCGGGCGGGGGGATATATGCACCGGACCGTGCATGCGGTAAATCCGGAGCATGGTCACCTCGCCGATGGCGCCGTCGTGGATCCGCTTGATGACCTCCTGCCGGGCCCGCGAATGCCGCCACATCAGACCTACGCCAACTTTGAGGTTCTTTGACTCCGACAGTTTGGCAATCTCCACGAAGCGGCGGGTGGCCGGGGCATCCACGGCAAAGGATTTTTCCATGAATACGTGGACGCCTTTTTCCACCGCATACTTGAAATGGCTTGGCCGGAACACCGCGTGGGTGGCCAAGATGGCTACATCCCCCGGCCGAAGGCAATCGATCGCATGCTTATAAGCGTCAAATCCCACAAACCGCCTCTCAGGAGGTACATCAACACGGTCCGGATAGTTGCGGGAAAGCGCAGCGTAGCTTGCATTTAACCGATCGGCAAAAAGATCGGCCATGGCGACAAGCTTGACGGGTCCACCGGTTGTGCTGAAGGCATCGGCGACTGCCCCGGTTCCTCGACCACCGCAACCGATAAGGGCAAGCTGAATGGTGTTGTCTTCGGCGGCATGAACGGCCGGCAAATATGCCCCAAGCACAGCGGAAGTTGCCGTCAGTCGACCAGCTTCTTGCAAGAACCGCCGCCGCGAAGGTCGATCGCCACCAGCCGATTGTTTCGGGGACATGGTCTTCTCCTTTGGCTTTGCGAATACGCCCGCCACTGATCTAATTTCCTCTCCGTGACCGACGTTGCATAAAGCCCTTATGCCAAAAGCCCTTGCCGCGGGGCCGGCTAAGCTCGGCTTACGCCCGCAGGTTTTCCTCGTCCTCAGCTTCAAATAGGCAGGGTCTTGGTCACCTAGCCCACCACTATACCCTCGCCAGTAGACCACCGCAAACAAACTGGTGGTGGGTGAAGGGTCAATGTGCCCAAGGAACTGCCCTGGCCGATCGGCAGTTGGAACCGCTCGCTTGTGGGCACCTTTATTTGGCGCTTTACACGGGGCTATAATCCGAACTTTAGGGGGCGTTGGGCCGGGGAACCAGGACTATATGGCCAGGGTTTTACGCATTGCCCAGTTTGTTGACACAGGGACATACGGGAGGAAAAACGATGGCAACCGGATTTGGGATTATTGGGTGTGGTTTGATTTCGAAGTTTCACGCTCGGGCGATTGCCGACACACCGGGGGCGGAGCTGGTGGCCTGCTACGACACGGTGCCGGAGGCGGCGGACCGCTTAGCCGCAGAGACCGGGTGCAAACCCTACCATAGCCTGGAGGCCTTTTTGGCCGACCCTCGCGTCGAGGTGGTTACTGTGGCCACGCCAAGCGGAGCCCATATGGAGCCGGCCGTAGCCGCCGCCACCGCCGGCAAACATGTGATCGTGGAAAAGCCGTTGGAAATCACCTTGGAGCGGTGCGACGCCATTATTCAGGCCTGTGAGAAGGCCGATGTCGTTTTGTCGACGATCTTCCCGTCTCGTTTCCACGATGTCAGTCAGCTTTTTAAGCGGGCGGTGGATCAGGGCCGATTCGGGCGCCTTGTGCTGGGCGATGCGTACGTCAAGTGGTGGCGGACTCAGCAATACT
Organism: Thermoguttaceae bacterium; assembly: GCA_025060325.1. Classification (GTDB taxonomy): domain Bacteria; phylum Planctomycetota; class Planctomycetia; order Pirellulales; family Thermoguttaceae; genus DTLM01. The sequence continues at coordinate 139,043 of JANXBW010000009.1, forward strand.
ACGACAGCGGGGCTTGGCGGGGGACTTGGGAGCTTGATGGCGGCGGGGCGCTTATGAATCAGGCCATCCACAGCGTTGACCTGCTTTTGTGGTTTATGGGACCGGTGGTGGAAGTCCGCGCCGATTTTGCCCTCCTAGGACATGAGCGCATCGCTGTGGAGGATGTGGCTGTCGCCACCCTTCGCTTTGCTAACGGTGCTTTGGGAACAATCGAGGCGACCACCGCTGCCTATCCTGGCCATAAAAAGCGGATTGAAATCCACGGCACGAAGGGATCGGCCATCATGGAGGAAGAAGACATCGTCTTTTGGCAGTTTGCCGAGCCCCAGCCGGAGGATGAACAAATCCAGCGGAAAATGGCCGAGCGCGTCAGCGGAAGCGGTGGGGCAGCCGACCCAGCGGCCATCGGGCATCATGGTCACGCCCGCCAGTTTGCCAATGTGCTGCGGGCTATCCAGACCGGCCAAAAACCGCTCATCGATGGCTACGAAGGCCGTCGGCCGGTGGAAGTGATCCTGGGCATTTATCTATCGGCCGAGCGGGGTGAGCCTGTCCGGCTCCCACTGCGAGAAGATCCCAAGCTAATGGTGCGGCAAGTCGGGGTAGCCCAACTGCGTCTGCCTTCGCGCTGGCAATAGAGCCGGGGGCATGGCCGGTTGGTTGCGGGCAAACGTCTGTGTTGGTTGCCGCTAAATCGGCGAATTTTTATCCCGTGGCAAAGACGGGCAGCAGTTGTTGACGAAATTTGTGCCTCAAGCTACGCCATTTTTCGCGCCTATGATCCCGCGGGTACTAGAGGTCGAGGCGATGGATACCGAGGCCGAGGCCATCGCCTATGACACGATGGACCATGGGGTGGCCAATCGAGCTTTTGTGGATGATCTGCTTGCCGCCGGGCCGGAGCCGGGCTGGATCGTCGATTTGGGGGCGGGCACTTTGCAGATTCCGGTGCTCTTGTGCCAGGAATTCCCCCTGTGCCGAATCTTAGCAATCGACCTGGCCTGGTGGATGCTCCGGGTGGGGTGGGCCAATGTGGAAAAAGCGCATCTGATCGATCGGGTGGTGCCGTGTCGGGCCGATGCTAAGAGTCTCCCCTTGGCGACGGCACAGTTTCGCACGGTGATTTCTAATAGTCTTTTGCATCATCTTCCGGATCCGGCAATGGCCTTGCGAGAGGCCTATCGTGTCCTCGCCCCAGGTGGTTTGTTGTTTATGAGAGATCTTTTTCGGCCGGCGGACGAAGAAACTATTGAGAAACTCGTCAGCCAATATGCCCCCGATGCCAGCCGGGAACAGCACCAAATGTTTGCCGATTCCTTCCGGGCGTCGCTTACCGTTGACGAGGTGCGAGCCTTGGCAGCGGCCGAGGGTATCCCGCCGGAGAGTGTGTACCAATCAAGCGATCGGCACTGGACACTTCGTTACCGCAAGCCGGCGTGAACTTTCCGGGCGACAGACCCGCCACAGCGGTATGTCGGCTTGGCTGCCCAATCGCATGCGACCTGGGGAGCGAGGTCCACTTGGGTTGACTTATCGAAACGGAAAACCGGCAGCTTCCCATTCGCACATTTGGGCCGCGGACAGAGAGGTGTCCCGGGCGAACGTGGTCTAGACTGGTAACCGGTGATTTGGCGGCGGATCAAGACGCACGAACTTTCGCAATGACGTCCGTGAAGAGAACAGCTTCCCAGGCGGTTTAGCGGGGTGGGTAGTTCTCTCTTTGATAGGAATAAGCGGTCAGGGAAGCCGGCGGGAAAGCGGGCACTCCCGGCGGCACTTACCGCGGGGCCGACCTAATCCCTCAATTCGGGGGGGAGATCCTCTGGGAAAAGGGTGGGCAGTTGGTTTGGCGGCTCGGCTTCCGAAGCGGCTTCCCCAAAACTGTCGCCACTATCTTTGAGGCTGGCTTGCTCGTCCCCGGACGAGTCGACTTCCGCCAGCGCTCGGAAGAAGCCTGGTTGGTCAGCCGGGGCTATTTCCCGCAGGAATTCCATCTCTAAGTCGAATTCCCCTACCTCGGCGGGTATTTGGCCTGCACTGGGTGGGGGAGGAGGCGGTGAGACGGCGGCCTTTGCTCGATTCTCGGCCGCGGCCACTTCCTTTGCTTGCTGAGCGGCCTGGTGGGCCAAAACCTCAGGTGAATAATCGACCCTCAAAGTAAGGGGGCCAATTGAGAATTCCGACTGCGGCGGCAAAGGGGCTTCCACTACCCGCCGGCCCGCCACGTACACCCCATTCAGCGAACCTAAGTCGCGGATCCGGAGAACGCCGTCAGCGTAGTAAAGCTCGCAATGTCGCCGGCTGACCATAGGATGGGCGACGACCAAGCCGGCTTCGCGGCTCCTGCCGATCATTACCGGGATCTTCACTCGCACTTGCCGTCGATCAGCCTTTCCGCCGACGACGGTTAAAATGACGTGCATCCTCCGACCCTCGTGCCGGATCAGCGACCGATTATGCCCGATTTTGGGGCGGCAAGGCCAAGACCCCTCTCTTCCCCGACTGCCGCCACCCTCTTGAATCGTATCTTTGGCCGTTTTTGGCCGCAAGTGAAAAGCCCCATCGAACAAGGGGGCCAAACCAAGGAATCCCCGGTATGTCCGCTCCCTTGCTTTCCCGCTGTCTTGGGGCGGTTGATGCGAAGGCTTTTTTTGTGAATTAGTTTCCTAAGCGACCCGGTTATTGGCGTGGTCACAGCCGCTATTGGAACGGCATTGGTCCGGGTGCTAGTTCCCCGTTTTAGCTCCTCCTCCCTTTAATGTGGGGCGAACTTTTACCTGCCTCCCAGCGGTAGATCTGTCACAGGTTCACGATCGACAAGTGACGAGAATATCGGTAAAAAATGGCACGACTGTTGGCAAAGATATTTCGCGGGCGCAAACGAGACATTATGCCTTTTCACAACTGCCAAAGCCTGTGCTAACGCGTCGGAACCTTAAAGTAGCCTTTTGGAAGCGTTAGTGGCTTCGGCACCTGCCTTTCATTCCTTCGGCCACTGGCGGACTGTCTCCTCTGGGGGCACAGCGTTTACCCCCGGTTGAGAAAAGATAGATCTGCTCGGTAACGCCCCCGGCATAGGGCACGGCTTGTAGTTGAGCCGCCGCGGTATGTATTCTTTTGTACACCACCTGGCCGTCAACCTTTGGCGAGGGATGAAAAGCCAAGAAACTGCGTGGCCTCAGCCGGCTCACAGAGCGGTCCGGAACCACCATTGTGGAGTACGCAAGCAATGCACGAAGAAGGGGCAGTCTTGCTTCAAGAGTACTGGAGCGCTTGTGAACGACCCTTGCGCGTGGACAAACGCAATGCGGTTATTCGTGGGGTAAAGCTCCTGGGACTTCGGTCGCGAAATGGCCGGGTGTATTTGCCACAAGCACTGAGCGAGGCTTGTCCACTCTACGAAGGTGCCAAGGTCAATGTCAACCATGGTCATGTGGCCGGTTGCCCGGTGCGCGACTATCGGGACCGCATTGGCATAGTCCGCAATGTCCAATTTGTGGATGGTCAGGGGCTCTTTGCCGATCTTGTGTACAACCCAAAGCATGCCCTAGCTGAGCAGCTAGTTTACGACGCCGAGCATCTGCCGGAGAATGTTGGTCTCTCGCACAACGTGCTTGCCCGCATCCGCCAAGAGGGTGACGACACTGTGGTCGAAGCCATTCTCCACGTCTACAGCGTAGACCTTGTGGCTGACCCGGCAACAACAAGCGGTCTATTCGAAGGGGAATTGCCTTCTTTGGCTGGCGGCAGCTTTGAGAAGACCTCTCCCCACCGTCGCGGAGCCAATCAGACTCAGGTAACCGCTGCGGGGGACTGCCCATGGGTGGCTTGTTGCCGAGGTGCGTTTCGACCGGATGGTTCCAAGCGGGGTCAATGCTCAGGAGAAGCAGAGGAAGCGCTTCGGGGCTTAAGGGAAGAAGTTGATCACCTGCAGCAAAAGCTTGCCCGTGCCGAGCGGACCCTTGTTATTTGGCGAACACTTGCCGAGTTTGGTCTTCCTCTGCCGACTGGGTCCGGATCTGATCCTCAGATTGTTGACGACCATCTGCTTGAAAGGCTTTACCAACTGACTGACGAGGGGGAAGTGCGTCGCCTTATCGGTAGGCAGGCTGAATTGTGGCGCGAGCGTCAGGCCCGCATGGCCCGCGGTGGGCAAGGTGCGGCTTTTGGCGGATGTACACCCTCTGCGGATGATATCGGTTGGTTTATTCGCGCGATTTGTCCGGAGGGTTAATGGGGCCCTTGCCAACTGCTGTGGATGTGCGTTGCTTCGAGCACAGCAAACTTTTTTCCAGTCGGTCGGTAGATTTTTTCTTCCGCACAGAAGCTGTGGAAAAAGGGGTAGGCTCATGGCCAATGTCATGCGATGGCGCTACGGCGAAACGGCATCGGTCGTTGCGGCGGTCGATCGAGACACCATCATCTACCTTGGGGACTTGCTATGGCTTGACGGCAACCGTGCTAAGCCAGCTTCGGCGCTTAGTCCGGGCGGCAATGCTGCCGCTACGCGGGCTAATTTCGCCGCCAAATTTTTGGGTGTGGCTATGCAGCAAAGTCCGGCAGGGGATGATCGGCCTATTCGCGTAGCAACAAGCGGTGTTTTCGAAATGGACACCCCGGCGAGCACCTTCGAGCTGGGCGGGTGGGTTGGCGTGGCAATCGATAGCGCAACTGGCCGACCGAAAAATCAACAGGTCGAAAAAGTAACCGAAGCCACTCAGGCAATTGGTCGGATAGCCGCCCGGAGCGAGCGGACCACCACCAAAGTGCTCGTGGCGATTTGTTCCACTGTGATGGCCGGAGGGGTAGCCGGCACAACCACGTAGGGCCAAGGCACAAACGATCGCAGTTTATAACATCCGGACAGCCAGGTTGCAGGAGTGGGTTTTATCAACAAGAGGTAACAGGTCTTATCCCAAGAAGTAGAGGGGCAAAAACGTGGCAACGATTTGCTATCGCGAACTTCGCCGTCGTTTTGAACTAGACGGGGCGCAGGCCACCGTCCGGCACCTGCGGGAAGCCCTCCGCGCTGGCCATCTTCGCCCAGAGGATTTTAGCCTTCGGGAGCTGGCCGAGGCTTTAATCCCCGACGGCCGGCAGTGGGTTGGTCACCTTGATCCCCGTGCCCCCGTGGCGGTGGCGGAAAGCGCCGAAGGTGTGGACGTCACGGCTTTCCTTCAGGTGACCGGGCAAATTATTTACACAAAGATCTTAGAGGCTTATCAGAGCGAGGCGTTTGTCCTTTCGCGCTTGGTGCCGACGATTCCCACTCGGCTTGATGGCGAGCGGATACCGGGCGTTGGCCGGCTGGGGGATGTGGCCTCACCCATTCATCCGGGTATGCCCTATCCGCATGTGGGATTGACCGAAGAGTATGTGGAAACACCCTCCACCACCAAGCATGGGCTGATTATTCCCATTACCCGCGAAGCCATCTTCTTTGACCGAACCGGTCTTATTCTGCGGCGAGCAGCCGAGGTCGGCCAGATCCTTGCCCTCTCCAAGGAAAAACGCCTCATTGACACGGTGATCGGAGCTGTCAACAGCTATCGCTGGAATGGACGAAGTTACCAGACCTATTATGCCGCAAGTGACGGCGGTCCTTGGGTCAACGCCTTGGCCGGCAACGCGCTTGTCGACTGGACAAGTGTCGACAAAGCAGAGGCCCTTTTTGCCGACATGCTCGATCCCTCTACTGGCGAACCAATTGTCGTGGAAGCAACCACCGTCTTGGTGACGCCGGCTTATCGACAAGCGGCCCGGCGGATTTTTTACGGTCAGGAGCTTTCCGTCCAGACGCCGGCGGGGCTAATTCAGACCGGTAACATCCTCCGTTCCTATCGTGTGTATGAAAGCCGACTGCTTTATCGGCGGATTATTGCTTCCGGCATACCGGCTGAACAAGCCCGCACATGGTGGTTCATCGGCGACTTTAGCAAGGCCTTTGCGTACATGGAAAATTGGCCTATTACCGTAACCCAGTCGCCCCCGGGAAGCGAAGCCGAGTTCACTCAGGACATTGTTGTGCGCTTTAAGGCAAGTGAACGCGGCACGCCGGCCGTCTTAGATCCGCGGTATGTCGTCCGCTGCACCGGATAGTTTGGCAAAGGCGTTGACAGACCCCTGTTGTCTATCGGGGGCACCAGTTGCCGGCACTTACCGCGAGAAATAACGTGGAGGCTATTTCCCGGGCCGAAACAAGCATCTAGCCTGGTGGGTACTCAGGGTGCGTGATAACCGTCCGGCGCTTTATGCGTCGCTTGCTAAGGGGTAAGTCGTGTCGCGATCCTTGGGTGGGGCAGGGGCTGGGAGCGGGTCATTCCTTGACAACTTGTTGATTAAAGAGGGCAGGTTTCATGTGGCTTATCGATTTTCCTCCACAAGGGATGCAAGCTTCCGGGACAAATGCGGCGTTGGTCAACGTGCGAGAAGGCTGGCCAGTGGTTGTCTTTCCTGCCTCGGAAGGGCTGCGGGCTGACTGGGCGGCTGTGTTGCCGTCGGCTTATCGGGGCGAAGGACTCCGCGTGTTGCTTCTTGCCGTCTTTGCCGGGGATAGCGACCCGCGGCATCAGGCGGCCTTCGAGCTTGTGCTGGATCGACTTGCGCTCCCGGGCGGCAGTCTCGGGCAGCCGGCCTCCTCGCCGCCCCAAGTGGCTTTCCTTGCTGTGCCGGCCCAGGAAGGGGTTTTGTCCACAGCGGAGGCTTCCTTTCCCGCCGGGGAGGCAAGTGCCCGCCTTGCCGCCGGGGAACTATTTCGCCTAAGGCTTCGCCTTGTCCCGGAGCTTAGCCAGTTTGCCGGTCAGTGCCAAGTCCTCCGCGTGCTGGTTCGCCCGGCAAGCTAGAAGAGAACCGTCGCCCATCAAGTTGTTGATCAGCAAAGCGATCGCCCGCTCGGTTTGTCTTTGGACGATGGCGCGAACATTCTCCGCTTCCAAAGGTTCCTATTGTCAACTTGTAGGGGAACTTCCGGCGGTCGGGCCGCCTTTTTGGGTAAGCTTGTGGATTTATCCGACCGCCACCGATCAAGAAGAATGCGTGCTGTTTTTGGGGAGTGCCCGGTCCACTACCTCCTTTTTTGCCCTCTTGGTAGATGCCACTAGGCGAGTGGCCGCCACAACGGTAGGCCCGTGGCATGGTCGGGCAGAAGCCAAGGTCGGCATACCGCTCACGGTAGGTCGCTGGCAGCCGGTGGTGGCACAATGGCCCGCTACTTTCCGCCGCGAGGTGTGGACCAATTCGGCCTCAAGCTTTAACACAAAGACTGTCTCTGTCCCATTTGTCGACACGCTGGCGGTGGGTCGGCTTTCCTCCGCTTTGCCTGGGGCATGTTTCTCCGGTGCGGTGGCCCACTTTGCCCTGGGAGTGGGAAGCCTCAGCCACTCCCAAATTGCCGCCCTTTTGGCCGGGGTAGATGCCCGACTTGTGGTAAGCTGGCCGAAGCTTAAGGCCTCCTGGCCCTTTTTGTCAACGGATCGTGACCTGCTGGGAGGAAGGCAGCTTACCGCGTACGCGGATCCCGGCTGGGCGGCAGGACCGGCCCTCATCGGGCCAGGATCGCCCCACCTGGCCATGGGCCCCGAGCCGGAACCTTCCTTACCGACCGGCCTTGTGGAAGCTGGTACTCTCTGGCCAGTTAGCGCCCCGGCGGCTCAAGCGGCGGTAAGTGGCCCAGTTTGTGGACAAATCGTTACCTCGCACCACCTGCGGGGAAAGTAGCGGGGCTCTAAACGCAAAAAGGCCTTAGGCTTGCCCCGCCACTCCGAAGGGACGGGCGAACCGACGATGGATGGCAGGGAGGGCTTTTGTGAGCGATCTTCCCCACACCCAGGCGAGGGACATTTACGGCACGGTTTTTCGCGGCGGAAGTGCCATCCTCCTTGCCCGCGTGGTGGGCGAGGATGGTCGAGTGCTTCGGCCGGAGGATATCTCAAACGCAAGCTACAGCGTTTACGAACTGGACGCTCATGATCCGGATGTCCGCCGGCCGGTAACCGGCCACGTTGACCGGCCACTTACGGTAGGCGAAGTCCTTTCCCCCCATTTGCGGCGGGATTTTCCCTGGGACGTGGACGAAGTAGGTTATAACTTTCGCCACGTGCTTGAGACTGTAAGCACCCCGTGTTTTCCCCATGCAGGGAGGCACTACTTGGTGGAAGTTCGCTTCAACCCGGTCCGAGGCCAACCGATTTTGGTGCGATTTCGCCTATGGTCTATTTAGCGGCGGAAAGGTTTCTTCCCCTGGAAGCTTGGGCATGCCTGGCCGGAGTGGGCGCGGGACAAACGGGCTTCTCAAGCTGACAAGTTGGGCAAGCGTCCGCCACGCGGCTTGGGCAGGCACCCCCGTGCCGCTAGGTTAAGCAGGTCAAGTTTACTTGAGGGCTTAATTTATGGACGATTGTATACAACTTCGTCGTATTCGCAGTCAAGTGCTCAAACTTTTAGAAGAGGTGACGGCACAACCAAAACCCACTTACGAGCTTGACGGTCAACAAGTCGACTGGACGGAGTATCTTCGCGAGCTGCGCCGCCTCCTTGATTGGTGTGACCGCAAGCTTGCAGCACTGGAAAACACCGAGCTTGCCAGCCAGGCGTATACGTAAACAAGGGGGCATGCCCGATATGCCGGCCGGCTGTTTAGTTGGATGAGGTTAACTCCTGGCCGAACTTGTGTGTGTCCAACTTGCTTGGGCAGCAGGGCATCTAAAAGGGGCAGGGTTTGTGAGCAGATTTCCGGGCACCGACCGCTTTTGGGAAATTGTCGACGGAGGGCAGCGCCTCCGCTACCGCTGTGTTGCCTCCGGTCAGGAAAGGACGATCGACCAGGCCCTTGTGCGACCAGCCGGCTACCGACCCGGGCAGGAAGCCGCCGGAGCCGTCAGCCACGAGGAAATCGTCTGTCATCTGCCTGCCCTTGCGGATTTAGCACCCACCCCGGGTGATCATATCTACACTCCGGATGGTCGACGCTTCACGGTGCTTTCTGCCCAGCTTGTCGCCGCTGGCACCCGCTGGCGCGTGCATGCCCGCGATCTGGTCTTAGCCCACGGGCTGGATCGGCACGTGAGGGTGGAAATCCTCCGCTGGCAGCGAAAGCCTGACGGCACGGTCGTCGGCCGCTGGCACACCTGGAAAACGGGCCTCCGGGCGGCGGTCAGCCTTTGGCAAGCAACCACTGGTTCGCCCACAAGGCGAAGTTACGAACGTCGCTACCGCGTCATCCTCGAAGAATGTCCCCCTGTTGACCATGTGCTTCGCCTTTGTACCCCGGCCGGTCGCATCCTTCAGGTCCTTTCTGTCCACCGCGCCGATCGTGTTGACAGCTTGCCCTGGGTGGAAGCCATCGAGGCCGACCCCGACGGCTAGCTGCCGTCAAACCGTGCCTGGTTTTACGAGGGGCATGTCGCAGAAAACACCCGGAAAAGAGACCGCGCCATGCAGGAGCTTCTAACCGCCTTTTTAACCCGTTGGCAAAGTGCCCCGGCTCTCTGTCAGCTTCTTTCGCCACAGCGTCTGACCGTCGGAACACCCTGGGGTAAACCGCCTTATGGTGTCCTTGAATGCGGAGGCCAACAGCTTTCCCTCCGCACCACTGCCGGCTACCTTTATCGGATCCTGGTACACCTTCGCTTTGTTGATGAAGATCACCATCGGCTTGCCGGCTTGGCGGAAGTGCTGCCGCGTGTTTACGACTCATGGAGGCAGCCCCTTGCCGCGGACAAATACCTCCTGGGGTTTACTGTCGAGCGGATCGAGGACCACATCCCTCACCCCGGCATGTGGCAAAAAACTTTTGGCTGTGTCGCTGTGGTCTTTGTAACTTTTGGGGATAGGACTTGAAGGACTGTTGACGATGTCGCTTTCCTTGGGTGGCACGGTCTTTTGCCAGCTTTGTGCCCGTTGGGAGCAGAAAACGTCCGCTTCCGCCTTCGTGGATAGCTATAGCCTCCGGTATTACTGGCCGATGGAGCCATCCTCGGCAGATGGCATGTGGGTTGTTGACTCCGGGCAATTGTCGGCCGGGCAATCGCAGCTATGGGAGCTTGATCTTTTGCCGCGGGAAGTGTTCGGCCGGCTTATTTACCTTTCCTTTAGCCAAATAAAACTACTGTGGATTGTCAACAAGAGGGAAAGCCAAGGCCAGCTGCACATCGCGCAAGCTCCGGAAAACGGGTGGATAGGCCCGTGGTCAAGCGGCTCGGCCCTTCTCCTCCCCCCTGGCTCGCCGCTTATCCTGGCCTATCCGGGTGCCGGTTGGCCGGTGAGGCCCCACCAGGCAGCTATCGTTCTTTCGGCAATCGGCGGTAAAGTTGTGTACGAACTTGCCCTCCTTGGCACCGTAGCGGCAGCTGGGTCTTCGCCCTCAGGCGGTAGCGCCAGTGGGAGCCAATCCCCCTCCGACCTGGAAGGGTCTTCTTCCAGCTCTGGCCAAAGTTCTTCAAGCTTTTCCGGCGGAACTTCCGGCGGGGAGTCTTCCGCGCCTAGTTCCAGCTGGGAAAGCTCAAGCTCTGATGACGAAAGTTTTTGGTCGTAGTCACTTGACGTACTCGGTTGGGGGAGCTTACCCGGCGAGCAGTTAGCAAGCTCTGCCCACTTTGGGTTTGGGCCGAAGTAGCTCCCCGGCAAGCCGTGAAAGTCCGCCCCGCTTGGCCCCCCGCAGGGGCTTTCCTCAGGGGGTCGGCTCCAGCCACAGGCACCATCGCCACTTGGACATCCCGGAGGACCACCTGTGTTTTCGTTTACGGAATTAGTTGGTTCATCCACCGAGGAGTGGAGCTCCGACGGGCTTCGTGTGCGGCGACGGTTCCTTGTCGCTTGGCCCAAACGCCAGGAATTTGTGCACGCGCTTTGGGGACCTCGCTCCGGGAAGGACCCGGCCTCAAGCCTCCCCGAGCCGTACCCGGTGGCCATCCGCTTTATGCCGGTAACAGACGAGCCCTCTTTATCAACAACACCTGAGGGACCATCGCCTGCCGGGCCTTTTGTCCAGGCCGAGGTGGACTACCACCTCCCCGCTACGACCGCTTTGGCCCCTGGGCGGCAGCCCCTGCCGGGGGATGTACACCTGGTCGAGCAAAAGCCGCAGCTTGTTCGCCTCTTTGTTTCCCCACAGGGGTGGCACTGGCCGGGACCGGCTCAGCTGCCCCTTCCGCCCGATGTGCCCCTGGCCGTTGAGATTCCTGTTTGTGAGTATCTGGTGACGATTCGCCTGCCGCTGGAGCCGCCTTGGGATCTCCTGGGCGAAATGCGCGGCAAAGTAAACGGACGGACGTTCCTCGGCTTTCCGCCGGAAACTGTGCTCCTTGTGGGGCTGGAAGGCAAGCCGCTTTGGGCCGCAAGCGGGCCAACCGCCAGACACTGGGAGCTTCGCTGCCACCTGGTGGAAAGATGTTTATGGCAAGCCGGTCAGCCTGTCGGCTGGAACCATCTTTTCCGCCCCGATACCGGTCGCTGGGAACGCCCCTTGGCCGCCGGACAAACCCTTTACGCATCGGCCGACTTTCAGCTTTTACTGGATTTAGCCGGCCTCTAGCCTAAGGCCCCTAGGTTTGACCAATTGGCAGCGTTTTTAAAAACGGAGCGCTTACTTCTTCCCGCTGTGGACGAGACAAATTGCCCACAATTTGGCCTTTATGTCTTTGGTTATCCTGCCGAGATTGGTGGTGCCAGCACCGAGCTTTGGCACACCCTCCGCCTTTGGCGGCTGATGGGGCTAAGCGTCAGCTGTGTTGTCTCGGCACCCCCGCCGGCACGGTGGCAGGGCAAAGTAAACAAGCTTGGCGTCCGGACGCTCATTTGGCGACACAGTGTGCTCGACGAATACCCGGAAATCCGCGGCCGGACGGCCATTGCCTTTTGTCATCGGGAGTTTTTGCAACTTGCCCCGGTCCTTCGCCAGGCCGGCTGTCGGCTGCTTTGGGCCGGATGCATGAACTGGCTCTTTCCGGCCGAGCTCCGCTTCTATCGTCAACATGGTCCGATGGACGGCTATCTTTTTCAAAGTCGCTTTCAACTACGGACCCTTTTGCCGCAGCTAGCCGCTTGGGGTGTGGACCGCACCCGCTGCCACCATATCCCCGGTGCATTTTTTGTGGACGAAATGCCGTTTTGTTTTCTTCCCCGGCGACCGGACGAACCACTTGTTGTTGGTCGCCTGTGCCGGCCTGATCCGGCCAAATGGCCTCAGGAGCTGTGGACGACTCTTGCCCAGACGCGGCTTGCCCTTCGCTGTCGGCTTATGGGTTGGTCGCCGCGGATCGCCCAGCACGTGGGCCCGCCACCTCCCTGGGCGGAGGTCTTCCCCCCAGGCGCTATACCGGCCCAGCAATTTTACGCCTCGCTTCATGTGCTTTTGGGGTGGGGAGGCTCGGCCATCGAAAACTGGCCGCGGATTGCTCTGGAGGCCATGGCCGCCGGCGTCCCTATTGTCGCCCCCGCTTCCGGCGGTTGGCCGGAGATGATCGACCACGGCCGTACCGGACTTCTCTTTCGCACAACAGCCGAGCTTGTCGACTGTCTTCGCCAACTTGTGGACGAAGAGCTTCGCCTTTACCTAGCCAGCCAGGCCCGCCGCCATGTGGAGGAAGTTCTCGCCCCCGCCCAGAAGCTCATCCCCCGCTGGCAGACCTTTCTTGGTGTCAATAACTGGCGGAGCCTTAGCGATGAAAGTTGATGCCCCCACTTGGCCAAGTTGGGAACCGTACCTGCGTGCCGGGACCGGCCCTGTCCTGTGGGAGAAGCTTCGCAGCGAGCTGGCCGCTGCCCATGCCGCCAAACGTCGCCGCCAGCAACCGCCGCCTCGCTGCCACGATCTCCTCGCCTGGGCCGGGCATTATCTGCCGGAAGCCTTCTCCCTGCCCCCCAGCCCCATGCACCGCTGGCTTGCTGCCCAGCTCCTGTGGCTTGTTGACCATCGCGGATCGCGGCTGAATGTCTTGGCTCCCCGCGGGAGTGCTAAGTCCACCTTGGCCACCTTCGCCTTTCCCCTGTGGCTAGCTCTCCACCAAAAGGAAAGCTACATCTGGATTGTCAGCGAAACCCGGCGCCAAGCCTGGGCCCATCTTGAACACGTCAAGCACGAGCTGACCACCAACCCCCAGCTTCTTGACGACTATCCCCAGGCTGCTGGTCGCGGCCCGGTGTGGCGGGCCGGCTTTGTCGTCCTCAAAAATGGCGTGACCCTCGAAGGGCTCGGCGTTCTTCAAGCGCTGCGGGGGAAGCGTCGGCTTGCCCATCGTCCATCGTTGATTATCTGCGACGACATCCAAAACGATCGCCACGTCCTGACTCCCGAAGGTCGCGATCGCACCCGACAATGGTTCTTCGCTACTCTCCTGCCCGCCGGGAGTCCACGCACCAATGTGATCCATTTGGCCACCGCTCTCCACCCGGAAGCACTCGCCCTGGAGCTCCTCACCCGGCCTGGCTGGCGCTCCAAGGTCTTTCGGGCTATTCAGTCCTGGCCGCTCCGCATGGATCTTTGGCAGCAGTGGGAGAAAATCTACACAGCGCCCAACGACCCCGCTGCGGCCGCCAAGGCCCGCGCCTTTTATCTGGCCCACCAGGCGGAAATGGACGCCGGCGCCTCGGTCCTGTGGCCCCAGCGCGAGGATCTTTACTCCCTCATGTGTCAACGAGCGGAGCTAGGCCCCGCCGCCTTCGATCGCGAAAAACAAAACCGACCAGTCCTCCCCCAACTGTGCGAATGGCCCGCCGAATACTTCCACGCCGACATCTTCTTCGACACCTGGCCCGCTTCTGTCCGGTTGAAGATTCTTGCTCTGGATCCCAGCGAAGGTCTTTCCCCTCGCCGCAGCGATTACTCGGCCTATATCCTGCTGGCTGTCACCGAGGAGGGACTTTTTTACGTCCAGGCCGATCTGGCCCGCCGGCCCCTTCCCCAGATGCTTGCCGACGGCGTCCGGCTTTACCGGCAACATCTTCCCCATCTTTTTGTCATCGAAGCCAATCTCTTTCGCTCCCTGTTGGCCGATGCCTTCTACCAGGAGTTCCGCCGGCAGGGTGTCATTCCCCCAGCCCCTCTCTTGGTGAACCACCAGATAAGTAAACACCTCCGCATCCGCCGTCTGGGACCTTATTTAGCCGCCGGGCGGATCCGCTTTCGCTCGCAGTGTCCCTCCACCAAGCTCCTTGTGGACCAGCTGCGGCAATTTCCTTTTGCCGATGCCGACGACGGGCCGGACGCCCTGGCCATGGCTGTCCGCGTGGCTGAAGACTACCTTCGCCTAGCTCCTCCGTCGTTCGTCCATCCTCCCTAGCCCCGGCCACACGCAACTACGCTCTGCCCCGCCGGACTTCCGCCCACAAACGAGTCTCTTTCAATCATTTGGCTTTTGCTCAGGCACAAAAGGAGGAACCCCCAATGACGCCACACGATGCTCCTTCCCCCGCAAAGCCCACTGGCGATGATTCCGAAAATGCTCTGGGAACACCCCCGCCTGCCCCGGAACCCGACGCCCAGCTTGCCCGCCTGTGGCAAAGTTATCGGCAGGCGATCGCTCGGATGCTCGAAACTCTCCACGATCAGTTCCCTGATTGCGAGGATCCTTACGTCGACAGCGATGGCCAGCGCTGGCTACCGCTTGACTCGCCTGCCCCGCCAGGCTCCCAGCGCGGTCTGCCTTATCGGACCGAGGCCGAGCTTGCCCACATCCGCCTCCAATGTCGCGCGCTTGCCGTGGAAAACGAGTTTGCCATCAACGGCCACGAAAACCGCATTAGCTACATCGTTGGCACAGGTCATGGCTACCGCGTCACGCCCAAACCCGGCCGACACGTCCCCGAGTCTCTCCTCTGGCAGATCCAGGAAATCCTCTCCCGCTTTCTCCGCCGAAACATGTGGCACCGCCGTCAACAGGAAATCGTCCGCCGCCGCGATCGCGATGGCGAGGTCTTCCTCCGTTTCCTCCCCGATCCCGAGGGCACGCTGCTTGTCCGCTTTATCGAACCTGAACAAGTTTACACGCCAGAAGCGTATCGCCACGACCCCGCCGCTTCCTTCGGCATCCTCACTCGCCTCCATGATGTCGAATCCGTCCTCGGCTATTTCGTCGACGGGGAATTCGTCCCCGCCTCCCACATCCAGCATCGCAAGGCCAATGTGGACTTTAACGTCAAGCGTGGCCTGCCCCTGTTTTATCCGGTCCGCAAGAATCTCCGCCGCGCCGAAAAGCTCCTTCGCAACATGTGTGCCGTGGCCGAAATCCAGTCTGCCATCGCCCTCATTCGTCGTCACACCCACTTAGCTTGGCCAGCGGTCGAGGACTTCCTCAAACGCCAGCCCCAGTCCACCCAATGCCCTTACCCTGGTCCGGCCAACCTCCTGCGGCGTTTTGCCCCCGGGACCATCTTGGATGTCTACGCCGGAACTGAATACGAGTTCCCCGCCGCCGGCATCGACGCCGCCCGCTTTGTCGCCATCCTCCAGGCCGAGCTCCGCGCCATCGCCTCGCGGCTGGTGATGCCGGAATTCATGCTCACAAGCGACGCTTCCAACGCCAACTACGCCTCCACCATGGTCGCCGAAGGACCGGCCGTCAAAATGTTCCAGCGGCTCCAGCAGGAGCTTATCGAAGAAGATCTCCACGTGATGTGGCGCGTCCTGGAGACCGCCGCCTCCTTGGGCCAAATCCCCTCCCCGGTCCTGCGGGACATCGATGTTCAGGCTATCCCGCCTTCCCTGGCTGTCCGCGACCGCCTCAAAGAAGCCCAGGCCGATTGGATCCTCGTCCGCGCTGGCGCCATGTCCCCGCAAACGATGGCCATGCGGCACGGCCTGGATCCGGACCGGGAGCGTCAACTCCGCACCGCTGCCTCGGAGGCTCCCTGGCCGCCCAGCCCCCAGCCGCCGACTCACGCCGTTGAGCAAACCAACGGGCGGGCCAACTGATTGGCCGCCAACACGCCACCCCGGGCGACGATCGGCGGCGGGAGCGGGTAGCCCGGGTGCTGGATGATTTTGGTGTGCGGGTGCAGGAGTCGGTGTTTGAGCTGTGGCTAAGGGAGGAGGACTGGGAGGTGCTGGAGGCAAGGCTTGCGCCGCTTTTGGCCGAGGGGGTGGGGGAGGTGCGGTTTTATCCCTTGTGTCGCTCGTGTCGGCAGAAGGTGCGGAGGATGGGCACGCAAGAGGGGGCCCCTGCTTTCGAAAGGCCATCGGTGATTATTCTTTAAAGGCCTGGTGTGGGCCGGGGGTGGGCGGGAAGTGGGGCAGGAGTGTGCTGTGGGGGCGAGGCCCGGGGGGTTGACAACGGGGGGAAATGGATTAAACTGATCGCAAGTTTGTGAGCCGTCTTTGACAATTTGGTTGGCTAAGGGAAGCTGAGGGGGCAGCCAGTGGGAAAGGTCAGTATTGGGATTAAGGAGCTGTTACAATACCCCGATATAGGGGGCTTTAAACCCCTTTGGCGAAGGATAAAAATGGGTGGAAAAGGGGGGACCTTTTCCGGAAGATGTAAGTTGAGGTGTGGTATGGGTTTGTGGCGGAATTTTACCCAGTTTAACGTGCCATTTGTGGACGAAGTCCATCCCCCAACTGGGGGGTCCGGAAGTTTTGGCTTTGTAAGTTGTGATTTTTCAAGGACTTACGAGGCCGGCTCTCCGATTCACTGCCCTGACGAAAAAGGGATCGAGACCCGAAGGTCGTCTGGGTCAGGAGAGAGCCCCAAAAAGCGGTAGCTCCGATTCACTGCCCTGACGAAAAAGGGATCGAGACTGCCATCCATGGTGTATACGGCCCTCGTCGGGGTCAACCCATTCTCCGATTCACTGCCCTGACGAAAAAGGGATCGAGACGGGTGCCCAATACAAGCGCCCATAGCCCGGCCGTGCTCGCTCCG